>JBNLDC010000041.1:0-89132 GCA_050304135.1 Chitinispirillaceae bacterium | reverse complement strand
ATTACCGGTGCAAAATTATGATCAGGAACGCAACCGGTCAATTTTCGGTCCGTGAAAACTGCGATCTTCAAACGAACAGATGGGTAAGTGGGAAATTTTGAGCCCTAAACAGTTTTTTGAAAACAATCGTCCGATTTAGGTCGAATATATATGAAGGTTGGCACATTCCACACACATAGTATATTCTAACCTCAATCGAACACAGGCTGCTACTGCCATCCGGAAGGGCGTTCCGAAATAATTCAATGATCAGCGGACCCGGTACCGGGTACGACCTCAAACCAGAATGCACCGTAGCCACTACCTCCGATGATACCTATCCCCGAACCACTCAAAACCCTCTTTCTTACTGCAGCACCCCGATCGGAAAACGTGAAGACATCTTACCGGACCGCTCAACTCAGTTGCCTGCTCCTGACTCTTCTACTGCTGCCTGTTGTGATGCAGTTTCTGCACCTGCTGAATATACGGGAGATAGTCACCTGGATAACAATCTTTCACGGGCCTCTCCGGGTTAATATTCTGATCGTTGTACTGCTGTTCCTGCTCTTTTATGCCGTTTTCAACTCGCTCTCCTATGGTATGGCGATGCTCCTACTCTTCTGCGGCCTTTTCAGTATTGCCGATATGCAGAAAATGCGCATTCTGCATCAGCCCCTTCTCCCCGGAGACCTGATCTTTTTCAAACAGGCACTGCTCGTCACCCGGATGTATTCAACGGGTATTGTTCTTGGGGTGCTGCTGATTGTAGCGCTCGTTTCAGGGTTGCTGCTCCTGCGGAACAGGCTGGTACATCTGCGGCTTCCCTGGCGCGCAAGGATTGTTACCGGGGCTCTACTGTGCGGATCGCTGCTCTGTATTGCCGCCAATCTTCGTGGGGTAATCCCGAGAGTGAATCGGCATTACAAAATCGTCAATGAATTCTGGAGCCAACTGAGCAATTACCGTAAAAATGGTGTTTTGTACGCCTTCCTGATGAATTTAGAATCGCTCCATGTGGATAAACCGGAACAGTATTCGAAAAAAAATGTCGATGCACTCCTCCAGCCCCATGTGGTGATGCCTGATGAAGATACCAGCACACCGAAACCGGTGTATCCCGACATTATTCTGTACATGAACGAATCGTTCTGGGACCTTACCCGTATTGAATCGATACCACTACCGTGTGATCCGATTCCCTGTTTCCGTTCACTCAGTCGCGGAAAAAGGGCACTCACCCTCTATTCTCCGGTGTTCGGCGGGAACACCTGCGACGCGGAGTTTGAAGTGCTCACCGGAATGACCTGCAGATTTTTTCCCGAGGGCGTGCGCGCCTACAATCAGTTCATTCAGCGTCCGGTGCCATCGCTGGTGAGGCTGTTCAAGGCCAACGGCTACCGGACAACTGCTATCCATACGTTCAAACGATGGTTCTGGAACCGGGGAAATGTCTACCGGCATCTCGGTTTCGACCACTTTATCAGTATGGAGGACATGAAGGATCCTGAAATAAAAGGAATGTACATCAGCGACGCGGAGCTGAGCCGGCGTATTATCATCCGTCTTGATTCCGGAGGCGGTCCGCAATTCATATTCGCACTCTCGATGCAGAATCACGGTCCGTACGATGAGGAACGCTACGACTCACTTGACTGCCGGGTCGCCACCGGGCTGAGCGATGCCGCAGATCGTGAGTACAATACCTATCTGCAGGGAATCACCGATGCCGACCGTTCGCTGCTGCAGCTCACCCGGTACATCCGTAAAGCGTCACGTCCGACCCTGCTCTTTTTTTTCGGCGATCACCTTCCCGGTTTCACCCATGTATACCGGGAGTCCGGCTATGAACGACCGGTCCGCGATGGACAACCGTGGGCATTTGCGTCGCGCGGCGTCTGGTTCGCCAACTTTCCCCTCGCCCCGCAGCAGGACACCGCGCTCTCCATGTATTACCTGCCGCTTGCCGTTGCCCGGCAGGCGCATCTGACCCTGCCGCCCTGGTACCGGCTTCTTGACTGCCTGCGTACAACCACCCCGGTCCGCGTCAGAAAGGAATACCCCGCCAGGCATACGGAAATGGAGGAACGTTCCTCTGAGTGGCTTCTGATTTATGATGTACTTTTCGGGAAAGGGTATTCACAGCGTTACCGGCAGGTGCCGGAACCGCTGCGGAAGACAGGGGAGTCTTTGGATTCTCCGCCCGGTGTAGAGGGGATGAACGGGTCACCCTTGATTCTCAGAAATCCACCCCTGCCTTGAGCGTCGCGAGCCTCCCGGGCGCATACGTCCCGAAGCTCTCCTCGTACCGTGCGTCAAAGCAGTTCTGCATCCCGACGGTCAGGAAGAAATGGTTGCCGATATCACCGCGGAGGTTGATATCGGTACGTGCGTACATCGGAAGCTCCGTAAGCGGCGGATTGATTCTGATCTTTCCGTCGAGGTACATGACCTCTCCCGGATCGAGGGAAACCTCGTTGAAATTGAGGTAACTGCGGGAGCCCACAAACAGCTCGTCGAGCGAGAACGAGAGCAGTACCGGACCAAACACATGCGAAACCACCCCACCGAAACTTCCCTTGTGGGCCGGTATATAATCGAGTTGAATATCGGTCTCCCTGATTCCCGACAGGTCGCCGAGCTGTCTTTTGAACAGTCGCGCATTTTCCGAAGCGCTTTCATTGCGAGACTGCTGGAATACGTAACTGCCGCGAACGGTTATCTTCTTTGTAATCCGGTACTGTGCTTCGAGTTCGATACCGGTGCTCCAGGCCCGGCTTATGTTCTCGTGCGTCACGGAAAGGTCTTCGAGTTTGACGCCCTGCCCGATTAGATCGCGCATATGATTGTAGAAGACACCGCACTGCAATTTGAGGTTTTCAAAGGGCAGTACATCGACACCGCAATCGGCAGCCCAGATATATTCCGGCGTGAGCTCGGGATTCGACCTGATCCTAATATTATCATTGAGCGGAAGCGGCGGCATATAGAGTTCGGTGTGGTTGGGAGCACGGAACGCACGCCCTAACGAGGCGCGCAGATGCACCATGTCGCTCGCCGTGGTGCTGATACCCAACTTGGGAGACACCGCATACCCGAAGACCGTATGGTAATCAACACGAATTCCCGGTACCACCCGCAACCGGCTGCCGATTGCCCATTCGTCCTGCAGATAGGCTCCCGCATTGGTGATACGAGCGGTTTTCCCGTCCTCGATGACAGAACTGTCAAGTTTATTGATGATATCACCGAATGCGATACGATTGGAAAGGAACTCCATGCCGGCGGTGACAACGTGTTGATCCAGCAGACGTGCTATTCCCTGCAGATCAATCTGCCAGTCGTTCGCCTTCGATTCCCACGAGACCGGCTTTTTGTCCATCTCGTTGACATACGAACCAACGACCCGCCGTATATACCCGCCAGCCTTCAGATCGACCCGGTCATTGAGCCGGTACTGCAGCTGCGGCCCGATTATGAACTTCTCCCCTCCGATGTTGATATCCACGGTATCGGGTGAGTACCGGGTATATCCGAACCCGAGATCGCTTTTGAAATACCGTGCATGTAGATCCACCGACAGGCGCGAACCGAGCCGATACCCGGCCTTGCCGAAGAGCCGCAGATCTCCGTAATCGTAGTTGTTGGCCGGAATATGGTAACTGGTATCCGATGTTTTCACCAGCGCCGAATCGGTAAGGAGATAATTGCCGATTCTCCGGTAGCCTCCGCTCACCAGGTAGTGCCAGTGCTCACCGCCGCCGCTTGACGTGAGAGTACCATTCCAGAGCGCCTGTTGCGCCCCGAGCCGCGTCGCCTCGCGGATGGGGTGCTCATCGGCCCACGATGCAGCCACACTGAACGGGTAACTCGTTTCAAACGTCCCCCCGGCTCCCGGTCTGCTGTCGCCCTTCTTTGTCACCACATTGATTACCCCGCCGAACGCGTTCGCCCCGTAGAGGCTCGAATACGGTCCCCGAACAATCTCGATATTGTCGATGATCTCAACCGGTATCTCGTTGAGGATGAGAAACGGAGTTCCCGAAGCATTGGTCGGAATGCCATCAACCAGAATGAGGGTCCGGGTAGCGGCGAGTGCCCCTGGTATGCCGCGCATAATGATATCAGAAGGAACTCCCTCCCCCATCCCGACGAACCGACGTACCTGTACGCCGGTTTTATTGGCGATCAGATCGTTGATATCCTTGGCGGGCGAGGTTTCAATCTCCTGACGCGAGATTACCGTGACACTGGCGGGCGTCTCGCTCATGAGACGCCGGGTGCGGGTGGCGCTCACTACCATCCGGTCAAGTGACTGTTCCGGGGCCTGAGTGGTGTCATCGGTTGCTTTTTCTCCTGCTTTTTCCTGATGAGACACTTCCGTGGTTTCAACCACCGATGAATCACTCGTGCTCTCCGGAGCTGCAGGGATTGTATCTTCCGCACGGAGCGGGGCAACCGTAACAGTCAGACAGAACAGCAGTGCGCATTTTTTTTGAAGGGTCATTGCGGATTTCCTTTTTTATCGACTTCATTAATCACTCTCGTACCATTCGTTATAACCTGAAACCGAAATGATCATGTTTGTTCCGCCTGAACTCATATTCCCCGGGAATACTGTCCGGCAGTAGTGGTACTCACCAGTGGCTTGAGGTGAGCAACGGCATCCCCTGCCCCGGTTCGCTGCCGCACCGCGGCAGCAGCGGCGGCAATAAACTCGTGTTTTGAACAGAGGAGTTGTGTTTTTGATGGCAGGGCCCGGATATCCACCAGAAATACCGTATCGGCGCCGGGTGCATCGTTGATTACCGCCGGGTTGAAATAGTGCCTCCCGTTGTACACCTGGTTGTACCACCCGCGCCGTTTATATATAAAAAACGGCTGCCGTGCCCCATCGGTAAGTTCAACAGATTTCTCGCACGAAGCAAGACACGTTTGTGTGAACCGTTCGGTTGCACACCCGGTACAGTTGCGGACGATACACTGACGGGTATTCATCAGCAGCAGCGGTGCATAGACGGTGTACCAACGCGAAAAACCGGCTGAAGCGGTAACCGCGAGCATCTGTTCCCTGCTGATTTCATGCGACAGAAACGCTCCCGTAGAGCTTCTGTGCTCCCTGAGCGCTCTGATAGTAAACGAATTGGTGACATTGAGCAGTGGTCCGGCAATCCATGGTATACCGCGCTCTGCTGCCGCTGCACCGATTCCGCTGTTGTCGGAAACAATCATGCGCGGTTTGAGCTGATCGAGCAGACTGACTGCACCGGTAAAATGTTCTCCGATGAGTATCGACGGAAACCAGGGAATTGTACCGTGATGTCCGCCAAACAGCACCTGGTAACGGTCGGCATGGTTGCCACAATCAACCGGAAGTGCAAAGAGTACGGTATCGGTGACCTTCCGGGCAAGCCGAAGGTCCTCCTCGGTATCGACCAGTACCGCAAGAGTCCCGTTCTGTCGCCCTGCATGCCTGTCCGGAGGAGCCGGCAGTGTCACCGACCCGGCGGTGTTTTCCTCCGGGGTATGGGAAAGCTCTGCGACCGCTCTGCGCCGCATATCGTTAAGTGCACTGATCGGCAGAAACAGGTCCGGAGCGAGACCGGCAGTGTCAACTCCGTCAAGAACAAACGGGGTCTCTCCCAGCATACCGAATTTTTCGGCCAGTACCTGTTCAGTAAGCGCTTTTTTCGCCGCAGGGACAAGCAACTGCTCCGAGGCAACCGTCACAATGGTAGCACCGAACGAGAACTGCGCCTCAAGCGGACTTCCCGCTGCACCACGCACGTTTACCCGTACCCGGTTCTTTTCAACCTGCAATGCGGCGATACGCTCTTTGAGATCAGTAGGGCCATTGTAGTCGCCCTGCCGGTACAGCTCGTCACCCGCTTTTATTTTTCCCTTGAGTTTGTGCGTTATCCGGTAACGGTACTCGAACCTCCCGCACTGCCCGCCAATGAATCCGGTGCAGACAAACGTGAATCCCGCCGCGTAAACAAGCACCGGGACTTCTTCATCAACCTGCACCTCACGGTCCAGTTTTAATATACCGGTATCTGCAGTGTAACTGCGGATGGTTGCAAGACGCACCAGCGACCGGTCGCGTGAAGAGTCGATGAACATCGTGCGGTCGATGGTTCCGTCAAGGTATCCGGAGGTGAGAGACCGGTTGAAAACCGAGTGCAGTGCAGGATCATCATCAGGCAGAGCCGCCCCGCCGGTCAACCGGTCAAGCTGGCGACGCCAGGCCGCAACAGTTGCATACACATATTTATAGCTTTTAATCCGCCCCTCAATCTTTACCGAACCTACCCCCGCTGCGGTGAGCTCCTTCACCCGTGCGAACGCTGAGTTGTCTTTGAGGTTGAAGGGAGCGACACCCCCTTTACTCCCGCCGCCCTGGTAGGATCGCCGACATGGCTGCACACAGGCTCCGCGATTGCCACTCCGTCCGCTCATCGCACTGCTCATGTAACACTGCCCTGAAAACGAGATGCAGAACGCCCCGTGCACGAATACTTCGGCGGTCATCGAAGAACGGGCGGCACACGGCACGAGCTCCCGCAGTTCATCAAGCGACAGCTCGCGTGAAAAATTCACCTGCCGCACACCGAACAGTTCAAGAAATCCTATCTGACCGCAGTTATGGGTGGTCATCTGAGTTGAGGCATGCACTTCAACATCAGGGAAGTATTTCCGCAACAGATACAGTATTCCGAGATCCTGAACAATAAAGGCATCCACCCCTATCTGCCGTACCCCGGCGATCAGCTCGGCCACCTCGGCGACCTCCTCCTCGACCATCAGCGAATTAAGCGTCAGGTAGATGCGACAGTCGTGGTGATGGGCGATGGTGACCAGATCCGCAAGCTGCTCCAGAGAAAGATTTTCCGCCCGGCTTCGGGCATTGAACCGTGGCAGTCCACAGTAGACAGCATCAGCTCCCGCCAGAATAGCCGCTTTAACCGCATCGGCATCCCCGCCGGGGGCCAGCAGTTCGATTGATTGCTTTTTTGTGCTCATATAATTCGGCAGGTCTTTCGATAGTTGCAGGAATTGCTGCTGCAGGTGGTCCGGAACATGATTACGCTGATTACTCGAGTCGGGGTTGCTATCAGCATCGACCCTTTAAGGCCTTACTCCGGCCCCTTTTTCGATACTAATAAAACCATTACGATGGAAAAATACTTATTGGTGGGGATACTTGAATGCAGGTTGATCAGGAAATGCAGTTTACCACTTTTCACCGCCGGAACCGGCATCCACCTTAATCATAAACAGATCCGGATGCGCATAATCAAACCCGTTATTCGTCATCGGCCGCCGCGCATAGAGCAGATAGATTTCATTGCCGACCTCATGATCATCAATAGTCGACCACGCCCCCTCGCAAATGAATGATGCATACACCGGCATGGCTCGTGATGACCGTGCAAGCTCCGCAACCCGGCGCCATGAGGACCCATCAACGGATGTAAAGAGCAGCAGTGAACAGACGGTAGAATCCTGACCGGAACGGTTATCCATCTGCGTCACCGTAAGCAGGTACTCCCCGGTGGCAGCGCACCGCACCGCATCCGCGTGGGTATCGTACCGGCACCCTGCTACTTCAGGTGGAAGCACCCGTTCACCACATCCGTACAGAGGATCGGCTGTCCATGCACCGGCTGCCCATTTTTTCCATTGATCGCAATTCACCCTGCCTCGCCGCGCGTATGCCACCACCGAATCGAGCGGTGCCGTTGCAGCCGAAGGATAGTTATCGGCATGCGGGCCAGGCAGTTCATTGAAATAGATTTGCACCATGTTTCTGCCGGTGCTGTCCGGAACGATGAGGTACGGTACACCGCCAATGTTGCTGAGGATCGTTTGAACGCTACCATCGGTCACGGTAACCGTATCACCTATCCGATCCCAATTCGGAAGCACCACATCACCGCAGTAGCGCCACGTTAAGCCGCCGTCGGTTGAATGAGCGATACCGATCGCGTAAAGGCGGTCGAGTATGCGCTCCGGATGCCGACGGTCAACCATCAGCCCTCTCGGCGTCCGTTCGACATGAACAAAACCCAGAAGTTCCTCACGGGAGAGAGCAAACACGTTCTGCACGTATTCCATCTGATCGGCAGCTCTTCCCGACCGCCTCGTCCGTACCTCTTTTGGCCAGCGCACTCCAGTATCCCGGTGCGACATCGGATTGCGGCGGGAAGTCGTGTACTCTCGGACGTAGCTCCGGTTGTCAACCACCGTCCCGAAGAACGAACGATCGGCAACGCGCCCCTCGTGGTAACTCTGGTGCAGCATTGACCGGTAGTAGAACCGCAGCTTCCCGTTTTTTTGTTTGACCGCCCAAAGCGGATGGTCAATATAGGGATTGTACCCGTTCGGGATGCCGATGCCGTTCGCCAGCTCCAGAACAGTCATGGCCGAATCGGTATAGAGGCATTGCGGGGGGCTGAAACTATAGCTGCTCTCTCCCGGTACCGCAGCTGCAAAGAAACTCCCGGAGAGCACCAGCACCTGTCGGATCGTCTTTATAAAGCGGGAACCGCGAAGCTGGTCAGGAAAAAGCGTCGTTGACACGATCTACGCTCCGTCAGTCCTGTTTGAGCGCAGGTTTTGCACCGAGCGGCGACCGGTAGAACGCGATTGTCAGGTACGAGGAGACGATCATGGTGAATATGGCGATTACTTGTATAAGCTGCGACATTTTCGGACTGATGAACGCATGCTGCACCGCAACGACCGCCACAATAAGCGAGAATTCACTCGATTGCCCGAGCCGCACTCCGATCTCGGTGGAAAACTGCGGCGTCTCGCCGCTGCGGATAAAAAGCCAGCGGTAGAGCAACGGTTTAATCACAAGGAGTACCACCCCTCCTGCAAGAGCGGTCAGCCAGATATCCCGGACCATCGGCAGATTGATCTGAGCACCGAGGGTAAAAAAGAAGAGTACCAGAAAAAAATCTCTGAAGAATTTAAGTCCTTCGGAAAGAAAATAGGAAATCGGACTGCGCGCCAGGGAGAGCCCGGCAATAAATGCGCCCGTCTCGTGGGAAAAACCGATAGAATCAGCTCCCACAGCCACAGCGAAACACCAGCCGAGCGCAAGCAGCAGCAGGACTTCGTGATAGTACTCCACCCGCCGCATCAGCGGTCGCACGGCGAACTGCTCCAGCAGCATCACCGCACTGATTCCCGCAATACCCCGCAGGGGAATCAGTACCGCTCCAACCCACGACTCCGGCCGGTCACCCTTGAGAAAGAGCAATAACGCGATAGCAATGAGATCCTGCGCCACCAGAATCGCGATGCAGAGTGATCCCATCCGCTGCTGATGGAGCGTGGTAGTCGGCAGGAGCTTGACCACCAGAATAGTGCTCGAGAAGAGCAGCGCTACACCACCTATCAGTGCTTCGCCGAAAGGAAACCGCCATGCGAACAACAGCGCACCGATAAGCACCGTACAGACAACCCCCGCAGCAACGGTAATAAGCATCGTCTTTTTGAACAGCGTAAGAAGCCGCTGCGGATGCAGCACAATCCCCGCCAGAAACAGCAGCATCACCACACCGATATGTGCTATTTCATCGATCAGTTCAACATTCTTTATCAGCGAGAAACCAAATGGCCCCAGCAGGATCCCGGCCGCAATATAGGCAACAACGATCGGCTGCCGGGAGATAATGCCGAAACAGGCACTCAGCGCCGATACAAATACAATTATCGCAATCGAAAAAAAGGTGTGTTCCATAGTATCGATAAATACTTCTTCGTCTCCGGTGATTCAAGGAAGTATTTTGGTTACAGAAACATAAGCATTTTTATGAATAGCGCACTACTCTGCACACCGTGTGCTCAGTACGCGACATCCGGACCGGAAAGAAACACGGGCGCCGGTATCAGATTATGACGTCAGCAAAGGGAGTTCTGTTATGAAAGCGGTAAAAATTCGTGATGACATTTACTGGGTGGGAGGAATCGACTGGCACCTCCGGAATTTTCATGGCTACCTGACCCCCCGTGGTTCCACCTACAACGCCTATCTCATCCTCGATGAAAAAATCACCCTGATCGACACCGTAAAACCCTACCTGGTCGATGAAATGCTCGAGCGGATCAGCTCGGTGATCGATCCGGCTAAAATCGATGTAGTGGTATCGAACCATGTTGAAATGGATCATTCCGGCGGTCTGCCCCGTATAATGGATATTGTTCCGAATGCCACGCTCGTCTGCTCTCCACAGGGCGAAAAAGGTCTTAAAGAGCACTACCGTCCGGCAAACTGGAATTTCAACGTGGTGAAAAGCGGTGATACTTTCAACATCGGCAAGCGCAATCTCTCGTACGTGCTCACTCCGATGATCCACTGGCCCGACAATATGGTGAGTTATTGTCCGGAAGAGAAGATACTTTTTTCGAATGATTCCTTCGGCCAGCATATCGCCACGTCGGAACGGTTCGACGACGAGGTGCCGCTTGACATCAGCATCGAGGAGGCGCAGAAATACTACGGCAATATCGTGCTCTCCTACAATGCTCAGGTGATCAAAGCACTCGAAGCGGTCTCCACTCTTGACATCGAGATCATTGCCCCGAGTCACGGACTTATCTGGCGTTCCCATATTCCGCAGATCATCGAAAAGTATACGCAATGGGCCAACAACCGCATTGATAACAAGGCGCTCATTATTTACGATACAATGTGGGACTCCACCGCCAAGGTTGCTCAGGCGATTCGCAACGGATTTGAGAACAGCGGTGTTAAAGTCAAGATGCTATCCCTCAAGTCAAGTGACATGTCGGACATCATGTCCGATGTGGTTGATGCAAAGTACATTTGTGTCGGCTCGCCTACCATGAACAGTAACCTCCTCCCGACCGTCAGCGGCTTTATGACCTATCTGCGTGCGCTTTCACCTAAAAAGCGTACGGGACTCGCTTTCGGATCGTACGGATGGGGCGGGCAGAGCATCGATCAGATCACTGCGGGGCTTGCGGAGTGCGGATTCGAAACCCTCGATCAGATCAAGGTGAAGTACATTCCCGATCAGGCGACACTGGACGCCATAACCGCGAAAGTAGAGGAGATGGTCGGGCAGCCTGCTGCTGTGTAGGGAGTAAATTACATCGTCAATTTATGCCGGCACTATCCACTTACTGCTTCGCGGAAGCACCGGTGAGTGCATTCTCGACAGCCTTCTGAAACGCTTTCGTGTTTACGGAGGCTCCTGAAATCACATCGATCACCACCGACTGTCTCGTGAGGATTGCATTGATCGCCTTGTCGATGACCTTCTTGTTGGGAGGCGGGTGTTTATTGGTACTTTTAATATCGACAATCCGGTGATTTTTAACCGTCACTTCAACGTTATTGGTCCATCGGGCCTTTTTGAATTTTCCGTTGTAGACACCATCACTTATTGTCTGCAGGTTAACCTCGTTGATCGGCATACTCCTGATATCCTTGAGCCCGAGCGTTGCAAACCAGATTCCAACCACGATCAGCGCGAAAAATCCGCCGATAACCTTAACGACTATACCCACGTTGCTCCTCCGGAATGTTTGAATGCTGATGAAACTAAAATTAAACTCGTGCGGGTGAATGTACAAATTTTGGTGGAAGCAGGCGGGATTTATTTAAAATATGTTCAAAATGGAGTAATTCAAATACACGGATACCTTCAATGCAGCCGTAGCAATTGGAAGATGAACTGAAGTGATTCAAATTATCTGTTGCAGAGACTTTCGACAGTCTACCGACACAGAAACACATAAAGTATAATACGGTCCTGAAAGGGCATACTATGATAGTAGTCTATGGCGGCGCAGCGGTAGTTCGCGATTATCAGACAAGGCAGACAACCGATCCCCCTACTCCAGATGAGTATAGGCTTCAGCTTTTTTGTTAATCATCCCGATATACGCATCCCGGGAAACAATCTCCCTCCCGACGGCATCGGCGGTTGCCGCAGTGATGGCGCCCGACTCGACCAGTTCCCGTCCTGCGGTACGTGCGGCGCGTAAAATGTCGTTCACCTGTTCCGATCGCATGGCAAATGAGTGCGGTCGCAGCAGTGCTCCCGACCACTTGTATCCCACGTTTCTGCAGAATGCCTGAAGATGCGTGGTCATCGGAATAAAATTGTCCATCTCCCAGAGTCCGCAGGAAGCGATGAGTACGAAACAGTCCGGCCGGTGGTCCGGCGGTTCGGGGTGGCGTGAATGCCCGTCCCGCAATTCAAGAAACGGGCTTCCTTTAACTACAAGTCGATCTATCATCACCTTGAGCGGTCCCGGAACACCGTCACAATACACCGGTGTGGAGAAGACGATGCAGTCCGCCTCGCTGAACTTTACACTCAACTCAGTCATATCATCATTCTGAATACAGACATTTTTTTTTCTGAACCAGCACGAAAGGTCTCCCCTGCACGGATGTATATCGAGACGGTTAAGTACGACCACCTCGGCACTCCCGCCCGCTTCGCGGACTCCGTCCAGAAAGGGTGTCATTAATGATGTAGTGATACTACGACGACCGAAGGAACTTGCATTTATAACGAGAAGATGCATTGTACCGGTTCCGCCCTTTCTGTGTTTGCCGGAAGAATATTTCAAATACACCATGGAAAATACATGTTTTCCAGATAGCGGGTTTCCGGAGGGGCTGGTAATGTTTTTTTCTGCAGTTCAGTAACCGAGGTCATCCCGGCGGCTTGTGGTGAGGTCCTCGAACCGAGACCGGGATCCAGATTGTGAAATATAGAAATTGAGTTTATCGTTCCATTCCACGTTGCTCTGTGTCTGTGGTTCCAGGGTAAATGTTGGTTTTTTTTCTGCCGTTTCGCTCCCCCACCCTCTATCCCACTTCGAGCAGCATTTTGACAGACTCAATGTACCACCTCAATGCACCGCTCCCCCGCATATGGGAGAAGGAAAATGGTCCTGAAATTGCGACCGAGAGCGTTAGTGAGGTATTTTTCATCAGATGTTTCACGGCCGGCACCGGCAACAGTACCAACCTTCTAAACCCGATCTCAAGGAGAAAAAATCATGTCTGAACATATTGTTACCCTCAACTGGACACTCCAGACGGAAAGTTTTGATTACGAAGCGTATAACCGCACGCATTCCATTGATTTCGAAGGACACAACCGGCTCTGCGCCTCGGCGGCACCCGATTTCCATGGTGATCCCTCATGCGTCAACCCGGAGCAGTCGTTCGTCGCGGCGCTTGCCAGCTGCCATATGCTCACCTTTCTCGCGATCGCATCCAAGAAACGGTTCGTCGTCACCTCGTACATCGACAACGCGGTGGGGGTGCTCGGTAAAAACGAAGGCGGTAAGATCGCCATCACGCAGATTGATCTCAAACCGGTGGTCACCTTCGCATCCGGCAAGGCACCCGAAGAAGAAGCGTTCAAGCAGCTGCACGACCGTGCGCATAAAGGGTGCTTTATCGCAAATTCGGTGGCGAGCTGCGTGAAGGTGGCGATTGAAGGGAGACTGGTGGTGGCGTGACCTCTCCCCCGGAGCCCCCTCTCCCGTGGAGAGAGGGGGAATTGTTAGGTATACGCCGATAAAGGTATGGCAGGTTATTAGCTGCAGCGAATGGTTATTAAGGTTTTCATAGGGTTGCTCGAACGCGAAGTGGGTTACCGAAACTATCGATAATTTTTTAGTATTTCTTTTCGCGGTGATTCCTCCGGCCCCGGATTGCGGTGGTTCCATGTTCCGCTTACCACCGGTGGGGTTGCAATCATTCTTGATAGGACCATATGATACAATTCCTTTTTAAAAAACCTGCACCATAGGCTACCATTTGTAACTTATTACGTTAGTATCGTTGCCGATGGAGATTTTAAAAACTTTATAATGGTTCAATTTACCAAAAATTGAAATTTCATTTGGCTTGTTAAGACCGCACATCGTGTTCGGAACTGTAAAAATGACTGACAGCAAAAAGTATATTTTTTTAAAAGGATTTTTATTGGTGTTCAATTTTTAAGGCCCTAACAGCCGTAGCCTGCTTCCACTACCCCTACCCTGCCGCTGCGGAAAACGCATCACCGGTACTGACCGAAATGACACCCCCCGGGCCTGGCAGAATCGCACCACTCTCATCTCTCGAACATCCTGCTCCCGGCCTATAAGATCACTTGACAGAGCAAACAATCTTTTCAACGAATATATGCTTCCCTGCCTTCATCCGCACGAAATAAACTCCCCCGGACGGTGGTTTCCAGCCGAAATTCCCGGCAGTCGCACCGTTATAGACGGCAATACATCTGCCGTCTACCGTCAGGATCTGGATGATATCCGGTCGAATCGCGCTGCCCTCAAGGTACATGCCTCTGGCTGTTGAGTACCGCAGCGGGCAACTGTTTTCAGCCGCTTTTTTTTCAACGTGAAACCGGTTGATCCCTACAGGTTTCGCCAGCAGTCCGCGCTTGAGCATCCAGTTCCTGAGCGCATCGGGCCAGATGCCGCTCATGCCGTACCCGTGCCCTTTTCCCGGGTCAACCACCAGCGTGTCGGGGACATTGAATGCCTTGCAGGCTGAATCGAACATGCGGCTGTTCTGAATGGGTACGACATTGTCCGCATCACCGTGCGCCAGAAAGGTTTGGGGTGTCTGTGCGGTAACCCGTTTATGGTTGCTCAGGCTGTCGATCTGCGCCGCGTTTGCCGGAACGCCGAGAAGTGCGTCGCGAGAACCGGTATGGGTATACGGGGTTTCGAGCGTAATGACCGGGTAAATGAGCGCGAGAAAATCGGGACGCGATGTTTGCCGCTCGATCGGATCGGGATCGGCGGGGTTGCCTGCGTCGAAATGGGTACCGATCGTTGATGCCAGGTGACCGCCGGCAGAAAAACCCATGATGCCGATGCGCGCCGTGTCAATGCCGTACGACGCGGCATGGTACCGGATAATCCGCATGGCGCGTTTCGCGTCGTTCATTTCTATGGGGTGTCGATACGGGCTGTAACGGTAGCGCAGGACAAACGCACTTACCCCGAACGTGTTGAACCACTTTGCCACATCGGTTCCTTCATAGCCGGTAATTCCCGGTAGACCGGTATAGCCTCCGCCCGGGCAGATAAGAACCGCTGCGCCATTGCGGATACTGTCAGGCGCGGGAAGCACGTAGAGCATGGGTTTGTCCGCATCGTTATTCCCGAGAGCACCGGGAGCGCCTGCCGGTGGACGTCCGTACCAGAGCCAGCGAGTTTGCGGAGTTTGCTTAAGCGCGAGGTTCTGAATATTTTCGTAAAAAATATCGGCAAGCACCTTGTTGCCGTTGGTGTCAGGATGCACCCCGTCCCAGACGAGGTTCATAAGCGGCAGAAATGGCGTATACGCGTCGATCACCGAATCACCCTTTACCGTGGCCACGTTACGGATTGAAGGGAGTATCTGCTCGGCGATGATCGTGCCGGATATTGTATAGGTATTGTTGTCGGTTGCCGGGGTGCAGAGCACGGGCAGGATCAGCGGATGCTCCGGGAGTCCCGGTGTGGAAATGCTGATAGTTTCAAGCGAATCGATAAACGTTGAATAATCAGCTTCGTACGCTGCCTGTGTTGTCCAGACCGAGGGGCGGGATTCATTTGTGCCAAGCATTATAGTGATGACATCAGGCTTGTCAGTGAAGAGATCGCGGAATTTGCTCTCTTTGCTATAGGGCTGCTGCGCCGTCGTGAGCATAGTCCTTCCGGAAAGACCGTAATTCATGACACGGTAATTGTTCCCGAGCATGTTCTGAAGCAGGGCCACATACCCCTGTGTGCCCGGGTTCGCAAGCCAGTCGCCCTGAGTAATGCTGTTACCGACGCAGGCGATTTTAATGGGGTCGGCGGCAAATAGTGAGGTAATTGTTATGCAAAAACAGAAAAAAACGGATACTACACGATGCTTCGACACTATTCTTCTCCTCTTCAAACGGTGTACGATCAAAATAGGTGAAAAAAGCGGTAAATTGCAAGGATAAGATTCAGCTGTCAGAGGAAGGTCATAGTTAGTAATTTGCCAATTATTTACCGTTAAAACATTTCTTCGCTCAACCTGTAACGCACCAAGGTTACAATATTGAACTAGCGGTCATATATAATTGCATATCCCCCCCTGAGGAGAATGCAGCAACGAGGCAATGCAGCGGGTCAATCGGGTCATTGCCCTCTCCAAATAAATATTGCCCTGCACCTGTCCGAAACATATATTCAAAACCTGTTGTATAAGTACATTAAGGCCAAGGAAAGCAGGTGATATTCGATGAATGGTATTTATGTCCGTGAAGACGAACCCTTTGAAAAAGCGATTCGCCGTTTCACTAAAACATGCGAACGTGCCGGTATTCTTTCCGATGTGAAAAAGTATCGCCATTTCGAAAAACCGAGCGAGGAGCGGAAACGCAAACTCAACTCTTCCAAGCGCAAGCGCATCCGGGAAGAAAAACGCGGCTTCTACCGCGACCGGTAACCCACTCTGATTGAGATAATAAACGGGCTCCTGTACCACCTGGTTCAGGAGTCTTTTTTATTTTAACCCCCTCAGTTCCCTGTCCCCGTCAACGGGGAAAGGGCAGGGATAGGGGTAAGCGTCTTGTTGAAATGAAATCTATCCTTATTTCCTGATTTAAATCTGTTTTTATTCACGAAATTTAGAACTATCAGCATTCAGCTTCCTGCTGCATTTATGGAGCCAGAGTATGGTTTGGGACATCATCCACCCTTCAAGCCCCCATCATCTCAATTGCCTTGAAACCTATCACCGCACAGGATGTTGCAACATTCATTGAATTCTTGAAACCATAGAGCGGCATCTCCACCAGCTGGTCACATGCCTCGAGCACTTCATTTTCCACACCGAGCGCCTCGTTGCCGAAAACGATTCCGAGTGGTTTGGGGTACGCACAGGTCCGGTAATCAAGCGAATGCGAAGTTGTTTCCGCCGCCCAGACGGCAATTCCCTGTTCCTGCAGAAAACGAACCGCTTCGAGCGTTGTTTCAAAATGCCGCCAGGGAACGTAGTTGATTGTGCCGAGCGAGGTTTTCTCCAGTTTGATATGCGGAGGATAGGCGGTATACCCACACAGGAAAAGTCCGCTTGCCCGCATGCCGTCGCAGAGCCGGAATACGGCCCCCACGTTGAATGCACTGCGGAGATTATCGAGAATGATGTAGAGTGGATGTTTCGGAAGTTTCTTGTACTCCTCAAGTGGTATCGGAGCATCAAAGGAACGAACGGTAAACGAAGTCTCCATATCGCCCTGGCGCGGTTTTCCCTTTCCCGTCATTATACACTCACTCCCTTTACCCGAGCCCGTTCAGCGATGATTAGAAGCACCAATCCCCCGGCAAAGAGGAGCGATACCGATGACATCCCCACCCGCGATGCCGTAAGCGACGGCAATCCGGCGTGACGTGTCGCCAGGGTGACCATTGCCACCACTGCCGGACCGAGAATCACCGCAAAGCGGGAAACGATGTTGTAAAATCCGAAATACTCCCCGGCCGCGTCAGCGGGAATCAGTTTGCCGAAACAGGAACGGCTCAGAGCCTGAATCCCCCCCTGCGCCATACCGGTAATACCCGCAAGAATGATGTAGTGTGTTGCGGTACGCAGCAGCAGCGACCCCGCTCCGCAAACGCCAATGTAGATACCGATACCGATCATTATCATGCCTGCCGCACCGATCTTTCCGGCAAGTTTTCCGAACAGCAGCGCACTGGGAAACCCGACAAACTGCACCACCAGCAGCGCCACCATGAGGGATGCCGGTTTGAGACCGATCGCCATGCCGAAATCCACCGCCATCAGCACAGAGGTATGCACACCGTCAATGTAGAGCCAGTAGGCAAGTAGAAACAGCAACAGAGGCCGGTTGTGAAGAATAGCCCGTGCAGTATGGAGAATATGCGAGGTACCAATGCGGACCGCATCACGTGCGCCGACACGTTTTTCGGATCGTTTTTCATGCACATTGAGAAAGAGCGGAATCGAAAAAACCAACCACCAGATCGCTGCCATCAGGAACGAAACCCTGATCGCCTGCGCAGGTCCGCTCAGCCCGAACCATGCGGGGTGCGAAACCATAAGCACATTGACGAGAAACAGCAGACCGCATCCGAGATAGCCGATCGCATACCCCACCGACGACACCCAGTCCATCCGGCTTCGTTCCGTAACGTCAATGAGCAGTGCGTCGTAAAAGATATTGGCGCTGTTGAACCCCACCGAGGCAATAAGAAAAATAGAGAGGGCTCCCAGCCATTCCCCTTTGGGCATAAAGAACAGCCCGATGGTCGAGAAGGCACCAAGAGCCACAAATACGCCGAGCAGCAGTTTCTTGGCACGCCCCGCATCTGCCACCGCACCGAGCAGCGGCGACATGACCGCCACCAGCAGTCCGGCAACAGCATTGCCGATACCGAGCCGTGCAGTGCTAACCGTCGGATCAACGGCCGCACACCAGTAACTTTTAAAGAAAACGGGAAAGAACCCTGCTACCACGGTAAGAATGAATGCGCTGTTTGCCCAGTCGTAGAACCACCAGGAGATAACCGCTTTACGGTCGCGATCCATGTCAGGTTTTCTTCTCTTTCTTTTCGGCTGCAGGAAAGAGTACGTTATTGAGGATCAGCCGATAGCCGGGAGAGTTTTTATGGAGTTCGAGCATGGTCGGCTTGTCGCCCACGGCATGTGAGTAATCTTCGGGATCGTGACCGCCGAAATAGGCGAATTGTCCCTTCCCTACCACCCCGTGGATATAATTAACCATGTCCGTTCCCGGCACATCCCCCAGAATGACCACACTCTTTTTAATGATTTTACGGTTAAAGGAGGTAAGCAGTCCGTGAAACCCCTTGATGGTGGAGGTATGATTCTGCACCAGCATAGAGGGCACCGGATCAAGCTTCGCACTGAAATCGAACAGCACAAAGTCCTGCGCCTCGGTACGCATCGGGGTGTTAACCAGATTCACATCAATATTGCCGAAGTACGAGGCGAGTGGATCGGTCTGTATCTGGAAGTTTTCAAATGCGAGGCAGTTGTTGTAGTTGAGTTTCGACTTGAAATCGGGATCAACACCATCTCCATCGTACGGCGTTCCGGTAATATCGGTCCCGAGTGCGGCGAGTGCGATCTCGAGCGTATTGGTCGCGCTGCACATTGCAAAGAGAAACCCGCCTTTTTCCACGTACTGCCGTATCGCCAGTGCTACGGCTTTCTTGCAATCGGTCACTTTCGAAAACCCGAGACTCTTTGCAAGTGATTCCAGCTCCGTTTTCTGCTTGCGATACCACGTTGCCCCCGAGAAACTCCGGTAGAACTTGCTGTACTGCCCGGTAAAATCCTCATGGTGCAGATGGAGCCAGTCGTAGTCGGAAAGCTTTCCGGTTACCACCTCTCGGTCGTAAATTTTATCGTACGGAATATTCGCATAAGTAAGCGCAAGGGTAACCGCATCGTCCCACGGTAGCTTGCCCGGAGGAGTATAGACTGCAATCTTCGTGGATTTTTCGAGGGTCACCTTTTCCATGTTGTTCTGTACAATGGTAGCCTTGATGGCTCCCCAGTCGGCATCGGAAATGGTACTGATGGTGATCCCGGCGGTACGTGCTTCGAGCAGGATATCGGTTGCTTCGCCTGTGGAAAATGAACCGCCGCGGTAATTGAGCAGCCAGTATACCTTGTGCCCTTTGGCAAGTGCGGAATAGACGATCCCGTAAGCTTTGAGGTGATCGTTCTGCGCCGCATCCATGGGGATAAAAAGCATCGCTTCCACGGGCGGGAGTAAAACGGCGAAAAACAGGACTACCGCCAGTATCGCGGTTCTCCCCCGGTTTGCGACGGGCGCGGCGGTCATGTGACCGAAACGGTACGCAGGTGGAGATCCCGCAACTGCTGCTCCGAAACCTCCGCCGGTGCTTTCATCATAAGATCCTGCGCCTTCTGATTCATCGGGAAGGCGATCACTTCGCGGATGTTGGGTTCATCGGCAAGGAGCATCACCATCCGGTCGATTCCCGGAGCAATGCCGCCATGCGGCGGAGCACCGTAGGTAAAGGCGTTGATCATCCCCGAAAAGCGTTCCTCCACCTCCTCCTTCGTGTATCCGGCAATCTCAAACGCCTTGTACATAACATCGGGCTGATGGTTACGGATGGCGCCGCTTGAGAGTTCGATACCATTGCAGACGATATCGTACTGATAGGCGAGAATATCGAGCGGATCTTTAGTGGTGAGCGCTTCGAGCCCACCCTGCGGCATGGAGAAGGGGTTATGGGAAAAATCGATCCGGTTGTGCTCCACATTGAGTTCGAACATCGGGAAATCGGTAATCCAGCAGAAACGGAAGGTGTCCTTTTCCATAAGGTCAAGTTCAGTACCGAGTTTTGTACGGATATGGCCTGAGAGTTCGTTCGCACGATCCACCCCATCGCAGATAAAAAACGCCACGTCTCCACTTTTCGCCCCCACCTGATCGGCAATTGCTTTCAGACGTTCCTCGTCAAGAAACTTGACAATCGGCCCCTTCACCTCGGTATCGGTCCAGGTCAGGTACGCGATCCCCGGCATATCGATCGACTTTGCATACTCCACCATCCGGTCAAAAAATGAACGGGGCTGTTTCGCTCCGTCCCTGACGAAAATGGTTCTGACCACACCGCCTTCGGCAACGGTTTTGGCGAATACCTTAAAACCCGATCCGGCGAAAACCTCCGAGATATCCTGAATTTCAAGCGGATTGCGTAGATCCGGTTTGTCGGTACCGTACTTGAGCATTGCCTCACGATATGGAATCAGTTTGAAGGGAATCCCGTCTACTTTTTTTGTGGCAAACCGGTTGAAGAGACTACAGATCACCTTTTCCACCACCGAGAAAATCTCTTCCTGCGTCACGAACGACATTTCGATGTCAAGCTGATAAAACTCACCCGGCGAGCGGTCGGCACGGGCATCCTCGTCCCGAAAGCATGGAGCAATCTGAAAATACCGGTCGAACCCGGCAACCATCAGAAGCTGCTTGAACTGCTGCGGTGCCTGCGGAAGTGCGTAAAAGGTACCCGGATGCAATCGGGAGGGTACCAGAAAATCCCGGGCACCCTCAGGCGACGAGCAGGTGAGAATCGGTGTCTGGAATTCATTGAACCCGAGCGTGGTAAGTGTTGCCCGCAGATGAGCTATTATCTGTGAACGCAGAACGATATTCTGATGCAGTTTACTGCGGCGTAAATCGAGATACCGGTAGGTCAGGCGGAGATCTTCAGGCTGTGGATCTTCAGGAAAAACGGCAAACGGCGTTCCGGCACAACTGCCGAGAAGCGCATAGGTATCAGCAACCAGCTCAACCATCCCGGTGGGAATCTTTGTATTGACCGTATCCTCGTTGCGCAGCGCCACGGTTCCGTCGAACTGCACAACACTCTCTTTGGGCAGATGGGCCAGGTCTCGCTGGAATTCGTGATCAGGATGGACAACTACCTGTGTAATACCGTAATGATCACGAAGATCGATGAACAGTACGCCCCCATGATCCCGTTTACTGTGAATCCAGCCACTGATACGGGCCGTATTCCCGACATCAGCCTCCCGGAGTGCTGCGCAGGTGTGGGTCCGGTAGGTGCTCGCGAGTGACGGTGTTGTTCCGGCGGCAGCCGCTGTGGTGTTAGTGGGGGTCGTAAGTGTTGATTTGTTTTCCAGAACAGCCATCCTTTAAAAAATTACCTATAAAGTTAGTAATGAATCTGTTAAAAATAATACAGGGGAGCAGTGGAACTGAAGGAACTCGGGGAAGGTATGCAAGGAAAATTTAAATCGCTGGTTACATTGCACAGCAGCAACATGTCTATCCGATTGGAACCAGGTCATTCCATACCAGTGGCCCAACTATGTCTTTCAAAAGAAAAAAAGGTCCCTTCGAAATGAAGAGACCTTGAACATCTAAAATTGGATCAGTACAGTCGTTCAGGTGTTTTTTTTACGGAACCCGACAAGCCCGACACAAACGATACCCATAAACATTAAAAGAGTTGAACCCGGCTCGGGTACTGAATGCCTGACCAGATAATCCTGCGTTTTATCACTTACTACAACTCTATAACCGTCAGCGCTGAAAGAACTGAGGTCCGCTGATTCCAGCGCACTAAGCATGCTAAGCGCATTAGTCCGTGTAGCAGTACTCGCTGAATTCAGAATGAAATTTCCAGATCCCAAATTTACAGTAGTATTGTCATTCTCCCACGTTACTTCCCAGATTGCAATTTGTGTAGCAACGGCATCATTCCCCAAAATACTCATGTTTTCCCATAACCAGGCAGCCTTGGTATATTTCCCGGAAACATCGACCATCTCATAATCAAAAAATTTATTGGGAGTACTGTACTGAGGATCAACACAGAAAGCATCAATAATCGTTGCATCTTCCGCTTTCAATTTATATTGACCGGCTAAGACACTGGCATTGACCACACCCTTGATACCTACTACCGCAGAAGGATCAACTCCAACTTCCGCTAATTTTATAATATCCGCCTGAGCAGTAATACTCATAATGAAAATGACGGTTACTGCAGCAAAACATCTGTTTAGTGATTTTTTCATAAACACTCCTCGTTAGATAAATTATTTCAGCTATTCTTAGCTAAAGCAAATTTTATACCATAAAAACAAAAAAAGGAATATGATAATACACCTCTAAATTGCTACCCATGGCTTGGAGTAGTGTAAAATATGTCAACATCTGTAAAATTTTTTTACACAATTTTCTTTAACTTCAACCTATTCTGAAGACTGTTCCAGACCAGTTTTCCGTTGCATGAGTGGATAGTAACTGTTTCACTTCTCATTTTCCTGTGTCTTTGCACCAACACACGCCGTATCTACTCCCGGTCGACCTGAATTCCGTTTTCGTTAGAGAGGTATTGGTGAAACAGTTTCTCAACTTCGACTTTGCACCAGAGGGTTCCGGTCCGCTTGCAGGCGCATCACCGCAAAAAAGCTCAACGGGTCACAACAATAGTCTTCGTCAAACAGGCAGCTCCGTTCGTTATAGACAACCGGTAGCACCCGCCGGCAATACCTTTTGTGGAAAGACGTAGTATAGTTCCCTGTATATGAACCGGCAGTGCCACACTCCTGCCCTGCATGCTCATGAGTGACACGGTTTCTTTTCCGGTAAGCGGTGTGGAGAAGGAAACCCGGATTGTCTGCCGGGTGAACCCGATAACAGGTTTTTGAACAGCCTGCCGCAGGGTCCGTTGCCCGCCAACATCGTTTTCGTCCCAGATAAACAGCAGTGGTGATCCGTCAATTGGCGCTACGGTAAGATTCAGGATGGCAGGTTCCAATCCTTCTGATGCGGCAGTGATCGTAACCGCTCCCGGTGTCCGTTTTGATTTGAGAACGATACCGATTTTACCCGCGATCGTACTGCGGGTAACGGGTGATCCTTCAAAGACATCGACCGGACCTGCAACGGTAAAGGTAATCGGTGCTGAGGACCAGACACACTTTCCGGAGGCATCGCGGATGGAAGCGATCACCCGTGAGAGATCGGTGCTGTCGGCAATAAGGGTCGTAACATCGGCTTCAAGCTGTACTTTTGCGGGTGTCGGTCCGGATACCGGATAATCGTCGGTAGCTCCACTGTTCCAGTTCGACTGGAAGGTGTAGAATACTTTTTTGGGAATACGGTAGTGGTCGAGTACCCCCATCGGGTGATTGCCCACATTGTTCGGTGTCCAGTAATCAACCAGACACCACATATGTCCGCCCGCAAGCGATTTGCCGTCGCCGGTATTATTGAGGATATCACGCACCCAACGGTTGTTGAACCGTTCAGTCGCGTACTCGTCCTCCGTACGCCGGTAACAGCTTTCCACCAGACACTCGTCGGTCGTGGTGGTTGCCACCGTATCACCACGGTAGCAGGCGATCATCCACCCTTCATGGTATTCCGCATTGTAGTATCTGGCATTTGCCCAGTCGGGAGGATTGTTGTAATTGTACCCGTAAATATCGGTAGTCTGGTTGGCACTCTGCGATTTATTGTTGACCACCGCCGTCGGGCGGGTCGGATCCATTCCCTTTATCCGGGTGTTGATTGCCTGAAACTGCTGCGGAAAATTACCCGCCGCCTCGTTGAAAATACCCCAGAGAATGATTGACGGGTGGTTGAATCCCGTAGTGACCATCGCCTGTGCGCAGGAGTCCATCCGCTCCCAGAAGATATCAGGATACGAGGTGATGCTGCCTCCCCATGATGGCAGTTCCGGTTCACACAATACGCCGAGTTCATCGCATGCATCATAGAACGACGGATCACGCGGATAATGGGCACACCGGATCGCATTCGCCCCCATCTGCTTCACTATCTTCACCTCCTCGAAATGCCTGCTTTCCGGCAGTGCATTACCCACCCAGGCGAACACCTGGTGCATGTTCACTCCTCTGAGCAGATACCGCTGTCCGTTGAGAAAGAATCCACCCGCAGTTCGCCAGTCGAGCGTCCGAAATCCGAACCGGTCTACCTGATCGTCAACTTCCTTCCCGTCAACGAATACTTTTGTGAACACCCGGTAGAGATTCGGGGTTTCCGGCGACCAGAAGGTCGGATTACTCAGTGTCGACGTGGTGTAGTCAAACTCCCTCGTCTCCCCCGCCTGCACGCTGCCGGAAGTGTCTTTCCAGGTAAGAACTGTTCCCGATGCGTCAACCACCACCGATTTCACCCGGCAGGCGGCATCGTCTGTACCACTGTTGCTGACGGTTGTCCGTATACGTACCGTACCACCTGCTGCGGAAACTGAGGGAGTGGTAATCCGGTGCCCTCCCTGCGCCACATGAACATTATCTGTGCAGACCAGCCAGACATCACGATAGAGTCCGCTGTAGATGTAGAAGTCCGGGTACTCTCCCCCGCCCCCCGCACCGGGAACATTTCCGGGAGGTATCTCCCATTTGTAACTGCAGTCGAGCATTACCGCGAGCATATTCGTACCGCCGCGGTTGACCGCTTCGGAAATATCAAATCCGAATCCGGTATACCCGCTTGCCCCGTGACCACCGATCCGCACACCGTTGAGATACACCTCGACACGTTGCATTGCCCCTTCAAACTCCAGAAATACCCTGTTGGTATGTTCACCCTGCGGTACGGTAAACGTTCTCCGGTACCAGCAGATACCACTCCAGTTCGCACCACCGGGAAGGGTTGTCGCCTCGGCTTCCGGTGTGGGCGGAACATACATCGCCGAATGAGGAACATTCACCGTCTCCCAGGTGCCGTCGTCATACGATGTTTCGTAGGGATTTCCAGCGGGAGTGTTGCGGTAAAACTTCCAGTCCAGATTGAGACTGACTTTTTTACGCAACCGGTACATCCGTTCCGGATGAAAGGAGGCGTGGGAAGAAAACACACAAACAGCGATGAAAATCAAAACGGATAAGGAATTCCGTTGCCGGTGGATGTAGCTCAAAACAGACCTCTTGAAAAAAAGGATTGTAAAGTCCCCATATCGGGAAATATACCGGATTGACAGACATACCAAGTACTTTTGAAGGATTTTCAGCAACCCGATGTGCAGCGGAACTGCCGGCTGAATAAGAATTCCGGAAATATCGGGATTTTCCCCTTTGCATCAAACTGGTTTAACCAGTATAGGAAGATAATGCATTGCATCATTGAGTCGATTGATTCCACTGCTACGATTTTTCAGTACGATCAGTGCATCTGCGATATACCTGAATTTTCCGATACTGCTCAAAACGACTACGCCCTAAAGGAGGGTTCCATCGGAATCGATGCGAGAAGCAATGGCCTTAAGGAAGAGATTTTGTAATTAACGCTCCAATGCTCCAATATCAATTGTCCCGTCGGATCGGTATTTTCCCGAAAAATCGGTAAAAACAGGAACTGAAAATGTTATTTCGAACCACGATAGTTGTTGCGGTTATATTCAGCGTAGTGAATAATAAATTCCCCTCAACAAGCACATTGGAAACATACTCTTCCTGTACTTCATTCTGTGGATGTATCCCCATTGGCGACGTAACAGAATTCTCTGTAATTACAACATTTTTCGTTCCATTCCCCCGTATTTGTATAGAGGTTTTAGAAACAGTGTGATCGGCAAAATCATTATTGGCAATGTACTGATTTGTCCCACCCTGAGTACGATAGAAGTGTTCTGTTCCATCCTGAACGGAAACGATTTCCCATAAATGCGAAATTGCTGCTCTCATTATAACAACCGTAACTGGAATAATTGTGAAAATAATTATCAAGAACAAAGTTGTTTTCGGTGATCCCGCTACTGGCGCCGGTTGCAGATCTGGCGACATTCTCAATTTCATTTCTCATGAACAGCCCGTGTTTTCCGCTGAACGTTATACCATGTTGAGCTACTGACTGGTTTCGGTCCCGGGTGGTTCCCATAATTTTAATGTCAAATATACGGATATCACTACTGGCAGGTTTGACAAGATTTTATCATACTGTACAAAGAATTTTGCAACTCAAAAGCCATCTCGACGACATTTTTTTCAACATTTTTTTGCGCGCTCTACTTCAGACCTGTGTAGACATTCGGGGATCTTGCGAAGGTGGCAGCTATCACCAAATTGTATTCAATTTTTATTATAATATTTATTTTTTATTTTTAACTTATTTTATTTCATTGTGTTATTACATTATTTGTATTCCATTATTTAAGCAACATGTTGCATTTATAATTTTTTCCGCGTATATTAATAAAAATGGAATAAAAAAAGCCCGTGTGGTCATCGCTCTCCGTGATATCGGAAGCAAAAATGTTGTAAAAAAGAACTGCCGGGTACAAACGGTAATTATGCATTCTATGGATATCAACCATGCCACATTGTGATACCTTTCAGATTCGGAGTATCTTATTCCGAGCAGCAGTCTGTGCGGTGATACCGGCCTCCCTTTTTCTCACTGCTGGATGTTCGACGGTTCTGAATCCGCCGGCACCGCAAAGTGCCGACCCCGCCGCCGATGTCGCAGCCTCCTGCGACGAATGCCACACCTTTCCAGGATCGATTTTATGCAGAACGGACACGGTTGAACTGGCCGACGGCGCCGCAACGCAATGCTTTACCTGTCATTCGGGAGCAATCAGGGTTGACAGCACGTTTGATTCTGACGAACACGTTACCATCTTCCACGACCGGATGCTGCAGGGAAGAAACGGTCGCTCCCCCGCGACGGGACCATCCCATGCCGACGGCTCACTGGCACTCGATTTTACACAGTGTTCCTCCTGTCATTCGTCTCCACCAGCTTCGTTCGGACACCGGGTACATGAGGAACAGGGTATTGAATGCTATCAATGCCACTTCTCGTCCATTCATTGTGATACGGTCATCACCGATGAAGAGCTCTATTTCCAGCAGCATTACCGTATGGTCACCGGCGGTGATTCCGTGCCCGTTCCCGATTCCTATTTGCACATGAACGCCACCGTTGAAGTTTCCTTCGCGCAAAATTACGAACTTCCTTTCCACCACGATACACTGTTCGCCTTCAACCGGGCGACCGGTACCTGTACGAATATTCAGTGTCACGCCGGCGTGGAATGGGGCGGAGCCCCCATAGAAAGGACATCATGGAGGAGTTCAGAACAATGAAAGTGATCATTATTTGTATCAGACTGGCGGTATTCCTGGCGAGTCCCTTCTTCCTCCCCGGATGCGTCATGCAGTATCAGCGACAGTATCTGGGTGATCCCATCATGCTGTTCGATGGCGACAGCGAGGAGAAATCGCTGAAAACGCACATTTACCCGCGTCGGGAAGGTTCGAGCGGCGGCGATACCAATGCGGGAGGTGGTTGCGGATGCTGAAACGATGTATGGCAGGTTCGATCCTGTGTGCTGCGACAGTGATCGCGTTCGGTCAATCAGACGAGATTTCGTACAAATTCCAGCAGTATTCCGACAACAACAACGTCAAGGTCTCAACGAACGTCATCAGGGCATCCAAAAGAATCAACGACCATTTTTCGCTGTCGCTCTCAGGCCTTGTCGATGCCATTTCGGCAGCCTCGCGCCGTGATGTCCGCAGTGGGTCCCCTCTTTCCACCGGGGCGTCTGTATCGCTCCCCCGGACCCCGTCCGCCTCCGTTGACGGCATCACTTCGGCGTCGCCAACCGACGAAAAACGTCTGCAGCCTTCGGCAACGGTGACCTTTACAAACGATTTCATTAAAATGTTGAGCAGCGACAAATCCAACGACGACCCGACAACCTTCTCGATCACCGGTATCAACAGTGAAGAGAACGATTACACGGCCCGGACTGTATCGGCGGCAATAAGCCAGGACCTGTTTCAGCGCAATACAACCCTCGGTTTCCGTTTCGGAAAAATCTTCAGCCGTTACCATCCCGCCGTCCGGTTCGTACCTTCCCCATCGGATGCAGGATGGAGCTATTTCGGTGACGGCAGACGTGAAACGGATAATCTCTCGGCAAGTATCACGCAGGGACTGACGACGACCACGATTATTTCAGCCGTCGCGGGATACAGCTACGACCGGGGATACCTTACCCGCCCCTACAATGTGTACCGGGTAGGCGATCAGTTCAGACACGAGTACCTTCCTTCAGAGCACCGCAGTATAACGTTTTCCGGTCTGTTCAATCAGTATATCGGTATCGGAAACGGCATGGCGGTGCATCTCGAGTACCGGTATTACGAGGATTCATGGGAGCAGAAAAGCACAACCGTCGGAATGGAAATTTACTCGTATATTGGCGAACGATTCATACTGCGCCCGTCATTCAGGATTTACTCACAATCGTCAGCTTTTTTCTACCGGGATTACTATTCGGCCGAAGACCGGTATCTCACCACCGATCTGAAATACCGGGGGGGAAACAGCTATACGTTCGGTCTGAAGGGAAGTTATGTGATCAAAGACTTCGTAAAGCCGGACGGCATCGGTTTCCCCGGCATATTTCCGGTCGCGATCGATATCGGTGCGGATTATTACCTTCGCGCGTCTCCGGCCGATCCGCAGGTACTTTACAGCCATTACAATTATTATCATTGTTCTTCAGAATTCAATGCCCTGTGGGTGCAGAGTGGAATCAGATTCGCGTATTGACAAATTTAACCGATTCAAGGAGGTCGTATGGGGTATGGGAAAAAAGTCCTGACAGCTATTGTACTGTTTCTCGGTGTACTGAAGGCCGCTCCCGCGCCGGACTTCACGCTTTCCGATCTTTCGGGGACATCCGTCTCGCTCTCCTCGTACAAGGGAAAGGTGGTGGTAATCGATTTCTGGGCGATGTGGTGCCATGCCTGCAGGGAAGCATTTCCCCGGCTTAATACTATACAAAAGGAATATGCGGCAGAGGGTGTGGTCGTGCTCGGAGTGAACCTCGAGAACGCCAAACCGAAAAAAGTTGCCGCCTTCGTCAAAAAAGCAGGTATCGACTACACCGTACTGCTCGATCCGAAATCCTCCACCGCCAAATCATACGGAATAAAAGGAGTACCGTCACTCGTGGTGATCAACCGGAACCTCGAAGTGGTTAAGACGTGGAGAGGCATGAATAAAGCGACGGAAAAGGACATTGACGAAACATTGAAAAAACTGACAACTGCCCAACAGTAACGCGCAGGCAGCGTACCGAAGGTGTTCCGTTACCGGAAAACCGGTTACGGTGATGACGGACATGCACCCGTAGTCTCAATGACCGGTACTAACGATGGAAAAAGACACCATAAACCGTCTGGACATTATAATGAAAGAGGTTCTGTATGGATGGAATTTTAGGCGGCCTTGAAGCGGCCCTCTCGGGCAACCATGGAATTGCATTTTTCATTGTTTTCGCGGGTGGGGTACTCACGAGTCTCACCCCGTGCGTGTATCCAATGATCCCCGTCACCATCGGCGTCATCATGGGACAGAAACGGGGATCGCGACTGCATTCGTTTCTGTTCTCCGTCGTGTATGTACTGGGGATCGCCACAACCTATTCGGCTCTCGGTATCGCTGCAGTGGCGACCGGTTCACTTTTCGGATCGCTGAGTTCAAATGCATGGGTACTGTTCGGGGTGGCGAACATCTGTATTTTATTCGGGCTTTCAATGCTCGATGTCTTCATGCTCAACATTCCGTTTCTCTCTTCTCTTCAGAGTAGATTCAAAGCGAAAGGGGGAGGTTTTATCGGCGTATTTCTCCTCGGAATCGTATTCGGCCTTGTCGCCTCACCGTGCACGGCCCCGGTACTCGGCGTCATTCTGACTTTCGTCTCGACGACACACAGCTATGTCTACGGAGCGAGCCTACTATTTACCTATGCACTCGGGGTGGGAATTCTGCTGATCGGGGTCGGGACCTTCGCCGGTGTGGTCTCGCATCTTCCGAAATCCGGCATGTGGATGATAAAGGTAAAGAAGCTGTTCGGTTACCTGATGATCGCCATGGGAGAGTACTTTCTCGTGCAAATGGGAAAGAGCATGTTTTGAGCACCGGGGAGTTCACCGCTATTTATGAGACTATAAAATCACTATATCATATCATGGCCGTTGCAACCGTGACAAGCCTGTCGATCAAGGGGGCAAATGGTCGGTCTGCACCGGATGAGGAGGAACAATGGCGGAGCAACTGGTAATTATCGGATCGGGACCATCCGGTCTCACAGCTGCAATCTACGCGGCACGGGCGAATATTAGTCCATTGCTTTTTGAAGGGTTTCAGGCGGGGGGGATCCCCGGCGGTCAGCTTATGATCACGAGTGTCGTGGAGAATTTTCCCGGGTTTCCCGAAGGGGTTATGGGACCAGAACTTATGAGCAAAATGCGTGAACAGGCTGAAAAACATGGCACCAGGATGATTATGGATGATATCGCTGATGCGGATCTCAGCAAGCGGCCGTTTACCCTGACCTCTTCCGGGGGTGATACGTACACCACCGAGTCAATGATCGTGGCCTCGGGAGCAACAGCCCGCCGTCTGCCGCTTGAATCGGAGAAAAAGCTCTGGGGTCGGGGGGTGAGTGCCTGCGCGGTATGTGACGGAGCATTGCCGATATTCCGTAACAGGGAGCTGGCGGTTATCGGGGGTGGTGATACTGCATGTGAGGAAGCACTGCATCTGACACAGTTTGCCTCCAAAGTGTACCTTATTCACCGACGTGACGAGTTGCGCGCCAGTGTGGTCATGCAAAAGAGAATCAAAACACATCCGAAGATTGAGGTTCTCTGGAACAAGGTGGTGGATGAATTCTGTGGTGACCAGCAGCTTTCCTGCCTGCGGCTGAAAGATACGGTTGATGGTAGCCTGTCTGATCTGCCGGTAGTCGGAGCGTTCGAAGCGATTGGTCATTTGCCGAATATCGGGTTTTTAAAGGGTCAACTCGAAACCGGTGAGATGGGGTATCTGAAAACCATACCGGGATCAACCGCGACTAATGTGCCCGGAGTATTCGCTGCAGGTGACGTGCAGGATTCGAATTATCGTCAGGCGATTACTGCTGCGGGAAGCGGCTGTATGGCGGCGATTGAAGCGGAGCGGTGGCTGCACGAGCAGGAGTAGGAAGGAAGGACGATGAGACGGGGGAACAGAGAGACAAGGAGACGGCGAGACTGGGGTGAATGAAAAAATTGAGCATTTTAGAAATTAAAGGGACCTGAATATAAATGTGAAAATAATATCAGAAAGGTGAAAAATATTTTTTACAAGCAACATTAGGATTTTATATATGGAATAAATTCAAATTCTTTTCCCGCAGGTGGGCATCACGCCTGTAGGTATCTATACGAAAACTACCATTAATTACACGGCAGCTCATGCCATCCTTGTTCATTTATCTTTTTTTTAAGATTCTGGCAAAATTTATCGAGATTCAAAAGCACCTGGGAGCTATAAAGGATATTACCGCCAGTTCCGAAATTATGTTCCTCTCTTCCAATCGACACTACCGCTCCGATAACATCTGCTTCGTAATTTTTCATAACATCACATATTAATAACCCTTTAAAAGTCCCGGCATTAATATGTAGTTCAGCGGTTGAAGTGCTGTTATGAACAATGAGGATTCCACTCGAATTCTCAAGATCATGAATATCGACCGTTTCGGTAACGTACACAAGGCCATGAAAGGGAGGTGTCAGCACCGTTGTTTTAAATTCATCAAGCGCTCCGGGAGCCACGCCAAAAAATTCCTCCGGAGTTCCGGAAAATGAATCTGCCGGCATTAACTCCTGAATCTGTGTTGATGTATAGCTATTCTTGGAATATTCGGTCGGATCCATATGTGCGTAAACACCTGCGGCACTACTTCCGAAATCAAGCTCGCCGCGTAAGCTCATAGCATAAACACCACTGCCGCCGGCAAGAGTTCCCATACTGTCATGGTCTCTTCCGTCTATCACAATATTTCCAGTAATCGTAGCATCATCATTGGCCACAACAGCTGCTCCTACCAAGTGTGACACATCGGTTGGAATAGTTGGAACAACTGCAGCAATCACCTCAAGTTGTACACAATTGGGCCCTTCAACTCCCTTGGAGACAATAGTAACCGTATCAATGGCAATTCCGGTTAAACAACGAACTGTATACATTCCGTTTCCCAGAGGCTCGTCCTCGTAAATTAACTGATCATCATCAGGTAAAAGCTCCAGAGTCGCATCATTCATCAGTTTTGCATAAAACCTTTCTTTTCCCGCTTCCGCAATATTTAATGCTGCAATCTTCTCTCTTCGTACTCCGCTCTTCTTTATCGTTACTCTGCTCGTCATAAAAAAAGATGCCATAACAATACCGGCAATCACCGCAAGAACCAGAATAAAGAGCATAGCAGTACCCGACTGGTTTTTTATACAGTTCGATGGAACAGGTAGAGCATTGGTATGGCGCATACGGAAGGAGTGCTGCATAATTTCATTCTATGGCAGATAGTTTATGATAATTATACTTATATAAGCATTTCAAAAACGGAAGGATGAATTCCGTTCCTTAATAAAAGCCTAAAACGGTCGATACCTTGACATAATAAATACCCCCTTTGAGGCGTTTCATGCAGTATCATAATTACCAATATTTCAGCTTTCATAACCGGCCTCATCTGCATAAAAGAGAAATATATAAATACTTTACAAAACTTTCCGGATGTAATGTCGAACAACTGAAATATGTTTTTACAATATTTTCAACTATTTAATTATTGGAGTCTTTCTTAATACCTGGGATGTAATCTGGCGTTCCTGCGGAATTCCTCGTTCTACTCAACCCTGAGTTCTTCCCGACCACCCTTGTAGCGGGCGAATCTGCTCTTCTCCCGAGCATGTACATTATCGTAGCGCGGCCATGGCCATCCCCCGAATTGCGTTTTAGGGAAGGTGTGTAAAAATAATCCCATTTAATTTCATATTCATAACTTTGTGGATGAGATTTGTCCCATTTAGTAATTGCAGTTGTTAATATATTGTCGTCACAATAACTTGTCATAGAATAAATAGTTAAAAAAATTAATAAGAGAATAAATTTCATAGTGCCTTCATTTTAAAATGGCGCTTAATTTCCACCAACTCCTTCTTAGAATAACATCCTCACAAAACCAGAAAAGTTCATCTAACGCACGTATCGGAATGATTGAAGAAATTATTGGTTATTCTAATATTCCTTTAGACATCCCAAAATAGACAATAAGTATCGTCCTTCTATAAAAACCAATACCATCATCTCAACGGGAACCAGCCGTGCGGAACTGCAGGTTACCAATAATATAAATATACCTGGGTGAGTGTTCAAAAGAAATGCTTTGTGGAGACGGAAATGTTCACGTGGATGGTGGAGGTTTAAAGACGAAAGAGGAGGCCTGCAGCCCGGGCTGGAATATGCCGCGCCTGCAGCGCTTGTTGTTAAAAGAAAAGGAATAAATCCTTATGGCATTTACGATAGTGAATACAGGGTGACAATACAATAAATGAAGCAATGCAGTCTTCCGCCCCGTTTCCAGCCGGCCGAGGACACCTCAGCGTTTGCGCCAGCCCGGCTTTCCGCCTCTCCGGGGTCCTTCCGAGTAGACGATATCCTTACTCAGACGTTTCTTGTCACGTTGCCGGTTTGCAGGTGCAGGAGTTCTCTTTTTTGTCGTAGTCGGTGAAGAGGTATACGCTTCACGTGCGAGGTCACTGTGAAAAGAGGTATCCTGCCTGACGGGGAGTTTTCTTCCCAGAAACCGTTCAATCGCGTGGAGACAACCGGTGTCCCGTTCACTGCAGAACGAGACCGCATCGCCCCGTGTGCCGGCCCGTGCCGTTCGACCGATCCGGTGGACATAGGTTTCCGGTTCGTTGGGAAGGTCATAATTGAACACATGACTGATACTGTCGACATCAATCCCGCGCGCGGCAATATCGGTTGCAACCAGTACCCGTACCCGGTTCCTTTTAAAATTCTCCAGAATCCGCATTCGTGCATTCTGACTTTTATCGCTGTGAATGGCTTCCGCGAGAATTCCGTTTTTCTGCAGGCGTTGTGCCAGACGGTTTGCCTGATGTTTCAAGCGGGAAAAAACGAGCACTTTCGTAAGGGACCTGTCGGCAAGCAGTGATGCGAGTAGTGCGAATTTCCGGGTGTGATCAACAAAACAGACTGATTGATCGATCTGGTCAACCACGGGAGTTTCCGGGGTAACAGCAACCTCTGCCGCATTGCGGACGAGTGACCGTGCCAGTGTCATCACCTCGTTCTGCAGTGTCGCGGAGAAAAAAAGCGTCTGACGCTTTGCGGGTAAACGCCCGAGAACCTTCCGGATATCCGGCAGAAAACCCATGTCAAGCATCCGGTCCGCTTCGTCAAGTACGAATATTTCCACTGCGTCAAGACTGCAGAGTCCCTGCCCCATCAGATCAATCAGACGCCCGGGTGTGGCCACCAGAAGGTGCGCCCCGCGGTCGAGTCCTTTAACCTGGTCGCGCTGCTTCACCCCGCCGAATACTACGGTATGACGCAGATGCAGGTGCCGCCCGTACGCGCTGATACTCTCGCCGATCTGTGCCGCAAGCTCCCGGGTCGGTGCAAGAATGAGCACCTGCGGTTTGCCGGGCATCGCGTTTTTTCCCGACGCCGAAAGTCGCTGCAGAATCGGCAGCACAAAAGCAGCTGTTTTTCCGGTACCGGTTTGCGCCGACCCGAGCAGGTCCCTGCCTTCAAGTATGGGGGGAATTGCCTGTTCCTGTATCGGAGTCGGTACCGTATACTTTTTTGCTGCTACCGCATGCTGCAGTTCAGGTGGTAATAAAGCGAATGCGTTATCGGTGTAGAGATTGGAGACCGGACGCTGCGACCGAACGGCAGCCGCAGTGTCGGATGAGAATTCTTTTCGGGGTGGTTTTCTGTCCCGGCTCAGATGCTGGTGTATTTCTTGTCCTTTTTTAATTTTCTTTTTTCCTTCATACTGTGTTTCGGTTGTTTCTGTTCCTCACGCTGCCCTTTGTCCCGCTTGCCTTTGTCACCCATGATCACTTCTCCCTGCTGATTTCCGAAAAAGAGTTGAGTTGCCGGTCCTCGCCGGACGGACTTTACGGTGTAAAAATGAATCAGGTCCATCACAAATACAATTGATCATGCGATATTTAGTAGCAGAATAGACCTCAATAAGCGTTGGAGTTAAACTCCTGCTACCCTGAACAAAAACTATATAGTAAAATAATGCACCATACCCGGTACTGAATGTACCGCTCCGTTATTGCAGAACCGGAAAACTACCGGGAGTCCGGAGACATACTACTTGCACGAAATACACCTTTTACCTATCTTTCAAATACTATGAACGACCGCATTCTGGGCTATTTCGTCATTGCACTGATAATACTCTTTCTGATACTCCCAGTCGGTTATCTGCTCTGGCAGGGTTCTGCCCCGGTGGTAACCAGAACTATCGCCTTTAAAAATGTCGCGGGACTCTCATTCCTCTCGGTTCAGGATCCGGTGAACTATCAGGGTGTTGAGGTAGGAACCATCCGGGATATCACCATGAAGGGGACCACCGCATTTATTCAGATTGAAACCAAAGACACCCTGCGCCTGTTTGAAGACTACACTATTACCGTGGTGGCAAAGGGAGTAATGGGCGACCGGTACCTGACCATCATTCCGGGTACGCCGAACAAACGGAACGTTCCGGCAAACAAACTCCTTTACGGGAATGTCGCGGTTGGGCCGGACGAAGCCCTTTCCTATATAGGTGAACTCAGTAATGCCGTCCATACGCTGCTGCTCCTTTCGGAACAGCTCAAGGATGGTACTGCGGATAAATCTTCGTTGATTGCCGAAATTTGGCAATTCGTCAGTAACATTGATTCCGTGATGACCACGCTGACGGTACAGATCGGTCAGATCGATACTCTGGTTCAGAACGGAACAGAGTCGGCACTGGGAATGCTTGAGCAGGCACTTTCGGTTACCGATACCCTCGGAACCATTCTCCCCGCTGCTACCGGAACGGTTACTGACCTGATTGAAACCATAGCCCCGCTGGTCGGCAAAGTGGAGCGACTGATCAATCGTATTGATTCTCTTGTTGTAAAAATCAATGATCCGGAATTGTTCATCTGGAAGGAATACAGTGGTGCGGTTTCCAGGAATCTGGCAGATCTCAGGGCTCTGATTAACGAGGTTGACAGCGACTCACTGGAACTGCCGGTCCGACTCTGGTGAGAAACATCACCTGTACTGCAGGAGTACTTCCCCGGGTGCAGTGCCTGTTCGCCTATAGCCATCCCCGGTAAGAGACAACATCAGAGTACGCCTGATTTTTCAGAAAATTATGCAGCCTGTTCCTGCTCCTGAGCGGTTATTCCCTGCTCAACTCCCCAGGCATCCAGTTTTTCCATAACCAGTTCGTAGGTATCATCAATAAGACTGGAAACCTGTCCGGGAAGTTCTCCAAGCATTTCGCGTGCCTGTTTGAAACCTTCCTCTACCGCATCTTTTATGGTGCTGAGAAATTCATCACCAGCCCCTTCAAAAGCATCAAAAAACGACACCGCGAAATCAACAATCCGCTGTGAGGTATTTTCGGCATTCCACTCTTCCGGTATCTGGAGTGTTTCCGTCTCTTCGACTTTTTCCACATCCTCGTTTTCGGGCACATCAACACCGACACTCTTCAGAAACCCTCTGATTATATCCTTGCGCATCTGATCGAAGTTATCCTTTATATAATCAACCAGCGCTTTCATGTCGTCTTTGTTGCCGGTAGCAGAAAGTTCCATGGATGATTTCGCGTATTTGACACTTTCCATGCTGAAACTGACCGTATCACCGTCTTTCGAAGTATACTCAACTGAAATCGACTGAGAGGAGTAGTACTCAGAAACCATTTTCGCACTCACCGAAGACTGCCGACCTGATAGACCGGAATTTTTACCGAATTGATCGGGATACTGGAAACGCTTCTGATCCGCTGCAGAAGGTACTGCCGGGGAACCGATTGCCGTGATACTCATAAATTCCTCCTTGAATCGCACTACACCGTGGTCTTCGATGACCGTTACATGACTCTCATTACGATTCATCGGTACTTCAGAGAAAAACCTTTACATAAATCGACATTTTAAACGGATGCGAGTTCCGCCTTTCACCGATTCAGTTGGAATTCACCGACAGGTACCAGCCATGCTTCCGAACGGTTAGCTGTAATAAAGCTTCCTGACGCAGGTTTTCACCATTTTCTCATTTGTCGTACTTTTTTTTTATTTTTTTCAAATTTTTCTTTGTGTTTTTTTTTGATAATAGTATATTGAAGTCACGCTTAGTACTGCTGTTCTTTGATGTTGATAACTCGATGTTGATAAGTAGTGGAAAGCGTGTTAACAAGTAGTTGATTAAATATGAATTTCATTTAATCGGAAAACTGTTTTTTTCGCTCTTCGTCTTAAATAACAACAGTTTAAACAGATTAACCTCTACTAATTCATCAACAGACTTATCAACATTACATCATCGGTCACCAATACACTCTGTCAAGAATAGTCGGTGTTGATAACATGTTAACAAACTCTGCCGCCACCCAGAATTGTTCAGCAGCATCCCCCTGGCATTACTGCCTTGAGAAAATTCACGATAAAATAGGAACTCACAGCTTCGAAACATGGTTCCGCGCGACCGACCTTCAAATTGACGCTTCCGGCGCCGCACAGGTACAGGTTCCCAACCGGTTTTTCGCCGATTTCATCGAGGAACATTTCGCAGATCTCATCAGAGGGATTCTCAACGACGCGGATATCTCCTTTTCGACCCTATCGTTTACTCCGGTCCAGAAAGACTGGAAAGTAATTGAACCCATTTCCGAAGAAATTGCCGAAGCCCGTACTAAAAAGGTACCGGTGGTTGTTGAAACTCGCGGTCAATTCCATCCAAATTACCGATACGATTCCTTTGTCATCGGCGAAGGCAACCGCATGGCGCATGCCGCATCGCTCGCGGTTGCCGAAGCACCGGGAAAAACGTCATTCAATCCGCTGGTGATTTACGGTGGAACCGGTTTGGGGAAAACCCATCTACTGCAGGCAATCGGCCACTATGCGCAAACCGAAGGTACTGCAGACCATGTGGTCTACATGACCAGCGAGGAATTCACCAACCAGTATATTAATTATGTAGTACATAAAAAAGATTCCACCTCCTTTTATAAAAAATTCCGTACCGTCGATCTGCTGCTTATCGATGACATTCAGTTTTTCAGCGGCAAGGTAGGTACCCAGAAGGAGTTTTTCCGGATTTTCAACCGGCTGCTGCTTGAGAACAAACAAATCGTGCTCTCCTCCGACCGGCAGCCGGAAAAGATCCCTGATATGATGGACCATATCATCAACCGTTTCCTGGGCGGACTGATTACCGACATTCAACCCCCCAATCTTGAAACCCGGATGGCAATACTCAGGAAAAAAGCGGAGATCGACGGACTGTCGCTTCCCGATGAAGTGGTACAGTTCATTGCCGCCCATATCACCTCTAATGTCCGGGAGCTTGAAGGTTCACTGATCAAGCTGATAGCGTCATCCTCGTTTACCGGGAGGGACATCACTCTTGATGTGGCAAAAGAACTCTGCGGTGATGCGATAGCCCGGAAAGACGAACGTATTTCAGTACAATATCTTCAGAAAATTACCGCAGAAGCATACAATATCAGCCCGAATCAGCTTACAGCGCATACCCGCAAGCGTGATGTCACCCTGCCCCGCTCTATTGCCATGTACCTCTGTAAAAAGTGGACCAAGCAATCACTCAGATCCATCGGTCTTGAATTCGGCGGTCGGGACTACTCAACCGTTCTGCACTCCTACAAAAAAATCGGAGCGGAAATGGAAAGTAATCCGGAGATGAAAGAGAAAATCTGCGCCCTTGAGCAGTTGATAGAATCCCTTCCCTGACCAACCTGTTGTGCCATCCCCACCCGCCTGTTGCAATTATCGTTAAACAGGTTTTTGTATCCTGAAGGCGAGACCCTGTCCTGATCCCGAAATAAATAGACAAAAGTGGAAGCAGGCGTACACAATTAAGGTAAGTAACTGTTGCTATACACATACCGGTTCAACAGACCTCATGAGCACCGTAGGTGCGGAATGTCTATAGTAATCAATATAACCAACCTGTTCAAGGTCCATAGGACCGGCATGTTTTCCTGGCTTTTAACTGGCAACAAACTTGTGGGTAAGGGATAGACTCGTGGAGAAGCGGTGCACTGAGCGGAGTCGAAGTATGCCCATGATCTGATGGAATTGATACATTTTGACTTCGCTCAATGTGCGTAGAGAGTTTCCGAACAATATCTATTAAATTTCCGGTGAAATAGAAACAAACACAATTACAGGAAATCAGTTTTCCGGAATAACAGAGGAAAATGCAGCAACCGCCTCATCGACCGAATCGAACAGGTCGATTTTTTTCACCAGATTGGTTATTTCAAACAGATTTCGGATGAGTCGGTTGATGTTGGTTATTTTCAGGTCGCCGTTATTCTGGGACAGCCGATTTTTCACATCAACGATTATCGCCAGGCAGAGACTGCTGACATAATTCGACTGTTCCATATTAAGTACAATGTTCACCTTCCCGCTTTCGATCAGATCATAAAAACGCCCTTTGAGTACATCCACATTCTCCTGGAGAACGTTCCCTTCAATCGCCACTTCCACCACATCACCGCGTTCAATAATTTTGAAGTTCATACTCGTTTGGATGCCTTTCCTTCTATTACATTACATCGACTTTAAAAATGCGTCAACAACTTCCGGTGAGAATTGTCTGTTTTTCTCGCCGACAAGCTGCTTGACAGTCTCCTCCATGGAGTGTTTTTCAGTTCCCGTCCGACCGTGGAGCATTCTGTCAAACGCATCGGCAACAGCAACAATTCTGGCACCGACCGGAATTTCATACCTGCTCAAACCGTAAGGGTACCCTTTCCCATCAAAGCGCTCATGATGGTAAAGGACAATCGGCAACTCTTTTTCCAGAAAACGGATATCCTTGAGAATCGATACGCCAACCTCCGGATGCTGCTGCAGGACCTTCCGCTCCTGCGCGGATACTGTTCCTGTTTTGTGCAGGAGCGTATCGGGAATACTGATTTTTCCGATATCATGCAGTATCGCGGCGAATTTTATCACCTCTATCTGATCGGGCGCGAGGTGCAGCGTCCGGGCAATAGCCACAGCATGCCGGGCAACATTTTCCGAATGTTCATGTGCGGTCGGATCTTTCGCCTCGACAGCTTTCACGAGAGCATTGATTGCCTCCACGTAGGCGCTCTGCATCTGCATCGAAAGCCCCTGAAATTTTTCGCGCAGCTCGGCAACTCCGTACTTTTCACTTTCTAAAAATGCAGTCTCCACATCCTTCCATACCCGCACCAGATTTCTGCCGTCCTTTTTCGCCTGATACATTGCCCGGTCAGCCCGTTCAATGAGTTCCTGACGGGTCTTCACCTCGCTGGTGCATTCAGCAATACCGATACTCACGGTTACCTTGACCATTGCCGAAGGGTGCTCAAACCGCTCATTCCCGATGGCATCGTGGAGTTTATCGGCGAATTGCAGAGCATTCTTCTCGGTCAGATTGGCAATGATCAGAAACTCCTCACCGCCGTAACGTCCGCATATGTCAACTTCCCGTGAGTGCGACTTTATCAGGGCTGCTATTCCTTTGAGCACGTAGTCGCCGAACTGGTGACCGTAGGTATCATTGAGTTTTTTGAAATGATCAATATCCATCAGCAGACAGCAGAGTTCGCCGCCGTAACGTCGGGTCCGCTTGAACTCGAAGTCGAACCGCTGCTGCAGAAACCGGTGGTTGTAAAGCCCGGTAAGTCCGTCGGTAATCGACAGCTCGGTCAGCTCCCGGTTTTTCCGGTCAAGTTCCTCCATGAGCACCTTCTCGGAGGCAAGCGCGAACCGCATTTCATCAAGCTGCGCATGCAGCTTGAACTCCGCCTGTTTCTGCTCGTTGATATCGGTCAAGGTGCCGACAATCCGTACCGCTTCTCCCGTTTGATCCCTGAGTGCCGTGCCACGGACCAGTACCCAGCGGTAGGTGCCGTCGGCATGTCGCAGCCGGTGTTCCGAACGAAAATGGGCAGTACGTCCGGTGAAATGCGCGTCCAGATACCTTTTTACTTCTGCACTGTCATCGGGATGAATCCGGTCAAACCACTCGCTGCTGCCGTCACTGAGGTCATCGGGACCGAAACCCGCCAGCGCTTTCCACTGCGAGTCGTAGTACACACGGTCGGCAATACGGTGCCAGTCCCATAGCCCGTCCCCTGCCCCTGCCAGTGCCAGTGCTGCGAGATTTTCTTCCGGGGTCCGGAACCACCCGTCCGGATGTGACCGTCCTGCATCCTGATTTGCCATCAGATCTGTGCTCTTTCCGCGAGGTATGCCGATGCATATACTGCCTTCCCCGACGCGGATCGCCCGGAGGTGTCGATCCCGACATACCGTGTGATTTTACATTTAAAAGGAAAACGGGTCAACAGCCCGGATCAGGCAGGTATTATTTTTACACCATATGGAACAAAACTGCTGCTGTACAACATCCGTTAAACGCATTCCCGGGGAGGGAAAACCCTGGGTTACCGGCAGGATTTCAACCCCGTGCGGTGACGTCTGTATCGTCTCCTCCCGGTGGAATCGTGCTGATACGATTGCTACGATTCGCTGCCGGATCGGCGGATTGAGGATGCGTTATACCGTTGAACCCGGTCTGTACGGTATCGGTTTGCCCGACGCCACATCTCCGGTGTTCGTTTCAGCAAATTACAAGCTCAGTTTTGATCACTTGCGCCGTGCCCTCGACGGCTGCGACGGCTGGATACTCGTATTGGACACCAAAGGAATTAATGTCTGGTGTGCCGCCGGAAAAGGGACATTCGGTACCGAGGAACTGATTCACCGTATCGAGACATCTGGTCTTGCCAAGGTTGTGGAGCACCGGAGAGTAATCGTCCCGCAGCTCGGAGCTCCGGGAATCGCTGCCCATGAAGTGAAAAAAAACACCGGCTTTTCAGTGGTATACGGTCCGGTACGTGCAGTCGATATCCCGCACTTTCTCTCCTCAGGAATGAAGGCGACCGAACCAATGCGCCAGGTCCGGTTCGGCATTGGCGAGCGACTGATACTTACCCCGATGGAACTGCGCCCCTCCCTCGCAATGTTCATTCCGACGACGCTTATCAGTCTCGCTGTTATCGGTTTGGAACAGACTGGAATTCTATTCTCTCCGATGTTGAGGAACGGTTTACCACTTGTAGCGGCTGCTTTTATTGCCCTGATTACCGGTACGGTAGTAACACCGACACTGCTCCCCTGGATCCCGTTCCGGGCATTTTCACTCAAAGGTTTTATTATCGGTTGTGTTGCAATGGGTATCTATCTCCCGCTCTCCGGTATCACGAATCCATTACTACAGGTTTTCTGTTTCGCGTTTTTTCCCGCCTACAGCTCGTTTTGTGCCCTGAACTTTACCGGGTCCACCCCCTATACGGGAATGTCGGGAGTTAAACGTGAGATGAAATTCGCCGTTCCGCTGTATGTGGTTGCAGCAGCAGCAGGTGCGATTCTTCTGCTCAGCTTCAAACTGCAGCAACTGTTTTTTTCAGGAGAACCGGTATGAAGTATCTGAAAAATGTCTCGACCCTTTCCTATAATAAGGAACGTTGCACTGGTTGCGGAAGATGTGTCGAAGTGTGCCCTCATGGAGTATTCATTGTAAAAGATCGAAAAGCAGTGATCACCGACAGGAACAGATGCATGGAGTGCAGCGCCTGCATGAGAAACTGTGCCTTCGGAGCCCTCACCGTCGATAGCGGTGTCGGTTGTGCCGCAGCACTTTTTTTCAGTATGCTCACCGGAAAAGAACCTGCCTGTGGCTGTTCGGATGATTCGTCCGGTGGGTGCTGCTGAAGTGACACTTTTTTTACGACCGAAAACGTAGTCCGGGAAACCCGTTTACCATACTGGAGTTTTAATGAACCGAAGAATTGTTTCCGCATCCGCAATTGTGCTGTCTGCTGTTGTTATTCTTGCAGGGATGTTCTGCACCGGGAAAAAATCAGAATCAAAAAAGGAGGCTTCGGTAATCGATTCCCCAGCAGCTGAAGATTCCGTGATAGCAGAACAACAGGCACAATCTGAGGATACGGCTCCCGAGAGTACCACCGTTGCAGATTCAACTGCCCCGCCGCAGGAAAAGAAAGAGCCTGTCTCCTCAATCGGCGATCTCGATAAACTTAATGCTATTGTCGAAGGTACCCCGGGCAAACTGCTTGTTTTCGATCTCTACGCAGACTGGTGCGTTCCCTGCAAAATTCTTGCACCGCTCTACGATTCACTCGCAGTGAAACATGGAAAGAGTGCCGATTTTTATCGGGTTGACGTGCAGCACAGTCAGGATATCGCTGCAGCATTTGGTGTTCGGGGCATTCCTTTCGTTGTATTTATGAAAGATAAGAAAGTGGTCCACGCGATCACCGGTCTCAATCCGGCGGAATCATATGAGCGGGTGATCACTACCTGCGGGGGCAGCGCATCCGTGAGTGAATGCCAGGAGAAACTCAGCAGTCCGATGTGATCGCCATACCCCGCGACCGGGCCCGGGCACCTGTATAAACCCGGTATACTGGCAGCAACCGGTACTTCTGGCCGATTTTTCCGTCGGGAAGTATTTTAACCTGAATACCGCAGCTGATATACGGTGCTCTGCGTAACATCTTACACCATCTTGTAGGACACAAGTGCTCAACGTGCCTCTCCGGGCACGCCTGCGCTTTCTGTAACGCAATCTGTCGCAAGCTCTTACACATATCACTCATACCCAACTGCAGTATTTGGGTTTTAAGCGCTCTACTTCATTACATCCAGCAGAAAGGGTTATCATGTATCGACGAATCATGTGCCTCTCCGTAATACTCATCGCAGGTGTTTTCATCATGTCAAACGGTCAGTCGGCTGTAGTCAAACCCCAGGTCTCAATTATGACCTCAAAGGGCGAAATCATTGTTGAGCTCGATTCGGCCAGGGCCCCCAATACCGTTAAAAATTTCCTTTCCTACGTAAACGACGGCTTCTACGAAGGAACCATTTTCCACCGGGTGATCAAAGGATTCATGGTTCAGGGTGGTGGTCTCACCGCTGATATGAACAAGAAAGCAACCCGCGAACCTATTAAAAATGAAGCTACCAACCGCCTCTCCAATCGTCGAGGAACCATCGCGATGGCCCGTACCGGGGAGCCACACTCGGCAACAGCCCAGTTTTTTATCAATACAGTCAACAACGACGGACTTGACTATAAAAATCAGTCGATGGCTGGATGGGGATACTGTGTATTCGGTAAGGTCATCAAGGGGATGGAGGTGGTTGACGCGATTGAATCGACACCAACCTCTTCGAATGGTATGATGCGCGATGTGCCGGTGAAGCCGATTCTCATCACAAAAACAGCAGTGGTTAAACCTGCCGCTGCAACGAAAAAATAACCCCGCCCACCAATTTGCAGATAATTTCCAGGATCCTCAAATGTATTGAGGGTCCTTTTTTTTCAGGCGCAAATCAATATCCCCGATGCACTATCGTCGTAATAAACCCTCAATATGACATTGAATGAATGGTACTATCAGGAAATTGCCGTAGGCAGAGGTGGCGTCCTACTCCTCTTTTGCCTCGTGCAGCGACGAAATAAATGCTTCCGACTTGTCAAATTCGAGGAGGAATTCGGTCTGCAGATTGGGAAGGTCGGCCTCGTCGAGCGGGACACTCTCGTTTCTGAAAATCTCCCAGAGCCGCAGATCGGGATCACCCATCTGGATCCTGCCGGAGTGGCCGAACCCGCAGAGATGACACAAATGATTGGCAAGACAGATAAGCGCCACAAAGAGCGGCTCTTTGGTACTGTTCCATGGAGCATGATGATCAAGCAGTGAGCGCGAGATGATACGTGGCAGATTCCATTTTTCAGCGAGCCAGGAACCGATCTGGGAGTGATAAGTACCGATCACCGACATCTCTGCCTCTTCGAGGGTCGCCCCTTTGACTTGGGCCTCAATGATCGTCAGAAACTCATTCTGAAAATACTGATTGAGTATCACCTTGCCGATATCGTGCAACAGCCCTGCAACAAAAGCCTCTCCCGTATAACGGGAGCGATAGTTGCGTGCGAGCATTCGTGCGGCAATGCCGCAGGCGATCGAATGTTCCCAGAACCGGTTGAGATCAAACGAGGCGTTCTGCTGTTTGGATTTGAATGCATCAAAAACCGAAAGAGAGAGCCCCATATCTTTAACGGTGTTGAAACCAAGCACAACGATCGCCATATTCACCGTTGAAATTTCACGCGAAAAACCGTAATAAGCGCTGTTTGCAAGTTTGAGAATACGGGCGGTGAGTGCCTGATCAGAGGCAATGAGCCTTGCAAGCGATGCAGCCGAGGTCCGCGGATTATCGACCAGTTCGATCATTTTGGCAACCACCGTAGGCAGGGTGGGCAACCCGATAATACTTTCGGTGATCTTTCTGATCCTCTCGGGACCTGTTGTCGGCTTACCGGTGTTCATTACTGGTATAGTTCCTTCACCTGAGTGCAATCCCGTTCAAACACGAACATCCACTGAAAACGGGCCGGTAACTGCCGGTGGTGGTTCATCCGGCGGTTTTCGTTTTTCCCGGGACTGTTTTTCGCCGCGTTGGTGCTTCTGTTCTTTTTTATCATCCGGATCAACCGTTTTATTTTCCAGTGCATCCGCTTCTACCGGCATCGTGAGACGCACGCCGGCCTCGTGTTCCGCCAATCGGGCGTTCTGATCCTGATTCACTACCGGTGTACGGTGTACATCGGACTGAAGGCGGTCCATCTGCGAAAGGTTATTCACCGAAAAATTGGTATTAACACTGTCCATTACCCGCTCCGGGTACCCTTTTCGGGATTACTGCCGATTTATGCATTTATCCGCTGCAGCAGCTTTGACCGCAGCTTCAGAATCGCCTTTGAATGAATCTGACTCACCCGCGATTCGGTAATGTCAAGCACTACACCGATCTCCTTCAGGGTAAGCTCCTCATAATGGTAGAGCGCCACCACCAGTTTTTCCTTTTCGGGCAGATTCGCAATCGTATCCTTGAGGATCTCTTTTACTTCGGTGAACCCGAGTTCCTTGAGCGGATTGCTGCTACCCGGATCTTCGATTGAATCGACGATTTTCAGTTCCTTGGCATCTGAACCACGCTCGGGCATCGCCTCTTCTAGTGAAATAATCGTGGTTGGCGTCACCTCGGTGAGCAACGATTCGTATTCCCCGATAGTTATGTTCATTTCCTTGCAGACTTCGTCGTCGTAGGGAATTCTTCCGAGCCGGTTCTCGAGTACGGCAAACACCTTCTGGAGTTCACGGGACCGCTGCCGTACCGAACGCGGGACCCAGTCGAGCGCCCGGAGCTCATCTAAAATCGCACCGCGGATTTTGTGGCCCGCATAGGTTTCGAATTTAAATCCCCGTTCCGGCTCGAAGGTCTCCACCGCTTTTATTAGGCCGAGTACCCCGGAACTGATCAGATCGCCGCGGTCAACCGACGGTGGAAGATTGATGGCCAGACGGTTCGCGATGAATTTCACCAGATAGGAATATTCCACCAGCAGTTTGTCTTTGGCGATCTTCGAACCGCTCTCTTTGAACTCGCGCCAGAGGTTATCAAGACTTGACATTTATCAATCTCCGTAGGGTTGCAGTCGCTGCCGACTACTCCTGTTTTTTCTTTTTACCTTTTGCGTTCCCGCGTCGGCCCTTTCTCTCCGGCACTCCGGGTTCATCAAAGGGCAACTCCCGCCCTCCGGGAACAAGTTCTTCCTGCATGGTCTTAACACGTTGCAGCAGTCCACCTTCAAGCAGGGCGGTCACCCCCGTATCACCGACATCGGTGAGCACCCCTTTTATAACGATATCACTGATCACAATTCCCATAAACCAGCAGGCGGCACCGGAAAAAAATGCATACACCAGTGCGGTTATTATATTGTCAATTTCAAATGTACTCTGACGCAGCAGCATACTGATAAGCACGATGAAGAATACTCCACCGCCGAAAATGCGTGCCGCACGTCTGATCCAGTACATCATACTGTTTTCATCCCCTGCACCAGGCGGTCAAAAAAACCTTTTCGGACCGAATGATTCACCCCTGCGATACGTGCGGCAAGCTGGTAAATCCTCCGTGCAAATACCGTATTACTTTTTTCAAGCAGCAACAGTCGCTGCCTGCGTACATACTGACCCACCTCACGATAGTGCGGCAGTGTGCAGTAATGTTCAATAGAACGTTTCAGAAATTTTACCACCAGAGCATTCAATCTGTCAAATATTTCACTTCCCTCACGGTCGGAGGCGGCCATGTTGACAATAACACCAATCGGCCGGTCGGTCCGCTCGGAGAGTACTTTTACCATCGCGTAGGCATCGGCGAGTGAGGTGGGTTCAGGCGTCATCACGATAAGGGTGATATCGGTTCCGGAGGCAAATTGCGTTACGGCAGTTCCGATTCCCGCGCCGGTATCCACCAGCAGCAGATCATACCGGTTTTCGAGGCGACGGAATTCCCGCTGGAGCAGTTCAAGGCGCCCGCGGTCGAGTGTAGCCATTTTTTCGAGCCCGGAGGCTCCGGGAACGATATCAAACCCACCAGGAGTCGTTGTCACCACCTCATCAAGGGTACACTCTCCCTCAACGACCTGCGCAAGGGTTCGTCGCGGTGCAATGCCGAGCAGAATGTGGACATTTGCCAATCCGAAATCAGCATCGAGGAGCAACACCCGTTTTTTATGTGCGGCAAAGGCCGTCGCGAGAAAAAGCGCACAGTTGGTCTTCCCCACCCCGCCTTTGCCACTGGTGACCGCGATACTTGCCGGCAGTCCGGTCTGAAGCCCGGCAGTCCGCCCGGTTGATGACGACGCCACCGAAGCCGAAAGATGGTGATCACCCGCCAGCTCCCGAAGCCGCTGCGCCTGATCATTCACAGCGCGCTTCCCTCAAGAAGTCGTCGGATAAGCCGTGATGACTGAGCAACCTCAATATCGTCGGGGACTCCCTGTCCGGTGGTGAAGTACGACATGGCGACGCCACTGGTTTTAACCACATTGAGTATGTTACCGACTTTTGCGGTTTCGTCAAGTTTCGTGAAGAGCAACCGGTTTATTCCAGCGGGTCGGTATCGTTCGATACAATCGAGCAGATCACTGTCTTTTGTGGTCGCACTGAGCACCAGATGGACTTCGTCGGCACCGAGTGCCCCCATAAACGCCTGCAGATCACTCATATGTTCAAGGTTACGCTGACTTCTCCCGGCGGTATCCACCAGTACAATATCATCCGCTGCACATGCCTCGATTGCTCCGGGCACCTCGTCCGGTGAGAAAACCACCTGAATTCCCACCTTGATGATATCCGCAAACATTCTGATCTGCTCAATCGCCGCGATACGGTAGGTATCAGCGGTGATGATCGAAACCTGTTTGCTGCGGGTTATCCGGCAGTGCGCTGCCAGTTTGGCAAGTGTGGTGGTTTTTCCGCTCCCCGTAGGACCGATGAAGGCGACAACCAGCGGTCCCTCCTTTTTGAGTTTGAGCGGTCCGGCAACCGGCAGTATGGTAGTGAGGGCCGAAGTGAATTTCTTTTCGGCCTGAGAATCGGAGAGCATCAGGTCGGAGGAGCTGACCTGTTTTACCAGTTCCTCGGCAATGGCCGGTTTCACTTCGGATTCAATAAGCCGCTGATGCAGTATAGCCCAGCCACCCGAAAACGCTGCGGAACTGTTCGACGCGGCAGGCCCCGGAGTTCCGTCCTTGAGAATTCCCTTCACCAGCTCCCGAAGTTCCCGCACGTTTTCCTTAAGGTCGAGAATCTCCTGCTGGTCGCGCCGGTCTTCGGTGCGACGCGGCAACGGCGCCTTACGGTTTTTCTCCCCCTCATCGGCGCGTGGCGGTTCCCATTTGCGGATTTCCGGTCCACCTGGTTGATCGGGGTCGACAATGGACGACAACGGTCGCGGTCGGCCGTACACCCCGGTCGGTCCGAGTGTAATGGGCGGCATTGCCGGCTGCGCAGGTACACCCTCGTCGACCGCGGCAGTCACCTCGACCTCATCGTGTGCACCGAGCGGGAACACCTTCTTCGGCAGCTTACGGGTCTTGAGAATGATCGCCTCTTCACCCAGCTCGCTTTTAATCTGCATCAGTGCTTCGCGCATACTGCCGGCGGTAAATTTTTTAATTCGCATAGGTTTTCACCTGGTTATCTGATAGCATCATGTTTCTTCTCTATTCACCCGAAGGTGATCATTCCCATTGAACGTATCTCGACACCGGCAACGATCTCATTATATGAAAGTACCACCAGATCCCGGTGCGAATTTTCCATCAGGCGCTTGAACTGACTGCGGATGGTCGGTGCACAGATGACCACCGGCACCTCACCGGTGGTACGCACCTGTTCAACAATCGCCCCTGATTTCTCGATTATACGCCCCACATCCGACGGTGGCAGCGCAAACCGGAACGACCCGTCCACCTCCTGCAGCGCCCCTTCAAGACGCGCCTCAAGATTGGGATCGAGGGTGATTACCGGGATAACATTGTCCTCATTCCGGTAACTTTCACATATCCTCGACGCGAGAGCATTCCGGACATATTCAGTAAGCAGCTCACTGTTTTTGTTGCGCGGTGCCACATTGGCGAGTGTTTCGAGAATCAGCACCATGTCACGGATCGACACCCGCTCGCGCAGGAGATTCTGCAGTACCTTATGTACATCTCCCACCGAGAGCAGGCCCGGAACCAGTTCATCAACCACGGTGGCATTCTTTTCTTTGATCGTATCGAGCAGGCTGCGTACATCCTGACGGGTAAGAATCTCGTCGGCATGACGTTTGATTATTTCGGTAAGGTGGGTTGCCAGTACCGCCGGCAGTTCAACCACCGTGTATCCCGCAAGCTCCGCATCCTCCTTCTGACTCTCGGTAATCCAGAGCGCCGGAAGATTAAAAGCCGGCTCCACCGTTTCGATACCGCGGATTTTTTTGGTGGCACTGCCGGGATCCATGGCAAGATACGCACCGCTCATCAGCTCACCGCTCCCCACAAGAAGGGTACGGATCTTGATCCGGTACTCGTTGGGTTTAAGCTGGATATTATCGCGAATTCTGATGGGCGGAATAATAATGCCGAGATCGGTGGCCAGTTGCCGCCTGATCATGGTGATCCGATCAAGGAGGTCTCCTCCCTGTTTTACATCGACAAGCGGTATGAGTCCATACCCGATCTCAAGCTCCATCGGATCGACATGGAGGTAATCCTCAATGCGCTCCTCCTGTTTTTTGGGAGCTGCGGACTCCACCTCTTTGGTCCGGACTTCCTCTTTTTTACGCTGCATCCCGATCCAGGTAGCCGCAATACTTGCAAGGCCGAGAACAATGAACGGTATTTTCGGAAAACCGGGAATGAGGGCAAAAAAGAGCATCATGGCACCGGCAACCCCGAGCACCTTCGGGCGTGAAAAAATCTGAGTGGTTATTTCCTGACCGAGATCAGTCTGTGAAGCGGCACGACTGACCAGAATACCGGAACCGGTCGAGATCATCAGGGCCGGAATCTGCGATACCAGACCGTCACCGATAGTCAAAGCAGTGTACGTTCCAAGAGAATCGGTAAATGACATGCGCAACTGCGCCACACCGATGATGAATCCACCGACGATATTAATGATCGTGATAAGAATACCGGCGATCGCATCACCACGGACAAACTTCGAGGCACCGTCCATCGCCCCGTAAAAGTCGGCTTCCCGTGAGATCTGTATCCGGCGGAACCGAGCCTGTTCCTCATTAATGAGCCCGGAGTTGAGATCGGCGTCAATTGCCATCTGCTTTCCGGGCATCGCATCCAGAGTGAACCGCGCGGCGACTTCGGCGATACGACCGGCACCCTTGGTAATCACTATAAACTGAATAATGACAATTATCAGAAAAATGATCGATCCCACCACCATATTCCCGCGGGTGACAAAGGTACCGAACACCTCTACCACCCTTCCCGCATCAGCCTGACTCAGAATGAGCCTTGTGGTGGCAACGTTGAGGGAGAGCCGGAAAAGCGTCACCGTGAGAAGAAGCGACGGAAACACCGAAAATTCAAGCGCTTCACGGGTATACATGGAAACGAGCAGAATAATAAGCGCCAGACAGAGGTTCAGGGTCAGCAGCAGATCCATCATCGCCGTCGGGAGCGGCAGCACCATCACGATCAGAATACCGACAACTCCCAGAATGATTATCAGATCACGCTGACGAGCTATGGTCTTTGCCACCGGTGAATTGAGGGCACTGGAGACCGTTGTGGTGAAATTTGATGAATTCATGGTGCAGTTGTTGAATCGACCGTCAGTAGTATTTTTCTGACGGCAGAAGCCCCTTTCTGATCCCTTATCGTTGCCGAGATGGTATCTACATACACGGAATCACGGCAGTAGTAGTCGACTGAAGACGAATCGGGAGAACTCAGAAGTGTTGAATCGGAACAACTCCAGCTCCAGGTGAGTTTTTCACCCTCCGGATCATGGCCGAACGCCATGAAGGTAATGGTATCGGCAGAGCCGGCGGTATCCTTCAGAAATGCAGCAGTGCCGCTGAGCCGCACTGAATCACCAACAATGCTGTCGATAACCGGCGCGCGGTTGGAAGGAGCGCATACAACCCGTATAACCACTTGAGCTTCCCCATCTTGTAAAATCAGTATAATAGTATCTTTTATAAGCGAATCCGGCAAGATATATCGTGTCCGGTTTTCGATCTTCACCATGTAGGCCCCGTCGCCGGCAGAAGACCATTCATACGACATGGGATCTCTGGCCGTATCCCGGTCAGTTGCATACCCGATGCACAGCAGGGTATCTCCCCCCAGTCCGTTGATTTCAAAAATCGAATCCGGCCCGTCAAGTACGGTATCCCCCACCAGCAGACTGTCAAACCGGGGGAGAACATCATCAACCGTAATCTGGAGAACACGAGTGATACTGATTTTACCATCGGATACAACAAGTCTGAGTGTATCAGTCGCCTCAGCTGCAGGTGCGGTGTACGTTATTGTTGAATCGGTTTTAGCGGAAAAACGGGTGGATGGTTTACCCGTCCATGTCACGCTGAGATCCTCACCTTCCGGATCTGAACTCGCCACGGAAATCCGGTGTGACGTTCCCCCTGTAACCGAAACATTCGCAACCGTATCACCGAAAGAAACCCTGCTTTCATCCAGAAGATAGCTGGTGATCTTCGGCGGCTGATTCAACTCACCCCTTGAGAGTTCGATTTTCCGGACTGCACTGTCCCCGCGGTCATCGATCACGGTAATTGTTATTAGATCGACGACCACCGAACTGTCTCTGAGGGTATCGGAGCAATTTTCGTCGCTGCAGACATAGGTGGCGCGATAAGCTGCCGTGGAATCAGCAACGATACTGTTGTTCTCAGCACTCCAGAGATACTTCTTAATGGTTCCGAGCGTATCATGGGCAAATGCCCGTAATTTCAGTGTATCAAACGACGTAAACGCAACCCGGTAAACACCGCCAACCATGGCAGCGGCGTTGAGCATCGTGGATTTCACCTGCACACTGTCGATCCGGGGTGGAACATTCGGACTGGTCCGCTCCACCAGCAGTGTTCTGAATGCCTGCCCGCGATGCTGATCAAAGATGATGAAATCGACGGTATCACTAAAATCACCCTCAGGAGGGAAATACTCCATCTCAAGCGGATTCGTACCGCTCTGTGTGAACTTTCCCTCGTTGCCGAGTATCTGAATCAGTGGTTGCTTGCTGTCGAGATCGCGGGCAAAAATAGTAAAGGGATACGGTTGTTGCCCCGTAGCGGGAAGCGAACACTGCCAGAAGGTATCCTGTCCGGCAAACAGAGTGCTGTCGAACCGTGCACTGTCGACAACAACCGGCAGATTAGTGACCTTGATGCGTACCTTGTTACTCTTTTTCAGACTACCGCCCATGCTTACCCATACGGTATCGAAAAAGGCATTCTGAGCAGTGTCTTTGCGAAGCGGATAACTGGTCCAGTAAAGCTCAACGGTGAAGGTCCGTCCAGTCGAACTTATAACGCTGTCGGAATAGATCGGATACCCCTGACCGGTATGCCAGGTGAGTACCTGGAATGATGTATCGCGATCAAGTTCTATGATTGCGGGTATCGGAGCTCCCGAGAACTCGGCAAAAGTCCTTCCCGGCTCTTCAAGACTCAACTGCAGCAGCGCCGGTTCCTCTCCGCTGTCGGGTTCCGTTGAAACCGGAGTGCAGACAGGTAAAACCAGTGCTCCGATTATCCCGGCCCAAAAAAGACCGGTGGTTGTTCTGTTCATGCGGCACTCCTGTTCTTCAGGCGATAGACATAGGCCATAATTTCGGCAATCGCCGTAAAAAAATCGACCGGTATCGGCTGACCCGGCTCCACCTTGTCGTACATGGCTCTCGCAAGCGGCTTGTTCTCCACAATCGGAATACCATGTTCACGCGCGACCGTTTTAATCCGTTCCGCAAGCACCCGTTTGCCTTTGGCAACCACCACCGGTGCATCCGATTCTCCCGGTTCATACCGCAGTGCTATGGCGATATAGGTAGGATTGGTTACCACCACGGTAGCTTTGGGTACCTGCTCCATCATTCTTCTGCGCGCCATCTCCCGCTGCAGGGAACGAATTCGCGCCTTTATCTGCGGATCACCATCGAGTTGCTTGCGTTCCTCTTTAAGCTCCTGGTGACTCATCTTCAACCGCTTTTCATGATCGTACCGCTGATAGGCATAGTCGAGAATGGCGATAATCAAAAGTACCAGTGCGATCCGCACCATCACTTTGAATGCCACGGTAAGCATGAAAAGCCAGATAGTACCGACTGAGGTATCGGCCAGCTGCACCATTTTATGAAATTCTCCCTTGAGGGTAAGGTAGGCTATTATTCCAATAACGGTGAGTTTGGCGATATTTTTGGCGGCTTCAAACAGCGATCGGAGTGAAAAGAGGCGTCCGAAACCGCTGATGGGGTTGATCTTTTCAAAATTCGGCACCAGTGGTTTAAGGGTGAAGAGAAAACCGATCTGTGCAACATTGGCGATCAGACCCACGATCATGATGCTTCCCGCAATCGGCAGGGCAACCTTCGCCAGAAGAATGAGGGCTTTGTAAACAAAACGGATAACGCCGGCATCGGTGAGTTCCGGGGTAGAAATCGACGAGAAAATATCGGTAGTACCCGCCGCAAGTTCCCCCCACATCCAGGGACCGAGCAGTTTAATCATGAAAATCCCGGTAAGCAGCACCACCACCGAGTTTATCTCGGTACTTTTGGCGACGGTACCTTTTTCACGGGCATCCTGTCGTTTTTTATCGGATGGAGCCTCGGTTTTTTCTTCAGCCGAATCATCTGCCATCATTCAGACCTTTCACCTGCACCTACGCCATCAGAAACAATAGTCGCCAGATATCCTGCACCAGTTGTTCCACGGTTACCCGGAACAGCGAAAGAAGCATCGGCAGCACCAGTATCGCAGTTCCAAGACCGATCGCAATTTTAAGCGGCATACCCACAAAAAAGATGTTTATCTGAGGTACGGTTCGGGCGACCGCTCCGAGTGCCACTTCCGAAAGAATCAGAGTAACGTAAATAGGAGCGGCAAACTTGAGGGCAACCGCGAAAATCCCGCCCGTCAGCGCGGTAAGATGGAACGCTACTTTTCCCCCCGGCATGGTACCACCGGTAAGCGGGATCAATTCGAAACTCCGCTGAATCGCAAGCAGCAGAAAGTAGTGTCCGTTTATCGCCAGAAACAGAATGGTAAAAAGAACCACCTGCATCTGCCCCCAGACCGTCACGGACTGACTCGTATTCGGATCCATCAGCTCGACAAACCCGAACCCCATCTCCGTATCCACCAGTTTCCCGGCAAACTGCAGCGCGGTAAAGAGCATCGAGGCAACGTAGCCAACCGCGATACCAACCATAACCTCTTTAACCACCAGCAACCCTAAAAACGGAATCGAGAATGTGTAGTCGAAGGCGACACCGGTCGTATAGGATGGAACAAAAAGTAGTGCGCTGAGTATGAGGGCGAATGCGACTTTCAGTTGCGGGGGAACCGACTGTGAACCGAAAATCGGTACCAGTGCAAGCATCGAGATCACCCGTACGAAGACCAGAAAAAAAAGCACGGCCTGATCGAGGGTGAAGGGCATGGTCATCATAACCTGCCGACCTGAGAAATCAGATTGAAAACGGAAGTCGCATACTCAACCAGTTTTATCAGCATCCATGGAAGAAGGGCCAGAAATACCAGCACCATCACGAGAATTTTCGGGATGAACGTAAGCGTCATTTCGTGGATCTGAGTTACCGCTTGAAATACTCCCACCACGAGACCGATAAGCAGCCCTGCTATAAGCATCGGTCCCGAAACAAGCAGAGTAACGATCAGCGCCTGACGTCCGATATCGATTACGGTTGATGCATCCAAGTGAAATTTCCCTTGTTACAAACGTTAATTGAACGACGTAACCAACTGTCTTACAATAAGATGCCATCCATCAACCAGAACAAACAGCACAATTTTAAACGGCATTGAGATCATGATCGGCGGAAGCATCATCATACCCATCGATAGCAGTACGCTGGCAACGATCATATCAATAACCAGAAACGGGATAAACAGGATAAAACCTATGATAAACCCCATTTTGAGCTCACTGGTGATAAATGCGGGAATTATGACGGTAAACGGCAGATCATCCACATTTCTCGGTGGCGGCAGGCGCGATATTTTGACAAACAGCGCCACATCGTTCTCACTCACCTGGCGAAGCATGAAATTACGGAGCGGTACCCCGGCCTTGTCGATCGCCTCCTGGAATTGTATCTCCTCTTTGAGGTACGGCTGGAGTGCATCATCGTTGATCTGAGTGAAAACCGGAGCCATGATGAACAGGGTAAGGAACAGTGCCAGCCCAACCATAACCTGGTCCGGCGGCATGGTCTGTGTGCCGATCGCCCGACGCAGAAACGAGAGAACAATAATAATCCGTACAAACGAGGTTCCCATCACCAGAATAGAAGGCGCAAGTGCAAGAACCGTGATCAGCAGCAGCACCTGAAGGGCAACGGCGACATCCCCCGGCTTGTCTGATTCAGCTATGCCCAGGGTCAGTTTGGGGAGCACCTGTGCGACAACCGGCGCCACCATCTGAGAGAAAACCAGGATGAACAGGGCTACATGGTGAACAGCGAAACGGCTACCGCCGGTTCTCTTTTTCAGTAACACCCGGGAGTCGTCACTTTCAGCAGAGGCTGTCGGAGCTGCGCCGGCGGAAACGGAAACAGTATTCATTGCAACGCCGCTCATACCGGTTTCTTCATCTTTCCCATAAAATTGTTGAAAGCATCTTTGAAGTGCATGATGGTTCCCCCCCCTTTTGACGAGGAGATGATATCCATCGCTTTCTGCCCGCCGATTTTATCGAGCATGGTAATTGAGCTTGCGGTTTGAGAGATAAGATAGATCTCATCGAGGATTCTGACCATGAGAAGCATCCGGTTCTGCCCGATCGGCAACGTCTCGATAATATCCATCGCACCGCCGCCCCCGCGAACCGCCTGCAATCCCTTCTGCCTGAAGAACCATGAAATGACCAGAATGAGAACAATGACCACCCCGAGATAGAGCACTATCCGCAGCACAACGGCAACCATGCTCTCCCGCGTGGAAGAAACAACCGACGAATCACCCCCGCCGCCGGTGTCGCTGTATTGCGCCGCTCTGCGCACCTTGTCGATATCAAACCCGCCGATATTGTCTTCTGTTTGGGCAAACAGCGCAGCTGTACCGATGGTGAGAATGAGCGCCATCATCAGAAACCGGTACATTATCTGAGAGTACGGTTTCAGTTCGGGAGTACCAATAGTCATAACCACATGCCCCACTCATGTTTCTATTGAATCTGCTGAAGTATTTTCCTGCAACGTACTTTTATTCAAACGGTTACGACGGTGTATCACCCGCTTTCGCCGTACTGTTTATTTTCTATCACCATTTCCCGGTGAAAATCCCATTTAAATAATTGTCATTTAAAACGTTAGTGACTTAATCAATTCCTGCTTAGAGTTTATATATGTGCTATCCTTCGACAAGCTCAGGATGAGCGCAATATGCTTATTTCACTTACTGAGGCCGCTCATGCTGAGCTGAGTTTATCCTGAGCCTGCCGAAGGGAAGTAAGCGCGGCCGTTTTACTGTATTCTGAACAGAACCTAACTAAGGATCTGTTTTCCAGAAAAACCATGCTACCGGAGACTCCTGATCCGATCTTCAGGAGAAACGAGTGAAACAATGCGGATACCGAAGTTTTCGTCGATTACCACGACTTCTCCGCGAGCGACCACCTTATTGTTGACCATGAGGTCCACTGGTTCTCCCGCCATACGGTCAAGCTCGACTATCGAGCCCGGAGCCAGTTCGAGAATTCTTTTTATTGAGAGCATGGACTGACCGAGTTCAATATTCACATCGAGATCAACATCGAGCAGCATGTCGATTCCGGGCTGGGAACCGGCAGACACCGACGACATCCTGGTTTCCTGAAAACCTCCATCATCATCTCCTGAAAACGATGTAACTTTAGAAAGATCATCGAGTTCATTCATGTTAAGGCCGACGCTCTCATCCATGGATCCACCACTCATGGGAGCAGCAATCGCTTTCATTTTCTCGGCGATTCCGCTGGAGAGTTCCTTGGGAACAAGAACAACTGCAAAGGTATCCGGAAGCTCTTCGATTTTCTGCGAAATAAGAATCATCTCGTGCGTATCGAGAGCAAACGGGGGATGTTCCAGATCAAATTCCACCGCCTCGATAGTGTCGGAACTGACGGAAGCACCCAGTTCCGCAGTGAGCGTGGTGGTGAACGCCCCCATCACCTGGTTGAATAATTCGCTGATGGCATCCTTGTGATCTTCGGTATACTCCGCGGTACCGTCGCCCATCATCATGAGATCGGAAAGTACTGCCACGTTTGTTTTTTCGAACAGCAGGTAAAATTCACCTTCAAAAGCACCCTTGATACCTATTTTAAGAGCCAGCAGAACCGAGGGTAATTTTTCCTGTATGGTATCGGAATCTCCTGCTTCACATAATTCGGTAGCATACGTGACCTTGCGATTGAGTACCGTGGATATGACTGTTGATGCCTGTTCACAGAAATAATCGTAGGTTTTGAGGAGAAGCGAACAAACGTCGGTCGGATTCTCCTGGAATAGCTCCTCACCTCCGCCGTCAAACCCCTGCGCGTTCAGCAGGGCATCGATCTGTTCCTGAGATAGTATATCACTCATCGCAACCCGGTACCTCCTTCTCGAGCACCTTCACTATTTTTACCGCTTTTTTGCGGCCAACAAGCCCGGTACGCACCGCCATCTTGTTTTTACCGCCAACCTGCAGAATCAGGTCGCTGTCGTACGGTTTATCGAGACAGAGCACATCACCACGCTGCAGTTGCAGCAGGTCCCGAATGGTCAGTGTTGTTTTGCCGATAAGAGTCGATACCGGCAGATCAACCGTTTCCAGTTCATGTTCAAGTGTTGTTCGTGTTTCCACGGTTGCCGTGCTTCGTGAAGACATCCACGATTCACCCGAAAGATTATTGATAACATTCTCCAGCAGCATGTACGGAAAACAGATACTCATAAGCCCCGATGCGTTCTGCATCCGCACTTCGAGCGAGATCAGAATGACCGTCTCCCCCGGGGGTGCAATCTGAACAAACTGCGGATTAGTTTCGTAAGCCTCTATCTTTGGACTAAATACACCGATATGTTCCCACACTTCCTTAAGATCCTGCAGACTCCGTTCGACAATCCGGTTAATGACGTTCTGCTCAATCAGCGTAAGTTCCCGGTTCTGCTCCGAAGGACGCCCCTGCCCACCGAACAGGCGGTCGATGATAAAGAAAACCAGCGAGGGATTGATCTCCAGAATTGCATTCCCTTCAAGCGGTTCCATTTTAAAGACATAGATGCAGCTTGGATTTGAGATCGACATGACGAATTCTGAATAGGTCAGCTGATCAACACTTACCAGCTCAATCTCGACAAACGTACGCAGGAAGTTGGTAAGAGTGGTTGAAAACTGCCGTGCAAACCCTTCATGAAGATTCTGCAGAGTCCGCATCTGATCTTTGGAAACCCTGTCGGGGCGCCTGAAATCGTAAAGAGAGAGTGATTTCTCGCTGTCATCAGACGAAAAACCACCAAACACCGGCGTACTTACATCCGGGGTACTGGTCGGTTCCGAATCACCGGCTCCGGTGGAAACCGCCGAGAGCAGCGCATCAACTTCTTCCTGTGAGAGAATGTCACTCACACGCAAATCCTTGTTATTGAATTATATACGTTTTAAAAAGCACTTCCCGTACTTCACCCACCTTGGGAGGTATGGTTGCATTGACCAGACGGAGCAGATCCTTGCGTATTTTCTCTTTCGCATCCGTTTCCGTGAGGTCAGTCAACGTTAAACGCGATAAATGATTTATCAATAAGTCTTTGAATTTAGGTCCTCTACGTACCAACTCAGCTCCTAAATCAGGATACTCCTTGTCGTCGAATTCAAAAATAATTGACGCTTTTAGAAAGCGATCGCCTTCGGTACCGGCGATATTAACGATCGCCTCGATGGGTGCATCTGCTGTTGTCGCTCCCATAACCGTCATCCGCTCGGTTGCCCGCTTGAGCGAATCTGCCTGTGCCTGTGCCGCCTTCACTTCAGGATTCGGGGGTTTGGTTACCCGTACCATTAAAAACGCAATAATCGAATTGACCAGAATTACGCCGGCCAGAATCCCGATCATGAGCACTTTATTGTTCCCACCTTCGCCTTTCGACGCCGGTGCGGCCCCTGCTCCACCTTCAGTTGCTTCAGGCTGATCTGCCATAATTGCTACTCCTGTTGCTCCGAAATATCACTGTTCTGATGTTCCTGCTTCTGCATATAATCCACAAAAATCTCTATACGACGATTCTTCATGCGGTTCTTTTCCGAGGTATTCGGTACCAGAGGCCGATACTCTCCGTACCCGATCGCACTCAAACGGGAAGGGTCTATATTGCCGCGAGACGCAAGAAACTTCACCACATTGAGTGCCCGCGCCGCACTGAGTTCCCAGTTTGAGGGAAACTTTCTCGTGTGAATCGGTATATCGTCGGTGTGCCCTTCAACCCGTATCTGTGTTCCCTCCACTCTGCCAATTATCTCGGCAATCTGCCCAAGCACGCTGATAAGCTCCGGTTTGATCTCCGCATCTCCTATATCAAAACCGATCGGATCAGCCACCTTGACGGCAATACCGCTCTCAGTAACCTTCACCTTTATCGCATCGTCGAGATTTTCACTTTTAACCGCTTTACGAATCCGCCGGGCCGCGTCAACCGCCAGACGTTTATTCTGCTCTGTACCGCCAAGCCGGGGAATGAGCACCTCCTGAGTAATCATGATCGAAGGAAATGACTCCAATACACCGCTGAAGGCATTCTGAAAAGAAGATGCGGCTACATCAAACTTGGCCGGATCTATGGTCGACATCGCGAGAAGCATTACGAAAAAACAGAGCAGCAACGTACACATGTCACCCCAGGTAGACATGTATGCCGGAGCACCTTTCGGACATTCCTGTTTTTTACCTCGCGCCATCTCCCGCTCCGATTCTTTCCAAACTACCTTACAATAGCCTTACAACTTATTTTATTTAAATACGTTACTTCTTTGCCTTCATTACCGCCACCCGTATTCCCGGCTCCAGAAATGCAGTGAGTTTCTGTTCAACGATACGAGGGTTATCACCCGACTGCAGCGACATGATTCCTTCGAGCATAAGTTCCTTGATCAGAATCTCCTTCCGTGAATACCCTTTCAACTTCTCGACCATGGGGAGGCAGAAAACATTTGCCAGTATCGATCCATACAGCGTGGTTATCAGAGCGACCGCCATATTCGGACCGATCGATTCAACGTTGCTCATGTTCCCGAGCATGAGTACCAGACCGACCAGCGTTCCGATCATACCGAACGAGGGGCCCATCGCTGCAAGAAAATCAAAAATCTTCGCGCCTTCCTCATGCCGTGATTCGGTAAAAGCGATTTCGGTTGAGAGGATATCCTTGATAAGTTCCGATTCAGTACCATCAACGGCAAGCTGAATTCCTTTTTTAAGAAATTCATCCTTTATCTCTGCCGCCCGCGCTTCAAGGGTCAGAATTCCCTCACGACGTGCCTGCTCGGCAAACTCAACCAACTGCTTGATAATCTCAACCGGTGTCTCGGTTTTTACAAAAAAAGCATTTTTCAATATACCGAAACTGGTAAGCAGTTTTGACGCCGGAAATGCGGCAATGGTGGCGCTGACCGCTCCGCCGACGGTGATATACATCGACGGGAGGTCGATGAACGCGGGAATATTCTGCGGCTTGATACCGAAGAGTATCAGGAAGACGGCGCAGATCAGTCCTATAAGTGTCGCCAGATCCATGCTTCAGGCACTCCTTTCGACACCGGTTGCCGGTGGTAGTGTTTCAATCGGCTGTTTCGGTTGTACAACCTGGAGTGATTGATGGTATAACTGTTTGTATTTTATAGATTTTCTAACGATATCATCAACCTTGTTAAGAACGATGACTTTCTTTCCCGAAGTCAACGTAATCATCGTGTCTGGTGTCGATTCGATTGATTCGATGAGGTCAGCATTCAGGATGAATTCTCTGCCGTTTATTCTGCGCAAGGCGATCATGGAACACTCCGGTTTTCACAATCATATCATATAAACAGATTCCGTGCAATAGCAGGGGCTTACCGCCCCTGCCCAAAAACATTCAGTTTCAACGCAAGTAAACGAATTCGGACATTGAGCGGAGTCGAAATGTCAAAACATGCGCTTCGTTTCGACTCCGCTCAACGAACGCTTATGCAAAACTATTTACCGAACCAGTTGCACCAGTTCCTGCAGCATGGTGTCACTGGTAGTTATGACCCGGGCATTCGCCTGGAACCCACGCTGTGTCGTGATCATATTCGTGAATTCGGTCGCCAGTTCGACATTGGACATTTCGAGTGCCCCCGGTTTGATAGTGGTCGAGCTTCCGATACCCGGACGAAGCAGTACCGCCTCGCCACTGTTGTTGGAAACCGAGTACATGCTGTCACCCACCTTCATGAGCCCGGCCGGGTTATTCAACTCAGCCACAAAGATCCGGGCGATCGATTTCGAGATACCGTTGGTATATACGCCGGAAATCTCGCCGTACTCATCTATCGAAATTTCCTGCAGTTTTCCCATCGGATACCCATCCTGTTCACGGGCGACCGTTGTTGAAGGGGAGCGGAACTGAGTTACCCCGCGGTATGACCCGGGTGTCCCGACATCAAGATTGATGCTGACCGCATTCGAACCGTTCATCGGATCGAACCGAAAGGTGGTCGAATTGTCATCGAACGTGAACGAAGAGGGAGACCCGTCCTGTCCAAAAGTGATTCGTCCCCGGTTTCCACCGATAATCTGTTCACCGCCCTCGGTGGTAATCTCCCAGAGCCACTCTCCCGGGGTACCGGAATGGGTAAAGGTCGTGGTAATCGAATGGGAATCACCTGATTCATCGTATACGACGATCGAGGTACTCTGAGTACCGGTGTCACGTGCCGTCTGAATCTCGGTAAATGCCATGTTCGCGTTGAAAACGCGTGGTGCGGGAACGGTATTGTTCGAATCGGTGGCACTGATCGAGACACTGTTGACGGCGAACGCCTCTTCCCGCTGCCCGCGTATTACGATCGATCCGTCAGGAATCCGGTCGTCGTCGGTGTTGGCGTTGTTGACACTCACCGAGGGGTTGTCGTAGAGTGTGCCATCGGTCTGAGGCAGACGGAATGCCTGCTGAATGAGGGTGGTGAGATCGCCGAGCGTCACCAGTGTATTCGGATCCGCAGGATCGTTGTAGGTGCCGGTGGTGGTTGAAATATTGGTTCCCCCGACTGAGCCGTTGATGTTGATTTCGTCACCGGATTCAAGACCGAGCGTCTGTCCGTTCGCATCGAAAATATCGGCGAGATTATCGGTTTCGGTTGCCGGAGAACGGAACCCGGTGACGGTCTGGGAATTTCCGCCATCGATTGACGGTGGAAACGAAAACGCATTGGAAACATAGGAATTGGAACCGGGCCGGTTGCTGCTGATCTGCAATCCGACGATTGAATCAGCCGGGTTGAGCAACGATGCATCAACGGTAAAATCGCCGTTGTTCGCATTGACACTGATGAAGTTGTTTCCCATTTGGGTTCGCAGATAGGTCTGTATCTCAGCGGCGAGATCGGCCATCGTCATGGTCGGTGTCACCGTTATCGTACCGGGGTCGGAACCGGCGATTGACACATACAACTGATCACCGCTCTGGATACCCAGATCATTACCGTCCTGATCAAAGAGCGCGGTGATGGTATCGGTATCTTCAGCCTGGGCAAGGTACCGGTTCGAGTGAGTCACCGTACCGAGTCCGTCGGAATCACTGTCGAGGTTACAGGCATACCGGACCATGCTCGTCTCCCGGGCGGGAGATTTTTCGCCATAGGGAATCCGCAGATCGCCGATCGCGGTTCCAGCCGGATAGGTGCCGTCGGTTGCAGCCATCATCCCCTGTAGCCGGTACCCGTTCGTGGGCGAAACGATCCTGCCCAGCGAATCGAGTTGCAGTGCCCCATTACGTCCGTAGAAATTTCCTTCACCGTTTGAAAAGGCAAAATAGGCTTTACCTTCGAGCGCCAGATCGGTTATCTGGCCTGTTGTCTGCAGGTTTCCCTGTGAAAGAATCGTGTCGATCGAACCGACCGACATTCCGAGTCCGACCTGCAACGGATTGGTACCGCCTGCATTTCCGGCAGGACGGGAAGCACCCTGTAACAGCTGTGACATAGATTCTTCGAAAGTAACGCGCCCCGACTTGAAACCTACGGTATTGACGTTGGCAATGTTGTTGCCTGTAACGTCCATAGCAACCTGATGGTTCCGCAGTCCGCTGATTCCCGCATAAAGTGACCTGACCATAAGTACCTCCTCACCCGAGGCGGTAGTGCGTATCTGATAGTTTGAACCGCTTCCGTCGTTCGGCGGTTCGTACATCCGCTATGTCTTAATCAGACGTAGCGGTCCTGTACCGTTCAATCCGCAACAACCGCGCTATCGATGTTCGTGAAAATGTTTTCCTTCATACTTGCGCCGTCCATTGCAGTTACTACCGTCCTGTTTGGAATATTCACAATAAAAGCATAGTCCTTCAGCAGAATCAGCGAATCCTTCGCCCCCTTCCCTGCCGCTCCGTCCACTGCTTTCTGCAGCTTCCCCATCATCTCGGGCGTGATATCCATACTGCGGCTTTTCATCCTGGTGGCCGCATGCGCCGAGAACCTGACATCACCCATACGGGACTGCAGAAGTTCGGAAAACTCACCACCGCTCTTTGCCTGCCCCTGCCGGGCCGATTGCGTGCCACTGACTGTTCCGGGACCGATCGGCCGGATTACTGCCGCCCGGTGTGAAGCAATCAGCTGCTGCATCGAAACACTGTTCATCCCTGATGTACTCATACTCCGCTCACCTCCGTTCCCGCATCGGCGATATCGATAATGCTGCTCAGGGGAACCGTATAATTGCCAACCCGCAACCGTGCGTCGCCGTTAAGATTGGCGATTCCACTGACAATTCCTTCCGAATAGGCATACAGAGAAGGATCACTCTCCTCACCCGCCAGTCTGACGCGATACTGCGCCGGGTCTGCATAGGTCCCGTCATTTTTCAGACCATTCCACACAAACTGTGCAATACCATCCTCATTAACCTGCGTTGATGCCGAATAGACAACCTGCCCTGCAGTATCCACCAGCTCCATCTGGACATACTGCCGCGCACCGGCTTCAACATTGACGGCGACTTGCTCATTAGCGAGCCCGCGGAATGATACCGACGACTGGCGCATGCGTACCTGTTTCCCGAGCAGGGTTACTGCCGATGAGGGCGATAATCCCCCCGCGCTGCCGGAAGCACTGCCGATCGAAACATCGAGCACATTACCGATCGAGAGTTCCTGACCGCCTATTTTCACCAGTGCACCATCCGGACTGAACCGTACCCCTTCCACCACATCCTGCGCATAGGCATACAGTTCCGGGTGTTCCTCCTGACCCTGAATACGGATTTCGTAGATATCGCTCGGTGCCACCGTCTCCTGATCGGTAGAGCCGTCCCACGAGATCGCCACGGAGTTTTCACTGTCCTTACCCGAGGCTTCGAGGGTCTTTACCACCTCACCGTCACGATTGACGATCTCGACCACTGCCGAGTTGTTGTTCCCCAGGTGCACATTGATCGGTACCGATTCACCCGCCGAGGCATACCAGCTGATAGTGGTCTGCCGCATGCGGACCTCCTTACCGATGAGCGATACGGCAGCGGTATTGTTCATTGATTGGGCACTGTACTGCTGTGCATCAACCGTACTCTTGAACGAGTCACCCAGGTCACCGATCGCTTTTTCCACATTGGTACTGTTCTCAAGTGCGCTGAACTGTGCAAGCTGTGAAATAAACTCGGTGTTCTCCATAGGATTGAGCGGATCCTGATACTGCAGTTGCGTTACCAGCAACTTCAGAAATTCATCCTTCCCCAGCGTGTTTCCCGACAAATCAAACAGATCGGTGTTCCGGTCACCCGTTACCGAGGAACTTGCCTCATCGATCACCCCGTCATTGATTGCCGCGGTCGCAGTGTAAGGCTCCTGCGACTTTGTCAATTGATCAATCGTCGACGAAACACTTGCTACTCCAGCCATATTCACCTCCTCCCTTTATGCGAAATATTCAACACTGTTACTGCCGAACCGTCTCCCGGTATCTGACCCCGGGCGGCGCCCCTGTTCTCCGGTGTAGCCGTGCTCCTCATCTTCTTTTCCCTGACCGCTCGTGCTATTTCCTGCGGTCTCCTCCTGACTCCAGGGTGAATGGGGCATGTTACCGAAGTGACGCCCGTTACCACTGTTTACCTGAACATCAAACGCCCCGGTGTTGAGATTCTGCTGTGCCAGCGCATCCTTGAGCATCGGAAGGTTTCTCTCCATGATTTCCTTCACCTGCTGATTCTGCACCTCTATTTTTGCCAGGACGACATCACCCTCCATGCGGATGCGCATAGAGACTTCACCGAGTGACTCCGGCCGCAGCTGAATCCTGACCTCCGACATTCCCGACCGCACCGCAGTCTGCAGTTTGCCGGTAATCTGCTCCATCACAGTTTCATCGGTCATCCGCATGAGCGTAGACGATATTCGTGTCTCGCTGCCGATGGCTGTACCGAACTGTACGCCGGGTTGAACCGCCGAAACCGCGTTGGTATCGGCGTCCTGCGCACCCTTCACCACTGCGGGATCCTGTGCGACCGTAATGATCGGTTTGGCCAATTTCACCGGTCCCTCTTTATCGCCGGCAATAACCGCCTGACCGTTTTCCTGCTCAACCTTCACCTCCTTGTCGATCTTGAGCATTGCACGATACACCGTTGCGTCAAATTGCTGCAGATCGCCTTTGAGGGGGGCCGATTTTACATCCGAAGATGTTGCAACGGTGATCCCCGAAGTGTCTTCACCATGCTCGGCAAGCAGTTTTTTCACCTGCTGCACCAGTGCGGTGAGCTCCGACGACGTCTTATCCCCGGAGAACATTCCCTGGAACAACCGTTCCGTATGCTGCGAAGCCATCATGATCGTGGAAGGATCGGTAGCCTGTACAATACCACTGGCCTGAAAAACCTCCATCTGCATCGCAACCTGCTTCTGCACCGGTTCGGCAATGCCAAGCATTGAACTGGCAACCTCGATTTTAAACACGCTTACCCGAAGGACATCGGCCAGTGCATCTATTCCCTCACCCTGCACCGTACCCGTCGGCAACTCAATCGGCATACCCTGTTCACGGCTTGATTCAAATGCCTGCAGCATTTTCCTGAGAGTGAAAACTATTTCGGCAAACTGTTCCTGAGTATCCTTCCCCACCTCTTTAAGGGAAAGCTCCTCGAGGTTTCCGAATATGGAAATGCCGAGAGCTTCTGATATCACGGTCAATGCCTCGCCTACTATGGCTTCCGCACTGTCGGCAACATCATCGCTGATCAACATGTTCTCCGCAACCGGCGTCTCCTCCTTTGATTCGGAAATAGTACCCAGTAACAACTGCAGCAGCTCCTCGGGGATCTGCGCCGTTTCACGGTTTTCCTCTTTCAAAGAATTAGCTTTATCCGTCTCCCGGCTGGTTTTGACACTACCGTTTTCGCGCTTTGCCACCGTTGATTTCGTACTCCGGTGTGCCGCGACATTTTCGGCAGTAACCTCTGCCAGTGCCTTTTCAAACGGTCTTTTTCCGGCAGCCTGATCCTGCCTTGCCGCCGACTCCGTACCGGTACTGTTTCTCTTCTGAAAACCCGTACAGTCCATCCGCGCAGCCGCCTTTCCATTACCACCGAAAAAAGATTCCATCGCATCAGTTCTCATCTCATCACCTCCTCTCCTCTGTTAATGTTTTTATCAGTAACCACGCCTGAAATTCAGGCTTTTCATACCCTGTAAAAATTACGGAGCGCCGATGATCCTGCTGATCCTGGCTGCCTTATCGGTTGAAAGCGCCCCCAGAATTTTCGCTTTCTGCCGGTCGTCATTTATCGCCTTGAGCACGTTCGCCACCATCCGGTCATTGAGTGTGCTCAGAATGGAGGCAGCTTCGGAAGGCCGCATCGCGGCGTACATTTTTGCCAGATCCTTGATCTTTTTACTCCCGAGCGAGTCGCTTTTCTGCACCGCACTCTCGAATTTATGCCGTTCCTCAGAGAGCAATGTACGCTCCTGCTCAACCTCTGACTGCAGCAGATTGATCCGTTCCTGCTGCTCGCGCATACGCTGACGTTCCTTCTCCAGCTCCGCCCGCTCCAATTGCAACGCCTGAAACGTCTTTGAATTTCTGAGAGCAAGGGAATCCTTCCGGGCGGATCGTTTCACCATTTCGACTTTCTGCTGCTTCTCGCCGTCATCCTTCGGACGCTGAAATTCAATGCGCGCCGCACCGGTAACAAACAGCATCACCAGGTACAATACCGGAAACGTGGCAACCGTTGCCACCGCGATAGCGATAAAGTCTTTCATCTTCAGATTCATACAAGCTCCCAGGCCGAAATAGCAACAAAGTGCAGTGCAACCGATATGCCAGAAACACTGCGGTGAACGGATTCAATTTTATCATTAATTATCAGTGAGTTACAACAGCGGTTCCCGGTCGCAGTACTTGAGCGGTTAAGGAGAACGGGGGAAATCAGGGCAGCATCTGCCGGGAGATGAGGAAAAATTTGCCAGACGGGATGTAAATAACCAGCTATTTTAATGACACCGGAATAACGACCTTGCCCTGCTTCCGGGTTGGATGTATTTTTTGCTTCTTAAAATTTGTCGGGGTGTAGCGCAGTCTGGTAGCGCACTTGAATGGGGTTCAAGTGGCCGCTGGTTCGAATCCAGTCACCCCGACCATAAAAAAGGAGACCTGTTCAGTGAACGGGTCTCTTTTTTTTATGCGTGTCGGTAAGGATGGGGTGTGTTCTGTGGCGTACGGAAGGAAGTCACCATCAACCAGAGGAGGAATTTTAAAGTTCCATTCAATGGAAAAACAAATCCTCAATATCATGCCATTAAACCTAAGAAAATTGGTGTCCAAGTGGAAGGTGAAACAGCTGCATCATATTGAGATGAACCGTTGATGTATGATAGTAGCCTGCACTTATTCGTTATTATCCCGATCGGAATTTTGACAACTTTCGATTTAATGGACAAAATTCAAAGGATTCTATTGAATAGAGACTGGTAATACTGAACGAATCCCGGTGAAAGTCAAGCCTAATGGAGGATAATGATACCGAGACTGAGAACGTAACCATTTTGCGCTCGCAGACCAGTCTCCACCACGCAATACACGGTCAGAACCATTCAACGGTCCAGCTGGATCTATCGGTTCACTTGTAGAGTAGTAATCATGTGAGTACCAATCGTTACACCACTCAGTTACATTTCCACTCATATTATAAAGGCCGAAAGGGTTTTTTATTTTGGTTGCAACCACTTGCGTTCTATGTTCGCTCACATCAGGTGCTGAGTTTCTACTCCAGACTACATTCTCGTCAATTTCATTCGAATCTGCTACGCTAAATGGATATGGATCAAAATTCCTATTCCAATAATAATCCGTCGTTGTTCCCCCGCGACAAGCATATTCCCATTCTGCCTCATTCGGTAGCCGGAACCCTATTTTGTTCAGATTGATTGAAATTCCCTCCAATACACAAGTAGCTGAGCCAGGACTGCCAGTAATGGAGGTGTATTCATAAACTGTATCGTGACTTCCCGAATACTTTGTTCGAGCGTTGCAATATAACACCGCATTATACCAGCTAATATTATAAGCAGGATAATTATCTCCTAATCCGTAAGCATCAGTCCATATTGGTTGTACATACCCACCGTATGTTGATGCCATCAATGCTTGAAATTGTCCTTGAGTCACTTCTGTCGTATCAATCCAAAAATTGAAACTGAAAGATACAGAATGAATTGGTTGCTCTGTACTATCAAGGGTTCCGCCCATATTAAATGAACTATCCTTAGCCGGAATTAATGCCATGCCTACAGGAACCCACTTTGCATACAACACCACCGGTCCAGTAACCGTTTCTACACCGAAATTCCACTCGTTCGTACACTCCGGCTCCTTGAACCACCCAGTAAAAGAATAACTATTTCGAGTCGGTTCCGTGGGAGCCACAGCATAATCACCTCCGCGTACCGACTGCGACGCAACGACACTTCCCCCCAGGGAATTGAACGTAACGTTGAAATGAGTGCGTTCACCGCGTATGCAACGGATACTGAACCCGGCATTTTTATAAAAACAGTCAGACTCAACACTCGCCGTAAAATAAACAAGGTTGTATTGCCAGGCATAAGTGGTACTATACTCGGATACTGACCACCAATTTGTTGATACCGTTACCCACCTAGAAATGCCATCGTCGAATCGTGCACCCGGAGGAAGTGCATTAAACGAAAACTCATTTGTGGCACCGGTATTCGGTGAACTCCAATGTTCCGTCCCAACTTCTTTTAGTTTTCCACCCGCAACTGATGCCCCACCAAGAAAAGCAATGAGTTCTTCCCAGTCCTCATTGGTCGGTATCCGCCACCCCTCCGGAGCAAGTATATGGGAGTTCGTATCGGCAACGGCATACCAGTTATACAAGATCCCATAATCCGCATTATACGTCGCACTGTCATTATCATACCAACAGTACCCGGGAGAGGTAAGAGCAGCCCAGGCTGCATCATCCGTCACCCTCGGAATGGGTGTTCCGTCTCTATAATGGGTTGTCTTCAGATTCTCCACCATCCATTCCTGTCCACCGATCGTTACCGTCGTATACTCATTTCCGTCGACATCGGCAACAACCCATTTCGCCCAGAATTCCCTGTCGCCGGTTGATCCTGCAGGAATGGCGGGTATCTTTGCACCGGTAAGGTTCACGTTGTCATACCACCCCCTGAAGATATACGTCGTCTTCGAAGCTGCGGCAAGGGTAATTGCCGCACTTTCAACACTATAGGAAGCCGGATTGCCGCCGTTCGTTCCTCCATTAAGATGATACGTGATTGAATAATCAATTGCCGTCCATTGTGCATACAACGTATCGTCTCCCAACCCCATTGTATAATCCGCACCATTATCATATTCCACCGAACCTGAAGGTGCCGCTGCCCACCCGGCAAAGCTGTACCCGGTTCGAGTGTATCCGATATCGTTCAGCGCAACCGTCGCGTCGTACTCAATCGTCTGCGGATCCATGTTCCCGCTCACGGAACTGCCATTTTTCATAAAAACAACCGAATAGGAATTGATTATCCACTGTGCATACAGTGTATCATCACCCGCGCCCATTGTATAATCGGCACCATCGTCATAAACTACCGGCCCATCGGCACTCGTCGCCCACCCGGAAAGGCTCCACCCGGTTTTGGAGAATCCGTTATCGTCAAGTGCGTCGGTTGCATCAAATTCTATCGTCTGCCCGCTCATGTTCCCTGTCGCGGCCGTATCATTTTTGATAAACGTCACGGTATAATCATTCTTCTCCCACTGTGCGAAAAGTTCCTTATCTTCCGCACCCATGAGAATTGTGGTATCAGGCAGGTACCCGGTACCGCTCCCGTCCGGCTCCGTATTCCACCCGGTAAAGGACCAGCTGGTCCGCAGGAGATTCCCTTTACCGGTAATTACGGTGCTGTCACCGTAGCTGATTGTATCGGGGGCGGGAGCAGCCCCCCCCGTGTTCCCGTTTCCGTTATAGGAAACCGCATACCGGTTTACATTCCATCGTGCGTAAAAGGTGATATCATCAGCACCGACAGTATACCGGCCTCCCGGCTGGTAGTCCTCACCATCGCTATTTTCAGAAGTGTTCCAGCGGAAAAAGGTGTGGCCGATCCGTTCAGGAACTCCGTCATCAAGCGTTATTTCCGAGTTGTACCGGTGGGTAGTCGACTGGGGTACGCCGGTCACGTTGTCACTATTTCCATCGTAGGATACGGTATACCGGTTGATCTCCCACTGTGCATACAGCGAATCGTCGCGTTCCTCGATCGTGAACGTATCGTTGGCTGCATACTCCGCTCCACTGCCGTCGGCGGAGCTGTTCCATCCGGTAAAACGGTGTCCTTTGTTGACCATTGATCCGCGTGCGGCAACAGCTATCCGGACACCGGCCTCATCGCTTACGGCTCCGGGGACCTCGCCACCGGTATTGCCGTTACCGAGGTAGGTGATGGTATACACCGGATTAGCGGTCCACCGAGCATAGAGGGTAACATCTTCCGTTCCCATGATAAATGTTGCCCCGGGAGTATACGCGGTACCCTCATCCCCGTTTTCCGCGGTATTCCATCCGGTAAAGAACTCCCCCGCTATAGTCAGGCTGCCACTGTTGGTTGCGACGGTCACGGTATCACCCTCTTCATAGCGCCAGCTGTCTACCGGAATGTCGCCGCTTTCAGCACCATTACTTTCGTACGTAACGGTAAACGTAGGATTGTCGGTCCACTGAGCATATAAGGTAATATCCCCATGGATTGACAGCGAATCGTTCTCCCGGTAGTCGGTTTCACTGCCATCCGATGCGGTGTTCCACCCGGTAAACGTATACCCGGATCTGGTGAGATCACCGGTATTGCCCGCGACTCCCACCATTGCTCCCAACTGGTATCCGGTGGAATCAACCGGTATGTCGCCATCGTCGGCGCCGTTTGCTTCGTAATAAATATGATACCGGGTAATCTTCCTCCACTGTGCGTAGAGTGACAAATCGGCTTCTCCGATGATCACCGTATCGTCTGCAGCGTACAGTTTTCCGGTCCCGGAGCTGTCACGTGACCATCCGTCAAAAACAGTATCCGGTTTCTCAAGATTGCCGGTGTTGCCGAGAACCGTAACAGCCGTGCCGCTGATGTACACATTACCATCCACCGGTACCGTTCCGGAGCCGGCACCATTTGAGTGGTAAGTCAGCGAATAAACCATCCGGTCGGTCCACCAGACGTAAAGTATCAGATCGGTATCACCCACCGTCATCTTCGCGTCGACACCGTAGAATGCAGCGTCATCATCCAGCGTGGTACGCCACCCGGCAAACGTGTACCCCTTCCGTTTGAGGTCCCCGCTGTTATTCAGGGTGAGTACTTTATCCCCCTCAAGATACAGGCTGTCATCCACCGGCACCTTGCCACTGTCGGCGTCGTTGGAATGATAAACAACCCGATACTGCGGAGCCTGAACAAGAATAAACCTGCGACTTTGAGCGACCCCATAGCTGTTGGTTGCAGTACAGAAATAGCTCCCGGTATCCGTTGTGGAAAGGTCATCGAGTATGAGTATCGAAGTATCGTTATCGTCAAGTGCACTATCGGAGTGATACCACTGAATGGTCAGTGGTCCCAGACCGGTAAAGTCCACCGGGAGTTCGCGTGAATTGCCGGGTACAAACAGGATCGTACTGTCAGCCGTATCAGTGCTTGCAGGCTTATAGCCGGCAGTAAGAACATAAAAGGTGTAATGGCTTTCGGTGATATCTTCACCACTGCGATACCGTGTCTGCAACGTCAGGCTATACGCACCATCTTCAAGATCCGTCAGATGGAACTCCTGCCCTGCCTGCCATTGCGTATCGTTCCAGGTTTCGTCGTCGGATAACCGAACCCTGAACTCCTGCACATACTCACCGGTCGTAAAAACGATCGATCCGGAATCAAAGTGAATAGTATCTTCAGATGGTATTGAGGAGAGTAGTGAATCGATGGTTATCTCAGGTACAACATAGCTGTCGCTCTGCTCGTCGAGCGGATGGTCACGCACCACTGTGCAGGTATACACCAGCAGAAGTACCACCAGAACCGCCAGCGCGGTGATTATATCGGTGTGTTGTTTCATCATCTGCCTGCATCACCCAGTGGTATCGAGATACAGAAACCACTCTCACTGCCGAAGAAAGGTACTACTGAAACAGCAGTCTGCTTTCCCGTCAGATGATCATAAACAAACAGCGCCACACCGGTAACAAGCAACGCTCCACCTGCGGATCCCGCAACAACAGCGTAGTTGCGCCACCGCTGCCGCCCCTCGTAGTACCGATCAAATTCAGCGGATGAGTTCTCATCATTGTAATACAGCGTCCGGAACCCCCGTTCCCGATAGTACGAATAGCCTGCGCCTCCGCCACCGCCGGCCAGACCTGCAGCCATTACGGCTATCGAAAGTGGACGACGCCACCCACCGGCCATGCGACCCGGTTTCGATTGCAGGGTATCGGGGCCGGCCTCATTATTAAAGGAGTAAGGAAGATATTCAACCACAGACTCGATGACATCGTTTACGGTAAAATGATACTGCCCGTTGTTTGCAAACACCCCCCGCGACAGAACCACATCATCGATCTGGGATTTGATACCATATACGGAATAGGTCAGAACGAAATGTGATAAGCGGACATTGCGGGCGCGTTGTTTCAAATGAATTCCGTTCCAGTCGAACGGTTCCGGCTTTTTCTCACGACCGGTGCCGTAGAGGGTATCGTTAACCGAGGTGAACACCACCTGGTTTTCCGCCGTACCTTCTACAACAAGGCTGCCGTCAACAACAACTCCGGTAAACGGTTGAAACAGGATGACACACCCCTCCCGCACCGTGACCTTTTTCCCCGAGGGGATCACGATATCCTCACTTACCACAAAGGGATTTCCCTCCCGGGTGAGAATCATCCCGCCGATACTGCCGCTGAGGTTGGTCTGGGCGGAAACGGTCACAGCTGCGACAAGGATAAGGTGTAACTGCCTGAAATTATTCATCATCTGAAAACGGTCACCATTTTCGTACACCGTGCTTAGTGACTGTGCCGAACAACAGGCACTCAGCATTTACACCGGAATACACGCGGAAGTGTGAAATTGTGGAGTTTTGAAGCGCTCCGGATAAAAGATACCCCCTCGCCCCCCACCTGCGCAACGTTTCAACAGCAGACAGGATCAGTTGTTACGCCTTGTGGAAAAGTGACATGATTTACTCCGCCCCCCACCCTCATTTCCCCCATCCGAAACCGTAATACATTATTTTATTACTGAATCGCCAATGCGGAGTCCTTCACATCATTCCGTGAAGAGAGTACAATTTCATCATGGCCACCAGTCCCCCTGTTGCCAATCGGCATTCCAGTCCGGAGATAGCGAATCTCACCCGCATCCTGTTTGACAAACTGGCACTGTTCGCCATTACCTTCGGTGCAGTGGCCACACTGGGTTCAATGTTTAAAATCGCGAAACTGGGCTGGCATATCACCATTATTATTGATGTTGCCACGTACCTCCTTATCGTGACGGTACTTCTCTGCCGTAAACATCTTCCCACCAGACTGGTAGGTCCACTCTTTATACTGCTTCTTACCATCAGCGGATGCGTTAAATTTTTCTATTCCGGTCTGCTGACGGTCAATTTCACCATGTTGATGAGCTGTTGTGTTGTCACCGGGACGCTCTTCGGGTACGGAGTGGGACTGGGAGTTCTGTTCGTCAGCCTCGGAGTCCTCACCGCAGCTGCATTCCTTTTTTCAACCGGAACCATAACATGCGATTTTGATGTTGCGAAATATATGGGAATGCCGCAATCATGGATCTCCCACCTGAGCGGCTACCTCGTCTTTTCGCTGGCAAGCCTCACGGTGGTGCATTTTATCCAGAAGCAGCTGCTGAGTTCACTGAACAAGCTGGAGAATAAAACAGAGGAACTGCGATCCAGTGAAAAAAAATACCGACTTCTAGCCGAGAATATGCGTGATGTACTGCTGCTGATCGATCTCGATTTCAAAATCACCTACATCAGCCCTTCGGTAACCTGCGTATTCGGGTATTCACCCGCAGAACTCATCGGCCTCGGCATTGATCGCCTTACCACCCGTCAACACAGCGAGCACCTGATTTTCTTTTTTTCCCATTATATGCAGCAGCACCCCCCTCCCTACTACCGTATGCTGCCGGAATTTGAATTTCAGCGAAAAGACGGCAGCTGTTTTTTCGCTGAATTTTCCCCTTCGCTTATCCTCAACGATAAGGGAATCCCCGAAGGAATTCAGGGCATTCTGCGCGATCTGAGCGAGACAAAAAAGGCGGAGGAGGAGAAAAACCGGCTTGAGGAACAGCTGCGACAGGCGGAAAAAATGCAGGTGATCGGGCAGCTTGCAGGAGGCATCGCCCACGATTTCAACAATCAGCTGGCCGGGATCATGGGATTTGCCGAGTGTATCAAAGTCGATCATCCGGAGGATTCCGAGACACACGCCACTGCCAAAGCAATCACCGGCATCGTTACCCGCGCGGCGGATCTCACCGGTAAACTGCTGGCCTTTGCCCGAAAAGGCAATTACCTCAGCCAGGCGGTCGATACACACACAATAATCGGTGAAGTTGCCGGGATCCTCGCCCGAAGCATAGATCGCTCCATTACGATTATCCAGAACCTCGAAGCGACCGACCGCTACACGCTGGGGGACCCGGGGCAGATCCAGAACGCACTGCTCAATATCGCACTCAACGGAAGAGATGCGATGCACGACGGCGGCACCCTTACCTTTGCCACCGAAAACATCGAACTCGACGCGACCTTCTCAACCCCGTACCAGCAGAAAACACTCCCCGGCAAGTATCTCCACATCAGTATCGCCGATACCGGCAGCGGTATCAGCCCCGAAACCCGCCGTCACCTTTTCGAGCCCTTTTTCACCACCAAGGAACCGGGAAAAGGAACCGGAATGGGACTTGCGGCAGTGTACGGTACCGTTCAGTCACATAACGGTATACTCAACGTCGATTCAGCGATCGGTAGTGGTACCACCTTTCACATTTACCTCCCGCTCTGCACCGAGGATGTATCGGTTCAGGATCCCTCCCCCACCCAGAAAATCACCACCGGAACAGGATCGATGCTGGTGGTCGACGACGAAGTCCACGTGGGAAAAATGATTAAAATGGTACTCGCACGGTTAGGCTATACGGTTGAGACCACCACCAACGGAGCCGATGCTCTTGCTCTTTTCCGCAAGCATACCGAACGGTACAACGGTATCGTTCTCGATCTGATTCTTCCCGGTATGAGCGGCAAGGAACTCTTCAGGGCGTTTCGTGAAATCCACAGCGATCAACCCATACTGATCTGCAGCGGCTACAGCCCCGACAACGAAGTTCAGGACCTTCTCAAAGATGACATTACCTATTTTCTGCAGAAACCTTTTACCATCAGCGAACTCTCGGGCCGGCTCGACCGGCTGCTTGCTCATCCGATGGAGTAATTTCCTCCCGGCGCAATCACTGAGTTCCTCACCGGTTGTATTGAAAGGGTTCTGCCGCTCATGGAATTTGTAATCTGGCTTATCGGGACGGTTCTCGGACGTACCTGGCGAATTTCCGTCACCGATCCCTTCTCCACCGATCCTTTCAATGACCGGTCCGCCGGACGTATTTACTGTTTCTGGCACTCGCGTCTGCTCGCACTCACCTATATTTTCAGAAATACCGGAAAAACAGCGGTGGTCTCCAAAAGCAAAGACGGCAGGATGGCTGCAGGTGCAGCCCGGCGATGGGGACATGCGATTATTTTCGGATCGTCAAGCCGCGGGGGCAGCTCCGCCATGCGCGAAAGTGTCCGTCTGCTCGAACGCAAACAGTGCCTGGTGATCACCCCCGACGGGCCGCGAGGGCCGCGTGAAAGAGTGAAAGCCGGTGTTGCCCAGATCGCGATTGCTACCGGTGCACCTGTTGTCCCGGTGGATTTTTCAGTCAACCGCTGCTGGCGCCTGCGATCCTGGGACCGCTTTATTATCCCGAAACCGTTCGCACGCATTACCGTAACATTGGGAGAACCGCTCCACCCCCCCACCGTAACGACTGATGAACCGACTGAAGCGTTCCGTACCACCATTGAAACGAGTCTGCGCAGTGACGACACCCTGGCCCACTGATATCGCCGTCTGCATTCCGTCCTACAAATCAGCGGATCTGCTTCCCCGGCTGCTTCCGGTTGTTTTAGAGCAGGTGCCGGCAACGCAGATAATCGTGATTGATGACGCATCCGGCGACGGCACTCCCGAGGTCTGTGCACGATTCGGTGTACACTGCCTCGTCCACCATGTAAACCGCGGCAAAGGTGGAGCTCTGATCACCGGGTTTCATCATTGTATCAGCAGCGGTATTCCATGGGTTGTTACCATGGATGCCGACGGACAGCACTCCCCCGACGATCTTCAAAAATTTGCAGCCGCGGCACGGCGAGAACCACCGCCGGGCATCTGCATCGGCGCGCGCGCCATGCAACGGGGTGTCATGCCGCCGGAGCGGATACTCTCGAACCGGCTTACCTCCTTTATCCTCGGACTTTTTGCGGGTACCCGTGTTGCCGACAGTCAGTGCGGGTACCGTCTCTATTCCATGGAGCTGATCAGGTGCACCGATATTGCCTGCCGGCGGTTTGAAATGGAGTCGGAGATCATATTACGGGCGGCATACCTCGGTTTTCCAGTTACTTTTATCCCTATACAAACATTATATTTGAAGGGTCCCAGCCACATTGCCCATGTTGCAGACACACTCAGATGGATTGCCGCCGTTGCAGGTATCCGCCTTCAGAAACGTCGGATAATCCATCATTTCCAGCAAAAAAATGCACGGACAGGATCGTAACATACCGTTATGGAGCATCTGAATCCCGCCATCGGACGGCGACGACTTATACGTATTCTTCGTGAAAAAGGCATCACCGATGAGCAGGTTCTCGATGCATTCGACAAAGTCGAACGGCACCTTTTCGTAGATGGTGCGATGTATGCCCAGGCCTACGACGATAACGCCCTCCCCATCGGGTCCGGTCAAACCATCTCGCAACCCTATGTGGTCGCCCTGATGACCGAACTGCTGCAGATCAGAAAAGACGATAAAATTCTCGAGATCGGGACCGGGAGCGGTTTCCAGACAGCAATTCTCGGCAGGTTCACCCGCAGGGTGTATACGGTGGAACGGCACCGGGAACTCTCCGATGCCGCCCGTAAACGGCTGCGTGATATGGGCTATGCGAATGTCGTGTTCAAGGTGGGCGACGGTTCGATCGGCTGGCCGCAGAACGGTCCGTTCGACAGAATCATCGTTACCGCCGGTGCACCGGTACTCCCGCAGACCCTTACCGATCAGCTCGCCGCCGGCGGACGAATGGTCATTCCCACCGGAGACAAGGCCCGGCAGGATCTTGTCGTCTACGAAAAGGACCTCCAGGGAGTCATCACGAGTTTTATCGCGACTCAGGTGGTGTTCGTACCGCTCATCGGTAATCAGGGGTGGCAGGATTGACCTTCACCGCACGAATCGGGATCTCCCCGGGAGGCTTGACACACAAGGGATCTCACCTTCAACAAAAAACAAGGATCAAAGGCAGATGAACGTACTTCTCAGAGAACTCGGTTCCGGTTTTCTCATCGGTATCGCCAATATCATTCCCGGTGTTTCCGGCGGCACGTTTCTGCTCATCCTCGGGATGTACCAGCGGGTAATGTCGGCGATCAGCGGTTTGAACATTGCGGCACTGAAAGGTATGCTGCAGCATGCCGCGGGCATTCTAGCAAGCCGTGAACGCAAGGTGCACTTCGGTGCGTTAGTGGAGCTGATTGTTAAAAACGACCTCTTTTTTCTGATGAAGTTAGGTATCAGCGCCGTTGCGGCAATTGTAATCCTCTCAGATGTCATGATGTACCTTCTCTCGAAACAGTTTCCGGCAACGTATGCATTTTTCTTCGGGCTGATCATCATCTCGACGCTCCTGTCAATGAAACTTGTCGGAAAATTCACGGGCGGCCGTATCGTTATGCTGCTGCTGGGACTGATGGTTACCGTCGGAGTCACCATGGCGGTCAACCCTGCCGACAAGGCGAAAACCAAATCCGACCATTACCGCATCCGTTACGAACAACAGGAAGCAGGAGAGCAGCAGAAGAATGCGACCTCTGCGGAAGCGGCGAAATCATTGTATGCAGGTATTTACACCCCGGGAGAATTCGCGGTGGGAGCATTGGCGGGTGCACTCGGCGTGAGTGCCATGGTGCTTCCCGGCATCAGCGGCTCACTGGTACTTATTCTGGTGGGCCAGTACCACAAGGTACTCGGTGCGATCTCATCGCTCCGGACGCTCAAACTCGATTATCTTCTTTTTCTGATGTTCTTCGGATGCGGCATGGTAATCGGCGGCCTGCTGTTCGCCCGACTGGTCACGTTCGTATTCAAACGGTATTATAACGGCACGATCGCCTTTCTCACCGGTCTTATGGCAGGCTCACTCTATACACTCTGGCCGTTTAAAAGTACTATTGTCATGGACCAGTACGTCAAGGAAGCCGACGGTATTTCACTGCTTCACGATGTGGTGGTGCGCACCAACGTGAACATTCTCCCCGGAGGTGCGGGTGAACTTGCAATGGTATTGATCTGTTGTGCGGCAGGTGCTGCAATCATGCTTTTTCTGGGCCGGTATTCCGAGAAGTAAGCAGCCAGCCCCCCATGCACCCCAGGGCGTACACCGGCAAACTGAAACCGGTGCCAATGCACTGTCCCGGAACTTTCTGTGATTCGCGACCGGAAAGAGCCCACGCATCGTATTCCGTATTCTATGGCTCCGAGCCTGAAAATACTGTACCATTACAGAGCCCATCCGCACACGATGGTCACCGTTTGCAGTGAAAGAACAGGTAAAACCGGAACCCATTCGTCACGGGCGGAGCCCCGCTCAACACTACTTGATACGAGGCTGCAGTGCACCGTAAATTCATTAATTCCCTCTTCCGACCGAATATCACCCATACCGATCCCGTGTATGAGTGGAAGCTCAATGCGTTCCACCAGATGCTGTTCGCCCTGATTTTTGTCGTCTGTCTGCCGACCATGGGGATTTTTATCGCCCTGCGCATTCCGGTAATGTTTTTCGCCACGGTGCTTGTAACTCTTTCGGTGCTGGTGCCGCTGCCTTTTTTACGGAGAGGAAAACTCGCCCCTGCGGTACATATTTTTGAACTGCTCTCTTTCTGCATGAATATTTTTTTCGTATCGCTGCTGCATATCAACGATTCAGTCTTTTTTCTCTTTTTCGATTCACTCCTCGCCGGTATATTTCTCTCGTTCGGAGCAGCCATAGGATGGACCACCTTCTATACCGCCGGGCTTGTCGTCTGTTCGTTCATTATACCGGAACTGACCCTCCTGCCTAAAATTGAGGGTACGATAAGGCGTTACAGGATTATTTCCTCCGGAACCCATCTTTCAACCGCACTACTCTTCACCTGGGCGGGAGCATTCATCAGTATTCTGTTCAACCGGTATGTGATGGATCTGATATCGTCCATCATCAGAAAAAACAAGAGTCTGTCGCTGGAAATTACCGAACGTGCCGCCGCCGAGGAAAATGCCGAGGTTGCCCGAAGATTCAGCGACCAGATTATTGCCGGTGCCGGTGAAGGAATTCTGGTATTCGATACCGCACTCCGGTGTGTTGTATGGAATCCCGCCATGGAACGGATGACCGGTCTGTTGTTCAACAACGTGTACGATATGAACGTGGAGGACCTTTTTACGCAGCTCGGACTTGCCATGGTAGTACCGTTTATAGAAAAAGCAAAAAACGGCGAAACGGTGCAAACCGAGGAGTACGAATTTTCGGTGGAAAGCTCCGGACAAAGCGGAAGAATACTGTTTCTTCTCAGCCCGCACCATTTTTCGGCCAGCGGGGCGAACGGTGTTGTAGCAATGGTGCATGATAATACGGAACAGCATCGTCTGGAAGAGACGCTGCGTCAATCGCAAAAGATGGAGGCGGTCGGACAACTTGCCGGCGGAATCGCTCACGACTTCAATAATCAGCTCACCAGTATTCAGGGGTATGCTCAACTGCTGCGGCGCGACGCCACAGCCACCGGTCGCGAGAAACCGACCAAATGGGCGGACAACCTTCTGCTCGGGGTACAACGTGCAAGCGACGTGACACACAAGCTCCTGGCATTTGCACGGAAAGGGAAAATAAAATCGGTATCGGTGGACATGCATGACATTATCAACGAGGTGATCACGATGCTTCATCACTCCATCGATAAAAAAATTATCATCATAAAAGAGCTGAAAGCCGGGTCCGCCCGGATCACGGGTGACCCCTCCCTGTTGCAGAATGCGCTTCTCAACCTCGCACTCAATGCCCGTGATGCCATGCCCAATGGAGGTACGCTGCGTTTCTCAACCGAGGTCAGAACCGACTGCAGCCACCATTCCAAAGCACCTGAAGCCAATAAAATTATCCCCTGCCTGGCCATACGCGTTGGCGATACCGGATGCGGGATTCCCCCGGAACTGAGTATAAAGGTTTTCGATCCGTTTTTCACGACCAAAGAACCGGGCAAAGGTACCGGCATGGGCCTCGCTGCTGTGTACGGCACCATTAAAGACCACCATGGTATCATTACCGTTGATTCAACGGTTGGAACCGGAACGGTGTTTACCATTTGTCTTCCTCTGAGTTCCGCGGCAACCATGGCGGAACCTGCCACGGCTGAAACTGCCGGACTGAAAGCGGTCTCCTCTGCCGGTAAAATTCTTGTAATTGACGACGAACCCTCGATACTGGATATTGCGCAGGAGGTTTTTTCCGGTTTGGGGTTTCGGGTCGTATGCGCCAATAATGGTCAGGAAGGCCTCAACGCGTTTTTCCGCGAAAGCTTCGATTGCGCGGTGGTTGATTACATGATGCCGGGACTCAATGGGGTCGAGACGGTTCGGGAATTCAGGAACAGAGACCCGAATCTCAAGGTAATTCTGCTTTCAGGTTACGGCCTCAAGCAGAATATGCTTTCCGAAGAGGAATGGGCACATGTCAAGTTCATGCAGAAACCGTTTCAGTTTGACGATCTTGCGGTGCTGATACAGCAGGTTCTCAACAAACAATAGTTTTCACCTCATCAGGTAGTACAAGGTAATGTTTACGGTACCTTGATTATTGTTTAAATGTTCAGTGACAGAGAACTGAACAGCCGGTACTCCTGAACACGTATGGTTTAAAGTTGCATTTAATTTCCGGATCGATCGTCTTGAACAATCAGGAAGGAGATTTGCAGTGAAGTCACGGGTGGGAATACATTTCTGCTGGGCAATTATGGTCGGCATGATCCTGTGCTGGCACACGGACTGGTTCGGTTGCGCATCACGGTACCTCTACTTTTCCTCTGAAATCGGAGTGCTGCTCATCGCTCTGGCGGTTTACAACGCCACTTTTTCCGGAATGAAATGGTCCGCTCCCCCCGAACAGGCAGATCGTATACCGGTTCCGGGGTGGCGTCGCTTTACCCGTAAACTCTTTTACTGGCTCGCCGGTTTAGCGCTGGTCATGCTTCTGGTCTGGCTTGCAGCCGGAATCCGGGGAGGCCTCCCCCCTGCTCAGTGGCTCAAGCGGGGAATCTGGACCGGCTACATGCTGGTGGTGTACGGCATCAGCATCGTACTGGTCTTCCGGTACTTTGCCTATGTCAACTCATTCGCACTCGCCGTTACCGCCACTATTATGGTCTACCTGCTCTCCACCTACGAGATCATCCTTCTCGACCGCGGAATGGGATGGGAGTACAACAATACCGTCATCGGGTACCTCTTCGGCATACCTCTTGACAACATACTGTTTGTCTACCCCGTCTCCCCGGTGCTGGCGATACTGTTTTACGCGATGCTCTCCCGTGACCGCAATGATCTGCGCGCCTTCTGGCTCATCAATGCACTGCTCGCCCCTGCATCGGTCATATTTGAGCTGCTGGCGGTCTATCCGCTTGATATCTGGAGGGTATTCACCGGACAATCGGTCTGGCCGATGGGGAAAACCTGCATCGAAGAGTTTATTTTTTATTTTCTGATGCAGTTTCTGTCTATCGTGCTCTATGCATTCTTTAAAAAACAGACGAAAGGCCCGGCCGGCGCACGCCCCGTCAAGGAGTCGACATGATTCCCGAGTATACGCTCTCACTGCTGTTCTGGATTGTTCCCGTGGCGGTCATGACGGTATTTTTTATTAGTAAACGTTCACTGGCACCGGTTCCCCGCCTGGCGATGCTGCTTAACCTCTGCGTACTCTCGACCGTCGGATTTGTGCTCGATCTGTTCTTCGCCCGCCGGTTCTTCACCTTCCCGGATCCCGGAATGACGCTCGGCATCTCGCTCCGGGGGATTCCTATCGAGGAGTTCGTGTTCTATCTGTCCGGATTCTGGTTCATCATCGCCTTTTACGTACTCAACGACGAATATTTTCTGGCAAAGTACAATGTTCCCGACTCCAGGTACCTGCGGTATGCGCGGCGTCTGCGCCGGAAGGTGTACCTTACCGTCACCCTGCGCTCACTGCTGACCCTGGTGCTTCTCTGCGGTGGTTCAATCGCATGCAAGTACCTGCTTGGCGGCAGCTCCGGCTTTTCTGTTCCCGGTTATTTTATCTTTCTCTCGACCGCGGCGTATGTTCCCTGGATATTTTTCTGGCGGATATCACGTCTTTTTGTCAATACGCGGGCACTGGTGTTCACCATAGTGACAACACTCTGTATCTCGATCATCTGGGAGGTAACACTCGCGCTGCCGAGAGGCTACTGGGGGTACAACAGCAGGCAGATGGTCGGTGTATTCATCAGTTTCTGGACTGATCTGCCGATCGAAGCAGTTACCGTCTGGCTCTTTTCAAGCCTGATCATTCTCAGTTACGAGTATACCAAAGTGCAACTGTACCGTCTTCAGGCAATCGGGAAAGAAAAGATAACCCCGGCAGATTGACCATCGAAAACCAGACTGGTTGTACCGGAGAAACAGCCCTGACCGTTGAACCATCCGGAAATGTACCTGTCTACCGGTTATACACCTTCACCGCTTCGATCATATAACTTTTGGGATTCGGCACCACGAACTGGTAAAAGAATAACGGGATGATCAGCGGAGCCACACAGACCATGGTGACATACCGCTGTTTCTGTTTTTTCAGGAGCCGCATTGATTCCGGGTTGTCGGCAAGGATCGATGAAAGTGTTTTTACTTTGAAACGGACGACATTCCCCCGCTGATCCCGCAACCGGTACAACCGTTTCGTCGAGGTAGTCATTGCCCCGGCTCCACCGACACTCGCATACCGTCTTGTTTTTTCGTAAAGTGTCACCTTGCCATCCGAAATAACGCTGTATCCGTAAAGATCCGGTTGGGCAAAAAGCATCCCTGCCATGACAGTCAACAGCAGTACCAACGCATTCACCCGTTTCATTGCACCTCCCTGGTTCTCATTGTGTAAGTGACTATAAAATAATCGATACAACCTGCTATTTTCAAACGACATGATGCTATCAATGACCTGTTGACTGTATGATCTCTCCAAGTACTCTGACTACATCGTTCGGCAGCGAATCAAACGCGAGAGCGTAATCACAGTACGAACGGATCAACCGGTGTTTCGGATACGCCTTCGACAGAATCATTCGTGCATCATCGGATAATCGTAAGGCAACCGACCGTTCCAGGGCATCCGCAGCACTCCATCCGTACTTCCGGCAGTCCCGGATAAAAGCATCGTATCCCTCCGGGGTATGCAATCCCAGACACCCGATCAGAAACCGGATCATGCCGTACCTGCCGTAGCAGTAAAACCCCTGCTCCAGAAACTGCGCCGATCCGCTCTTGAGCGTAAGGGTAAAGGGATCCAGATAGCCGGTTTCCTTCATACCGTCGAACTTTTTCCAGAGCCTATCGGGAATACGCCACGATGCACGGCGCTTCACCTCGAGCACCCTGAACAACAGAACGGTGTACTCACGTACCCGCACCGAACTGCCGGGAAAGGTTGCAGCCAGTTCGTCGACAAGTGCCGGATAGGCATGAAACAGCGACTGAAAAAAGTAGAATACCGGCCAGAAGATACGGTCGTTGTCGCTTGACGGGCTGTTCATAAACCAGCGGAATGCCGCCACCGCCCGTCCGGGGTCCGGAGCGATGCAGAAGTCGTGCACCCAGACATTGAACGAAACCACATCAAAACGGTCCGGCGGCACGGAGGGATACCCGGCCAGAACAATTTTCTTTTCCCGGTGCGTTGTCTTCCGGGAAATCCGGTCTTCCACCGTTACCATGAACGTGTAAACTCCCGGTTTTTCCCTCCGTGTAAAGGTAATCTCCGGTGCCGCGTTGCTTAAGAGCACACCGGTGTCCCCTTCAACAACTCCGGTGAATGCGGTGATTCCCCCGGTATCCCTTACCACTCCCCCGTCGGGTCCCGCAACGGTATACGAAAATGAAAGATCCGCGATGTGAAAGTAATTGCAGGCATAGTTCCTGAAAAAGAGCTGAAGGGAGAGCGGTATTCCGGCATACGCCGTATCAGCTGAAGAGAGCACCGGTAACCTGTCCGGCATCCGGTGGCTCCATTTTTCCTGAAAATTCCGGTCGAATGTCGAGGTGATGGTTACATCGAGGGCAACAGCCGGTACGATAAGCGTACCAAGGATAAGTGACAGCAGCATCCGCAGACACACGCGGGTCCGCTCCGGTAAACAGACATGGCAGGCCGGTTGGTCAGGATTCGTCATTAATTCAAATTTCATTCTCAGAAGCCGCGGTAATTCTGCCGATGAATTCAAAAAAGCGCTGTTGGAGTTGCCCCGTAAAATTTTCCTCCGATAACCGCGCCGCCATCATGGCTTTGCTGTCCTCCCGCTGCTCCGGAGGGAGCACCAGACCGACCGGAAACGCTTCGCAGTGAACACAGGTCGTCCCTGCCAGATTTTTCACCTGTTCGAAGACGCTGCCATAGCCGAATTTGTCGTCTTTTTTCTCGTCCTCGCTCCCGCAGCAGGTTGCAAAGTACATTTTCTTCATTCGTTTACCGTATTTGGCTATCACACTGTAGAGCGGCAGAATCAGCTGTCCCATCCAGACAGGACCAACGATGATAGTCGCATCGTACTCTTCCACCCGGTGTCTGAGTCGTTTGACTCCGGGATGTAATTTAAGCAGCGAGAACAGAATCAGCAGCGGCAGCAGATTCATCCGCGGGGTTACCGGTTCAATGTCGCTGTTCAGGGAATCCGCGATTTTCCGGGCGAGCCATGCGTTGTTGCCGGTGTGCGAGTAGTAGAGAACGAGGGTTTTCATTGTTTCCCCTGGAATTTCCGGTTATGCATCATCGCTGCTGTCTGTTGGAACAGCTGCAGCGGGTTCCGGCAGTAAAATACTATTGTCATCGTGGTACGGTTCAAGACAATTACCAGGCACTTGCTGTGCATCGAAACACCGGATTCCCCCCGACAGCCACCGGATAAGTTATTTTATCATGGTAAGAGTACCGGAACTTCATCACCCTCCGCCATCGGCTGCCACTATGAAGCATAAACTCGTTTTCCCGTTGCTTGTCGTACTCCTGACCACCGTAGCCGCACCACCGGCGTGGTGCGGCAGGTACTACCTTACCGCCTCGGGGGAACACTATTTCGGTGGAAACGTTTCCGGCGACTCGCTGAATGCCGACGGCACCTTTCAGGATCTCTGGATATATGCCGGGCTTCCGTCGTTTACAATTGCAGGTAAAAAAGTATTCTCCGCAGTCGAAGCGGACCTTCTGCACCGGCAAATCACCTATAACGGTGCACCGCTCAACGGTTCTCCCCACCTGTTTCACCGCTACGGCATTTTCGCCGGAGTAACCCTGTTCACGCCGCCCGGTCAGAAAGGCTCCTTTATGGTCGGTCCCGGTATCGCCACCGATTTTTCCAAAGTCAATGATCGCATAGGCTACCTGCACCTGATTTACGACCACCGGTTCACTGTTTCAAAAAAGCTGACGATCGGATTGGGAATTGTGGCTCAGTACCACTTTGACGCCTGGCGTGTACCGCTCAATCTGCTTCCAACCCTCAGGTGGGATATCAATCCCCAAACGAAACTCGCTATCAACTGGGATAACCTTCAGCTAAGCCGCCGGATTTTTCCCCGGACTCTGGTTGTTGGAGAACTCAGATATGATCTGAGTTTTTTCCGCTCACGCGACCGGCTCTCGTATGAACTGGAAACGGTTTCCGCAGGTGGAGGATTTGATGTGCGGCTCGGCAAACGATCCCGGCTCCGCATCCGTTACCAGGAACTGCTGATGCATCGCGAGATCATCCGGAAAAGCGGTGATGCCCTCGTCGACCTTGACGGCGGTCGGGGGAGATCGGTGAAGCTGCTGCTGGTTACGCAGTAGAGGGTATGGCAGATGTAGTAACTGACTTATAGCAATCCACACGAATAGTGAATTGCAGGTACGTCTATCCCGGTCAACCTTCGCTTTGGTCACCACACAAGACCGGTGCCCACTGAATTGCAGTGGTGTTGCTGCTATCCTGACTCCTGAATTCTGTCCTCACTCCCAGGGCATTTCAGGAAGTTGCTTCATATCCTTCGCATAGTCATCCGGACTGGATGACTTTCCGGATTTCATGACAGTATACATCTCGTTTGCAACCACACAGGCGATGAGCCGTATGACCTCATCTTCCTCTATTCCTTCTGATAGCAACCGGTGGCAGGTCTCTTTTGTAACAGGAGGTTTGTTGGATCTGATTTGATTCCTGACCATCTTTTAACTGGTCACCGGCTTCGGATTATTACTACGGCGATTAAATATACCTCACTCGTGTTTCAGAGATTCTTCGACGATGCTCAGAATGAGCGGGAAAAATACCGTTCATGCTGAGTTTGAGTTTACCCTGAGTTTATCGAAGGGAAGTATGAACGACAGTTATGGGTAATATTTATTT
>JBNLDC010000040.1:0-30752 GCA_050304135.1 Chitinispirillaceae bacterium | reverse complement strand
CCCCTCTTCCCCTCTCCATGCATGGAGAGGGGAAGAGGGGTGTCCGAAGGCGATGCACTGAGCCCGTCGAAGTGACGGGGTGATGGGGTGAGGTGACTGGAAGAAATGCCGATACTACGTTATTCTACCGAAGTAGAATTAGACGTCGTCCCGAAGTTGGTGGCAGACTTGTTTTCAAATAGAAAAAATGGTTCGAACAATAATTTGATAAATTACTAAAGTTAACCCCACACCATTTCAACTTTTCTCATTATACTCAGGAGTGGTGGGCCGCCACCACACCCGGGCAGAGGTTCCTTTGCGCGGAAACCTCTGCACTCCGCGCGCTAAACAACCGCCGTGCGAGCCGCAGTCGCCCCTTGGGGTCGGTGCATTTTTTTGGTGCGGGCGACATTATCACGTCAACAGTTGGTTGACGGCTTACCAGTAGTGGCGTGCGGCGCTACCTCGGCGGAGGAATAACTGCATGTCTATGTCACGTTCGTTCCTTTCGGGATTAACAGGATAAATAAATTGAACTGATAGGTAGTCTTTTTTCTCTTCACGGAATCCATATCCCGGTTTCATTCCAAATAATCTGATGGAACAGAAGTGACGGAAGAAACGGAGCCTGCCTTTTGGCCGCGATAGCACCGCACGCCAACGGTTGTTGTACCAGAGAATATTTCATAGAGTACGATACTCCCGGTAAACGACAACTTTCCACGGTCGGACAGGGCGTCAGCGGCTCGCTGCGGCTCTGAAAAAAGGCCCGGGTTCCAAGGGTGGTGGCCAGACTACCCTTGGCCGGGGGCGGGGTGGAGCGCCCGCTCCCGAGTTCTGGAGAAATGGAGAATGCTATTGGGGTTAACCGCGTGTCCAATTTTTCGGTACCAGATCAGCAACAATTCAAATAGTTTTACCACCAACTTTGGGACATCGTCTAGAATTAAGTAATCAATACAAGCGGTAATTACAGGTCCGCAGGACCGGCATGTTCTCCAAGCTTTTGTCTATCGACTGACGTATGGGTACTAGATAGGGCATTCCCCGGAGAGACACCGTCCTTATGATTCTTACCCTTCAATACCGTATTTTTTCATTTTCCGCCAGAGTGTTGCCGCATGAATATCCAGTTCAGCCGCGGTTTTTGCCCGATTGTATCTGTTGCGCGCCAGGGCAGCTTCAATACGCTCACGGTCAAACTGCTCAAGAGAGGTGCGTGCTGGCGGCAACCCTGCCGACGGACGATCCTGCCGTGTCAGATACGCCGGCAGATGTTTCCGTTCAATCACCGCACCTTCACACAGTACAAAGGCGTGCTGAAGAATATTTTCCAGCTCACGGATATTACCCGGAAAGGTATGTTGCAGAATCAGGCTTAAAGCGTCGGCACTGACATGATCAATTGTTTTTTTATGGAGCGTATTGAAGTGCCGCATAAAATGGTCGATCAGGAGTGGGATGTCACCGGGCCTCTCCCGCAACGGTGGAAGAACGATCGGTATGATATTCAACCGATAGTAAAGATCCTGCCGAAACGTTCCCTCCGCCACCATTGCTTCAATATCCCTGTTCGTGGCGGCGATAATTCTGACATCCGCTTCGAGTGACTCGGTTGCACCGAGCGGTTCGTAGTTTTTTTCCTGCAGTACACGCAGCAGTTTCACCTGCAATGAGGTCTGAATATCCGCTATTTCATCCAGAAATAACGATCCACCCCGCGCCCGTTCGAATCTTCCGGGTTTGTCCTTCTTCGCATCGGTGAATGCCCCTTTACGGTACCCGAACAGCTCCGATTCAAGCAGATTTTCAGGCAACGCACCGCAGTTGACCGCTATAAACGGCCCCTTCGCCCTGCCGCTGAGGTTGTGCAGTGCTTTCGCGAGCAGTTCCTTGCCGGTACCGCTCTCTCCCAGTATCAGGACGGGTGAATCACTGCGCGCAATTACCGGCAGCGTTGAAAGCAGCGCATGCATGCGGTGATCACCGGTAATAATATCACCATGGGTGAATCGTCCGGTAACCTCTCTGCGCAGTTCCTCAATTTCACTGAGATCCCTGAACGTCTCGACGCCACCGATAACGTTTCCCGCCAAGTCCCTCAAAAGAGCAGTCGAAACACTGATCGGCATGTTCCTGCCGTTGCTGTCAACGATATGCACCGTTCTGTTTATGCATTGCCGCCGCGTCTTCAGTGTTTTCTTGAGCAGGCAGCCGCGCTCGCATACATCGGCATGAAATACCTCCCAGCACTTGCGCCCGATCGCCTCCGAGCGGGGTGTTCCGGTAATCTCCTCCGCGGCACGATTGAACGAGGTGATATTCCAGTCACCATCAACCGTGAACACTCCGTCGGCAATGGAATCGAGAATAGGGTCGGAAGGTATTGAGGGTTGTTCAGGCATAACCGTCACACGGTAAAAAGATTTGTTGTACGTCAGTATAAAAATACCTTCCGGGTGCCGTTTTCTCCCAGGGATGCGACAACTACCTGGCTATTCCTGGTTGCCGGCAAGTTTCCACTCAGTATACAATGTAACCGGAAACCGGCACCCTCATCTGAAAACGGCAGCGATCACGGTTATACCGGTCGAAACATTCCCCTAGCGCATTACTTCTGCCAGGTATCGTAAATTGCATTCAACGCCCGTTCAAAATCTGTTTTCAGCTCTTCGGCCGGTTCAATGCCCACGGATAACCGTACGGTGTTTTCTTTTACCCCGAAACTGGTGCGCCGTTCAGGAGGCATGTACAACATGGTCGTCAGGTACGGAATACAGATCAGCGACTCCGTTGCCCCGAGACTGACTGCATGATAAACCTTTTTCAGGCCGGTTATAAACTTCTTCGCATCCTCAATAGATGCTCCGACATCAAAGGCCATCATCCCGCCGAATCCACCGGACATCTGTGCAAACGCGGTTGTATAGCCCGAATCGGTAGCCATACCGGGATACCTGAGATTGGACACCGCAGGATGCCCGAAAAGAAACGCGGCGATTCTCTGAGCGTTTTCGGCCATCCGCGCCGCACGCAGTGGAAACGTTTTCAATCCCCGCTCCAGTAACGATGCGGAATAGGCGTCAAGTGTCGGACCGAACGCCTGCCGGCTGAACCAGAGCGCATCGTATGCTTCCTTACTTCCAGCGACAGCTCCGGCCATGAGGTCATTATGTCCGCCCAGAGCCTTGGTGGCACTATGCACCACCAGATCGGCGCCAAGTTCCAGCGGATGCTGATGATACGGCGTGGCGAATGTGTTATCAACCACAAGCCTTATTGAATGGCGTCGTGCGACCGAGGCTAACGAGCGGATATCGATAATTTTACAAAGGGGATTACTTGGGGTTTCACAGAAGATCATCGTGGTAGCGGGAAGAATGTAATCTTCTATCCTGTCCGCTTCGTCTGCATTGAGCCAGGTAACCTTCACACCGAATCGTTCCAGAGCAAGCGATACTTTATAATGGGCTCCGTACATGTCGTGAAAAAGAATAAGGTGATCCCCGGCTCTCAGAAACGTAAGGTAGACCAGTGAGCATGCCGCCATCCCCGATGTGCAGACTATACAGTCTTCCGCATTTTCCATGGCGGCGATCTGCTTCTCAACGGCACGAACCGTCGGGTTATCATCACGATGATACGTATATCCGTCAACTTCACCATCGGTGATTTTCCTGAGCACGTCAAATGAATCGTAGTGATAATTGACCGAATTCACAATGGGAGTAACCATCGGTTTGTTTCCATAGGGTGTCAGGGGATCAGACATCCGCAGTCTCTCCTTTCTTCACGGCAGCGGCACTCCAGGTACCGTTGCGCTGCATGTATCGCCGTTACGACACGGTTTTTCCGCGGCAGCACTGCTGCCAGTTTGTCAATATACCCGCGTTTTTTCAGCAGGGCAAAGGTGTGCGGGAAATTACAATCATACACCCAGCTGACCTGCAGAAGCTTGAAATCGTTGAGTGACACCACATCGCTCATCCGGACCACCCGGCCCTGCATCACCGACGCAATAACCGTATCAGCCACCTCGGGACGGTCAGGAAAGTCTGCAGTGATTGCCTCATTTCTGCCGAATCCGGCATAATGCTCTGTTACCACACGCAGTATATCGATTTTATCGGCATCACGCAGAAGTCGCAGGAAATCAATAGCATGAAGATCCCCGCCGGCAGGAATACGAATACGGTTATGATTCGCGATACAGTTTCTGATAAGCTCCTGTTCATCCGCCGCAAGCATTTTCACGATACCGGTTCTTTCGATAATATCCGCACCGAGCACGGCATGATCAACTGACGCGGAATCCGAGTAAGTATGGTAACGGTAAAATTGTTCAAACCGACCGATATCATGAAGTAATGCAATAGCCTCCGCAAGATGGCACTGAGACGAGTTCATTTCAAGGGAGGCCGCCAGACTGCAGATCTCAACCACCACATTTTTTGTATGTTCCCGCTTAAGTCGCAGGGCGGAGTCGACAGTTTCATTGCCCGTCATGAATTGACCGACGTACGCTTCAAACCAGTGTTTCATCCTGATCAGATCAACTTCATCAATCATTCCGCAACTCTTTTTTCAACGGCATTTATCCCCTGCCGGAGCGCAGCAGAAAATCCGCCAGTGCGCGATGGAGCGTACTTACCGCGAGAATCGCGCAGTGAATATCGGTACCGGGCAGAGCACCGACGACATCGGCAGGTGCAATCCGGAGTACATACTCCACAGATTTTCCTTTTGCCAACATTGCCGCATTCGCACCGCATTCTATTGATGAGCCGCATCCGTCGGTATAAAATTTCACATCGGTTATCCTGTTGTTTTCAATAACCAGATACATCTCCATGGTATCACCGCAGAGACCGGTGATCCAGGCGCTGCCGTCGGGATCATTCATTCGTCCCCTGTTTTCGGGGATCGACCGTTCACCGGCATCCGTGATTTCAGACATATGCCGATGACTCCCTGACTTGCGAAGCAGCCGGCGGCGCCTGTTCCGGTACCTCAACCTCCTCAACACACACCTCTTTTTTAATCACTGCCAGCATCGTACGTACAAGCAGTATCAGAATAATGCTCCCTAAAACCGCAAACAGTGCCAATGACAGGTACTTGAACAGAAGAATTCCTGTCGTATCTGACATAAGCGTCGATGCGATGGTCATCGCGGCAAGGGGAAATGAGAAAGCCCACCAGGAAATGTAAAATTTCAGCCGCATAAAAAGCCGCGCCTGAAAAAAGAGAAGCAGTGTCAGAAACAGCGCGAAATAGTAGAGAATCCGTGCGGAAGCATCAATACCACCCGTAAGCTTCACATATGAAATGAATCCGACCGCCGGAGGTGCAATGAGAATAAACAGGGTAGGCATCATTTTCTGCACCAGCGGAGCATGAAAGATTATCCGGTTGAATACGATGGCGAACAGGACAACCCAGAATACCAGACCGGTGCTGAAGAAAAACCAGCAGATCTCCTTATTGACATGGTGAACACCTGCTATCGGAATAAGGATATTACCCACTACCGGAATAAACCATGCGGGGTTCATGTGATGTATCTTAAATGTGGTACGATGAATCCAGATCGAGAGTATTTTCAGGGTCATATACAAATGCAGCACCACCCCCGGAACCCAGATAAACATCGACAGCTTCTCCGACACCGGCAGGAGAGCGATACTCAATAACAGCATACTGATGGACATTGTCGGAAAAAAGCTCAGTCGTACGGGATGTTGAAACTCTTCGCGTACCTGCTGTGGGAAAAAAAGGTTTTTTCCGGCATACCCGGCGAGCAGTACCGCAAATACCACTGCAGTAGTACCGAGCGCTGTTGTACTCGCATACCGGTTAAGTTTGAACACATGTTCGATTTTCTGCAAAGCTATCGTCACCCCGGACAACCCCATGGTTACCGAGAAAAACGAAACCGGAAAATGTGCCAGCCGATTGTTTTGAATTTCTCCCATTTCGGTTCCTTTATACCCTCTGTTGATACTTTTACGTGTTTTTCATCTGTCACCGAACTGCCGGTAACGACAACTTACGATGCGTCGGCATCAGACTGGTGTATTGAATCTTTAGTAACTACCCCCACCTCCTGATTCTCCGTGACGGTATACTCAGCCTCCCGCCTTCCCGGTTGAACTGCATTCGTGCGCTTTGCATGCGACAGCAGCCGCATACCGCCGCGCAATAATCCGACAGGATTCAGTATATCGCGGAGAATCGCCGCAGCAAGCGGCACAATTATTCCCGCAAGCCAACCATGCCGGCCCAACGGCAACACCCGCGTACTACCGCGATAACCGCTGCCAGTGCGGCACCATCCGTTTTCTCTGCCCGACCGCGGACCGGATCCCACAGGTCCGGAACCATTTCGCAACGGCATATGCTCACCCCCTTTTCAGATACATGATCGAACAACACCGGCATACTATTATTCCGGCAATTAAATATTACCCATAAACTGTCGGTCATACTTCCCTTCGATAGACTCAGAGTAAACTCAAGCTCAGCATGAACGGTATTTTTCCCGCTCATTCTGAGCATCGTCGAAGAATCTCTGAAACACGAGTGAGGTATATTTAATCGCCGGAGTAATAATTCAGTTCACCCTCCGCAGAGGATATGATTTTTTCGCTCCCGGTGGTAATCATGCAACCAACTTTTCCTGCCGGCCATACCGTCCTTCCGCACTGTCCACAATCGCCAACGAACCGACAGGCAGTCCGATATCACGGGCAACCAGTGGACATTTGACCTGCAGCAGATAGAAAATTCTTTTTCCGGGAATACCGCTTAATGTTTCAAAATTTCCCTGTCCTTTGGCGATAACGACGTCCGCAGCAGTGAAATGATCCATGAATTCAGAAGAACACTCATCCAGCAGTGTCCCCGGAGCATCGGAACCATTCGCTATAACCTTCACCATGGCGGTAAGGCCGACCGCTTCGGCATCTTCAAGTGTCGCGTCATTGAGTACCGGCATTCCTCTGACCACACAGGTCAGTTTTTCGCAGGGTAACTCTTCAATCAGAAAACGATCAAATACGATTTCTCCCGCATTATCACAAAGAAACAGAACGGTTTCTGCATCACGTAGCGCATCTTTCAATCTTGTCACGGCATCGAGAGAAACAGAAGTGTTCATTGTTCTTTCGAAATTATCCAGCACCTCATCTTCGGATAGATTGGTATTTTTCCCGAAATCAATGATATTAGCGGCAATTGAAAGTTTCACTTTTACCGCAAACATATCCTGTTCCGCGACGTTTTTTTTCCGCATTACCGGAAGAAGTTTTTCGGCAAACCCGTTGAAGTGTCTCTTCTGATTCGCGTACAGATCTTCTATACCGAGAACTTCTGAAACAATGCGGCTGATCATTCGGGCGGTAACCGGTGGCGTTGATCGGTAATCAATTTCAGCCAGTTCCCTGAAAACTTTACGCATCGCATCACTCACCTGCCCATCCGACGCACCGCAATTTTTCAGTGAACCGAGTGCCAGATTGACAAAACAGGGTAAACAGTCATGGACGGTTTGCATAGAAGTAATCTCTCCAAGGCACAAAGTATTCTTGGCAGACGTTCCGGCCGGAACAACAGATTCCGACTCAGGTGCATTCTATTAAAAAAAAAACGATTCCTGAGCCGGAACAATTCTGATTCATCTATTTATTCTTTTCTTCGAGTTCCGAGATTCTGTCAGTAACCGATGCAAGCGCCTGACCGAAATACGTCGCCTGACCTTTGAGAATCGACAATTCATCCACCGGCACTGCGGAAACCTGCGAAGCGGTTTCCCGATACCCGTAATAATTTCCGGTATGCTTCCAGCCTCGGCCCATACCGAACCCGCCGCCACGACAACGTCCGAATCCCGCACCTCTTCCAGGCATTTGACTCATAAACCCCGGCCCTGCATTTCCTCCGCAGAATCCTGCACCTCTTCCCGTCATCGGACCCATTCCCATCGGTCCAGTTCTGTCTCCACGTGGCATTTGCCACCTCCTTTAAAAAAAATGTTGCAGATGCTCTTAAAAAGGAGCATTCCCCATTGGTGCCCTTTCGTTTATGCTATTTCCATGCCATGAAGTAAAAATGGACGAATCAATCAATAGGCCTGTTTTTCCGGAAATTTTCGTTGTGCAATTTTGCAGCATTGCAACCCATGCACGGTTTTATTGCATACTCGCAACGACCTTATTTTAACTGGAGGTGATTTAAAAACTTACTTTTCGCCTGTTTTTGCTCATGCAACAAACCGAAACATCTGAAAACTCGTATTCTCAACTACATCTTAATTTATATCAATAGGTTATAAATCATTTACAACGATTGTTCTCTACAGAAGAGTGAAATATTTGAAGACAACACCATTGTAGTTCTTTATATTGATTAAAGATCTCAGTAAAAAGCCTCAAATCCGTATCTACGTTTTTTTTTACAGCATGAACTTATGATCAATGCAGTTGTTTTAATAAAAAAAAGGGGGGGGGATACGGTTGCCCGTCACTATTCGGGACGCGATCAACTATCCTCCAGTTTCACATTTTTTCTTTATGGAGGCTTGTTATGTTAAAAAACATAACGGTGTATTTTGTTATGTTAACCGCGTTAACCGTTAACGCTCAAACAATCAACCTGCGAGGTAAGGTTGCCGATAGCGATGGGAAAGCAATTGCCGGTGCCATTGTCGAGCTGGTGAATCAGAAATTGATGGACACCACCGGAGCAGATGGTGCCTATTCAATTATGCAGAGTGACGTTGCAGTGCTGCCGTTTCTCAAGCCTCAGGGTAAAACCATCTCGATGAACAAAGGCGGTCTGGATTTCAGTTTCCCGGAAGCAACGCCTTTGAAAATTGAAACGTTTGATGTGAAAGGTAATCTTCTTAAAGGTATCTCGTATCCTGAAATAACCTCCGGATTCTACCGGTTTGATATCACAAGATATTCCCGGGGAACAAAGATTCTTGTGATCCGGGTACAGATAGGTACCGACGAAGTGACGTTCAGGTATCTACCCTTGAGCAACGGTAGTTATATCCTCAATCAAACGGTCTCAACAGAAACACTGACCCAAAGAAACCGACTGACAAAAATCATGGCAATTGATGATACCCTCAAGGTCACGGCTTCAGGATACAATCCCAAATCAGTACCGATCACTTCGTATGAGCAGGAGCTGCCGGTCACTCTTGAAGCGGAGGGAAACATTGTCGGTCGCAGTGCAGGGTGCGGGAAATCAACCACCCTGAAGGGTGAGCAGCGACTCACTATTAATTCCGGTGGGAAAAATCGCGAATATATCATCCGTCTGCCCGATGACTACAATGAGAATACGGCATACCGTCTTATAATGTCTATTCATTGCCTGAACGGATCCGCACAGGGTGTGGCAAAGGGAGGGAATGGAAATAATTACGAATACTACGGACTCTGGAAATTCGCCAACCCGAATAATGGTCCCGGAACCACCATATTCTGTTCGCCTGAGGGATTGCCATCATTCGGTGGTGGACTGGGCTGGTCAAATGGCGGTGGTTCCGACGTTGAGTTCATTCGTGCACTGATTAAAAAGTTCGAATCGGATCTCTGTATTGATACCACACGCATTTTTGCTGAAGGTTTCAGCATGGGCGGTTCAATGTCGTATGCCCTCGCCTGTGCAATGCCCAATAAATTCCGGGCTGTCTGTATGCACTCAGGTGGAAGCATGAGTGGTTGTGACGGAACCAACCGTGGACCGGTTCCGATGTTCATTACCCATGGTACTGATGACGATGTATGCAGGTGGACGCAACATTCCGGTGAAAACCAGATCAATGATCTCGCTAAACGGGACGGCTGTGATACCGAAGACCTTTTCAATCAATGCCATCCCACCAACAGCAATGCGGTTACCGTAAATTACAAGAATTGTGATCCCGGTTATCCCTGCAAAGCATGTATCTTCAAGGGTGGTCATGATCCTTCACCCGGCGGCGAGAGAAATACCTGGGTTGATGATTCTACATGGAATTACTTTAAGCAGTTTTAACAGCTTGAATGTGTAAAAGTTATGAACGGACGCAACCGATAGGCGCGTCCGTTTTTTTATTCTCGGCAATGCCATTAAATATCACCTCCTGAAAAGTACGACCATAACCGCCCGGCAGGAACGTCGATTGGTTGAGTGTTCCGCCGGTGTCGGTTGCCCGGCATCAGGGTGGATTGTATTTTTACCATTACGTACGTTCACAGTGCACCTGCTCGAAATCATCTCCGCAGTCAGAAGTATCCGACCGGAAACGGAATCAGTTTTTGAACCTAACCATACCGGCAGTCTCCGTTATCATTCCGGTGTTCAACCGGAAAAACTACCTCACCCGGACGGTGGAATCGGTACTTCAGCAGACCGGCACCGATTTTGAGTGCATCGTGGTGGATGACGGTTCAGATGACGGCAGTGACCGATTGCCCTGCCTGCGGGATGAACGGGTACGGGTGATACGCCTTGGTGAACGGTGCGGAGTATCAAGAGCACGAAACGAAGGGGTAAAAATATCCCGGTCGCCGTGGATCGCCTTTCTCGACTCGGATGACGAGTGGCTGACGGATAAACTGAAAAAACAGCAGCAGTGGCTGAAGGCACATCCGGAGATCCGGATACTCCAGAGTCGTGAGATTTGGATTCGTAACGGCATTCGCGTCAATCCACCGGCATACTGTGAAAAGAAGAGTGGAAACCTGTTTGCCGAAAGTCTTGAGCGCTGTATGATCACCCCTTCATCGGTTCTGATGGAGAAGGCATTGTTCACCTCGCTCGGCGGATTCAATGAATCGCTGCCGGCATGCGAAGATTACGACCTCTGGCTGCGGATCACCGTACGGCACGAAGTCGGGCTGGTGGATGAGCATCTGCTGCGACGATTCGGCGGACACGACGATCAGCTCAGCGGGACCGTACCGGCGCTTGACCGGTTTCGGGTCCGGAGTCTGCTCGGGCTGCTGTATGGAAAATTGACATATTCACAACGGCAGCTTGTCGTAACACAACTGGTAAAAAAAACAACCATTTTAGCTAACGGCTACCGAAAACGCGGCAACCAGGAGTTATATGAACAATACAGTGCCATCGCAAAACGATACCAGTCCGGCGAAACAGGACGTTGACTTCAGACGTCTTCCGCTCGCAGTCCTGGAGCTTCCCGGAAATCTGTTCGATCCGCGTGATATAACAGAGGCGGATACCGCAGTTCTTCCCTACCCCGTCACCGTTTATCAGTCAGGCGAGCGGTTTGTTCTGATCGACGGATGCAAACGTTTCGTGCTGGCACAGAAGGCCGGCATGGAAGAGATCAGCTGCATGGTACTCACCCCATCTCCCGCTGCCGACCTCGTCCCGCTCCTGCGGATGAGACTCAACCGGTCACGAACACTGCGATTCTTCGAAAAGCTGCTGTTTATTTCCTGGCTTGGGAAGAACGTTGACGATCAGGCATTCCGTACCATCTGCGGTGAGTTTTCCATCGACAACCGGGAAGCCTTTGAACTGAAACAACTTTCCGATTGTGATCCCGGCATCATTGACGCGGTAGCCGCGGGAGCGCTTGAGCGGAGTCTCGCTCCTGAACTGCAGCGTCTTGATCCGGCAGACCGGACGGCGATACTCACCTTCATTCGTACCTACCCGTTATCGCGACAGATGCAGCGGGAATTTTTCGACTGGTTGCCGGAACTGGCATTTCGTGAACACTGCAGCGTAGGCGCGATTCTGACAGCAGATGAACTGGTCGGGATCAGCACCGATGCAAAACTCAACAGGCCGCAAAAAATTGATAAAATCCGGGAATTCCTTTACAACCGCCGGTTTCCGACGCTTACACGGGCGAAACAGAACTGGAAAGAGCATGCAGCAAAGCTTAATCCAGCCCCCCGCCAGGTGCAGTTCAAGCCGTCCGACGCCTTCGAAAAAAACCGGCTTGATCTCAGGATTACTCTTACCAGTGCGGAAGAGGCGAAAGATATCTTTACGAAGTTGAGCACCATCGCACCAACGGAATGGAACTGTCTGCTCTACCCGGCTCAGTTTTATCAGTAAGTGCAGCAATGGTTCAATTATGACCGAATATAGTGAACTGCGGTTAAAATCCATCTGAGTCGGGAACGATGATGCCGTACCCGGTTCAAGCTGATATTTCGGACGGGATGAATACGGTTTTGGATTCCTGTTGTTCAAAATGATATTTTAAGAATCCTCATCCAAAGGACTCAGACTGATGTTTAAAAAGATCTACGATTTCTGTTATAAAAACGGCATTGTCCTCATGGTCGTGGGTTTTCTCATTTCAATCGTCAGTTTTATGATCTTTTTTCAGACACGGTTCCATGGAACCGCCACCCCCCGGGTTGCCATCGGTTGCACCATCACCGGTTTCGTCATCTACATCATCGGCCGAATTTTCGTGGCTGCCTCCCGCAGGCAGAGCCGAAAGGCCTCCTATTCCGACGCTGCAACAAAAAAGGACTAAGGGTGAAAATTCAGAATCTTCTGCAAAAGAACGCCATCCTCACCGATATTACGCAAACGGATAAGCGTGAAGTACTTCATCTGATGGCAACGTTTATGGCAACCCGATTCGGTCTTCCGGAGGGGGATGATATCGCTCAGAGAATTATTGAGCGGGAAACGGAAATGTCCACCGGTATAGGATACGGTATCGCGATACCGCATGCACGCATTGCCGGCATCGATGAACTTTTTATGGTAGTCGGGCGGTCGTTGACCGGTGTGGAATTCAATGCGATAGATGAACAGCCGGTACACCTGTTCTTTATGATGCTCTCACCGAAAAACACCTCTGCAGAGCATACCCAGATACTTTCCAAACTATCACGCATTATGTCGTACGAAGAGGTGCGCACCAAGCTCCTTGAAGTTACTACGGCTGAGCAGTTTTACGATATTATTGTAAAAAGTGAAAACAAATACGTCGACGGGTGATACTCCCGAAACACCTTCACCACCTCTGAGCTCCAGTGAGTTCTTACCTCATTTTAATCATACCTGCGAACATAACACAAAATTCTGTTACCACGCGTCTCAGAAAGTATTTTCCAACACCTTTCGAACGTTTTTCAATCGGTTTTTAACAAAGGAATTTCTGAAACTGCGTATGTTCAAGAAAACCATCTTACGTTTTCATGCACAATTACCGGTCCGTGAACTATATAGTGCCTGGAGACCTATCTGTACCAGTCCCGGATCACTTCGAATCCGGCAGTCCATCAGCAACTTCATATAACGGGGAGACATGCATGGAAACCAATACGTTAGCTTTGGCCGATCTCATTGAAATGATTTCGCATGTTGTCGGTGGTCTTGCGATTTTTCTTCTTGGAATGAAGTTCATGTCGGATGGCGTGCAGGCGACCGCCGGGGACCGGTTGCGGCGCATGATAGCAATGGTTACCGACAACCGGTTTCTGGCATGTGCCACCGGGACATTTGTCACCTGTCTGATTCAGTCGAGTTCGGTTACCACCGTTATGCTGGTCGGCCTGGTCAACGCAGGGGTCATGACCCTGATGCAGTCAATCGGTGTTATTCTCGGAGCTGATCTCGGAACAACCATCACGGCATGGATCATTGCGATCAAGGTAACGAAATACGGCCTGTTGATTCTTGGAGCGTCCGGATTCGTTTATCTGTTTACCAAAGGTGAACGGACACGGTTTATCGCGATGATGATCATGGGTATCGGACTGGTGTTCTTCGGACTTGAGCTGATGAAGGACGGTATGCTGCCACTGCGTTCAAACGAAGGTTTCGTGGCGCTGTTCTCGCGCTTCTCACCTCATAATCATATCGGTGTCATCAAGTGTGTTTTTATCGGTGCATTCATCACCGCGTGTATACAGTCATCATCAGCAACGGTGGCGATCACCATTACCCTTGCCCGCACCGGCGTTATCGACTACAACACCGCCGTTGCCCTGGTCCTGGGAGAAAACATCGGGACCACGATTACCGCGTTTATCGCATCATTCGGTATGACTACCAACGCCCGCCGGGTCGCCTATGCGCACATCATGATAAAGATCATCGGCGTAACACTTATGGTCCCCTTCTTTTTTCTTTTTCTTAAACTGCTGGGGCATATCATTCCGGTCTCGATTGATATCGCATCGCGTATCGCGATGTCCCATACCATTTTCAATATCATTCTCGTCAGTCTGTTTCTGCCGATAGCTCCGCTGTTCGCTGCCATACTTCTCAAACTGGTGAAGAGTAAATCCTTCGAAGAGCGCACCGCGCTCACGCACCTTGATGTCAGGCTGTTCGACTCCCCCACCCTTTCCATCGAACAATCCCGACGCGAGATTCTCAAAATGGGAGAAGTTGCCGGTGCCATGATGGATACTCTGCGGGAGATACTTTCCGGCAGTGAAACAAACGCCACCAAAGAAAAAATTCAATGTATCTTCAATGATGAAGACCTGCTTGATTCCATGCAGAAGGAGGTGGTGGTGTTTCTCACCAGACTGCTGACGCTTGAAATCACCTCCTCGGTGGCCAAGGAGATCCATGAGCAGCTTCGTCGCGCAGATGAGTATGAATCAATAAGCGATTACTGCGCATCAATTCTGAAAATGCACCTGCGCCTCCAGAATGCGAAACTGATTCTTGACAGCGAAGAGCTTGCCGATTCACTCGAGCTGCATGATACCGTCAGAGAGTACTACAAACTCATTTACGACTCGCATGTCCGGCGGGATACCGCGATTCTGGCGAAAGCACGTCCGGCAGGTGATACCATTACCCACGCGTTCCGTGAAATGCGTTCCCGTCATCTCGAAAAATTGTCAAAAAAGCAGCTGGACCCCCTGATCTGCACCGTCTATCCGGACATCCTCACCGCCTACCGCCGGATTAAGGAGCATCTGCTGAATGTGGCCGAAGCGGTCGCCGGCGAGAAGTAACCACAGAAAGCGAATACCCCGACTCCCGGTCGATCCGGCAAAATACACCGGTAGTAATACCGCACTGCCGTGCACCGTTGTATTTTGGTGCATAACACTATGTGGACATTTTTCTTTATAATCGCACTTATCGGAGTTCTCGGCCTGCTGTTTTATCTCATGCTGGAGCTCAATGAACTGGAGAAGCGCATCGGTTCTCTGGCTGAACTGCTGCGTAAACACTATGAAATTACCTGACGCGATCGCACTGATAAATCCAGCGGTCACCAAACAGAAGCCCTATCACCTGGAGCGGCGCGAGGTCCCCGTAAAACTCAATCAGAACGAGAATCCCTTTGACTGGCCGGCTGCGATAAAAGAGGAGGTTGGCCGTTTCTGCGTTGAACGACCATGGAACCGTTATCCACCGTTTATTCCCGAAGAACTTAAAAAAATGCTCGGGGAGTATATCGGCCTTCCGGCGGAGTGCATCATTGCCGGTAACGGGTCAAACGAAATGCTGCTGGTGCTGATGCTCGCACTGGTGAAGAGCCGGGAGCCGGTGATTCTCTGTCAACCTACCTTCACGGTCTATCACCTGCTTGCCGAAGGTATCGGTTCGACGAGTGAGACGGTGCACCTCGACAGCAACCTGCAGTTTGACCTTGAGGCACTCCTTGCGGCAAGCGAACGCCGCCCGCAGGCCCCGATGGTCATCTGTTCACCCAACAACCCGACCGGTTCCACACTTGACGAGGGGCAGCTGCGGAGCATTCTCGACCGGCACCGCGGGTTTTTCATCCTCGATCAGGCCTATGTGGAATTCGGTGGATTCAATGCCGTACCACTCATTAACGAGTACCCGAACCTGATCGTCACGAGGACATTTTCAAAGGCATTCGCCGGCGCGGGGCTGCGGATAGGGTATATGGCGGGGCACACCGACGTTATCGGTCAGATCAGCAAGATCAAGCTGCCGTATAATATCAATTTTTTTTCTGAGCATGTTGCGCGTACCGCACTTGCAAATCGTGATGAACTCTCGGAGGGGATCTCCCTGCTGATCCGCGAACGGGAGGCACTGGCATCGTTTCTGACGGAATTGCCCTGTACCGTTTATCCGAGCTGCGCCAATTTCATCTGCATACGGACCGGGCGCAAACAGGAGCTTTTTGATGCACTGCTCGCCGACGGCATACTCGTCCGCGACGTTTCATCATATCCGATGCTTGAGAACTGTCTGCGCATCAGTGTCGGGACCAGCGGGGAAAATGAACTGCTGCGAAAATCTTTACACCGTTTTTTCGGTTCCTGAACAGGAACCTGCCACCACCTTCACCAAGGAGTAACCGTGCGCGAAGCAACCATTACCCGTACCACCAACGAGACCGACGTCGCCGTGACGCTGGTGATAGACGGCAACGGAACTTCGACCGTCAAGAGCGGTAACGGTTTTTTTGATCACATGCTCACCCTTTTCACCCGTCACGGTCTCTTTGATCTGAACCTCACCTGCAAAGGCGACACGCATGTCGACTTTCACCACAGTGCGGAAGATATCGGTATCTGCCTCGGGCAGGCATTCGCAAAGGCCCTGGGTGACTGCAGAGGGATCATCCGGTACGGCACCCGTTACTGCCCCATGGATGAGTCACTCGCACGGGTCTGCCTCGATATTGCCGGACGTCCGAATCTTGTTTATTCGGTCAATCTGACCGACCGTACCATCAATGATTTCGAATGTGATCTGGTCGAGGATTTTTTCAAGGCATTCACCGATAACGGCCGCATCACCATGCATATTGATCTGCTGCGCGGACGTAACAGCCATCACTCGATCGAGGCGATTTTCAAAGCATTCGGTAAAGCGATGGCCGAAGCATGTGCGATCAACAGCCGCGCAGCGGATGCGCTTCCCTCCACCAAAGGAGTTTTGTAACCGGAGGTCGCTGCCCCGGTGGCCACATCGAACGGTAAACGTCCGAAAGTCCCGGTTGCGCCACCGGTACTACCGAACAGTAATCGTTCCCACAGCATAACTTTTTAAATTTCAGTGGCATGGCAACGGCAAATATTGTAAATTTTTATACATTCCAACATCGGAACGACCATACCATCACAGCTGCGGTGGGGTACACATCCGTCCGGGGTGCAGCGTCTCTTTATGCGTTACACCCTTCACCACGACAAGGAGGAACCATGCTTCCTGGAAAAATGATACTGATAGCCGGCCTGGTGATTTTAGCCATAACAACGGGGTGCAGCAAAAAAAAGAGCGACAAAGATAACGAGTTCGCCACCGAAACGAAACCCGCCACTCCTCAGGTTGCAACTCAGGATATTTTCGACGAATTTTACAAAGAGGACAGTGTCGCCACCGCACCGGAACCAGCTCCGCGTCAGCAACCGGTAGTCCGTTCAGGGGGGCTCCCGTCATTTTCTGAAAATGGTCGTTACGCGGTACAGGTTTCAACACTGCCAGGCCGTTCAATGGCCGATGCCCTGGCCGCCAGGCTTGAAGCCCGGGGGTACCCGAGCTATGTCGCGGAAGTCCAGAATCCCACGCCTTCACTTTCAGGAACCTACTACCGTGTCCGCATCGGCGGTTTTGACGGTGTGTCAGCCGCCCGTTCCTTCGGGGAAGGGACGCTCAGCGCCGATGGGTACGAGTACTGGGTTGACTACCGTTCAAACGACAACGTCGGTCTTGAAGGGTATGGTATGGGTACGGGAAGCAGCGCAGATTACTCAACCGGTTCAACCGGTTCATCGTACAGCAGCGACCCGTCGTACTCATCACCTCCACCAATCCCGAACGCTCCGGAGCCGGAACCGGAACCGGAACCGGTTGCAGCCCCGGCATCACCTCCACCACAGCCCGAGCCTGCAGCCACTGCCCCGGCATCCTCACCGGCACAGCCTGCCACGCAGCCATCCACCACCAGCGAATGGGGTAACGACGACTGGTGATCTGAACGTTGCCATCGTGTGATCGCCACAGACCGGCGATCACAAAAGGATTCATGCCGAACGTAAGCCTGTATAATCTCGGATGCAGTAAAAACATGGTCGACGGGGAACGGATCCTGCACCTCTTCCGGAGGGCGGGGTACACTGTTACCGAAGAGCCTTCCCGTGCCGACACCCTGGTCGTCAACACCTGCGCATTCATTCGTGAAGCACAGGAGGAGGCGATCGAGACTATTCTCACCGCTGCGACCGTCAGGAAAGATTCCCGTACCCGCCTGATCGTAAGCGGCTGTTTTTCGCAGCGGTTCAGAGATGAGGTGGCAAGCCGTTTTCCAGAGGTTGATCTCTGGGTTGGAGTGGACGACTGGGATTCGCTCCTTGAACATGAACTCAAAGCGCCTGCCGCCGCACACCCCTTTGAGCGTGAACTTACGGGACCAGTGGCAACACAGCATCTTAAAATCGCCGAAGGATGCTCACACCGCTGCTCATTTTGCGTAATTCCATCTATCCGCGGTCCCTTCCGCAGCCGGAGTATGCAATCGGTACTGGAAGAGGCAGCATGGCTTGAAAGCAAGGGCGTCCGGGAACTCATTCTGATTGCCCAGGACTCCTCGTGGTACGGTCGTGACCATGGCTCGACACTCACCCGACTGCTGGAACAACTACTCGGAGCCTGCACCATTCCCTGGATCAGGATCATGTACCTGCATCCGCAATTCGTGGATGCATCTCTGTTGCGACTCATCGCCGCAGAACCGCGACTGTGCTCCTATTTTGATATACCCCTCCAGCATATTGCCGACCCCATCCTCGCATCCATGAAACGTAAACCCGATACGAAGGGAATACACCGGCTGATCGATACCATCCGTACCACGGTTCCCGATGCCGCCATCAGGAGTGCGTTTATTCTGGGCTACCCGGGCGAAACCGAAAAACAGTTCAATGAACTGGTACGTTTTATTGAGTGGGCTCGGTTCGATAAGCTCGGCGTGTTTCCCTACTCACCGGAGGAAGGGACTCCGGCAGCAAAAGAGCGTCCGCGTCCACGTAACGCCACAGCCCTGCGCCGTTGTGAAACACTCATGCTGGTGCAGCGCGATATCAGCCGGGAGATCAACGAGAGTCGGATCGGTACCACCCTGGAAGTGCTGATCGAAGGAGTCGCGGAAGATCCCGATTTCAATTTCGAAGCACGCTCCCGGTACGACGCGCCCGAGGTTGATGGAAAAGTACTCATCAGCAGCGGGAATTTTATTCCGGGAACAATAGTTCCTGTAAGAGTCATCGGTGCAAGCGATTACGACCTTTTTGCCGAAGCGTCCCCCTGAAAAACCACGAATCAGTAAAATCTCGATTGATTGCCCACCCTATCGGAAAGTATTTTTCGTCCCGGTCAGCAAATCGGGGGATGCAGCTCTGGACAGTACGATTCAGGGCGGATATTCCACACAACAAGGAGTAGTAAGGTTATGCCGACATATGAGTATGAATGCGAAAAGTGCGGAAAACGGTTTGAGGCGTTTCAGAGCATCACCGCCGAACCTCTGACGAAGTGCAACGACGAGTCGTGTGACGGCACCGTCAAACGGCTTTTCAGTGCCGGAGCGGGATTCATCTTCAAGGGCAGCGGTTTTTACATTACCGACTACCGTTCCGATTCCTATAAAAAAGCCGCACAGTCTGAGGGTGGCGGTTCATCATCGTCTTTAAAAACAAAAACAACCGGATCCTCCTCATCGTCATCTTCGGGCGGCAGCTCTTCCGGGTCTTCCTCTTCGGGCAGCAGTGCATCTTCCGGATCTGCAGCCGCAAAATAACCTTCCCTCCGATTCAGGCCCCCTCCATGTTCATTGATGAAACCACTATTGAGCTTAAAGCCGGCGACGGCGGTAACGGTTGCTTTGCCTACGAACGTTTGAAATACAAACCCAAAGGACGTCCCGACGGCGGTAACGGCGGACGGGGCGGACACATCTATTTCTGCGGATCGCCACAGGTCCATACTCTGCAGGACGTTGCTTACCACCACCGCTACAAAGCGGATCGCGGTGCCCACGGCAAGGGGAAAAACCAGACGGGACGCAGCGGTAAGGATATTATCGTAATGGTGCCGCTCGGAACGATCATTCATGATGCGGAGAGCGGTGAAATCCTCGTTGACTGCCTTACTGAAGGTAAGAAGATCCCGATCGCCCGGGGTGGACGTGGAGGGCGTGGAAATGCCGCACTGGTTACAGCGCGCAATCCAAATCCCGATCAGTGCGAGGCGGGAAAACCGGGTGAGGAAAAAAAGGTGCGCCTGGTACTCAAAATGCTTGCCGATGTCGGTCTGGTCGGGCGTCCGAATGCAGGCAAATCGACCTTTCTCTCACGTATCTCCCAGGCCCGGCCGAAGATCGCCGACTACCCGTTCACTACAACAAAACCTCACCTCGGCATTATTCGGCCGGGAAAAGGGTACGAGTCGTTCGTGGTAGCCGATATTCCCGGCATCATCGAAGACTGCCATACCGGTAAGGGGCTCGGTATCCGGTTTCTCAAACATATCGAGCGGACAAGAACACTGGCGATTCTCATCGAAGCCACCACCGAAGATCCTCAGGCGGAAGCGGAGATACTTCTTGCCGAGTTAGGACATTACAGTCAGGCTCTTCTAGAAAAACCGCGTCTCTTTATACTGACCAAACAGGATACCCTCCCCGACCCCGAAACGGTGTCATTACCGAAAGGGTGGCTTCTCATGTCGGCGGTGACCGGTGCCGGGGTTGAAGCAGTACTCGGCAAACTGGCCGACCTCATCAAAACGGCATCCCCAGACACATTGTAACCCCGTTTCAGTTAAACGGCATACCATGTAATTACTACTAAACAATTTCTGATTAGGCGGAATACTTCCGTATAGTTACAGCCATACGCCTCGCAACGAAAGGCACCTCATGAACAAACTACTCGGCATTATACCTCTCGGGTTTCTGATAGCAGCCACCTTCCCGGGCGCGACTGCAGCCTACACGATTGAACCGGCACAGCCCACCCACTACTTCTATACACCAACCGCCTATCTCAACGAAGACTTCGATCTGGTGGCGAGCATGCATGAAATTTCCTATGCCATACCCTACCACCTGCAGTTTCACACGTCGTTTCTTGACAATGTCGGGCGTATCTGCTTCGGTGCCCGGTACGGTATTCTGGACAATCTTTCATTGGGGGTCGGTCTGGCATGGTCTCTCGCGTCAATTCCCAGTTACCTCGAACATGGTGTCCCCAACTATGCAAATGCCCGTTTCGGCACGTTTCTCACCTGGGGATTTTTCAGAAACCAGTACTTCGAGGGCGCCTTGACACCGCATATGCAACTTGGAGATCATATTTCACTGGGAGGTGATGTCGGTATGATGGGCACTCCGTCCCCCTACTGGTCGGTTATCGGTGAATTCGGTTTTTCCTACGACATTACAAGTGAAACTCCTTACTTCAACACGGTTATCGGCACCCGGGTCCACCCCCCGCAGATACCGTTCCTCTCGTTCGATGGCGGCGTCGATTTCGTTGAAAACGACCCGGACAACTTCTTCCATGAATTCAAACCCTTTATCGATGTCATTTTCACGATGAAGACGATTAAATAGTTTTCAGACAAACGGGTGGGGTTCGAGAGCCTCACCCACCGTAGCCACTGAATTTCCATTCCGAAATTCCGTTTTCTGCAGCATCAACTTTCGATCTTAAACCAGTATGTCCGTTCAAATGCCGGAGGGTGGGGCTCTCGAACCCCGAAGGCACCCTGATCTAACTTACTTACTCTACTACCCCATTGCCCACCTTTCCCACGGCAGATGCTATTTTTCAATACACTGCACCTCCTCAATGATTACCGTTTTCACGAAAGGTCATTATGCATCCGGTTCTTTTTAAAATATTCACATTTCCGATTCACAGCTACGGATTCATGCTTGCGCTCTCGTTTCTCTTCGGCATCTGGCTGTCAACTACCCGGGCGAAGAAAAAGGGGCTTAATCCCGAGGTGATCGCGGATGTCGGATTCTGGGTCATTCTTTCGGCAATTGTCGGTGCACGGCTGTATTACGTCATTCTTCATTTTGAGGAATTCAAGGGAAACCTCACCGGTATTTTCAACCCGTTTCAGAACGGTTTTGTAGGAATCGGCGGCCTGGTGATGTACGGTGGTTTCATCGGGGCGATAGTTGCGGGAATACTGTATTTCCGGCTTAAAAAAGTACCGTTCCTTCCGTATGCCGATGCAATGGCACCGAGTGTGGGGTTCGGCATTTTTCTGACCCGTATCGGTTGTTTTTTAAACGGCTGCTGCATGGGTGCCGCGTCAAGTGGACCGCTTTCGGTCAGTTTTCCGCTTGAGAGTCCGGCGGGTGCTTTCCAGCACCACGCACACGCAACCGGCCTCTACCCGTCGCAGCTGTTCGAATCAGCCGGGGGCCTTGTTATTGGAATCATCATCCTTATCGTCGGCAGCAGAAAAGTCTTTACCGGCCTCCAGTTTTACCTGGTGGGAATACTCTACACCATTCTGCGGTTTATGGTCGACTTCTCCCGCCACTACGATACGAATGAGAAACTCGGTCCTCTCAGCCACAATCAGGTAGTCTGTATAGTTCTGTTCATCATATTTGCGGGGCTGATACTCAAGCAGGCACTTTTCAAAGAAGAAACCGCCCCGGGTACACCTTCCATACCACCATCAGAACCGACCGGTCCACAGACCGGACAACCGACATCGGATGCGACTGCCGGTTCATAAGCCACTCCGTTTACTGCTGCGGCGGATTGATGCATTCGTATTTCCGCCGCTCTGTATTGTTTGCGACCAACCCCGCCCCGACCATGATAGGTGGCTCTGCGAGCAGTGCCGCGATGACATCACTACGCAGATCACCAGGCGCGACGGTTGCCCGAAATGCGGGCAGGACCGCTCGATCCGCACCTGTACCTGCGACATTGCCTGGGATTACCCGTTCTCCCGCATCCGTTCATTCGTTGACTATAACGATACGGTAAAATCCATCATGCAGCATATCAAATATCAGGGAAAACGCAACCTCGCTGAGTATATCGGCCGGCTCTGCGGAAGCCACCTCACAGCGGACGAGTACACCGGTACGGTTGTCGTCCCGATCCCGCTGCACCGGCAGCGCCGCCGGAAGCGCGGCTACAATCAGGCGGAGTGGTTCGCGCGCGGGCTTTTCGCCGATAGTAGCGCAACGGTATCCACCACCATTCTCCAAAGAGTCCGGAGCACCGGAACTCAGACGAAACTGGACCGGTCGCAACGGCAGCGCAATCTCGCCGGGGCATTCAGCCTCACCCGGGAAGGCCCTGCAATGATCACCGGGAGAAAAGTGCTGCTGGTGGACGACGTAATTACTACCGGAGCCACAACCATGGCTGCAGCAACAGTTCTCCTGAAAGGTGGTTGCAGCGAGGTCGAAGTACTCTCCTTCGCACGCGACTGACGTCGTACTGCCACTCAGGCTTATTCCGGCAGCAGTCCTGCTCACCACCTGTACCTGCACGGCACTCGAAAACGGCGGTTTCTCGGGAACGGAGATAAGCATGACAATCGGATCGGTTGTCGATGAGCAGGGGAATCCCGTTGGTAAAATGGAGTAATGGTCGTACAGCAGCAGAAACGCCTTAGTGAATTGTAGAAATGGTGTTTCCGCTCGTTGGAACGCCTTAGTGAATTGTAGAAATGGTGTTTCCGCTCGTTGGAACGTCTTGGTAAATTGTAGAAATGGTGTTTCAGCTCGTTGGAACGTCTTGGTAAATTGTAGAAATGGCGTTTCGGCTCGTTGGAACGTCTTGGTGAATTGTAGAAATTGTGTTCCGGCTCGTTGGAACGTCTTGGTGAATTGTAGAAATGGTGTTCCGGCTCGTTGGAACGCCTTGATGAATTGTCGAAATGGTGTTCCGGCTCGTTGGAACGTCTTGATGAATTGTCGAAATGGTGTTCCGGCTCGTTGGAACGCCTTGGTGCATTTTGGAAATAGTTTTCAGGGATCCCGCCCCGGTTTGCAATGAATTTCGCTGAGCAACCTGACGGGGGGCGTTTTGATTACTCGATACATTAAAGCTTCTCCCGGATCTCAAAGAGAGCAAAGGGGAAATACAACATATTTCATTCTCTTGAGAGAACGGTATTTCAATCGAGGCAGCTTTTTTTAATACATGAACACTGATTTTTTACTATAGTATTCTCTGAACACTGTTACTACACCTCTTTATACGAAATCAGTGTAAACATGGCAGACCTTTTTACTCATCAGAATTACCGCGAATACCTTCGCGAGTATTACAATGAGCAGAAGGCACAGCGCAGAAACTTCTCCTACCGGGCATTTTCTGAAAATGCGGATATAGCCGCTCCCTCATTTCTTTTTCATGTGATTGAGGGAAAGCGAAATCTTACCAAAGTTACCGTTACCAAAATTTCTCAGGCGATTGGCCACAACCGTGACGAGGCGGAATTCTTCGAAAACCTTGTTTTTTTCAATCAGGCAAAATCAATTACCGAAAAAACCATCTATTACAGTCGGCTTGTTGAAATCCGTCGTCCGTTCGAAATAGAGACCATACCCAGAGACCGGTTTGAGTATTACAGCAACTGGTATCACAGTGTGATACGTGAAGTGGTAATCTTCTATGATTTTCAGGATGATTTTGACCGGCTCGGAGCCTTTCTCGTTCCGCCGATACGAGGCAGCGAAGCGAAACGTTCCATCCGCCTGCTTGAGCGACTCGGTTTCATCGAACGGGATGCGAACGGACTTTATCATCAGTCCCAGAATCTTATCAACGTCAAGGTCGGAACCGAACACGCTTTCATTATTGAAAAATATCAGTCAGAAATGCTCCAGGTTGCACTCAAGGCGTACGATGCCATACCTGTTCGCAACCGTATGACCTCCTCGACCACCTTTTCCATCTCGACGGAAACGTTCGACCTGTTCAAGCTGCGATTGCGTGAACTGCAGCACCAGCTTATGGAGATGGCCCGAATTGACGAAAACCCGGGGACTGCCTATCAGCTCACGCTGAACCTGTTCCCGGTAAGCAGGAGTCTGGAAAATGAACACTAACCGCATTTTCCGTCTGGCGCTGCAGATTCTGCCGACCGGCGCACTCTTTTTTTCTCTCTGTACCATGCAGGCAGTTGAGATCGGCGGATCTTCCGGCACTGAAATCAGCGAGGTAACCGGTACGGTTATCGACCGCAGCGGCAATCCTGTTGAAGGCGCGATCGTCAGACTTCGTCCGCTGAGCTTTTTATCCACGCTATCAGACGACAGCTGCTACCGTGCGCAACACTCTATTGTTAATGCCGTATCCGATGATAAGGGCGCCTTCACTCTTAAGGATCTCTTTCCCGACAGCTTCGTTGTTGAAGTCACTGTAGACGATACCCTTGGATCAGTTGCCGAATGTCAGATTGTCACCCGTGATACCACCGTTTCGCTTCCGGCTTTTGTCCTCGAGCCGGTTGCTGAAATTTCCGGTTCGATCGAGGTCAGCTACTACCCCGACGCATCAGTTAAAGTACAGGTCTACGGCCTTGACCGGTCGGCAAGTGTCGATTCCTTCGGCAACTTCCGGATGCAGATTCCCAAGGGGAAGCACCAGCTCCATTTCGGTGCAACACTTGCCACACTCTCCGACTCCGGAGAATTCGATCACTTCGACCTCTCTCTTGAGGTTTTTCCGGGAGAACATCGCGACGCCGGAGCATTCAAGCTCCGACCACCGCCACCTGAGTCCTGTTCCGACGGCACCTGTGATTCGACGGTAGTCCGCATGATTCTTGCGTCGGCAGGCAATGGAGATACCCCTCTTGATTCCGTAACGGAAAGCGACAACGGACGAATCGTTACACTCAACCTGCGGGGTTTCAATCTCTCGAAAGGTATATCCTACGAGGTCAACCGCCTTTCCGCCCTGCGGAAACTTGACCTCGGCAATACCGGTCTTCCGATGATGTTCCCCAACATCGGCAGACTTGAGCGCCTTGAATCGGTATCGCTCGACAGCAATATGCTTGAATATTTCGCGACAACTGCCGGTCGGTTGACGAAACTGCACACGCTTGATCTTCACCACAACAGGATAAGTTCACTCCACGCATCGCTCCTTGATTGCACCGGACTCGATACGCTCGATGTGGGAGGCAACAAGCTCTGTTCAGTATGGGTAGGACTTGCCGCATGGCTTGACACAAAAGACCCCGACTGGAAAACATCCCAGTGGTGCAAATAGAGGAACCCATGTCCGAATATATACAACAACCATCAACGTTCATTGTCGCTCAGGAAATCCCGGGCGATCATTACCAGATCATTTTCTTCCGAACGAACGGTGTTCCGGAACAAGGTCTCGACCAGCCGCCCACGCGGTTCTGTTTCATGGCGTCGAACTGAACCGTAAAGGTGTTTCGGTCGAACCGCCCTGCCGGAAACGGCAGGGCTTTTTTTATGCGGGAATTGTAATCAGTTCATACCGGCGGTTGCCGATCCCCATGCGCTCGGCGTGGTCGAGCTGCCGGAGCGGATCGCGCCCGGGATGTGCTTTACGGAAAGGATCGTACCCCCCCGCTTTTCTGCAGACCATATCATAGCAGGCCTGATCAAGTGCAACCGGATCAGACGAAATGAACAACCCCACATCAGGGACAATTACCGGATCATCCTGGGCAAGACAGTCACATTCAGCGGTGATCTTCGTCGCCACGTTGATGAAACATTTTACACCGGGCGAGGAGAGTACGGCAGCGGTGTACTCGGCCATTTTATCGGGGAGGTAGTCTCTTCCACTCCCCCAGTCGAGCTCCACCGCATCGCTTTTACAGGCAGCAATGCACGAAGCACACCCGATGCACTTCCGCGGATCAAGCTGTGCCTTTCCGTCGATCACGGCAATGGCATCCACCGGACAGACGTCAACGCACGCACTGCATCCGATGCAGTTTTTCACGATAATATACGGTGCAACGGTGGAGTGCTGTGCCAGTTTTCCTTCGCGGGTGGCGCATCCCATACCGATATTCTTGATGGCCCCACCCAACCCCGATACCAGATGCCCCTTGAAATGAGCAAGGCCGATCAGGACGGGAGCCTCCCGGTAGCAGCGAACGATTTTAGCCTCTTTGATAAATCGTCCTCCCTCCACCGCGACCGTCACCACCTCCGCAGGATCGGTTTCATCGGGTATCTCAACCACTCCTCCAACAACATCGTTGGTGAACCCGTGTTCACGGGCAAGTGCCAGATGATCACGACAGTTGGTCCGCCGACCCCGATAGAGTGTATTGGTATCGGATACCACCGTGGCTCCACCATGTTTTTCCACGGCATCCGCAATAACCCTGACCATTTCCGGGCGGACGTATCCCCGGTTTCCCTCTTCACCGAAATGCATTTTGACCGTTGCTGGGGTATCCTGCATACACCCTTCAAAAAGTGCCGAGGCGTCAATCAACCCGCCAAGCCGTCGTAACCGCTCAACCGACGAAACAGTATCACCGGTCGGCACAAACCATACCTTACTTGCAGAAGTCATTTTTAACCTTCCGTTATTCCTGAATACCGACAACTTCACTCTGACCGCGCCGCGTTATGCACGGCATTGCGGCAGTACGGGAATTTCACCACCGGCGGCGATACGGTCTTGCAGATGAACTGAAGTAATTGCACGTCTTACCCGAAAAAAATCAGGCGTCGTTCAAAAGTAGACGGCACATTATATGGCATTACTTTACAACACCCCCACTCCGGCATTCCTCCCCCGTTTACGGGGGAGGGAAAAGTGCTGCGCCTTGTCCCGCAAGTGGAAGGCTTCGGAGCTATGCGGAGTAGCTGCGTACAGCCAACGGCGGTATTTATTTATTATCACTACTTCGGATAACCAACGGTTTGAGCCAGAATGACTTTCCTGTTTTTACCCAGTTTAAGTGCTTTCGCACAGGCATCCCTGTTAAGCCAACCCCGCACGACCGTTGCCATTCCCTCCGAAGCACAAAACAGGTATACATTCTGACTTATAAACCCGACATCGGTACCGGCATAGAACTCCTTATCCTTTTCCGATCCTTTCATCCTGCGGAAATCGGCAACATAGACAAGGTTAAGCGGTGCCTTTGCAGCGAAAGCCTGCATACCGGTTTTCTTACGGAAGTCACCGGCCGCAACGAGCTTGAGTACATTGGCCTTTGCATCGTACAGATAAGCACCCTCGGGCCGTACGGCATAAATGTCAATTTCCTGACAATTGCGCGCCGAGGGAGCCGTCCGCTTCCCGTCAGCACGGCTTATGCCGAATGCCGCCCAGAGCAGATCGGAGAGGACCTGCGGGGAAAGGTTCTTTTCGCTGTATTCACGCACCGATTTGCGTTCTTTCAGGGCCTGCATGAGAGGCATACCGCCTTCCCGGCGCGGTGCGGGCAGTGCTATATCAGAAACAGTCTCGGCGGACAGAGCGATTACGAAAAGCAAGACGGTACAACTGATGATATACTTCTTCATTACATTACCTCCTGGGTAGAAGAGAGTTCTGCAAATAAAGAAAATACTACGGGGAAGACAGGTTGTTTAGTATCCGTTCAGAACAAACTTCTATTCAGACACGGGAGGAACTACCCTTCCCAACTCCCGGTACCGTCAAACTACAGCCGACGCGACCGGTCAAGCCACTCAATTGCAACCCAGCCGCAGCAGAGCAGCAGCAATCCGACGGTCAGACGTTTTCCAACAGCAGTAATCATTGCCATACCCCTGCGGATTCCCCCTATTCGGAATGACGCCCCCCACCCCTCCGTATCCGTAAAGGTATCTCAAACCCTCCCAGCGCGGCAATATATAATCCATGATAGCGAAGTTCACTTTCAAGATAGATTCCCCCGGTGACAAGACCGAACAGGCTGTGCAGTTTTCTGTGTGAAGGAGTACTGATGACCATTGCCCCGAGTTTCTGTTGCCGTACCTCGGTACCACGGACATAAACGAGATTGTAATTTACTCCCGTACGCAGCCGGGAACTCCATTCGTAGAGCAAAATGAGATCATTGATGAAATTAAAATCATGGGAGTAGTGCGGCAGAGCAGTCCTGATTTCATAGAAATACTCTTCGGTGTTGAACAGGTCGATCCGGTTGCAGGTAAAGTTGTCGGCAACAATCACCGGACCTACTTTCATTTTAAGTGAGGGTGCAACAGTAATACGGGAACCGGTCCGGTTCTCCTGGGCAATGTCGGCAATGATACTGTCGTGGTACGGTCCGTTCTTTCCATCGAGCTTCCGGTAGCCGAAGCCGAACAGACGGTACTGCTCATACAGTCCCGCTTTCACCCATATATTGAACAGCGCAATCGGTTCAATGTTAAAGGCAATCCCCGGCATCTCATCCGCCGGTGACCACTCGTTTACAATGCCCAGTTCCAGTTTTGTTGAATTGAAAAGGATTCCGGTATCCCGGGAAAGGGGTAGCCGGTACAGCACGCGACTGTCCGAAAGGAAACCAAGCGGGTTGAGGATGCCGCCGATACTCTGGGTGAATATTAGTTCCGGTCGCCGCTCTGCGGAAATTCCAGTCAGAATTCCCAGCAGTAACAGCACTCCCGTTATGTGTTGCACAACGGAACCGCAACGTTGCGGTAAAATCTTATGAGTCATATAGGCACGACCCCTGAACAGGATATCCGGAATGTGAAGTTCTAATCCGCAAGGCATCAGGCCATTATTATACTGTCAGTTACAAATGGAGTCAATCCGGAGTGAGCAGAAGACCGTAGTACTGATTACAACGAAGAAACATACGCCCTGAGGGAGTCGAACCCCCAACCGTCTGGTTCGAAGCCAGAGGGAAATGCCCCGGTTTTATTGATTAATAACGCCCTAAGTACCTCACCAGAGTACCACAACGTCCTTTTTATACACTTTTCGAGTACCGCACAATTTATTTATCCGACCCCAACAAATGGTGGGAATAATGAGAGCAACACTACTTACACGCAAACAGCTGCTATTTTGCTACGAATACATTGCCGAGAAATTCAAGGGTACCCGTGCAGCCAAAAAAGCAGGATACAAAGGTAGTTCACGCCAATTAAGTGTTATTGCTGCTCAAAACTTAAAAAAACTTAGTGTTCAGGCGAAAATTGCGGAATTAACCGAAAGGTACCTTAATGGATGTGGAATCCGGGTCATAGATTTACTGAAAGAGTTACACATTCTAGCATTCTGTAGGATGGGCGATTTTGTCGAAATTGATTCAGATACTGGTAATATACGTTCTCGAAATTTAACTGAAATCGGAGAAAAAAGCGCAGCAATCAAGAGAATTTATATCAAGCAACAATTTAACGCTGCAAAGGAAGGTGAAAAAGAAAAAGTTTTTAAAACTGAAATAGTTTTTGTTCTTTACGATAAGATCAAACCATTATCCATCCTTGCAGAGAGTTGCGGTCTTTTTAACCATAGCACTGAGCACCCACCAACGCAACTGTAATATACCTGGAATACAGATTTATCATTTCTAAGCAACGATGAAAAACGAACCATGTTACGGTTACTGAAAAAAGTTAAAATTTAATCTGAAAAAAGACGAATTTAAGAAACTATCCACCTTTATCATTTCATTGGAGGTGAGGGGAGTTTATAGTTTGCCGATACTGATTAATTCTACTTCGGTACGATAAAACCCTTGTAAAAAGTTGACTAATACAATACTGTCTTACTATATTATATGCATGACACGAAACGCACCGCAAAACCACTAATCATAAACGTCAGGGGGCAGGAAATGCACCGCGGCCC
>JBNLDC010000039.1:0-54328 GCA_050304135.1 Chitinispirillaceae bacterium | reverse complement strand
GGGCCGCGGTGCATTTCCTGCCCCCTGACGTTTATGATTAGTGGTTTTGCGGTGCGTTTCGTGTCATGCATATAATATAGTAAGACAGTATTGTATTAGTCAACTTTTTACAAGGGTTTTATCGTACCGAAGTAGAATTATACTTCTGTAGTTTAGCACATATTTTCACGGTTGCTCACTCTTACGAGTAAACAATTCCTTTTAAAAATTCGTGATTTCAACTTTTATCTGCGCCAGTATTGCCGTATTTTCCTACGCAGCGATACTGAAAAGCTCCTGTAATTGCTCGATTTTTCGTTCGCTTACCCTGTCTTTCGGTAAGATGCTTAAAATACTCTGCGTAACACACTGGCTTTTCAACTGGTACAGAACATCACCAATCGAAACGGTGTCCTTTTCCCGGTTCCATGGCATCGCATCCCATAGTGTTGGAGAAAATTCATTAATCTGTTGATGACTCCAGAGCATCAATGTCGAGTAAGCTGCACAGGTCATCGGCACAGAACGGGTTACCGCCCGTTCATTTCTGCACTGCCATGAACCAAGACCAAGGTGCTGTTTCATATCCTTGAATGAATTTTCAAGTGACCAGCGGGCAGCAACCAACGTGAGTATTGATTCAACACTTTGACTGCAATCGGTGGAAAGAAAATATGCCGTGGTGTAACCATGCTTCTGCGGGTATTTCACAATGACTACATTCACCACAGTCCCTGCAGGTTTCCAGTATGCCTGGAGCTGGCGATATAACACTGTTTTTTCCTCACCATAGAGGATATGGGTACGTTCGAGAAAATTCTTTGCATTCCCTGCCAGCTTACTTAATGCCGGTAACCGCTTTCCTTTTACCGGTGGACGACCGCGCGTTTTTATTTTCGGTTGTTTAACAGGCTCAAATAGTGCTGCATCGCTTCTCAGCCGGGTAACCATTGTTACCTTCGACTCTATACACCATCGTAAAAGCTTCTTTTTCGCATAAAGCGCATCGGCAACCAGTGTAATAGAGAGTGTGGAGAAATACTCTTTAATACCCTTGAGCATGTTTACTGACATGTCGATTTTTGTTAAAAATGGGGTATTTGAAGCAGCACTGTCCTTTTCCGGAATAAAAAGCTCACTCCAGAATGGAAAACAAATCCACTTCTTCAGTGCTGATACATGCTGAAGTACTCCAATGGTAACCCAGTTGTGTCCTTTTATGTACGATGCAAAGTTCACTTTGGCGGCATGGTCAAAATGAAGTGCCCTGCCGAATATCTTTTTCCCATATTTGGGAATGAGCGTGTCGTCCAGACCAACAGTCAGGTGCTCTATGTTGAATGCATTAATAACTGTTCTTAAAATCGATAATGCGAGTTGACGTGGTTCCCATTTATAGCTGTTGAGAAAACGGTGATAATCTGAAAAATGTTTGTCATGATCACCAAGAAGATAGAATTTCGTCACCGCCTTGCGGGAACTGATAAGGATCCCCTTGATAAAATCACTGAAATAGAAAAATGAAGGTTCTGTGAAGACACCGTGCATTTTTCCTAAAAGTTGCATGAAACTCTCCGGCAGAGATAGTATTTTACTCATGGTGAATACTCCTTTCTTGTTATTTAGCTTTGCAAATCTAAAATAACTTTTTGGAGTATTTCACCGCTTTCTACGTGCGAAAATATGCTAAACTACAGTCGATTTAATGCAACTGGATACCATGGTAAATACGGAAAAAGAGTAACCTTAGCACCAATAAATTGATCGTGCAGAAAAGGCGTGTCCGAATGAATTTTGCAGCTCCGCTATGCATTATGTTGAACCTGGTTTCTGGTACACCCGAAGCGGGTGCCGACAGGCAGCACATGGTGGAACAGGGGGGAGCTGCTCCTGTTGAAAATGTTTCCCCGATGGCTTTTACTCCGGTAAAAAAGGTATCTGAAGAAACAGGTACATTGAAAATAACCGTTTATCCGGAAAGCTCTACCGTTGTTTTGAATGAATTCACAATTGGCAACGGTAATCAATTGATTGAATCCCTTCCTGCAGGCTACTATAACCTTTTCGTCAGGAACGGGACCACCTATGAGGTGAAAGAAGTTCTGGTACAACCGCAGGCCATTACTAAAGTGCACTGCAGACTGGAAAGAAAAACAAAAATTGTTTTCGAACCGAAATACTCGGCAGTACTGCTGCACGGATATTATGCGTACGGACCGCAGATCGGTGCAGGAGTCAAACTGAAAAACAACCTGCTTATGCTTGATTTCAATTATAATGTCGAGGTGAGTATAAAAAGTTCCCTGGAATCGGCACTGATCGGTGGGGCGGTAAAATGGTCGTATTGTTTTGAAATGACAAGGTATCTGACTGTCGCACCCGGTATTTCTGCAGGTCGCTGGCGGTCGAAAGCAGTGGTTTGGGGAAGTAATGGCGAAAAAAGCGAATGGTATGAAGGATTGTACTATGGGGGGCCTCATGTGAAAACGATGTTTTTCAATGGGGCAATAAGGCTTTCGGTTGAATATTCGCTTCTGTTGGGAACGGAGATCGCTCATATAGCCGGTATCGGAGCAACTATCGTGTTCTGAAGTATATGCTGCAACGGGTTGATTTTAGTAAAAAGAGAGTACTGATGAACTGTAAATCACTTTTTGTTCTGGTGATGTTCCTGTTGACAGGGCTACACGGGCGCTGTTTCGCCGAGCAGGCTCAAACTGAAAACAGTGTGATCGGCATCGGGCGGAATGGCGCCGGAATGGGGGTTCTGAACATTCTGGTGTATCCACAGGAATGTACCGTTGTGCTGAATAAAAAAACGCTGGGCGCTGGTGATCAATGGATTGATTCATTGCCTGGTGGATACTATGCCATTTCGGTTGATTATGAAGGTAAGTCAGAAGCTGATTCGCTCTTTGTTCAGTCTGGAAAGGTTACTACGGTAGAGTTCGCGTTGAAAAGAAAGGTCAGATTTCAAGGTGAGTCGAAATACATACTGGCCCGGGTGCACGGGGTGTATGTGGGTGGACTGCAAATCGGTATTGGGGCTCACTACGGAAAGAATATATTCCTTCTTGAAATTACTGCATCGACGAATCAGCTGGAAAAAAGTGCTGTTGAAGCCGGCGTAGGGGGGATTGCCCTGCTCAAATGGTCTTACAGTTACAACATCTCGAATATGGTTACGATCGCACCCGGTATATCGGCAGGGTTATGGACGACTATCACTTCCATCCGGGACGACTATGAAAGAATCGCGGAAGAGTATCGCGATATTTATTTCGGCGGGCCGAATATCAGGGTCTGTATCGAAGGGGGAGGAATCCTGAAGTTTGTGGCGGATTATACGCTGCTTATAGGATCCAGTGCCGTGAATGTCGTGGGGCTTGGGATCAATTGTACATTATGAATACCTACAGCATCTTCTTTGATTTCCATACCATGGAACTGTTTTTTTCTGCAATTCACGATGAAATCGAATGTACTGGAATGATTATGGAGCTGATGTTTTACGTCGCTGAACGACGATTCGTTTAAGGAGACCTGTTGTCTGCTCGTATCTGTTTACTGTTTTCGCTGCTCGTTTTTACATGTGATCTTCCCTACCATTATGTACGGGACCGGATCATTATTGACGATTTTGAATACAGTGACGTGTGTGAACCTGTAAGTATACATGCCGAACGGTGGTATCGTGCCAGTCCGCCGGTTTCTTCCGACTCTCTTTACTTTGCGCCACCGGCCTGGAATCAGTACTGGTTCAACCCGGTACTGAATGATGTCGCTCATCGTATTCGACAGGACAATATTATTATGCTGTCAGATGCGGAAAAGAAGCAGTCGGCAGTCGGATCCGCCTATGCACCTGTTTTGCGTCTGCATGCAACTCCAGCTCCACGTATAGACTCGCTTGAGCAACGTTTCGTCCATGCATGGGCCGGACTTATGTATCCGATTTCCCCGGATGACGCGGATAAAACAATAATGCAGAGTTTTGAGTTCTTCGTCAAGGCGGAAAGGGGATTTGAAGGTGCAGGTACTTTGCAACTGCAAATGGGTACCATGCGGGAGGATATCTCGCTTAACGGCGGGCCGCCAAACGGTTTACCCGATGGGGAGAATTCTGTCGGATCATCCACGTATAATAGAACCCGGGATCTCGGATGGGATAACCTTTCCGATGAAGAGGAGGTATACCTTTATCCATCGGCAACGGTGGGAGTATGGGATACACTCCGGTATGGTAATTTTTTTCTCGGTGCCGATTCACTCGATCCGTCAAAGGATAACCGGCGGCTGTATACGAATGATTATCCAATGAATTACCGTTATGCCTGCAGGGAAGAACTCGATGGCAGCAGCTCCGGTTCGGAAGATATCAACTTTGACGGTACGGTGCAGACCGCAAATGTCGAGCGTTACTATGAATTCTCGCTCGATCTGAGTGATGCAACATCACCGTTTATTGATACGACGGTCAAATATGCATCGACCGGAGGGTGGCGGAAATACAAAATTCCGCTTCATGAGCATCTTCCCGGGTATGACGATGTTTACGATTCAATCGGAGGTCCGAGCTGGTCGGATATCACCATGCTCCGGATTATCTGGACCGATTTTGATTCAACGTATTTAACTGGCGATAACAGTCTTGTTTTCTGGAATATGGCGTTTGTCGGGAATGAGTGGCAGGAAACTGGCGGATCACCACGAACCATGATACGCTCTTCGGTGATAAACACCAAAGAGAGTGCAGACTATGAAGATTACTGGCAAAAATACAGCAACCTCATTAAACGCGAAAGGGATGAGTACGGGTATAAAGTTGAGCAGTCACTCCGGCTGCAATTTTTTAATCTGCGGGAGGGTGACACTGCACTGGTTGAAAAAAATATGACACCTCCGGCAGGTATATCCCAATGTGACCGTCTCTCGCTTCTGTTATTCGGAAAGGATCCCGGTCGGGGTAGTCCTCCAATGGATGAACCACTCTATGAGGGGGATATACGGTTCATCTTAAGATTCGGGAGGGATAAGACCTCGTATTTTGAATACAGCCGTTCGATTTATCCTGAATGGCAAAATGAAATTCTGATTTCAATAAAAGAACTTACATATTTGAGGGCGGATGCACTTGAGAGAACAGATGCTGCCACTATCGACATTGCCATACCGGCAAACGACAGGAATGAGGAACTATTGAGTATTCATGCTTCGATCGGGCAGCTGCCGGATCTCTCTGATATCAGGTGGATGGCGATGGGAGTAACGCGAAGCCCCGGTGAAAGTGAGGAAGATACTCTTTCGGGTGAGATCTGGGTAAACAATATAAAACGTGTCGGTAATATCCAGAGCGATGAATTTGAGTGAAGGGCTTTTCATTGAAAATTTTACCACCCGGCGTTATGAACAAACGGACACTCACAATAGCAAATAATGAAATGATAAAAAAGGTAACCTTTTTTGTAGTAGTACTAACCATTAGCGCTTTATCTGAAGATGGTGATACCGTATACATGCATGGTGGCGCTGAATACCACCAGACACATGTTTTTCTACCAGATCAATTATCTGATTTTCATGACTTAAGGAGAATGAATTCAACTAAAGTTTGGTATCTGGGGATGGATTTTTGTGTGAACTTGCATCGAAATATGAAAGAAACCATTTATCCTGCTTTTGATTTGAATGCTGGCTATAGTAGAAATAAAGCAGGAGTCAGTGGGGATTTTATCTGGCTTTGGGGTCATGTTGAAAAGGAAGTTTCCATAAATGCTAAAAACTATACTATTTCAAAGGCTTTTTTGCGTGGTTTTGAAATTGGATATTTATACCCTTTTTTATTAATAGACAAAGGCTTATGTAACAAGCCATCTTTTATGGCGATTGAACTGAGCAGTGGATTATACTGGTATTATGTAGAAACCAAAGACAACGGTAAGAAATATGCGGGTTTTTCCCCGTCAATTAACTGTGAATACAAGTGCTTTTTTTATTTCCCGGAATTACCGAATCGTTATTTTTGGGGTAATCCGGATAATCATATACCAATGAATTTGTCGTTAGCTGTAAGATATCTATTTGTTGATAAAGAACGCTTGTTTGATAATGGATTGCTTTTTGCGATAAGCTATGGATTGTCAATATTTGGTTTTAACTGACAGAGAATGACGATTGAAACATTAATCGCCGTAGTAATCGGTAAACGACAGGAAATCACCATGAAAAAAAATCTCACAATAGCCGGAATAGTTATACTCACGCTTATAATTATCTGCGGCATTGCTTTTCTCGCTTTCCAAAAATCCATGGGGGAAACAAAAAATATTACAATCGACGACCACCTGCTCGTCATCGAAGGCGGGGGAGGCAATTCCATTATCCTCACTTCCGAAGACGGTTCCCGGGCCCTCGTGGTGGATACCAAAATGGGAAGTGCAGCGAAAGACCTTGCTGCCCAGGTAACTGCTAAGGACGTGATTGTTGTCAATACGCACCTGCACATGGATCACACCGGCGGGAACAGGCTGTTTCCCGATGCGACCATCATTGCAGGAGCCTACACCAGGGATCAGTGGAAAGCTCTCGGGAAAAAGACAAGATATCCCGATATCCTTATTCAACCAGGTCAGGATACGGCGATTACTATCGGCAGCGAAACAGTGCATTTGAGGAACCTTGGTGGTGCCCATTCGTGGGACGATATGGTGGTCTACCTGGAAAAACGGAAGTTCCTTATGACCGGCGATCTGGTTTTTAATCATATGCATCCGGCAATGTTGGTTCAGGGGGGATCGAGCGTCAGGTCGTGGATCGCGACTCTTGATACCCTGATAAACGGGTACGAGGTCGATCTTGTTCTTCCCGGACACGGAGCATTGTCCGATAAAAAAGCGCTCCTAGAAATGAAAGATTATTTCATTACCATCAGTTATGCCGTCGGCGACCCGGCAAAATTATCGGCAGCAAAAGAGAAATTCAATGATTACCACGGTATACCGATGCTCACCGGTTTTGACAAGGTGGTGTCTTTTATCGAAAAGGAAGGTACCGGGAAGTGAATTATGACTATCGCCAGAGAACCGTACCCTCACAGCTTAATGGGCATAACACCTTGAGATAGTGTATTTTTATGAAAAGAACATGAATCTGAACAGGCACTGAATACTTCCCGCATGAATGACCTCCGCACTCAACGAATTTTCATCACCGGCCTCGTCCAGGGAATCGGTTTCCGGCCATTCATATACAATCTCGCCACCCGTCTGGGGGTAAACGGCCATGTCCGTAACGGTGCCGATGCCGTCGAAATTCTTGCCGGAGCGCCCGAAGCAATAATCGACGAATTCATCCGGGCTATCAAAACCTCCCCGCCACCCCTGGCACGCATCGATTCGATCCGGCAGGAAAGAGCCGCAGAGGTCCCCGGAGAAGGATTTCATATCCTCGAAAGCGAGGATACCGCAAACGGTGTGACCGATGTCAGTCCGGATATCGCGGTGTGCGGGCATTGCCTTGCCGATATGAAAAAACAACCGCATCGTATCGGCTACCCGCTTGTCAACTGCACCCTGTGCGGTCCCCGGTTTTCGATTATACGGTCCGTTCCCTACGATCGGTCACGTACGACAATGGCCCCCTTCACCATGTGTGAAAAATGTGAACGGGAATACACCGATCCCGCTGATCGCCGGTTTCATGCGCAACCGGTTGCATGTAATGAGTGCGGTCCGGTGTATACGATGCATATGGGAGCGGAAACGGTTGAAGGAAACAGCAGGGTAGTTGATGGTACAGCGAAGATGATTCAAGAGGGAAGTGTGGTTGCCGTTAAAGGAACCGGGGGATTTCACCTTACCTGTAGTCCGTTTTCCGCCGATGCGCTGCGGAAGTTACGCACCGGAAAACGGCGCGACGGGAAACCGTTCGCACTCATGTTCCGTGATCTTCCGACACTGCGTCAGTTTGCCCAGGTCAATGAGGAAGAGGAACGACTGCTCACTTCCACCATCAGACCGATAGTATTGCTCTCCGGCAGTGGAACCGATACTTTACCCTCCGAAGTAACCAACCGGCTTCACACCATAGGTGCCATGCTGCCGTACATGCCGTTTCATCATCTGCTTTTCGAATATACCACACTGCCCGCAATCGTCATGACAAGCGGGAATATATCGGAAGAACCGATTGTCATCGATAATGAAATCGCGCGTGAAACGTTCTCCGGTATCGCCGGGGCAACGGTTGTGTACAATAGAGCTATTCATAATCGTGTCGATGATTCCGTATGTGCGGTATTCGGACGGGATGTTCAGATGCTGCGGAGGAGCAGGGGATTCGCACCGTCGCCTGTTATGTTGGATATGCCCGTTGATGGCATCGTGGCAACCGGTGCGGAACTGAAGAACTGTTTCGCATTGGGAAAGGGTACAAAGGCAATTCTCAGTCAGCATATCGGAGACCTGAAAAACAGTGCTGCCATGGAGTTCTACCGGGAAGCATTCGAACGCCTCTGCAAGCTGTACCGGGTTAGGCCCGTTCTGGTCGCACATGATCTCCATCCGGACTATCTTTCCACAGGTTTCGCCCATGAACTTGGTGTACCGGCCGTTGCCGTGCAGCACCATCATGCGCATATTGCCGCCTGTTGCGCTGAACACGGAATTGAAGGCAAGGTTATCGGTGTGGCATTCGATGGTACCGGTTACGGAAGCGATGCGGCAATTTGGGGCGGGGAGTTTCTGTTTGCTGACAGCTGTGACTTTGATCGGATGGCACATCTGTGTTATGTCGGGATGCCGGGTGGCGATCGTGCCGCTGTGGAACCGTGGCGCATGGCTGCGTCGTGGCTGCATGCCTCGTTCGATGGGGGATTTACGCGGATTGGCGAAGCGTTGCTGCCTTCCGTTGCCGGGGAGCATCTTGACATGATCGGAACTGCCCTCGAAAAGGGAATAAATACTCCGCAGACCTCGAGTGCAGGCCGGTTGTTCGATGCGGTTGCCGCACTCTGCGGGTTGTGCGATACCATGAGTTTTGAAGCTGAGGCGGCGATGCGACTGGAGTCGATCTGCGGAGATCCGCTTACGGTACAGCCGCTGGAATGGGAGGGGCGGGAGGTGATTGATCTTCGGCAGTGCATGCGTCAGATCGTTGAACTGAGAAAACAAAATACCCCAGTTGGTATTATTGCAACCAGATTTCATGCCACAATCATCGATAGTATCGTGAAAACGTGTGCTGCACTACGATCGTCTACCGGGTGTAACGAGGTTGCCCTGTCCGGCGGATGTTTTCAGAATCGCATTATTTATACAGCGACACTTCAAGGATTGCAGGAAAACCGGTTTAAAGTGTATACACATCGTCAGGTTCCCTGTAATGACGGTGGAATCGCATTGGGGCAACTGATTGTCGCAGCAAATCGTCGTGATTCGTTTTAAGACCGTATCAGAGCAGGAAATAACATATTTTTGTTAGACGCACCGGGGCAGGTGCCGTATCCACTAGTATCCTGAATCCGGTGGTTAAAAGAACTGAACATAAGGAGTGCAAGATGTGTCTGGGTATCCCGGGTAAAATCGTCTGGCTTAAGGAAGATCGGGCCGGTGTGGATTTCGGTGAAGTGGTGGTGGAGGCCGGTACTCAGATTGTGGACGATTTGTCGGTAGGAGATTTCGTTCTGGTGCACTCCGGTTACATTTTAGAGAAACTCGATGTTGAAGAGGCCGGAAAAACCCTCGCACTCTTTGATGAACTTGCCCGCGCTCAACAGGGTTCCGCATGAATCCTGCCGACGATTTTAAAAACAGAGAACATTGTACCGCACTGCTGGAGCAGATCAGACGGAAATCGAAAACACCGGTGGTGGTGATGGAGGTGTGCGGTGGTCACACAATGGCACTCTATCGTAACGGTATCACTGCAATGCTTCCCGATACCATCCGCATGGTATCAGGTCCCGGTTGTCCGGTCTGTGTTTCAGATATACGGTATATCGATCATGCTATTGCCCTTGCTCGACAACCGGAGGTCATTGTTACCACCTACGGCGATCTGATCAGAGTTCCCGGCAGCAGTTCTTCCCTCGAAAAGGTAAAGGCCGCAGGTGCGAACGTACAGATAGTCTGGTCCGGGCTCGAGGCAGTTGAAATCGCTGCCCGCAATCCCGATAAAAAAATCGTGTTTCTCGGCATCGGTTTCGAGACAACAATCCCGGGAACAGCGATTGCGGTACTGGATGCGCAGAAAAAGAATGTAAACAATTTCTTTGCACTCTGTTCCCATAAAGTGATGCCCCTGGCAATGACTGCTCTCATCGATGAAGGCGTTCGTATTGATGCCTATCTCTGCCCGGGACACGTCAGCACGATAACCGGAAGCGGCATCTATGAGCCGATTGCCTCTCGGTATAAAAAGCCGTGCGTGATTTCCGGTTTTGAACCGGCTGATATTCTTCAGTCAATTCTCATGATCGTACGGCAGGTCGAGTCGATGACTGCTGTCGTTGAAATTCAGTATACACGGGTGGTCCACCGCGACGGCAACCCGAAAGCACGAGCGATGATCGGAACCGTTTTTACCCCGTGCGATGACTGGTGGCGCGGACTCGGTGTCATACCCGGAAGCGGACTGCGGCTTGCCGATGATTTCAGACGGTACGATGCCGCCGCGATGGTGCCGGTAACGGTGGAGCCGCCCAGAGAAACAAAGGGGTGTATCTGCGGGAGTATTCTAAAAGGTCTGCAGTATCCGGTTGATTGCCCGCTCTTTGCGAAAGCGTGTACCCCTGATACCCCGGTGGGAGCGTGTATGGTATCGAGTGAAGGGGCATGTGCCGCCTTCTTTCAGTATGGAACCTATGAGGGTCGTTAGAAACAGGTTGTTAAATGGCTGTGTTTGATATCTGCTTTTCTATGCCCCCACCCTTTATCCCTCCCCCGTTAACGGGAGAGGGAAACGATGGAACTACCAGACAATTTCCAATTATAAAAACCACGCGAGTGATTCGACATAAAACCAATTCCCCTCTCCCGTAAGCGGGGGAGGGGCAAGGGGTGGGGGTGAGGTGAAAAAGTGGCAGAATATACATTTACAATGGTAACAACGAAGATCCGCTACTATGAAAAATAACATAATACTTCTCAATCACGGGAGCGGTGGAAGGCTTACACGCCAGCTTATCGACGAGGTGTTCGGAGCCCGTTTCTCCAATCCGTTGCTTGATGCGCGGACCGATGCATCGGTTGTCAACTTCGGTGATTCATCCGTTGCCTTCACCACCGATTCCTTCGTTGTTCAGCCGCGGTTTTTTCCCGGCGGTGATATCGGAAAACTGGCGGTCTGTGGCACGGTCAATGACCTTGCAGTCAGCGGAGCAATTCCTCAGGCGCTCAGTGCGGCATTTATCATCGAGGAAGGTTTTTCGCTCGAGGAACTCGACCGGATCGCCGCCTCCATGGCGAAAACAGCTGATGCGGCCGGAGTCTCGATTGTCACCGGCGACACGAAGGTGGTCGGGCACGGAATGGCGGACGGCGTTTTTATCACGACCGCTGGCATCGGTAAAATTGCAGAAGAACGGGTTGCCATCGGGAATGGTTCAAAAGTGCAGCCAGGTGATGTTGTGCTCATCAACGGACCGGTAGGGGACCATGGTATGGCAATCCTTGCCGCCCGGAACGATCTGCCGTACAAGGCGGAGGTGACGAGTGACTGTGCCCCGCTCGCCGGACTGATCGGATCAGTCCTTGATCGCTATAGTGACGCCGTTACGTTCATGCGGGATGCCACCCGGGGAGGACTGGGGACGGTACTCTGTGAACTCGCCGAGTCGATGCAACGGGAAATCCATATCGATGAAGTCACCATTCCGATTCGGAAAGTGGTCCGGTCCATGTGTGACATGTTCGGTTTTGATCCGCTTTTTATCGCCAACGAGGGCAAGGTCGTTATGACGGTTCGTCCCGATGCTGCAGATGCGGTGCTGTCACTCATGCGTAAGCATCCGTTCGGCGGTGAGAGTGCTGTACTAGGAACAGTTGCGGAAGATACTGCCGGCAAAGTGCACCTTCAAACCGCGATTGGCGGAAGAAGAATTATCGCCATTCCCGCAGGTGACCAGTTACCGAGAATCTGTTGAGGGATCTATGCATGAGCTGAGCATTGTTGAAGGGTTGATCGGCATTGTAACCGATACCGCAAAAGAGCACCGGCTCTCAAAGGTGACCGGTATCAAACTGCGTATCGGCGAGATGCGGCAGGTGGTACCCGATGCTCTCTGTTTCGCATTTGAAATTGCTGGAAAAGGGACAGTTGCCGAAGGTGCAGCAATAGAGATAACGCATATTCCAACCCGGGCTCACTGTGAAGGATGCGGATTGGATTTTGCTGTTGAGGAGTTCTGTTTTGTCTGTCCGTCATGCGGCAGCGGCCAGGTTTCTGTTACCGAAGGAAAAGAACTGTATATAGAGTCACTTGAAGGAGATTCAGATGGAGATTAAGGTTATTAAGCATCTGTTGGATGAGACCGCAAAAAAGGCGCAGGAGGTAAGAACCCTTTTAACCGATAAGAAAATACTGATGGTCAATCTGATCGGTTCTCCCGGTTCAGGTAAGACCAGTCTGCTCGAAAAAACACTCGCGGAGTTCAGTGGTACGTTCCGATGCGCCATTATCGAAGGAGACGTTGCCACTGACCGTGATGCCGTACGACTGCAGAAGTATAATATTCCCATCTGTCTTATCAATACCGAAGGCGCCTGTCATCTTGAGCCGATGAGTATCCGCAAGGCACTCGATGAATTCGATCTCGATACTACCGATATCGTTTTCGTTGAAAACGTCGGGAATCTGGTCTGCCCGGCTGAGTTCGACATTGGTGAACAGGCGAAAATCGCTATCGCATCCGTAACCGAGGGGCACGACAAGCCGGAAAAATATCCGCTGCTGTTCAACGAGTGCAAGGCCGTGGTGCTCAACAAGGTGGATCTTGAGCAATTTACCGATTTTGATAAATCTTATTTTTACGAGAGTGTGAAGAAACTCAACGGAAACGTCCCCGTGTTTGAAACTACCTGTCGCCAAAGTCAGGGGCTTGCGGCATGGTACGGATGGTTGCGTTCAATGCTGGAATCAATACGTAACTAATAAGAGACAATCTGCTTTGTATAAAGTTATCTGTTGTAATCAAAAAAATGTATTGTTGCTGGTAATGATGGTTGCCATGTTGGAAACCGGATGCACCCATGTCGTCAGAAGAAAAGGGTATCGGATTTCAACGGAAAAATCATCATCGGAATGTTCACTGGTTTTCTGTAAAGATGCAGAAATTACTACTGATTGTGACAGTATTATCGGAACGGTTAAACTGAGGGACAGCGGTTTTTCACATCACTGTTCGGAAGCGGATGCTGTGGCAATTCTCAAAAATGAAGGGTGTGCTGTCGGTGCTGATGTCATTAATATTATTGATGAGGAACGGCCCGATATTTCAAGTACCTGTTACCGGGTAAAAGCGCAGTTACTGAAAAAAAAGAAATGTTCCGACCGTACTTTTTCCGATGAGGAAGTGGTCGGCGGAAGGTATGAGTATGATGTCGATTCTGTTTCGATAGCGAAACGGGTCAACGATGATAAATCCAGAAGAAAAATAATTCATCTGGTAGAATTCGGGTTACTTTCCATGCTATGCACCCTGGTTTTTCTTAGTGTGCCCTGGTAAGGGAGTGCGTGTATCCCTGTCAGCAGGATAGTCAGCATGAACGTACGTTCTGATGCTGAAAACACAAAAATAACTGCTGTCTAACAGAGTTATACTGTTACCGAAGAACAGAACACACATCATAGCGTATGTTACACCATTAAGTTTTATAATGGTCTTCCAAAATCACGAGTATGCGATTATCATAGGGGTACTGCAAACGAATTACACTCTGACGTTGATACACGCATTGTATCACTTCTTTTCAGATTTCAGTCGCAATAAACAGACTGGAACAGTTCAGTTTCCGAACTACAGCATCCCGGCAAATTCTTCCCCTCTACTGGAAAAAAAAGCAGCATAACTCCTCCCGAAACCACCATGTTTCACTGAATACTATTAAATTCTGCTTAAAAACCCCACCCTCCTTGTGGCACGGAAATCGCATATTACTTCCGGTAACTATCTTTCCAAACCTCTCGGGAGCAGACGACTGATGATTCAGGGAATTTACACGGCATCACGGGGAATGACCCCGCTCATGCAGCAGCAGGATCAGATCGCCAACAATCTCGCCAATATTCATACCACCGGATTCAAGCAGAGCAGCCTCTTCATCAAGAGTTACAATAAGTTCATGGAAAACGATCAGATACAACCATTTGCCTCGAGTGATATCAAAGCTGACGAAGTCTTTGTCGACTACCGTGAGGGTCCGATGAAAATGACGAAAGAACCCTTTGATGTGATGATTAAAGGCAGCGGTTTTTTCACCATTATGACCGCCGATGGGGTACAGTACACCCGCAACGGTAACTTTTCGCTTGATCCTGACGGACTGCTGGTTACTGCTGATGGCTCAAAAGTTATGGGAAAAGATGGATATATTCGGGTTGATAAGGAACTACCGGTTTTCATTACCGAAAACGGCGAAGTGATGCAGAATAACGAACCACGTGGTGAACTGAAAATTGCCGATTTCAAGAAACCATACTCCTTCAGACGAATGGGTGAGAGCCGGTTTTTGCCGCTGCTTCCCGATGATTCTCCACATGAGTCAGGCGGCTACAGCATACGGCAGGGATATCTTGAAGGATCAAACGTCGATATGATCCGCAACATGGTGCAGATGATCACATCGTATCGAACGTTCGAGGCTGACCAGAAAGCACTGCAGGCACAGGATGAAACACTGGATAAATCAGTAAATCAGGTCGGTCGGGTAGGGTAACAATACAGTATTCATGATACCGGAGAAACGGAGCAGACAATGATTCGATGTATGATGACAGCGGCAACGGGGATGGAAGCACAGCAGCTCTACATGGATACGATTTCCAATAACCTTTCAAATGTAAATACTACCGGATTCAAACGGTCGCGTATAGAATTTCAGGATCTGATGTACCAGACACTGCGTGAGCCGGGTGTCCGGAATTTCGAGGGAAGTATGGCTCCCGCCGGTATCGAAACCGGGCTAGGCGTACGTCCGGCGGGAACGCAGCGGATATTTCAACAGGGAAACTTTGTCGGTACCGAAAATCAGCTGGACTGGGCGATTGAGGGAGAAGGTTTTTTCCAGATAGAGATGCCCGACGGCAGTACCGCCTACACCCGTGATGGTGCATTCAAACCTTCAAGTGACGGATCGATTGTTACCAATTCCGGTTTTTTTGTCTATCCGCAGATGACGATTCCCGAGAACAGTACTGATCTAGCGGTAAGTAAGGACGGTAAAGTCACGGTGATTCTTCCGGGGGAAACGGAAAGTACCGAAATCGGACAGGTGGAACTCGTACGATTCATCAATCCTTCAGGGCTTCGTTCGCTTGGCGGCAACCTCTTTGCAGAATCGGATGCGAGTGGTGCTCCCGTTGTATCACTGCCGTCAGAAGAAGGTACCGGAACCATAATGGCCGGTTTCACCGAATCGTCAAATGTGCAGATCGTTGATGAAATGGTCAATATGATCAGTGCACAGCGTGCATTCGAAATTATCTCCAAGGCGATTCAGGTCGGTGAAGACATGATGCAGGTGGCGAATAATCTGAAAAGGTAGTTGGATAAAATGACTGAAAGCTTCATGAAACGATTTCATTATACAACCGGAGCGGTGCTGGTACTCGCGGGTATTGTACTTGCGCAGCAGGCTTCAGTCACGCTTACATTTCATGAGGAAGTGCTCGTACGGGATACTGTTTTCACCGTCGGTAATCTGGCAAAGGTTGCAGGTGCGAATGGTGCACTTATCGAGAGCATACGCGGCACCGCTGCCGGACAAAGCGCACCTCCCGGATACAGAAGGTTTTTATCAACAACCGATTTTATTGCTCTGCGACTTAAAAACGCCTTTCCCGAAGTCAATTTCATTTCACATGGGGCCACACGTACAACGATACGAACTGATTACCGGACCGTTTCAGTTACCGATTTTGAAAAGGAAATCCGCTCATATGTTGATTCCATTATCGGCTGGAAACCGGACGAGTGGCGGATGGAAATTACCAATCCGCAGGACAGTTGCAAATGCCTCAACACCACTTATGCTGTTACTGCATCGGGATTGCGCAATTCGTTTCCAAAGGGGAATACAAACCTCACCCTTGAAATCTCCCAGGGATCAAAAAACAGTCGGTTGACGGCACAATGCAGATTCTCAGTTACCTGTCGCGTGGTACTTGCAAAAAATGAGATTCCGCGCGGTACACCGATCTCCACGGATGATCTCGAAATCCGTACCATGGATTGTACCCGGTTCGCACCGGTACCGTTTACCGATTATAAGGATCTGACCGGCAAAAAAGCAGCTCGTACCATAAAGGCAGGCAGTATCCTTCATCAGCGCATGGTTATAAATGTACCGGTTATTGAAAAAGGTGAACCGGTATCCATTGTTTTCTCTCAAGGCAGCTTTTCAATTGCGGTCGCGGGTATTGCCCGGGAAAACGGTGGCAAAGGGGAGCGAATCTGGGTGGAAAATTCAGCAACCCACAAACTTATTCGGGTTATTGTCAGAGAAAAAGGAAAAGTTCACGTTCTTCAGGGAGGAGCAGCAATATGAAGCTGACGTCGATTCCGAAATGTACACTCATGATCGCTCTGTTCTGGTATGCCGGATTCAGCGCGTCGGTACCGAATCTTTTTTCGGATCATCGTGCAATGAAAATTGATGATATTCTCACCATAATGATTGTTGAATCCGCTAAAGCAGGCAGTGAAAGCGGAACCAAAACGAGCAAAGAAAACAGTCTTGGTCTCGAGGCGGCCGGAGGCTCAGGTGCACTGAGCATGATTCCCGGTTTCGCTGTTTCCGGTGGTAACAAGGTCGGGTACGATGGAAAGGGCGGTACTTCACGGGAAGGAAATCTGGTGGCGACGGTATCGGCACGCGTTACGAAGGTTCTTGACAACGGAAATCTGGTAATAGAAGGCAGTAAAGTGGTGGAGATCAACGAAGAGAAAGAGATCATCAAGATAACCGGGGTGGTTCGCCCGCAGGATGTACTGAAAAACAATGTCCTCTACTCGTCAAGCATTGCCGATGCTCAGATTACCTATGCCGGAAAAGGTGTCGCGAATACCGGCAGACGCCCGGGATTTCTGGCACGGTTTTTAAACTGGATTTTTTAGGGTGGAACAGCCTGAATTGTTGATTGAGACTGAAGAATTTAAAATGTGGGGAAAACAATGAAAAACATATTTAGTCTTTTTGTTACCATACTGCTTATCGGTGGTACTAACGCCCAACAACTGGTGCGGATCAAAGATGTTGCGAAACTTACCGGGATAGAGGATGTTCAGCTCTTCGGCTATGGCCTCGTTGTCGGACTGGGTGGAACCGGAGATCGCAGCCAGACTATTTTCACCGAGCAGACGGTAACGAATATGCTCAAGAACATGGGGATCGAACTCCCCGAGAAACGCCTGCGACTACGTAATGTCGCATCGGTGATGGTTACCGGTACACTGCATCCCTTCAAACGTCGTGGAACCCGTCTGGATATCACCGTTTCTTCGATGGGTGATGCCACCAGTCTTGAGGGGGGAACGCTCATACTCACCCCGCTGCAGGGACCCGATGGGGAGGTCTATGCTTCAGGTCAGGGGCCACTTGCTACCGGAGGATATGATATCCGGGATCGCGGAATGTCGTATGTCAAAAGGAACCATGTGCTGGTCGGTCGGATCCCCGATGGTGCGATTGTGCAACAGGAGTACACCTTCAATCTGCTCGACGGAAAAGACATTTCGCTGTCACTTTCGACACCGGATTTCACTTCGGCACTCCAGTTGGCGGAAGCGGTCAACAATGAATTCGGAAAAAACAGCGGCCTGCGGATAGCACGTCCTCTCGATGCGGCGACGGTATCCCTTGACTACCAATTGTTGGCACGTGATTCCGTTCGGAATTATATCGATCTGATCACCTTCATTTCCCGTGTTGAAAATCTATCCTTTGCGGTTGCATCTGCAGCAAGAGTGGTGGTGAATGAAAGGACCGGAACAATCGTTGCCGGTGGAAAAGTTAAAATATCACAGGTGGCCGTAACTCACGGTGGGGTAAAGGTCGAAGTGAAGAGCGTTTCGGAAGTGATACAACCGCCGCCGTTCAGTATGGGAAGAACCGAAGTGATTCCAAATCCTCAGGTGACGGTTGAAGAAAAAGAGGCTGAAATGGTGGTACTTGACGGTACTGCAACCGTATCGGATCTTTCGTATGCACTGAATTCACTTGGTGTGGCACCAAGAGACGTTATTGCGATTCTGCAGGCGATTAAGCAGGCTGGAGCGCTGCATGCTCAACTTGTTCTGCTGTAGAAAACAAGTTTCTCCTTTTCAAGCAACATGGTGACGGGACCGTCGTTTACCAGATGTACCTGCATCATTGCGCCGAAAATGCCGGTCTCGACTTTGTCGATTTTTTCCTTCAGTTTATTCACAAAATAACGGTATAATGCCTTCCCTTTTTCCGGCGGAGCCGCATCGATAAAACTGGGCCGCCGACCTTTACTGCAATTGCCGAGAAGGGTGAATTGAGATACAACCAGCGCTTCTCCGCCGATATCAGTAAGCGAGAGATTCATTTTTCCATCATTATCCGGAAAAATCCGGAGCTCCGCGCACTTGTCGGCAAGGAAATCCGCTTCCGCCTCAGTATCTGCGGTATGGATGCCAAGGAGCAGCATGCTACCCCGTCCTATTGAGCCGACAATGTTTCCGTCAACGGTGACGCTGGCTTCATTTACCCGTTGCAGTACGATCTTCATTTGTTGGTATATCCTGATAACATTTGGGAAGTCTAAAAAAGTATCATGTTACAAATGGATGCGACAAATATGTTTGATTACCATTGAATTGTTGAAGGAAAAAGGGGGGGTGGATTAAAGGAATATAGGGGAAATCGCTGTTCCTGATACCAGGAAAAAAAAGAAGCCGGGAATACCGGCTTCTTTTTTATTCCAGAGAAGAAATTACTTCAGAAAAGCGACTACTTTTTCTTTTTGGCGGCTTTCTTTGCCTTTTTCGCAGGAGCTTTTTTTGCGACTTTTTTCGCAACCTTTTTCACTGCTTTTTTCGCTGCTGATTTTTTAACAGTTGCTTTTTTCGCGACCTTTTTCGCAATTTTTTTTACCGCTTTTTTGACAGGAGCTTTTTTCGGAACTTTTTTTGCGGCTTTTTTGACGGGAGCCTTTTTAGCTACTTTCTTAGCTACTTTTTTCACCGCCTTTTTTGCCGCTTTTTTTGGAGAAGACTCTTTCAGAATTCGATACGTTTGCGGAATTGAAAGTTTGAATTTTTTCGCGATTGCTTCCACCGATTTCCCAGCGGTGCGAAGTGCGACCATTTCCTTGTTGCGGTCCGGATTGCCGGCAGTGCGTGAATCAATGTTGTATTTTTTACGCAGCTGGTGAACCGCCTGACGGGTAATACCGAATTCTTCGCCGATGCGCGCATCGGTATGGAACTTCTTCTGGAGCCGGAGCAGATCATTTTTGCTTATTCGTGCCATGTGAGACACTCCTTTCGCGAATGATGGTTGATAAGGTAAACACTGGTATGCAAATCAAGGGGAAGAGCAGGAAATAACAAAAGTAAATATTTTTACCGGAACAGACTGTCTGCTCAATCCGTAAAAAAAATATCAAAGTGTAATAACAAATGCAACTGTTATTTACACTTTATAAGAATAAACCGGGAGGTATACGTCGGGTAAATGATATTATTGGGTGAATCAGGAAAAAAATGCGTCGTAAAGTGCCTGTACCGCTTTCTTTTCATCCGATGCATCTATACCGAAAATAATACTCATTTCCGAGCTTCCCTGATTGACCATTTTGATATTTACGCAGGCATCGGAAAGTGCCGTTGCTGCTTTGGTCAGGAATCCTATTCTATGAACCAGCCCCTCTCCGACAACACTTACAAGTGAAATACCGAATTCCGATTTGATTTCGTCAGGCTGGAGCTGATCTTCAATGGTACGGATAATCGAATTGACCACTTCCGATTTAAGCTGCTCCTGGTCAAGAATTACCGAAATGTTGTCAACACCTGAAGGACAGTGTTCATAAGAGAGCCCAAGATTTTCAAAAATACCGAGTAGCCGTCTGCCGAAACCATGTTCACGGTTCATGAGAAATTTTTGTAGTGTAAAGCTGCAGAAACCACTGTTTGAGGAGACACCGATTACATCACGCTCATTCGGTAACCGCTCGGAAACAATGAGGGTACCGACGTTGGAAAGGTTGTTGGTGTTACGCAGGCGAATGGGTATTTTTTTGCGCATCACCGGCTTCACCGCCTCTTCATGCAATACATTGAACCCCATGTAACTCAATTCACGCATCTCTTTATAGGTGAGTGCGGGAATCTGCTGAGGATTGGTAACGATACCGGGATGCGCACTGAAGATACCGTTCACATCGGTCCAGTTCTCGTATTCGGTTGCATCAAGAGCTTCTGCACAGAGTGATCCGGTCAGATCTGATCCACCTCTGCTGAACGTGGCGACATCCCCGTCAGCGGTATACCCGAAGAACCCGGGAAAAATTATAATCGATTCGGAACAGATCCGTTTCAATCCGGCCATTTTCAATGCGCAATCGGAAAGAGGCTGTGCATCCCCGAATACCGGCGTTACGGTCATTCCCGCCTCTCCCGGATTTATGTAGGTACAGGAAAATCCGAGACTGCTCAGGTAGCGGGCAAACAGGCGGCTGTTGAGGTCTTCGCCGGAGGCGACTATGAGGTCGCGGAATTTACCTGCATGCTCACGGGAAAACTCCATGCGAGTGTCAAGTACCGATAGCACTTCTTCGATATCGTTTGACGACACCTTCAGAGGCAGATAAATTGCACGGAATCGTTCCTTGATGGCTTCAACGATCTGAGAGTAGGGTTGGTTGTCGATGGCTTTTTTTGATGCATCAATCAGCAGATCGGTGACTTTTATGGTGTACTCGGGTGCCTTACCCGGAGCACTCAGTACGATACAACGTCTGCGGGGATCCTGACGGATAATGTGGACAATGTGTTCAAGCTTGTCATGTGTCGCGACGGAAGAACCGCCGAATTTGCATACCAGAATTTCCATTAAGTACTCCATGATATATAAAACAGGTTATTGTTTTGCAGGGGCAGGTACTGCAGAGTGGCTGTTTCTGCTGCGATAGTCCTGCGGCGAGCTGTGTTCCCGTCGTTTGAAGGCACGGGAAAAGGAGTTGGCATTCGGATAGCCGCATCGGGTCGCAATTTCAGAAATAGCGGTGTTTGACGTTTCTAGAAAATGTTTTGCATGTTCCAGACGAACATTCGTCACATACTGGTAAAGTGTTGTACCGGTCTCCCGTTTAAAGAGAATATTGAGGTAATTGATGTCAACGCCACACTCCAGTTCCAGATCCCGTTGGTGATGCAAACCACTGTAATGAACGTCCATAAAATTGCGGGCCTTCGCAACCAGACTCTTTGCTTTGTTTTTCGGGAATCTGCTCTCTTCGATAAGGATCAGTCCTTTTCGGAACAGCATAACCAGCAGACCGGCAATACAGGAGAGGGGAGCGAGACCGAGTAGATTACGATCATCGGGAAGGGACAGGAATAATCGATTGATATCATTTTCAAAGGTCTGCCGGTTGCTCTCCTCCAATATCGTTTTACCTTCGATCCCGGCATTCCAGTAACATTTGGCGTGTGCTGAGGGAAACAATGAAAAACGCATCTGAAAACAGGAAAAATTACCCCGCTGGTGAAGATAGGTATGTCGTTCACCACGCTCCATCAGACCTAACAATCCGGGGCGAGCTGTTCCGAACGTCTTTCTGGTGACATTCTGCAGTATACCCTGGCCTTCGATCTGATACCAGAGTCTGAAGGCGTCCTGTTGAAATTTGAGTGGTTGACCCGCTACTGTTTTAATTTTATCGGCGGAAAGTTCAAGATAATCTATTCCATGCACCGTTACAGACAGGCGAGGCAGCTCGATTCGCAAGTCACCTTCCCAGAATTGGAGGCAATCAACTGTTCTTAAAGAGGGGAATAACGGATGCTGTTCATATTCAGGTTGCCGGAAGTAGGAGGCAGGCTCGTTCAATTTTCCAAACATAGGCGATAAAATACATTATTTTAAAAAATATTGCGGGAATATTTGCGGAGATTCCTGTTCGATTTGCTAATCCCTATGGCGGATCGTCTGAAAAAAAAGGCGAATCAACAATGATTCGCCTTTTTATAAAAACCGTCAACTGATAGTTTAGGGTGCTTTAATACCGAATTCAGAGAGAAGTTTTGTTGCCAGTCGATCAATAAATTCAGGGCTGTTGTAATAGCCGTTTTTAATTTTTTCCTGAACTTCCTGGATTTTTTCCGGCCGTATATCATTCTGTGTTGCCAGTGAAGCCGCTATAGCATCTATTGACGCCTTGGTTGAACTGAGCTGTTGAGCTCCTGCCGATATCTCGGAGCGGTCAATATGCCGGTTTTTAACGCCAGCCGGAGCTTTGTCGGCCTTTTTGGCACTATCAACCTTGCGCAGCTCTGTTTGTATGGATTGGGTTACCGCGTGTATCCGCATGGGGCCCATCACCGCCTTTCTTCTCTTATTCAATATATCGGCACTATATTAAAAAACTTTAATGATTATACCACACAAATAATAAAAAGCAAACATACTACTTATATCTGCAGACTGATTTGAGATTGTTCCAATGGTTTAACTACTATATCCCCAGTATCTTATCGGATAATTCCAACAGTAATTGTCGCAGCTACCGATCTGGTGATTACTTTATAGTACCGATCATATCGAACATAGGAAGATACATGGCAATCAGAATACCACCGATAACGATGCCCATTACTATTATCATTATCGGTTCAATAATGGAAGTCAGTGCTTCGATAGCCGCATCTACTTCTTCCTGATAAAATTCAGAGATTTTTTTCAACATCTCAGCGAGATCACCGGTTTTTTCACCAACGGCAATCATATGAATAACCATGGGGGGAAATACTCCGGTTTCTTTGAGTGGTTCGGCAATGGTCTGTCCACCGGAAATCCGTTCCAGCGTCCGTAATATACCCAGTTCGAGTACTTTGTTTCCGGCGGTTTTTGCGGTAATCGACAAGGCATCCAGTATGGTCACCCCACTGGTGAGCAGCGTTGAGAGTGTCTGGGAAAATCTGCTGATGGCACTTTTCCGCTCCAGATCACCGAATACCGGGAGCTTCAATTTTAATGTATCGATTCTGAGTTTTCCATCGGGTGTTTTATAGTAATAGGATATTGCGACTCCGATGCCGACTGCCATCAGCAACATCAACGGACCAAATTTCTGAAGAAAATTGGAGATGTCCATGACAATTTTCGTAGGAAGCGGCAGGGAACCGCCGGTTTCGGTGAACATCTGCGCAAACGTTGGAACAACAAAAGTCAGCATGGCAATGGTTGCCGCGATGGCCACACAGAGCACTATAACCGGGTAGGTCATCGCACCTTTAATTTTTCTAATAAGCGCGTCTGATTTCTCGAGGTAGTCGGCAAGTCGGGAGAGAACCGTATCAAGACTCCCGGAGGCTTCACCGGCGGCGACCATGTTTACATACAGCGTGTTGAAAATTTTCGGGTGTTTCTGCATTGCTTCGGCAAGCGTGCTTCCCCCCTGAATGTCAGAAGAAACCTGCTTTACCGATGCTCCAAGTTTTTTATTGTCTGACTGTCCACCCAGAATATCGAGACAGGTTACCAGTGCTAAACCGGCAGAGGTCATGGCGGAGAACTGGCGGGTGAATCTGCTGACGTCCTGGAGTTTGACCGAATCCAGAAAAGGCAGCTCGATTGAAATACTGCCGGCTTTGACTGAGATCGGTCGTATTTTTTTCTTTCGGAGAAGGCTGATCACTTCATTTTTATTGGAAGCCTGAAGCTCACCTTTTACCTGTTTGCCCGACGTTGTAATACCGACATAAGAAAAACGGGCCATTATATCCTCCCCGGGAGTAACGAATGTTTGTTGTCTGGACAACAGGTGCAGCAGTATAAGCTGAAGTAAATTCCACGATGAAAGGCCATTATTGTCCGGATTCTATTGCTTTGAGCATCTGTTCCGGATCCGGACTCTTTGTAATGGCATCTTTTTTGGTGATAAGTTTTCTTTTGTATAACTTCAGCAGTTCCGAGTTCATGGTCTGCATACCGAACTTCTGCCCGATTTCAATAATACCCTGAATCTGGTGCACTTTATCGTCCCGTATAAGGGCGCGCATGGCCATGGTGGCAACCAGAATTTCGCAACACATAACCCGTCCGCCACCAATTTTCGGGAGCAGTGCCTGGCTGACGATTCCTTCGAGCACCATTGAAAGTTGTGCGCGGATGGTGGCCTTCTGGTCGGCGGGGAACACGTCAATAATACGGTTTACCGTCTGGGCCGCGGAGTTCGTATGCAGTGTCGCTAGTGTCAAATGGCCGGTTTCCGCGATACTGAGAGCGGCCTGAATCGTCTCGAGATCGCGCATTTCACCGATCAGGACGACATCGGGATCCTGACGCAGTGCAACCCGCAGGGCGCTGGAAAAACTGTCGGTGTCCTGATGCACTTCACGCTGGTTGATAATGCACTTCTTATGCTTGTGGACGAATTCAATCGGGTCTTCAACCGTGAGGATATGCCCTTCGAGTTCCGAGTTGATTTTGTCAACCATTGCCGCGAGCGTCGTACTTTTTCCGCTGCCGGTGGGACCGGTTACCAGTACCAGGCCGTTGGGACGCTCCGTTAAACGTGAAACGACCGGAGGAAGACCGAGTTCATCAAGCGAACGGATGGTGAAAGGAATGGATCTGATCGCACATGAACAGCACCCACGCTGAAGAAAAACATTCGCCCGGTACCGGGCAAGGTTCTGAACACCGAAGGAGAAATCAACCTCCTTGTTCTGTTCGAAAGATTTTTTCTGTCCTTCATTCATGATACTGTAGGCCAGTTTCAACACTTCCTCAGGCTGTACCTTTTCGGCTTCGGTTGGTACCAGGCTCCCGTCGATACGGAAAAGCGGAGGAGAGCCTGCTGTGAGATGCAGATCTGAAGCCTGCAGTTCAGACATACGTTTGAGTAATTCATGAATTGAGATCATAATTCAAATGTACTATTTGATGAAGTGGAACAAAAGGAAATACTTTTTTGAAAAGTATGCTTTTCTGTGGCGGAGACAGTTTTATGTGGTTGCACCAAGGACCTCCTCAACGGTTGTAAGACCAGCGCGTAATTTTTCGAGACCGACATCTCTGAGCGTCAGCATACCTTCACTTATCGCCTTTTCCTTGATGGTAAACGGTGCGGCCTTGCTGATAATCAACTCCTGTATCGTAGGTGAAATCGGCATGATTTCGTAGAGTCCGGCTCTTCCTTTGTATCCGGTATTGCCGCACAGTGAGCACCCTTTTCCATGAAATATCTTAATTGTAGAACGTTCCTCCTCACTCAGTCCGAGGAAACCGAGCGCTTCGTTTTTCTCGGTGGAAACCGGTTCCTTGCAGTTTGTACAGATAAGCCGTATAAGACGCTGAGCGACAATAAGCCGTACGGCGGACGAGGTGAGGAACGGATCTATCCCCATATCGGAAAGGCGCGTCAGGGTACTGGGGGCATCGTTGGTATGGAGCGTGCTTAACACCAGATGCCCGGTAAGCGCGGCCTTCACACCTATCTCGGCGGTTTCAAGATCACGTATTTCACCGACCATGATGATGTCGGGATCCTGCCGCAGAAAGGAACGGAGTGCGGCGGCAAAGGTGAGGCCGATATCCTGATTGACGTTGATCTGGTTGATGCCGTCAATATTATACTCAACCGGATCTTCTGCGGTCATGATATTGACATCGGGTTTGTTCAGGCTGCAGAGTGCCGAATAGAGCGTTGTCGTTTTTCCGCTTCCGGTAGGTCCGGTAACCAGCAACATTCCGTACGGTGCGGCCAAAGCCTTCCGGATGTTCTGGAGACCCTTTTTCGGCATATTGAATTTTTCCATCTCGAGCATGAGATTGGAAGCGTCCAGAATACGCATCACCACTTTTTCACCGAATATCGTTGGAGTGGTACTAACGCGAATGTCAATGGTTTTGTAACCTGTTTTGATTTTTATTCTGCCGTCCTGCGGAAGACGTCGCTCCGAGATATCAAGATCCGACATGATTTTTATCCGTGAAATAACCGACGCCCGTAAACGGTAGGGAAGTGGCGTCATTTCAACGAGAGTTCCATCGGTGCGATAGCGAACCCGCAGTATCCGCTGGTAGGTCTCAATATGGATATCACTCACACCTTTGCGGACTGCTTCGAGGATGAGGTGGTTTACCAGTTTGACGACCGGTGCTTCCGATATTTCCTGCGAGATGTCTTCGACTTCGTCGTTTTTTTCCTCTGCGACCACCTCGATGTTTTCATTTGAGATATCATTGATGATCTCGTCGACTTCGTGAGAAGACTGATAGTTGAGGTTGATCGCTTCCTGGATCTCTTTAGAAGGAGCAAGGACCGGCTTTATAGAACAACCGGTAAGAAATTTCACCGCATCCAGCATGAAGATGTTCTTCGGATCGCTTATCGCGACAGTGAGAAGGCGGTTGATTTTACTCACCGCAATCATGTTGTATTTCTGAGCCATGTCGTAGGGTATGAGATCTACTACCGATGGATCAAATTCAAGTTCCCGAAGACTCAGTTTTCCCAGATTAAGTTGTTTGGCCAGAAACTGACTTATGACATTCTCGTCGCTGATTGCACCGGTTGCGATAAGTGCTTCGCCTAGCATGACACCCTGAAGGTTCTGACATTTAAGTCCTTCAAGCAATTGCGCTTTAGTGATGATATTGTTCTCAACGAGAATTTCGCCCAGTTTTTTTGCCATAACGATTTAAACGTTCAGTTGGTTGAGGTTGTCTGATAGCCGCAATAAAAAAAACTCTTCAGTTGTAATGATGTCCTTGCAAACGCCTCGGCGAGAGGTTTCATCTCAGAGGTGACGGTGTACCATTATTCCCTATTTTATCCGCGGCTGATTGATTCAGAATACTCCCGTATGCATTCCAGATACTGTTTTGTCAACATACCGGGCATGGATATACTAACTCCCAGTTATTATACAGTTATCGGAAGTAGGCGGCAAGCACGTTCCAAGTACTGAGCGGTAGCGAATAAGATTTGAGGCAGCGGAAAAGAGCCAAAGGGAGAGAACGTGGGGGTAAATGGTATGTCGGATGCCCGTATTATTCAGTGCAACTAACGGAATCAGACAGGGTTACACCGTTTCTTGCTGTTTTAAAGACAAGGTATTTCATTTCCGGTGACTGGAATCGGAACAGATTGGGGAATTTTTTCACACTTGAGTCGGGAGAAGAGGTGGTTACTGCATAGCGGGGTCTGAAAATTGAGCGATACGTTACCACACTGATGGAATCGGTACCTGTAATGATCATAAGATCATTTGTTTCTTTTAAACGCGTATCATCATACTTTGTAACGGGACAATCGTCGGCGTTAATCAGAAGCAGTTTGGTGCCGGAAAAAATAATTGCTACAGCAGAGCGATTGTCGTTGAATGGATAGACTCGCCTGAACGCTACAGGGCCGATTGCTGTATCGGTGAGTTGTATCGGTTGAGGCCAGTGTCCTGAAACACCGGCATTCAGAACATTGGTGGATATTATATGCCATGTTTGCGGTTGTGGATGAAAGGTGGAATCGAGGCAGGCGGTGTTACCGGATACGAGATGCCACCGGTTGGGGAAGGTGAATTGACCGGGCCGGCGTAGTGGAAGGGCATTTAATGCAATAACGACCAGGCTCACGTTCTTTCGGGAATGCTGGTACAGGGAGAGTGAGAGGTTATCACCATTTCCGGAGATGAGTATTTCTGATGCGGGAGCAAAAGGATTGTTGGATTTCTGTTTTCCATACCAGGTAAGAAATGTCACGGCCAGCAGCAGAAACAACGTTTTAATCAACCAGGCGGGTCCGGTCTTTTTTTTCTCAAAACTGAACGATTGACGCTGTCTGATTGAATGGTATTTCTCTCGAAGGGTTGGAATGCTTGACTCCCTTGGCTCGGGGGAAGTATTATTAAACATAATAAAATAGCTTCTGAAGCGTTATTTATTGCATCGAAGCTGTATTCCAGTCAGAAACCCGTTCTGGAATATACTGTGTCCCGTCCAATCAGAGCAACCCGCAGGTTGATTTCCGGAGAAGTTGAATGAGCAGAAGGTTAATAGGCACTGGATTGTTTTGCATACTGTTTTTTACCGGTTGTGCAGTGAATCTTCATCAGAAAAAATCGGATGAAACTACTCCCGAGGATAGTACCGGTGCTTCTCTGGAAGAGAATGAAAAAAGACCGATGGTGCAATACACGTTTCTTGATACCCTCAATAAGGGGAATGAACTGCAACTTGCCGATGAACCCGGCGGTAAACAGTTCGACCGGGTGAAAAGTACCGGTGTCAGTACCCCGGCATTATCTGAAACACACTATCGAGTGCAATTGCTTGCCTCAAGCCGCATCGAGACGGTCAGGGAAAAGAAAAAAGAAGTTGAAAAGAAAATCCGTGAACCGGTAGTCATCGGGTACGAAGCTCCCTATTACAAATTATTTGCCGGTGATTTTGTCAAACGGCAGGAGGCGCAGGCACTGCTCCCGAAACTGAAACGACTGGGTTATCAGGATGCGTGGGTAGTGGCAACCAAAGTGTCTCCGGAGAACTGAACAGTGATGGCTGAACTGCAGGAAAGCATACAAAATCGACGAGTGGTTACCTTCAACCCCGGAGAATACCTTTTCCGGCAGGATGAATTGACACAGGATCTATTCATTCTCAAGAGCGGCTCAGTACGTATCTATAAAACTGAGGGCGGTATTGAAATAGACCTTGATATGGTAGGGGCCGGGAATGTCGTGGGAGAGATCGCTTCAATAGATGGCGGTACAAGAACTGCTTCCGGAGTAGCCTGCGAAAAATGTGAGGCGTTAGTAATTCCCGCAAACGAATTTCAACTCATCCTTACCTCGATCCCCGAGTGGTTCAAGAAAATAGCTCTCATTCTAGTACAACGGTTACGTGAAGTCGATTCGAGAATCAGCCGCTCCATCGAAGGTGAAAGAACGAATCATATTGCGGCAATTCTCTCGTTGCTGTCGTTCACCGAACTCTGTAATTCAACTGCAGAAGGATTCGTACTCGACCGGAAGACCGTTGAATATCAGATCGTTGACCTGCTGACTATTCCGTTAAGTGAAATAACCGCATCGCTTGAACGGATGCACCGACAGGGCATTATCCGCCTCGATCGATCAAGTATTATACTTGCATCACGGGAGGCCCTGGATCCTCTTGCCGAGAAGGTCTTTCAGACGACCACTGAACTGCCGGTTACCTGAGTGCCCGCATGTGCCAGCTAACGTGATTCCTATGCCGACTACCAAACGACCAATTATTATCTCCTCCCCGCAGGGGCTGATTCCATTTACCTGCATCGAACTTTCAGCATTGGGATATGCGGTACAATGGAAAGGGGAGACTGCGATAGGTACCGGTGGTACCTGGAAGGATGCGCTGCGGATGAATCTCTGGCTGCGTACGGCGCATCACGTGTACTATCAACTCGCTGAATTTCCATGCACTGATCTGGGGACATTATACCGTAAGGTGCGTGGAATAGCATGGGAAACAGTGATTGATCCGGACGGGTACCTGAGCGTTACCACCTCGGTTGATCAACCGGGCATCCGTGACCACCGTATTGTAAACCTTAAATGCAAAGATGCAATTGTCGACCGCATCGTCTCGGTCAAACACCGCCGACCGAACAGCGGATCTGAAAGAGATCGGACCGTACTTTCGGTGTTCTGGAAACAGAACCGGTGCAGTATATCGATCGATACTTCCGGAGAACCTCTTTCACGAAGAGGATACCGGAAAATCCCTCTTAATGCTCCCATGCAGGAAACTCTCGCGGCAGGCGTGGTGATGGCATCACGGTTCAGCGGCAACGAACATCTGATAAATCCCATGTGCGGAAGCGGCACCATCGCAATAGAAGCAGCCCTGATGGCGGCGCGAAAAGCGCCGGGGCTGACAAGGAATAATTACGGTTTCCAGCATACCCTGCTCTACCGCGAATCGGAATGGCACAGTCTGGTCGCGGATGCTAAGAAACAGGTGCAACCCGTTACGGTTTCAGTTCTTGCCTCAGATAACGATGCCGAAGCGATCGAAGCTGCCCGGTGCAATGCCGCTGCGGCAGGGGTAGAGGATGCTATAGGATTTTCAATGAACGGTTTTGAAGAGGTGGCAATCCCTGTAGGTTCGGGGGTGGTTATATTCAATCCGGAGTACGGGATTCGGCTGGGTAATGAGGTTGAGTTGGTGGCAACCTATCGGAGTATCGGTAGATTTCTCAAGCAGAAGTGCGGGGGATACCGCGGCTATATCTTTACGGGAAATACAAAACTTGCCGGAAATGTCGGATTGAAATCAGGACGGAAAATAAAATTCTTCAACGGTAAAATCGATTGCCGATTGTATGAATACGAACTGTTCAAGGGACGTTGTCAATGAGTGAGGACGGGAATTTTCAGGAGGAGCTGATCCTCCCCGACAGTGATCGGGAACTGTTGCGGCAATGTACGGTTGCCACCTTCCGGTCAACCGGAAAGGGGGGACAGTATGTCAACAAAACCGACAGCGCCGTGCGGCTCCGGCATACCGCGACCGGGATCACGGTAATCTCCCGGCGTGAGAGAAGTCAGTATCTCAATAAAAAAAATGCCATTCAACGCCTTCGAAAAAAACTGCAGCAACTATCGGAACATCCCGAAGAACGAAAACCGACTAAAGTTCCGTACCGTGAAAAGGTCCGGCGGCGAACAACAAAAAAAATTATTTCCGGAAAAAAAACACTTCGCAAAGCACCTGCAATTGACGATTGACTGATTCGTACCCGGGACTTTCTGTCGGGTAATCCGGTATAATGAAAGCCGGCAGGTATCCTGATTTACCGGTAACTATCTTTCCGGAACCGGTAATTACTTCTGACAATCAACAACGACTTTCATCACATTCGGCTGCTGAGCTGCCGTAAAAGCGCTAATTCCCTCGGATAGCGGAAACCGTTTACTGATCAGGTAAGAGAGATCCGGTGAGTGTTTTTCCAGAAAAGCAATGGCTGAACTGAATTTCCCGCACCGGGAACCGATCAACGAAATTTCGTTGACCACTACAGCGGCTGGATTGAATTCAAAGCCCTTTGAGTAGGTGCTTTTAAGCACAATGGTTCCACGGGGACTGACCATGGCGATCGCTTCATTAAATGCACCGGGGGAACCGGATGCTTCAATCACTATATCGAACTGATGGCCAGAAAACGAAGCGTGATCAATAGTTGCATCGAAACCGCGTTTTCGGAGAAGTGCGGTTTTCCACTCATGTTTTCCACCGATTCGCAGACGGCATTCTGTCGGCAGCAGTGACCATGCTATGCATTGGGCCAGCTTTCCGTCGCCGAGGAGAAGAACCTTTGAATCCCGGGTAATACTGATCTGTTCCTGTATTTCAAAGGCAGCTGCGAGCGGCTCGATGAACAGGGCGTTGTCATCGGAGATCGCAGGGGGAATTGCGACGATATTGGCAACCGGAACCGTGCAATATTGTGAAAATGCACCGTTGCGGTTAATAATGCCGATTACGGTTCGTTCCGGGCAGTGTCGTTCAAGACCTCCACGGCACCTGGTGCACACTCCGCATCCACAGTTTATTTCCGCGGTTACCCGTTTGCCGATGAGTTCGCGCTGACCTGTATCTGCAACCGCATCTACCCGACCGAAAAATTCATGTCCGGGAATACCGTTGAAATTAGGAATATAGCCTCGGGTTATTTCCAGATCGGTGTTGCAGATAGCTGCTGCGGTTACCTGAATGCGAACGGAACCGGCATCCGGTTCGGTTTCGGGAAAATCGGAAACAAACGACAGGTGGTCGTGAAAATGCAAAGCTCTCATCAGTTACCCATACCGCCGATTAAAGAGTATAAAGAAAAAAAAAGGCCGGAACTGTTCCGGCCTTTTCTCTCTACCTATCTTTTGTTATTCCGTCCAGATTATTGCGAACAGACCATTTTTATCAACCCATACACATTCACCTTTTACCTCATCATAGGTGATGTAATACTCTCCATCCAGACCCTCAACTTCACTGCCGGTTAATTTGAAATAAGGGCTCACTTCACCGAACGTATGAGTGACTCCCGAGGACACGTCCTTGTAATAAGGATTAGCATTATACTGAAAGGAAAACCCGCGGAGGAGATCTTCCCGCAGACTCCAGTTGATGGTCCAGTCCTTAAGCGCTGTTTTTACGGCTGTCGGACCGTCTCCGTCAATGTCAACCGTGGTGAATTTAAGGTTCGCCATCTCAGGAAGCGGTGTTTCAGTCGGTACATTGTACCGCACCAGAATATCCGTTGTAAGGGTATCTCTGACAACATAAACTACTCTGGTAACGGTGGCGGACAAACCTGCATTATCAGAACAACGGTAGGTGAGGGTGTATTTTCCAAGCGTTTTAACATTCACGGTACCACTTACCGATATTTTGTCGGTTACATCACCATCCCAGTTGTCCTCTGCGGTTGCGCCCGGATCAACATATGCGGCTCCGCCGGCCAGCGTGGTGTCGGGATTTCTTCCGATCAGCGTAATCACCGGTGGCTTGGTGTCGAATTCCGAATCCTTGATTCTTACGTATCTTCGGGCGGTTCCGGTTGCTCCGGCGGAATTGGTTACCATGTAGAGAATCTGATATAGACCCACGGAGTCCATATTGTTGGTGAGGTTGGTATCGACCACGATGACCTGATCGGTGATCACACCATCTACTTTGTCGACCGCGGTATATCCAAGTTCTGTGTAGGTGTCTCCAATAACAAGTTCAGTTATGGCATCAGGAATATTATCTGGATAAACCAGTTCAATTACCGGTATCGCCCCACCGGTATTTCCGGTATTGATGAAACGACGTTTGGGCGTAGCCTGGTTACCTGCGGCATCGGATACACTGTAGGTGATCACCCAGTATTGCGTTGAAAGCATTTCCATCGGACTTACCGTCACTTTAGCCGTGATATCACCATCGATATTATCATTTGCGGTATATCCCGGTTCGACGTATGCTGCTTTGAACTGTTCAATTGTCTGGTCTTTGGGTACGAAAAGGGTGTCGTCGCCTGAAAGTGTTATTACCGGTGGTATATTGTCGGTACCGGTTGTCCCTTCCGTTACTATGACGATGCAGATTGCATCGGCGGAGTTCCCGGCCTTGTCGGAGACGGTATAGGTAAGAATATAGGTACCGGGAGTTGCAGTATCAACGGTACCGCTTTTCTGCACCTGTGTGCGCAAATCACCATCTTTGAGATCGAACGCCGTTATATTCGGTTCAACAAATGTTCCTCCCTGGGTTACGTATACAGTGTCCGGGTTGACGGTGAGAGTGGGTGGTTTGGTGTCAATTTGTGGAGTCGTAGTGATATAGACATACCGGGTTGCCTTTCCGATATTGCCGGTGGTGTCAATCACCGTGTACGTAATTGTGTACGGTACTGTGTTGACAACGAAAATATTTACATCTGACTGTGGAGGACTGACGAACGTGAGTTTGCCGCCACCGGCATCGGTGTACTTGATGGAATTCTCATCCATGTAGTTATTGAGTTCGTTGTTATCATCCTTTTGGATATATACCGTATCACCGAAAAGCAGCGTTATCACCGGCTTGGTGGTGTCTTTAAGTGCCCGGATTGAATCCAGGTAGTCGGCAACTCCATTTGCCGGTTTTACATCAAGAAGCTGCTCCGGTTTCAGAAGAAGGTCTTCTCGATTGGTGCCATTAATATCAATCGGATTGTTGTATTCGATTTGCGTGCATTGAAACGACAACAGTAGAAACAGGACGGATGTGATTCCCACATAGAATGAATTTTTCGGCATGGGGACCTCCTTATTTGGAAAAAACAATTGGTAAAGCGATTGAGAAACCGAAACTGACCAGGCCGACTCCGGCTCCAAGATAGCTCAGATTTCTTTGTGTCTCAAGTTTTTTTAATTTTGAATGAGCGGCGTCGACAGCTTCAACATTTTCTGCTGCTATATAGACATCATACTGTTTTTTTATGGAGCCTTCAAGAACGTATCCCAATACCGCACCGGCGATAGTGATCGCACCGGAAGAAACTCTCCAGATAAACGGCCCGCGCCAGTTCTTCTGATTTGCATCATTTGCAATAACGACTCTACGCTCCTGTTTGCCGCACTGCGAATTGATCGATGCCACATCGCTCCCGAATGTTCCGGTGGTGTCCATATTGTCGACCAGATCAATGGCTTTTTTACAGTTGCCACCCTGAAGTTCGATTTTGGCGAGTCGGACATTAACTTCAGGATCGGTAAATTTCCGTGCGAGAAAGAGTGAATAGGCATCTTTCGCATTCTCAAGATAACCCGCATTTTCGAACATCATACCCGCTTTGACCAGATCGTCTTTGTAGGCGGTATTATTGATCTGAAACAGATTGACGTAGCATTCCGCCGCATCGGCTTTTCTGCCTGATTTGGAGTAGATTTCAGCAAGTTTCTCCCATGCATCGACATTGTCCTGCTGGATGCCGAGGCTGTTCCTGAAGGCTTCGATTGCCTGATCATCAGCTGAGCCCAGCGCTTCGTAACGGAGTCCGAGGTCAAAGTAATCTGCTTTGTCAAATGACCGGCCGGCCGAAGCCGACTGGCGGAGGTAGCTTTGTGCCTGAGAAAGGTTGTTGAGACCGATACTCACCAGTGCCAGCTGAAAGTAAATTTCACCATCTTCTCCACCTTCGGAAAGTACTGATTTATATTCCTGCTTGGCTTGTGAGAGGTTTCCCTGCGCTTCATATATTCTTGCTTTTTCGATCCGTGCCACTAACGCGAGTGACGGGGCGCTACCCGCTTTCTCGGCTGCCTGAAGTGCCTGGTCATATGATTTGGCCAAGCGGTAGAATGTCGCCAGCTGAAGTGAGAGTGCGGGATACTCGGCTCCAAAAGTCGCAATGAGTTCTTCCAGAAGTTCTATTGCCTTATCGTACTGATTCGCCCGGGAAAAATTGAGCGCTCCTATATATTTGGCGAGGTATTGATTTCCACCACGTGAGAGTTTTTCAAATTCCGAGGCCGCTTTTTCAGAGTTTTGAAGGGTGAAATCACCTGCCGCAACAATCGCTTTACCCAACTGTTCAGATGTTCGGGAACCTTTTCCCAGAATTGGTGTGGCGAGAAATTTCTGTGTCTCTGCGGGAATCGTTCCAATTACTATGCCTGCAGCCTCGTTTACAAAGTCGTAGAGCCCATCCTCGAATGAAGAAAGCTCAATTTCACTGATGCTGCCTCCAATTTTTTTGTTATCACCGAGTGAATAGAGTTCCGTGGCAAATTTAACTTTTTTTCCTTTGGGTTCATATTCGGAATACAGCAGATAACTGGCTCCGATTTTTTTAGCATTATCAATGTAACTGGTGCGGGAAATTCGACGGGTGAAATCTCTGAAATACTGGATGGTATTGTTGATGCGTTCATACGGTACCACCTGAATGCCCGGAAGCGCACCGAATTTAAAATGAAAATAGGCCTCTGCGGAGGCGGAAATATACATCGTTTTATCTTCATTGGAATAGGGTGCATAAACCGGACGGGCGATCATCAGAAGTGGCGGTCCGGCTCGTTTAACGGTACCGCTTGCCTGATATTGAGATGAAGCCGGTTTTACCGGAGAAAAAACCTTCTTTGGTTTTGAGGCGACCGGCGGGGGAGTGGTAACGGAACTTCTTGAAGGGGGCGTGGCAGCGGTTGAACCGGTGGAAGTCGCAGGTGATGGAGTGACTGGTGCAGCTTTGGGCTCCGGTTTGGCTGCAACAGGTTTTACCGGTTCAGGTTTTGCTGCAGGTTCTTCATCCAGAAAAACATCATCTTCAATGGCATCATCACCCCAGGCTTCATCACTACCGAAGTCGAAATTGTCATCATTCTGAGAAAAGAGAGGCATCGAAAGTGGTGCAAAAAGCAGAGATAATGCTATAAATAGAAGTTTAACCGGTAAAAATTTAGTCATGGCGTCCATTACCCTTCGTGGTCTACATTTTATTTCTCATTTAGTGTTGTTACAAAAACGGCACGTTCATGTACTACACTAATAAGTTACACGCTATAGTAATATAATAAATACTAACAGAAATCATCGATTTTAGCTGTAAAAGGCACTTTTAATTAAAAGTGCCTTTTAAAAAAGACCTTGCATCCAGCGGAAAGAAATCAGGAAATCCTTTTTCTGAGTTCCTGATAGCCGATATGTGCGATGAGGTTATCGAGTAGTACCATCGCAGTGTAATTTTCTGCTACGGGCCATATTCTGGCAACGATCGTCGGATCCCGACGGGTAATTGCTGCAAGTTCAGTGTTTTCAAGAGTGTACTTATCTATTGTATTCTGTTTTTTATCGATTGTGGGTGTTCCTTTGACCGCGAGTCTGCAAATGATATCCTGGCCGGTTGCCAGACCACCGGTTATACCACCGGCGTTATTCGAGTCAAAAACCACCTTTCCTTTTTCATTATGCATGCGGTCGTTGCTCTGGTATCCGGTCATATCTTTTACTCCGAAACCTGCGCCAACCTCGACACCCTTAACGGCCCCGATTCCGAGCATGCGACCAAGTTCACTGTCTAGTTTGTTGAAAACCGGTTCTCCAAGACCCGCCGGAACCCCTCGTGCAACCACTTCAACGATTCCACCGGCACTGTCCCCGGTTGTCGAAATACGATTTACCGCATCAACCATTTCCTGAGCAATTGCCGCATCAGGACAATTCACAATGTGGTGTATACCATAGTTGTTTTCAATTTCCGCCCGATCCATGGGAACTGCTTTATTGCGGATTGCGTCGATCTCGTTTTCAATTTCAGCAAATATCTTCATTTTCTCAAGAAAACGCATTTTGGTTTTCAGGCGTCCACTGACATAAATCTGCTGATAGAATGGATCATAATCCATCCTCATTTTCTTGTACTGTTCAGCCTTTTCTGCAATAATGGAATAATCCATATCCGGGCATCGGACGCCGGCCATCTCACGAACATAGGAAAAAACCTCGATACCGCATTTCCGGAGAACTTTTTTTGCAATATAACCGGCTGCAACGATTGCCGAAGTGTATCGGCCACTGAATATTCCGGCACCGATGGCATCATCAAAAGGACCATATTTTTGAAACGAAGCATAAGAGGCATGACCGGGACGTGGTGTCCGGTTGGTATCCTGGTATTGTTTAATATGGATAAAGTGACGATCGAGATTCGGGATCAGCAGAGAGAGGGGGGTTCCGTTGGTATAGCCCTCGTTGCCGGCGTTTTCGATGGTGTCCGCAGGGTTGGTACCGGTATAAATCACCGGGAGATCCGGTTCCTTGCGTGGAGAAGAGAGTTCATCGGCTCCCGGTTTCCGTAGAAGCAGATCGCCGTATATCTCCTGTTCAGAAAAATACATCCCCGAGGGAACACCCTGTAAAAGCGCTGAGAGCCCTTCCTGGTATGAACCGCCCGATACAGAAACCTGAAACAGCTTCCCGATATGGCAACCGAACATATAACTATCTCCTTTTATTTAAATTAACAGAAATTGATCGTTAAATATAAACTATGAAAGATGATTTGCTCAAGCGGAATACGAAATGAAAATCCAGATACCGGAAGGTATCGACTTTCTATCCGATGCGGACAAAGTCATAAAGTTTCTGTTCAGAATAAATGGCCTTGGTTAATGTCATTCACGCGGCGGAAGGTGGAAAGCCGGTCATTTAAGCACTTTTTCAAGGTGGATACCCGATTAAACAACTCGGGTATGACGGAATCTCCCCATTTTGAACAGGATCGGATCTATATACATGCATTGCCGCACACGGAGAGCCACATCTGACAGGTAGTAAAATGGAAATGTCCTGATACACTACAATAAAAAGAGAAAAAATGTTCCGATGATCACCGTTCACGTTCAGTATGGAATGCAACCAACGAAGGTGGTTTTTCTGAAAGGCTGCAAGCTTTCCGCAGAGTTTACTTGAATCTGCTCTCTAAAAGCTGGCGCATTGCATCTTCATCGAGTATAAACGAACCCGCTACGTGAGCGGAATTCTGCAACGCACGTGGTGGAAATGCATCCTCATTGTCATCATTGGCGAGGATGATGATCTCAACATCTTTTCCGATGAGGTCTTTTAAGTCATGATGGTTGATGACGAGGTTTTCTGAACGGACTCGTTGCTTGAGACGAATTGCGGTTTGCATGTGAGGACTCCTTATCGGTATGCTGAGGGCGTCGCAATATAAAATTACAAAAAACCATCATGTAAAGGAAAGGCTTTTTTTAACGCTGGAAAACTTAACTCGCAGCAATGGAGGATCCGGGCAGGCAAGGTGCGCCAAAGGGGTGACTGCAGAGGTCGGGAGTTCAAAAAACCGAAGCGTAGTTTACGGGCGGATCGTTTCGGTTACAAAGAGATCACTCCGGATGGGAATCATTCATGAGCGTTCTGAAGTGGGCGGGAGATGTTGTTACTGTCACGGTACCTTAATGGAGGCAACGTTCTGTTGCGTTCCATCCGGTGGATTGATCCGCTGAGCCCATTCCCGGAAAATAAAAAGGGATGCTTCATCGCCATCAATCCGGAAGTTCGGTTCACCGGATTTGTTTTCATTGAACCAGAAAAAAACTTCGAAACAGTTGTTGTTATCAAAAAAATCCAGGAAATCCCGCAACCATTTCTGACGCCTCGGGTCGGAGGGACATCCGATTTCAGCAATCCACATCGGTTTATTAAAGCTCATCAAACCGGACACCGAGCCGGCATAAACATGATAAAAAGATTCCCAGGAATGATATTTGTCGTGGAAATCACCAAAATTATATCCGTCGAGCGCGACAATAGTAACATAATGTTCGCCCGGATAGTAGGGGAGAATGTCCTTTTTAAAGTTGCGCTGTCCCCAGACAACACTGGGACTGAATACCCATTTTACGTTATTCGCTTTCTCCTTTTTGAAGACTTTCCAGACATGCCTCCAGGCATCGACAAAAAGTTTCGGTTTACCGCCCCAGGGGAACCATGATCCATTCATTTCATACCCGAAACGGTAATACACATCAACATTGAGATCCCGTGCTTTTCTGGCGAAGTCTCTGAAATAATTATCCCATTTCCCCCGGACGATCTCCTTCAGGAGGTATTCATTTTTCTGCGGGGTAAAAGCATCTGATTTTAAGTCATGATTGATAACGGTGGCTATGCCCAACTCACGGTTGTGTTCCGCAACATGAAGCGGGAAGTCTTCACCCATTTGTATATACCATAATATATAGCCGGGTTTGGCCCCGAAAACATCGATCTCAGTCCGTAGATTTTCTTCATAATGTTCCCACAGGGTGCTGGAGAAAAATCCGAAACGTTCGGCGTTACTCAGAGGACGGTTGTTGCCGCGCAGTGAGCAGAGCAGGAATGTTGCAGATTCCGGATAGGTGTCCTTGAACATACCGGGAAGGGTACAGGACACCATCGTAATACTGCTTATAAGAAAATAGACCAAACCCCGCTTTTTCATCAGACATACTCCAGCGAAAAAAACAATCATTAAGGATGGGGTTGAAACGGTGTGTCAGGTGATAACTGACCTAATTATACCGCAAACAAAAATACTCTCCAATGAAAAATGGGAGTATTCACTAATACTACTGATAGGTGTAAGAAATATTGAGGTTTTGGCAGAAAAACAACATCCCTGAGAAGGGGCTGTCGGAGTTTAATCGATTAAGCATGGAAGAGCCCATCCGTTCAAGACCTTTACGTTGCCGTGATTCCGTTACCTTTACAGGAATTCCAATAACGAGCATTGGAGTGAAACTATAAAAAAAGGAAGACCGGGGTATATGAGGAAATAACTGTAGTTAAATTCAAACTTGACAATGTGTAAATTGCATCGGTTAACGAATGTAATTATTGTAAAGGTGAAGGCCCGATCAAACTGCTTACGGAATGTTGCCGACACCGTTGGTGCGGTGATATCGGCAACGCCATACTCTACAGTTGTGCAAAACGAATCAATAATCTGGAAAACAGATAAGCCGAATTGGAGCAATGAGTAAAAATGCCGATAAAACTGCTTAAAACAATATACCGGTAGAAAATAAGGGCGCTTAAAAATAGGTGGAAGAAATAGATGATCGCCATTGACTACTCTTTCACTCAACCATATAATAAGCAATATTACATTCGGAATTTACGGAAGGAGCGATTCCCATGCGCATACTGGCGGGAGCTGTCCTGATTACAATTCTGGCGTTTTGTGTACATGCACAGGACGGATTTTCAACTGAAAATCTCGGGGCCAATATCAAGTTGCCAACAGTTGAGGTTCGCCTCGGCATTGGTTTTAATTATGATCTGCTGCGGGACCCTTTCGACGTTTCGTTCGAATATCCGCGGGGATACTTCGGTCTGAACCTGCCATTGGAAAAAAGTGTCAATGTTCGTGATTACTCCGGGTATATCAACCCGGCGGTGGATTCCATCTTCGCCGACAGCGGGATTTTTACCAATGGGGATGAATTCCGCCCGACTGCAGGGGCACGGCAGAATCCCAATCCGAGTATCATGGTGGATGTACCCATGCTCGGTGGTGTTGCTTCGTTTTCAAGTACACAGAATGTTTACATAAATTATCAGAATGTACTGGGAAATTCCAACATTTTCATCAACCCCGACTCGCTTATGGAAGGGCTTAGTTTACTAATGCGAGGTGACATCAGTGCTCCGGTCAATCTGACCGCCACCTGGGAGACAATGACCTTCGGGTATGCCTTTGAAGTGAATCGCTACCTCAAACTTGCTCTGAGTTTACACCGTCATGTGTTTGTTTTTGATCTGCGCGGGAAAATCGATACCGATCTGCTGGTTAGATTCAATGCGAAAATGGGAGCGGAGGGTGCTTCCGAATATGAAATGACCAATCTTGACGGCGAGTTTGATTACTCATCGGATCAGTCCGGCGGTACGGCCTACGGGCACTACGAGGCCGAAGTCTGGACGCCGACAATCGGGTTCAAAACTTGGCGTTTTTCACTGGTCAGTCGTTTCGGCTTTCAGACAAAAGCTCGCGGAAGTCTCTATGCAAAATATGCGCTTCCCTCACTGATCGATCCGGTAACTTTTCAACCCAAATATGATTTCAATAAACTTTCAATAGATAACAGTCTTGAAATGTTCCAGGATTTATCGAACGGAGCATCGGATAGTATTATCTACTCCACTAAAAAGAACGTGGGAGACCGGGAAGTTGAAAGTGATCTAGAATGGAAAATGCCCACCGGGTTGACGCTTTCATTCGACATCGTTCCCGAAAAACTCAAAATATCCTATACAAAGCTCTTTGGAGAGGTCTCGATGCTGCTTGATCGGATTGCACGGGAACAGACGCCTCTTGAAACAGCTGCTGATAGGGAAGATGGACTGGATTCGATTGTAATTGATTACGGTGTACAGGTTGATAATGTAATAATGCTTGAAGTCAACCTGTTCCACAGTTTCCTGAACCTGGGTGTTTTCGGACTTGATGTCCGGTATGGAGATGAAGAGCATTTGCTCGGCAAGAATATGCCTTCGTACCTGAAACTCGGTGACGCGGCAATGATTCCCGTTCTGAGTCTCGGCACCGCCCTGGGAACCCGCATACAATTACTGCTTGAATTGGATATACTTCCGCTGCCGGCTTTGAAAACAGGAGTGTTCTACTATTTTTAGGATTGACACCTGCTACCGGAATCAGTATGAAAGGATAGATTGATGAATATGCTTAAAATGACGGGATTGATGCTTGTGCTTGCGGTAACCGGGCTCTTTGCGCAGCAATCAACCGACTATCTCATTGTCGAAATGCCTATCGGAACCCAGTCGCCGAACAAAGCGCTCTGGATTAAATGGGCTGGAGTCGCTCGTACCGGGATACTTCCGGCACCGGATTCGGGAACCATTTATTACGATCGTTCACCCGGCGGCGGCAAGCTTGAAAACTACCGGTATAAAATAGCAACGCCGTATACGGACACGGTGACAGACAAACTGCAGGATAATATTTATTTCGCTCCCTCAATCAGCGACCCGGTGGCAAAACGGGGCATCGCTTTCAGAGCCGCAGATCAGGCTGGAATGGGTTTCGGCGTTTTTTATTGCGTAGTCGCACTCCCGGATGACGACGACACCCTTGTCTCCAATGAATTTCAGATAATGATCGAGAGTACGGAACCGGTTGACTGGGTGGCACCATCGGGTCAGGTCAGCAGTGTAACCCCCACCTTCCAGTGGAAGGCAAATGCAGGGGTTCCGTACTACCATATCATTCTTTCCGATGATGTAATCAAGGTTGACACAAGCAGTGGCGAAGTGAATCTTGAGGGGCTCAGTATCATCTGGCAGGCGATCACTCCCGCCACACAGATGGTGTATGGTGCACCCGACCCTTCAAACACCATAACCGCCGATCCGCCACCGCTTTCTCCCGGGCAGAACTACACCTGGATAGTGATGAACAATTACGGCAACCATCCGGCGTTTTCCTCCACCAAAGTAAAGTTGCCGCCGGGTGAATTCTCCATTAAGGGAACACAACTTGAGAAGCCGGTATGCGTTTATCCGATAGATACCACCCTCGTTTACAATCCCGACAAAAAAGACAAGGTAACCTTCAAGTGGAAGAATCTTGATGAGGGTGCCAATACCTACAAACTCTACATTTATGTCGGGTCGGATTTTGAAGGCATCGGTGCACAGCTTGTCGTGTACCAGACAGAAGTGGTTGCCGATGGACGAAGTGGTGCGAATGAGATTGACTCGGTTGAAATTGATGCCGCATCAGTTCTGACCAGTAATAAGTACGTATGGCGCGTGATCGCGGTGAATGATCAGGGGGCGGGAACCGTGGGCGATACGGTGGGGTTTAATTACGAATCACCAACGGGTGAGATGCTTGTGTACACTAAGGAGCAGATCGTCGTTGGTACCGGGGATAAGCTTGACACGGTTGTCAACTTGGTGGGCCTGGTGGAACTGCAGGTGGATGTCCTCGACGGATCGTTGGAGGCCCCGCTGCTGTTTTATACCGACAACAACGGGTACCTCAAGCGTGAGCGTCCTACGGGAACGTACCGGATTACCGCTAAAAAGAACGAATTCGAAGAGATGTCTAAAACAGTGGTGGTCAAAAAGGGCGAGCTGACTACCACTACCTTTTATCTGGAACGTCCCGATGCTACCGTGTACGGAAAAGTGGTCGATGAATCAGGAAAAGGCATTAATTTGGCTTCGGTCTACGGTGTCTCCGACCGGGACGATACCGTGACCACCAAGAGCGATGCACTGGGCAATTTCATTCTCAACTGTTATGCGGCCGACTGGCGCATCGGTTTTACCCTGTCGGGATATCAGCCTCTGGTTCCGGAAAAGGTTTCCGTGGAATCTGCCGATAACCTCGATTTCGGTACCGTTACCCTAAAAAAGAATCCTTACACCCTCTCCGGTACCGTTACCAATACGTCCGATGCAACTCTGCTGGGAGTAAGGGTGCGAATATTCAAGGACGGAACAAAAATAAGTGAACTGCCCTCCACACCGGAAAACGGAAAGTTCTCTTTCACCCTTCCCTCAGGCACCTATACGGTAACTGCAGAGAAAACCGGATTTACCACCTACAGCAAATCCGTTGATATACTGAGTTCAAAAAATATTCAGATTGCAATGGAACCCGGAGCGACACTGGTTACCGGATACATTTACGGAAAAACCTGGGTAAATGGAACCGTCATAACCGCACCGATTACCAACGCATCGGTTCTTTTTGTACAGGACGACAGTGGAGATACAGTGATCGTCACCTCCGACGAAACTTATGGTGATTTCAAGGCTAGCCTTGCAGGCAACAAAACCTTTTCGATGTATTGCGGTGCGGAGGGGTATGTTGAGAAAACCACTCCCATTGAATTCACGACGGTACCGAAATCAACCCAGATGCTGTACGATACATTGCAGGGGCTTGCGACGATGCCGGGAAGTGTCGTCATGTCGTCAACCGGTGTCGTGGTCAAAGGCGTGAGTGTCAGTCTGGTGGACCTCAGTAAGGGTTCCGTGATAAGTTCGGCAAAGTCAGGCGCAGACGGTACCTTCGAGCTTCGTGGAATCCCGGACGGTACGTATATGTTTCGTGCCGGTAAAGATGGTCTGGTACTCGACAGTGTCGGCGGGAAGGATACAGCGGAGTTTGATGACGGGATACCGGGGAGATCAACGGTTAAAATCTATCTGAAGCCGGGTGATAAAACCGTTGCATGGCAGGTAAACGGCGGTGATGCCGATGAAGCAACCATAAAAATCCAATCGCCACTGGTCAAAACACTTTCAGCAGTGGATTCACTGAAACAGACCGGCCCGGGACTCTATGTCCTTTCGGTTGATATGAAAAGTGATTCACTGATTGACCTGGCGTATCACCGGTTTACGGTTGCAGATTCGGAAGTAACCCACATTGATACGGTCGGGATGGTGGTAAAGCGCATGCCGGTTGACACGCTTGAGCCGGAACACGGAAAGATTACTCTCGCTCTGCGATCTGAGCTGGAACTTGATTCCGCGGAAATTTACTACAAGGATGCAGTTGCGACAACATTCAGAAAACAGGGTATTTATGTGGCGGACACGACTTTTTCCTTTGAGTTTGCTCCACCGCGCGACGGAAGTACCATGCTGTATTATTTCAAGGCATGGCGTGGTGACGATCAATACGGCTACGATAAGGAATCCTTCAGTGTTTACATCCTTCCTGATCGTTCCATGCTTACGCGTTACGAGATTATTCCTTCCGGTGACAGCGCTCTTGCATTCCCTGCAAAATACGAGGCACGGTTTTATGTAAAAGGGTACGTCAGCAGTGCATTTCTCCCCGATACGCAGCTGTCTGCAGACGGAGTGACCTGGTCGTTGACCGATGCGCAGGGATCTGTTCTTAAAAATACCGGCGGTATCACGACTACCGTTACCACCGGTTCGAACAAGACGTCAAAATCGGTCACGGTTACGGTTGCCATCGATACAACGAAAATACCGCTTGCTCCCGGTCTGGCATCGACTGCGACCGTTTCATTCCGTGTGACCGGATCACCGGTCGCGTCGATAAACGTACAGAGAATTGATGCCGGTAATCCGGAACCGATTACCACTTCGGCGAGTGATCGGGCGGAGTTTTCCGCGCAGGGAATTGATGCGGGCGGCAATGAACTTGATATTGTACCGGATTGGTCGATAAGCCCCGCGGGAGCCGGGACCATCAGTTCTTCCGGGACGTATAAACCGGCGAGAAATTATGCCGGAAGAGTGCGGGTCATCGCCACCGTCGGAAAAGTAAACGGCGAATACCGTCTTGATGATCAGAGCGCTCCCGGATTAAATGTACGGTTCATGATAACCAACAATGCACATCCCGATACGGTTACCAATAATATCGGGTGCACCGTGGTTTTTCCGGCGAACGTGGTTGCCTCCGGGGATATCGGTATTCTGGAAATCGCCAACAACAGTTTGAAGAATAAATTCAAACGTGGTTTCGGCTCCATCAGAACGGTTGACACCCTGGCATTTGAAATCAAGCAGTTGGAGAATGTAACACTGGATCTTTCGAGTGACAGTATTCGTCTGAATCTTTCTGTTCCGAAGGGAATGAAAAAGGCCGTTGCGAGCGGCAAACAGAAAATCGCTATCGCACAATGGCTGGAGGATAGTCTGAAATGGGCTCCGCTTGAAAATTCTCAGGTTATCGACGACGGAGAATTTGTAAGTGCAGCGCTGACCCATTTTTCAATGTACAGCCTTGTCTATGAGCCTTCGGACCACCTCTCAATGGATATCGCTCCCAATCCGTTTTCTCCCTTTATCATTCCGCAGTACAATCCGTTCAATACCGATGAACGTGTACCGCAGCGAAACGGTACCTGCATGAGGATACAGGCGGATATAAAAGAAACCGGAACCGAATTGAAACTGAGAATTTACACCATTTCAGGGGATCTGGTATGGGCAATGGTACTACCGAATGCCGATAATATTCCCTACTATATCTGGTGGGATGGGCGTACCATGCGGAAGCAGTACCAACCCGCCGGAAGTGAGCGGGTTATAGCGGTAAAGGGTGACACCATGTGTCGAAATGGAAGATACTTTGCAGTCCTGACCGGAAAAATAGCCGGTAAGGAACAACGGGTCATGAAACATATCGTTCTTATGAAATAAATACCGGAGGAAACTGTGAAAACAATTTTCAGTATACTGTTGGTCGCTTTAGTCGGCACCGCACTCGCGGAAGATGCGGAGAAATCCGCCGAGAGCAGAGTCCGGATAGGGATCCTGGCGCTGGAAACGTTTGATAAAGCTTCTGAAATAGTTGAGAAGGCTCAGTTCGATCTGGTTGCTCAACTTAAAGAGATCGGTTTTTATGAATGTTTTGGCCCTGCCGAACTGAGCGAAGGGCTCGAGAAACTCGGCAAAAAAATACCACGGCACTGCAGAGATCCACGATGTGTGCTTGATATCGGTACCGCGGCAGGAATGGACCGGATGCTTTTCGGCAGTATTGAGTGGGGAAACAGCAAGCGTTGTGGCGTCCGGCTGACACTGATTGATGTCCTCACAAAACAGACGGTTGAATCAGTCAATCTACTGGGGGCTCCGGGAGTGGCGGTTTCTGAAGTACTGAAATCTGCGGTAGAAAAACTCCATGGTCAGAATGAGTCGGCAGAGATGATGGAACAGTATTTCGGTCCGCAGGTGCACAATGAAAAACAGATGCTGCTTTCGGAAGCTGCCTGCATTGGTGTAGGATTACTGTATAGTCTGATAAATTTCGGGGTGGAACAGGACGTGGAAACCGTGCCTGCAGAGTACCGGAGAGAGGCGCTTTCCGGTCTTCCGACGGGTGGTGTACCGCTGTTTGCCCGTCCGGCGGCTCTTGCGAATGCCTATGTGGCGCTTTCCGACGATGCGTATGGAGTACTGTATAATCCTGCGGGGATGGCATGGGTCAGCGGTCCGGAGGCGGTGCTGGCCTATCAGTACCGGTTCGGTCTGGACAATGTCGCTGCAACCTTCGCGAATAAGGCGACACGTGAAATCGGATTCGGTCAGGCGGTGCTTTTTCAGTCTGATCGAGAGCAGTTGATGACTGAACTTACGTTTGTATCGGCAATCGCCTATAAATTCAACAATCTTCCGTTGAATCTGCGTCCGTTGTCGGTAGGTGCAAATGTAAAAATACTCGGAAAACGGGTGCGCAGTACCTCCGAAGCATCCTCCGGCGGAAATTCATTCGGAGCCGGACTTGATCTGGGATTAATGTGGGAACTCTCGGAACAGATCCGGTACGGATTGCTTTTCAGCGATGTTCCTGTTGTCAACTACTGGAAAAACGTGAAAGGCGGTTACAGTTATGCCGAGGCACAGGCCGCCACACTGGCAATGGGGGGGACGTTCAGGGTAGGGTATTCAACCCTTCTGATCGCGGAAGGTACTATTCCTCTCTACGACGATCAGTCGTGGAAAATGGCCGGAGGTCTGGAACAGGAACTCTTCAACGTACTTCTGCTGCGTATCGGCATTCAACGTGAAATTATGGCAACCTATGCGCCACCCTGGAAAATTACCGGCGGGTTCGGGCTTAAATTCAATACGGAACAGTTCGCCGGTAAAAGTTTTTCACTTGATGGTTCATACGAATACAATACGTTACAGGTATTCGATGTGATAAATATATCACTGAAATTCGGTTTTTAATACGACAGTTTGCGGCAGAAACCACAACGAATCTTGACTGTATCAGTTGCTGCAGTGCCGGCAACTTGTCCGGTTTCGGAAATTCCGGTTTATTCGGACTCCCGCCCCGGGATGAAGACTTCCGGTTGAGGTGTTCAGTTGCCTGCCGGATGAATGTTAGGGATTGTCCCCGGAAGAATACCTAAAAATCAATAACCAGCAGAGTAATGTCATCTTCAGGTGAGGTGTTTTCTCCACAGAACTCTTTCTGATCCTGCAGAATCAGATCGACTGTTGACCGGACGTTGGAGTCAAGTGTCTTTTCGGAGATACTACGGAGTCGATCAAAACCGTACATTTCGTCATTCGGCCGTTTCGCTTCGATCAGCCCATCGGTATAGAGAACGAGTCGCATGGTACCGGGATTGTAATCAATTTCGCTTTCATGAAGCATCATGTCGGGAAATACTCCAAGAAACAGTCCGTCGGCTTTGATCAGCCGGCCGGTTCCCGTGGAGCGGTCAAGGAGAATGATCGGACAGTGACCGGCTGAGGTAAAACGGATTTTATGCGCGTTGGTATCCAGTATTGCATAGAAAAAAGTAACGAAATGATCTGTTGATATTTCGGAAAGAAAGGTCTGGTTGATACGTTCAAGTGTTTTTTGGGGCGAGTGTTCATTGTGAGCAAATGTTTTAAGAAGAATTTTCCCCATCGACATGATCAGGGCAGAAGCAACACCGTGACCGGAAACGTCGGCCACCACCAGGCCGTAAATGCCCGGTTCTATATTGAATACATCATAGTAGTCACCGCCAACCACGTCGGCACTGAGGTAGTAGGTACCTATTTTCACTTCCGGGGTATCCTCGAGATCCTGCGGAAGAAGCCCCTGCTGTATTGTTCGCGCATGCTCAAGGTCGCGGTTGATCCGGGCATTTGCGAGCTGCAGTTCGTTGTTGATGAGCTTGAGCTTGTTGTTGACTTTCCGTTCGGAGAGGTTCGCTCTTTCGAGGGCATCGAAAATGTGAAAGTTCTCAATAACGATTCCCGCCATTGTGACGCTGGCGGTGACGATCGTAATATCGTCGCTGGTAATGGGGACTTTGCGGAGGTTCCGGTCCATCCATAAAACCCCTTCCACTTTGAAGCTGGGGCACGCAACACATGCGGCACGTCGTTCATCTTCGTTTCGGGCATCAATGAGAAGGCCGCTGCCGTTGATACTCCAACAGTAGGGGTTGTACCCGCCGTGCGCCGGACAGGCGGTTTTGGTGCAGGATTTTGTTTCCCAGCACTTCTTGTTCACCTTTTTGATAAGTGGAATGGCAAGATAGGAACCTGATGCCAGTTTTGATCTGAAGTGATCATTGACCGGATCGGGATTTTCGACCAGAATATGACGGTTCAGAAAAAGTGCGTCGGTTATCTCTCCACCGGTAAATCCAAGGGGAATGGTAAAATCCGCTATATCTTCCTCCGGAATACCGACTGATGATTCCGGCTTCAGGCAGAAACGTTCCTGGTCGATCGTGAAGAGTATTACCCGATCAAATTCAATAATCTCCTGAATCGCCAGAAGCAGTGTTTTAATGATATCCTGCAGATTAGTACAGGAATGCAGTACTTTGGTAAGTTCATGAATGAGTGAGGTGTTGAGCAGCTGTGCTTTAAGTTGCTCGTTCTGCAGCTTCAATGTATCGAGGTTTTCCATGGCGTTTTTCGGACCGGTCCAGATTCATTTAGGCAAAAACGATGGTAATCAAACAGGGTTACTCCTTAAATTGTATCATTAATGATCCAAAAGGTGAAGCATCCTTGACTTTTCTCTGCAAATTGAAGCATTTTTGTATTCTTTACGTTGTTTTTAGGGCAATCCGCAATGGTTGCATCCCGAATTTTCTCAGGAAACCACAGGTAAGGTGAATACTCTGTCGGGGTGATCTGGATCGCAACAACGGAGTATCCTGATAATGAATGATATCCTTCAGGTGTTATGAAGTGGAAATGTAACTGCAGCAACTGCACATGCGCACGGTCATCAACCGGCCGTGCGGAAACCCGGTCCCCGGCACACAACCGTTCCGGAGCATAGAGTTTACAAGGGAGGTTCGTTGAATATAAAGTACAACAAGCAGAAACAGGAATTGCGTGAGGATCCTGTACTCGACGGTCTGTTGAAGACGAAGGAACTGGTGCAGAAACACAATGCAACCGTCATCGGGGTAATCGCGGTGGCTGTGGTTGTGACAGCTCTGGTTACCGGATACAATTCCTACCGCAATTCGAGACTGCGGCACGCACGTGAGGAATTCGGAAAAGCGATGGTCGCCTATACGGAGCAGAAATCAACCGAGGCGATCGACCAGTTCAGAACCGTGGCGGAGAAATACCGCGGAACGGTCACCGGTTCCATCAGCGCCTATATGCTCGGAAGCATTCTGACGCAGCAGGGGCAGTACGATGAGGCTATCTCATGGTACGATGCGGTTGTGAAGGGTTCCAATGCCGGTTTTGTCAATGCACAAGCCAGTGAGGGACTTGCGACCTGTTATGAAATGAAGAAAGATACCGCCGCAGCCATTGCGCAACTTGAAAAAGCCATTGCCGACAACAGAATTTCTTATCGACATCCGGAACTACGCTGGAAGGCGGCACTGCTGTACCGCGCCTCGGATACCGCAAAAGCAATTGCTCTTTGCGATAAGATACTCGGAGATACCCTGGCGACGGCACAACATCAGAATGCGGAATTCCTCAGAGCGACACTCGGCGGAATGTAGTTCAGAACCAACGGATACGACTTTTTTCTGCACCGGTATTCCACACCGGTGCATTCTCTACAACGGAGGATTGTGTTATGAATGTTTTATTGATGGATGATATAAGGAAACGTCGTCATCAGATCAAGGATTTGTTGACAAAACAGCATACGGTCGCCGATTGCTTCACATCAAATGAATTTATCGAGCAGGTGCAGACCGATGATTTCGATATGGTGGTTCTCGATATGGACACCTGGAAGAAAGGATCTTCGATCTATCACTATTTCCGTATCGGTAAACATCTTGAAAAGCTGCCCGTCGTACTATATAATACAGATGATGATGCGCCGTATCTTCCTGATCGCGCACGCCATGAAAATGACAGAATCCTGCCGAAACCGTTCGAGATCGAATCTCTGGTGGAGTCGGTGTAACATGACCGGGCCGTATTTTGCAGTATGGGAGAATTCACTGAAAAGACGCTGATTTTTGCCGACACCGATAATGGCGGTGTCATCCATATTGCCAATATTAAAGGCGGTGTCGGCAAATCTACGGTTGCAACCAATCTGGCTGCGGCGTTTTCCCGCAAAGGACCAACACTCATTATCGATCTGGATGTGCAGGGAAGTGCAACAGTAGCGCTTGGCGGCACATCCGATAGCGACGGCAATTCCTCCTGGAAACTCTTTGAACAACGATTTTCCACCGCCGGTCGCAGCACTCCGTCAGAAAATGTTCTCTCTCAGGTTGCTTTTTCGGTAGCAAAAATTGAACGGAAGCTCTTTGGGGCAGTTATCGGCAACAGGGAGATCACCTCTCTGGCCATACCGGTACAACAGGGGTTGGATCTGATTCCCGCAGGTGCCGGTCTGTTTAAAACCCCTTCACGGTTTCAACTGAGTAATCTGGCTTTCAATCTCTCGATCTGCCGGGAATATTACAAATACATCATTCTTGATACTCCTTCGGTCTGGAACAGTCTGACCCGTCTGCTCTATCTGGCCAGTGACCTGAACCTTGTTCCGGTCACCCTGAACGCGCTCTCGACAAAAAGCCTCAGAGACTACCTCTGGAATGTCCGTAATCTTGCACGGCAGTATCCATCCACCAGGCTCCGTATTATTAAAAACGAGGTATTCGGCCGGAAGGATTCCAAAGTAATCGGTAAAACCCGGACGATGAGTGAAAACCGGAAGTTTCTTGAAAACCTCTGTGAGCAGGTAACTTTTACGGGAAACAATGGTGTTTCACTCCTGCCGCAATCGATTATTTTCGACCTTGAAATCCCGGAATCGGCAATTGTCCGTAATGCGCAGGATGAAGGTTTGTCGGTATATCAGTATCAGCAGTACGGGAAGGTCAACAAAGCTTTTGATGAACTAACCAAGCGGGTGCAGTACGTCCTCAACACCGGTTCCGACACTATACGTTCGGCAGGTGCGGGAAGTCATGTCGGAAAAGCGATCTTTGCGATGGCATGTATGCTGTTTCTGGCGGTAATAGGTTCTCACCGGCAGGGTATGACGGTGGAAGCACCCCGACCGGTAGCGCCACAACAGCTGGTTGTTCCCTCCGAAGGTTTTTTCACCCATACGTTCACCAGGGGTGAGTCCCTGCACAAACTCGCCAAGTATGCTATTTGCCGATTCAGGGCAACAGTCCCCTCCTGGCAGGATGTGAATGAGTACATTGACGAGGTCGTAACCATCCATAATAGTACCCGAGAGGAAAATGTTCCGCCGATCAAAGCCGGTGCAATAAAAGAAGGGTTAAAACTGACCTTCTATCCACCGATGGGGATCACGAATAAGAAGGAAAATCAGTTGATTCCCGTCTACTCATATTTTGTTAAAATGGTTGAAGACTCGTTCGCCTATGTGACCGGAGACTGGTGTGAGCGGGGAACCGGGGGGGGGCAGCCCCACTATGGTATTGATGTCGCAGCAAAACGGGGATCAAAAATCTACACGCCTATCGGCGGCAGGGTGGTTCTGACCATCAATAAATCAATGGGAAGAACAGTCGGTATCGTGAACGATGATATGATACTTTTCTTCTGCCACATGGACAAACGGTTCCCGAAGCCGGGTGAAACCGTTCCCGCCGGAACGGCGATCGGGCAAATCGGCATGACCGGAAGAACCAGTGGCCCGCACGTCCATATAGGGTACGGTATCCGATCACAGAGCCGCAGCGATTTAAAATTCGGTTCCTCGCACTACCGCGTTACCGATCCGAAACTGTTCTTCTACCGGGAACGGTATTTGGAGAGTAATTCCGGAAGTTGATTGTTCCCGTCTCCGCGGATGTTCCCGGTATCGTAGCCGATTTACTCCGGTGCACCCAAGGCCCACCCCTCGTCTGTTCCTTTATTGCGCTTTCACCCACAGGGGTGCCGGATCTCACTTTTCCCTGGTCACTGAGGTATACATGGAGCTTATCGCAATGCTCTCGAATGTGGCCGGACCTGTGAATCTGGGAAGAGATGGAGCAGGGGAGAGTTGACTCTAAATGGTGATTGGGAAATGGTGGCTGGGAAATGTGAAATCTGGGCTTCAATTCTTCGATTTTCTATTTCTCCAAACTCAATTTACCCGGGAGCGGGCGCTCCGCCCCTGCTGTCCCGGCTTAAAGCGGTATAGTATAAACGGTGCACAGCACCGGACTCCGCACGCTTCCGGAACGATAGTGACAACGTGTGCTGGCCCACACCCTTAGGGATCCCGGGCCTTTTTCAGCACCGCAGCGAAAGCGGTACAATAGAAACGGTACGAAGTACCGGATTCTCTGCGCTTAAAGAACATATGTGACAACCGCAGACGCCCCGTTGGACCGTGGAAAGGTGTCGTTTACCGTGAGTGTCGTGCTCCACGAAATATTCTCTGGTACAACAATCGTTGGCGTGCGGCGCTATCGCGGCCAAAAGGCAGGCTCCTTATCTTTCGTCACATCCGTGCCATCGGATTATATGGGAGAAACCTGGATAGGTATTCAGGGAAATGAGTACCTAACAGATGAGTTTAGTTATCCTGATAGCCCTGAGGGGAACGGACGTGACCTTGGCTTATAGTTATTCCTTCGCCAAGGAAAGCGGTATAATGGAAACGGTACGAAGCGGATTCCACACGCTTATTGAACGGTAGTGAAAACGGAACCCCGGACTTCCCTGCAATGTTCCCGTAACCGGATGCATTACACCGGGAGTTCACCGCAACAGGGTCAGAACTCACCACGATGCGGTTAGAACACACCGCGATGCGGTTAGAGCTGGTCGCGATGCGATTAGAACTAGCCGCGATGCGGTTAGAACTGGTCACGATGCACCCAAACAAGACCACGATGCTCCCAAACAAGACCACGATGCTCCCAAACAAGACCACGATGCTCCCAAACAAGACCACGATGCTCCCAAACAAG
>JBNLDC010000038.1:0-46468 GCA_050304135.1 Chitinispirillaceae bacterium | reverse complement strand
GGGCCGCGGTGCATTTCCTGCCCCCTGACGTTTATGATTAGTGGTTTTGCGGTGCGTTTCGTGTCATGCATATAATATAGTAAGACAGTATTGTATTAGTCAACTTTTTACAAGGGTTTTATCGTACCGAAGTAGAATTATTTACCTAAATTTAAAACAACACCGGTTTAACCACAAAAGTTTTTTTTGAGGACACAGTCGAATTTTATTAAAATCGTAATATAATTTTTCAGGCTTGTTCCGTTTAAGAAAAGGGAAAGCGGGCACGTGCCGCCTTGTCGTCTGATCAACACTTCATGATGAAACCTTGTTTCATTCGGCCAAGAAGAAACGCAGATCGCAGGGGTGTGAGAATTGATGTGAACACGTCGAACAATCGAAGTCGTCATGGTGACAGCCCTTATGCTTTCTGGCAGACGATTTCGATACACAGTGAAAAAGAAAAAGCCGCCCGAATAATCGAGCGGCTGTATTTTAGCGCCGTGAATGCTGAATCGTGTTAAAAACCTTCACAAATTTTTACAAAGACGTATGAAAACCCCTTCACAACCCCTTCACATTTTTCGTTTTTAGGTATCAAAACGTATCAATTTGTAGCTTTTTTGAGTTCTTTTCGCTTCTTTTGCAGTAAACAAATAAAACCATAAATTGCTTAATTTTGCGTTTTTTAAGCAATTTTCGAAGGTTTTTTAAATACGCCCTGAGGGAGTCGAACCCCCAACCGTCTGGTTCGAAGCCAGATGCTCTATCCATTGAGCTAAGGGCGCGTATGAGGAACCTTAATATACTTCCTTTTCACAAAGATCATCCAGTCCCACTTTCAGTATCGACAATTTCTGTTAACGGATGTGTTCCAAATAAATAGCATTAATCACTAATTTTTTAGTATGTTTTAGGTGGACGGAATCCACCGGATCAGCGGTGCTCCAGCCCCTGGTTTCAGGCCAGTTCCCGAACAGTTAACCATATGGCGGAATTTTCCGGCACAACCGCGGAACCCGATATTCACCAACGCCGCACAGCAGATTGCAGGTAGTCATTTCAGCTATGGCACAATCATCCTCTTTTGATGTCATTATCATCGGCGCGGGTCCGGCAGGCCTCTATGCAGGCAGAGAACTTCTCGGTACGAACGGTGCCGACATTCTTCTTCTTGATAAAACCGCTCCATGGGAGCACCCGATGCCCTGTGCAGAGGGTGTCGGGAAACTCGGATTGCACGAGGCCGGTCCGGTTTCTCCCGCATGGATTCGTCAGGAAATTATTTCGGCTACGTTTCATGCGCCCAACGGCAGTACCATCAGCTATACGGATAAAAACGGCGGATACATCATCAATCGGGCGCTTCTGCAACGCGATATCGCCAATGAATTGACCTCCACGGGAATAACCGCTGATTTCGGCTGTCGCGTCACCTCGATCAGTCCGGAAAAAAACGGTTACCGTACCGTGTCGACGGCAGACGGCAGAACATTAAAAGGACGTGTGATCATCGATGCATCGGGACCGGTAAACTGCTTCGCTAAAGACGAACCGGTCAGCGCAAAACCGGGTGATCTGGAACCGGCTTATTTCGTCTGGGTGGATAATTACGCCATTACAGCAGATCATATCCATATCTATGCAGGTCAGAAAATCGCCCCTGGCGGTTATGCATGGATCTTCCCGCGCGGTACCGGCGGAGCCAATATCGGGATAGTTCTCGGGAAAAAGTTCTCCCGATCCGTCAATATCAGAAAGCTGCTTGATCAGTTCATTGACCGGAATTGCCCCGGAGTCCATATTGTACAACGGTTCGCCGGATCGATTCCCTGCGGCTACAAGCGTCCGCTGCCGATGGCGCTACCGGGCCTGATCAAAGCCGGCGACGCGGCAAGTACCGTCAACCCCATCTCCCGTGCGGGAATTACCGAGGCCATGCATTCCGGTGTTCTGGCCGGACAGGCGGCAACCGCAATGCTGCAGACGAAAACGGACAAAAAACGACTCGTATGTGCAAAGGTTTACGAGCGTGAATGGAACGAACGACGGGGTAACCGCCACCAGAAACTCGCCCGGTCCAAATCTGCAATGCTCAAAGTGCCCGACGACGACTACAATCGCGGGGCGGAAACCCTTTCCGGTATCCCGCTTTCTGAAATGACCATGTCGAAAATTTTCAGAGCCAGCCTGAGCCGTTTTCCCCGCCTTGTGTGGGCTCTTCGCCATCTGATGTAGCCATCGCATCGGTTACATCCATACATCTTCAAAGACCGGCATTCCGGCACGCATCCCTTTAAGCTTTACGTAATTCCCTTTAAATGCTATACTTACCGGTATGATTCCAACTGCAATTATTCATGAATGGCTGGTAACGCTCGCCGGAGCCGAGAGTGTACTGCAGTCGATATACGACCTCTACCCGGGTTCCATCTACACCCTCTTTCATGATGCCGAAGCAATGCGGGGTGCCCGATGGGAGCACGAACGGATACGGACCTCCATGCTGCAGAGAATGCCGTTCGGAAGCAAACACCACCGACTCTTTCTGCCGTTTTTCCCTATGGCAATCGAACAGTTCGACCTTCGTGAACACAAACTGATTATCTCGTCTTCGTATGCGGTGGCAAAAGGGATACTCAACTCATCCGACCAGCTCCATATCTGTTATTGTCACTCCCCCATGCGGTATATATGGGATCTCACCTTTGAATACCTGGAGGCAGCCGGGCTCACCGGAGGACTGAAAAGCTTCCTCGTGAGGATGATGCTGCACTATATCCGCCTCTGGGATGTCACCTCGGCCAACCGGGTGAATGAATACATTGCGAATTCACACTATATCGCCCATCGGATCTGGAAATGCTACAACCGTCCGGCAAAGGTCATTTATCCACCCGTTGACGTTGACCGATTTTACATCGGAGAACACCGGGAGAACTATTTCATCACCATTTCACGTATGGTTCCGTACAAAAGAATCGACATTCTTATCGAAACCTTCAACCTGCTCAAACTTCCGCTGGTGATCATTGGAGACGGCCCCGGCATGAAACAGCTCAAACGCATCGCCGGCCCGACCATAGAACTTGTCGGTTATCAACCCCCTGCGGAAGTCGAGAAACTTCTGGCCAATGCCCGGGCATTTATTTTTTCAGCCGAAGAGGATTTCGGCATTGTCAACGTTGAGGCACAGGCTGCCGGGCTGCCGGTCATCGCCTACGGCCGCGGCGGTTCACTCGAAACCGTCATCGAAAACAAGACCGGAATCTTCTTCAGGAATCAGACCATCCAGTGCTGTATCGATGCGATCAACGAGTTTCTTGCAAAAGAGGAAACCTTTGATCCGCAGGAAATACGGAAAAATGCGCTGCGGTTTCCCCGGTCGCGCTTTGAAAAGGAATTCAAGGAATTCGTTGACGAAGCATGGGAGAAATTCCCCTACAAATAACATACCGACAAGGCATCCGCTTTCCTGCCCCAAACAAAAAGGCACCCGGTACAGACCCGGAGTGCCGCTGCAACACAATTCGACAATGTACCTCAGCGCATCAGAAGAACCGAGAACGTCTTTGGAGTTGCAATCCCGGTAATCCGGAAAACATAGGTTCCGTCGTTTACACTCCTTCCAGACTGATCTGTTCCGCGCCAGATGAAACCACCGGGAACAGCCTGTGCAGCTCCAAGAGTCGTCACCAGAGCACCCTGAAGCGAATAGACAGATACCACAGTCCCGTTTACCGGCGCACTCCCCATACCGATCCGTACCGTACCCGCAACACCGTCTGAAGTGATATGTACTCCAGCGTAGGATGGACGGCTTTGTCCTTGTACGGTCCCGGATTCATCGAGCACCGATACCGGCATGAATATCATATCCCCTGATTCTATTCCGGAAAGCATCGGTGCCGTTTCCGGACTCAAGAGTGCTATAGTTGCAAGTATCGGTGAGGGCGCCTGATCCATTGCAGCGGTTTTCGTGAAATACACCAGAGTATCGTCCCCCACCTCCGGCCCGGCAGTCAGTTTCATGAATATGATCACCGGAACCGTAACAATTCCCACGGAATCAGGTTTACTCAAAAGCGGGTAATTCAGCAGTGCATTGGCTGATTCCATTGTTGAATCAGGTACCATACCGCTTTCACCGACAAAGGCAATCATCGAATCAAATGCCAGCGTTGTGTCGGCATTGCTTCCTTTCGCAATGGTAATATTCACCGGACCGCTGAACCCCCTCGCTTGTGCAAGGTCGTCCACCGCCACCTCGATCGCGCCATCTCCCGTTCCACTACGTGCGGTCACGGTGTCTCCCACGAGTGATGCAGGTACCCCGTCATCCGCCGCCAGTGCAGTTGCGGATGCCTCGTACTGAGCGAGCAGCGCGGCAGCACTCTGCGCGTCAACGAGATTTCCCTGCAGTGCCAGAAGAGCACTGGTGTTCATGTCGTTGACTACCGCTGCCTTCACCCCGGAAACTTCCCACGAGGCGGGCATCCCCACCATGAGATGCAGCGAATCCCTGGTTATATCCTGTGACAGCACCGAGCCGGCAGTATCGAAATAGGTGTATAAATTGACAATAGCAACATCGACCGTCTGCGAGGTCACCAGCGAATCCGGATGCACCAGCACCTGTGTTGAATCGACTCCACTGCATCCAATCAGCACCCCGAAAAGTGCCGTACCGGCAAGTACTGATAATTGTCGTAACATCACCCACCCCCACATTGTAAATAGTTGGAACAGCGTTCGGCGTCATCTCTAGTATACAATATTCGTGCCTGGCAGGAACGGTTTTGTTCAATCTAAGTGGTAATCAGTTGATCCGTAATCCATCCCCTCGCCGATTACCCTTCAGCGAACATCCGGTTCCCGCCTGACACACCCCGTTTCTACCCGATTTCGGGTAAAAACGTACATTCATTGTAAAAAAAAATCCGCTCTCCCGAAAGAGAACGGATAAGTACTGCGGGAGCGATAATCGTGTTGCTAACGCCCCAGATACTCAAGCACAATCTGAAGAATCCGACGTACCGGTTCCGCTGCACCCCAGAGAAGCTGATCACCCACCGTGAAACCGGTGAGGTACTGCGATCCCATCTTCATTTTCCGCAACCGGCCGATCGGCACCAGCAGCGTTCCCGAAACGGCTGCAGGCGAGAGATCCCGGAGCGTTGCCTCTTTGGTATTGGGAACCACCTTCACCCACTCATGATCACTGCCGATCATCGCGGAAAGTTCATCAAGTGGCACGTCTTTGGTCAGCTTGATGGTAAGCGCCTGACTGTGGCAGCGCATCGCCCCGACCCGCACACAGATACCGTCAATCGGCAGCATGGTTTTTGAACCCAGTATTTTATTGGTTTCGGCGTACCCCTTCCACTCTTCCCGGGTCTGCCCGTCATCCATGGGCTTGTCGATCCAGGGAATAAGACTGCCCGCGAGCGGAGCCCCGAAATTCTGCACAGGTATCTGATCATCCCGTAGTGCATCGGTGATAACTTTATCGAGTTCCAGTGCTGAGGAGGCAGGATTGCCGAGCGTTGCAGCGGCTTTTTGGGAAAGATAAGCCATCTGTGCAACCAGTTCAGTCATGTTTTTGGCCCCGGCTCCCGATGCCGCCTGGTAGGTCATACTCGAGACCCATTCAATAAGGTTACGCCTGAACAAACCGGCAAGAGCCATCAACATCAGGCTGACGGTACAGTTGCCGCCGATATACTCCTTCACCCCTGATTTAAGTCCCGCTTCGATAACATCCTGATTCACCGGATCTAGCACGATAATACTTGCATCACTCATCCGGAGGGTGGAAGCGGCATCAATCCAGTAACCGGTAAAACCGGCACTGCGCAGTTTTTCGTAGACGGAAGTGGTATATCCGCCTCCCTGACAGGAGACAATGACATCGAGTTCTTTAAGTGCTTCGATAGCAAAGGCATCTTTGAGCGGAGCCGAATTTCCGCCAAGCGCCGGGCCGATCTCTCCCACCTGAGACGTTGAAAAAAAGACCGGTTCAAATCCTTTGAAATCATTCTCTTCCACCATCCGCTGCATCAGAACCGATCCAACCATGCCGCGCCAGCCGACAAATCCTACTCGCATACGAAAACTCCTCCCGGAAATGAAATACTTCTGTCAACTGATCCACGATACGTATGCCACACAATGGTATCGCTATAGTCGCACATTGCCACTGTTTTGTCCTGCTTATTCAGGAAATCTGTTGAAAATACTTAACTGTTCAGGCATCTGCAATAATCATACCAGCACCGGATACGGTCTATTCCCGTAAAGTAACCGGCGGAGAAAGAATCTCCGACAAGACAATCCCCTGTCGCAGAATCGCTTTCCCGATTCCGGTGCGGCCGACATCGGTATTCACCGCAGGAGGTAGTTCGGGGGGGGTATCCACAGTGGATGCACGTCTCGCCGGTTCAGCCACGGGTGACGCAACCGGTTGTTCTTCTGCGACCTCTTCGGAACGGTCTTCGGGCGGAAACGAGTCCTCATTAAACGTTTGGACCGGTCCCTGCATCTCCTCAAAAACCTTCCGAAGCGTTTTGCTCAAATCCCCGAAGCCACCACCGTTCTTTCGAGGAGCAGAGGGGGCAGGTTTCTGTTTTTTACCCTTGAACAGGGTACCGAAAAGTATCCAGACAACAATACCGATAACCGGAGCCAGTTTATCTATATCCATATTCCCTCACTTTGGCAACAGCGCGGAACCACCTGTGATAAGGGTAATCCCGCAATTATTTGGCGTTCGGGCTGGTGGGGTTTTCACTGCCACCGAGTGACTCACGCATTTTTGTATCGGCCATGATATTTTTCATTTTGTAATAATCCATAATACCGAGGTTCCCGCTACGGAACGATTCCGCCATCGCCATGGGAATCTGTGCTTCAGCCTCAACCACTTTCGCCCGCATCTCCTGTACTCTGGCCATCATCTCCTGTTCGGCGGCAATCGCCATCGCACGACGCTCCTCGGCCTTCGCCTGTGCAATTTTTTTATCCGCCTCCGCACGATCGGTCTCAAGTTCCGCCCCGATATTCTTGCCAACGTCTACATCGGCGATATCGATTGAGAGGATCTCGAACGCGGTCCCGGCATCAAGACCCTTTCCGAGCACCCGTTTCGAAATTGAATCGGGATTTTCAAGCACCTGCTTATGATTGGTGGCGGAACCGATGGTGGTCACAATACCCTCACCCACACGGGCAAGCACCGTCTCTTCTCCTGCACCACCCACCAGTCGGTCTATATTCGCCCTGACCGTTACCCGGGTAATCGCCGTCAGCTGAATACCGTCTTTCGCCATCGCCGCAACCCGCGGAGTCTCGATCACCTTCGGGTTGACACTCATCTGCACCGCTTCGAGTACGTTGCGACCGGCAAGATCGATCGCGGCAGCCCGCTTGAAGGGCAGCGGGATATTGGCCTTGTCGGCGGCGATAAGTGCCTGCACAACCCGCAGGACATTTCCTCCTGCGAGAAAATGTGACTCCAGATCGTCACTCGAAATTTCAAGCCCCGCCTTTACGGCCATGATTTTTGATTCAACAATCAGCTTGGGGGGAACTTTCCGGAAACGCATGAAGACGATATTCAATATCCCGACACGGGCGCCCGAAATGAGCGCCTGCATCCAGAGCGAGAATGCGGATCCGACAAAAAAGAAAACGATCAGCGCGACAACCGCAAGAAAAAGCAGCAGAAATGTATTAGGGCTCATGGGCACATCCTTTCAGAAACAGAAAGAGCTGTTATGGACAAATAAATGTTTTTCAGTGGTAAAATAGATCAGGCTGCACCGGCAACCCGAGAAGTATGTCCGGAACCGGAACCACTTATCCGTTTCCGGTGGATTTTTCATCGGCATCGGCTGCAACCGGTTCCGGGGATTGTTTCTTTACAACAATCCGGTTTCCTTCTACCGACACCACGGCCACCGTCGTACCCTTTTCAATGAAACTGCCCTGACTGACCACATCGTACCGTTTCCGGTTGAGCAGCGCAGTTCCCGCCGGGTGCAGATCGGTAACCGCCTCTCCGGAAACGCCGATAAGTTTTTCCCATTCCGGCGGCTGGGAACGGTTCCCGTTGTTGCTGCCCAGTGATGAACGAAGGGTCACCGGAGAGGCGGCGAGCAGTTTCATCCCCACAATCACCAGAACCGGAATGAGGCAGATATCGATCACCAGGAAAGTGAAACCCGCCATAGTCGACACTGTCCTGAATACTGTAAAAAGTGAATACCCGATAAGTCCCAGCGCCGTAATGGTGAGAAGCCCCATCGACGGGAGAATGAACTCGGCAATGATCACCACCACACCGAGCAGCTGGAGAATAATCGGCAATAACAGTTTTCCCGTCATGAAGTCTGCTCCCTTGTTACGACAATCCGTCCGCCGGAGACTTCGCTGACCACCACCTTTTCTCCCTTGTCTACGAACACCCCGTCCGCCACCACATCGTAAACGGTGTCACCGAACAGTGCCTTTCCGCTCGGGCGAAGCGCGGTTTCAACAACGCCCCACTCACCGCACCGGAGCGACCCTGCGCTTTGCGCTGCGGCATGCGCATCACTGAGCGAAGAGGCAAGGTACGGACCACTCACCACTTTTCCAAGCAGCGGAAAGGCGAACCGGAAAAACAGAACGACAAGCCCCACAGCACCCACCAGGCTTCCGGTGGCATAGAGCATATTTTTCATCATTAATTGTTTTTCCCAGGGGAATTCCGGACGCGGCAGAACAAACCCCTGCAAAGAGAGCACCATGGCTGCCAGCAGAAATCCAATCCCGGCAATACCGGCGACCCCGAATCCGGGAAGCACAAACACCTCCACCGCAAGCAGTACTACACCGATAGCGAGCAGAAGCAGTTCCGTGTAATCGGCAAGACCGACCATATACTGCCCCATGAACACTACAGCCAGACAGACGATCCCGATAATTCCGGGAATACCGAATCCGGGAGATCTGATTTCGATGTACAGGGCCGCCAGACCGATCATCATGAGCACCGGCGCGATTTTTCCGATCAGTCCGACAAGCTTTTCCGACCAACTGCGCTCCAGACGGATGACCGTTGCCCCCTGAAGCCCGAGCAGCGCAAGCGCCTCATCAAACGACCCTACGCTGCCTTTTGAAAATCCGAATTCCGCCGCCTCGGCGGCATCCATCGTCAGCAGCTCACCGGCACGAACCACCGTGGTGGTTTTCCGGATGGCTTTTCTTTTACCCGCTTCCATCTCGGCCAGATTGGTGGAGTCGAGATACATCACTGTATCCGGAAATTCCACTCTGAAGACCGTCAGTTTTTCGGTCACCATCGCCTCGGTCAATGTCTCCTGGTAGCCGTTGCGCCTGGCAAGGGTGCGGAATTTTGCCCGGATGGGAGACTGGAATTTTTCGCCAAGCATTTTCGGGCCGTCTTTCGCCATGATCAGTGGTGCGACATCGCCGATCGTCGTGTTGTTTTTCATCACCATCCGGTCACAGGCAAGGGCAATAAGCGCACCGGCACTGATTGCCTTGGTTTTCACATAGGCAACGGTCGGTATACCGGTTACATTAACAAGGGTATCGACAATCTGGAAAGCAGCGTCGACCTCTCCACCGTAGGTATCCATTTCGAGCACCGCAACCGCTCCCTTATACGACCGGCACTGATGGAGTGCCCGGTTGATGAACGCCGACATTGCGGGACCGACCGTCCCCTCCACCGGAATCACCACTACAGAAACACTTTTATTCTCCTCTGCTGAATCAGTTTGGGCATACCCGTTAAAACAGAGCATGCCTGAAAACAACACCAACAGTGACATCAGAAATTTCATTTCTGGAACAATCCTTGTTTGAGCTCAGCGAGAAGTGACTCTTTATGAAATACCTTTCCGCACCTTCGCTTGTCAAATTGCTGAACCTCCTGATTTTAACTGCACTACTTGAAATCGGGTATTTTGAATTGTAGAATTTCTTTTTTTGCCCGGACGGGTGAAAGTCGAAGGTTACTGTTGTATTCTGATCGTTTAAACCCACTTCCGTACCATCGGATATACACTTCACTTAAGCAGTACTTTTCTACCAACCGTGACCTTGTCCCCCCCCTCCCGATATGCCCCCGATCATCATTGCCGGAAACTGCCCGAATACGACACTATTACATCAGTCATTATTAACCTGAAAGAGTTCATATGCAATTTCCACACGCAAACGGCTACCCGAATGTTTTAGGTATGATCATGGCAGGCGGAGAGGGTTCACGCCTCCACTCACTCACGCAGGAACGGGCGAAACCGGCCGTCTATTTCGGCGGTAAGTACCGGATCATCGACTTTGTACTCAACAATTTCATCAACTCGGGTATCTTCAAGATTAAAGTGCTCACGCAGTTTAAATCAGACTCCCTCATCAAGCATCTCACCACCGGGTGGAACCTCAACCGGATGCTCGGGCAGTACATTGATCCGGTACCGGCCCAGATGCGCACCGGAAAGAAATGGTACCAGGGAACCGCCGATGCGGTTTTCCAGAACATCAATCTGATCGAAGATGAAGCACCTGATTACGTGGCAGTGTTCGGTGCCGACCATATTTACAAAATGGATATTTCACGGATGCTCAATTTTCACCGGCAGGCAGGTGCGGTCGCAACGGTATGCGCCATTCCCCGCCCGATCGAAAAGGCCTCGTCATTCGGAATCATTGAAGTGGACCACAGCGGCCGGATGATCGGGTTCGACGAAAAGCCGAAACATCCGAAGCCGATACCAGGCAATCCCGGCATGGCACTTGTCTCGATGGGCAACTATATCTTCAACAAGAAATTTCTGGTCCGGGAACTCTACAACGACGCTTCGATCACCGCCTCGTCACACGATTTCGGCAGGGATGTGGTTCCAAAAATCTTCCCCGATTATCCAATTTACGTATACGATTTTTCCAACAACACCATTCCCGGCGACCTGCCAGAACAGTGCATGTACTGGGAGGATGTCGGTACCCTCGAAACCTATTTCGCGGCAAACATGACGCTGCGGGATGTGGTTCCCGACATAAATCTCTACAATGAGCTCTGGCCCATCCGGACAGCCCCCGCCCAGTCCCCTCCCGCCAAGTTCGTTTTTGACGGAGAGGGCGAAGAGCGTCGTCGCGGTGAAGCAATCGATTCAATTGTCTCCGGAGGTTGTATCGTCAGCGGCGGCCGGGTACTCCGGTCCGTTTTATCCCGCGGTACACGGGTGCACAGTCTCGCGCAGGTTGAGGACTGCATTATCTTTCCCGATGTTGAAATCGGTGCGAAAGCCCGGATACGGCGCTGTATCATTGATCGGGGGGTAAAAGTGGATCCCGGTGATACTATTGGTTTCAACCCCGATGAAGATCGAAAAAGATTTTTCATCAGCGATTCCGGTATTGTGGTCATCGCCCATCCCTCCCGCAATCTGCAGGTGTAACCTGTTGTCGTTACTCGGTATTTATGGTATACTGTAATCAGGAGTGTTCAGCATATTCTGCCGTGTAACGTTGCAGGAATAACGGTGCGACAGGAGAACAAACCGTAAATCTTCACATACTACTGGCGAGAGGGCTTCAAACAGATGTAATTTTTTAGTATCGTTACATATGCGCTGTTATTAAATCGATTAAATAGAAAATTTATGTCAATCAAAGCCGAAACACTCTATTTCCGGGACATCAACCGCTACCGCGTGCTTACTGAACCGCAGGAGCGGGAACTGGTCAAACGTGTTCAGGAAAACGAAGATGGGGCGATCAATGAACTGATCACCGCAAATCTCCGCTTTGTGGTAAGCGTCGCACGGCGTTACCGGGGCAGGGGTTTAAGCTACCTCGAGCTTATCAACGAAGGAAATGTCGGCCTTCTCAAAGCAGCCAAACGGTTTGATATGGGAATGAATGTGAAATTCATCTCCTATGCTGTCTGGTGGATCCGTCAGTCGATTCAGAAGGCCCTGTTCGAACAGGCGGGCACCGTCCGGATTCCTCCGAACAAAATCGCCCTGATCAATAAATTCAAGCAGGCGCTCGACCGGAACCTCGGTGATTTTGAAAAAACCATGGCAGTTGAACCGTTTTGCAACCATAAGACCGAGATCGTCGAGATCATGGAGAAACTCCGCGGCATCTCACTTGATGCTCCGCTCTCCGCTAACAGTCAGGATGAGAGCAGCTCCGCAACACTGCAGGATATTCTGGGCGAAGACCCCGATCAGGATGGAGAGAGTGAACGCCGGGAGCTCGGATCGGTTCTCGACGGTGTTCTGCAGAATATCACCAGCCGCGAAGAACGCATACTCCGTATGTATTACGGCCTGAACTTTTCCCGACAGTTCACCCTCGAAGAGATCGGAAAAGAACTCAAACTCACGCGCGAACGGGTTCGTCTGATCCGCGACCGTTCGCTGCGCAAGCTCTTCCAGAACCCTTCCTCCAGAGCACAGCTCTCCCCTTTTATTGATGACTCCCGCACGTCATAACCGTATAGTTATGACATGGACTGGTTACTAAAGCATAAACTGCTGGTTGTTCTGGGTATCGCCGCAGGTATCTACTGGTTCAATAATCCTGCTGGTCGATTCGGTATCGTCCGTGAAGGACTGGTAGTTTACAACAGAATTCCCGTCACCTTCTTTGACTGCTACATCGACCCCGACGGAAAACTTACCCTCGTATCAGACCTGTCAGAACCGGTGAATGTCAACTACTGGTTTGAAAACCACCTCAAATCCAATAGAGGAAACACCCCGGTTCCTCTCATCATCGGTACCGGCTTTGAAACGGAACAGTTCAAACCGGGAGCAACAATCCTCAAGCGATGCCGCCAATACCGCTTTGAACCGAAAATTCTTTCCTCCCGGGGAGCAATTACCCTTTTCAATGAGCTGCATTTGCAGGAGAAAAAATGCGCACTGCTTCTCAAGACGCATTAGTTGCAACAATGTGCCGATCAGGGCCACCGGCAGCCTGATTGCTTTCCGTTTCGTGGATCATTTGCTACCAGGTAATCTTCCCCCCGAAAATAGGTACCAGACCGAATGGCTTGACCTCCTGCATGGTCGCCCCGTTGAACCGGTATTCCAGTACCGGCTGCGAGTTGAACAAATTGATCACCTCAACGAACCATTCGGTGGTAAGCCGGCGAATACGATACTCGAAACTGTACCGCATATGGGTCGCGAAGAGCCGATCGAATCGTTTGGTATAATACCCCTCCCCCACTTCGAACACCGGTGATTTTCGCCCAATGCAATCGGCGACAATAACCTCTGAACAGTAAGGTCTGCCCCCGTTCATGCGGGCGCTTGCCGATAGCTGATGATGGTCAAACAGACGTACCCCGAGTGAGAATGATCCGGTATAGCGCACATTGGTCCAGTCATCGTACCATTTCCCGTCGCTGTACCGGTTACGCACATCAAACAGTGATCCACCGGCCGACCAGGTCAGAATACCGTCACCTTCTCCGTTGAGCATAAGTTCCGCCCCGTACGATTTGCGCAACCCGTTCTGTTTTGCCAGTACCGGTTCCAATGCATCATTGAACAGGATCACTTCCTGCATTTTCGGGGATACATAGTGATATTCACGGTCGTACCACTTGAAGTAGACTCCAGTCTGAAGCCGTGCCCATGGTACCAGTCGGCATTCGTAATCAACCGACGCCTGCCAGCAGCGCAACGGTTGGAGTTGCTGCAGAAAAGAACCGGTGCGGCGCGCCGCAGTCGCATCATCCATCGTTGTATCAAATGAAAAAAAGTAAAAAAACAGCGATGGCATATCGGTCGGAAACTGATGCTGAAGGCCGCCGCTTCCCCGTACCTTACCCCATCGGCCCCAGTCAAAACCGATAGTACCTTTAGGTGAAATAGCATACTTTTTCAGAAGACCGTAGTAATCGGACCTGATGCCGATCGATGATTCAAAAACACCATGACGTGCCGCATACTCCAGATGCCCCCCCGCCTCACCGGCATCAAGGGTGAGGGTGCGTATCCGCGGCAGACGCGACCACTCGACCTCCACCGGCCCGGTTCCGGTACAAACAACATAATTCCCGTAATGAAACCGGTAATCACCGGTAAACAACCGGTAACGCTGATACCCAGCACGAGCCCCCAACGTGACGGTACGATGCGCATCAGGTGTCCAGGTGCCCACTGAGGTCAGTGTCGACCGTACCCTTCCGTCCTCCTCCCTGCGAACCGGGTTCTCCGTGTATCTGCCCGAAAAAAACGGATTCCTGAAATCATGCAGCGAATCGTGGTCCTCGCCGCGACGGAATGAACAGGCGAGCGTGGTGGAGTTTGACAGCGAACCACTGCGCAGACGGCCGGTAATTCCCGCCCCGCCCTGTATGATACGCTGCCGTTCCTGAACGGTGTTTTCGTGTACTACCCCGCTGACATCATCAGCCTCTACAACAGGATAGTCGAAATCGAACCGGTTGTACGAACCGAGCCCGGTTACCGCAATGTCCCACCGTTCATTCGCCGCAAGCATTCCTTTGAAATAGCAGTCTCCAAGACGGGGGATTCCGCGATCACCGATAAACCGGCGCAGCGGAGAAAAATCGACGTACCTGCCTGCCACGGCATACGAGGCATTCCCCCCGGCCAAAGAGCCTTCCGTCGAGAACATGCCGCCCGTCAATTTGGCACTCAGCGAGTGACGGGACCGGGTGAACGATCCGGCCTTCATGGTGACATCAACCACCGATGATAATCGCGAAGGATAGGCGGCCGGTGCATTTCCGGCAAAAAACGAAACGTTTTTAACAAAGTCACTGTTGATGAATCCGACCGGCCCCCCCGAGCTGTTCGCCCGTGAAAAATGATTGATATTTTCGAATTCGATACCATCGACCATGAACACGACTTCCGATGGACGCCCTCCGCGCACGTAAAGTGCATTGTCAAAATTCTCGCCCAGCGAGGCAACCACCTGCGGCAGCGATGCGATATACCTGCTCACATCTTCGGCGGCACCGGCGGTATGGGTTACCTCATCCGCACTGAAAACAGCTGCCGGCTGCGCAGCCGCACTGTATACCGACCCTTTGCGTGATGCGCGTACCACCAGCTTATTGAGGTCGGGAATCTCACTACGGGAAGAATCCTGTTTATGCAAATAAGCAGTTGAAGTGTCTGCCGCAGAAATTACTGCATCCTGCTGCTGTGCAACGCCGTAAAAATTGACTGCGGCAACTGCGCAGAGGACCTTGTACCGGATATGCCATCCGATCATGCTGCACTACTCCATTAACCGGATTAACGATACGTTCAGGAAACACGGTGATAACAGAGCGACTCTCCGATGGGCCTGCAATTGGGAGCCATTTGCCGGTAGAGGTGCCCGTACCTGATAAGATACTGCGGAAGGGTACGTAAAAATCCGGTCTTGACCAGAAAACGTTTTCTCGTGGAAAACAGTTTGGACCGGCAGGAAGTGTGGAAAGAGTGCGAACTAACGGGTCCCCGTATATCTTCCGACGGGAATAAGAAGCGGTTTCTTGAGAGTCACACCAAAGGCGCCTCCGGCTTTAATACCATCGGGCCAGACCTCGAGGATATAAAATCTGCCGATTTCCATTATGTTGATCTGACACGTATACTGCTGCGCACCGGAAATAAGTTTTCTTCTTGCCAGAACACGAAGGATGCGGCGCTTGAGTTTCAAATCCTCTGAAATATAGGGAAGCGTTTCCCGGTTATCCACATGCAGCACTCTGCCGCCGGAGGCGCAGCTGATGGTTAAAATAACCAGCCAAAGCGTTACCGTTCTTGAAAGCCACCATACACAACGCTTTGCAACCTTCCGGTCTGCCGCGACTTTGCAGCATTCTGTGCCGTTACGCGGCATGCTTTGATTTTCCTTCCGGCGGTACTTCTCGTACAGCGTGTGGCTCCTGGCCCACTACTATTGTTCCCCACGCAGAGGTTCCCACCCCTGGGAATAATTATAAAGGTCACGGGCCACCATAATATACACCACTACGTGTTTACGGTCGAGATACTTTCCGCGACTGCGGAGCATTTTCTGACGCACCATCGGCCCGCCGCCCCAGCTGGTAATGATATCCACCGGCAACCTGCTCCGTGCCGCAAGATGGGAACCGATCCCCGCACTTTTGCAGTCGACCAGTTCAAATACTCCGGTAAAGCTGTCGCCAATAAGCAGAATCGGTGCACCGATATGATTCCCGCGGTTGGGAGTTCCCTCCGGAGAGAATACTTTTCGGACAGCAAGAGACTGTGGTTTATACTGTTGCTGACGATCGGCCGGCAACCGGTCAGTCAGATCACCCTGCCGCTCTATAATGGTATCATGATAAGCATACGATACCGTGTCGACACACCGCTTGAACCATGCGTATTGACGGATTCGTTCAGCGATCAGATCCGCAGCCAGTTCCATACCCCGCCCACTCCAGTGCGTATCCTGTTTCTGATACAGGAATGTCCCGGAAACCGAATCGCGTGCTCTCGCCTGAAGATACACCGGCAGCAGATCGATAACTTCGACCCCCGCCTGCTGCAGATCAGCGAGAAATTTACGGCCATACGGGTTGAGAATCGGTACCGCCGGTTGCGGAATCGAATCACTGAAATACCGGTAGTAAACCTCCTCCTTGTTCGGTACCACGACAAAGAGCAGATCGACCCCCTGTCCCTTCAGATAATTTTTCAGTTCCGTGATATGCGGCAGCGGATTGTTGAACAGCGACTGCTGACCGATGTCACCGCAGAGAATGTAATCAAAGGACTTTCTGAAAAAAAGCCAGCCGTCGGTTCCTTCAAGCGCCATCTGCTCAGGCGGAAAAGAGAGCAGCCACGACCGCACCGCATCAAAAAAGGGATAATTCGCCTGCTCCCACCGCTTGTACGAGCCGTACCGGGAAACTTCGGAGGAAAAGGTTCTGTTGTTTTTTCTGAAATTATCGGAAAGTACCACTTCATCGAAGCCGGATTGTTTCCGCTGAAATATGCGGGTTTCTTCACCGCCAACAGGTACCTTTCGCGGTAAATCAACAAGATAAACATTGTATACCGGTTTTTCAGGTGAGAACGGCTTACCTTCGACCACCGCGAGCGGATCGGTTACCGTCAGTCCATCAAGCTCCCTGACAGTACGTCGTTTTGTACGGTCATCGGGCCAGACGCCCTTTTCCCCAAGATCAAGGATATCGGTATTCCGGGTAGGATACCAGTACGAGGCGAGGTCGGTAATCCAGTCGGTCACCTCCTGCCGGTCAAGCAGCTTCACGGTGTAATCATGTTTCACCCAGGCGACCAGTTTTGCCAGAGAATCGGCGTCCATGCTTTCGGTGGCAAGTTTCCCGTAGAGTTCCCGGTAGCCGTCTCCATCGGTATCTTCAAGTTTCTTCACGAATTTAACCCATGACGCAAATTCGATCCGGACCCAGAATTCAGGCCGGTGACCCTCTTCGTGGAGATACACGGTCGTCACTTCCTGATACGGCTGATACACCTGCGGATCTTCCCACTTGTATCCATTTATTCTACCGACAACACCCTGCAGGTAATCATCTTTGACCACCTGCCACGCTCTTTTGTTGAAGGGCTTCCAGGCCATCGGCTGTTCCTTTTCCTTCTTCGTGAGGGGTGTGGCGTCAAGGGTCCGTACCGGTACTTTCAAACTCCCCTCAAAGGTCAGGCCATTCACCGCTACCGACGATGGACTTTTTTTCGGTTTTCTGTCCGGTGGATCATACAATACGGGGTTGCGGTCGTATGCCGCAAAGTCAAGGTTCGCTGCGGTGGGAACCGTTATTTTTCTGACCGTTACCGTAGACTTGAGCCGTTTGAAATTCGGAACAAGCTCTTGATAGGGATCTGCCGACAAGCCTTGCGGCAGCTGGACTATAATCAGGAAAAAACACAAAAAAAACAAAATTATCCGATTTTTCCTTTTGTCTTTGAAAAGCAACGTCGTCTCCTTTTGAACACAACCACTATCAGGTGTAAGACAAATCATGGAAGAGCCACCCTTTTCCAACCGAAAGCACCATACCGCAGATCCCGTTCAACAAACTCCCAGATCACCAGTTTTTTTCCTTTCAGAATGCCAGCTTTGCGCGCCAGTTTCTCACGTACCAGAGTTGAAGCACCGCCATCGCTGATTATCGCACCGAGTGGCTCCGAAAGTTCGCGGGCAAGATGCGCTACCCAACCTGCCCCCCGCGGCTCATCCGTCTGATAGATTCGAGAGAAACTGTCACCGAGAATGATAATCCGACCGGCTCTGAAATCATCCCTGAAAGGTACCCGCCGGACGATGGCACCAGTGCTGTCGATGTAATTATGCCATACCGGAAAACAGTTTGTCACTTCAGGAGGGAACGAGACCCGTAATTTTCCCAATGTAGCCTCCGGAAGTCCGGTCATAATACCGACATCACCATTTCGTTCAACCGCTACCGTATCGATGGTCCATTTCACCTCGGAATGTTCCTCCGAGTACCAGGGCAGCTTTCTTACTTCGTCGGCAACCGTCCGGGCGGCACACAACAGCCCCCTCGGCCGCCAATGAGTATCACGCGCCAGATAAATACTGTCGCCACAGAGCGAATCACGCTGTCGCTCGGTAAGCAACGGACCGTGCAGGTCAACCACATGTATCTCCCCCGCTCTGAGGCGCCCGATGATATCAGCAGTCGAAGTGGAAATTGACGGTCGCATTGCGGGTATAATCCGATCAGAAAGCAAATCCGGATAAATACTGCCCTTCCCCGGAACTATCACCACCATGAGTTCAATAGCTCTCGCTGCGAGCTGATCCCTGAAATCGGCGATAACCGCAACCGGATCATCAAGGATCGCCCGGTCATTGTAGTCAACACTCCGTGAACGGGGATCATACACCGACGGACGGTAGAGATATTCGATACCCGGCCGGTAGAACAACCAGCCTTTTTTTCCGACAATCGCTTTCACCCCCGCATCACCCAGTAGCTTATACCGGACAATCTGCATTACCGGCCGTATCGCCAGCATAAACACCGAACGGTCTTCCAGTTCTTTTTCATATGCACGAAGATAGCGCCGATTGAAAAGAGTCTCCCGGAATATCCCTGCGAGTATCGCACAGAAATACCCCGGTACCGTTCCGGCAGCTCCGGCACAGGCCTTTCGCAACCTGTCGGCAACCGCTATCGCCGCATTTGTTGCATCCTCCACACCGGCGCTATCCCCTATATCTGCTGCCTCGGAAAGTCCCTGGAGAAGTGTTGCGCACGAATCGGCAAGCCAGGCAGATGAAGCGGTTGAATCAACGGTATACCGGTTGACATTACAAACAAGATTACGCAGACTAACCCCTCCCGCCGCCAGTTCCTCCGCCTGTTCGTAGGTGGGTACACCGACACGTCGGTAGCATCTGAGAGAATCGGTGATGGCGGTTATGGCTGCACCTATTTTAGCTGCCCGCTGTACCGGCGTGACCACCATATCCACCGGCAGATCCGCCGCCTGTATACGCGATCCGCTGCGCAGTTCCGCAACCATCTGCACCAGTGGTACCGAACCGGCCATCAAGCAGAAAAGGAGAGAAAAAAGCAGTACGTTACGGTGGTGCATACCTTCGCCTAAAACTGGAAATAAAGAAACGGATTGAATGCCTGGGTAAACATCGAACTGACCGCCAGAAGAAAAAGAAGCCCGAGCAGCACATAGGAAACCGCAGTTCGCTTTCTGACCCATTCGAACGCCTGTACCGGCTGCCAGACCACCAGCCCGCAGAGCAGCATCGCCACCACATTGTTCAGGCTGAACATCTCACTGCGCAACAGAAGAGCAGCCGGGTTCGAGGGTTCCATCCCCGTCATCGCCCGCCAGTACCGTATCGCCTGCGGCAGATCCGGAGCCCTGAACAGTACCCACCCGTACATAACGAGCACATTGGTCAGTATGATGGCTGCAAACGGCGGAAGCCGGCCGTAGATACTTTTCTTCCCCTGAAACCGTTCAATGATCAGGAACAGCGCCTGAAAAAGTCCCCAGCAGACAAACGTCATCTTAGCCCCGTGCCAGAGTCCGCACAGGAAAAACGATATCAGCAGGTTGACATAGGTACGCCGTACTCCCCTCCGGTTGCCGCCGAGCGGAATATAGAGATAATCCCGTATCCAGGTGGAGAGGGAAATATGCCATCGCCGCCAGAAATCAGTTATGCTGACGGCATGGTACGGTGCATTGAAATTTTTCAGAAACTCAAAACCGAACATACGACCAAGCCCGACAGCCATGTCGCTGTACCCGCAGAAATCAAAATATATCTGAAAGTGATAGGCCAGTGCTCCCCACCAGGCGGTCAGCGTTGTCGGGGCATCGGCTCCGAACACCGTATCGGCCACCTGCCCCGCCGGATTGGCAAGCAGAATTTTCTTCGCGAAACCGAGAATGAAAAGGCTCACTCCGGAGGCGAACACATCTACCGTGTGTTTTCTCCGGTCAAGCTGCTCCGCCACATCGACATACCTGACGATCGGCCCGGCAATCAGCTGCGGAAAGAGTGCGACAAAGCAGGAAAAGGTCGCGAGGTTTTTAACCGGCGGGGCTTCTCCGCGCCAAACGTCGATGGTATAGCTCATCGTCTGAAACGTGTAAAAGGAGATCCCGATCGGCAGGGTTACCTGGAGTATGGTAAAGGTGGCCCCGCCGCCGCCGATGAGTGACAACAGAGAATTGATGCCCCCCATCACGAACATGTAGTACTTGAAAAATCCGAGCATCCCGAGATTTGCCACACACGACATGATCAGCGCACCGTTTTTCTGCGCCTGCGTAGCCCCGGTCCGGGAAATGATTTTACCGGCGGTAAAATCTACGGCAGTGGATACCCACATAAGAATAACGAACCATGGTTCGTGCCATCCGTAAAAAACGTAGCTGGCAACCGTCAGGAAAGCGTTTCGGAGGTACAACCCCCTCCAGGTGAACGGAAGCAGATAATACCCCGCAAGCACGGCGGGAAGAAAATAGAAAAGGAAGAAATGTGAAGAGAAGACCATGGGCAGTGCTTGATGAATTATTGCAGCTGATCGGCATTAAGGACATAATACTTCGGCAGCTCGGTGTCGAAATATTCGTCTTCAACAGCTCCGTCCCAGACCGACTCGATCGGTGTAACAAGGGTGAGGCGGTGTTTTTCACCGACCACGAATTTTTCGACAGTGCCGTCCACAAAGTTATCCATTTTATCATGAATCTGCTTTCGGGCGATAAGCGGATTGTAATGCCCGGCGTACAACTCCTTGCCGCTGTAGGTCCCCTTCTCGACGGAGAGAACGCGGTATTTCATTATGTAAACGTAGTCATACACATCATTCGGCACGAACTTGCCGGGAATTTCAACCAGCCGGCAGGTGACCACCAGAGTATCTTCCGCGGCAGTGTCGGCGGGAACATTTTTGCCGGCTGCCGATACACCGGCAACAAGAAGTGCTGCTGCAATCAGGGTCCATATAACATTCAAGGTATGCTTCATGGTAATCCTTCTGAGGCGGTTTATTCGTTATCGATCGTTTTTCTGTTGTCGGGGGAAACAGGTTCCCAGTTTTTTCTCCACCGGTGCGGGATCGTAGCCGATATCCGCCATGGCATCATACGGATCGAGATTGGCATCCTGTATCACTCCCGCGATCATGTTCCAGCGGAGCAGTGGTTTTTTCATGATTCGAAGCATGAGTGCCGCCGCGATTCTGCAGAGTACCACCGGAATATGGATTATGATCTTGTCTTCCCTGCCCGAAAGTGTAAGGCACAGGCGGGCAAATTCCACCATCGCAATCGCTGAACCGCCACTGAGATTATACGTTTTCCCGGTACCATTTTCAATCTGTGCGATCCGTTCAAGCCCATCGATCAGATCACCCACATAGACCGGACGTTTGAGCGATTTCCCTGCACCTATAAATGGAATTACGGGCCACGATACCAGATAGTCAACGAACCGGTCGAATTCCTCTCCCCCCTTCTCACCATACACCAGAGTGGGCCGGACAATCGTCCAGGGAACCGGCGCACCGCGGACATACCGTTCCGCGATCCGTTTTGAGCGGGAGTAGGGCGTCATTTTCCGGTAGGTAACCGATGCCGACGAGACATGTATGAAATGACCTACACCGCAATTGGCCGCATCGGTCAACAAATACCGCGTACCGTTGACATTCACCCGGTCAAAAGCCATATCGTCATCGGAAAGCACCACTGCCGCGAGATGCACCACCGTTGCTACACCGTCACAGATGCCGTTAACCGTCTGCGGATCGGCGATGTCACCGTAGCGCAGTTCAACACCCTCCATTGCCTCAAATTCCGCAGCCTTCTGATCGCCGGGAAGGGTAAGTATCCGTATACGGCCACCCTGTTGCGTCAATTGGCGCACCAGTGCACCACCGATCGTACCGGTTCCACCGGTCAGGAGAAATAGTTTTCCGTCAGCCATTGCTGCGTATCCCCTCAGGGACTGATGGTGATGGTGTTCGAAACATCAGTCACATAGTCGGTACCCTGATCCAGATATTTCGTGACTCGCAGAAGCACCGATTGAGTCGACGAAAAATCAATCGGCGCATACTCGTTTCCCACCTGCCATATCGTATCCATACAGACGAATTCCGATTCGAGATTATCAGTTGAGATACCTCTGTTGAACACATCCCTCCACGGCCCACTTTCTCCAGAGGTACTCAGCTGGAGAGATACCTGGCTAACCTCTTTCGGATTCATTTTCCAGGCGATTTCAACCGTCTGCCCAACGTGAAATGAGCCGTTGAGCGGACTGACCAGTTCAACATCCTTGTTGCTATCAGCGATCGGTGTGCACCCTTCCGATCCGGAGGGATCAGGACATGAAAACCATACAAAACACGGGAGAACAATCAAAAGAATTCGTCTCATTGCTGCATCCTTTTATTAAAACATGGTCGATTTGATACCTACACCGAAAATCCACTGCTGGAGAAAATCTCCCCAGTCGGGCCCGTCGATCCGGTTGAGTGGATCCGCCCGGTCATGAATCGGCAACGACAGCGCGAGAAAAACCGGATACTTTGATCGCGAAAATTCAAGGCCGTAAATAAATGCGCCGTTCCAGGCTTTATGATCAGGATCGGGGATCGGCGCGTATTCCCCCGGCTTGTAGGAGGGTATCCATGCGGTTCCGAACGGTGCGGAGAGATAGATTCCCCAGGAGTGAACAAACCCTTCCATTCCCCGCCAGGCATAATAGGCAGCCACCGATGCGGAAGGTGGTGTATACCCGCCGAGGTCATTCTCACCATACGGTTTGACCCGATAGTAAAAACGCGGGTTGTCCGTCCGGTCCTTATAGTCTGAATAATAGGTATCGAGCATCGCATTCTTTCGCGAAAACGGGCGCATGGCAAACGGGTGAGTATACGAAACGTCAATTTTCCAGAAGCCATCCTCCACATCGATACTCCTGCTGAGCTGCAGTGTCGGCGAATAAAGGCCGCTGCCCATCTGAAAATCAACCGGGAGAAAATTCATATTCCGGTCAGAACCCCGTTTGATGTCGTACTGACCGGTCGGCAGAGAGAGCGAGAGCTGGAGCTGATACTCACCCGCAAAGCCGAGTGATTTCGAGACATCAAGGGTAATATCCCCCATGCCACCGGTAGTCCGGTCAACCTCATCCGCATTGGTGAGATATTGTACCGCACCGGATTTTGACATCACCGGAAGCGTTACACCAACCATGGTGGTCCATGTCGGCTTGAAGCTCAAACGCGGAGGAAATGTAAACTGCTTGAAATTTCTCCGTATCGCATACCGTGGAAGAATCTCCACATCGATAAGCCCACCCTGAACACCGTTTCCCAGCCATTGAATACCGTCGGCGATTCCCCCACCTGAGCCTCCGGCACCGCATCCGCCGATACTGCGCCATGGTGTTGTTCCCGGCATCGGTGCCGCCCACGCGGCATCAGTCACCAGCTGACACCCTGATGCAACCGTCGTGTTTTCACGACACTGCGCAAGAAGGCGCCGGTTACCTGCTACGACAAATCCATATATCGTAATACCAGTCAGGAGAATAGCACCGGCGAGAGAGGCAATCAGCCACCGGGAGACATTTCCGCCGAATGCAGTTGTTCGTTTAGCCAACGGGTTCATGGCAACCCCACGATGAAAGCACGTTCATAGCCGGTACATAAATACCGTCCATCGGGAGAGCGCCCCCCTTTGGTCGGAAGATTAACGAGTAATTCGGGTGGAGAGGGCCGCAGAACCGAAGCGGAAGCCGTGGAAGCATCAGGGTACAACTCCACCCGCTGCTGACTGGTGCTCCCCTTATCACCGGAAGAAAGGTACCGCACATCACTCAGATCGCCGAACACCAGATTGTCTCCCTTTGCTTCCTGATAAACAATATACAGCGTGGAGTTCAGTGTATTCACCCACCAGTGAGGATCGGACGCTCCCGCTTTGAAAAGAATCGGCCGCGCATCGGGAGCAAGCCGCTGCAGATAGGTTTTGTAATTTGTCGGTGTGTCGTAGGCGTTGAAAACGATCCATTCACCATCGGGTGAGATGAGCGGACTTTCACATTGCCAGCCCTCACGACCGGCAGGTCGTTTAAGAGGAATCCACGTCCCTGAGATATCAGAGAAATCCCTGTAGAAAATCGACAGTGTCCGACCGGTAAGCTTTGCGGCAACGAGTTTTGCCTTATTCGTTCCGAAAAACGTTTCCACCGAAGCGCTGTCGGCAAACCCGTTTTTATCAAACCGGACACTGCCCGGGTCTACTCCCGCGACATAACGGGAATCAACCCAGAGATGCGGGGTGGAAGTCTGTACAAGTCCGTCCCTGCAGAGCTGCAGGTGGTTATTACTCTTCGGATGAATAACATGACACCCCCAGGAACGCTGCCCGTCGGTACTAAGGAGACTGACGAGATAGTCCGGATGCGTTGACCACTCCGGATCCTGAAAGCCCTCCTGATCACCTGCCCCTAATGCTTCCCGTTTTATAAACCATCGCACTGTATTCGATGTATCGATAATGGTAAGTCGATCATGCTGCTCACTCCATCCGGAGTATGATGAAAGGGAGTCGGGCACGACAACCGGAAGTTCACCACTGAAATTGAGCCAGAGCATACAACCGGGAAAATTCACCGTATCCAGAACAATCGACGGATTGCATATTTGCGCAGCGCCCACCAGCGGAAACACCCGTGTCCCATCATCGTTCTGTTTCGACTGGTTCTCAATGAGAATAGTCGGCTCCGGTTTGGGATCAAACGGATAAACACAGCCAGCCGAAAAAAGGACGAATGAGAGTTCTGCACCAAGAGCAACTATCCAGAGGTATATGGTAAGCATTCGCATAAAGGCACTTCCGCAATGATTTCGTTCCGGAACCTGGTCCCGTTTCCCAGGCTCCATGTTTTCAGATAAAATACATCTCGTCCCGAGTCATTTTACCCATCAATATCGCTATCCGTTTTCTGGTGGAAAACAGTCCGGGTCACTCCAGAAACGATAGAAATTGTACCACTGATCCGGATACCTACCGCACATCTCTTCCAGTATCCTCACATACCGTTCTGTTGCCGCCCGGATTACTTCATCGCGGGTACTGCGACTGGCCGGTTCCGGACGTATCGGCGTTGCTGCACTGAATTCATAATGAAACAATGATGTCCTCAAGGTAAAGCAGGGTAGTACTGATGCACCGGTTATAGTAGCCATAGCCATCGGCCCGGCAGGAAAGGGTGCGGATGCACCGAGAAAATCGATCGGAACAGTCCGCTGCCCCTCAACGTACCGGTCGCCATGCAGACAGACGATCTCCCCGCTACGAAGCGCATTGATTATTTCAACCGCAACATCAGCCCCCCCCGTTTGTACCGGATGAATGATAACCCCCTTTTCATTCCGAACGGATTGATCAATCACCGATTCGTTCTGATCATACATGAACACATGCACAGCTGTCGCCAAACGTTTCCCCAATAGTGCACCGGCAATTTCCCAATTTCCCATGTGCGCCCCGAGCAGAATCACCCCGCCCCCCCGCTTAACCTCCTCGGCAATCACAGCCTCATTGCTATAGGTAAAAACAAACCGTTTGGCCCCTGCCCCCCCCCGTGTTAAAACAAACCGATCAATCAGTGCAATGCCGAAAGAACGGAAATGCCGGTAAAGATCGCTGCGGTGGGTCGTCATTCCGCATCGTTTTCTGAACTGCCGCAGGGCGGCAACTGAATTCCGGTCAAAAAACACATGGTACCATGCTGCGAAAAACAGCATTACATAGGCAGGTCGTATCCCAAACAGCTCAATAATCCGATGGAAAAACAACGTACCGGCCCGGTTACCGGCGACGTTTTCAACCCAGTCATGTTCCTGCTCTTCACGCGATTGCGTGGCCGGTTCCTTTTTTACCTTGTCCTGTACCAACATTAGACATCCTTGATGCTGAATCGGCTGATGATTTTCTTCCATTGCGGCAACAAGGGAGCTGTTCGGATAAAGGGCGTTCCATCCGGATGGATACAACTGATAGACGTCGCATGCAGCATCATCCGCTCAATACCCCCGACCGGACGTTCCGCACCATAGAGACGGTCACCCATTACCGGATGTCCAAGGTGGTACAGATGCACCCTGATCTGATGTCGTCTGCCGGTTTCAGGGATCACAGTAACGAGAGTAGCTCCCTGAAAGCGGTTTTCCACAGCAATGCGGGTTCGCGACGGTTTTCCCCCTGCAGCAACCCCCATACGTCCTGATCCGAACTGACGGAGAGGTACATCAACAGTCACTGTATCGGACAGTGTTCCCTGCACCAGCGCAAGATACGTTTTTTTCACCGTCCGTTGTTCGAACTGCCGGCTCAGGATACGGTGCGATTCCGCATCTTTACAGAACAGGATAAGACCACTCGTGTCACGATCGATCCGGTGAACAACATATACCTTATCTCCGGTAAACCGCTCCAGACGTTCCCGCAACGATTCGCTGTCTGTTGCGGTATTTCTTCCGGGAATTACCGTACAACCGGGAAATTTATTGAGAACGATCAGGTGGCGATCTTCGAACAGCAGATCGGCACACCCTGCAAGTGGATGGTCGGATTCGGTCATAGTATAGTCTGCACGATTGCTGTCTCAGGTATCTTTTGTGCCGCCGTAGTAACCGTAAGAAACAAATTCGGCAGGTGATTTCCGTTTTTTTTCAGGAGGTTGTGTCCCATCGACCGGATATCCGAGCGGGGTGAGTGCAACCGGAATAATATTTTCCGGCAATCTGAGCGCACGACAGGCCTCTTCCTCATTGAAATTTCCCACCCAGCAGGTCCCGAGTCCCAGTTCTGCTGCAGCAAGGGTGAGGTGATCCAGTGCAAGAGCGACATCAATTTCTCCGTAATCTTTGCCGTCACCCCGTTTCCATGAACGTGTATGATCACAACATGCGGCGATAATAACCGGTGCTGCGGTAAACCACTCACGGGGGTACACCTTTTCAAAAGAAAACCGCGACTGCTCATCATCCATCACGATGAACACCCACGGTTGCAAATTGCAGGCCGACGGTGCTTCAGCAACTGCTGAAAACAGTTGCTGAAGCGTGGTAGTGGTTATCGGCGTCGTTGCATACTTTCGTACCGAGTACCTTCCGGAAGCCAGTTCGAAAAACGACATCAACGTACCTTTACTGGTTCTCCTGCTGAAGTTTTTCCATCTCCTTCTGGAGACGCTCAATTTCAGAATTGAGTTCCTTTTCCTGTTCCTCGGCCTTCTTCTGTACCTTTTGAACACTGGCGCTGCCAACGATTTTCTGGACTCTGGCCAGCGCGTATTCGATATCTTCACGAACCGCATCGGCGTTTCTTGTAAAGAATGAGGAGCGCTTGAACTCATCGGAAAACTGATAATATTCCTTGAACTGCTTTACATAACCCAGCTGTTCGGAATGAAGGCTGTCGGTTGCGGCAGCTATTGCCGACGTCTGACCTGACTTGGAGATATTATCGACTTTCTCGGCAAGGAAATTAAATGACATGCGATTACTTTCGTACTGCATGCGGGCATAGTTGAGCGTATCGTCGCTTTGTTGCATTATCGGGCGGATCATCTCCGCAGCATCGGTCAGTACCGCTTCCGCCTGTGAATAATCTTTCTGCAGCAGATGGCCGTAGGCACGTATCAGCATACCTTCACACTTGAGCACCGGTTTTTTGGTCGTTTTAGTCAGCAGGGAACCGGTACCGATACAATCTGACCATTGACGCGCCTTGAGTGCCGTCCACCCCTGACCAAGCAGTGCATCTTCGGCATAGTAACTGTTGGTGGGAACCATCCGGAGAGCGACCACCGCCTTTGACAAGGCATTTTCCTCGTAGAAAATATATCCGAGAAAAAGGTACGACCGGCTCACGATCTCTTTTTGGGATTCTGTTTCAGCTTTAGCGCCGACACAATTTTCCAGCGCCGCCACTACCTGTGACATGTCACTACCCGCCCGCACATGGGCGATAGCGATTGCATGCTGTGCAAACACGTAGTCCGGATGCCCTTCGGGAATTGTACTGAGCACCTGTATTGCTTTTTGCGGGTCGTTGCTCTGCAGGTTTGTTTGCCCCATCAGGTAGGCACCATGATACCGCAGAGAATCGGGAACATTCGGTTTACTCAGTTCCACGAACTGATTCGCGACTTTCGCGAAATCACCGTTACGGTAATAAATACGCATAAGACCGAGATCAGAATATGGCACTGCGCCACTGAGCGGATACTCTTTGATGGTGGCTTCGTAATTGGCAATCGCCACTTCCCGCATATCGAGCTCTTCCTGACAGCTGGAGCGGTAATAGTTCACCCAGTCACTCTTGAAGAAATCAGGGAATTCAACCGTAATCCGGCTGAATACAAAGAACGCACCCCAGTATTTCTTTTCTGAATAGAGTCGCCGTGCCTGATTGTACAGTTCGTTAGGCGAGAGACTCGCCAGTCTGGCCATCCGCCTGGCATAAACCTCTTCGCGATGTTTGCCGAAATCGACCTTGGCCGAAAAAGTAAGGCCCGATGCTTCGAGGCTCTTTGCTTCGGTCATGATATTGTACTGTACGCACACCTCAAGATCCCGCCCGTTGTTGATTGTCGGAATGTTGAACCCGAGAGCGAGTCCGAGGTAATCAATAATATCCTTATCAAAACCTGCCTGCACATAGACCTTGAACATCCGCAGCAGCCACATACCCACCTTGAGATTGAAATCCAGTTCCGGTTTCCAGCCGTTGTCGATAATATTGCCGCTGGTATCAGTAAGTCGGAACGCTTCGGCATCAGCGAGAAAGTCCTTGAAATCGATATCAAGTCCATAGTCGAGCCGACTTTCCCAGAAATTACCGATGAATTGCAGTTTGAGATCCCGTGAGTAGGGTTCCAGATCTTTCGAGAACATGAGAAGGTTATTGGTGGATAACCCAACCAGGTGATCCCCGAAAAGACTGTGGCGGACCAGGCGGTAAGTTAACCCGAGGTCAACAATGCCTCCCGGAGCGTACTTCTCATCGAAACGTGATGCCCCTGCGAACTTGAGGTTGATACCGGCAGACAACCGGTTCCAGAAGTGAATTGCATAGGAACCAATAATCATATTATTGAAATTGGTCATTGTCTCTTCACTGACAACCAGACGATCGCCTTCGAAGGTCCCTTGCTGGATCGTTCCGTCATATTCACCAATTATGCTCAAACCGACCGACTGATACAAACCAATCGGCAACGTAAAACCCAGTTCTCCCAGCAAAAACTCACCTAATATAGGAGCAATCGCCAAACGACCCGAGAGATAGTTGTCTTCGGTCATCAGTGCAGGGTTGGTAAGTGGAGACCGGTCGGCAATCATATTCCTCCACCGCTGCGTCAGCACATACTCGCCGGGCAATCCATCACCCAGTACTGAAATCGCACTTACGGTCCATAACATCAGTACAACGGCACATCGACGAAGTAACTGTAAGGATGACATTTCGATCCTCTCTCGTTTTGAATGTATCGAATACCTATTTATCGTTTTAAGATACCTTGTTTAGCGCATAAACTCAATTAAAAATTCTCTGTCGTCCGGAACCCTGTTTTTACTGAACAGTGAACCTTCCTCTGTCCCTTGCCACTACACATTTTTGGATGCTTTTCCCAAAGAGACGACCTGTCATTTGCAGCGTCGACAGATTTCTCCTCCGGATATCCGATCAGATGACAATCGGTTCCAATTCTTTTTTCCTCCAGGAAACACCTATAAAAAGGAGGAAACAGTAGCAGTACTGTGCGGTGAGGGCTACAGCCCTCCCGGCATTCTTTTCAGTGAAAATTTCGTCTGCAACCGCACCTGTTTTTCCGGTTCATTCTCATACCGTACCAGAACACGGAGTAGATATCCACCGGTTGCAACCTTACGTCCGGTCCTGTTTGCACCGTTCCAATAGATAAAGTAATTCCGATCATCGGTTAAAATCCGTTTAACCGGAAGATTCTCGCCGACGACATTACCAACCGCATCAAAAATTACAGCATCACCATACTTTGGTCTGCCGTCGCTATCTTTACCCATCTCCAGCAGAGCCCCATGCCCGGCCTGAAGTTGAATGACTCTTCCCTGGCGGCTCGGAAGATGAAGTTTTTCCGCCAGAAACTGATCAATCGCCATGGGATCCTGTTCACTCGCGGTATTCGGAATTGCCGCGATAACAATACCGGTACCCTTTCCCCATTCAATAGGTCCCTTTTTGGTGGTATCGGGATAATTACCGGCGGTATCTTCAACTGTTCCAACCAGTAGTATACTGTCAATCTTCGGCTGGATGCCGTCCTCCATTGATTTAACCATCACCGTTGTTTGAGTAATGTAGGTAGTGTCTGACAAGCATGTATCTGGAAAATACGATTCACCGAATATTTGATCTTTAACCACCGTCCCCTCGTAAATTCGAAATGAGTTGTACGGAGTTTTAGGTTCCTTCATCGACGAACAAAGAATCGGTTCCGAGAAAAACACCTGTAGTGTATCAAATTTCGTTCCACTCAACGGTCCTCTCGTGAAAATAGCCCTGGTAATATACGGACCTATGGTATCAACCAGCACCGTTACCCGGTTGCCGTTTTTACCCCACTGAGCTTCCGGAGTACCCATGTGCTGAAAATTGACGACGATATCTCCCGATACCGGGCTGGAAAATCCAAACTGTGTGGTGGAACCGTTTGTCCAGTCTTTGGCCTTCAGAACAATTGATTGCTGAGGTTGCGTAGTCGAATCATTCGGAAAGGTCCAGGTGATGTTTGGAACAAAAGGAATATCAAGCCGCAGTCCTGTTGCGCCGGCCCTGAGACGACTGACATTACTGATTCGCACCTCGTCAAGTAACCCTCCGGCAGGACAGGCAATGGTCAGGGCTCCGGTGAGCGTACCGGTGAATGCCACCGGTGTGGTACAGTTCACACCATTAATGAAAAGTGTCAAGGTATTATTGGTCTTCAAAGCACCAATATGCGACCATGTATTCGCATCAAGTTTTATTGTTGATTTCGCAATCTCAGCCCCGTTTACCGAAAACGAGAGGAACCCTTCCGCATCAATCCCGAGTACATTACCGCTTCCGTTGAAGATTTCGGTAAGAGCCCCGCCACTTACCGGGCGCACCCACGCTTCAAGGGTAAAATCTCCACTCAGGTTGCCGACAGGAGCCCTGAAAGACCCTTTGGATATACAGTAATCATCAAAAAGAGCCGCGATTGAAGAGTATTCAACGGTTCCGGTTCCACCGTTGTCACTATTGATACTGTTGTCAAGATCATTTTCAAAATGAAATACCGAAACGCTGTTCGGGTCGGTATCAGGAAAACGGGTGAGTACGCGAACCTCGACATTGTTAAGGATGAAATTTTCCTTGAGCTGTACTGTAGAATTTACGGTAAACGGACTATTAACCAAAGTGCTTTCCGGAGTAACGGTAATACTGATCTTTGTACTGTCGATCACGCAATACTCCTGGTACTCCTTGGGATCTATCGTAGATGTCCACTCTGTCGTACGGAAAATAGTAACCGTATCGCTGTAAATCTCGTCAATTCCGGTTGCCGGATTGTCGACCGTCTGGGTCACTACAATGGTATTGACGCTGTCAACCAGTGGGAGGTTATTGATGGTCGCCTGATACTGGGTTTGATTTGCCGCGCCCCCGGCAACTGGTGTAATGGAAGCACCTTCTCTTGTCTCACCATTGGTAAGATTCGCAACGGTCATGGCTTTAAGCGACTTCTCGACCCTGACGATAACGGAGTTGAGCAGGTCACTGAAATTGGCTACGATGGTCTGAGGCGAGGCGCGCGGGATATACCTGCCGCCGGATAACGACGCAATGTTCTGGAGATGTTCCAGCTCGACGTTTCTACTTGAAGAACATCCCTCCGGCGGGTACTGATGCAATACATGAAGTGCGGAGTCGGAAAGAAATACGCCGTGAACAACCGGGAAAGAAACACCGGGATTGCTGGCAGTATAACCATTAATAATAGTTTGAGGGGTACCGCTGGTGGTCACGTCATCCCACGCGCCATCGGTCAATAAGACAATATGCCGCGCCATCGATGGATCAACCCCCGCATCCGCCAGCCCGATTCCCGCCTCAAGCGCCGCACCGATATTGGTGCGGGTTCCGCTGATACCGCTGGAACTGGAACTGCACGATGCATCGTTGATCCACTCATGCAACTGGGCAACATTCGCGTCGGAATCCAGTGAGAGTACCGATTGCGTACGTACTCCCTCCCAGAAAATAACCACCCCCACCTCGGATTTGTTATTTTTCGCTCGAAGACTGTCGACAAAAAGATGGGCGGCTTCGACACGCTGGTCGGTCGGATCGTTGTACATACACAGGCCGGACCCATCCCCTTCGGTACAACATGCTCCGTTGGTATTCTGTTCGCACATACTTCCCGACCGGTCGAGCAGCAGCACCACCCTGATTGGCGCAAAACCCACATTCACGCTGTCGATGGCAAAGCAGAACTGGTAGTTCCCGCCTAGTTCCTTAACGTCTCTACCAACCGAATCAATGGTACCGGCGACTGGATCAAAACAGGCAGGTCGCGGTCTGACCTCGCAGTATTTGAAATAGATATCGTTGTTATTCTGGGCAAAAAGCCCCTGGATACACCATAACAAAAATACACCAGCAATACAATACCGCTGATTTAAGCGTGAAAACGACATCCCAGTCTCCCTTCATTTCACCGCACGCAGGATGCGGCGGTGTAACCCATCAGGCAGGTGCCCCTACCTGTTCCTGTTCATGTACCTGATAACCCTTTTATTTTTGCCACCTAGTTTAATATATAGCGCATAGTGCTTCTTTGCCTTTTTTTCATTACCACTTTTATAATAAATATTTCCGATATACCGGTGAGCCTCCAACGACTTGACTTCATCAATTCTGATGGCCTTCTGGTAATTATCAATAGCAGCACTGGTATTTTTCATGATACGGTACTCATGACCCAGAGCCATAAATATTGTCGCATTTTTACGATCGAGGCGTGCAGCCTCTTCTAGTTCACGTATCGCCATTTCATGATCTTTTGATTTGCTGTGAATACGTGCTATCGCATAATGCACCTCGGCATGCTGAGGATTTTTCTTTACCACTTCCTTATAAAGGTCCAAGGCGGTCATTTTATCGCCGTTGCCTTCGTATGCCTTTCCCATGCCATACAACAAATCCACATTTTCAGGGTCTCCCGCCATTGCCTGTCCGAAATATTTGATTGCTGCAGCATATTTGCGTTTCGCCAGACTGATCCGTCCGCAGCCCGCCTGTACTTCGGTCACTTGCGGTATCATTCTCAGGGCCTTTGCATATGAAAGCATGGCAGCATTGATGTTATCTTCCTTCTCCCGAATTTCGGCATCGGTGAGATAGTACCAGCCGTTTTTATTATACCCCCCCTTGGAGCGTACAGTCTTTGCGGTTTTAAGATCCCCTTTTGCCAGGTAGATTTTCACCAGACGATACAGAGCTTCCCCAACTCCGGGTTCCTCGGCAAGTACCTTTTCGTAAAGGTCCAACGCCTGATCCGGCTTGCCCATCCGGTTGTACGACTCGGCCAGACGCATTGCCGCGTTGCGGGAGTAACCCGACTGATCAAACGCTTTTTTGTACCGGTCCATCGCATTGGCGAAATCAGCTTCATCAAAATAGAGATCTCCCAGAGCAATAAGGCATTCGGAACAGTTGCGGTCGACCTGCAGAGCATTCTCAAGGATCTGTTTCGCGGTATCCGGATTACCCATTGCCTTGTAAATGAGTCCAACGAGCCGGAGCGCCTGAGGTTTGATCTCGCCCTTCCGCACGATCGGCCGAATCACCTTGTAGGCATCGTTGTAGCGACCGAGATGATAGAACGCTTCGGTAAGTCCGGTACGCAGGGATTCATTTTTTCGGTCCATTGCAACCGCGCGGGACAGAAATACGGCAGCACCCTTATACGCCTTGCGCTCAAGCATGATATTGCCGAGGAGCCCGTTCGCGAGAGTATATCGTTTGTCTATCCGCAAAGCTTTTTTAAGATACTGTTCAGCCTGCAGGCGATTTTTTTCTCCATAGTAGTACCTGCCGATCTGAAAAAGCATATCCACGTTTTTCTGATCGCATTTGGATGCCTGCTGCAGATGATACAGCCAGTTTTTCTTGTCGCCCTGCCGCTCGTAGAGCGATGCCAGCTTAAGGTGCAATGGTACATCACACTTCCGTTTTTCAATAGCGTTTTCAAGCAGCTTGATTCCTTCGCCCGATTTTCCTTCGGAAAGATAGAGCTCCGCCAGCTCCATCCGTATTGCATTGTTGTCGGGTTGCAGTTTGAACAAATCGGAAAGCACTCCGATAAGTTTCCGGGTATCGCCCGCGCTCCGGTAACAGGTAGCCAGAAGTGTCAGAATCTTCTGTGGGTTTTTCTCGTCACTGCGTGCTTTTTCAAGATAACCAATCGCATTTGCGGTGTCCGAAGAGGCGAGCAACGACAGGCCGATGAGCTTGTAGTGCTCGGCGGTGGGCCGTCTCATTAATGAACTTGCTTTCCGAAGCGCTTTTGCCGCTTCTGAATACTGCTTACTGTGATAATACAGCATACCGAGTTCATACCAGGCTGAAGAATCGTTCGGCGAGCTTTTTATATATGCCTGAAGATTTTTTGTCGCCTCGGATTTGCGTCCGATTTGCATATTCGCCCGGGCGAGCTGCCCCATGAGTGCAGGCGAGGCATTCTCGAAGGCCAACGCTTTCTTGAGCATGGCGATCGCACTTTTCCACTTTTTCTGTTCCATATACAGATTGGCAAGTTTTATATAATTTCGCTGATCGGTCGGATAGAGTTTCGTGTTGGTCTGATACTGCGCAACTGCGCCATTTTTCTGTCCGGAAGATTCCAGCAGCTCTGCAAGATGATAGGCGTATTTGTCGTTCTTTCCAGCATAAAGCAGATACTTCCGGTACCACTTGATCGCATCTTTAATCTGTTTGGTGTATTCGTTCGCCAGGGCAGCCCATTCCAGCGCCTGCACATCCTTCGGTGACCGGGACAGAATATAATCGAGCAGCGGAATGGTTTCGTCGTATTTCTTTTCCGAAAAATATGCTTGTACCAGCATCTTCCCGTGCTTAACTCCGAGTGTCAGTGCAGGAATGGAGTCAAGCAGCGATAGTACCGCCGAATACTTTTGATCTTCATACATCATGGTGGCAAGGCGGATATTCACATCTGCATCGATATGTTTGTTCCGTATAAAAAGCGCATATGCACTCCGAGCCTTTTCCCTGTTGCCTTTTTTCTCGAAAAGACGTCCGGCGGTTGCGAGATTCCTCTGATATTTTTCTGCATTGATCCCGTAGAGTTTCAGATGCGCTTCGGCGGCGGCGCTATCATTACCGGTCTTCTTCTGAAGTGTGACCACTGCAGCCCAGGCCTCCTCATTACGCGGGTCTTTCTTGACACAACGCAAGTAGGCTTCCAGCGCCTCCTTTGATCTGCCGAGCGACGCGTAACCTTTTCCGATCTCCGCCCAGGTGGCGGCATCGGCATCCCCCGCCTGCAGTGCTTTTTCAAGGTATTTCTTCGCACTCCCGGTATCCTTGAGCTTGAGTGAAAGCGTTACCATACGATACAACGCGGTACTCCCTCCCCCACCCATTTCTATAAGCTTCCGGTACTCGCCCAAGGCGGTTTTCGCATACTCAAATTCATAGGAGAGGCCAGCGATTTTTTGCTGCAGTGCCTTTTCTTTTGTACCGAGTGCCCGCTCCTTGCGATAATATACGAGCGCGCTCTTTTTCTCGCTCTTCGCCATCATCGCCTCACCGAGCATCCCGTTGATCCCCGGCATCGACACTTTGGCTTTGGAAACTTCCTCGATGAGGCCGGCGGCTTTTTTAGTATCACCCTTTTTGATGTACACCATCGCCAGTCCGACTTTGCACTGGTTTTTATCTTTAACAATCGGAAGCGCCTTGTTGAACATGGTGGCGGCTTTGTCGGGCAGGCCGGCATTGAGGTATATCCACCCGAGCCCCATCAGTACCCGTTCATCATCCTTACCCGACCGCAAGCCCGCTTCCAGATGCTCGCGGGCTTTCGCGCTGTCACCTTCCGCAAGTTCAAGCAGTCCCAGTTCACGCTGCAGTCCGCCATGGTTTGAAAAACGTGATTCAATTCCCTTAAGCAGCTCCAGCGCCTTTTTACTCTTTCCAGACTTCCGAGCGGCTTCAGCTGCTTTCAGGTACAGATCGATATTCTCTTCGGCTTTGGGAAGCACCTGCTCGTACATGGCCAGGGCGAGATCATACTTTCCCACCGATGCCTGAGCGTCCCCTAAATACATAACCGGTTCAATCTCACCCGGAAGAAGCTCGGTAGCGCTTGTCAAATACTTGATCGCCTCGGCAGTCCGTTTGAGCGAAACCAGTGCACGCCCTTTTTCCAGGCTGGCACTACCGGTATGCTGATTCGCCTTGAGAAGGCGGTCGGCAAATTCAAGCGCCGCTTTGGGGTTTTGGGTATCGTTATAAAATTTCGCGTAAAAGAGCAGCGCATACGGGTCATTCGGATTTTTTTTCAAGACCTGCCGATATGCTTCCTGCGCCTCTTTCTGTTTTCCCATATCGAGGTACGAGAGCGCTTTCTCCTGTGTCAGCTCAGAAAGGGTAATGCCTCGTTTATCCCCAAGAAGCACGATTCGGATAGCATCCTCATACCGTTGGGATTTCCGGAATGCCCGGGCAAGCGGGACATACACGGGAAGATATTCCGGAACACTCAGAAAAAGCAGATTGAATGCTTCAGCCGCATCGCTGTATTTGCCAATTGCCATAAAGAAAAATCCCGCCCGGTAATACGCAGCGAGGAAATCACGCTGACGCTCACAGACATTCCGATAGTCATTGCCGAGTTGAATGGAATCGGTTGACTTGCTGAACCGCTCCTTAACAACGCACTCTCCGAATGACCGTGCGCCCCTGAGATCTTCACCAATTGCCGGAATGCGCACGAATCGGGCGAGTTCCCTTTTGGGAGTTATGTTGAAATCACGAAGTACGATATTTATAATTTCGTCAAGTTCGGTACCGATTTTCTTGAGTTTGAAAGTATGCTCCACCGTTGAAACCAGCGACCGTTTTGAAACCGACATAATTTCCATGTAATAAAAAACACTCTTATCTCTTCCCACTTCGAACTTCTGAATACCGACATAATCGGCTCCGATCTTTTTACCCAGTGAAAGGTAATCCTCATCCTCCGGAATGGTCCTGAAATCCCGATGCGCCGGTAGAAGACGACCGACCGTATCAGGACTGATCATGGTGAAATCATCAATTGCCGCGAATTTGAACTCAAGCACCGCCTCGATCAATGCCGGCAACCACCGCTCCTCTTCATTCGGTGCGGTGTTGATCGCTCTTCCGAAAATGAATTTAACCGGTCCTTTTCTTTTTTCACCGGCATCCGAATCGGTTGTCTGTGTTCCGACAACTACTTTCCGGGCCTCTTTATCGACCACCTTATCAGCTGACTTGGCAGAATTCTGAGCAAGTACCATTTCTATACCGGAGGAGTTCTCCTGAGAATACGTATGCGCAGCGGGCATCTCCCCAGGTACGGTGGTGGCCCGGTCGGCGAGCAGCGCCGACAACCTTCCCCCGGGTTTCTCAGCATTTACCGCACTGGTGCCAATTCGTGCAAAGAGTGTCTGGGCGGTGAGCGAGATGAGAACCAGGAGAACGCTTAAACGCATAAAGTAGCCTTTCATTTTTCTTGCCCGCATTCCTGCATAGCTATTCAACAGAAGTTTTTTTTTCCAGGAAGCATTGTATGAATGTCCTCTGACACAGGAGAGATAGTCGAAGACTGTTTGTTTGCGCCTGAAAACTCACTTAACCGAGGGAGTTTACCCCGTTCCTATTCCGGAGAGTAAGTATGCTCTGTCTGATCAGAATTTGTGATTTCTGAACTAATATAAGCAAAAAAAAGTAATACTCCGGAATATTCCAAATACCTTTCACGAATCGGTCATTCCAAAATCGCTGGCGCCTGAATGACTGAAACCGCTATGAAAGGGTGGTCTGGATTATATATATATGCAAAATAATTCCTGTGCGGGTCACACTCTAACCAAAAGTTCGAAAATGGCCAGTTTTTTTTGAACCGGAATCGTTTTTTTGGCACATACACAAAAAAACCAAACCGTCCGACCGTTTTTTCTGCCACTGACACGCTATTCCGGATGGTTATTCACGAAACTATTCAGCGTACTATTCCGCAGCATAGCAAAAAAAAAGAGGCGGAAAACAACTCCGCCTCTTCTGAAAAGAAACCTTTTAAACAGCTTACTGCAGCAACTGGAGTACTCCCTGCGGCAGCATATTCGACTGCGACAACATCGCCGTGCCTGATTGTGTGAGAATCTGGTTACGGGTAAATTGCGTGGTTTCCGCCGCGAAATCAACATCACGGATCAGCGATTCTGCAGCCTGCTGATTCGTATTTGAAATCATGAGGTTGTTGATCGCATGCTCGAGCCGGTTGATGAACGCACCCATGTTGGACCGCATGGTGTTGACACTGTCGATCGATTCATCGAGTGACTGAATCGCGGCAACCGCATCCGTTTGAGAGGTGAGCGTGGTTGCATTCATACTTCCTACACCGCCACTTCCCGCACCGGATCCCAGCGATGTCGTGGTAAGAGTATCAATGGTGATGGTGATACTGTCGAGACCGACGGTATCGTTTGCATCAATCCAGAGTGCACTACCGGTACCACCGCTGCCACCGATACCAAAACGTTCATTGGCATTGGTACCTGTGGAGGAGATCAGTTTCATGCCGTTGTAATTGGTTACTGCGGCAATCCGGTCAATCTCGTCAACCAGCTGACCATATTCCTGATCGGTATAGGCACGTTCCGTAGAAGTTAGGGTATCATTCGCTGACTGCACTGCCAGTTCACGCATACGCTGCAGAATTGAGGAAACCTCATTGGCAGCCCCTTCAGCGATGGTTATAGCGGCAATACCGTCCTGGGAGTTACGAATGGCCTGTGCGGTACCGCGTACCTGAGTACGCAGGTTTTCAGACACACCGAGACCAGCGGCGTCGTCGGAAGCACGGTTGATCCGCAGACCGGTTGAGAGACGTTCCAGAGACTTGCCCATGTCACGGTTCACTGAAAACAGTGAATTCTGGGTGATCATCGAGGAAATGTTATGATTGATACGCATGGAGAACCTCCTTGTTATGAACGATGTGCTCTGCGTGAAAAAAGCGCATCATCCGTGGTGATTATATGGCATCCTTGCCATACGGTTGTCTTAATGAAACCTTAGTTTGCCTCGACCCTCCTTTTTGTGGTCTGTACCGGTTCAAAGTAACTTTCATTCAATGTATCGACAGTTTTAAAACGGCGCTTTAGTGTTTTCCACCTTTTTTAATCGCTCAAATGATTTTTTTTCGGGCATCATTCTTCCAGTACCTTGAATCGTGACCCGATACCACTACGATACCATCACCCTGTCTGCGCAAATGAATGGGAAAGAGCACTATTGCGCTGAATTGTAGATGTATGATCGAAATGGTTTTTGCAGATCCGCGGCTCTCGGCAGGCACAACTCAGAGATGATCCACAAGATTCCGAAGACGATGAGCGTAAGTGTGCTCGGCGAGGATTCTTTTGCGGGCAGCGGCAGTAACCGCACCCCGTGCACCTTCATGCTCCCGGTAGTACGCCACCTTCTCCCTGCAATCTTCGATTGATACGTAGGCAACATACTCTTTTTTATCGAACAGTTCGTGAAGATCGTCCTGATTATCATTGAGAATGAATGCCCCGGAAACCGGTACGTCAAATACCCGCTGATTAAGCGCAGTGGGCATCTGGCAGCTGGTACTGTTGACATTCACGATTATTGACCGGTAACAGTCGGCAATTCCCGAGCGGTAATCAATATTACCGTGGGTCCTCAGCGACGGACCTACTACCTCCCGCCATCCTTCCGGATCGCCGAAGGTTTCGATACCACTCGGCAGGAGCCCGGTAATGAGGGTTTTACGTTTGATCATACTCGCAGTGTGAAGTATATATGAGCGCAGCCAGGTAGCGGTATGATTACCGTCGGCAGGCAGCGATAGCGACGCACTTAAACATTCCTCCTGCAGGAGCGAATCAACATCCCCGTCCGTTCCGTGCGCGATTTTCATCGCCACTGCAGCTGCCAGTCCCGCATACTCACGCTTCCACATAAACTTTCCAGCGATATCGTTCAAAAAGGATTTCGCCATGGCCGTACCAACAAATCCGCAGCCGACCGTCGGCAGGGAATTTGTGGCCGAAGCGAATTGTTCCGGATCGGTGGCAAGGGGCAGGTACCTGACGTTCCCGAACCCCTGCCGGCGCAACCATGGAATCGTGGTACGCTCCCAGGTAAAAACGATCGTATCATCGGGGAGATGCCGTCGGCGATTGAGAAGAATCGGCCGCGGATCATCAACAAACCAGACGATGAGTGGAATTCCCTCCCTCCGGCAATACTCAGACAGAATACCGTTGCCGTCGATCCCCAGCATGTTGACCGATAGCACTGCCCCGGGGCGGTCCGTCTGGATACGTTTCTGCAGTTCCGACTCGTAGGCAGTTACCGATTCATACTCCCCATAGCGGAACGACCGCACGGTGGCGGTGCCGGTGTCTGCCGCCGCGGCAAGCTCTTTTTCAAGAAAGAACGTTCCCTGCATCAGCAGCACACTGTTGCTCCCTCGTGTCAACAACGACGGCTTTGAAAACCGTTGTACTATATCGCGATAATACTCCCTGTGCGCACGCCACGACGGCGGATGCCTGACCACCTGCACATACCGGCCTCCCGCGAGAAACCGCACTACGGTATCCGACGTGCAGTTCTCTTTACGGGTCAACACCGTCACCCGGTCACGAACCTCCGGAGGAAACTGTTCCAGACAACGTTCCGCGAGAGCTTCATAGTATTCAACCAGTAACAGGCGGGTCGTTTCGGGCAGCGATGCAATGGCCCTTTTCAGATGATACCCGAGTCCGCATCCCGCCAGAATAATACGATCACCCCAGAACCGCAGTTCTGTAAACCAGGTGCTCTCTTTTTCCGGATCAACCAGCGAGTGCAAATGAAGCAGGGAGCCGTCCTCATGATCGAGGCGAGCGGAGAGCACACCCGATTGTGCGGTGAAAAGCGTCAAGGTGTAGGGATCAGGATGATCAGTCGGCATTATTGCCTTTCGGTGTGTTGAACAATTACATTATTATAGAATTTCAATACTATCATCATGAGGTCCGCACTGGCAAGCAGGAATCGGGAAATGAGTGGAATAATCAACAACGGGAAAACAGCCGGCGATCTTCTGCAGCTTGTCGACGTAATTATCAGGACCGCCCGGACCGGTGATTACGCCCGGACCGCCTCACTGCTCAACCAATTTCTTCAAAACCTGCAGCAGGAACTTTCCAAAGGATATATCGCCGCCGACGGTCTCTCGAAAGTGACCTATTCACTTGAGACATTGCTCTCTATGCAGCAGATGGAGAACTGGGTGGCGTTCGCCGATATTCTTGAATACGAATTTCTTCCGTTGTGGCGTTCAATCACCGGTAACCGGACCGGTACCTGACCACTGCCCTCAGCAACTGCCTCCCGCCAGCTGACCACACGCTCCACTGATATCCTGCCCCCGGCTTTTTCTGACCGTCGCCGCAAGACCCCGCCGATGCAGTTCCTCGGCGAACCAGGAGAGACGCTGTTCGGAGGGTGGTTGCAACGATGCATTTCCCGACGGATTGACAGGAATTAGATTGACTTTACAGGGGAACCCGCCGAGCAACCGTCCAAGTGCGCCGGCCGCTTCGTCGGTATCGGTACTTCCGGCAATCAGCACATACTCGAACGTTACCCGGCGACCGGTAACCGCAAAATAGCGTTGAGAAATATCCACCAGTGAAGCAATAGGGTACTGCCGGTTCACCGGCATAAGCCTGCTGCGTTCCCGGTCGTTAAAAGCATTAAGCGATATCGCCAACCCAACATTGAGTCCTTCAGCCATCAGCCGCTCGATTGAGGGCACAACCCCGGCGGTGGAAATAGTGATCTTTCGCCCGCCGATATTAAACGCTTCGGGATGCATGATAATTTCAATTCCTGAGCGCACCGCTTCAAAATTGGAGAGTGCCTCACCCATTCCCATAAAAACGATATTGGTTACCGGTTTGTCGTTGTGCTGAGCCAGATAGTCATTGATACCGATCAGCTGCCCGACAATTTCCTCCTGAGTCAGGTTCCTGACGAACCCCATTTTTCCGGTAACACAGAACACGCACCCGAGCCCGCACCCTATCTGGCTTGACAGACAGGCCGTCCGGCGTTGCCGGTCCAGGAGCAATACCGACTCCACATAGTGAGATGAATCGATACACTGGAAAGCGAATTTTACCGCATCCCGTTTGCGTGACTCGATGATACGGCTGCATACCATTTTATCAATGGCGAACCCGGTATCGAGTTTCGCACGGAAGGATTTGGACATCGTTGTCATCTGATCGAACGTGTCCACCCGTTTCTGATACACCCACTTGAGCAACTGTACCGTCCGGAAGGAAGGTTCGCCCAGTGTTGCCACCACTTCGGCAAGTTGTGCCGGTAAGCAGTTTTTCAGTCTTCTCCGTTGTACGGTTTTTACCGGTTCCATAGCTTGTTCATCCCAAGGTGGAAAAAAACCGGAGTGCGGCGGCAATCTCCGGATCATCACTAAACTTTTCCGCAGCCGCCACCGCGATCTGCCGTGCCCGCAGCACCCGTCCGGCTCCCGCCTCGGCAATCAGACGCAGGTGGACAATTCTTTTTTCCAGCGTCATCTCCGCTGCGACAGTACTACACCTGTCAAGTATTGCCGAGGCCTCTTCGTACGCTTCCCGCTCCACCGCTCCGGCAGCGGCCACCACCTGCCGGTAGATACTGTCGTCGCCAAGCAGCATCGCACGATCCGCACATTTGCAGGCGAACATTCTGAAATAGACCGCGAGCGGTTCCGGCAGGTCAAGCTGTGCTATCATGTCCGCAGCCCTGCCGAGCTGTGCATATACCTGCCCGGAGACAGTGGAACAGTTTCCCGCCAGCTCCCGCATCCGCTCCAGTACCACCGCCGCACGATGCCGTTCCAGATGTGCTCCGCGGATTTTACCCTGTGCACGCGCCGCCATGGTTGCAGCCTCATGCTCATGCGAGAGCGCCCACCGGACCTGCTCGGCGCACGATACCGCATCACCATGGCGATAGATAAGGCAGTCCTCTCCCGGCACCAGAATATCGGCTATGGAATGGGAAAGTTCATCGGTAATCAGCAGGGCACCAGCTCCGGGTGCCTCGAAAAAACGAAGGTTCAGATCATCCTGTACCGCGTCGTTGATAACCACTTTGCTTCTACGATAAACCGGAGCCCAGTCACCGGTAGTGAGATGCACTGTGATACCAAGAGAATCCAGTTCTGAAAAGAGCCGTTCGCGACCGGCATTGAATCGCGGATCGATTTTTCCAACAAACGAAACATGCAGATCACGCTGTTCCCAGGGAAACGGTTCAAGATCCCGGGCGCAATACAGCGGCAGCCACCGGACATCCGGATGAAATGCGGAGAGTTCTGCCACGCGATTCTGCTGCGCACAGAAAACCGTATCGAATACCGGGGCATAATGACGGTACCACCCGTGGAGGTGCGCATCAACCGCATACCAGAGTTTCGGCAAAGAAAACGTTTCCAGACCGGCGTGAATGAGCGGACCACTGTGATCACTCTGGAACAGTACGTCGGGATTGAATTCGTTTATCGCGGCGGCAATACGGGAGCGGCATTCTGCAGGATCGGAATAAAAATCACAGGGAACATCGTCGGGATGAGAACAATCAGCAGACCTGACAAAGGCACGAACTGTATGACCGGCTTCGCGGAAACCGGACAGAAGTTGTACACCACCAATGGAGAATATTTTCATCTGTCAGGCACCGGGGAAAATTCAGTGTACGAACGTTTTCTAACGAAAATAAAAAAAGGTTGAAGAATGTTGCCACTCTTCAACCTGTATGTTAATGCGGTCGGACGGACTCGAACCGTCACAGGCTGACGCCCACTACCCCCTCAAAGTAGCGTGTCTACCAATTCCACCACGACCGCAGAATGTATCTGCTTACTTGTCTGATTTTTCCTCAGTCGAAGGCAGAAGCGGTAATGCTCCCCCCTGACCTTCAGCCGCCGCGCCGCCGGTTGCCGGAACAGCTTCCTGAGCACCTTCCTGAAGCGGCAGAGCAGTATTGCCGAGCACCGAAGAAGGTGAGAAATTCTGCTGTTTCTCGGCACGTTCCTGGAGCAGCGATTTATTGACACTTACATTCTGCTTGCTCATCACGAACGACATTGCAATGCAGAGAAGAAAAAAGGTTATGCCAAAAATCGTTGTTCCTCGGGTAAGGATATTTGCCGTATCCTGTGTCCCGAGAAGACTGTTCGCTCCACCAAGTCCTCCGCCGATGGCACCTGAAATCCCGCCGCCTTTATCGGACTGAATGAGGATAAGCAGACAGAGAAAAACACAGACAATAACAAAAAGTATAACCAGAAGTGCAAACAACATTTGAAAACCTTCGAAAAAGTTTACGCCGGTTTGACGATACCGAAAAATGACTGTGCCTTGAGCGCCGCGCCGCCAATAAGACCACCGTCAACATCACTCTGTGCAAGCAGTTCTTTGGCGTTATCGGGTTTCATGCTGCCGCCGTACTGAATCCGCATCCCGTCGGCAACCGCGTCACCGAGCAGCTCTTTAACGATTCCACGGATGAAAATATGAGCATCGTTCGCCTGCTGCGGCGTTGCAGTTTCACCGGTACCGATCGCCCAGACGGGTTCATAGGCAATCGTACATTTTTCCGCATCCTCTGTGGAAAGTCCTGCAAATCCGCCTTTGGTCTGACGTGCGACCACTTCTTCCATTTTACCGCCCTTCCGTTCATCAAGTGTCTCACCGACACAAATAATCGGAAGAAGCCCTGCGGCAAGTGCAGCTTTTACCTTTTTATTAACTGTCTCATCGGTTTCGCCGAAATACTGACGCTGCTCTGAGTGGCCGATAATAACATAGGTCACACCAACGCTGCCAAGCATATCACAGCTAACTTTTCCGGTATAGGCACCGGAGGCTTCCCAGTACACATCCTGAGCACCAAGCTTTACGGTGGAGTCTTTAACGATTTTACTTACTTCGGAAAGATTGGTGTAGGGAGGACAGATCGCGATATCGACATCTGTTACGGTTCCCATAGTGGCGACGATATCCTGTGCCAGTTTGGCGGCATCCGCCAGGTTGGTATTCATTTTCCAGTTACCTGCAATAAATTTTTTACGGGCCATGTATCCAACTCCTTCGTTATTATCTTAAACGGCCACATAAAATAATTTCGGGGACAACGGATATTCAACGGTAAAATCATTCACATCTCCCGCCACTATAGGATCGACTCAGTGGTAAACGAACCGCGCCTGGGCCTCCGGACAAGATAGTGAAACAGATCAAACGCACGTGCAGGACTGATTGACATAGCTTTTAAAACCTCGCGGGAATGATGGATTTACGCTGGCATTCCGGATACTCTGATTTTTCGTCCATGTTTATTTCTACTTCGATAGAACAACGTAGTTTAACCCAAGTTCGACACTTAACGAGGTTAAGTGTTGTTTCCTGCGATATTTCGCCGATTATTTTCAAATTTCTTCACTACAAAACTCGTTTTGTCAGTCGTTCCGGGAGGGAGAGTTTTAGGTGGTGAAGCAAAGTCTG
>JBNLDC010000037.1:0-23141 GCA_050304135.1 Chitinispirillaceae bacterium | reverse complement strand
GCAAAACAATGTGTCGACCGCGCAAAACAATGTGTCGACCGCGCAAAACAATGTGTCGACCGCGCAAAACAATGTGGCGACCGCGCAAAACAATGTGTCGACCGCGCAAAACGATGTGTCGACCGTGCAAAACAATGTGTCGACCGTGCAAAACGATGTTCTCGGTAAGGGGTGAGGAAAAATAGTCGCTTTATTGCGACAGCTGTCGTAAAAATGCGACTGTTGGTCACGATGCGGTGTTACAGAATGGCATTGAGGAGTTGTGAGATGAAATGATCTGAGTGCCAATAACACCAGTGGCTTTTCTGCCATGCCATGTGTGTACCGTGCCATGAATGGAATCTTCGGAAGCGAGGCTTACAATAGCTGCACATGGTGGAGTGCTACAAGCTACGATGAGTCGAACGCAATTTATCGCCGCCTCTTATACAGAAGTGAAGACCTTTTTTGGAATTACTACTATATGAATTGCGGGAGAGCTGTGAGATTGCTGAAGGATTGAAGGTAAAACAAGTGGAATGAAAAACGGTATAAGGAAAATGGATGCTCTTTAACGGTTGGGAAAGACAGTCACCTTTACCGGCTCCATACTGGCCATGGTTATTCATTCCGTTTGATGCTAAATGTCGGTCCTACGGACCTGGGATATGTTTTCAGGTTTTTTACCTGAAAACATATCGTGCCTACGGCACTTGGAGGGATTGTTATTTTCGATCGCATTTTATGTAGGGACGTTCAATTGAACGTCCTTACAGGAGAATCGTAAACACATTCGCCGAACAGGCAGAATGCGTATTATAGAGCCGGGAATTTATACCCCCGGCAATGGCGGTGGTACCGTCGGGAAAAGTATGCCGAGCTCCGGGACCGATTCCGCCGGACTCCACTGACCCATTCCCTGATGCCAGACCAGTGTTTTAGAGGTGAGCGTACCCTGTTGTGCCATCGGTATAAGCTGTTCCATGGTGAATGGTCCGGTCTGTTTGCCTCCGGAGGCAATATAGAACGGAACATCAGCCACCGGTGGTGGTGGCGGCGGCGGTGCCGCGGCTGCGTCGGATATCTGTTCGCCTAACAGTGAACCCATCATGTTTCCCACCCCGATACCGACTCCCATGCCGACACCGGCACCGGCGGCTCCTCCGGTATTTTCGGCAGCCTTCTCGATACTCTTTGCCGCTTTGAACCTGGCGAGTTTGTCCATGTCAACTTTGCCGAGGCGACTGTATTCAAAAATTTCCTTTTTAAGATTATCGGGCATCGAAATGTTTTCGATGCAGAAGCGGTCGAGGTCCAGTCCGTACTCCCGGAAATCTGCAGTGAGCCGCTGCAGCGCGAGTTCGGAGAGTTCATCAAGATTTGCGGCGAATTTTTCAACCGGCAGGTTGCCCTCACCGATCGCGTCGGTGAGTTTGGTGACAATGAGGCTGCGCAGTTGTCCGGAGATGTGGTCGGTAGAAAAGCGTTCGTTGGTTGCGGAGAGGGTTTTTATGAACAGTCCGGCATCGGCCACGCTGTAGGCATAGGTGCCGAACGCACGCAATTCAATAAATCCGAACCGCTTATCTTCAACCGTGAGGGGGTTTCTGGTACCCCATTTCTGATCGGTGAACTGCCGTGTGCTGACGAAACAGACATCCGCTTTAAACGGGCTGTTGAATCCGTATTTCCATCCGAGCAGGGTGGAGAGGACGGGAAGATTGTCTGTCTGGAGGGTGTACATTCCGGGTGTGAATATGTCGGCGATTCTGCCCCGGTTGAGGAACACCGCTACCTGCGATTCGCGGACCGTGAGCTGAGCACCTACCTTGATTTCGTTCTGATACCGGGGGAACCGCCAGACAATTGTATCACGGGAGGTATCCTGCCATTCAATGATATCAATGAATTCGCCGCGGATTTTATCGATTATTCCCATCTGGTACTCCGTTTCTGCCGGAATTTTGGTGTCGGGTGGATTGTAGAGGTGCCATTACGCTACCGTTGTTATTATAACGTGACAGCAGTGATGGTGGAACAGAAAAGTGTGCAGGCCTAAGGTGCCGGTCGTCGGCATTCTAATGTCACCTTGCGGCGGTCTCTGTGGTAGGATTTTAACGCAGGTACTTATTATATTTCAATATCCTCTTCATCAGGAGCCGAAGTGTAATGCAACAGGGGTTGTTTGAGAGCCTTACAGGCCACTTTCTCGATAATACACCGATTGATGCGGTACCGGTTAAAACCCGGCGTATCATATCCCTTATGGATCATCTCAATCGGATGTTCAACACCCGTGAGGGAAGTATTACCCATCTGAAAGATTACGGGCTTCCTGATATCTCGGAAATTTACCGGAAAATGCCGCATGGCATTGAGGAACTGCAGGCTGCCATCAAGAGGGCGGTGGAAACGTACGAGCCGCGAATGCAGCGGGTAAAAGTGCTCCCAAAACAATCCGAGGGGGATAAATTCAAGCTGATGTTCATCATATCCGGAGAACTTAAAGGGGGCGGGATGGTGCGTTTTCAGACCACCTTCACCAGCATGGGCAACTCCTCGATTGCACCGTGGAAACGGCCGGATTAGCATACAGACAGGACGAGACGGTAATGATTGAAAAATACTATGAAGAGGAGTTGCGGTATCTGTACGACAGCGGGAAAGAGTTCGCCCGGGCACATCCCGACCGTGCGCAGTTTCTCAATATCGATGCCGTCAGCGACCGCGATCCCTACGTTGAGCGGCTCTTTGAGGGATTCGCGTTTCTTGCCGGAAGAATACGTGAGAAACTTGATGACTCCTTTCCTGAACTGACTGAAGGGCTCATCAACCTGCTCTGGCCCCACTTTCATCAGGCGGTTCCCTCAACAACCATTATTGAATGCCGTCCACGCAAAGGGCATCTTCAGGAAACGAGGCTGCTGCCGCGTGGATCGGAATTGCTCTCGAATCCGGTCGGATCCGATGCCGTTGTCTGTAAATTCATGACAACCAGCGACGTTCTGCTTAACCCGATTTCGCTTCTCAATATCGACAAGAAGGTTGATTCACGGGGAAATGCATCACTGAAGTTCTCCTTTGAAATCGACAACGGCGTCAAGTGGCAGGGGCTCTCATTCGATCCGCTGCGGATGTACCTGCATGCGGAACTTCCCACGGCGCTGGCACTGCATAAACTGCTGGCCCGGCATATCGTCAGGGCCGAGGTGGTACTTGACGATGGGCAATCGGTGACGATGCTTGATCCTGAGAAACTCGTGACCCCCGGCGGGTTCGGAGAAAACGAGACGCTACTCCAGGGCGACGCCCGCGCATTCCGGGGTTATGAACTGCTGCTTGAATATTTCGTTTACCCTGAAAAATTCCTGTTTATCGATTTCAGGGGCTTCGAAGCAGTACCGGCGCTTGATCCGCCTCCGGCGCGGTTCTCGCTGAACCTCACCTTCAACTGCAATTTCCCTGAAAATAAACCGTTCGGAATGGAGAATTTCCGGCTGCACTGTACGCCGGCGGTCAATATGTTCCGTCACGATACCGAGCCGGTCGTCAATACCGGACGGGCTATCGAGTATCTGGTCCGGGCCGATTCCCATGCATCCTCCGTTACCACACACAGCATTATCGCCGTAGCCGGTATCGACCGCAAGAGCGGAGAACGGTATACCTATGAACCGTTTCACACCTTCAAGTCGCTCGGGAAACAGGGAGTCAGAACCTATACCACCCATTACCGTCAGGGGCTCGACAACAAGCGGGAACTCTATCTCACCATCGGCGGGAAACAGGCCGAAGAGGGTATCCTGCAGGAGGAAAATCTGTCGATTGAAGCGTGGTGTACCAACGGGGTGCTTCCGCGTGAGGAGTTGCGTGACGGCAGTATCACCCGTGGCGGTCAGGATTTTCCCGATTTCGTGATGCTCACGAACATTACCCGCCCCACTCTGCCCAGTCAGCCGCCGCCCGGCGAGGAGTATCTCTGGGTATTTCTGTCACATCTTGGAGCCACGTACTCTTCGCTTTCGACGCCGGAGAGCCTCAAAGCGTTTCTGAAGCTCTATGAGTGGACAAACAGTGAAGGCCGCAGGCGCAGGATCGAGGCGATTACGGATGTTACCATTCAGCCGGTGGAGTCGATGCTCGCCGGCAGTATCGTCAGAGGTATCGAGTATGCGCTTTCGCTTCAGGAAGCGGAATTTGTTGACAGCGGAGAGATGTTCCTATTCGGCGAGGTCCTCAAGGAGTTTCTGACACAGTATGTCTCGATCAATTCCTTTATAGAACTCGTGATCATCGGCAGACCTTCGGGAAATGAGATCCGGTGGAATTCACTCAGGGGCAGACGATGTCCGATCTGATTGAGCGACTTTGCGGCGAGGCGCACGACTTCAGCTTCTTCAGGGCGGTGTCACTGCTCGAAGAGTACCTGCAGCAGAAAACCGGGAACTCCAATCCGCTTGAAACCGGGAAAATACGTTTCACTCCCGACAAGTCCATTACGTTTCCTCCCAATGATATCGCCGCGATCGGTTCTGAAGACGATACGGTGACGTTTGTGCTTTCCTTTATGGGGCTTGTGGGGGTTACCTCGCCGCTGCCGATTTATTTTTCGGAATATCTCTCCACGCATCCCGACAGTGCCGAGCCGCTGTATGATTTTCTGACCATATTCAATCACCGGATCTACACGCTCTTTTACCGTGCCTGGAAAAAGTACCATTTTCTGTTCAACTTTACCGCAGACGGTTCCGACTCCTTCACGCGAAAGATCGCCATGCTCTGCGGTCTGGATCCCGCGCAGGACCGGAAAAAAATGCGTCTGCTCGCGTATTGCGGAATTCTTTCAAAGTCGGCGCGCAGTGCCGCGGGGCTCAGAACACTGCTTGCCGATTATTTCGATGATATCCCGGTGGCAATTACGGAATTCGCCTCCCGCTGGGCACCGCTGCGTAATGTCAAACCGATCGGTACCGATACACCGCTCGGGCAGGCCACGATCCTCGGGACCACCTATTTTGACCGAGGTGGGAAATTCAGGGTGGTGGTGGGGCCGCTCGGCCGCAGCGTTTATGAGCAGTTTCTTCCGGGAACCCGGAATATCGCCGATATGAAAGAGGTTATCAGCGCGTATCTTTCAGATCCGCTTGAGTTCGATATCGAAGTACAGTTGCAGAGTATTGAACTGATACCCGTGGTTCTGGGAGCCGACGAGACACGGCTCGGTGGGACCTCGTCACTCGGTAGTTCTCAGGGGATGACGGATATTCAGTCGATTATCGTGCACTGATTGCAAGTAACAACTAAGATTGGCATTGCTTTTCTGAAACTATAACTCACCAAAGGAGACGAAACCCATGATCGTCAAAGACATTCGCTCACTGCTGCAGCGTCTCAATCCCACCTGCACCAAGGCGCTCGAAGGAGCTGTTGGATTCTGCGTCAGCCGCGGCAACTACGAAGTCCGCTGGGAACACCTGTTCAACGAACTGGTCGACATGCAGAACAGTGATGTTCAGCTTATTCTGCATCATTACGGAATTGATGTAGCCTACGTCAAAAAAGGCATTAAGGTCGACCTCGAAGCGATTCAGACGGGTAATACCGGCAAGCCGGCGTTTTCTCCGCCGTTGCTCGAAGCTATCGAACTCGCCTGGACGCTATCATCGCTCAATTACAGTCTGCCGCATATCACCTCAGGCGTACTGTTTGTGGCGGCCCTCGAAAAAAGCAAGCTCGGCACCAGCGCCTCCTCTGAGGCGCTGCGCGATATCGATGTTGATACGATCAAAAAAGATCTGTTGCAGATCGTGGCCTCTTCGGCGGAATATACCGCCGGCGGCAGTCGGTCGGACGGTACTTCTCCGAGTGGCATGACCCCAGAGGCCGGACTTGAAGTACTCACGCAATTCTGCACCAATTTTACCGAGCAGGCCAAATCGGGCAAGATCGATCCGATCCTCGGCCGTGACGATGAAATCCGGCAGGCGCTCGATATTCTCAATCGTCGCCGCAAGAACAACCCCATTCTGGTCGGTGAGGCGGGAGTGGGAAAAACCGCAATCGTTGAAGGCCTCGCCCTGCGGATCGCCGCGGGCGATGTACCGGACCATCTTAAAAATGTGGATCTCTGGGGACTTGATCTGGGGCTTCTGCAGGCTGGCGCAAGTGTGAAGGGAGAGTTCGAAAAACGGCTCAAGAACGTGATCGACGCGATCAAAAACAGCCCGAAACCCACCATCCTGTTTATTGATGAAGCGCATACGCTCATTGGAGCCGGCGGCAGCGCCGGGCAGAACGATGCGGCGAATCTGCTCAAACCGGCTCTCGCGCGCGGTGAGTTGCGCACCCTTGCAGCTACCACCTGGTCTGAATACCGGAAATATTTCGAAAAAGATCCGGCGCTTGCACGTCGTTTCCAGCTCATTAAAATCGAAGAACCCACCGAAGAAATATGCAGCATCATGATGCGCGGTATCGCGAAGAGCTACGAGAAGCATCACAATGTTCGCATCGCCTACGACGGCATACTCGCTGCGGTATCATTTTCGCACCGGTATATCAGCGGAAGGCAGCTTCCCGACAAGGCGGTTGACGTACTTGATACCGCCTGTGCCCGTGTCAAAATGAGTCAGAGTACCAAACCGGCGCAACTCGATATCGCTGAACGGGCGTTGCTCAATGCGGAACTCGAAATGAAAACCATGCTCAAGGACCGCGAGGCGGGTATTGCGATTGATGATGAGAAAATTGACGGCTGTAACGAACGCACCGGAGCCCTAAAAACCGAAATCGCGGAGCTTACCGAAAAATGGGAGAAGGAAAAGGAACTCGCTGAATCGGTACTCAAGCTTCAGGACGAACTGGTGGCGGCTCGTGAGGCGAAAGCATCGGATGCCGACATCGGAACGAAAACCGCTGCGGTGGAGAAGGCCATGGCCGAGCTCGAAGCGGTGCAGGGCGAAACCCCGATGGTGTTCTCGCATGTGTCATCAGGCGTCTGCGCGCAGGTGATTGCCGACTGGACCGGTATTCCCCTGGGATCGATGATGAAGGATGAGGCAACCGCATTGCTTGAACTCGAGGACCGGATCAGCCAGCGGGTGATCGGTCAGGACAGTGCCATCGCGGAACTGGCCAATACCATCAGGTCGAGCAAAACCGGGATGGGTAACCCCGATGCTCCGCTCGGCGTGTTCCTGTTCACCGGGCCTTCGGGTGTCGGTAAGACGGAGTGCGCACTCGCGCTTGCCGATACGCTCTTCGGGGGCGAGAAGTTTATGACGGTTATCAACATGTCTGAATATCAGGAAAAGCATACCATCTCCCAGCTCAAGGGGTCACCTCCGGGATATGTGGGGTACGGCGAAGGCGGTATCCTCACCGAGGCGGTGCGGCAGAAGCCCTATTCGGTGGTCATTCTTGACGAGGTGGAAAAGGCGCATCTCGAGGTGATGAATCTTTTTTATCAGGTGTTCGACAAAGGGTTCATGCGCGACGGCGAAGGCCGTGAGATCAACTTCCGCAACACGCTTATTATAATGACCTCCAACCTTGCTTCCAGTACCCTGGTGGAACTCTGCACGCGTGAGATCGAAGGGGAAGATGGAACAACCGAACCCGCACCTCAACCTTCGGATGGTGAACTCATCGAGGCGATCCGACCGCAGCTCAGTGCGCATTTTCAACCGGCCCTCCTGGCACGCGCGAAAATAGTACCCTTCCGGCCGCTTTCCAGAGAGGTGATGCGCGGTGTCGTGGCACTCAAACTCGACAAGATCGCAAGGCGGATAAAGAATGCTCACGGTCTCACCTTCAGCTGTTCGCCCGCGCTCATCGATCAGATCGCCGAGAACTGTACGGCGGTTGAAGCCGGTGCGCGTAATGCCGATGCGGTAATTGATCAGTCGCTCCTGCCCGGCATCTCACGGCAGCTGCTGCTGCACCTGGGCGAGGAAGACAAGAATTATACTCATCTCCATATCGGTGCCACCGAAGAGGGTGATTTTGAAATTATCTTTTCGGAAGACGGTGAGCTGGTTGCGGATGAAGAAGCTGCAGAGCAATCGGATGGGACTGCTGAGGAGACGGAACCCTCGGAGGCGCCGGCGGTGTAAAGGTTTACTCCGAGTAAGACAGATGAAAACCGGCCATGCGGGAGACCGCATGGCCGGTTTTTATGGGGTACCGGTAGGATTCTAACGGTCTATTATAAATCGGATACTTCTGTGGAAACCGTCTGCCGCGACATCGGCGATATACAAACCCGGTGCGAGGGTCGCGGTGCTGATTGTGCCGGTGAACATCCCGGTGATGACCACTCTTCCTTCTGCATTGAATATCCGCGTCGTTGCAGCGACCAGACTACCAGATGTGCTGGTGACTGCCACCTGTTTCAGGAAAGCATTATAGCGCACGGAAATTCCCGACGAAGATGGCGGCGCAAGCACCATCGGTTTACTGACCGGAGTGTTCAGACGCAGGTAGAGGTCGTCGTCGGTAAGGGTATCGTGGTCGGTGGTCGCTTTCCCGCAGGCGTAAAAAAAGACGGTTCGTCCGAAATCCATGGTGGTCGATTTGAAAGCGGTCTGAATTTCAAGGTCGAAATTGTAGGTTTTTGTAAAAGGCTGCGGATCACTGATGTGGACGCGGGTATTGGCTGTGTATCCCCCGAATCCGTCGGAATAGGGCTGCGAGTGATAGGCCTGGCTGAACGTGGTGGTGGTTGACCAGGCATACCCGAAGTAGTCTTCCGTTCCTGTTCCCAAAAAGCTGGGTTCCGCTTCACCGTCAACGGTGATTTTATCATCGCCCTCCCCCCACCACTCACTCTGCTCATTCCATATCTGCAGAAAGGTTCCCACATGCACCCCTTTGCCGGTGATATGGAGCATCGGATGAGATCGTATCGGGTCGGCCATGTAGATGTTCCAGTAGAGATGCCTGCAAATGGAGGTGTTTGGGTCCTGTCGCCATCGCGCGTAAAAGTACATCGTATTGGGGGTGCACTCAACCGGTTGTGAGCTGATGCTGAGGGAGCAGAATCCGGACTGTTTCCCCATGTTGACAAAACGTATGGACGCGTGTTCACGGTAGGGCATATGCCATCGACTGATCAGAGTGCCGTCGCCGGCGATCATCACCGGAAGCATACGGTACGGTTTGTAGCGGGGTACGGCACAGAAAAAATCTCCGAGAGGTGCCCGGATCTGCGGATACTCCGTGCTGTCAAACGATATTTCAAGAATACAGCTGCGTAGAAATGCAGCGGTCAGTTCCTTCTCCGGATGGATGACAAACTCGGTAATCGCTCCGGGGCCGTCAAGTTCTACCGCAGTTACCGTTGCTCCCGGCTCTATGGTGCCGGAAAAAACCTGTTCAATTTTTTCCGGTGAACTGGAAGGAATCGGTTCGGAAAGAATCGTTCCGATTGAATCAAGCAGTTCCTTGTGTTCGGCAATCATGCCGGTGTCGAAGGTCGGCAGTTCAGTAGCCTCTAGGTAGGTTCGGTAGTCAATCTGGTAATAGATGTCCGGTGTGGAGCCGCTGTAGAAAACACGGCATTGTTTACTGTAGGGAATAGGTAAATAGCAGTTCTGCCCTTTTGCCGCGACATATGAATAGGGCGGTGGAACGGGGCCGGTTCCATCAAGCAGGTTCGTCATCGGAACGGTCCAGGAGGGAGCAGTGTCTCCGTCGAAATAAAAAACAAGATTTCCGTTTGCCCGGGCGCTCCAGATATGGGTGATGACTCCCGGTCCCGAAGCATCGAGCATCAGGTAACCTTCCGGAAGGGTGTCCAGGTAGTAACCATGGTCATAGTTGCCGAATCCCGTCGGGACGGTGTCGTCCGGCGTGGTTGGATCATTGCTGCTGGCACGGGCTGAAAGGTAGGGCGGGTCTGGATACTCGGAGAGTGAAGAAAGGTTGGTCATACCGGTAACAAGGTCTTTAAAGGTTACGGTGCCGGCGTCTGCTGCGACCAGCGAAACCGGAATGCAGACAGCGGAAACACAAGAGAGTAGAAATTTCACGAAATTGAATCTCGGCATTGTAGATATGTCGTTGATAGATAACAAGAAAAAATGAAAAGTACTGGTCGGAACCGATAATTTCAGTACCAATTAGTTATTGTTCAGGATTGGTTACATTCGGACACTGAGCGGAGTCGAAGTGTGACCGAATTTGTAAGGAATCGATCGTTTCGACATTTCGACTTCGCTCAATGCAGCGCTCCGCTCAACGACCGAATAGGGAAATTCTGAACAGGTACTAATCAGGTGTTTCGTGTCGGGGGTTGTAGACAATATATGATTTTTTTGTTTGTTTTGGGAGACTTTCAGGGTTGTGTTCACATTTACCTACTGTCTGCCGGTCTGAAAACCGGCTGATGGATTTGGTGTTTCAATAGAGAGAACGCTGCACAAAGCGGGAGATCAGCGGTGTTACTTGAGAAACTGTTTCCTTTTAAGGTGATATTTCGCCATGAGCTTATGCAGCTGACGCGGGGTGATTCCCGCCTCCCGGGCGGTGTTGTTGATCTTTCCCTGATGCAGCGTCAGTTTTTCCCGGAGGTAGTTCTCCTCGATGTCGGCGATTGCTTTCCCGCGGGTTTCAGCCAGTGTGCCGGTGGTTGCAACAACGATCACCGGTTCATCTCCGCTGCAAGGAACTATTTCAACGGGAAAATGTTCACCGGTGAGGTAGGGGGATTTCTCGAGAACGTACGCGCGCTCAAGGACGTTTTCAAGCTCCCGGATATTTCCGGGCCAGTCGTACAGGGCAAAGCCCCGCAGTACCGAGGCTCGTATTCCCGTTATACCTTTCCCATACCGTTGATTCAACCGTTTCAGAAACGTGTTTGCGATGTGGGGGATATCCTCTTTGCGTTTTTTCAGGGGTGGCAGTTCAATGGGGAAAACATTCAGTCGGTAGTACAGGTCGCTGCGGAACCGTTCCTGATCAGAAAGCATCTTGAGGTCCCGGTTTGCAGCTGCGATTACCCGGACATCCACCGGAATATCCTTTTCGCTTCCCACCCGCTGAATGATACGCTCCTGCAGTACCTTGAGCAGCTTTATCTGCGGTGTCGGTGCCATGGTGCCTACTTCGTCAAGAAAAATGGTGCCACCGTCGGCCAGTTCGAATTTACCCATTTTACGTCTGAGTGCCCCGGTAAAGGCTCCTTTTTCATGGCCGAACAGTTCACTTTCAACGAGTGACTCGGGGATGGCCCCGCAGTGAACGCTGATGAAGGGCCCGTTTTTCCGTGAGCTGTGCTGATGAATAATATTGGCCAGAACGCCTTTTCCGGTTCCTGTTTCGCCGGTAATAAGCACGGTACTATCGGTCGGCGCAACTGATTTGGCGCTGTTGATAACCTCTTTCATTACCTCTGAATCGGTTCTGACCAGATGTTCCGTTTCCTTATGCCAGAATACATCCTGCATGGTATTGATCTGCAGTTGCATCCGGTTGAATTCCCGGGTGCTTTCAACAATGCAGCCGATCTCCTCGCTGTGCACCGGATGGATCAGGTAACCGCAGGCTCCGGCCCGTACCATTTGTATGGCTGTACGGACCTGCTCCGGAGTGCAGAGAACCACGATATCCGGTTCGAAACTTATGTCCCAGAAATCATCAAGACTATCCGCGCCTGCACTGATACCGTTGTTGTTGCTGTGCAGAAAACCCAGATCGATAAAGGCGAATTCACATCTGCTTGTTTTGAAATGATGCAGACATTCGTTCCGTGAGGAAGCTCTGCAGATCGAGACCGATGTACCGAAATACTTTTCAAACGAGAGAGCGACTTCCTCGTGGTCCGTCGCGAGCAGGATGGATTTGAAGTCTGTCATGAAGGTTCGCTGTTACAGGAATGGCGTGAAAACGGGAAAATATATCCTGCAACGATAGGGATAGCATCTTTTTTCGGCCGACAAAGGGAGATATTACGGGGAGACGGGTACGGTTGTGATTGCGGCAGTCAAAGAAGCGGTGAGGAGTGGTTGCCCGATAATGCCGTCAGCTTTTTGGGGGGAGCACGTCCGAGAAGATAACTCTGATGTTCTTGGCGCCGGGGTCGTTATTAGTGATGGTGACATCTATTCTGTTTGCGGTACTCACTTCGAAAGGGAAGTATTCTTTCCCGGGGATAACCAGATAGTTCCGGTTGAATGTTCCCGAGGTTCGGCAATGGGTAATCGTTGAGTCATAGGCATACGGGGAGAGATCCTTTGATGTGATCGATATTGTCAGATTTCCAAGTGAGGCACCGTTTTCCCGGTAAATAAACACCTTGCCACCGCGCTCAGTATATTTTGTACCCGGCAGATACCCGTCACCCCAGAAATACGACACGGTTTTCTTTGACGGGCCTCCTGTAAGATGGAGGTCCGGGGTGATGCCCACAACGAATCTGTCAAGCTTCTCGTTGTAGAATGCTTTCCAGGGGAACCAGCCGATCGACGCCTGTTCCTGAAGGTAGTCGCTGGAGTGGATCAGGTCCCGTTTTTTCTTCGGGTCAAAACGGTATCCGTCAAGGAGATAGATATGGTCACACCGCATCGCGATCACCGGAATGTTTTTTTTCAGATTGTTCACCACTTCGGTTTTACTGCCGCGTTTGCCGGCATCGATAGTTCGGCAGTTGGGGTAGCCGAACCGGTTGCGTAACACATGTTCAACACCGAAATACCCGTCGCCGCTGCAGGCGCTGCTGTCTTTGGTCTTGAAATAGTTGTGGTCAAAGCCGAACGACCGTTCAACCGCATAGAGCAACCGGTGCATTTCGTCGATGCCGGTCCACGCCGGGTTGTTCGGTTCATGGCGCTGCTGCGGATCATCGGTTGCGCAATCTCCGGTGGTACGTGATCCCATGATCAGCGGATAATTCCATCGCCGGTCGATGTGTTTTATGATACCTTCGGAACTGTTGTTGAGGTAGATGCCGTCAAAATGGGAGAATACCGGCCACTGGTAGTACATCATCACATTCGCCAGTGCAACCGAGATGCAGACGCTGTTTATCGCTTCATCAGGGTGCAGGGAGTCCGGGGAGTACTCCCAGTATCCCCTGTACCGTAATTGCTTGCAGCCCAGAAATCCATAGGGTTCATCATCAATCGGCCATTGGGCGCCGATAAATGCCGACAGGAGCAGGACGACTAGAAACGACCTCATTGGTAGCTCTTCAGAGTGGTGGTCGGTTACAGGTGCGTTTAAAGTAATGCAAACCATATTCCATGTCGATGATGCTTCAAACGACATGAAATTCCATTCTGTACTGATGAAATGGGAATTGGTAGTACCGATCTACATAAGAGTAGGAACCGGGAGTTCACATACGAGTTCTCGAACAGAGTACTATCGATCAGACAGTATGGCTGGGGGGGGGGTAAACAGCGGGCTGGATATGCACTCACGATAATGAAAAAGCCCGGAGGAATTCCGCCGGGCTCACCGATTTTAAATCCGTACCGGTTGCGTGGGCAGCCGGTAGGCAGCTGGTGGCTACATCGCGTCTTTGTATGCTTTTCCTGCTTTGAATTTAACTGTTTTCGACCGCGGAATCTTGATAGTGGCGCCGGTCTGCGGATTACGTCCGGTACGGGCTTTCCTGACACCAACGTTAAAGGAGCCGAACCCGATAAGGGTGACGCCTTTTTTGGTGTTTTTCTTGATGGTGCCGAGGACCGAGTTGACCGCTTTTTCGGCCATTGCTTTGCTCACGTCAAGATCTTTTGCCACTGCGGCAATCAGTTCGCCTTTGTTCATCAAAAACCCCTTTCATGAAACAGTTGGTGTGATAGGTGCAGCATAGTGCTGCCGGGAATGGTGTTTTTCTGTTTTCGGGTATCGGGAGCCGGGCTTGTATCGAAGGAAGGTTTTGACGGTCGCTCGGAGGGGTATCGTCTATCCGGGCATCGGAAGGATAGCTTTACAGGTACATTACCGTGCCAAAACTTTACAGCTGCATTGTGGTGGAGTGACGCGTGCATGCTGTCCTTGCGGTTGAATGGTTGTCCTCCTGCTGTCTGATGAACAGGGGGGTGCGAGTATCGTCAGTCATCCGCTGGTAGAAATATAAATCCGACGGTGAGGTAAAAGCCATTATTCGCCGCAAAAAAAAACAGCTCAACCATCCGCCATGGCGCGCAGCAGGGCGGTCTCCCGGGGCCATCGGGTCTCGTCGATGGTTTCGAGGATCATCGGCAGGCCGTCGAGGCGCCGGTCGGTCATGAAAAACCGGAACGGTTCGGTGCCGATTTCACCCTCGCCGATACTGTGATGGCGGTCGAGGCGGCTTCCCAGTTTTCCCTTTGAGTCGTTGCAATGCAGACCCCGCAGCCATGTAAGGCCCACAGTACGGTTGAATTCGTCAATGGTGGCGGCGTAGGTTTCCGGGGTACGGAAATCGTACCCGGCCGCGAAGGTGTGGCAGGTGTCGATGCAGCAGCCGATACGCGACTTGTCGTCAACGCCGTCGATAATCATCGCAAGGTGTTCAAAACGGTAGCCGATGTTCGACCCCTGCCCGGCAGTGTTCTCAAGCACCACCGTTACGTTACGGGTTGCTTCGAGTGCCCGGTTGATCGCCTCGGCAATGAGTGCACAGCACGCCTCTTCGCTGATGAGCCGCAGATGGCTTCCCGGATGAATGTTGAGCATGGTGAGACCGAGCTGGTCGCATCGGGAAAGTTCATCAATAAGCGCGGTGAGTGATTTCTGCCGTTTGTCGGGGTCGGGATTGCCGACGTTGATCAGGTAGGAGTCGTGCGCCAGTATCATTGCTGCGGTATACCCGCACTCGTCGAGGTTCCGGCGGAAGGCATCGATGGTCGCTGCTTCCAGCGGTTTCACCACCCACTGCCGCTGATTCTTTGTAAACAGGCCGAAACCGGTGGCGCCGATCTCCAGGGCGTTGAGCGGTGCCTGCTGCACTCCGCCGGCTGCACTTACATGGGGGCCGATGTAGTTCATGGTGTCGCTCCGATCTGCCGGTTCTGCGGGAAATCCTACTGCCCGTAGGAATACTGATAACCGATACCGCTACCGTAGAGCAGGCTTGCACTGCCGATGTGGTAGTCGCCGTTTTCCCGGTCGGTGTACATCGGGTCTACGTCTGAGACGTACGGTTTATTGGCATTTGCCGTAGCCGTGTCGCCGCCCATTTCACCTGCGTTGTTGAGGTAGAAACGGTTACCGGCAGTGTCGGGGACTAGTAGTTCAAGGGTCGTTGTTTGGTTGTTGCAGTATATACCGACACTGTCGTTGAAGGAAAAGATGGCCTTTGCTATCGTGCAGGTGTGCTCGGATTCAATACCACTGGCGTAGCGCAATCCGAAGAGAAGGTTATCGGCGATCGTTGCCTGTTGAATATCGACTCCTGAAGCATTGATGTCGATACCGATGCCGTTGTTACGGGCGACAAGAATATTCTTGAAGGTGACATTTGTGCACTGGTCAAGCCTCAGGCCTCCTCTGCTGTCGATTCTGATACTGGTATCGGTACCATTACCATTATTGATAAACCGGCAGTTGGTAAACATGAGGTCGGAACTGCCGGAAACTGCTTCAATACCGTATTTGGAGTTTCTGCTGAATGTGCAATAGTTGAACTGTATGTGACTGCTGTTGTTTGTGATGCGGACACCACTCTGAGCGCTCACGTTACGGTTGAACACAAGATGTTCAAATCGTATATAATGTGCTTCGCTGCAGTTGACCTGGCGGGAAGAATCAATAATCGTTTTGCCGTAAGGAACACCCATGATCGTGATGTACGCCTCTTCGCTTCCTATATTGTCCAGATAAATCTGTGTGTTGAAGGTGCCCTCGCCCAGGGCAAGGGTATCTCCCGGTTGAAGACTATCGAGAAGGGAATCGATTTTTGCGGGATCGGTAATACGGGGGGGGCTGCAGGCAAGCAGTGAATCATTGTAGCGGCTGATCAGCGAGTCCTCACGGAGCACTATACGGTTAATGCTGTCGATTACCCGGTTGGAGTCGGCAATCGCCAGAGAGTAAGTATTGAGAGAGTCGATCAGGGTGTTCCACCGGGAAATGGTGTTGTTGTAATTACTTAGCGTGGTGTCCCGGTATTCGGTGGTGAAAATCTGTTGTCCCGGACAAATCTTCGCGGCTTCGTTGAAGAGGCCGGTAGCGCTATCCAGGTCGGCGATCAGTGCGTTTTTAGCGTCAGTCAACGCATCGGTGGTTGGTACTTCACACTGCATTAAGTTGAAATTGATGGGGGTCAGGAAAATCGCGACTTCGCAGATCCCGGAGGAATCGTTCTGTGCTGTTGCCAAAGTATTGCGCTGTATAATCTGTTGTATACTATCGATCTTCTCACGATTGTTTTCGAGAATGCTTTTGTTCCGGTCTCGTTTTGTAGTGAATACGGTGGTGTCCTGGGTAATATCAGAGCCATAGCGTTTCGGTCCCATATTATCTAGAATAAGTTGGTATATAGTGTAGAATTCCGCAATCTGATCCTGGTGGCAACCGTTGATCGGATCCCACGGATTATCCCTCGAAATGCACGAGAGCAGCAGATGGAACATACCGGTGCACACGAACAACAGACGGAGTTTCGGAAGGGAAAATAGTGGCATAGATTCAAAATACTTCCGCTTCAACCGCCGGGGCAATTGAAGCCGTTGGTGGAGAATCCTGAAAAAAGGGAAAACACCGGAACTCTTTATAGTTTTGTGGTGAAAACGTGAATATTTACTTATATTATCAATTGGAACTTTCGCCGCATCCGGCGAATTGCACCACAGGCACAAAGGGTCGTCATTATTTCTTTCATGAATTGTTCCGGGGCATGCCGGTCCATTTCCGGCAGAGGTATCTCTGTAATTTTCAGCGTATTCGCTGTGCTTTTTTCAGCTCTGCAGGCGGCTCCCTGCAAGGCGGGAAAGAGGCCGCTCTATTTTTTTGCCGATTCGAGCTGCTCAACGGTCCTGCCGGAGAGTTTTCTTGCGCGTCTCTATAGCCAGATGGCGGAACCGCTCAATCAGATCGGCTATTGCCTGGCTGAATATTCTACCGGAGTTGCCGCTGATACAACCGTGCGGGAAGAGATGGTGATGTGGTTCTCCATGGTTCCCTTTATCACCGAAAAAACGGTTGTAATTCCTTTGGAGCCGGACAGCTCTTCTGATACTACCGGAGAGATCGAGACATGGGTGTCGGATACCACCATGCAGATGGTGGTGGCGCTTCTGCAGGTGGGGTCGATGGAATATCGGGAACAACGTTTCGGGGCCGGTACCAGTCCACTTTTAACGGTAACGTATCAGAACGATGAACTCTCCACGTTCGAGTCGGTGCTCATCAGAAAAATTGTTGAAAACATGCGTGATCAGTACATCTGCCACCTCCGGATCGAATCGGAACCCGAAGGGGTTGCCATCCGTACCAACCAGGGTCTCGAAGGAATAACTCCGCTTGAGTGGATCATTCCGGTGGGTAAGGTGAAAGTTACGGGGGAACTCGAAGGGTATGATCCGCTTCGTCGCACCATTGATCTGAGTGAACCGGGAAGTCACATCTACCGCTTTACCATGGGGCGCCGACGGTTTTTTAACTCTCCTTTTTTTATTTCGAGTCTGGCGCTCGGTGCCACCTCAGCGGTCTGTTTCGGAATAGACCAGTTTTACTACGACAAGTACCGCAAACTCGGCAGAGCCGAACGGGATACCCACCCTGAACTCTTTGAAGAGCATTTCACCATGGCTAAAAACTTTGAGCGGGCTGCCGGTGTTGCCGGTGCCCTTGCCGGGCTCTCATTCGTATTCAGTTTTATCTTCTGACTGCTGCTTCCACAGCGCTGCCGTTGGCACAAATCAGTACCTCCGACGGACCTAACAACCAGTTTTCAAGTGAAAGTATCGATCTCCCGTCGGCTGTTGCCGCAGCCAGGTGTGCTCCAGCCTGCATGGTAACCGGAGCATCCGGATCGGTACAGAGGAGTACCGACATGCCGTCGGCGGAAAGACGGCTGTCCACGGTAATCCGCCCCCCGCGCCGGTCGGTGCCGTGAGTATTGATGATGATGAGTATCTCCTGGTCGTCAAATATACGTGACCATGCAGCAAGCTCCCCGGGGCCCTGATGATAAAAAGAACCGCCGCAGACACTGATTTCACGCTGGTATTGTCGTCCCCGACGAAGCGGCTGGTATGAAGTGCGTATTTCGGCCATTTTCGCTATTCGCGAATAAATCGGGTGAGACGGGTTAAATACGTGATGTCCGCTGGTGCCATGCGGGCCGAATCCGGGAAGGGTGGAATCGCATTCTCCGGTCCCACCCTTAAACCCGGCGGCGAGCGGGTGCTGCGGCCCGAATAGTGTTTCGCGAAGGAAGCAGTCGTTTCCTCCCCAGTTCGATAGATATCCCCGTTCCTGCGGCAGTGCGCCGCCTGCGAGTCCCTGTTCCATCCCGTAGTAAATGCAGGGTATCCCGAGGGTGAAAAGTTGCAGGGCCACGGCGGCGGCTGCCTGGTGGTCATTCGAGGCATCGGCTGAAAAGCGGGTTTTTTCACCGCAGACATGGTCGTGGTCGTTGCTGATACTCAGGTGGCGGGAGCCATAGTTGCGGTGGGAACCCATACCGGCATCGTAATAACTGAATCCGGCAAAGTAATCTCCGGCACCCTGCAACCCTTTTGCCACGCCGCAAACGGTCATCCGTTGTTCTCCTATATCAAGGCATGCGTTGAGGTTCCGGCCGGTAACATCGAGATATCGGTCCTGCGGACTGTTGCCGCCGGCGATTTCAGCCACAAGGAAAAAATCATCCTTGCCCAGCGTCTCTGCGTATTCCTTTATGCCGTTGCAGAAGGTGCGTGCCTGCTCCATGGTGACATGCTTGAAGGTGTCAATACGGAAACCGTCGATATCGGCAAGGGCAATCCAGTACTGGTAGCAGAGAATGAGTGAACGGAGTGTATCGTTCGCATAGAGGTTGAATTTGCGCAGGTCGCAGAAGTCGGTTCGTTTGTGTTCGGCGTAGTTGTCGTTGATGCTGCCGCCGCCGAGGTTTCCGGAACCGGCACGAACATAATTGGTAAAGTGGTGCAGGTCCTGCGGCCAGACGTAGTCGTCGTTGCCGAGCTGCTGCTGCGGATTGTAAATATGCTCACCGAAACCGTTGCGGGGCCAGATGGGGTTGTACGAACCATGCGGGAGATACCCGGGCTGCCACGCATTGCCGGTGGCGTTGTCGTAGAGCCAGTTGCAACCGCTGTGGTTGAAAATGACATCGAGGACAACGTGCATGCTGTATCGTGATGAGTGCGCTGTGTCAACCAGGTCGATGAGGTCCTCGCGGGTGCCGAAACGGGGGTCAATGTCGAAAAAGTTCTGTATGCCGTAACCGTGGTAGGTGTCAAGTTCCACCCGCTGCCGGAATACCGGTCCGATCCAGAGAGTGGTGATGCCGAGATCCTTGAGGTAGCCGAGTTTCGACTTGATTCCCTTTATGGTTCCACCCTGAAACCGTTCGGCTCCTGACTGTTGCCACGTGTTCCATTTCCATGTATCGCCCCGCAATGCCCTGATGCGGTTGCGTCCGGCTTCGGTACTCAGGTCATCGGTGAGCAGCCGGTCCGGTTGTTCGTTCCCGTCTGAAAAGCGGTCGGGTAGCAGGAAATAAAACACCTGATCACGCCAGTCGGCAGGGGAGTGAGTGTAGTCGCGCTGTGGCCAGTTGGTGAATGCCTCCGACAGGGATCGGGGCGGTGGTGCGGAAAAAATTGTGTCGAGAGTGCTCATGAGCAGCTCCTGTGCTTGATGGTGATGATGCTACCGGTATTTCCGTTACGGAATAGGTGTGGGGTGCGTCTGTGACGGAATACCGTTGGAAAAGAAAGATACCATAATTGGGACAGGGTGACAAGGGGGGGGCAGGAGTTTGAAAGTATAAAGTAGAAAGTGTGATTCGGAGTCGGGGTCGGGCTGTCACTACCGTTTTTGTAAGCGTGTGGTATCCGGTGTTGCACACCGTTTTCATTATACCGCTTTGTCACTACCGTTTTTGTAAGCGTGAGGTATCCGGTGTTGCACACCGTTTTCATTATACCGCTTTCGGTATCGTTTTTTTGCCTGGGGAGGGTAGAGGGTGGAAGACTGAAGGTGGAGGACAGGGAGACAGTCCGAATAATTTACCACCAAGGTCGGGACGACGTCTAATAATCATATAAAGTGCAACTTAGTATATCGGGTCTTGAATATGCACAGCAGTGTGATCGTAATGATGCATTAACCGTCTTATATTTATATGCACACTCCCGGTTGAAATAATCCGGGTCGGGGTCGGTATCGGGAACGGTATCGTCTTTTAATTACAGTCGTTTCGGAACCGACTCAGATAGCGGTAAAAAAACGGTGCTGAATACCGGATGCATTATACTAAAGGAACGTCGAGATAATACCGACCCCTACCTCGAAAAACGAGGCAATGTATTCTATTATTAGACAGTTACTACTGTCGAGTAGCTGGTAACAACTATCGCTGGAGGAACCCATGCAACCAAAAATCATTGTTTTTGATACCAAGCCCTACGACCGGACCTTTCTCGAAAAGGTCAATGCGGATTTCGGATTCGAGCTGCGGTTCATTGAAAATCATCTGACCGCCGAAACGCGGGCCCTGGCCGGGGGGTTCGATGCGGCATGTATCTTCGTTAATGATTCTGCGGATGCCGCGGTTATAGATGGCCTCCATGAAGGCGGGGTGAAAATGATCGCGTTGCGATGTGCCGGGTACAACAACGTGGACATGAAAGCGGCGTTCGGAAAAATTCACGTGGTGCGGGTTCCGGCCTATTCTCCGCGCGCCGTGGCGGAGCACGCGGTCGGACTGATGCTGACCCTCAACCGGAAGTTTCACCGCGCCTACTATCGCGTTCGCGACAACAATTTTTCCATCAACGGCCTGATCGGTTTCGACATGTATGGTAAGACAATCGGAGTAATCGGGACGGGAAAAATCGGTAAAACGGCAATCGAGGTGCTCTCGGGTTTCGGAATGAACATTCTCGCCTTCGACAAGTACCCGGACCAGGCGTTCGCGGAAAAAACGGGCGTGCGGTATGTCGATCTCGATACCCTCTATGCAACCTCGAACATCATCACGCTGCACTGTCCGCTCACGCCGGAGAATGTGCACATGATCAACCGCGATGCGATACAGAAAATGAAGGACGGGGTAATGATCATCAACACCGGTCGTGGCGGGCTTATCGATACCCGTGATCTTATCGCCGGACTCAAAACAAAGAAAATCGGCAGCGCCGGTCTTGATGTGTACGAGGAGGAAACCGATTACTTTTTTGAAGATTTCTCGTCATCGGCGATTGCCGATGATGTGCTGGCCCGGTTACTCACGTTTCCCAACGTGCTGGTCACGTCGCATCAGGGATTCTTTACCGAAGAGGCACTTACCAATATCGCCACCACAACGCTCGAGAATATACGGTTGTTTTTTGAAAAGGGAGAACTCCCGAACGAGATCTGCTATAACTGCTGTGAGGGAGGGTGCGGAAGGAATACTACCGGGAAATGTTTTTAAACGTCCCTATGAATCCAAATTCCTCAGTTGCATTCAGAAGTCAGAATCCAGAAGTCAGAATATCAAGAAATTACGGAATGTAACCTGTTACCCGGTTGGTGATAAAAAATTGAAATACCCTGTTCATGTAACTGATTGTTTTAATTGGTTTGACGTTGTTCTGGCTACTGGTTACTGGATTCTGACTGCTGATTTCAGGATGAACTGCGTTCGTTCTGATACGCGGCATAAAACCATTCATAGTCGGCGAGGTTTTCTTTAAGCAGTGACGGTGTGTCAAGAGAATACGGGCACTGTTTTCCGCATCGGCCGCACTCGGTGCAGTCGTTGATTTTAAGCATCTTGTCATGCCAGGTACTGCTCATGAATCCTTCCGACGGCGCCCGTCGGAGCAGCAGCGACATTCGGGCGGTCCAGTTGATTTCGATCCCCGCCGGGCAGGGCATGCAGTAACCGCACCCTCTACAGAAACGACCGGAAAGTTCCGTGTGGTCTTTTTCGATTGTTGCGAGCAGTGTGTCGTCAAGTTGTGGTGGGTTGCGCTCCATTGCAATGAATTCGTCGAGCTCCACTTCCCGTTGTATACCCCAGATCGGCAGAACGTTGTCGAACTGTCGCAGAAACGCGAAGCTCGTTGCCGCATTGGTGATGAGGCCTCCCGAGAGCGCTTTCATGGCGATCAGGCCGATGTCGTGTTCTTTGCACACCGGAATAAGCGAGAGGTCCTCCGGTGACGAGAGCGGACTCAGGGGAAACTGGACGGTATCGTAGCGGCCTGACCGTGCCGCGGTGAGTGCGTTCTCGAGCCGGTGGCAGGTGATGCCGATAAAACGGGTACGCCCTAGTTCCCGAGCTGCAAGAAGACCGGCGTAGGCGCTCTGCGGATCGTCGGGATCGGGAAGTGTCTGCGGATTGTGCAGCTGCAGCAGGTCGACGTAGTCGGTCTGAAGGTTCGTGAGACTTGTCTCCAGACTGCTCAGTACTGCTGTACGGGTGCTCTCCATCGCTTTCGTGGCGAGAATAATCCGGTCGCGCATGTCTGAAAAAGCTCTGCCGAGTTTTTCTTCGCTGTCGGAGTAATAACGGGCGGTGTCAAAAAAAGTGAATCCGTGGTCGGCAGCTTTGCGCAGGAGCGTGACGGCATCGTTCATGGAACGTCGTTGTATCGGCAGTGCACCGAATCCGGAGCGGGGCAGATGAAGGTTGGTTCTGCCGAGTCGTATTGTTTTCATTGTTGATCACCAATTAATTGTAGGCTTGAGTATGTTGTTTTGTGCTCTGTATTGTATTGTTTTTTCATCAACGTGTCGCGGCCTGTAGTTCAGCAGCAATGCACAGTGCAGGTATCATGATTCTGAGTATAACTTTTAATCACCAAAAAATGCTTCCATGCGTATGTTATTCCTAAAGATTGTTCATGCAAAATGAAGTTGCTGATTAGTTCTACTTCGGTAGAATAACGTAGTATCGGCATTTCTTCCAGTCGCCTCACCCCATCACCCCGTCACTTCGACGGGCTCAGTGCATCGCCTTCGGACACCCCTCTTCCCCTCTCCATGCATGGAGAGGGGAAGAGGGGATG
>JBNLDC010000036.1:0-22457 GCA_050304135.1 Chitinispirillaceae bacterium | reverse complement strand
ATTACCGGTGCAAAATTATGATCAGGAACGCAACCGGTCAATTTTCGGTCCGTGAAAACTGCGATCTTCAAACGAACAGATGGGTAAGTGGGAAATTTTGAGCCCTAAACAGTTTTTTGATAACAATCGTCCGATTTAGGTAGTACTTATTTTTCTATTCTCATTTTTTCTTTTTAATTGCTATCAAGGACACCGGCAGGGCCAAATACGAAAAGCAGAACCAACTTTCTTTGGATATAATATTGGTAGTACAGAAACAACTGATTTAACACGGATAAACAGCTTTTTAAGTTTAATAAAAGAGAATCAAATTGACTCCGCCTATACCTACCTATCTCCCAATTATTCAATACCAAAAGATTCTTTAAATAAAATCGGTATGAAAATTTTAGGTATTTTAGAAAAGCCTTATGTATCAAATAAAATTGAAGAACCTAAGAACATATTTATAAAACCAGATACAATTAGGCTTTCATATTCGATAAAGGAACAACTTTCAAAGTGGACTTATAATCTCTACCGCATAGAAATTCTGACGGACAAAGAGATCAATAAAATCTTAAAGATTGAATTACCCGACTCAACCTACTATAGTACTGGCGGGTATGAAGTTTCTGATGAATATCAATTAATAGATATTGAAGATATTGGAAACAATGAGATATTGGTTACAATAAAAAGTGATAAAGGACGTGCTTGGGGTACAATTATGAATTATTCATTAATAGAATCTTTAGATTTCACAATGAACATTTTAACATTGATTAATAAATCGGATAAAGTTTATAAATTACAAACCGAAGATCCAGATAAATTAAAGAAAATATCTAAAGTTTTATCTACTTTTAAGGAATTAAGGAAGAAGTAAAGGTAGCAAAAACGTCCTATTTTAGAATATTATGTGTGCCAGTTTATAAAAGGTACAGTCAAATAACATATATTGAAGGCTTTTTGTCAATAAGAAAATACAATTCCCTTTCGGTTTCCTGAAAATTAATTACAACCTCGTTTGTTTCGTCGTGGCACCGATCTTTGAAAAAACAGTTTTACCTTCGTTTACGTACATCCTAAGCATTTCCTACAAACGATACATTCTTCTTGCCGACTCGTAATTCAATATGGGGTGACGGTTCTTTCAGTCTTTATGGTACTTTGGCGTACCGAAAGACCTCCGTTACAAAGGGATATAATAGTAACAGTGCGATAGCACTGGATACTCACCCCTTAAAGAATGGTATTGACAAACATATATCGGGAATCACGGCATATATCGCGCATACCATTTTGCACATTTTTATTTCGTATGTGGAAATATTGCCCTGGACTCAATAACGAGTCCTCAGAATCAGTACGGTACCACAACAATACCCCGGGTAATGCTCACGAATTGACGTTTTCCTGCTATCGTCGGCAATCCTGTTTCAATGACCCCGAAGCATGTCGATTGTTACTTGAAGAGCTTGATCGTTCGGGGACCTGTTCCGGATACATTTACACTACCGGTTGTTTTTAAAAATCCACAGGCACGGAGAATCGGGAATGTATAAAAAAGAAAGCAGGAGCACGGTCAGGGGTGACCGTGGCACACGATGGGTAAAATGTATGGTTCACACTATGGTAAGGCCACCCGTCCGAGAGACCGGTGTATAACGCTGTTTCTTTTGTGACGCATTGATTAACGCCGCACAAGTCGTCCGGCACTTCCTGCAAAAAAATATCATCCATACTATCTTCTACGGCAGGATACAATGGAAACATGGTCTGCATTCCTTTAACCTCCCCCGGCCTGCGGCACCCCCTCGTGGAGGGGGAGTTGCTGTTTGAAATCGAATCTGATTTTCGGACAAGCGCAGATCACATCCCCCTTTGGAGGGGGTGGTCCCGGAGGGACCGGGGGAGGCAGGTAGCGGAAGAATGAAGTGCATCGGGGAGGCGGGGGGGGTGAAACAGTGTATTCAGAATCCAGAAGTCAGTATGCAGAATGTGGAAGAAAAATCCGGGTACGGTTTTATGAAGTGAGCGAGCATCTGCCGCTTACCGCGCGTGGGGAAGTGGGGTGCCCGGAAATACGGTCGTTGCAGTTTCTCCGGTTGCGGGTCCGTAAGTATATTAAAAAGGTTCCGCAATGGGGCATCCGTTTTCCGAATCATTTATTTTTAGACGTACTTAAAAATTCAGTAGATGTGCTGGTCACTCAACAATTACCATGTCTCTTACTCTATAAACGAATATGCGCTCTTCCTTACTTCCGTATTTTCTGATACTGCTCGTTCTCCTGCTCACCTGTGATAGTCCGTATGATCCGTTCAACGAACCTGAACATGCATCGGGCAGTATTGCCATTTCCTCCAAAAACGGACGGATGGTTAGTGATACCGGGTGGATTGATTCTACCGGCAGATCCATTACCATAACAGCAAACCTTTACCTCCTCACGTTTATCGAATCTTCGGTTGCCACACTCACGTATGAAGATGGCAGCTGCGATACACTCTTCCCGAAGCTTTTGAGCAAGGGTGAAACCACCGATAGCAGGCATGCCGATACTACCCTCATTTTCCGGCGCGGCGGACGGGTGGTTGCCCGCCTTACCATCACCACGACCAGCGGCTCAGCACTCAATGACAGTGCCGTGCTGTTTCTACACCGCTCTGCGGTAAAGCTCTCGGCACTGACTGTTGACAATATCGCCCTAACCCCCGTATTTAACGACACGGTATATGCATACACCGTCACCGTTCCCGATACCGTCATGTACCTCACCCTCCACCCGAAAACGGACAATCCCTTCTCTTCCATCACCATAAACGACAGCACCATCGACCCCGGTCAAGATCCGCCACAGTGGCCTTTGATGGTAGGCGAAAACGAGTTTACGATAAAATCAATTACCGATGATGGAAAAATCACGGTTGCCTATACACTGGTGGTTACCCGTGAACCAAAGGTGGTTGCCGATGCCTCGCTGACGGGTATCGACCTCTCCGGGGGAACACTCTCCCCGCGCTTCGATCCCGACTCGCTGCACTATTATGTGCTCCTGCCGTTTGACGATTCGACCGTAGCCATTACCCCGCGTACCGATTCGGCAATCATGACGATCAACGGAAAACCGGCTCCGCAGGAAGTCACCCTTCCCGTGGGGCTTGACAGTGCGGTTATCCTGGCAACGGCAAACGATTCGACCTCAACAACGCGGTATGTGATCGAGTTCGAACGGGCAGCGCAGAACAGCGCACTGCTAATACGGCTGGTGCCTACGTCGGGATCGCTTTATCCGTCATTTGACCTGGACATCCGCACCTACACGCTAATCGTGGCCGACACCGTTGCGACCATCGGCTTTACCGCGGCGCCGCTTGACGATACTGCAACTGTCAGGATCAACGACGCTTCTCCCGATTCCCTTTTCGGGCTCCTGTCGAATGCGCCGACACCGTTTACCGTTGTTGTTACCGCCGGTGATGGAATAACGAAAAACACGTACACTGTTACGGTAACCCGTGCAGGCAGCGACTTTACCCGTCTTGTGGAACTTATTCCCTCAACCGGCACGCTTGTTCCGGCATTCTATTTTGACAGCACAAACTATGAACTGCGCATTCCTTCCGATTCCACCACCATCCGCTTGAAGCCGCGCTCCGCGCACAGTCTTTCTGCGGTTACGGTAAATGGTACGAATACCCCTTCGGGCGCATGGTCGCAGGAGATCGCCTGCGAACCGGGTAAAACAAGCCCGATCCCCGTTGTCGTCACCTCCGCATCGGAAACAGGTACAACAACCTATAAGGTAACCGTCAACCGTGCCTACCCCCTTACGCTGCGCAGCAGCGGCAGCGGCACTGTCATTCCGAGTGGAACACGCGACGCCTATACCGACGTGCCGCAAACGATACGCGCCACTCCTTCCGTGGGTTTCCGGTTTAGCGGGTGGAGCCTCGTTTCGGGCAGTGCGACCATTGCCGCACCGAACGAGACACAAACCAGCGTTGTAGTAACATCCGCTGCTGAGATTAAAGCCACATTCGCTCCGTCCCGGTACAACCTGACGGTTAGTGACACCGGAGAGGGAAGCGTCGAGGGTTCCGACTCCGTATTCCATGGTGTTGCGCATACAATTATTGCCACACCCGATACCGGCCGCATCTTTTTCAGGTGGGAGGTAACCGAAGGCAGCGCCATCATTACCGATTCCGCATCGGCCACCACCACGGTAACACTCGTGAGCGGCGACGCCACGGTGAGGGCGATATTTACAAAAGACATCTACCGGCTGACGGTTACCACCGACGGCCACGGCACGACCACCGGGAGCGAAAACGTTGCTCACGGTACGCCGGTCACCATCAGCGCCCGCCCCGACACCGGGTACCACTTTACCGGATGGCAGGTAACCGAGGGGAGTGCAACCGTAGCCGATTCGACCGCAGATACCACCCTGGTCACCCTTGAGAGCGGCAATGCGACGGTATCCGCCGCTTTTGCCATCAATCACTACCGCCTTACCCTGCAAACCAACGGAAGCGGAACTGCCGAAGGTGCTCCGGAAAACGATACCGTTGCTCATGGCGAAGCGGTTGCCCTTACCGCTACACCGGGAAGCGGCTATTACTTTTTCAAGTGGCAGGTGGTAAGCGGTAAAGCACAGATCGCTCAGCCCGATTCGGCGGCAACCACGGTTACCCTCAAAAGCGGTGATGCGACCATCGAAGCGGTCTTTACCATGAAAACCTACTGGCTGACCACCGCCACCGATGACAAAGGTACCGTTTCGGGTACCGGCTCCGTTGCCCAGGGTGTTCCGGCGCCCATAGTCGCCACGCCTGACCCCGGGTATCACTTTACCGGCTGGTGGGTGACCACCGGTAGTGCAACCGTAGCCGATGCCGCAGCCGAATCGACCACCGTGACGCTTGAGACCGGGGATGCAACGGTAAAGGCAACGTTTGCGATTACCCGGTATTTTCTCGGTATAGGCAAAGTCGGCGATGGAACCGTCACCAGCTCCGATTCGGTCAACCACGGGGTTGAAACGGCTATCTCCGCAACACCTCTTACCGGCAACCACTTTGTAGTCTGGCGTGTAACATCGGGCACGGTCACGATTACCGACTCGACAAAAATGAATACGGTTGTAGTGTTGCGAAGCGGAAGCGCTTCGATTGAGGCGGTGTTTGCAATCAACCGGTATCAGCTCACGGTAAGTAGTGATGGCAACGGAACGGTGCAGCCTGCATCCGATTCAATTCCCCATGGAATTCCCGATTCAATCAAGGCGACAGCAAAGACCGGGTATCATTTTGTGAAGTGGCAGGTAACAAGCGGCAATGCGGTAATTGCCGATCCTGGTGCCGCTGCAACCACGGTAGCGGTAACCGGGGGAAATGCCACGGTTACCGCAATATTTGCGATCAACAGGTACCTGCTTAAGGTAAACAGCAGTGATGCTAATGGGACGGTGCTGCCTGCTTCCGATTCCGTAGCATACGGGATACCCGACTCCATCAAGGCGACAGCTAATGCCGGGTATCATTTTGTGAAGTGGCAGGTAACGGGCGGCAGTGCAGCAATCGGCAACGCTGCCGAAGCGGCAACCACGGTGACGCTGACAACAGGGAATGCCACGGTTGCGGCGACGTTTGCGATCAACCGTTATCTGCTTACCGTAAACAGTGACGGACATGGAACCGTAACCGGTTCGGATTCGGTGTCGCACGGCGTGAGCACAACGATTACCGCGACACCGAATATGGGGTTCGAATTTGTGCGGTGGCAAGTTGTGAGCGGGAGTGCCGCGATTGCTGACAGTACTGCGGAGTCGACGGGTGTTACGGTGGTGAGCGGAGATGCGGAAGTTGAGGCGGTGTTCAGGAGAATTACGTTTCTCAAAATGTTCGGAGGGGCAGATCCGGACGAGGGACGATCTGTTGAGCAGACGGAAGATGGGGGATATATTGTTGTTGGGAATACAATGTCAAGTGGTGCAGGAAGTCACGATGTGTATCTGATAAAAACCGATCAAACAGGTGATACCATCTGGACGAAGGCGTTGGGCGGTTTAAATGCTGATTATGGAAGATCCATCCTGCAGACAGCAGATGGCGGATTTGTTTCAGCAGGGAATACATTCTCCTTTGGTCCGGGAATCTATAATGTTTATCTGATAAAAATCAGTGGAAATGGAAACACCCTTTGGTCAAGGACCTACGGGGGCTCCGATTCCAGCAATGCAAGTTCAATCCGGCAGACAATTGATGGTGGATATATTGTTGCAGGCTTTACAACATCATACGGGGCTGGATCCAAAGATGTCTATTTGATAAAAACCAATGAAAGTGGGGACACGGCCTGGACAAAGACCGTCGGTGGTACCGGTTCTGATTTAGGAAATTCAGCTTTGCAGACTATAGATGAGGGATACCTTATTGCTGGATCTACAGATTCGTATGGTGCTGGAGATTATGACGTTTATCTTATAAAAACCGATGCAATTGGGGATACTGCATGGACAAGAACATACGGTGGAGCCAATTATGATATGGCACGTTCCATCAGGCAGACAGTCGATGGAGGTTATGTTATCATCGGTTCTACAACTTCGTTTGGTCATGGTAGTTATGATGTCTATCTGATAAAAATCGATGGAGTCGGTGATACTATTTGGACAAGAACCTATGGTAGCTCAAATCCCGATATAGGATACGATGTTCAGCAGACAACCGATGGTGGATTTATAATGGTCGGGAGTACTTCTTTGGGTGTAGATAAGGCATATCTGATAAAAACTGATGAGCATGGGGATACTGTTTGGACTAAGATATTCAGTAGTATTGGTGCAGGTAATAGCCAGAGTATTGGGTTTTGTGTCGAGCAGACAATCGATGGTGGTTATGTTATTACCGGGTTTGCTTATCTTGAGGGAAGTACGACCAGCACAGATGTATTGCTCATCAAAACCGACGAAAACGGCAACGTGTATTAAAAAGTAAACAACAGACCTCACCCCAGCCTCTCCCTGACAGAAGAGGGGCTGGGGAGAGGTTACACGGTCAAAAATATAATATCACTCTTTTACTCTTGATTCTGGTAACAGAACTGCTTGAACTATGAAAATGACAATTAAAACTCCACATTTACCCATTACCTTTAACCTCACCCTCTGGTCCCCTCTCCACCCGGAGAGGGGAAACAGATATTACCAAATGATTGTTTTCATTGTTCTGTTACTTTTCCTGCCTGGCCACTCCCAAACCCCGCTCTCCGGCGACATTCACGACTACCCGTTTGCCGCAAGCGAAAGTCCCTATGTTGTCGGCGAGAATATCATCATTCCGTCCGGCAAGACATGCACCATCCCGGCCGGGTGCGTTTTCCTGTTCCAGCCCTTCACCGGACTTACCGTCGAAGGAACACTCATTGCCAAAGGTACCGACGAACAACCGGTGGTTTTCTCTTCGGCAAACGACACGGAGTTCAACCAGAGCAGTCCGCAGCCACCGAATCCTTTCGACTGGAACGGCATCACCATTGCCGCCGAGTCGTACGGGACAACCTTTGAGCACGTTCGCGTATGCTATTCGGTGTACGGCATCAAGTCGCAAACCCCGAATATTACCATTAAGCAATGTCTGTTTTATCAGAACGGTCAGTACCATTTTACCGTCAAAGAACAGATTTTGAATGTACTTGAGAACTTTGCGTTTTCGTATCCGGTGGTTGATACTACGCGGGACGACTCAACGAAGATACCACCAGGTCTTGGAACGGTTTCTACCGGGAAGCCGAAACACATCGGTCTTCGCATCGGATGCCTTGTTGCAGGAATCGGAGGTATTGCAGGTGGTGCGGTGGCATATACAATGGTGCAGGATAAAGATCGGGAAATTCAAACCATGCTGCCCGACGCGATCAACCCTGCAACGGGTACCACTTACACCCGTGCTGAGGTGATTAAAGCCCGCGAGCGGCGACGACTGTTATCAGCCGGCAGTATCGGGGGTTTTGTACTTGGCGGGTTGGGATTGACCGGGTTCGTGTTGACATTTGTGTTTTAAGGTTAAGGCCGGTACCGGTTGGCTCGGAACTGAAACATTATTCAGAATTCAGAAGTGGCTCTCCGGTGGGTGAGGCACTCGAACTCCCCGGATCAATTCCTGCCGCGCAGATTCCTGGTATCATGGCAGGATTCCATGGAAAATCATTGTCTGGTAGTCCTCTTTACCTCCCCCGGCCTTCGGCTACCCCCTCGTGAGGGGGATGGTGAATGAAGGACATTGGGGAGACAGGTGAAACAGTATTCAGAATTCAGAAGTCAGAATCCAGAAGTCAGTATGCAGAATGTGGAAGAAGAATCCGGGTACGGTTTTATGACGTGAGCGAGCATCTGCCGCTTACCGCGCGTGGGGAAGTGGGGTGCCCGAAAATACGGTCGCTGCAGTTTCTCCGGTTGCGGGTTCGCGAGTATATTATTGAAGTCCTGTAAGGGTAGTTCTCTGTTCCGCTCACCATCTGCGGGGTTATCGGTCTCGTGCTTTGTTCGTAATTCAATGAGCATGTAATTGTCCACGTTCATTGGATGGCTCCTCGGGGTATGGGGGCGGGGAAAAGGCTTTGGAATATGTTGTCAATTGAAATAAGACCGCCGTTTGAAAACGAAGCACAAGCGATAAATGCACTGATTAAAAGGGTATTTATGGAATGTGTGGCACCTGATTATTCCGCTGAAGGAGTTCAATTCTTTTTGGGCTTTTGCACTACCGAAGACGTCCTGAAAAAAATCAGTGAGACCGGCCAAATCATAGTTGCAATGGAGAACAGTGACGTACGTGGAGTTATCCAGGTAAGAGACACTAACCTCATCTCACGGTATTTTGTTGATGTCAACTATCAAAGTAAAGGAATCGGAAGACAACTGTTCAACTATCTCCTTGAAGGAATAAAGAAGAACTATCCCAATGTTGATGAAATCACGGTCAATTCATCGCCCTTTGCCCGCAAGGCTTATGAGGGTCTGGGATTTAGGGCTGCCGATAATGAACAAGTCGGGAATGGAATGAGATTCATTCCAATGGTTTACAAGATTATTTTTTAGAACAAGGCATGGATAATCATTCATTTTTCAAGGTGCCACACTCTAATAATAAAACCAGGAGAACCGTATGAGATATCTGATGGCATTTGTCATTGCAGGATTATGTTTTGGAAGAACCATGGGCCAGGAATTGGCTTTTGAGACTAAGGCCATTGACCCTAATTGGCGGATTAGATCTAAGCAATGGTTTCTAAATGAATGAAATACTATTGCTCATATCACAACTCTTCGAAAGAACCGCACATGACGGGCCCACACCATAAGTCAATAAAAAAAGTGATAAAAAAATCATGTGTAATTGTAAATATACTTGTGTTACAAACTACTATTGAAGCAGGATGGATTCCTTCTGTTATCATCGGCCAATATAATCCAACTGTGAGCACAAGACAAAAACCGATTGCAGTTCCTGTTAATCTTGGTGTTGGTTTAGAAATGGATAAGCTTTACCCCCATTCATTCGAAAGTTCGATTTCCTGTCTGTATTATGATATAAATAAAAATCTTAGATATTCTCAAGTCATAGTTCCTTTGTATTACAAATATTATTACTATTCTCAAAAAAGGCATTTTAATGAAATGCATGTTGATGTAGGAATTCTTTATTCCTATTTGTTTTCAAATAAGAATACGTTTCAGAATTCAAACCGATACGGTTTAAGTTTAAAAGTTGGATATGAATGTATTGTTTCAATGAATTTTTGGTTCCATTTATATTTTAACAATATGAAAGAAAATAAGGATGTGTATGCAACTTGGTATAGTGATCTGCAACCATTTTTGACCATTGAATTAAAGCTGCCGTATTTGTTTGACGGATAAAAATTGACAGTCAGCGGTGTACAATCCATCCTTCAATAAAAAGTGTAGAGCTGTTTATCAATACTTCTTAACTGATGAAATGAAACAACGCCAATTTAGTATTTTTTGAAAAGAGAATGCCGAAACGTATTAAGAACAAATTCCCACCCCCCCCCCCCCCCCCCCCCCGAAAGAACCACCCATGAACGGCCCGCAACCAACTGAAAAACATCCCATGAAGGGATTCCCCCGGGTGTGCTACCTGAAAAACGTTATCACCAACCCGAACATCATTATTGGCGACTACACCTACTACGACGACCCGATTGGCTCCGAAGGGTTCGAGAGGAATGTGCTCTACCACTATCCCTTTATTGGCGACAAACTCATCATCGGGAAATTCTGCGCCATAGCACGTGACGTCAGATTCATCATGAACGGTGGGAACCATAAACTTGACGCCTTCACCACCTATCCCTTTGCCATCTTCGGCAATGGCTGGGAGAAGGTAACACCGCAACCCGGAGAACTTACTTACAAAGGGGATACCGTGATTGAAAACGATGTCTGGATCGGCTATGATTCCCTGATCATGCCGGGAGTCACCATCGGCAACGGTGCGATCATCGCGGCCCGGTCGGTGGTCGTGAAAGATGTTGCACCGTATGCAGTGGTGGGAGGGAATCCGGCAAAAGAAATCCGGAAACGGTTCAGCGACTCCGTCATTGAACTCCTGCAGTCGGCGCAATGGTGGAACTGGTCACCCGGGAAAATCACACGACACCTTGCCGTGCTGACGTCGAACGATGAAGCCGCATTACGTGCGGTAATTGAGGATGACGTCACAGCTACCACGTTCCCTCTCCCGTAAACGGGGGAGCGGTGCACTGAGGCTACTCGAAGTGGGATGCCAGGGTGGGGGCACGGCTACCGGAAATGGCGTTCACATCTCAGCTGTTCAATCTGATGTTGGCAGTTTCGGAGTCGGAGTCGGGGTCGGTATCGCAATGTCACTACCGTTCTTGTAAGCGTTAAGTATCCGGTACTCTGTACCGTTTTGATTATACCGCTTTCGGTATCGTCTTTATTTTTTTTTTGGGGGGGGGGAGACTTGAAGTTGAATTGGATACCGGGTGAGCAGAAAAATTATTAGTGCCTGCCCGTAAACTACCATTTCTGGACACTGAGCAGCGGAGTCGAAGCGGTGCCCGTGATCTGATGGAATTGCTACCTTTCGACTCCGCTCAATGTGCGTATAGAGAAACACTGATTAAGGCATCAAACACGAGACATCTGCCCTATTTGCAGGGCCTGATCCTGCCGCCCGGTACGGGGTGTACCACGTTTCCGATCAGTTTTTCCGCCCTGTTCGGATACCGCGGTACCACACTCACCAACCCAGTAGCACGCCGCCCGCCTGATAAAGTATATTGGTCACTTCAGCTACGGGGAATGACTGGCACACATTCGCCTCCTATTCCGGTTGTTTAACCGGTTTTGCTGATAGAGTTATTATCCACACCTGTGTTGAATGGTTCTTTTTTGCTGTTGGAACGTGATCCGTCACGATGGTGACGTCTGCGGGAACGGCGCATTACCTGTCCTTTCGGGGAGAAAAATCGGGATGCGGTACCCTGGGCGGAACAGTTCGGCGGGTGACGGTTTGGCACGCGGAGGGGAGTCGCTAGGCACGGAATAACAGTTTACTTCAACAGGAGAACGGTATGAACGCAGGGTTCACTACGATCGACTACACCATATTTATAGTATATGCGGTAGTGATTGTCGGTCTGGGATTATGGTTATCCCGTGGGAAGGACGGCAAAGAGGAGGATTCCAAGGATTACTTCCTTGCCGGAGGGACATTGTCATGGTGGGCGATCGGTGCATCGCTGATTGCGGCAAACATTTCTGCTGAGCATTTTATCGGTATGTCGGGTTCGGGCTTTCGGGTCGGACTCGGGATTGCGGCCTATGAATGGATCGCCGCCGTCACCCTGATTCTGGTGGCGAAGTATCTCCTTCCGTACATGATCGAAAAAAAGATCTACACCATGCCGCAGCTCGCAAAAGAGCGTTACGGTCAGGGCGTGAGTTTCTTCTTCTCGTTTTTCTGGCTTCTGGTCTACGTCTTTGTTAATCTGACCTCGGTTGCGTGGCTCGGTGCTATCGCCATGGAACAGATTCTCGGTGTTCCGCGTGCATACGGTGTGCCGGGGCTTCTGATTTTCGCCGGAATCTATTCAATTTACGGTGGTCTCAAAGCTGTTGCCTGGACCGACGTTGTACAGGTGATCTTTCTGGTCGGTGGCGGACTCATCACGGCATTCTTCGCACTCGGTGCGGTCTCCGACAGTGGTAATGCGATCGAGGGCTTCGTGACGGTTCTCACCAAGGTACGTGAAATGCCGACGGATCTGCATTTCAACATGATCATCGATGGCAAGATCAATCCCACACTCTTCAAGGATCTGCCGGGTCTGGCGGTTATCTTCGGGGCGATGTGGCTTACCAATATCGGCTACTGGGGTTTTAACCAGTACATCATCCAGAAGGGCCTTGCCGCGAAAAGCATTAAAGAGGCAAAACGGGGACTTATTTTTGCCGGCTATCTCAAAATTCTGATTCCGATCATCGTTATCATTCCCGGAATCACCGCCTACGTTCTCTTCAATCATCCTGATCTGCAGAATAATCTGCAGGGGTTACAGGGTACCATCGGTATTGCCGACGAGGCGTACCCCTGGCTGTTGCGTAATTTCGCACCGGTCGGTATCAGAGGACTCGCGTTTGCCGCACTCGTGGCGGCGGTGGTTTCCTCACTCGCCTCGATGCTCAATTCCACTTCCACAATCTTTACGCTCGATATTTACAAACCGCTGATCAAGCCGAAGGCAACCGAAAAGGAGATCGTCAGAACCGGACGTATCGCTTCGCTGGTGGCGCTGATCATTGCCGTGTTTGCCGCCAAACCGCTGCTCGGCGGGCTGGACCAGGCATTTCAGTACATTCAGGAGTATACCGGGTTTATCTATCCGGGAGTGGTCGTGGTGTTCGGTATGGGGCTGCTCTGGAAGCGTGCGACCAATCGCGCGGCGCTCTGGACCACCATCATCACCCTGCCGATGGGTATTCTGATGAAGGTGTTGCTGCCGGATCTGCCGTTTATCATTCGTATGGGCTACGTCTGTATGATTCTGATCACTTCGGCAGTGGTGCTTTCACTGACTGATCCTCATCAGGTGGCGGCAGCGCCGGTTCCTGATAGTGATAAAAAGAATCTGAAAACAGTCGGTGGAATATTCGCCATTCTCTCCGCACTTTCTCTGATCGCCGGTCTGATCTGGGGAACATCACTGTTCGGTCACAGTCTGGTGCATCTCGGTTTTCACTCCATTTTCATGATGACCTTCCTGCTGGCGTTCGTCTCTCTGATGATGTACACCAATGGTGTTTCACTGAAAAAGGACGGAAAAGCCTACGCTCTACAACCGGAACTCTTTAAAACGGATGGTGTCTTTTTCATTGGAGCCGCAGGTATTGTAGTGATTATCGTCGGTCTGTACGCCTATTTCTGGTAACAGACGATTTTAAGGATGTTTGAATCGGTACCGGCCTTGTGGCTGGTACCGTTTTTATTTTGGTGCGGGGATGATTGTTCCCAAGTCCCGAACACACCCGACAGGGGGAAGTGATAGCCGTACGGCAAGGGTGTCCATGGTGACATGGAATCTGAAGGAAGCCGCAGGCAAAGCGCTGGCCTGACGCACAGGAAGCGCATGAGACATTCACGCTGGATGAGGAGGCCAATATCTTCAAAGTCCGATACCTGTACGGAAAGCGTGTATGTATATGCGACGGGCATAATGACGGACGGTCTGAAACCGCCTGTACGGGAGGCACGCCGCAGGGTAGCCCATTGTCATCGTTGTTGTCGAATGTTGTGTTAGATGACCTTGACAAGGAATTGGAAAGACGAGGTCACAAGTTTGTACGCTATGCTGATGACTGCAATATATACGTAAAGTCGCAGCGGGCGGGAGAACGAGTGATGGAGTCGATAACCGGATTCCTTGAACGGCGGCTCAAGCTGAAAATCAACCGGTCGAAAAGTGCTGTAGATCGTTTGTGGAAACGCAAATTTCTCGCGTATTTTATGACAAGCGAGAGAACGCCACGGCTCAAGGTGGCTCCTCGTTCGGTAGAGCGACTGAAGGACAACCTGCGGGAAGCGCTTCGCAAGGGGCGCGGTCGTAATATCCTGAAAGTCATCGAAGAGGTCTCGACGGTTTTGATCGGATGGCAATCGTACTTCAACATAGTAGAAGTAAAGAGTGTCTTCAAGGAACTGGACCAGTGGATACGCTGGAAGTTACGGTGTATCAAATGGCGACAATGGAAACGTCCTTATACCAGAGCAAAGAACCTGATGAAACGGGGTCTGGATGAAGCACGCTCATGGAAATCCGCAACAAACGGACGCGGGGCATGGTGGAATGCCGGGGCATCGCACATGAACGAGGCATTCAATAAGATCGATTTCGACAAAATGGGACTGGCGTTACTGCTCGATCGATTTATGGTTGTCCGTAATCAACCACGAACCGCCGTATACGGAACCGTACGTACGGTGGTGTGAGAAGACGGAGGGCGCGAGCCCTCCTCTTACTCGATACGGTGACGTTTACTTAAAAGAAGAAGGCACTACTCCGTTTATTCTGATTCTGAACTATTCAATTATAAATGCAATGCATCACCGGGAACGGTCCAAAGAGATAGCGGGTCAACCATGAAGGTAGAGCCTTTTAGGAATATGTGATATAAAGGGTAAACCTTATTCCCGATTTCAGGCAATGAGGGCAGGATTGTTCTGGAAGGAGTTGGCGGCAATAAATTTGTTCGATGAAATGATGGCTACTTCCGGATGAATGTTATAAAAGAATTGCGCACAAGTAAATCAAGCTACCTTAATGGCGGGAAAGAGTATGTCAAAAAAACCATTTTTAACAGGTATGAGTGTATGTGCAAAATGATTTGCTGTTTGTTTCAGGTTTGATGATAGTATGTCAATACAACGTATGTGACGATTGTATCTGTACGTGTATTGAATGGTAAAAGACAACTAGAACGTACAACGGTCTTCTTGTTTCTGCCGCGGGCTCCGCCCGCACCAAAAAACAAGCCCCCACCTCTGGTGGGGGCTTGTTTGACTCAAAGCAGTTTTTGTCCTGACCGTTACAGGTCCATCTCTTCAAGTTTCTTGTTCGCTTCTCTTTTTCCCATATTTTTCAGGGCAAGCAATTGAGAGAGTGTTGAAGAGCGAGGCTTTAATTGTCCCTTTTTATGCTCCATCGAATGAACAGCATTGCTGCTTACACCGAGCAGTTTACCGAATGATTCCTGAGAGAGACCAAGTTTGGACCGGAGGGATTTGATTGTTTTTGAACTTATCCGTACGTTTTCCGCGGTTTCCGGAGCCGTTTCAGGTTTTTCCTCAGTTTTCTGTAGTGATTGAAGTTTTTTGTTTTCAGCTTCGAGCAAAGAAATCTTTTTCTTAAGCTCTCTGACAGTGGATTTAAGAGATGAATCGGTGGCCTGAAGTGGTTTGATCGCCGCTTTGATCTCTTTGCGACTTAACCGTATAATTTCTGATTTAAATGCTGATGCGAGATTGGACATGTTGAGATCCTTTCAGAAAAATAGATTACATACTGTTAAAATATACAATATGGTGAATATTCAGGATACATTTGTCTAAAATATGATAATCTCCCGTAAAGAGTACATGGCATTTTGAGCAATTAATACAGACGTTTTAAAGTTACTTTGTGAAATATAGATAATTCATAAATACTGATCAGGGAAAAAATGGTACGAGGTGTTTCATTGATTGGAATCTTATCCTCAAGATTGATGTGTAATAATCAGTCGGAATTTCGGTTCAATGAAATGATGTTCCGATAAGGTAGAGAATACTGTATTCTCAGCGTGAGGGGTAGCCCTGACAGGTGCACGATCAATGTTTACAGGGCCGCTCATGGTGAGCTGAGCTTACCATGTTTTCCCTTCGGCAGCCTGCCTGCGCGAAACCGTCCACACTCCGACTAGCTCAGGATGAGCGGAATCGCTGTTTATTACTCCGGCGACTAAATATACCTCACTCGTGTTTCAGAGATTCTTCGATGATGCTCAGAATGAGCGGGAAAAATACCGTTCATGCTGAGTTTGAGTTTACCCTGAGTTTATCGAAGGGAAGTATGAACGACAGTTATGGGTAATATTTATTTGCCGGAATAATAGTGTACCTGAATAGTTACCGTAACGGATGTGTTTGTTTTCACTGCGTTTAGAAAGAAAACAGACGGGTGATCACGAACCCAAGCCGAAGATCATAATCGGAAGTTCCCCGCATCAGGTGTCGCGAACCGTTCTCGACGGCATTGCCTCCAAAAATGAAAAACTGATGTCCATAGGTGACGATTCTCACACCGAAAGTATAAGGACTCCGGATATCGGATTGTCCGATGGCGGTATCCGTTTTGTACCAGGCGGGAAAAAAGGAACCGTACACGCCGAATGTTTCGTTTATGGCGACGTCGACACCGAGTCCGACTCCGGGTGCCCTGTCATTGAATCCGTAACCGATATTGGCGATAAATGAAACACGGTCAAAGAACGGGTCGTTCTGAATGCATCCACGGATGAAAAAACCGGTTTTCCGTTTTTCTGGAAAAGTGAGAAAAGATGCGTAGGAGTAAATTTCACCTTCCATCTGAAGACGCAGGAATAGCTTCGGAATAAGCAGTGCATAACCGGTACCGGCGGTGAATTCGTTACGTGACTTACTGAACATCTGCAGGTTGTCGTATGACAGGTAAACCTGAGCTCCCCGCCATACGGCAGCCCGCACACCGATGTTGATGTCTGCACCATCTGCGATCCCGAGCATGCTGGTGTGCCAATCTTTCCGGATCGTTTTTCCCTGGAACTGATGCTGATACTGTGACACGATCGCAAATGGTTCGAGGAGTGAAGGCGCCCGAAGGTTCGGCATACTCCAATCTTCGTAGGCGAAAAGCGGTTTTGATGTCAGGATCATCGTGACGATCAAAAGAAAACAGATTTTCATAATCCTCCAGCTTTTAGAAATATCCACTAGAACGGGATCGGTCGCTACCTGCCGTTCCGGAATAAAGTAGTGGTGATAAAATAATCGATGTCTTTGAACTGTATGCTGCTTCGACCTCTGCAATCCCGACGGCGCCCCTCACGTTTCAATCGTAACGACATTCCCGTTGAGCGTAGCCGAATACGTTTTCAGAGCGCTTCTTGCGGGGCCACCGAGCACATTTCCACTTCCGTCAAATGTTGCTCCGTGACATGGGCAGGTGATATGGTTGTTTGATGGCAACGGGACTTCACACCCCTGATGGGTGCACTCGGATGAGAACGCGACGATACTGTCCGCAGAGATCCGGCTGACGATCATGGGGCGCGACGAATTATTCGGATCGGAGGTCTTGATTGCACCGCCCACCGTTGCGAGCGCCTTATTCTCGTCTGCAGTCAGATCAAGGGTTATCTTCTCCCCGGAAAGGGTTTCCGGATTGTTCAGATCGGATGGACTACAGGATTCGAGTATCGAAGGGGCCAAAGCAGCTACCGCCGCGGCTTTACCGATCGACACCATGAACTGTCTGCGATTTTCTTGTCGGAATACCATTCCATGCTCCTCTGTTGAAAAGTGAATTCTCTTGCCGGTTTCTCCGGTTCTTCCCGGGCTGCCTGCTGTCAATGCCGCAGGTCCGACAACGGACACGCTCTGCAGAAACTCCCTGCGATTGACGTTTTTGTTGTTTCCATAAACAATCTCTTTCTGCTGAATGGTGGCAGTGTAACCAGTTTACAAAAAGAACCCTTATTAAAATATGGTAAATGGTACTGGTGAAAATTGACCGCTAACTGGTTTTACTGCTCTTCACGACGACACCGTATAGGGGAAGTCGATCCGATGAGTCGATTTGTTTTTTAGCAAGTAGCAACAACTGTGCCCGTAATCCATTTCTTAAAAGTGGCGGTGGAAACGAGCGGTTCCACTCTTTCCCTGTCCTGATTTTTCATTTATTTCCGGTATGAAGATGCATTCCGATATTTCATCGGAAGAAGGTACTACCCCTGTATTACGAGACAGGTGTGTATACTTAACTACACTCAAATATACTCAGGCCCGCAGGTAAAATGCATTCCCAAACAAGTCTCCTGATTCTTGATTTCAAGAACCGGATTTTGCAGAAACAGGAATACCATAGCCGGATACCGACTACCGTCTCCTGAAAATACTGTGGTGATTGAATTCCCGTTTATAGTGATGGCCGTACGGGACTGAATCCTGGAGCTCTATGGCCAGAGCGGTAAAACGGTTCTCAAGGAATAATCCGTTCCTGTTCAGAATTGCATAGTTCCAAAACTGAACGGTCATTGAGGCTCTCAAAATGACACATTTTAACAGGAAATCCGGTCACACTTCGATCAACTCAGTGCATCGCTTCGAGAGCATTTCGACGGGCTCAATGTACCACCTCAGTGTCCGAATTTAACCGATTCTGAGCAGATACTAATTAGTTCCTGTTCAGAATTTACATTGAATAGGTTGAATGTCATTCCCGCGAAGGCGGGACCACGGAGCCCAGCGTAGTAGCCTGCAAAACGATAAAACATTAAAAATAGAAACAGTGTTCCACACTGGATACCTAACGTTTAATGAACTGCGTGACAACTCGGGTATGACGAAAATCACCCAATTCTGAACAGATACTAATTATGACAAAGGACGGGGTATCATAGTTTTGAATAAATCATCGCCTACTGCGAGTTCTTTGTGAACGGTGTTTTCGTGCTATTCTCAGGAGAGAACAGTAAGTTGCCTCGGAAAACACAGTTGCCAAAAATCCGTCTATATTAGTATTTGGTAGTTGAGAACAGTACATGGTAAAAGAATCGGTTATCAAGGAGTTTGTTTGCGTAGTACAAACGTGATGCTTATTGTTGCGGCGTATATGGCACTTTCCGGAGAGCCCTCTGCGCAGACAATAGACCTTCAGGGGACCGTGGTTGATGAGTCGCTGCAACCGGTTGCCGCAGCGAGTGTCACATTACAGGTGAATGCACTTGAAACGACAACCAATGATGAGGGGCGCTTTCACTTCTCGGGGGAACTGGCGGCATTTGAGCGAGACCGGGTATTCAGCCCTTCGGGGTTTGTCGGATTACGAAATAACCGTATTGAACTCGGCAATCATACCACTGCCCGTCTCAGGGTAGTATCAATCAGAGGTGCGGTGCTTCGCGATTGCATTGTTGAAAAAAAGAACGGCATACCGATTGATCGTATACTGCCTCCCACAATCAGTTCCCAGGCGCTTATTATCGATATCTCAACGGATGGCGCCACCTGCATTGTCCGGGCAATCAAGTGCGGCGGCAAATGGGTGGGAAACGGTACGCACGTGAGGGAGTCGAAACGCATCGGCGGTACTTTTGCCGTCGGGACTGCGGCTATCGATACACTTCGTGTGAAAAAATCCGGCTATAAAACACACTATGAGCCGCTTGCCAGCCTGCTGACTACCGTACCCGACATCGTGCTGCAGGCAAAACGGGAGGAAGGACCGTCGCTTATCGGTGATGTCATGTTTTCGCTGCCGAGTCAAACCTTCAGCGAACAACTTGAAATTACACTGAGCACTGAATTGGGGGATGCCGACATCCGTTATACCACCGATGGAACCGTGCCGTTCTCCACGTCCGCACTTTATCAGGATACTCCCCTGCAGGTATCGTCAACGACACAGCTGCGGGCACAGGCATTCGTTGACGGAAGTCCCGTGGGGGACATGAGTACAGCGATATATATCAGGAAAACATTCGATGCCGGCTCTGATATACCGATAGTGGTACTGGAAGGATATGGCAGTGGAAAACCCGAGGATAAATTCAACTTTATTGACTGCGCGATTTTCACTTTTGAACCCGTTGACGGCGTGGCGTCCTTCTCTTCCGCTCCGACGGTTGCCACCCGTGCCGGATATCATCTTCGCGGTCAGTCTTCAATCCGATTTGAAAAAGCACCTTATCGTGTTGAATTACGCGATAATCAGGATAAAGACGCTGATTATCCGTTTCTCGGAATGCCCGCCGAGGCCGATTGGGCACTGATCGGTCCGTACACCGACAAAACACTTATCCGGAATGCGTTTGTCTATACTCTCGGAAGGGACATGGGACTGTGTGCCATGCAGTACCGTTTCGCCGAAGTCTACATCAACCAGGACGATTCGCCGCTTGAGCCCGACGATTACCAGGGAGTGTACACCATCGTGCAAACGATTAAAAACCAGAAAACACGGATCGATCTCAAACAGCTTGATGAGGATGACGTTGAGCCATCCAAGCTCAGCGGTGGCTACATCTTCAAATTCGACCAGATGGCGATTGACAGCGGCGAGCTTGAGCTGGAGTGCACCGGTGCGGATAAAATGGGTGGGGGTTGGGGACGTGATCGTGAAGTGGACAGTACGGCAACCTGCTGGGATGATCTCGAGCTGGTTGATCCCTCACCGGCAAATGAACAGCAGATCGCCTGGATTACCAGTTATATTCAGCAGTTTCATGATGCATTGCACGCCGACCCGATTGGAAACTGGATGGAATATATTGATATGCCCAGCTTTGTCGACTTGTTTCTGATCAACGAGATTACCCGTGATGTCGATGCGTACATCCGCAGTCACTACATGTATAAGGAACGGAACGAACCGATTCACGCCGGACCGCTCTGGGATTACAATTTCTCGCTCGATAACTATGCGAGCGATCTGGAAGGATGGCACTGGGAGGAGAATCGGCGCGGTACCAACGACTGGCATCTTATCATGTGGAAACAGCCGGAGTTCATGGCTGCGGCGGCTGCCCGCTGGCAGGAGCTGCGCGGGAGCCTGCTGGCCGATGCGTCAATTGACAGGTACGTCGAATCCATCAGCACACCCCTGACAAATGCTGCTGAGCGGGATCTCGAAAAATGGCCTATCGGCGAAGGGAATGTATTCGGTGGTTTCAGGGATGATAATGAGGATGAGCCGGAAACGTGGCCGCTGCAGCTGGAAAACCTGAAAACATGGACAAAAGATCGCATGCGCTGGCTGGACAGTGCGTTCAACAGTGTCGAGTGATGTGACTGCTAGATATTTCCTTTTTTCGACTACATGCCGGTCGGCTATGGCGTTTCCGCCAGTGCAGCGACTTCTTCAGTACCGCGATTTCTCCAAACTCAATATACCCGGGAGCGCCCGCTCCCGGGTTCTAAAGAAATAAAGCTGATATTCCACATGTAAAGATATTAATTCATGGTATCACCTATAACGTCAGAGCACGTTTCTCATCATACTCAGGAGTGGGATGCCGATCCCACACCCGGGCAGAGGTTCCTTTGCGCGCGAAAGCGGTATAGTAAAAACAGTGCAAAGCACTGGATACCTAACGCTTAAGGAAAGGATTGACAACCCTCTGGACACCACGCGCTTTTTTCCGCCGGGCGAGCCGCAGTCGCCCCTTGGGACCGCGGGATTTTTGTAGAGGCGGGATGCATTGTTGCTCAAGCTACCGGTTGGTGGCTTGCCATTCAGTCTGGCGTGCGGCGCTAATCCGGCGGAGGAATTTCTCTATACCGATGTCACTGCCGTTCCCCTCAGGTTTAACAGGATAAAACATGATCTGATAGATATTTATTTCCTCACGAATTATCTCCAGAATCCATGTATGGTTTCATATCAGGTATTCCGACGGAACAAACGTGACGTAAGAAACGGAGTCTGCCTTTTGGCCGCGATAGCGCCGCACGCCAACGTTTTTTGTACCAGAGGGTGTCACCTTGAGCACAATACTCCGTAAATGAAAATCTTCCTGGTCTGATAAGGGCGTCTGCGGTTGTCACATACGTTCTTTAAGCGCAGAGAATCCGGTACTTCGTACCGTTTCTATTGTACCGCTTTCGCTGCGGTGCTAAAAAAGGCCCGGGATCTCTAAGGGTGTGGGCCAGCACACGCTTTAGGCCGGGGCAGCAGGGGCGGAGCGCCCGCTCCTGTGTAAATTGAGTTTGGAGAAATGGAGATTAATTACCATATAAAAGCACATTACGGATAGTAATCAGGAGCGAGGGGGCGCCCCCGCGCCGCGCCCAAAGGTGTTCCGGCGCGAAAGCGGTATAATAAAAACGGTGGGTACACCGGACTCTTCACGCTTATTGAAAGGATTGACAACCCTCTGGACACCACGCACTTTTTTCCGCCGCGCGAGCCGCAGTCGCCCCGTAAGGTCGGTGCTGTTGTTTTGTGCGTGCAACAGTATCACGTCATCAGTGTGTCGGTGGCTTACCAGTCGTGGCGTGCGGCGCTAACTCGGCGGAGGAATACCATCATGCCTAAAGTCACTTCCGTTCCTCTCAGGGCTATCAGAATAAATAAACTAATCTGCTAGATAATCATTTTCCACATACCAATTCCCTGAATAC
>JBNLDC010000035.1:0-70848 GCA_050304135.1 Chitinispirillaceae bacterium | reverse complement strand
ATGTCAGGGTGTAATATTGCCGAAAAAACCATCGACTACAATATTTCAAAAATGGGTCTCTGGGGCGATGCAATGCGTGAAAAGAAGGTCATCGTTACCAATGACTACGCAACGGAAATGCGTCCGTCAAAGCACGGTTATCCTGAGGGACATGTGGCCATCATACGACACATGAACGGTGTTGTTTTGGACGGGACGAAAATAGTCGGTATCATCGGCGTTGGAAACAGAGCATCCGATTACACGGATGATGTCAAGAACCAGTTTGATGCGTATCTGAAATCAATTTCAGCTGCATTTTCCGCTATGCAGAAGGATGCGTTCATAAAGTAACTGATAGGTATTTTCTTTTTTAGGGACCGAGTAGATTTTTCAGCACTATCCCTTACTGGTTGGCCGGATATTACCTGAAAAAACCTGCTTTCGGAAAGGGTATGCAAGTGGGCTTTGATGCCCGGTAGTGGATCTTACCATTATCGGCAAGACTGACCGTTCGTGCAGGTGAAAACGGGTACCGTGAGATATACTCGCCAAGACGCTGCATTACAGCTTCATCTCGCGCCTCAATCCGTACAGAATTATCGACACTAAACCCAGTGTACAGCAGACGGGGCTTTTAAGGAAGTACGGTTGCTGAAAGTGGTGCCGGTGGTGGAGGTGGTGAGGAACTTCCGTTGATCGCTGCACTTTTCGGAAATATCTCTCTTGCATTCCCCCGGATTTACCTTTATAATTGATCTATGAATTTTGAAGCCAACCGGAAGAGAATCCTCGAAGAACTGCAACGGAACAAAAGCAGAAAAAAAGTTCATTCCTCCATACCAGCGCCGAATCTCAGTGTGTCTCCCGAAAATGGTCATACGAAAGTACCTGTAGTTCTTTTCGGTAAAAAATCACCCTTCATGATCAATCTGCTCCATTCACTTTCGAGCCGATGTGAACCTGCCCTTATGGATGATGTTGATACCGCAGTGGATTTTATTATGGAACATGCCATCGGGCATCTTATCATTGATATTGATCCACCGTCGGATTATCACCTCGGGGTCAATCTGCTCACTATTGTGAAAACGGTTTCCGCGTCGGTTAATGTGTTTGTAACCACCGGAGACAGCAACAGTCAGCAGGCCCGTTCCCTGCAGAATCACGGCTGTACGCTTCTGGAAAAACCGCTCTCCACACCGGCGCTCTTACGTTATCTGACCTGAATGGTTTTGGTGATTGTTCCGGGACGGTTTATTTAAACCGCGCGGCGGTCCTGTTGTAATCCGGAAATCAGAATCCCTTTAAAAACCTGTTGCGGTACGCGACCACCGAGAGCCATTTGAGCTGTCTGATGATCCACCATATCCGTGCAGGGAGAGATACCGGTTTGTCGGCAACGTGTGGTATGGCGGGTGTATGACGTTTGGGATCAATACCGATTTTTTCCAGTGTGACGGTGGTACCACTGCCGGGATAGGGTGCCGGGGATATCGTCCGGAGCTGACTTTTTTCGGAGAACAGGGGCGGTTGTGAATACACCACCTGACCGAGGCCTTCATGATAAGCCGAGGTAAACAGCGAGTCATCGGCTGAAAGTTCCTTTTTCAGAAGTTGTGAGAGGCTTCTCCGGGGAACGATATGCAGCTCGTTTTTCAGTCCGAAGGCTTCCACCTGGTGCGACCACCAGGAAACGCGTCTTTTTTTGAACACTCCTTCAAGATCATTCTCGTTGATTGTAGTCGGGTTTCCCGTGAGTGCGGCTATTTCGGGTACCGTAAAAAATTTATCAAGACTGCTTCGGCTTGCGGAGAGCAGGAAGTAGCCGTCGGAGGCTTTGAAATACCGGTTGATGGTTGCGGCACGTTCCTCTTTGATCCGCCGGCTCAGTGAATGAAGATGCACCAGAATGGAGGGGAAGTTGATATATGAGGTGATCCGGTTTCCCTCTCCGCTCGTTGTTCTGTGGAGCAGTGAGAGTAGTACACCGAACGCTCCAATGAGTCCGGCGCTCAGATCATTGACCGGAACGGGAAGAATGCGCGGGGCACTTCCGCTGCTGAACGTTGCGAGGATGCCGCTTGCGGCCTGAACATTCTGCTCGAACCCGGGAAAATTCTCCCACGGACCGCCACGACTGTATCCTGCAAAGTCGACCACGATCACATCATCCTTGAGTGCCTTACACCCGGCATAATCACACCCGATTTTCCTTGCCGCGTCATCCATGAAATTGTGGACGACCACATCCGGATTGAACCAGGCGAACAGTTTTCTGAAAGCCTCTTTTCCTTCCGGATTGTTGAAGTCAAGAGTCACCGAGGTTTTGCCGGTATTGTAAATAATACCGAATGGCTCCTCCCAGTTGAGATGGTTGTTGCGGAGGGAAACGTGAAGTACCTCGGCTCCCGCCTCGGCCAGGAGTCTGCCGCAGTACGGACCGGCGATAACGCGTCCGAGGTCCAGCACCCGGATGCCCTGCAACGGAAGGGAGGTGTTTTGGCCGATTGACGGAGGAACGTCCGGAACGGAATCGCGGTTTTTTCCGGTTGCTGAATAGTTTCGCTCTGCCGGCGGAGGGGCAACGGTGGCATCCGGATGGCGCAGGGAACTGAAAAGTGCACCCGGCAGGGGCAGGGGCGATCCGTCGGAGTTGGTGCTCCCGAGTATCTGGTGAGTCAAGGTGACCTGCGGATGACGGCACCATTCATCGAAACTGCGAATTTTAGTGCAGCAGAAACCCGCGTTACCGAGCAGTTCCTCCCATTCATCGGCGGGTTTCTGAAGAAACAGTTTCTGAAAGATTCCTGTGATTACCTTTCCCTCGCGGACATTGTTGAGGGTCATCGGATCACGCCGCGTATCGGGATGCAGTGCTTTTCTGATAGCGGCTTTTTCGGCACCGTAGCCGATTTTGTCAAGAAAGAACAGGAACGATCGCAGGTGGCGCGGCATGCCGACGTGCAGATAGATAAAACTTTCCCCGGCAGCTTTCCACGTGCCCATAAAGGGGGACGCGATCATCCGGAACGGTTCCCAGCTGACAGGGGGCTTTGACCTGATAATGATGGTGAGCTGCTGTGCGAAAAGGAGTATACGGTCAAGAGGAATTCTGATCGTGTCCACGGTCCCGAAACGCTGACTGCCGAGAAGCAGTTCTGCCGCCGCGTTGACGGTATAGAGCGCTCCTATTGTTGCGGTGATCTCCACACCGTTGTACCGTGGAGGTGCGCCGATACTCAGTCCGTCCTCGTAAATTCCCGCCATGGCTGCCACGGTGGTATCGTTCCAGTATTCCGGCCTGTCGGGCCGCAGCGAAGGCTGGAGTATACACCGGTTCTTCGCGGCAAGCAGATTCGGGGTAACACCGAGGGTCGATGCAAGTTTACTGTCCAGATCATCAATAATGATACTCGCACCGGTTAACAGTGTATGCAGCGTAGTAGTTGCCTCAGGATCGTTACCGGAGAGGGTGAATACCTGTTTGGAGCGGTCGGTAACGCTGTGGTACGCCGGGGAGCTGTCCGGAACATCGGAATATTCAATTCTGATTACTGTTGCACCCTGATCGGCAAGAAGCATTCCGGCAACGTGGAGTATGTCGGAACTGCCGATTTCGAGTACGGTAACGGTGTTGAGAAGACCGGTGGTGGTGAGGTTGGGGGAGGTCACGGGGGAGCCTTTCCGGGGCACAGTGCTGTTTGAGGAATAGCGTTTGATTGGTACAAAATACTGTATCATTTGAAGTTGGGCAAGAACGGTCAGATCAAAACGCGCTGCAGCATTTTCTTTTTCTGACTGTTTGTTCGACCGGAAGGTAGCCCTGATACGTGTAGTGTGTTATTTTCCCTGAACATCAAAAGAAACAGGAGTATTCCAGGAACGTGACCACGCCGCATTTTACCTACACGCTTGAACACCGCGATCCCAACTGCGCCGCCCGGGCCGGAACTTTCACCACCCCCCACGGTACCATCGAGACACCCGTATTCATGCCGGTTGGTACACAGGCGACCGTGAAATCACTCTCCCCGGCTGAGCTGGCTGATGCCGGCAGCTCTATCATTCTGGCGAATACCTATCACCTGCACCTGCGACCGGGAAGCGAACTGATCCGCGAAGCGGGCGGGTTGCACCGGTTCGAAAGCTGGAGCGGGGCGATGCTCACCGACAGCGGCGGGTTTCAGGTCTTCAGTCTGCGCGATATATCGAAAATCACCGAAGATGGAGTCCTGTTTAAATCACACATCGATGGATCGACCCATCTGTTTTCACCGGAACGGGTGATGGAGATCGAACATAATCTCGGAGCGGATATCATTATGGTATTCGACGAGTGTCCTCCCGCGGATGCCGCACCTGAACTTATTGTGGATGCAGTGGATCGTACCATTCGCTGGGCGAAACGGTGCAACGAGGCGCATGCGGCTCTCCCGTGTCACTTCGGGTATCCACAGGCGCTATTCGGTATTGTGCAGGGAGGAACCATCAGGGAACTGCGGGAACGGTGCGCACGGGAACTGATCGCGATGGGGTTTCCCGGGTACGCACTCGGTGGCCTTGCCGTGGGGGAGAAGAAAAAGACGACGTATGACGTGGCGGCGTACACCGCCGCACTGCTCCCGGAGGATAAACCACGGTATCTTATGGGGGTCGGAAAACCGGAGGATATTCTCAACTGTATTGAACGGGGTATCGACATGTTTGATTGCGTGCTTCCCACCCGCAATGCGCGCAACGGTTCGGCATTTACTTCACGGGGGAAGATCAATATCCGCAATGCCCGTTTTACCCGTGCGTTTGACCTGCCGCTTGATCCCGACTGTACCTGTTACACCTGCAGGAACTTCAGTACCGCCTATCTGCGACACCTTTACATGGCGGGGGAGATCCTGGCGATCAGACTCATGACCCAGCATAATATCAACTATTACATGGAACTGGTGCGACAGGCGCGAACCCGTATTCGCGACGGCAATTTCACCGATTGGAAAGCGTCGGTACTGCAGTCGTACCTGCATCCCGCCGGCGGTGATGGAGCATCCTGATGAGCGGAGGAAAACGAAGATCGGCCGACGAGATTCTTGCCCATATTGAACAGTACGGGGTGCAGCATAAGGACGCCGCCCCGGAGAAAGACAAACGGACGACAATCGGTCGGACGCGGCGTACCCGACGTCACCGGATGACCCTTGATCTGCACGGGTTACGCTCCGATGAGGCAACGGTCCGGTTGCGGGGTTCGCTTCACCGATGCAGAGATAACGGCATTTCCGAGCTGCTGGTGATTCACGGATACGGTCTGCACAGCGACCCGAACGAGGGACCGGTGCTTAAAAAACTGGTGGTTGATCTGCTCGAAGGTACCCTGCGGTCACTGTACCGGACCTACCGCTCCGCAGCGATGCGGGACGGTGGTGATGGTGCGACGCTTATCCTTATCCGGTGAAACGGTTCATGGGGTTGGTCGCATCATGAACCAGTCGCTGCCCTGACTGTTGACAATACGGGTATCACCGGTGCCGTCGGTTTTAATCCGGTAGATCCGGCGGTCTTCTTCTTCCGGGTAATCACGAATATAAAGTATGTATTCCTCGTTGTCGAGCCGCATGGTTTGCGGCGCCCGTTCGTTCCATGTTTTTTTACCCTCCGCCGTTACCAGCTTTCTGAACCGGAAAGAGAATACATCGACTGCGGTGAGTTCATCGGTTACAGCTCCCATGGTATACACGATGGTACGCCCGTCACTGAGCCAGCAGAACTCCTTGACGTCTGAGCGCTGGGTGATTCTGCGGTGGGTGCCGCCTTCCCGCTCAAAAATCCATAAATCACTTCTCCCACCGAAATTCATCGCATCGGTAAGGTAGGCGATCATTGATCCGTCGGGTGAAAATGCGGGGGCGAAATGGTTGGCAGCTTTGTCGGTGATACGCAGCGGGAGTTCTCCTTCAGGGTTGGTGAGGTAGAGCTGAAAGGTGCCGTCACGGTTGGAACTGAACAGCATCATGGTACCGTCGGCTGAAAAAACCGGTGCGGTTTCTGTTGCCTCAGGCCATGCGATAACGGGAAAATTCGGGCCGCCTTCAGTCTTGACGCGGTAGATGTCGGTGACCGTGTCCCCGCAGGGTGCCGCCGCATAGTAAATCCAGCGTCCGTCGGGGGAGAATGAGGCAGCGCCGGCCTCAAGGCTGTCTGCGGTGTACCGTTTGTCGCTGCCGTCAAGGTTCATGGTCAGCAGCCGACGACAGAATCCGTCCTGGGCACGACAGGCGATTCTCCCCGCGGCAAAAGAGAGAACCGGGGCATCACAGGTATCAACTATTTCATCAGTAAGGGGAAACTCGGCGAACTGGTCGGTTACCTTGAGAAAAATATCGGATTTTCCGTCACGATCGGAGGAAAAGACAAAGGTGCCTTCTGCTGCTCTTTTTTCTCCGGAAACAGTGGTCGGCAAGCCTGCATTGGCCGCGAAAACTGCTACTTTGCGTGCGATGAGGGTGTCCTGAGTGATCCGTGAGTCGAGGGCTGTCAAACGGTTTTCCATACCGGTTACTTTACGGTTTTCATCAAAACGGATGATGAGGTTGCCCACATACTGTCCCAGGCTTCCTGCGGAAAGTACGGTGCAGTTGCCCAGTTTCATGGGCGAGGCGAACCGCTGCTCGATGCTGCCGCAGATGAGAATGTCGAAACCGGAAAATGATGGTGCGAGGCGGCGTAATTCTTCCCAGGGGGCATTGACGATACAGATGCGCAGGTCGCAGTTCCCGGCCTTGCCAAGAAGGTTCGCCTTTTCGACTCCCAGCAGGCGTTCACGTGCATCATCAGGAAGAAATGACGGGCTGAGCCAGGATGCCACAAAAAAGCGGTACCCCTCCCGTTCAATAATTCGGTGGCGGATGAAGCCTTTCGAAGCAGATGATGTATTGGAACAGAGATACTGATAATCGCCTCCGGCGGTTTTACTCAGTTTTCCGAAGCCGAACAGAAATTCCTCGTTACCGCAGCCAACCGCGTCGTAACCGATATAGTCAAGGTAGGAAGCGGCAAAAGCGGCTCTCAGGGGTTGCATGTCGCGAGTGACCAGATTCCCCGCCTCAACGGTAATTGCTAGGGGAAACTGTGCACGAAGTGCCTTAATGGCGCCTGCCTGTCGCGCAAAACCACCGGGAGCCCCTTTTGCCAGAGGAATAGTGAAATTTCCCCGGGCGTTACCGGTATAAATCAGAGCGATTTCTCGGCGTTGACTGCGAAGAATATCTGATTTCATTCTCTGGAGCAGTGCATGTGCTTTCCACATGTTGGGATCGAGTCTCAAGGCGCGGCGCGCATTGATGGAGCAGAAGGTGAACCGGTGCTTTTTGTAATGTCTCTCGGCGATCCGGTAATAATCTTCCGCGGTGCGTTTTTTAAGTTCTTCGCGTTCGTGGGTGAGCGCCACCGACCATACGGGGCCGAATTCCGTTGACAGATACCGCCATGCGCCGTCAAGTTTGAACGATTCCCATCTGATGCCGGCTCCCGCTCCTATGCCGTGCCAGGTGGGTTTTTCACCCTTCGTGTATTCGTATCCCGTACGGATGCGGATATACGGGCCCATTACCATCTCGGTACTGATACCCGCTTTGAGTGGTTCGTCGGCGATTTTCGCAATACCGATACCGATGTCGGGGTCGATGTAGCGAAGAAGCGGATGATTCATTGGTATCGGTTTTACCGACAATGTCCAGCCGAGACGCGAAGGAAGCGGCTCCGGCGCGCTGCGGTTGTAGGCAACCGGCATACCGAGAGATGATCCGCTCAGTCCGGTGGTAAGAAACGGAACCGGAGTATATCTGATGTCAATTCCGCTGGCCACCGTCCGTCCGGTTACTTCTTCGATCCGGCTTTCGATAAACGATACCGCACAGCCGGCACTGAGCCGTTTGCCGAAAAAACTCCTGGCATAGGTTGCACCGACCTGGTATTCCAGATAGGAGGGGTCCGAAGGCTGTTCATCAATGTCGCGGGTGTTGCTGAAGGTGCCGGGGGTGTATAGTTGCGCGAAACCACCGAATGTGCCTGCATCAAGAACCGGGAAGAGGGCAAAAAGCGATTCTTTGCGCAATCCCATCAGCCACTCAAGATGGGAAAACCCGAATCGGTATCGGTCGGCAAGTGCCGTTACTGCGGTACGGTCCGGGAGAGAGAGAGTGGTCGGTGTTCCCGGGTCGGATGTGGTACCTCGTGCGAGGGATACCGGGTGGGCGGGAAGGTTGAGAAATCCGCAGACGGTATGTCCGCTGTTCTCCCCGTTGATGTCGGAAAACCACTGAAGCTGCTGTGCCGGAAGCATTGCAGCAGACAGCAGGGCTATTAAAAACGAAATTATTTTTACGGACCTTCGTTTCATCAGAGCTCTGGAGGCATCTCCCGCCTGAGGAGATATAGTGTTCGTTTCAGTTTATTCAACCGGTTAAGGCTGCAGCATCCTGTCAGAGTTCTCAAACGCCGGAATCACGGGGGAACGCTGTTACCTTTATCGGGTTATTCCGCTGCAACACTATAGATTATATCGATTCCGCAGTCATGAAGCATTAGAAATATCGTAGTAATTCGTGGAAATTCAATAAACTCCGCACGGATAAATGGTTGCCGTTTGCCATGTTGCGGCGGGACTGCCGCAATCGGTATGAATAATCATTGGAAACCCTTTGATTGTAGCCTCTGTTTTTACCGGGGAAGATGATCCTTTCTATTGTTTTGTATGGAATCATACAACTATTTTTCCTTGTAGAGCTTGCAGAGGACTCTTTACTGCAGGTTTCCGTAACGGAATAGAGTGTTGGTGGGGGATTGCTTCCCGGAAAATTGTTTTTCAACAGGATAATTGCTTCCCTTCAGGGATAGTCTTCAGACACGCGGATCCTTACAGTCATTAAAAGTCACCTGCTGGTGGTTTCTGTCCTGTGGTATTCATCACGAGTATATCACGACAGAAGTTCTACTCCGATACATTGTCTCCGTACAATGGTCGGGGCGGGGGTATTTCACAACGGAGAATTTTATGAAAACGGTCAAGATCTCTTTTTTAGTCCTGTTCACTGCGGCAATTGGATTGCTGCATTTTTGCACCGACGTGCCTGTCGACGGTTCCTCATCTGAAGCTGCGGTAACCTTGCTTGCCCTCAAATCGTCAAGCGGCGAAGTCGATTCCACGTCGATTATAGACAGTACCGAAAAGGATATCGAGCTGCTGCTTTCGTACCATCTCGGCTATTTTATCGACTCGGTTATTGTAGGGATATACTCCGGTCCGGATTTCGAATCAGGTGGTAAGGCCGATACACAGATCGTTCTCCGTTTCGGACCGGATGACGTTCGGGATACCTCGCTGTTGACCATTCGATTTTCTACGGGAGGTGAGCGTCGCATCACTGTTGTCAGTTACAAAAAACATGGATTGGTCTCGAAAGTAACTGCGACTGTTTATATACTTGCCTCACCGGTAAAACCTGAAAATTCACCGCCGCAATTCATTACGGAAACTCCCCGTCTGGTGTATCGGGTTGACGAAGGCGATCTTGTCCGTTTTGCCGTAGCGGCTACGGATATTGATGGTGATCCGTTGTCGTACAGTTTTCTGTTTGAGAAGGACAGTCTCCCGCGCACCTCAACCGCATCCCTCGAAAATGGTTTTTTTGAATGGAAATCGGCGACCGGCGACAAGGGTATTTACGCTATTGTCTTTGTGGTCAGCGACGGTAAGGTTTCAACCTCCCACAGTACGACCATCGTTGTAGGAGATACCACCTTCAATGAGTCTCCCGAGATTGTCAGTACTCCACCGACAACGGCAAGGACCGGAGTGCAATATGATTACCAGCCGATCGCGAATGATGACGATGCCGAGGACGGATTTATCTGGAAATTGCTCGGAGCGATGCCTGCCGGTATGCGGTTTGATTCCCTGACCGGAAGAATCTGGTGGATTCCGGCCAAAGGAGTGGTTACCAGTGGTCCACTGCTGCTGAAAGTGACCGATTTCGGTTTCCCACCGATGAGTGATTCACAGCGGATTGTTATAACCGTCACCGACGGGAACCGGCCGCCGGTGGTATCCTCTCAGAGTGTCGCAACCGGTGAAGGTGTTCCGGTTACCGTGCGGCTGTCGGCCACCGACTGGGATGATTCGATTCTACAATATGAGATAACAGGTGAACCGTTGCATGGTACGATTGTTCTTGAGAAGAGCGGCAGTGTGACCTACACTCCGGCCGCAGGGTTCAAAGGGGTTGATACGGTGTTCTGGGTTGCACTCGACAGTGTGCAGAGCAGCGACACCGCACGACTGAAAATTTATGTTGCGATGGAAAATCAGAAACCGGTGGCCCACGGACAACAGCTTTCGACTCCCGAAGATGTAGCCATCTCCATGGTGTTGTCGGCTGATGATGTGGAAGCGGACGATCTAACCTATATGTTGCGGAAAAACCCTCAGCACGGCACTCTCAAGGGGGCTGACCGTGAATGGGTGTACACACCTTATGCAGATTTTTTCGGAGCGGATACATTCACTTTTTATGTGAACGACACCCACCATGAAAGCGATCCGGCAATGGTGATCATCGTTGTTGCGTCAGTAAATGACACACCGGTCATTGCAACGATGGGAATTCCTACACCGCTCAATACGGCAGCTTCTTTTGTTCTTTCGGTAAATGATCCCGATGATTCACTTTTTCTGTTTGAATTAGCAAGGACACCACTCCACGGAACCCTTGATTCATTGGCGATACCAGAGTTGGTATTTACTCCTGAGAGCGGGTTCAAGGGAAGTGACTCCCTCATGTATCGCGCGACCGATGAATCCGGCTGTACCGGTCCGGCCGCACTGATCGTCATTGATATCGGATCAGATAATCAGCGCCCGGTAGCATTACCGTTGAATTTTTCCGTCCTGGAAGATACCGAGATCGAACTCCGGCTGGCCGGAACCGATCCGGAAGGAGCGGCGGTCACCAGTACTGTTACGAAACTGCCGGCTCACGGGACACTCTCGAGTACCGGACAGACCCGAAGTTATCTCCCGCATCAGGATTATGTCGGACCTGATACCCTGTGGTTTACGGTGAGCGACGGCAAGCTGGTAAGTGAACCGGCATCGATAGTCATTATGGTTGAACCGGTCAATGACGTACCTGTCGTACAGGCCCAATCGGTTGCGGTTTCTCTGAATGGAACCGTACAGATCCGGTTGTCGGCCAGTGATGTGGATGATACGGTTTTGACCTTCGGAATTACGTCGCTGCCGAAAAACGGCACACTTGATACCTCCAAACTGTCTCAGGGATCGGTCGGGTATACTCCCGGGGCGAATTTCAAAGGATCCGATACGTTGCAATTCGTTGCCGGGGATGCGTCCGGCGGCGTGAGTGCTCCCGGTCTGGTGATTGTATCCGTGGCGGTAACCAATCAGCGTCCGGTGGCCGATCCGCAGGCGGTGACCATCAATGAGGATGTGACACAGACAATTTTTCTCACCGGAAGTGATCTTGAATCGTCGGCTGCAAATCTGGTGTTTTCGATTACCAGTCATCCCCGGTTCGGGCAACTCCAGGGGACACTACCGAATATCAGTTATAAAACCGCTCCGGATTTCAATGGTGTTGACACCTTCTGGTTTGCCGTGAATGACGGCAATCTCACCAGCAATCCTGCCCGTGTACTGATTGAGGTGCTCCCGGTGAATGACGCACCGTCGGCGGTTACAAAGATGGTTACGACCGGGCTCAATGCATCGGTGAACATTCAACTCCAGGCGAATGATGTTGATGATATGACATTCACCTATGAGGTGGTGAGCAATCCTCTGCATGGAGCGGTTGATATCAGTGGAATTGCCGATGGATGGATATCGTATACTCCTGCGGGAGGATTCAAAGGATATGATACTTTGATGTATCGTGCACTCGATGCCGCAGGTATAGCAAGCAGTGCAGTACCGGTTTCCATTGGTGTGGCACTTGACAACCAACCTCCGGTTGCGAATTCAAAAAACATTGTCCTCAACGAGGATACACCCAGAGATGATCTGCTTACCGGCTTTGATATCGAGAATTCGCCTCTGCAGTTCACCATTACAAAGAGTCCGGTACATGGTCGTATTGAGGGAACTCTGCCTCAGATACGATATGTTCCCGATCTGAATTTCTTCGGGACCGATTCTTTGCGCTTTACCGTCAGCGACGGCAGTGCCACCAGTGCACCGGCAGTAGTCCGGTTTACCGTTAATCCGATCAATGATGCTCCGGTTGCAGCGCAGAAATCGGTGACGACCGGGCTCAATACTTCGGTGGCGGTCACCTTGACCGGCAGTGATGTTGAAGGAGGACTTCTGTCCTATCACATAGCCAAAATGCCGGCAAATGGTACTCTGGATACCTCCGCAATCGGAAGTGCCCGTATCTCGTACGCGCCGAATTTTCTCTTCAAAGGAATCGATACCGTACTGTATTACGTGACCGATGCGGCCGGTGCACAGAGCCCTCCGGCTCCGGTTACTATCGGTGTGGCTCTTGATAACCAGCCGCCGCACGCATTTTCTCAGGAGGTGAGTACACCGGAGGATGTCGCATTGTCGGTGACCATCAGCGCGAATGATATCGAGAGTACCAATCTGACCTATACCATCAACACGAATCCCGCTCACGGAACACTTGCCGGTTCCGGTCAGAACTATTCCTATACTCCCGCGAATAATTTCAACGGGAGTGACTATTTCGAGTTTACCGCCTATGATGGCCAGTTGGGGAGTAATACCGCCCGCGTGACGATTACCGTCAATCCGGTGAACGATGCACCGGTATTGAGCACGATTCCGGCACAAACAATTATGAGGGGTGGAACTTTCGCTCCGGTGCAGCTTGACAATTATGTTAATGATCCGGATAACAGTGATCTGCAGATCCGGTGGACTGCATTGGCTGCGAACAGTCATGTGACGATTGCCATCAACAGTCAGCGTATCGCAGTGTTGACGGTTGCTGATTCTTCCTGGGTGGGAACCGAAAACATAACATTCACGGCTACCGATCCGGATGGTCTCTCACGCTCAATCGATATGAGTAGTACCGTTGAAAATAATACCGTTCCGGTTATTTCATCGGTGGATGATATCTTAGTGAATGAGGGAACCGTTCCGGGAACCATTCTCTTTACCGTGGGCGATGCCGAAACGGCATTGAGTGCATTAACCGTCACTGCTGTTTCGGATAATCAGCAGGTGGTGGAGGATTCAGCAATTGTGCTTGGAGGAACGGATGACAGCAGAACGGCAGCGGTGACACCCACCGGAACACCGGGAGTGGCCACTATCACACTGACGGTGTTCGACGGGGTGTTGTCGGCAAGCGAGACGTTTACCCTCATGGTTAATGGAAGACCCACCGTAACAGATCAAGCGGTTACCGTGGCTCAGGATGGTTCGGTTGCCATTGATCTGGAAGCTGCTGATCCTGAATCCGGAATCCTGACCTATTCGGTTGAAGATCCGGCTCATGGTACCTTGAGTGGAACCGCTCCGAATCTGACCTATGCACCGCCCGCTGGTTACAGCGGCAGTGATTCGTTTACCTTTACAGCGACGGATTCTTTGGGTTTTGCCAGTTTGTCTGCAACGGTGTCGATAACGGTAACTGCGGCGAATATCGCCCCCACAGCGACACCGCAGTCGGTAACCGTAAACGAGAACGATTCGGTCGCCATTACGTTGAGCGGAACCGACCCTGAAGGTGGCTCACTCACTTATGACATTATTGATGTTCCGTCTAACGGCACCCTGAGTGGAGCGCCGCCCAACGTTACTTATACGCCGACAACCGGGTATAGTGGTGATGATTCTTTCACCTTTACGGTAACTGATCAGGGATTCCTGATCAGTCCTCCTGCAACGGTATCGATAACGGTAACTGCGGCGAATATCGCCCCCACAGCGACACCGCAATCGGTAACTGTAAACGAGAACGATTCGGTCGCCGTTATACTGAGTGGAACCGACCCTGAAGGTGGCTCACTCACTTATGACATTATTGATGTTCCGTCTAATGGCACCCTGAGTGGAGCGCCGCCCAACGTTACTTATACGCCGACAACCGGGTATATTGGTGATGATTCTTTCACCTTTACGGCAACTGATCAAGGCCTTCTGACCAGTCTTCCTGCAACGGTATCGATAACTGTTAACGGTCTGCCCGTTGCCGATTTTACGGCAGCTACTGATGGTAGTAATCCGTCGTTGACTATCGTGTATACATCCACCTCAACTGATCCAGAAGATAATACCTTGACGTATGAATGGGATATGGGGATAACCGGGGATACCGGGCCGTGGACAGGATCGACAGTTACCTATACCTATCCGTCTGGAGGTGACTACACGGTAAAGCTTCTGGTCGATGATCAACTTGGTGGCACTGATAGTATACAGAAAGTTATCAGCGTGCCGTTGGGAACAGCTGGGCAATAACCCGTCGATGAATACCTGGGGTGGAATCGTTCAACTATGAACCGCAATCGCCGACAACTGTAAATTGGTCCGGATGAAAATGAATCGATTAGATAAATTATGAAAACGGAGATGAAGGGATTCGATCCGAATGATCTCGAATAAAAAGTCAGCAATTCCTGTCATACTGGTTACCGCAGCACTTTCGCTCTTTGCGGAAAGCGATTCCATCGATATCGTATCGGTGGGAGCTCCGATGGTGCATGCCGCACCTGCCGCAACACTGGGGCCACGATCATTCCGCGTTCAGGCAACAGGTGCCTACGGAATCGACAATGCACTGGTGCTGGGAATTGACGGGTCGGAAAATATCCGGAATTTCAGAAATGCTTCCCTGCCGATCGACTGGACACAAATGATCACCGCTGAGATCAACTGCCGGTACGGAATGCACCGGATGGTGGATATTGCACTGTCGCTGCCGTGGTATGCCGATATAACCGGGTGGGGGACAACCGGTAATGCGATCGGTGACCTTGCCTTAACCGGTGTCTTCGTTCCTTTGCAGAAGAAGGATATACCTCTTCAGGCCGGTGTTGAAGCTGAACTTGTTCTTCCGACGGGGACGGTTGAACGCACATTTTTTCCGCGCGATGTCTACTATCTGTATCCGGATCCGGCAAATCCGGGGAAAAATAATGTGGCAATGCTGAACAACCGGGTCTATTTTCACCCGACCCTGCTGACATCGTTCAATCTGCAGAGAATTGCCGAACTTCTTCCGGTGGTGATTCACCTGAACGTCGGGTGCATAACCACGGGGGTCAAAGAGGCTTTCACGGTTGATGGTAGCTTTGGAGTAACTGTTCGACCGGTACGGATACTTCAGATCGGTGCCGAAATCACCGGTCAACTGCGACCGTTTTTTCCGGAAAGGTATATACTGGAGGCATTCGCCGCAGATCCATTGCGCTGCAGTCCATCTATCTGTGTTGATCTTCCGGCAGGGCTTTGCGTGCTTCTGGCCGGAGAATTCGGACTTTCGAGTGGTGTGATGAAGTCAAGAATGCATCGTTTTCAAGGGGAGTATATTTACGCTTCCAAATCAATTCCTCAGTATGGCGCAGCGATTTCGTTGATATATGAGGGTAAAATTCCCCGGAAACGTATCGTAAATAAGGGGAACCGTCAAATTATATATGTCGATAACTCCCGAGAGGTAGCAACAGGAGACCGAGATCGCGACAGTGTTCCGGATTCTCTTGACCAATGTCCTGATACGCCGGAAGACCGTGATGCATTTCAGAACGAAGATGGATGCCCCGATTACGATAATGACGGGGATCAAATAGTTGATGAAAAGGATGGGTGCCCTGACAATCCTGAGGACAGGGATCGTTTTGAGGACGCCGATGGTTGCCCGGATTATGATAACGATGGAGATCAGGTTCCCGATACGATTGATGCCTGTCCGAATGAGGCGGGAATAGAGAATAACCGTGGATGCCCCGAAGGTGGCCTTCCCTTTGTGCGTACGGTACTCTCTGCCGTTACCTTTGCATCGGGGAAATCCAAGATCGTCAACGGCCGGGAAGCTCTCGATGATGTTGCGAAGGCGATGATCGATAATCCGAAATCAGCTATTGAGATTCAGGTTCATACCGACAATCGGGGATCTGCTGCAGTTAATGCTACGCTGTCGAAAAAACGGGCGGAAGAGATAAAACTGTATCTGGTGTCAAAAGGAATCCGTGGTGGTAGAATAAATGCTCTCGGGCTCGGGAGTGAGTTTCCCATTGCCGACAATTCGACCGATGAAGGAAGAGCTAAAAACCAGCGCGTAGAAATCCGTCGGACGGAATAACTACCCCACTACCAAATGTGCTGTCGGGAGAAAGACGGGCGGAAGCCTCTTTGCCTGATTACCGAAATTACACCGGTACACCCGGAACAGGCTCAGGCTACCCGGTAAAAGTTCCGTCCGTTTACTTTCGTTTCTGAAAGTCTGCCATCTTCGGTTAAACGCCCAATTATAGGTCGTATGTCGTTAATTGTAGCGCTGCACATGACGGCGATCTCTTCCACGGTGGCCGGGCGACGCTTGAGTTGGTGAAGGATTGTTCCGTCAAGGTTTTCCGGATGGGAAAACGGTTGTTGAGCAGCAGCGGAACTCCGTGCGATTATCTCCACCGGAAGCGGTTGTAAAAATTGTGCGATGGCACTGAGTGTCTTAAAATCCGCCGGCGTTACCCAGTCACATGCCCCCGGACGATCAAGACTGTTGAGCTGAACGCGAGTCGGCTGTATGGCGGTAAGAACCTCCCGGAACAGTTTCAGCTCTTCCCGGGTATCGTTGATTCCCGGAACGATAAATACTTCAATCCATAGCTGTCCCTTAAAACTTCGGGAAAATTCTGTAAGTCCGTCGAGAATTTTTGGCAGATCAAGACCTGGATAAGGACGATTTATCCGGTTGAATACCTCCGGAGTAACTCCGTCGAGAGACGGGCAGATCAGATCAAATGGGAGCGCTTCCTCACGGACCTCTGCAAGATGGAACAGGATGCCGTTGGTGAGCAGTGCGGTACGGTACAACGGAAAGCGGTTTTTAACGAATTTGAGGACAGTACCGAGTGCACTGTTGAGTGTCGGCTCTCCGCTTCCGGCAAAGGTGATATAGTCGATTCCCGGCCGGCCGGACAGATACCTGTCAAGTTCTCCGATCAATTCCTCTGATGGAATATATTCTGCACGTGTGTGTGAAATTGTCGGTGATCCACCGCATTCACAGTATACGCAGTTGCAGTTGCAGGTTTTAAACGGGATCATATCGACTCCCAGCGACCTGCCCAGCCTTCGTGAACGTACGGGGCCGAATAAATGTTTGTATTCCATAGAAAACTTTGTGTTACAGCTGGTGTGCGGGGGAGTGGAGATGGAAAACCGGTCCGCATTTGCATGCGGACCGGTTGTGTAGTGTCAGGTTATTTCGCTCGGGCGAGAATGGTGCCTGGAATAGTAAGTTCTCTTTTCTTGGGGTGGTTGGTGACGATGGTAAACTGACCGTAAATAGGCTTGTTTTCTGCGAGATTCAATGAAATATCAAGCTTGTAGGTGATATAATCATCATCACTCTTTTTGTCTGTTTTCGTCAGCTTTGAGGTAAACACCATCGGTAGATCCGCTTTCCAGTTCGTACCCGTATTACCGCCTTTACTGTTCTCAACAAAGCGAACTTCTGATACAGAAAGATCCGCTTTCTGGGTACTGAGTGACAGTTCCTGTTTGATATCGCCATTTTCATCCGGTGTTACCGAAATATACGACGGATCGACCATAAGTTCAGAACGAATTACACCTCCGAGAGAGAGCTTCAGGCTCGGCTCATTCTTTGCGTTTGAGTGAACGGTTACATATTTCCGGATTTTACCGGGTTTCGCATGACTGATGTTGATTTCCTGAGTGACTTTACCTTCCCGACCGGGAGGGATGATCGAGTCGTGCCCGACCGCGGTGCAGCCTCAGCCAGGTTTCACTTTCTCGATTCTGAGGGTGTCGTCACCGCTGTTTTTGATGATGAAGGTGTGCTTGACACTTTTCTTTTCACCTTCGAGAATGGTGCCGAAATCAAAGTTGGCACTGTCGACGGAAATTTTTGGCGCCGCTGGAAGCGAGAAAGCCACAAGCAGCGTTCCGTAGCCGACGGCAAGAACTTTTTTTGCAATTGAATGCATGTAACAAGCCTCCTGTGAACTATTTGAAAACAAAATAATTTCTGCGGTATCCGGAATTCTAATAGAGTCTGAAAAACCAGACTTCACCTCTCATTTCGATTTCGATCGAATGATATTGTTCACGAACTCAAGGAGATAGGGGGGGGGGAGGTGGCTTTGTTACCTGTCGGGGCTGATGTTCCTGCAGTTAAAATATCCGAAAGCTCAAGTGACGATGTATTTTTGGTATATGAATAAAGAAAATGAACAGCTCCCGATTTCTTCCGCAGGTTCACAGCGTCAGGAACTGCAGCGAACAGTCAACAGGGGAGAATTCTGGAAACCGTGCCCCGGCACCACCGGTGGCTACCTCTGCTGCGGCTATCAGATTATAACTCCAATGACCGGTTGCGGGATGTACTGCAGGTACTGTGTATTGCAGAGCTACTTTGAGGAGGAAGGCCGGGTACTGTACGAGAATTTTGATGATCTCAGGCGTGAGGTACAGGATAAACTCTCCCGATGGAATGGTGTGGTGCGGTTCGGGACCGGTGAATTCGCCGATAGTCTGCATGCTGAGCGTGAAACCGGCGTTTCCGTTGCGGTAGCGGAGTTGCTTGAGCCTTATCCGAACGTGATAGTTGAATTCAAAACAAAGAGTACCGTTATTGAACCACTCGCAGCGATACAAAGACCTGAAAAGGTGATTGTCGCCTTCTCGCTTAATACTCCGACGGCGATTGAGCTGATGGAGCGGAAGACCGCACCTCTCATGGAACGGTTTGACGCTGCGGCAAAGTGCCTTGCAATGGGTTTCAATATAGCTTTTCATTTTGATCCCATTTTCCGGTATGATGGCTGGGAGAAGGAGTACACCGCTGTAGTTGAAATGATTTACCATTCCGTAGCTGATCCTGCGAAGATAGCCTGGGTAAGTCTCGGATGTTTCCGTTCAAATCCGGCGCTTAAAACCCGTCTGAAGCAGTTCAACGAACATCTGCCGCTTTTTTCCGATGAAATGATTACCGGAACTGATGGTAAAATCCGATATTTCAGGCCCTTGCGTGTCGAAGTCTACCGGGTAATGAAGGAAGCATTTTACCGGCATCAGAAAAATGCGCCGATTTATCTCTGTATGGAGAGCCCGGAAGTGTGGGAGGAGTCGGGGATAATGGATCGCATACCGGATGGCCTTCCTGCGTATCTGGACCGGCGGGCTGAGGCTTTGCTGGGGATTGCCTGAGGGGCACTGTTGTATATTTTTCTGTAAAAAGATCTTGGGAGATTGAAATGCTCGCAATTGGAAATAGTACTCTTGGAAAAATGCCACGAATTGTGGCGGTGGTTGATGAAGTCATCCCGGTGGAAAAACTCGGGCCGCTGGTTGCGCGCGCCGACCTTCTTGAAATGCGTATTGACTGCTGGCAGACAACCGCCGAAAAGACTGCTGACTATCTTACCGCGGTACGGTCCTCCATCGGTTTGCCGATGATCGGTACCATCCGTGAAAACGACTTTACCCGCAACATTCGGGTTGATCTCTTCAAGGTGTGCATTCCGCTCGTCGACAGTATCGATATTGAACTGGGGACGCCGATCAGCGGCGAGGTGACCGCTGCAGCTACCGGGAAGGTCATTATCGTCTCAGAGCACGATTTTGTCGGTACTCCGGTTTTAGAAGAGCTCAATTCCATGGTTGAGCGCGCCTGTGCTCAGGGGGCGGATATCGTAAAACTCGCAACAATGGCGAACAGCCGTGAGGATGTACTGCGGTTACTCGAATTCACCCGTTCATGCAATGTGCCGATAGTTGCATTTGCCATGGGACCAACAGGGAAGATCTCACGGGTTATCTCGCCGCTGTTCGGAACACTCTTTACATACGGGTATATCACGAAGCCGGTGGCACCGGGACAGCTTTCTGTGGTGGAGCTTGCAGATGAGATCGGGAAATATTTTCCTGAGTGAAGTACAAGGATGACGTTTCTGGTGCACCCTTATTTTCGGCACTCTAAAACCAGGCTGGCGCAGTTTTTTATTATGCAGTACTTAAGGGTAGTGTATCATACGAAAAACAGCAGCCAGAATACAGAATTCAGGATACCATCAACACCAATTCAGATAAGTAATTTGTTCCTGTTCAGGATTGGCCATTTCCGGACACTGAGGTGGTCCCTGAGTGCATCGAAGGGCTCTCGAAGCGATGCACTGAGTTGATCGAAGTGTGACCGAGTTTCTCGTTAAAATGAGTCATTTCGAGTGGTTCGAGAGTCTCACCCAACTCTCAATGACCGTTCTGGAAGAAACTGTTCTATCCTGAACAGGAACTAAGTAATTAAATGAACACAACATCTTAATTTTTGTATCACCAACCGGGTGACGAGGTAAAACTTCGTGGTTTTGGAGTATTCTGTCTTCTGTATATAAATGAGCACTTTAGGATCATTTTAATCCATTCAGCTGATTTCCATGAATAACAGTATAAAAAAAACAATTACTCTGAAAGATTTTGGTTCATTCTTTTCCGCGGCCACTTCACACACTCTCGAATGTACTGTTGAATCTACCTGTGTTACCATTGCCGAGATGGAAGATGTGCTTTTCCACCTCAATAGTGCAGTATTGATGCCCGAAGCACCGTCAGGTAAAAGTTCTGAACAGGGGACTGAAGATGATGCCACTGACACCGACGATCTGGTTATCCAGGCACAGCAGGAGGCGATGACCGGATTACGTGCCTGTGCGCTAATTCTGAAAGAGTTTGAGCTTGACGACAGGAATCATTGTATTCTCGCCGGACATACCGATACGTCCGGTACTGCGGCCTTTAATTATCCGCTCTCGGAACAACGTGCCGTTTCGGTACAATGTCTTCTTGATGGTGATAAAACCAGATGGGGAGAAAACTGTTTCACCCGGCAGCGGACCGAAGATTATCAGCAGATAATGAAGTACTTTTTTACCCGGCGTGGTTGGAACTGCGATCCCGGGAAACTCGATAATGTCTGGGGTGACAATACCTCGGGAGCAACTGAACGTTTCCTGCTGCAGGCGGTACCTGCCGAAGCTGATGGTCTGTATGCACAAATCAGAAGCGATGGACAGAAACGCTGGCCTGCCCGTGCATGGGAGATCGTGTATGACCTCTACAGTGAGGTCATAATGCAGACGCTCGGAACCGATCCTGCGGGGTTACAGGCCTACAGAAACCGTGTGCAGTTTGTGGATTCTCTGAAACCGCTCGTTGCCTGCGGCGAATCTTTTCCGATTGACGATGCGGAAAAGGACAGTTACCGTTCACAGGAAAATCGACGGGTTGAGGTCTACCTGTTCAAAGAGGCCAACAGCATCATGCTGAATTGTCCGCCTGATACCAGTCGGACCCATACCGAAGCGGAATGTCCGTTGCGGTGCAATAACGAGTTTATTACCCGTGATTACCTCGATCCCGACGATCTGCATGCGGTCGTGTACCATCTGAAATTCGAATATTACGATCGTATTAAAAAGGAAAAATGTCCGGTGCCCGGCGGGATGCGGCTTCATGCGTATAAAGAAGACGGTACCGCAGTCCCTTCACGTCAATTCGTTGTGGAAAATGTTTATTGCATTGTTGTGCAGTTTGCCTCTGAGGCGGAAGCCACAGCCAATGAAAACAGTATCTATTTTACCCTCGAGAATCAGTCGTACTGGGTGTTCACCGAAAATGACACCGCGACTCCGGTACTTGTTGAAGAGGTTTCTGATGCGGTCTGGAACTCGCTTCCGGCAGCGGACCGTGACGGCAAGGTCTGTTTTTCCGGAATGACACCGCTTCAGAAATGTCATTATTACGATCTGCCGCACAATTGGAACAGCCGCAACTGGTTTGCCAGAGTCGTTGCCGATATTCAGGAATTCTCCCGGCTGAATCAGACCAGGACACAACGCAGTAGTCCGATTACCGTCAACCTTGACGATATCGTCCTTGTGTACAACAACCGGAGTCAGAACGTTTCAGATCGCAACAGTGTGCATTCAGGTGCTCATCCTCACGGGCAACCGTGTCCACTCAGCGACCGATCACGTGTGCGTATTCTTCATATCGATCCCGACTCGAATGCATTGCAGATATTCAAGACTGATACCACCGGTTCCTTGCAGGCGCAGCACGATTCGTCCATTATCCGTTTTTCCGTAACGGCATCGGGTACAACGGTAAATTATCTGATCTACCCGCCGGGGGCCACCAGAGCGGTTGTCTTCTGTGGGGAATTATATGATGTCACCGGGAAACGTTCAGTTGCAGGTGATTCTGATTTCAGTTTTGATGAGGGGCATGTTCTCGGTGCGCGTATCGCCGTTCTGAACGATACTGATGTGCATCATCAGGAACAATTTGAATACAATTCAGCGACACAACTCGTCCATAATTTCAATATCGGGCATTTCGATCTGCATTATCTGCATGGCGGCGGTTTTGATGCCGATCACCTGTATTCCTATCAGATTGTCTACTGGTCAACGTTTGTAGGTAAAGATACCGCCCCCACGGTTGGCGGTACCGGTAACAGGACCCCCGCAACCGATGCGGAGGTGAACGAATTCCGGTCGGTCGGAATGGAAAACTGCATGACCCACTGGAATAAAAAAGAGTACCAATTCGAGGATCATACTGGAACTGCATCGATAATTATCAAACCTCTTTTTGTATTTGAAGCATTCGAGGAATTCTCCTTCACTCCTGCGGCGCCGGTCAACTTCAAAACCGATTTCGCTACGATCCTTGCTTCCGGAGAAATGAATACCGCCCGTCAGAATTCCAGGGGAGGAAAGCCGCACAGCATTACGTTTGTTACCGAGGAGAATAAGGGAAGCTGGATGCGGTCATGGCGCAGCGGAGCCAATTCGTTCAGTGTCATGAGCTGTCGTATACGTACCCGACAGGATGACCCTACCCGATTTACCGGGTTTCCCTTTAATGAGTTCGGCGATCCAGGTCAGTACGGATGTCTCGCCATGGCTCACGAGATCGGTCACGCCACCGGGCAGGTGGATGATTACACCGAGCGTATTCCGAAAACTGGTGACTTCGGCAGAATGCCCAATTGTGCACAGTTCGGTTTCACTGCTGCAGGGCAGCGGGTCAGGCAGGACAACACATTGCTCGGACAGCGGATACAATCGAGTGAAGGGTACGCAGTCCATCATGACCGGTATACCATGATGATTCAGAATGGGCCGATACGAATGCGGCATGTATGGCGGTTTTGCCACTGGCTCAATACGCTCGGCGCCACAGGAAATGCGTTGCATCCGTTTCTGAACGGTACACTGTTTGAGGTCAACTATCCCCGCGCAACCATGCGTTATTTCCGCACAGTCGAGCAGCAGCGTGACCCGTGGCGATATGACATCAACGCTATCCTGCATGCAGCTGCTGACCGTCCGATCGGAGCTTTCCTTTACAAGGTGCTGGATGAAACACGGCGTACGCAGATTGCCGGAACCGATATCGATTTCAGATCGATTCTCACATTGCGTATCTTCTACTCCGTAACGTTTGTGAATGGCGCCTCAAACTGGACCAATCCGTTGCGGAGAAACTGGAACAACAGTCTGCTGAACCATTTTCTTGACCATTCACTTATCTACGGAAGATTCTATCTTACCGGTGGTGGCGGGGCTCTGGATCCGACGATTATCCGTGTACTTCCCGGTTGTTTTATCAATGAATCAGGGGGAGCTGTGGCTAACGCGGGGAATTATCATTATCACCTCCGGGTGACTCGTGGCAGCAATGCTGCAATCAGTCAATCGGGTTCTACTCTCGATGTCGGTGATCAGCGGTCAACCCGGGAGCTGTTTAACTACTTTTTCAATAAGCCGGCGGGGGATGCCACCATGGCGGTCACCGATCTGAATTTCGTGCGTGACTGGTTCCGGCAGCCGACCATCGGTAATAGTGCCACGTATCGTATCGAAACGATTTAGTCTGCTAATAAATAAACGAAACAGGGCTGCATGTTTTTGAAATATCCTGTTGCAATTCCACTTATCGGTATCACGTTTCTGACACTTATCGCTCCTTCGGCGGGTGTTTCGAAACGGCCTCGAGGAGATCTGCCAATGGCACCTTCACATTATTCCGTTCAATTCGCTGATTATCGGAAATCTTCCTTCTGTCCGGTTGTTCCATCGGTTAAAGGAGAGAAGGTCTGGTTTCTGCCGACCGCCGATTCCACGCACGGCAATATGCCCCGTCTTCTTTTATTGCATGACGATGGTTGTATCGTACAGTATGTATCATGGATGGAATTTATTGATTTCAATGGAAAAAGACGCTGGCGCACTACTATTGCTCCCGGGTTCAATGCTGTAGTGTCCTCTACCGGAATCCTCCTGCGAAGTTCACCCTCGGGACTGAAAGTAATTGATGAAAAAAACAGTATTGTAGTGAATGATGTTTTCATTCCCAACAGCACCCCGCAGGGTACCTACGATCTGGTCTATCCGTTTGATGACAAGTATTGTGTGCAGACCTTCAACAAAGCGGAAGAACCGGTTGAAGATGAGGATGCGGAAGAAGATTCGTATTCTCTGATGCTCAAAGGCACAAAAAGTTATGATGACTGGGTCTACCTGCACGAGTATAGCGGTCACGCTCTTCCCGGTCTGATCACTGCCGATGGTTCCCGTGTTGTCATTGCCGGATCGGAATCGGGTATCAGTGTATTCGACATCGCTACCGGTCAAGAGAAGATTATTGGCACTTTTCAGGGGATAACCTTCATTCTGGCGAGTCTTGATCGGAACGATAATGTTATTGCTCTGACACAGGGCAGCGACGGAAAAAAGAATATCTGCTGTTATTCACTGGATCGGGAAAAAGATAAACAACCGGTATGGTCGTATGCCGTTGCAGGTACGGTCAATCTGCCATACTGCCAACCACCGGCGATTGATGAAAAAAATCGTGTCTACCTTATTCAGAATCAACGGTTGCATGTCATAGAAAACGGTACCCTCTTGTGGGAGGCGGTCGTTCCTCCGGCAACCAATTTTCAGTATATGACTGTTCTTGGTGACGGATCAGTGCTCTGCACTGCAGCCAATTACGTGCTCCATCTGACAAACGGGGAGGAGCCGCGGTTTGCATTTATTCTTCCACCGGGTGAAGAGATCACCACTCCGCCTGTTGTCGATACCAGTGAGCAAATTTATTTTGGAACTGCCAATGGCATTTATTGCATAAAGTAAGTATCGCGGAACAAGTATATGACCTCTGCGAGGTGGCAGTATCGTCAATCTGAACAGTAGTATCCCACCATGCAACCGGATTGGTAATGCTGCTAGAGATCCCACTTAAAAAAACGAACGCTTGAAATTGTCCTAAAATCAGCAGTCAGAATACAAATGTAGCTAAGGCCGCTGCTTCGTGGTCTGACTCATGCATTCGACTGTAGAATATAGTAGTAGCATCGTTTTCTTCCCTTTCTCCCGGCAAAATTTGCCCACTTTGGTGAATGGTCGACTGTTGCTATATTCGTAATGTACTGTTAAACAACAAATTAAACTACTGGCATTCCCCTTGCTTTACTCACCGGCGAAAGGATTCGCCCTATGAGTACCTCCGCAATAACTACCAACAATGTATCGCGGCCACAGCCGCAACCCGACCGCACGGCACAGGTTGCCCGGCAGTTCGAGGCTCTTTTCTCTTCCATGATGCTCAAAGCAATGCGTGGTACCGTCGGTGAAGGATCGCTTCTCCCGGTTAATATGGGTGAGAAGATCTTCACCTCTATGCTCGATGATGAGTACGCGAACATGATGGGAACTCAGGGAACGCTCGGACTCGCGCAGCTCATCGAAACGGAGCTGCGCAGTTATGAAGGGAATACACCCTCCGTTGAAGGACTGCGTTCACCTGCCTGGATGCATGATCAGCGAATACTCGGTTCCGGTACGGCTGATACCGGCAAAACAATCCGAAATGTCAACCAGCTCTCTGCACGGGTGGAAAAGTGGAACGAGCTCATCGACGAGGCAGCACAAACTCATGAAGTTGACCGGAACCTGATCGCCGCGGTAATAGCTCAGGAATCGGGTGGAAATCAGTTCGCGGTTTCGCGAGCCGGGGCCAAAGGGCTCATGCAGCTTATGGATTCCACCGCATCGTCGCTCGGTGTATCCCGTTCATTCGATCCGCAGCAGAATATTCATGGCGGCGTGCGATACCTGCGGCAGATGCTTGATAAATACGAAGGTAATGAGCTGCTTGCTCTTGCTTCATACAATGCCGGTCCCGGAGCCGTGGCGAAATATAACGGGATTCCTCCGTACCGGGAAACACAACAGTACGTACGGTCCGTGCTTTCATTAAAAAACAGTTTCGCGCTGCAGAACAGCACTGAGGAGTAGGATATGGAAAACGTTCTTGAAAAACTCGAACAGGTGTTAAACTCCGAATGTACGGTGCACGATGAGTTTCTCGGTTCCGCACAGGAGTTCAACAGGGTGATACGGGAGCAGGATCTTGCGGCGATTGATCGTCAGCGTGTGGTGCACGATGCCACGATCTGCAGAATCGAGAAACTTGAGAGTGAACGTATTGCATGCTGCAGGGTTCTGGCCGGCTCCCTCGGAATCAACCGGGAACCACTCAAAATGAGCATGCTGCTCGAAAAAATTCCGGCCCGTTGGCGTGAGCGCCTTCATGCGCTGCAGGAAGCACTCAGATTAAAAATAGCCGAACTCTCGCAAATCAGTACCTCCAACCGCATTCTGCTCGAAGAGGGTTTGCGGGTGGTGCAGACAACGTATTCGTATGTCCAGCAGGCGGTGGGAAACCGGTATGCACCGTACGGAAAACATGGTCGTACGGTTACCTCAACAGCGCCCCAGAACATCATTAACCGGACGGCGTAGGCGGTAGTTATGGGACTTTTCTCCGTATTGAATGTCGGCACGCGGGCGCTCTTTGCCTCGCAGCTTGCAATGGATGTGTCCGGGCAGAACATCTCGAACGCCGATGTGGAAGGGTATTCCCGTAAACGGCTTAATCTTACGCCGGATTACCGCTACGATGGAAGTTTCGGTCAGATGGGAATCGGTGTTGAGGTCATCAATATTGAACGGATGCGTAATGCGTTTCTCGATACGCAGATCCAGCGTCAGAATCAGGAAGTCGGTATGTTCGGGGAACTCGATTACACTATGGAGAGTATCGAAAACATCCTCAACGAACCGGGTGATACCGGGGTACTCAATTACCTCGATCAGTTTTTTGACAGCTGGCAGAATCTCTCCAGTAACCCCGCAGATCTCTCGGCCCGCAACATGGTCAGGACAAATGCGGAAATCCTGGTTGATGTTTTCCACAATGTTGCCGGGGAACTCGATTCGCTTCGACAGACCCGCAGCGAGGAAATTGAGCAGCGGGTGAACAAGGTCAATGCGATCTGCAGTGATATTTTCAATCTCAATAAGGAGATCGGTGCGGTTGAGGTGAGCAACCAGAATGCCAACGACAGTCGCGACAAACGTGATCTGCTGCTCAAACAACTCTCCGAGATCATCGATATCGATGTCATCGAAAATGAAATGGGACAGGTGACCATTACTTCGTCGGGCAGTATTCTGGTATCACCGGCGTTTCAGCAGGAACTCGAAATAGTTTCGCGATTGTATACCCTCAGCGACGGTACTGCTCATACCGAAGTGGGGGTCCGCTTTGCCGATTCGAAACGGGACTACGATCCGAAAAGCGGTCAGCTCAAGGGGCTTTTTGACAGCCGTGATTCGGTAATCCCCCGGTACCAGCAGCAGATGGACGAGTTGGCGGTGCAACTGGTGGAGAAAATCAACGACCTGCATTCGCACGGGTATACTCTCAACGGATATTCAGGGATAACGTTTTTTAATGAGCAGGTTACCGGAGCACTTGATATAGAGCTGAGCGCGTCGGTACTGAATGACGTGCGGAATATCGCCGCTGCAGAAGGCGGTGAGACGCTTCCGGCCGACCGGAATGACTCTCTTGCCGGAGCACATAATTTCGGGGCCGCACCGCAGCAGTTGTATCGCGATCCGGCATCCGCCGTACCGACCGCCGCCCGGAATATTGTCCGCGGCTCGGTGATTGTCAGTTCGCCTTCGGTAACACTTACCGAAGGAGTTGATTACAATATTGACTACGTCAACGGAACATTCCAGATGCTGCATGCGGGTTACGATGCCGATGATCTGACGATTGATTTCGAATACCGGACCGGCGGGTTCCGTGGGCCGGGTGATAATGCGAACGCGTTGTCGATTGCCCAGTTGAGGACAACGCTTACGATGCAACCTGACGTTCTTGGTGATCCGACAGTCACATTTGCACAGTATTACAGTTCTTTTATCGGTGTGCTCGGGCTGGAACGTAACGAGGCCTCATCGAATCTGGAAACGCGTCAGTTTCTGGTGGAGCAGTATGAATCCCATCAGGATGCGATTGCCGGTGTTTCACTGGACGAGGAAATGGCGAATATCGTCAAGTATCAGCACACGTACCAGGCTGCCGCGAGGGTTATCTCGGTTGCCGATGAAATGCTCGATGTGCTGTTGAATATGTAGGGTGCATCATATGTAGGGACGCACGGCTGTGCGTCCCTACATATGATGAATGAATAAAGGAAAACACCATGCGAATAACCGTAAAAGAGCTGCATCGCAGCATGCTTGATGTGATCAATACCCGGTACGGAGATCTTGCCGATCTGCAGGAACAGCTTGCGACCGGTAAGCGGTTGCGCCGGCCTTCTGATGCACCGGTTGATGTCGCGAACGATATGCTCCTGAAAACCAGGTTGCGGGAATTGCAACAGCACAAAGACAACATCGAGGACAGTATCGGGTATATGTCGATTACCGAGACTGCCATGGAAAGCACCAATACACTGCTGCAGCGTGTTCGGGAACTCGCCATTCAGGCATCGTCCGACACGCTCAGTGCAACGGAACGCGTGTATATCAATAAGGAAACCGAACAGCTTACCCGTCAGCTGGTTGCACTCGTCAATACCACCTTCAAGGGTGATTACGTCTTCAACGGTCACAACACGAAAGTGCCACCGCTGCTCATGGAAAGTTCGGCTGCGGATACGCTGGATGATTACACGAATTACCGCATGGCGTATTTCAACGGTGGAGGGGCTGCGGTGGGGGATACACTCCAGCTGTTCGAAGGATTATCCGGACGACCGGTAACCGATATTGTTCCCGGTACATTCAGTCTGAATGTGGCGGGAACCGTCTACCGGGAAAATACGGATTTTACGGTTGATTACAGTGCGGGGACGATCACCATCCAGAATGCTGCACTTGCTATTGATGTAACTCCCGGTACCGCCAATTACGATGTTACCCAGGTGGGTATCAGTTTCGACTACCTCACCCGGGGGCGGGATGTTTTCGGACAGGTGGTTTCCAATCGGGGCGAAATAGAACGGGAAATCGAGAGCGGTATTACTCTGCCGATCAATATCGGAATGGATGAGATGACTATCGATCCGGAGACCGGGACATCGCTTTTCGGTACCCTCATCCGGTTCGGTCAGGCGCTGGTGCAGAATGATCAGCCGAACATTTCAGCGGCAATTGATCAGTTCGATGCGGTGTTTCAGACCGTCCTGGGAGCACAGAGTAAAAACGGCGCCCGGGTAAACCGTTTGCAGACAACCCTCGGACGTAACGAGGGCCAGTTCTCTCGGGTAACGGAGCTGCAGTCGAGTCTGGAAGATGCTGAAATGGCCGAAACGGCAAGTCAGTTCATGCTCACACAGAATGTGTACAACGCGGCGCTGCAGGCTGCGTCAAAAATCATTCAACCTTCACTGGTCAATTTTCTCTAGTGATGGGCAAATATTTCCGGCAACGGTGAACTACTATGAAAAAAAGCTTAAAAACAGGGAAATTCGGGGCATGTTTCAGATGGCATGCTCTTTGCATTACTTACCAGATGCAAGGAAGCCGGTATCGTCAGGATGACGCAGGGACGGCAGTACGGATGTAAACCGGCTGCACGGAAGCATCAAAAAAGGAGGGCCGTATGCCTCGTATCAATCACAATATTCCAGCAATGATCACCGGAAACGCATTGCGTACCGTCGATCGTCAGTTACAGAAATCGTTGGAGCGGTTGTCCACCGGCATGCGTATCAACCGGGCGTCGGATGATGCTGCAGGTCTGAGCGTTTCCGAACAGCTCCGTACTCAGGTTCGCGGTCTGAATATGGGCGCGCGCAATATTCAGGACGGAATTTCTCTTGTAAATATTGCTGAAGGCGCCCTGATCGAAGTTGAATCAATGCTGCAGCGTATGCGTGAACTGAGTATCCAGGCAGCCAATGATACCCTTACATCGGTTGAACGTACCTATGTGGGTATTGAAGTGGACCAGCTCAAATCAGAAGTCGACCGTATCGTTTCCGGAACACAATATAACAGTATGCGCCTGCTCAATGGTGTCGATCCGTGGGGAACCACCGGTGGCGTTCTGCACATCGGTCCCAACAATGATCCCACCGCCGATACACTCAGCTATGTTATCGATCCCATGGACACTGTTTCTCTGGGAATCGATGGTGCCAACCTGCTCGTCGATACACAGGTGAATGCCACCTCGGCCATAAGTACTTTGGACACCGCACTGACGAGCGTCAATGCACTTCGCGCCGATCTCGGTGCGATGACGAACCGGCTTGAACATGCGCTCTCCAATCAGGAAAATCAGGAACAGAACATGCAGGCCGCCGAATCGGTTATTCGCGATGCTGATTTTGCCGCTGAGACAACCATGTTCACCCGCAACCAGATACTCAGCCAGTCATCGACGGCTATGTTGTCGCAGGCGAATATGGCTCCGCAGAGTGTGTTGAGTCTGCTGCAGGGATAGCCCCCGCAATTGAATCCGGGCGGTGAAGGGAGTTCCTTCCCGCCTATCCTCATTTATTGTATTTGACAGTCCGGGCACAAAAAACGATTTTAGTACTGTACTCGCAGCATAACCCTACCTGGAGCCGGAAATTTATGGGTGACTTTTTTAAGGATCTTGTCTATTCAAAAGACGATGTATTAACCTTTCCTTCCGGAATTCCCGGGTTTGAAAAGGCCAAAGAGTTTGTGATCGTTTCGATACCCGACTTCGCACCGTTCGAATGGCTGGTATGTACCGACGGTTCACGGCTCAGGTTCGCTATTATCAATCCGCTCCTGTTTTTGCCGGATTACTCGCCGGCAATGGTTAAAGAGCAGCTCGAAGATCTGGATGTAGGTAAGCCTGAAGATATACTTCTTTACTCCATCGTGACGATCAGGGAAAATCCCCTTGAATCGACTGCGAACCTTGTGGGCCCGCTTATCATCAACCGGGTGAAACGCCTCGGTAAGCAGATAATTATTGATGATGACCGGTACAGTACTCAGGAACCACTCATAAGAAAGAAATAACCATGCTTGTCCTTACACGAAAACTGGGCGAAACAATACGAATCGGTGATAATATCACCGTGAAAATCGTGGATCTTGACGGCAGGCATGTCAAACTCGGCATTGAAGCGCCGAAGAGTGTCTCGGTCAACCGCGAGGAGATCTACGAACGGATTCAGCGGGAGAACCGTGCCGCATCGATTCCGAAAGATCAGGGGCTCGAAAATATCGCTCAGGCACTGCGCAACAGCGAAAAATAAGGCTGGAAGCAGCAGACCAGTCTTACTTGTTGCAGCCGGGAACGTCTGGTTGCAATCCACTAACTATCATTGCACGTGGGTTTCAGTCTGAGACTGGCGTTTAAAACTCTGAAAAGGGGATTTTCCGACCCGTGCAGCGGTTCACGGAAGTCTTGACGTGAGCACATGCGTACTCTCATCTGCAGTATTGAACCAGAACACCAGAATGTTTCCTTCGGTGGTAAAGCATTCACCCAGATCATGCTTGGTGACCACCGGGTAAATGTCGGTGTATATCTCCACCGCTTTACTTATCATTATGTTCTTCAGCTCGTTCATATTTATACTATCGGAATATTCTCTTACAAAGTTGAGCGTTTAAATAACTTTTTTAAGGATTTTTAAGGATGATTGACGGTGCTATTGAAAGCAGAAATCGAAACAGGCCTGTTTTTGTGCTGACACTTGGCGATCCGGCGGGGATTGGGCCGGAAATAGCCTGTAAGGCAATGAAAAATAAAGACATTATGTCTGAAGTGGCAGTTGCAGGATCTCTTGAAGTACTCCGGCGAACTGCTGAAACTCTAGGTTTGCAGCTTCCGTTTCATTCAATTTCGGTGACAAACGATTTTCTCCCGGATAGCGTGAATGTTTTCGATTGCGGAACGCCACTTCCGGGAACCTGGCAGACGGGGCGTGTTCAGGCAGCGTGCGGCAGGGCGGCTTTTACGTATATCGAAAAAGCCATACATATGGCACTTGCGGGTGAGATTGATGGTGTCATCACCAACCCGATCAACAAGGAATCCCTTCATGCCGCCGGGATCAACTATCCCGGACACACCGAAATCTTCGCCGAAAAAACCGGGACCGAACGGTACTCTATGCTTTTTCTTCTGAACACTATCGGGGTTGCTCATGTAACAACGCACTGCTCTTTACGTCAGGCAATCGAGCTTGTTACTGCCGGAAGAGTGTCGGAAACCATCCGTCTGGTAACATCCACCATGAAAAAACTCGGTATCAGAAATCCGAGAATCGCTGTTGGCGGGCTCAACCCGCATGCGGGGGAGAACGGACTTTTCGGCACCGAGGAGATTGAACACATCAAACCTGCGATCGCTGCCACGCAGGAGGAGGGAATTGATGTCACTGGTCCGTATCCACCCGATACGGTATTCATGAGGGCGTTTAAAGGCGAGTTTGACGGGGTAGTGGCAATGCTCCATGATCACGGATTCGTTGCCCTCAAATCGAAGGATTTCGAGCATGGAGTGAACATCACGGTCGGTCTGCCGATTATCCGCACATCGGTCGGTCACGGGACCGCTTTTGATATCGCGGGCAAAGGTATCGCGTCTCCGGAAAGTCTTTTAGCAGCGATTAGTGCCGCAGAACGGTTGTACCTGAGTGGAGTGAAGAACTGATGTTTTCAATCGCTAAACAGGTTTTACTAACACTGGTGTTGTGCTCCGCAGCAGGAGCTTCGGAACTCCGGCAGGTCCCCGCAAATCCGGATCTGATCGGCTCAGGGGTTGAGTACCACGGTACCCTGCAGATGAAAGCAGGTGATCTGCTGCGGTTCGGTATTGTTGATCTCGGCGGGTTTGTGGAAGTTCGCAATGAGCCGCAGTTCAATCGGGGGCTCTTTCCCAATCATAACTGGCGCGGGTTCATTGCAGGGAGAATTGTCTGGCCGCTGGTTAGTGAGATGCAAACGCGGTTGCTGCTTTTTTCCGGCCTTGAGCACGAGAGCGCTCATGCCACTATGGGAATCGTTGAACCCACCGATGATCCGTACGGCATGATTTACGACCATCAGTACCGTAAATACATTCTGAATGCACTGCCCGCCGGGGTGGAACTTATCATGTTCGATGCGCTGCAGCGGCTGGTGCTCGAGGGTAGAGGAATGTGGTACTTTCTCTCAAAAAACACGCCTGAACTTCCCGGGTTGGAAACAGGAAACAGCGGAGGTTTCTCGCTTGGAGGTGAGTACCGATATCAGGTGATGCGGTTGCTGGATCTCTTTGTTTCGGTGCATGAACGGTTCATTTTCAGGAGTACGGAGGAGTGGTCTGGAGCAGTCTATTACCGTGGTTCCGGGAAACCACTGCCACTGCAGGTTGCATGGCCGGTAATCAACCGCACCAACACCGTTACCGCGACTGCCGGGGTATCCTTTCCGCTGTTCGAAGCCAGACGACAGTGCGATGTGTATATCCGCTTACTGTTTGGAAACGGTTACGGGTACATCGACAGTCGGGAGAAACGTCGGTGCATCGCGGCCGGGCTGGTAGTGTGGGGGAAATGATGACCGGCAATAATCGATATGACGTTGACCTTATTTCGTCTCCTACCCTTATCTGCTCCCGGCAGAAGAAGTATCTGCTGCTACCGGATGGTAGTCGCTGCTGTAAATTTTCCCGCTCCTCTTTCCGGACGTAGAATGTAGACACCTGAAGTAAAGAACCTCGGCACCTTCTCTGAGGAATTGAAAGTTTTCACCAGTTTCCCGTTGATAGAATAAATTCTGGTTGTACCGGCAGAAACCGTGGATGGATGAGAAACATGGTTTTGCGGATGGTATCTGACGGCATTTCCACCGAATCCGGCCCGAATCCAGTTGTTGATGGCTGCGGCGGTATACTCCGGTTGCCATTTTATTTTTGATTGGCTCCTGACTTCGGCAATAAATGCTTCAAACGTTCCTTCGTTCCCGAGATGAGCATTGTACAACTCCACCGTTCGGTCGGGGTCGGGATACTCCATCCGCTCTTTTTTTGCACCGGTCTCACCGGAAAAACTGCTCCAGCTACTGAGGTTACCGCGTCCATCCGGCATAGTGAACCATTCCGTCTCTGCCCGTTCACTGAAATAAGTATTACCGGAAAAAAGGACACCATCCCCGGTATAGGTTCCCGTGTTCATCAGTCGTCCGTTCGAGCCGGAGCCCTGTATGCTGTTTTCACTGACCGTGCATCCGCTTACCGTGTCTTTAACGGAAAACAGTGATGAACCGGTGGTCATCCCATAGATGGTATTCCCGGTAATAGCGACGCCGCGGGTGCCGGCTCCGCCGCAGAGATTTATGGCATATACATTGTTCACCACGGTGGAGGTATTGTGCAACAGGTAGTTATTGGAAACAGTGCCGCTGTCCCACTCCTGTATGTCTATGCCCCAGCCGAGGGTTCGGTTGGTCGGCTGTCCGCGACCGATATCGAGCATAACATTATCGGCAATGCGGATGTTTTTAAACCGGAAGGGGCCTGCCTTGTTGCCACCCATACTGATACCGATCTCGCCCTCAACATAGAGGTTGTTTTCAATCGTGATATCAGGTGTGTTTTCCGCCCTGCTGTTGGCGGTCCATTTGTTGCCGATACTTGATGCACGCAGAAAGATATTGCCCCGGAAGGTAACGCCGTGCGCTTGACTGAAGTAGGTATTGTGATTGAACATGGTGGCCTGTCCCTCGGAGGGATCACTGTCGGCATTGATTGACTGCTGGTACCAGCCGTTGTGATCAAAGACATTCTCTTCGAGCAACATGGAAACATTGTTGGTGTAAAGCCCCTGGGAATGGGCACTGGTGTCGTAGTTGTCGGTGATCACATTGCGGCGTACCACGATATCATCAAGGGTACCGGGACCCTGAATGACGTTGTTGCGGTACCAGCGGAACATGCAATCCTCAATGAGAATGCCGCTTGCGGTGTAGTCCTCGCCGGTATAGACATTGAACCCGGTTTTTCCGGCATGCGAAGTGAATTCATCGGAATCTTTATCGCGGGTGTGCGCGTAAAACGAAATACCGGCAACTGCCCAGTAACTGGTATTTTTACAGCAGACGTTTATACCACCGTCGGCACCGGTTTTAAGCAAAGGTCGTTTGGTTCCGGTACCATACGCGCCGAACAGGAAGGGCTCCTCTGCAGATTTCCCGACCTTGACTTGGCCGCTTTCATACCAGGTATCTCCCCGTTTGAGCAGAACCCAGTCCGGGTACCCGGCGCGAACCGCACCGAAGGCGGCGGCAATTGTTTTAAAAGGTTGTATAACTCCACCGGGGGTGAACGGGTCGTCGCCGATTTCTGAATCATTGGCGGAATACGATGCTCCTGTGGCGTCGTCTCCCGTACTTTCGCTGACATAAACGATACGGCTGTCGACCGAAGGGGTGAAGAGAGTCCATCCGTTGCTGTCTTTCGGAAGGCTGTTTTGTGCATGCACGAGTTGTGTGATACTGAAAAATATCAGAGGTATGATTTTTTTGATGAGGTGCGCCTGATGCAGATACATAACCATCCTTTGGAAAATCTGTTTATCCGGGTTTGGTGAAAATGCCCCTGGTGGGATACCGAGAATACTAAAAATGTACATTCTGATACTACCATATTCCGTGCCAATGTTCAAACTGTGGTAATAACATATATTTTCAAATTGCTACCGGAACGCCTCCTGCCGGTACTTACAGTTCAACCGGGATGTTATGTTGGTGAGATGAACAGAATATCTTCTGCAGATCATACACACGAATCGCTACTCCTTACCCGACGGTATCGTCTGCCGGCTGCTGCTTCTCTGATAGTAGCAGTGCTTTTCGGGTGTGCTCCGGAGGACAATCCCGTTACGGAATCCTACCGATACCCCGGCATGGTGAGGGTTTTTTCAAAAGGGGCATCGGTCTGGCTCGGGAGTGATGCCGCCGAGGCAAAAAATGACGAGCGGCCGATGGTCGAGGTATCGTTCAGCTATGATTTTCATATCGATTCCACTGAGGTCACCGTTGCAAACTATGAGGCGATCACGGGAAAGAAACCTCCTGAATACGATACCGTTGCAGCACAAGCCGGTGATCTGCCGGTACGGTATGTATCATGGTACGATGCGGTGCTGTTCTGCAATGCGCGCAGCAGGCGGGAGGGGCTCGATACTGTCTACCGGTACCGGGCAGTGCGGAGAACCGGTTCCGGTATTGTCACCGGTTTAGATGGATTAAGGATCGAGTATGCCACCGACGGCTTCCGTCTGCCGACCGAAGCTGAATGGATTTACGCCGCCCGGGGCAGTGAGCAGACGGAATACAGCTGGGGAGATAGTTCTGATTCCACTGCGGCAGCTGCGTATGCCTGGTATGCTGATAATGCCGATGGTACCCCTCATGAAGTGGCTTCGTTACAGCCGAATCACCTGGGCCTCTACGATATGGCGGGGAATGTCGCCGAGTGGGTTAACGACAGCAAAGCACCGTTTCAGAAGGTTGCCCTTACCGATTTTGCCGGAGGAATGGAGAATGCACTGTCGCTGAAGATTCTCAAGGGGGGGAGTTTCAAACACCCTGTTTTGCAGCTGCGCGTTGGGGGACGATCGGATGATTATCCGGTTGATGCGGTATCCCGCAACGGGTATACCGGGTTCCGTTGCGTGGCGGGAAATATTGCTCATCCGGTATATCTGAATCCTGCTTCCGGAACTCCGCAGGACTACCCGGTATCCATTGTGCAGCAATCGCTGCTGCCGGTGGCCGGCACGAACCGGGCCAAACTGGTTTTTGTCAATGTCGTGTCGCGGGAACAACGACTGCTCTGCTGGGTCGATTACACCGTCAAACCTCCGCAGCTGCAGCTCTTTACCGACAGCCTGAATGTCAATTGCCCGACGATCTCCCCTGACGGACGGTATGTCGCCTGGTCCACCAAAGACGAGGGGTTTGCCGGAGTGAGCAGTGTGTACGTCAGGCGGCTCTCAGGAGGAAGTGCCGTGGTGAGGCTTCCAGACGAACCCGCCTTCATACCGCGATGGCACCGTGAACCCGGAACGGCTGATACGTTTGTCGTCTACGTCACTTCCGCCGAAGCGAATGATCTCGCTTCGTGGTCCGCCGCCCAAACTAAAATGATACGGTTTTCCGGCGGAGCGTTCAGTGGAGAACCGGTAACGCTGACCGCTGCCGGAGCATATCACGGAGGACTCTCGGCTGATGGGACCTGTCTTGCCACCGGGTATCCCCGCCTGAAAATGCTTGACCGATCAACAAATACCGCAAGAACGCTGTTCTACGCTCCGCTCGACGGAAAATCAGGCAGCGATACGTCGCAGGTGTGCAATGTGTCGTTAATTTCCGATACTGCCGTCGATGATCGGGTGCTCTTTCTTGATTTCGGTTCCGGCAGGGATACCAGCACGATTACCCGTACGGTATACCGGTCGCATCAATACCTCTTTCTGGCTGACTTTACCGGCACGACACTGTCATATTATCGCATTCCGGAACCGTTCGATTCCTGGAATCATGCTGAATGGTCACCCCGTTCCTCGTTTGCCGTTGCCGCCGCTGCAGATGGGGCGGGCCTGCAGCACAGCATTCACTGCATTAATCTTACGGATGCTACTACTACGCTTCTTATCGAGGGGAATAATCTGCATCATCCGTACCTCTGGATGCCGCCGGGTTCCGACAGTATTCCGTCACGCGAACGGTTCGACAGTCTCGGTCATTACGATGATCCGCACCGTGCTTACGTACAACTGCTGCTTGCCGAGAAAATGCGTCTGTTCTGGCATTTCGCGCCGGATCGGGAGGTAGTTTTTCTGGGTAGTTCGGTAGTTAACGACGCCGTTGATTCTAAACGGTTTACCGGTTTGAAAGGATTCAACTTCGGACTGCGTAGCGGTGGGTATGCAACCGCAAAACTGCTGCTTTTTGATTATGTCCTCAACCACTGTCCGGATCTCAAGGTGGTTGGGTTGAGTCTCGATCCGCAGGTACTGTTTATTGATGATGAACAACTTGGGTTGCATACGGGGTTCATTAACAGTAAAGGATACATTTACGATGTGTCGCATGATTTCTGGAAGACGGGTCTGCCTCCCGGTTTTCAGGCCATGATCAACGGAGTTATCGATCCGTACGAGTCAATCAAGATCGATGCCGTTGACTCACTTGGATTGGGACCGTTCAATTGCAGCGGATGGGGAGAGGGTGCACCACCGGTCTATACGGATTTGAACGCCACAGTCGAGAGTGATATATACCGGAAACAACGGGCATGCCTGACGGATATTTTTGCCGCTTGTTCCACTGCGGGAGTAGAGCTGCTGCTGGTGAATTTTCCGATACGCCCGGGGTATGATTCGACCGATGCTTACGGACCTTCAGGACCGTCTCATGAGACGGCGGCGGCATTGTTTGAGGACATTGCCGCTGATACCGCCCGGTTTCCGCATCTGCACTTTTATGATGCGAACAATTTCGGCGATCATGACTACACCTATGATGATTTTGTCGATCCGCTGCACCTCTGCCGTAACGGGGCGACTAAACTGAGCACCCGAATCGACAGTATCCTCCAGAAGCTTGTTGAACGTTTGCCCTGATCACGTCCGGCGAGACAAGCGGTACTATGCAGCTTCAGCTCAGGGGTTCGCAGCTTAAAGGGCCCCACCCGGGCATGGGACGCACATTCTATGCCCGGAACCAACGCTGATTGCCGGCTACCATGACTGCCTTATCGAAGGTGTTCCCTTATTAATTTATCTTTTTCACCCGATATAAGGATCAGTAGAGGGGTTTGAACCGCAGAAAAGGTTTCTTTTCTTTTTCGGGTTTGCTCTTTTTCGGACGTGCAAAGCGGTTTCTGATTGTCTCACCTTTTACCAGCTCTTCCGGTTCATCAAATTTGAGTGGTGCAAGTTTCTGAATGTGCCAGTAAATGTAAAGCTGTGCCCGATGCTCAAGTGAACCGGAGGTGGGCATGCGCACCGACATTCCGCTATGAAACATTGCCCGTTCCGCGCAATTGAAGTCGGGATCACGGCGATAGTTCGGCGGGTAGATGTACACTCTGTTTTCAACGATCTCTCGCGGCTGCGGCTGCCTGCAGAGCCTCGCGTTACGCTTATAGTGCAGATTAAACTGCGAAAGGGTATCAGGGAGCACCGGGCGGTCATTTTCAACGGCGGAAATATCTATCGGCGTGGAGAAGGTGTCCCGGTTGTCGGGATATACAATCGCACGGAGGAGATCTCCCTGTTCGTCTCCGGTGATTTCTATACGCAGCAGGGAACGCTGCTCATCATTTTCAGGACTGGTACTGCCGGAATAACGCCAACCGGTGGTATCTGTTCGGGTGAAATGCAGAGAAACTCCTGAAAGCTCATCTCCTCCGATGGTTACTTCCACACAGGAATCCGGAGTCAGTGGATTGAACCGGTTGAGACAGATACTGACCGGAGCGGGGGAGATCTCGAGTCGAACTTCCGGCAGGCAGACGGATACATCGGTTACCGGTGAATCATCCGCAGGCAGTGCGGCGAGTATTACAGCTATCAGCAGGATTCCGGCAACCGGCACGGTGCTACTCCTCAAGGCTGGGAAAGAATACTGTGGATTATGTAAGTGGGGTCGTTCATTTATTTTCAAATCTGGATTCAGAGAGAGAACTATACCATTAAGTTAATTCAAATTTGGGATAATAGCTATCTACTGTTTTTTCTTTCGCTCGCCTCACACCTGATCCCTCTCTCCACGCGTGGAGAGGGGGGCGAGATTGCAACCAGTCTATGGGTGAGGCGACATATGGTAATCGGCTTCTACTAACATACATCGACAGGAGGCTGTTTGCCCTGCAGAATCCGATGGATTGTTTCGCATTTTCCTGATTCGAGTGGCGGCATGATTTTATCAAGCCTAAAAACGGCATGTAATCGGGAAAAACGCGCTGTTCTGAAGTATGTTTATTTAATGAACATTTTATCGCGTGTTGCAGTAATCACCCTGTTGTTTTTGGCACTGGTTTCCACATCGGGTCCCGTGGCAGCTCCCGTAAAGGTTTTTATTCTTTCCGGACAGTCAAACATGGTCGGATTCGGGATACCCTGTTCTCTTGCAGCGACCGGGATAAAAAACGGTGGCAGCTATAAAAACATAAAGGTCTATTCCGCAGTCGATGGAGATTCCGCAGTAAGCGGCCCGGAAACATTACGTGCACCGCTCAGGTCGCACCCGTTTTTTGGACCCGAAATCGGTATCGGAGAGATCCTGTCCGACTTTTACAAAAACGATACGATCGTTTTCATCAAGGTCGCCTGGGGGGGGACGAGTTTGGACCGCAACTGGATGAGCAGCGACAGTGTACACTCTGCGAAAAACGGACGCAACTACGATCTGTACGACTGGTTCTGCGACCATGTAACCACGGCACTGCAAAAAATCGGTGATTATCATATTGAAGGCATGTTCTGGATGCAGGGAGAAGCCGATGCCGGCAGCGATCCGGAAATTGCACGAAGCTATAAAGGAAATCTCGTTGCGTTCGTTACTACCAGAATACGAAACGATTTCGGCCCGGTTCCATTTGTCTATGGGAAAATCCAGAACTGGTACGGTACGGTTCCATGGCCGAACGGAGCGATTGTGCAGGAACAGCAGCGACGTGCCGAAGTCGCAATCGGCAACGCACGATTCGTACCGGCATGCGGAGACCGGAATGCAACGGTCTATCTTGATTCCACCGGGCGCTATCCCTGTGCCATGCAGGGATCAATGGACTGTTATCCGGCATTGGGCTGTTACTTTTACCATTACGACACCCGCGGGCAGGTGTATGTCGGCAGAGCGCTGGGGCGTGCGATGGCGGAGATGAAACGGGAGTGAGTGGCGGTCGAGGTGACTGTTGCATTAGCGGTACGTGGAAGATTGCGAGATTTAGTTTCTGTAGATTTCTCCGGTACCTGATTATTCGACCACCGTTGTATCTATGACCGGGCCTGGAGTGGTAACAGATTTTTATTCCGATTTTTGTGACAGATGCCGTTACAGGGCAAGAACTGCAATTATTTTATTAATAATCCATCTGATGATTTTTCGTTTCACCGGTCATTTGGGAAATGGTTTCGATTTTCTTACTTTTCCGACTCTGCAAACGGGCTTGATTCTGCACGCATATAGTCAGGAGTTTTCCCAAAATTATGAATAGTGCAATGAATAAAATTTGAAGCTGATCCTTAAATTGACTCACGTAATTTGCAGCGAAATTAATCATGCATAACAAAATCCGGGAAATAAGAAATTCAATGAGAGCAAATTATATGCTTTGGTTTTTCTTAGTAGTTGTAATAAGCGGATGCACGCTTAAAACACCGGTTCAATCTGAACACGAAGCACAACCAAATCACTGCTTTGATGTAGAACTGTTTACAACCAAATTCTATAAAAGTCCGGTACTGCTTGCAGGAGAATCCGGCGGACATCCTGCAATCTGGAATGACAACACCGAATCTGTTTTAGATACGAACCATCTCGGACGGATACGCAGCGTTATCATCAATGAAGATGAAGTAATAATGGGTGGAGAGTCTCAGAATGGCGATAGTCTCATGTATCCCTGCATTTGGAGAAATGGTGATAAAGTTTTTTTAGATACCATGCCCGGATTCGTAAGTGAATTGTTTATTCATAAGGGGAAATTGTATAGTGCGGGAGAACGTAGTATGACAGAAGTACCGGATTTTATGTCATATGTTGGAATGTATTGGGTCGATACAGTACCTTATATGCTTGAGGGAGATTGGGTACGTTACATAAATGGATTATACATCGACGATGATGGAAAAGTTTACGTCTGTGGCGGAGCTTATAAATATCCCGACGGTGCACCAAAGGCTGCACTGTGGATTAACCGTAAAATAACATGGATCGATCTAACATCCTATGTTTCTGTTGCATCCGGAATCACCGGGGAAAATGGTGAGATTTACACTTCGGTTAGTGGAACGCCCTTACCTCCTGAGAGCAGTCGGATATGGTATTATCATCAAGATTCAACTGTAACATTGAATCCCACACTCCCTTCAGATTCACTTACAATGCGTTCTATTATAAGTTCTGATATTTGTATCGCATCAAATGATGTCTATGTCCTGGGTTCTTATTCCTTTTATAACTCGGAGATAACTATAAGCAGTTATTGGAAAAACGACGAATGTATTGTTTTTGATTCAACTGGTGACGCAGGAACAATACTACATACCGCTAGTATACAGGTAACTGGCGATGATGTTTACATTGGTGGTTACCTGCAAAATGGTGAAGAATATAGCCCTTGTTACTGGGAAAACGGTAACAGGGTTACATTTAATAGTACAGAAGAAATCGCCGTTTACGATATGGTAGTTATAGAATAATCGTAAAATCATCAATCCGTAATGATTTTTCACACTAAAGCATCTGCGGTGTACTATCGATGCTGAACCGGAAACAATGTATTTGATTACATTCTCGTTTCATTGTCAATCATACGAAAAAACCTGTGGTGAAGATTACTGGTATTTTGACATTACCTGCAGGGAAGTCCAGGAAAAAAATGAATTGGAAAAATTGGCAAAACATGTTCTCTGTTACGAAAACTTCAGAAAAGAAGATATCCGCCTGTGATCAAACAAATAAATAAAACAGAATGGTTCGGCCATACATTGGAAAATATCCGAATCCACGCTAGTGATAGTGTTTCGGTACCCTGCACTATATTGTGGCCAAAAAATGCAGCATTTCCCTGCCGGTTTGTTATTGCCACCCATGGTGCTACAAGCAGTAAACATGAATGGACTGAAATGGATGGGTATACCAAGGGCGGAAACCTGTCCAGATTGCTGTTGGACGCCGGTGTTGCACTCGTTGCAATGGACTGGCATTACCATGGTGATAATGGTACCCAAAAACTGAATGGAAGAAATGTCTTTGAAGAACAGTATTTTGAAGATTTTTTTACCCGTTCCATTGCGGACATACAGGCAGTTATAAACTTTTCAAAACAGCATGAAAAGCTGGATGAAAATAGAATGGGTTTTGCCGGGTACAGCCTTGCCGGAATGTTTGGCATCTGGCTGTCAAATAACGGAGCAAATTTTAAAACACTACTCTTATGTGTGCCTGGTGCAAACCGAAGCAGCACCACACCATATGCAATAGTAAATAATTTAAAAAATATCGGGGAGCGAGCTGTCCTTCAGCTTAGCGCGGAGCATGATGAATATATCAATTTTGATGACGCAAAATGGCTGTTTTCTCAAATCCCTGTAAAAAACAAAACCTTTTATTCCTTTCAAAGTGGCCACAGGCTTCCGATTGATTATGTAAGCATCGCAGCCGATTGGTTAAGTAAGGAACTGTAGCAACTGCCAAGGAGCCAGGAGTCAGAATTCAGTATTCAGAATTGTACACCACTAAAAAAATGCTCAACATCAGTTACATCGATGTTCAATGACGAAGGCCCGGCGCTGCTGGGGTGTATGCGAAATTGAAAATGAGGCGGTGCTTCAGCTGTTGGCGAATAACGGTGCAGTTGGAGGCGGGGTAGTGGGAAGAAGTATCCTGAATCTCGGTTATGGTATATCAGGTAGCCTTTGTGTTTAACAAAGTTTTATAGTGGGGTGGTGACGACATCGCATATTTTTAAGTAGAACTGAACGTTCTGAATAGTATCACTAAACTCCCCTGTCAACTCAACGGAAGAGATACTGTATGGATCAGTGTACACGTAGAAAATTCATCAAGACGGCCGTTGCAGGTACCGGTGGAATTATGACGATTGGTCACCCCGTTTTTTCAGCTCCGGATGCAAAAAAATGCGTTTTTACTCCCCGCATGGCGGTGAATCCTTCAATCGACAACCTGAGGGTGGTATGCGGGGTAAATAAGGCGATGATTACCGGTCTGCCTTCATCCTGGGATATGGCTGGACAGAACAGTCCGATAAACAGTGCAGAGGTTGAAAAGACACTCGATGCCGTTGCATGTTCCCTTGCACAGAAAGAAAATGGTCCCGAAGCATGGAAAACCATTTTTCAGAAACCGGCAGATAAGGAATGGGGGAGAGTAAAAGCGGCAATCAAGGTGAATGCCATCGGGAAAAACCATCCCCGACTTGCGGTTGTCAATAAGCTGTGTGTTGAATTGAACCGGATCGGCGTGCCGTATGAAAATATCTATATATATGACGGTTCGCACAATGCGGGCCCCTTATATTCTCCGTTTATCGGGAAAGGGCTGCCTGCCGGCGTAGTAGTTGGCGATAAAAATGAAGCCATGGGGGGAATCACGAAACTGCCGATTCCCGAAAATGACAAGTTCCCTTCGTATAAGTGCACGAGAATGATTGCCGACGGGTCAATTGATATACTGGTGAATATCGCCGTCAATAAAAACCATTCTAAAAAACTTGGGGGAACTACCCTTACTCTCAAGAATCATGCCGGAACCTTTGAACCTTTCCGTATACATAGGGGGGGAGGTCTGGATTACATCCTTGGATTCAGTAAGAGTAATGCCTTCTGGGGAGGAAATCCGGTACGCCAGCAACTTTGCATAGTAGATTCCCTCTGGGGTTCAACCAAGGGAGGGCCGGGTGCTCTCCCCGATAAACAACTGGATTGTCTGGTAATGGGAATGTTCTCCGGAGCAGTTGATTATCTGACGGTTAAAAAAATCCGCGAACCGCTCATGGGAGCGGTGCATGGCCCTGTAGACCGTTTTATTACCGATTTCGGTTATACCGAGAACGAGATGAACGGTTGGGAAGTGGTCACGCTCTGATTGCTGCCGATGTGCGGTTTGTTCCAGTAGTAAAATGGTATGTTTCGGTACATTATTAAACACTGTATACCTGATAATTCCTCGGAAGGTTTTATGAGAAGATATCATACCGTAATAGTTGGTGTCGTGCTTTTGCTGGGGTACAGTACCATGGCATTGGGAAAAAAATCGGTTTCTGTCGAGAAATTCAGAATCGGTAATCAGATACCCGGCTGGAGTGAAGAGAACACGTCATACCAGCTATTTACCCCTGAAACTTTGTTCGATCTCATCAATGGCGGTGCACCTGATTATATCGACAACGGGATGAAAAAAGGGATCTATCAGCGGCTTACAAGCAGTGATTCTGCATCTATTGAACTCTTTGCGGAAGATTTCGGTAACAGCAAAAACGCCAAAAAAATGGTTTCGGTCAAACAAGCCGATGGAGATGTGGATACATCCGGTTTTGTTACCACTGCGGTTATAGGAGGGTTCTGGGTTTGCGGAAGCATCGAGCGGTACTACTTCGAGTTTACGCTGACCGGTTGTAACGACAGCAATACGGCCGGTGCTGAGATTGACAAAATTATAGAGCATTACCGGAAAATCGCACACAATGATTAGCAGTCATTGTGCTGGTGCGCGGTAAAGATCGCAGGTGAGAGCGCTGCCGACTTTCGGTTGATAAAACTAACGTATAAACCGCATGATCGCGTTGCTATTGCCTCCCCCGGCCTTCGGCCACCCCCTCGATGAGGGGGATACTATTTGAAGAAGTTGTTACCGGTTTCCACTGTTTCGACATCTGCATCCGTACTATGAGAAAAATAAGTCACTCGTCTTCGTGATAACGTCCCCCTCCGCGAGGGGTGGCCGAGAAGGCCGGGGGAGGCAAATATGCAGCACGAAAGCACCACCTCATTTACTACCAGAGTACATGTTTCTGATACAATTTTCCCGTCCGTATCGTCAAAACTGTCCGGATAGTTGCTATTTGATCCCATAAACGATATTATTAGTGGGTCTTGGTTCCTGCTGTTGGTATCGGAACCTGATTGGAATCATTTTTATCGTTCACGGAGAGATCTTTCATGGCATCCTTGAATTACGCAACCCGGGAAATGAACGTTAAAATCGTCTATTACGGTCCCGGACTCAGTGGTAAAACCACTAATCTCCTGACCATCCACGAGAAAACTCCACCTCAACTCAAGAGTAACATGACCTCACTGGCCACTGATACCGACAGAACCATCTACTTTGATTTTCTTCCGCTTGATCTCGGGAAAATCAGGGGGTTTAAGGTGAAGCTTCATCTGTATTCCGTTCCGGGACAGTGTTACTACAATGCCACGCGAAAACTGGTACTCAGGGGTGTCGACGGGGTGGTGTTCGTTGCCGATAGCGCCGACGACAAGATGGATGAAAATATAGAGAGTTTCAGGAATCTGGAAGAAAATCTGGCCGAATACGGGTACCAGCGGGAGAACATTCCAACAGTGATTCAGTATAATAAAATGGATCTCCCCAATGTGCTCGGTACCGATACCCTTAACGAGTATTTGAACTGGTACAATCTTCCATGGACAAAAGCCGTCGCAAACAAATGTGTAGGCGTGTTTGACACCCTCAAACTAATCAGTAAAATGGTCGTTGATCAGCTTGAATCCAAATGTCAGCGAGTTCCTGTTACCCGGACGGCAAAGCTGTAATTCCGGGCGTCTCTACTCAACAACAGGCACACTGTCGTTATTATTCAACTTCAGCTTCATTTGTTTGAAAAAATCCTCAACGAACAGCTGCTTTTCCTCATCCTGCTTTTCTCCGATTTTTCCGTCAAGAAACTCCTCGGGGATTTCGAAGAGAAAGGGGCAGGGGACTACCTGACGCACCTTGCCGTACGATACCTTCGTACCGGGGTAGGTAAGGTAGAGCCGTTGCTTCGCTCGTGTCATGCCAACATAAAAGAGACGCCGTTCCTCGTCGATACCGCCTTCCGCTATCGCACGGGGCGAGGGAATGTAATCACGGTCGAGCCCGGCAAGAAACACTACCGGGAATTCAAGCCCTTTTGATTTATGCAGGGTCATGAGTACCGTGCGGGAACTCTTATTGTCGGTATCCTTGTCCTTGTCGTCGCTGGTCATCAGAGCGATCTCGTGCAGGTAGCCGCTGAGGGTTGGTTTTTTTCGTTTGTATTTGTGCTCGTAAATCTCTATGCCGTGAATGAATTCCTCTATATTCTCTTTGCGTCGCTCCGGGTTTTCATCGTCTTTAGATGCTCTTGCCAGATGGGACATGTAGCCGGTGGCGTTGAGCAACTCCCGTGTAGTGGCGCTGAGTTTTCCCTCGTTGTAGCGGGCCGAAAACTCGTTGAAGAAATTGAGGAATACATTGATTTTCGCGTGCTGATCGGGACTGATTTTATCAATGTCCGCATGTTTCTCGAACGCATCCCACAGGCTGATCTTCCGCAGGGCGGCGAGATCATCAAGACGCTCCAGTGACGAGGGGGTGACCCCTTTGTGCGGGACCTTGAGCACCCGCATCAGACTCAGTTCATCGTGCGGATTGGCGAAAAACCGCAGGTAGGCGATCACATCCTTGATCTCCTTGCGCTCAAAAAAACTTGTGGCACCGGTCACCTTGTAGGGAATCCGTTTGAGACGCAGCTCCTCCTCGTAACGGCGCATCATCGCGTTGGTGCGCAGCAGAATGGCGTGATCACCGTACCGGAACTGTTTCCCCTTGTGGTGACCGTCAATGCAGTCGGCGATCCAGATTGCCTCGTCCTCCTCGTCGTCCCCTTTGTAATGCATGATCGGATCACCGTCACCCGCCACCGCGGTAATCTGCTTTACCTTCCGGATACGGTTGCGGGCCACCACCGCATGGGCACCTTCGAGGATCTGTCGGGAGGAACGGTAGTTTTTGTCGAGAATAACAGTGATGCAATTTTTAAAGGTGGAACCGAACGAGATAATGTTACGGACATCGGCACCACGCCACGAGTAGATACCCTGATCATCATCACCCACCACCATCAGGTTGTTGCGGGGAGCAGCGAGCATGGTAGCAAGCTTCATCTGGACGGTGTTGGTATCCTGAAACTCATCAATCGAGATGTATTTGAACCGCTGCTGATACTCGGCGAGAATATGGGGAAAACGGGTGAGCAGCTGCAGGGGAAGCAGCAACAGATCATCAAAATCGACACATCGCCGTTTGAACATGATCGAGCTGTAGGCGGTAAAGACTCTGCCGACCTTGCGTTCTTCGGGTTCCGCGTCCTTAAAGGATTTCGCATCGTACGAACCGTTCTTGGCAAGACTGATCCGGGTGGCGAAGTCCATCGGATCCTCGCTTTTAAGACCGCGTACGCCGGTGGCCCGCATGATGCTTTTTAGGGTGGAGATTTTCTCGTGCTCATCAATGATCGAGAAGCTTTTACCCAAGCCGATCGCATCGCCATGTTCCCGGAGGATCTTTACCCCCAGACTGTGGAACGTTGAAAGGGTCATTTTTTCGGCGGCCGACGGGGAGGTGGCTTCCGCAACCCGTTCCTTCATCTCCTTAGCGGCCTTGTTGGTGAACGTTACCGCGAGTATTTCATCGGGTCGGGAGCGACGCTGCTTGACCAGACGGGCGATCCGCATAGTGAGAACCCGTGTTTTTCCGCTTCCTGCGCCCGCCAGAACGAGAATCGGTCCTTCATTATGGCATACCGCTTTTTTCTGACTTTCATTGAGACCTTGCGTGAATTCCGACATTCTTCTCCGCGACTGCTGCTGTTCCTGTGTCAATTATTCCGAGTGCGGTTAAAAATACTACTACAACAGGGAAACGGGTAATTTAATTGAGGTTAAGCGTTCAAAATAGTAATTTAGTTCAATGATGGTTCCAAGCGGTCAGGGCGTCCTTACTTTTCTTTTTCCGACGGAGTTGATGCATGCTGTACAATGCGGTTAGTTTCGTCGGGATGATCATCCTGATCGGGCTCTGCTGGCTCTTCTCGACCAATCGCCGCAAGGTCAACTGGAAACTGGTGGGATGGGGAGTGGGGCTGCAACTGCTCTTTGCCGTTTTCGTGTTCAGGGTACCTGCCGGGCGGCGGCTCTTCCTGCTGCTCAACGATCTCGTGGTGAAGGTGGTGGAGGCTTCGGCTTCGGGAGCGGAGTTTCTGTTCGGACCATTGGCACTGCCGCCGGGTACAAAAGGTTCCGTTGGATTCATCCTCGCGTTTCAGGCGCTGCCGACTATTATCTTCTTCAGTGCACTAATTTCACTGCTCTATTTCTTCCGGATCATGCCGCTTATCATACGGGGATTCGCCTCGCTCTTCTGCAACACGATGAAACTCTCCGGTGCGGAGTCGGTTTCGGTTGCTTCGAATATTTTTGTCGGGATTGAATCCGCCTTCACCATCCAGCCGCATATCGGTTCTATGACCCGCTCTGAACTCTGCACCGTACTTACCACCGGCATGGCGACCGTGGCTTCGAACGTACTCGCACTGTATGTGTTCACCCTCAGGGGAACGTTTCCCACCATTGCCGGGCACCTGGTGAGTGCCAGCATTCTCTCGGCTCCCGCGGCGGTGGTAATGTCCAAGGTGCTGCTTCCCGAGGAACTGGTTCCAAAGACCTTCGGTAAGGCGATCAGGCCGCATTATGAGCGGGAATCGAATTTTTTTGAAGCTATTATAAATGGTGCGAATGCCGGGGTGAAGGTGGTGGTCGGGGTTGCCGCGCTTCTGGTTGCAGTACTGGGGCTGGTCGCACTTTTCGATATGCTGGTCGGTGGTCTGGGTGCTCAGATGAATAAACTACTGCAGATCAATTTCGATTGGTCACTCAGCGGGATACTCGGTGTACTATTCTATCCGTTTTCGCTGATCATGGGGGTTTCTCCGGACGACGCTGCAGCTGTTGCCCGGATAGTGGGGGAGCGAACCATTGCAACCGAGGTGGCCGGGTATAAGGATTTAGCCACGGCAATTGCCGCCGGTACCCTCAAGCATCCCCGTTCCATGGTGATTACCACCTATGCGCTCTGTGGTTTCGCACATCTTGCTTCTATGGCGATATTTGTCGGCGGGCTCTCGGCGTTAGCTCCGGGAAAAACAAAAGTACTCTCCCGTATCGGGTTCAGGGCGCTCTGCGCCGCCACTCTTGCCTGCCTGATGACTGCCTGCACTGCAGGTATATTTTTCACCGACACATCGATTCTTTTGGGGAAATAGACCATGCAATCAATCAGCCTGTATCAGATGCTTCTCTGGATGACACCATTTTTCATGCTCGGTATTGCATTTCTCACATCAATAATCAAACGATTCCGGCTCACCCGATACGGAATCTACTGTATAATCCTGCTTATTGCGTTTCTCTTCGATCTTCAATCAAAGTCGTTCTGCAACGACAGGATCGACCTTTTGTTCACCCAGTTTGTTGTCTGGGTATTCGCCGATTTCTTCTGGCGTATCATCCGTCGCAAAAATCGCGTGGTGCGGATTGCGGGACTGGTTACCGGGCTGCTTCTTTTTTTCTGGAATTATCATGAATGGGTACTGGTTGGACCGGCCTCCCTCAACCGGCTTTGGGATGCTGAGGTTATTGCCGAAAAAAATGCAAAAAAAACAGTTTATTTTGTTAAAAAACGGTGTCCGTCCCGATTCCGGAAAGAACCGGTCTGCAATCTTGTGTTTCTTAAAAAAGTTACCCCCGCTTTTCTTGAACAACGCATTGATCTTTTTACGATCCCTGAGGGATACGAGACAGCGGAGTTTACCTTTATCTGGCAGCGGGTTGAGGAGTTGCAGACTGTACAGGTGGTCGGGAACAGCGATACCCTCTGGACACTGACCGAAAAGTTTCCCGAGTCTGCAGCTCCACGATAATCCCCAAATTACGGTTTCTTCCCCTGCCTGTCCGAAGGACAAACTGATTCAGGGCAATTGTATTACCGGGCTGCGTGTCGTATATTTCTTTGGATTAGGGTAAATAAATCGGTTATATAAACGATATACCTACCTATCTTTCCTGTTCCATCCGGTCTGATCCATCCCTGGCGGATGTTCGTTCAGAGAGAACACCGGAAATGTTGGTGCCGATCCGGATGGGAATTTCACATGATGTGCACCGACAGGTAGTTACCATTTATGTATGATAGAAGAAAGGGGTTCAGCATGGCGGTTCGTTTGATGGTGATTGTTGTACTTTTCGCCGGTATTATTCGGAGTGGCTATTCTCAGACCATTTCGTTCAATACACCGCTTCCGTGGGTTTCCCTCCGCAACGATTCGCTGACCGTCAGGGCTCAGATCGACACGTCGGCGCTTAAAGGGAAGAAACTTGCACTAACGGTGCTTTCCAATAAAAAGGGAAAGTCGAAAACCATCACATCTAAAACGTTTACGATTACCGACCCTTCGGGTGAATTTTCCTTTGGAAAACTGGGTAAAAAGCTCCTTGGCGGCGAAGAGTTCATCAGAATCAGGTGGGCGATCAAAGGCAAGGATGATAAGGGCGATATTGCTCCCATTGGTATCGCTGATCTAACAAAACTGGTATCCACCGATACCGTCAAAGCAGTTAAAATCGGCGACGACAAATCGGCAAAAGACGCAGCTGCAGCGGTCGGCGCGAATCTCTCAATGGTTGGCGGTATATCGTATGGTATCGCATGGAATAAATCAGGGGCTTTCATTGCAGTGAAGAAAAACGACGGCAATCAGACCGTAAAGTTCGGTTTTGACGGCAAGAATGGAAAAAATGCATTTCTCTCATACCCCGACCGGTTCGTTGTCTGTACTCCCGGCGACTCTGCAGTTGTAAAAGGCATTCACTTCCAGCGTTCAATCAACAGCGATGCTCTCGACTATAAGGAAGAACAGTGGCGTAATTCAATCGAGTATGAAGTGGTTGGCGACGTGGTTGTTGTGAAAGTTCCCTGGTTCGATACCGGCATGATTCCGTTTGATGCGAGAACCATCGGTTTCGGAGCATTCGTTGAAAACGGCAGCGGAAAGAGTGTCGCGGCGCTCCCGAAGAATGCTGATTTCTTCGCACCGGCAACATGGGGAACACTGCTGCTGCAGAAGTAAGTTTATATTGCCATAACCGGGAAAAAAAGGTATTTTCTCCTCGCTGCTATTAGATTGGCAGACCGGTTAATGAACGTTTGAAATTACGGTGGCTGTGGCTCAGTTGGTTAGAGCACTGGATTGTGGTTCCAGATGTCGGGGGTTCAAGTCCCCTCAGCCACCCCATAAATTATAGTGCAAAAAAGGCCGTTTCTTAAGAGAAACGGCCTTTTTTTTGTTTGGACAGAATCAGAAATGTTGCTACAATGGGATATGTTACGGGTGGATGCATTAAAAATCAACCACCAGTGAAATCTGTGGCGCATTCCGATTGTATTTAGCGTAGAGATGCCAGTTTACAGAACCGAAAACGATACAGAACGATGAACCCGCGGTAGCTATTGTTCCGGCGAAAACACCAAGAACCGGTGCTGCAAAAAATATCATTCCTAATCCTTTGCTTTCACTCTTATCTTCGTCGAATGCATGTTTGGCTTTTTTATATGCTTTCATACTTGTACCCAGAAGATAAACGGAAGGTACAATAGTAGCCACTCCGGGAATGAGAAAAATTCTCGATCGCCGGAAGGGATTATTTCTTTTAATCGCATCGATTCGAATTTGATTAGAACCTGGAGTGATCACGTGCAGCGAAAGTGGTTCCATACCGTTCACGTTACAGATCAGAATAAATAGTACCAATAAGCAGGTCGTTTTGGGGGTGTTCATTGTCAGTGGTTTCTTCGGGAGTCGGCGACTCTATGGATAACCTTGAAAGCTACTACTAAGTATACATAGTGCAAAAGAATCTGCATGAATGTGTTATTTTTTCATGTGTTACCGGTATAAATACCGGAACTTCTACTTCCACCCTAAGTTCCTTATTATTATGTTCATTTTTTTTCGGGCAATGCTAATTTATTTTTGAACAGGAACTATTTAAGAACCCTCCTGAGCATAATCGGCGCTGTACCAATCCTCTGAACCTGAACAAGCACCACTCCGCGTGGCAGATTCTTCAGAAAAGGCCCGGTAGACGGTTCCACCGCACCTTTCCAGATTTGACGACCGGCAAGGTCCGAGATGCGCACAGTCACGGTACCGGCTATTTCTGAGATCCTGAGAACATCACCGGTAAGGGTTACGATCATTCCGTTCATGACCGGGGTATTTCGCAGCTGCTGCGATCCGATTGCCGATGGTTCACAGTCTCCAGCTGTAAGACCTTCTGAAACCAGGCCGATGAAATCGATATTGGCGGCGCCGTTCGCGGTGAGCGAGGTGATTTCAAGAAAATTCTGACCCGCCGTGAGTTGCAACGGTACCTCGAGCAGCTGCCAGGTGGTCCAGCTGCCGGTAGCGGGCATATCAAGCGATGCGATACTGATATCACCGTTAACAGTCAGGGAGACCGGTCGGCCGGAGGCATCACCGTTTGCAAATCGCAGGAGAATAGTATCGGTTGCGGTTTCGGTGGCCCGCAGATCAAAAACCGCACTGCTTCCGGTCGCATTGTTCAAGTTAAGGTAGCCCGTTCCCTTATAGCCGCTGTTGGTTGATTCCTCTATGCCGTCCGCCGAGCAGAATGCGGTACCGTCGATGTACCCGCCGCAGGGAGCGCGTCCGGTGGTACCGCCGATGCATCTGCCGCACTCGTCAAGGCTTGCCGATCCTTCTTCCACTCCGGCACAGTCGCGTGGTGAACCACCCATCGGTTCTATATCCGGTACCGGCAGCTTATCAACACCGCCGCCAATGTAAAACCCCAGATGCGGTGGTTGATTGTAGGCGACATTCTGCCATGCAACGGCCGCACGGTAGACCGGATCGTGCATCAGGGTGTAGATCCGGTGGGTGGTCGGGGTGGTGGTGGAAAAGAGAATCAGGGCATCATCGGTGGTTGCCCGCATAATAAGTTCCTCACGCCAGTCGCCAAGAATGTCGGCGACCAGACAGGGGTTCGCCTTGGTGCCGTTGTTGGTGAGGGTGGCGTAGTTCCCCCAGCGACCGTCGGTGGTGGCACACCGGTCGAACCCGGAACCGTTCCAGTGTTCGATCTTCATGGATGTGGGGGTACTGCCGGTGCCGTCGAGCAGTTCATCCTGCAGATCACCGTCCCAGTAGATTCTGAAATTCTGGCTTCCTTTACCGCCGATATTCGCATCGGTGGCGATATTGTACGCTGTTGATGTTGCCGACGACCAGGCTTCAAAACCCCTGTGCTCCGCTGAAATATCCGCGGCGATACCGCGTCCGACGTCTTTATTATCGACCAGCTTCTGCCAGAGAATTTCACCGGTGCGGGCGTCGTGCACTTCGGTGCCGGGCCAGCCGGTATGTTTCTCCTCGTGGGGCGACATCACTTCCAGACCGGGCCGGTCGGGGAGGAGGTCGCTCAGATGGATGGCATCGCCGTGTCCGATACCGGTGGCGTACATCAGTTTTCCGTCGTGATCAATTGCGCACGATCCTTCAAGGATCTCGTCATATCCATCACCGTCAACATCGCCCACCGAGAGGTTGTGGTTTCCCTGCCCGGCTGCCGCACCGTTGCCGCCGGTGTTGCTGTCGAAGAACCATCGCTGTTTGAGCGTGGTACCGTCCCAGTCCCATGCGGCGAGAGTCATCCGGCCGTAGTACCCTCGCTGCATCACCGCGCTCGGGTGGACACCGTCGAGGTAGGCGACCGCAGCAAGAAACCGGTCAACACGGTTGCCGTAGCTCTCGTTATTGCCCCAGCCGTTTATGGGATCACGAGCCGGGACGTAATTTACCGTGGCTTTTTCCACTCCATCAGAGCCGAATACGGTCAGAAATTCCGGGCCGGAGAGGATATACCCGCTCGAATTACGGTAATCCATTGTATGATTCGCCGATGCCGCCGGACCTTTGCTCAGGTAATTGCCGGTGGCATCCCTGGTTCCCGGTCCGGTTTTACAGATGATCTCCGCCAGACCGTCACCATCAAAATCCGCCACCATAAACTGTGTATAGTGAGCACCGGCCCGAATGTTCTTTCCGAGGTCGATTCTCCAGAGATGGGTACCGTCAAGTTTGATACCATCCAGAAAAACATTTGCGGTAGTACCGGACTTTGAGTTATCCTGCGAGTTGGAGGGGTCCCATTTGAGCACGATATCCCACTGTCCGTCGCCGTCAAGATCACCCACGCTTGCATCGTTAGGTGAATAAGTGTAACCGGAACCTCCTGCGGGACGGTCGAGTGGTATACGTTTTGTAAGTTCACCCCATGGTTTTACCGGGGTGGAGGAATCGGTTTCGTTGCCGGCAAGTACCGCTTTAACCACGTAGGATGATGATGAGGTTCCCGTATCATCAGTGTAGTTGGTAGCCCCGGTAATCGGGGAACTGTTGAGTCTGGTGCCGTTGCGGTAAAGGTTGAAACCGAGGTCCGGTGGTTCATACCCATGTAGACGCCAGCTGATGAAATTGCCGCTGCCGGTTGGAATGGCGATGATCCCTCGGTTGAGTTTTTCAACCATTCGAGCACCGAAGAGGGTAGTGGAAATGAACAGGAACAATAGAATAGGTAGCCGGTAAGGCATGTGGTCTCCCGGAAAAGTATACAGGTTTAAAGATGATGTGTGCCGGATAACGCGCTCCGGAACGAAGATCGGGTGTGCATATAATATAAGAAATTATTATATAAATTTGGTGATAAAGGTGGTCGGTCGGGCCATCTTTAGGCTGCGGCGCAGAGGCGCAGCACCCACTTCCGGGTAAATTGAGTTTGGAGAAATGGAGAAATGGAGCACGTTTCTTAAAGTAATTAAATATAGGCCACCACCAAACAAGGTCTGATTTGAGTGCGTCCTCCTCCGGCTGCCCAGACTTCCATTGTAGTTTCAATAATTAACCAAATAGTAATAAAAGCTGCAGCGGGCTGGAAACAGAACAGGCCCCCTGAAAAAGGGAGCCTGTTAAAGGTATCGAACTTACTCTTTTAAACTGTTATGCGATTCCACCGGCCTCAATGAGTTGTGCCGGTGAAACAACTGCACCGTACTTCGCCTTGAGCGCTTCCAGTGCCTGTTTCTGACTGACGTAAATATCAAAAATTACCATCGGACAATCTTTCTCATTCCGGTATGCCTCGGTCTGCAGGTCGATACGGGCGATGATATTGTCCACATAGAGTGAGAAATGTTTATTGTACAGATCCTCCGTGTACTCTTTACCGATCGTATCTTTAAAGAGCGCTTTCAGATCATCAAACAGCGGCAGGAAACCGATCGGGGTATCGATTGCCTTGACATCTCCGTTTGCACGTCGCTCGAGCCAGGTAAGCCAGGTGGCGACGTCGCGTTTTTCGCCAATAAGCTTGGTGCTTTCCGGGGTACCCCCGCGTGCACCTTCGGTGAGGAAGTAATTCAACCCGGCCATAATGGGCTTGACGGTGATGGCCGTGCTGTTGAAGAACTTCAGCTGGGCATCCATGTAGTCGGCCAGCGGCCCGGGGATGAACGGCTGGTTTGCCCACGGCTGCCGGCGTACACCCGAGGCGCCGACCTCGGTTGCCGTTGCGGCAGACTGAATCGACGCACCGATTACCACGCCCTCGTCGGCACTCTTGGCTACCCAGACGGGCGGCATCGTGTCGCTGTCGCGTCCGGAGTAGGTAATGACTTTCACCGGAACGCCGGCGGGATCGACACCGAGTTCCTTGTTGTAATTGTCAACAATCGCACAGGAGAGGGTACAACGGGAGTTCGGGTGTGATATCGGAACCGGGGTACCGTTCGCGTCCGTTTTCCCTTCGGTCCATTCTCCCTGAAAATTTCTACCCGCTTTAGGTGGTTCATCACCGTCGCCCACCCAGCGGGGGGTACCGTCTTCGGTAATGAGTACATTGGAATAAATCACCTCGGCGGGGATGTCACCGCGCAACGCCTTCATGAGGAAGGGGTCACCCTCACGGTTGACGTCTTTGACAATACCGAAAATACCGATCTCGGGATTTACGGCGCGGATGGTTCCGTCATCTTCAATCCACATCTGTGCGAGGTCGTCGCCAATGAAATCGGTACCCACCATTGCGGTAGTCGTTTTTCCGCAACCCGAAGGAGCCGCACCGGCAATGAACGTTTTACGACCGCCGGGTCCGGTCATCCCGGTAATGAACATATGTTCCGAGAGCTGCTGCGCCGGACGGTAGTAGGTGGCGAAATCAACGTGAAACCGGTGGTTCCCTTTTTTGAGCATCAGGGTATTACCGGCATAGGTGCAGTACATTGAGTAGGTTGTCTGCCAGCTGCGGTCCATGTAGATGCGGGCTTTGTCGATATTTTCGCTTTTAAGATCACCGTAGCTGTGACAGTTGAAAAAGAACGTTCCGGTCCGTTCCACCTCGGCATCGAATGAATCATAGCAGGCTGGGTAGAGAATATTACCTGAGTGGACAACGTAGAGCGAGTCGGTGATCATGATTGCGGGAATAGCCGCCTTCGCGCCAACCGGGCCGCGACTCCAGAAACAGATGTTCATGGTGCGGCCCTTCATGATGCCTTTCATGGTTTTTTCAATGTAGGCATGCGAGACGGCACGCTCCTCTTTTTTCGCCAGCACCGAGATGTCTTCATCAGGATTTACAATATAGAAAGTCTGTTTTACCAGACGCCCCTGATCCTCGGGCAGATCGAAGTGACAGGTATGCCCGTTGGCGACGGGGAACTCTTCACCGTTTTCAATCGCGCGCTCCCGGGCATTCTGCAGATCCGCTTCCGACGAAGCGTTTATCCATACCTTGTCGGGTTGCATCATCGCAACGGCATTGCCGATTTTAAGAATAGCTTTTTCATTTTTGATGGTGGAAAATTTTCTGAGGTTATCTTCGTCGCATTTGGAGGCGATCAGTTTTTTAGCCTCCTCGACGGTGGTACAACCACCTACCGCACTGACGATGTCGATTCCCTGCTCCAGCTCAATTTTCATGGTACACTCCACTTCGTTTCTCTTCGTCCGGAGGCATCTGCTTACAGCCAGAATCCCGACGAAATGGTTGACATGTGAATAAATGTCCGTTCGCACTACCGCTCTGATCGCCGTCCCTCCCCTGCGGATTCTGAAACGGAACACTATGAATATAAAAAATGGTCGTTGCAGTTAGAATACTATGGAGTGAGCTGTTGTCGGGCGATCTGAATTCCGACTCGGTAATAAGGAGATAAAATAAATTGTAACTACCTATATAAAAACGCATTACAATACTTTATGACATTTTTGTACCTTTCTGCTACAAAGAGAGGTGATGGGAAGCAATCAACCGGAAGTGTTTTTTGAAACACCACAAAAATTGGCTCATATTAGAAATATATGTTGTCTTGAATCCATTTTCTTTTAAACCAAGACATAAGCTGAAAAAGATGGAAAGGTTTCCTCGTTGGACAAGTTTAGGAAACGGGAAACGAATCCCTCGATAAACAATCCGGGTTCATCACCTATGTCATACTATCGTTATTTTCATCTCCACGTTTACCGCCAGAAAAGGAGTCCCCATGAGTGTTCTTGTAGAAGTCATTGACGGAATCGAAGCGATCGCAAACTCCATTGACAATATCGGAACCATCATAGATGCGGTCCGTTCCGGTCAGGGGTATCTGGATAAACGGTACACCGAGGCGAAGGAGGATGTCCGAAGTATTCTCGAAGAGATGAATAAAACTCTGATCACCATGAGTTCCGCCACTTCCATTGTTACTCATTTCTCTTTTATAGATGACCCCTCCCGTTTTGGTGCCGACCTGCGGGAGTTCAACAATCGGATCGTCGACGGCAAGGCGGAGATCGCTGCGTTGGAGCAGCATATACATGAGTATCGTGGGCACTGTTCGAAGATTCAGTATCATGCCGACCAGATAAAAAAGGGCAACAACCTCGATTTCCTGTTTCGTATTTTCGGTGTTGACTCACAGGAGGAGAACGAACGGCTCAGTGCGAAACTTCAGGATATATACGATGAGGAATTGAACCATTACCTGACCGTCAATGCGCTCTGTTCAAATCTGCAGAGAACCCTTGACCATATTCATGAGGTGCTCGGAGGTCCTGGAATGCTGAAGCCGGAGAAAGTACCCGCGGCGGGGGGACTTTTAGCGGAGTATGGAAAGGCTTTCATGCGGGTGGAGTCGCAGGCGAATTATCGCGTGCACCAGATCCGGAAGTTGGTTACAGCGCTGTCGTAAGCTGGTTTCAGTCACTATACGATTTTCAATGAAAAACCTCAGTACTACTACGCTTGTATACTTCATCTCCATTTTGAATGGTAACCTAAGTGGATCTGGAAAAGCTTGAGAGAAGAACTAAGCGTGCACGAACAACTCAACAATTGAATGCATAATCATGGTAACTATCCGCAATATTACAATCAGTATTGTGTTCTCAGCAATAACCTCTTTCGCCGGTTCCGACAGTTGTTTCAATCTTCTTGACTATGTTCCTCCGACATACCGGTACCATATGCTGGAGGTTAAGCCTGATATTTCCCTGCAGAAAAACCTCGGGTCCTCAAAAGCAAGTAGCGTTGACACAGACAGCAATAGGGTTACCCGTTCAACGGAAACCCGCAGTCGAATGGACAATCCGCTGTTCGGGTTCGATGTGGCGCACCGGTACTACGGCTGGAATGGTCGTTCCCAGTGGTCTCTTTCGAGCCGTATCGGGATGGATGGGGCATTGAAAAACCAGATACCTCAATATCGTTATGAACGGGGAAGCCCTCAATCGTATTCAGATAATCGACAACGTAATGGTGCCGCACAAGGAAGGGTCACTGCATCTGGAGAATACTATTTTGCCTGGCCATTTTTTACCGGTGCAGAGCTCAGTACCTCCCTGTCGGGGGGGAGCGAACGTAACAGGGATGTGGCTAAAAAATTCACCTCGTTCTCCATGGTAGATAGTGATTCCGGGACCTATCGCTACACTGAAACGGTTAGCAGAAACCGGCAGTATTATGCGACCTGTAACGGTTCCATCAGTATGGGAGCAGGGCGTATCGAGGATATCACTTTTGCAGTTGCGGCAATGAATATGCTTGACCGGATTGCGGCAAACGAGAAATTCTACAAAGGGTGCAGTCCTAAAAACGTCCAGGATTTCGCTGTACTGATTGAAACGGCAAAGCGACGCCGATATTTTGATTACCGAATCGCATTTATTGAAAATATCGACACCCTCTGTTCTTTTATCAGGCAGAACGGGATTACCAATGAGATTTCGCCACGTACCGTGCTGGAACTTGCAGACCAGTGGCAATATGTTTTCCATCAGAGTCGGAAGAAGGGGTACAATTTCAAAGTATACCCCTCTGCATATTACACAAGAATGTTCGATCATACAATATTCAATGCATCCGAATGCCAGCAACAGGTTGCCGGACCGTTCACTCTTGATCCAGATAACATGAATGATGTCGGTAGTTGTTCGGTTACATCCAGTCCAAAGGATTCCTGGGATGTAACTGATCGTTTCACGTATGGATTCAATTTGAACTACCTGTTTGAACGACCACTCTCCCGTTATTACCAGTTCTCATTTCAATCACTGGCTTCGGGACTGATTGAGCGATATTGGCGAACACAATGGAATGCAACCAATGGGCTGCAGGGTGATGAACAGTACGCATCTCCCGTACTTTCCGTAATGGAATCCGCAACTCTCGCCTGGTATCCGCATACGCGTACATCGGTCGGGATTACTGAATCCATCAGGTACCGTCAGGTCTTTGATTACTACGATATGCAGCAATACGGATATACCGTGCAAGATGATCCTCCATTTGATAATTATGATGATCGCATGTTGACTATGGCTCTGGATGGTGATGTAACCTACTACATTTCACCTCGCCTGCAGGTAACGCTGAACCTGGGGGTAAATTGGAACAACACAAATCGGTTTTCATACGGCCCGCCTCCGATACGTAATGTTTCGGATTATACTTTGGAAGCTACAAAGGGTTTCACGTATTCGATTATTTCGAACTTGACCTGGAAACTTTTTTAACGGAGGATGCGCAGATATTCCAGTATTCAACAGAATACGAAAAATGTACTGCCAGTGAAATATTCAACCGCTTACGGTTACTAAACTGGTATACTAAGTATAAAGAATACATCTGCTGGTTTTTCAACTTCGCGCAAGTAAAAAGGAGTATACCATGGGCAAGCACCTCATCCGAGCAACCCGCTGGTCAGGAAGATCTCTGCTATTGGTTTACAGCAGGTTAATGACACTTCTGTTTGCACTCTTCTGTGCTGCAACCGGACTGCTTCCGAAAAATGCTTCAGCCAAAGGCTCCACAATTCCTTCAACGGTATTTAAAGGTACCGCGTTTCGGGCTTCTGATTCCACCGTACTGAGCAATATCAAACTTGTTCTGTCGGATTGCTTTCTTCCGGATTACGGTATTTACCCTGAGTATGGCGTTATTACTCCATGGTACGGAGTTACCACTCCGGGCCTGATCGTACCGGTCAGCGATACGGTGGTTACCGACGAGGAGGGTAACTTCGAAAAAGATCTCTCCACTGCTGGAAATCTGTCCCGCATGGTCGCAAGTGAAATGATTGAAGAGTCTGGCGCCCGGACAAAATACTACTCCTCCGGTTGTGTGAATATTACCGGAGGAATAGATTCCACGTATACACTCTACCTGAGAAATGTAACAACTGCACTTGAACGGAATGTTTTCGTTACAAGTGAACTGTCTGCAATGACAGCTCTGCGGGGGAAAGAACTGCAAATCAGAATTCCCGAGTGGAAAGGGAAACATGCTATTGCCACAATCGTCAACAGCAGGGGACAGGAAACTGCCACACTCTCCATTGACACCGATGGAATGCTTCGCTGGGATACGCGCGCGGTAGCTAAGGGCATCTACCTCCTCAGGTTGAACAGTGAACAGGCCGACCTGCGTCTGAAGATACTGGTTAAATGACAGCAGATACCCTGCCGCTTAAAAAGCGGATCGCTCTGCGTCTCTACGCCGCTAAACGAAAAGCGGATGCCCGTGCCCACGAACTCCGGTATCTTTTCTGGGAATGCACGCTCAGGTGCAATATGTCATGTCTGCACTGCGGCAGCGACTGCATGCGCGACAGTGCCACTCCCGATATGCCGGTAAAGGATTTTATCCGGGTGCTCGACCGCGTTGCCCGGGATACCGATCCTGCGCGGGTGGTGGTGGCGATCACCGGGGGAGAGCCGCTCATGCGGGAGGATCTTGCGGAGGCAGGAAACCTGATAAGTAAACGCGGATTTACCTGGGGGATGGTGACCAACGGCTATCTGCTCAACCAGACTAAAATGGAACAGCTGCTGCAATCAGGTATCCGGTACCTTACCATAAGTCTCGACGGACTCAACACTGACCATGAATGGCTCCGGGGGAAAAAAGATTCCTACCCACGGGCATGCAATGCGATATCATTGGCATCAAAGGCGCGTCAGCAGGGGCTCTCTTCCGATGTGGTTACTTGTGTCAACCAGCGGAATGTTAGGCAGCTTGAAGCAATAAAAAAAAGATTGATTGAACTGGGCGTGACTGACTGGCGTCTTGCCACGATATTCGCCAAGGGGCGCGCGGCGGAAAACAGCGAGTTTACACTTACCGGAGAAGAGTTGCGCGGAATGATGGATTTTATCGTTGCCTCCAGGAGTGAGGGAGCGATCAACGTGACTTACGGATGCGACAGTTTTCTTGGCGGGTACGAGATGGAGGTCCGCAGGGCACCGTTTTTCTGCTGGGCGGGGGTTAATATCGGATCGGTGCTGGTAGATGGTTCCATCTCCGCGTGTCCGTCGCTGCGAGCGGATTACGTTCAGGGAAATATCTACCGGGATGACTTTATGGACGTCTGGAACAATCGGTTTCAGGTAATGCGTAACCGGAAGTGGCTGCGCAGCGGTGAGTGCAAAAAGTGCAAACAGTGGAACCTCTGTCTGGGCAATGGGCTGCACCTGCGCCGGGAGAAGGACGGGAAGCTGCTGAGTTGTTTGTATAATGAAATGGCCGGTAGGGCGGAAGTGGATACCGAAGAGAACAGGAAAATCACTATGGAGATGAATAAGAAATTGTAACTACCGAAACGCTCTGAAGCGCTACAGGTATCATACGCATTCTGTTTCGGGTGAAGCATGGTCTCCTCCATGTGGTATAAGTAATATACTTAGCATTTCGGGATTGTGCACAAATGGTTGTGGATGTCTGAAGATCTGATTGGGGGGGGGGTACAATGAATAACTACTGTTGTTTGTTTCGTTCGACCTCACCCCCTGCATTCCACTTCGAGTAGCATTACGACAGGCTCAAGGTACCACCTCTGTGCACCGCCTCTCCGCCCGGAGAGGGGAAAATGAGAAACTGCATTTCTGCCATCCCATTGGAAAACGGGACCCGGGACATCCCCTGTTCATTTCTTGTTTTCACCATCCCCCGCAGGCGGGATTATCATACTGTCAGGAATTAAGAAGGTATAGTTCTCGGTTGTCATCCCGTTCCGCCTTCGCCGTAGCACGGGGTCCGGAGAAGAGAAGGAGAAAAACACTCCGCTCATGCAGAGCTGCGTCGAAGTATGAGCCTGCGAAGGGAGGAATGTACGGGAGATTTACCTATCTTTCGGTGCTCATTACTTTTATTTCCTGTGTAAATGATATCGTTTGAACTTGTCTTCTGCAGACCACACCCCCGGCACCCCACTTCGAGAGCCTCAGTGCAGCGCCTCTCCGTCCGGCGAGGGGGAAATGATAACAATGCCTTGGTAACGGCATGTACGCCTCTCTGATAGGCGGTGCACCGAGCATTGTCGAGGTGAGAGGTCGAGTGTGTGAAGGGCCTTTATTCTCTCCGGTCACTGGCTCCCGAATGTGCGGACCAGAGCATCTTGGAAGAGAAGGGGCAGGGATGATACCGTGAGAGGAATACTGCAGGCTGCGGGGAACCGGTTAATGTTTATTGTTTTGCTGTTCTTGCAGGTGAAGTGTTGAAAACGCATACTTCCGGTACTTCTTTTAACGGACCGCAATTATATTAATGCATGGATGTGTACAGGGTAAAATGAGCACTCATTATAATGCAAACCTGTTGTTGTGTGACATGCTGTTGATGAGTATACAATTACTATATACTACCTGTTTTATGGCGAAAAGGAGAAATGATGAAAGATGTTTATTCTGATTTGAAACAGCTTTTTTCAAATAAAAAAAATGTTGTGGTAAATGATGGGAAAGGTGCACAGGGAATTAAATATGATGGAAAAATGTTTGTCATGTTTTACAAAGGTGAACTTGCTTTGAAATTTCACCCGGAACGAGTTACTGAACTAATAAAGTCAAAACAAGCTAAACCTTTTGATCCAGGTACAGGGAAACCTATGAAAGATAGAGTTTTAATTCCAGCATCTAAATGTAAAACGTGGAATAATCTGGCAGAAGAATCCCTGAAATATGTAAGCCAAAGCAAATGAAAGATTTCGCCGTAAATACTTCAAAAGCACGATTGCACAACAACCGAAGGTTAATATTTGGTGATTTAGTCGTTAAAATGCTATGGTTCAAAACGTCAACCGTGCGGCGAACAGGTGTGCGCAATAAACGATGCGGTGTGCAAACCATGAACAGCCAAAGAAAAACGCCGAATGAAACTTGATTGGCAGCCAGAGGTGCAATGGTTATGCAAATGGAAAGGATTGGCCCGTAGTGAACAAGAAGATACTGGTCATGCCTGATGGAAACTGGCTATCTCACACTTCGCGTCCATTTGAAATAGCCAGGAAGCTCAGAATGTCAGGATATTCAGTCGTATTCGCGAGTGATGGAAAATATATGAACCTCCCTCGTGAGGGTGGATTCGAAGTGTTGCCAATTATTACCATTTCTGCTGAACGAGTACTGAAATGTTCGCGAAGTGGAATGACCAATTGGTACAAGTACGACCTTATCAAGCAATGTATCGAAGCAGAATTGGACTTGTTTGAGCGAGTGAAGCCGGATCTTGTCTTGTCTGATTTCAGACTGACGGTCAGTACATCTTGTGAAATCGCAAAGATACCAATGGCCATGATCATGAATGGCTCATGGACCAACCATTACTCCGTCCCCATACGTGCGCCGGAGCATCTTGCCATGACCCGCATTCTCGGCAAACGCGTGGCGAATGCTCTTGCTCCCCTGGCTAAATGGTTGATTTTGGTGCATGGGAACATGGGTTTCAATCGCTACCGACGGGAGCACGGATTGCCTCTTCGGAGAAATATCTATGATACATGGCGAGGTGACCTTAATCTTATGGTGGATATACCGGACTATGCACCAACGACGAACCTGCCACCCGATTACCATTATATCGGGCCAATAGTCTGGGAGCCTGCTATAGAAGTGCCGGGTTGGCTGGAACATCTCAGTCCTGATAAACCTACGATATATTTCACCATGGGCAGCACAGGCTATGCACGGTTCTTTGATCAGGCAATTGAAATCTTCGGGAATACCAAATATCAATGTATCATGACAACGGCGGGAATGACAAAGATAGCAAATGCTCCGGGCAATTTTCATATTGTTGATTATGCGCCGGGTAGCGCAATCATGATGAAATGCGATGTAGTGGTCTGCCAGGGCGGTAATGGAACTATCTACCAGGCGATGTCGCATGGTGTCCCGATAATTGGAATCCCGACGATGCATGATCAGGAGTTCAACCTTGACCGGGTCGAATCGCTGGGTGTAGGGATACAGCTGAGTGAATTAAAGTTTCAGCCGTCGCATCTCAAGGCTGCTGTTGAAGAGATTCTTAAAAATAAAGACTATCGGAACAATGCCCTTCATTACAAGGATTTACTCTCCGAATATAACGGCCCTTCGACGGGAGCTGAATTAATAGCATCTTTCCTTTCAACGCAACAGGATATTCAGGTAGTGTGAGGAATGGGGTTGCCTGATAAATGAAAGAAAGAGTGGGACCGTTAGACGAACTGCCTGACACCTGAAAGAAAAACAATGATATCCAAAAAATCCGAAACGACTGCCTGTAGAATAAAAAGTATTGCTCAAGAGCTTGGTGCAGACCTTTGTGGAATTGCTCCTGTTGAAAGGTTCAGCAATGCTCCGGAAGGATTCAAACCAAATGATATTTATGGTAAGGCAAGATCCGTAATCGTCCATGCAAAACGTTTACCGGTTGAAATACTATACGCCGAAAGCCCTGTTCCCTATACTCATGTTAATTCATTAATGGCACTTGAAGTGGATCGTTTATCGTTGCAATTATCTCTTCGGTTGCAGGATATGGGCATCAGGAATGTCATGATTCCCAGTGATGACCCGTATGAATCATGGGACCGGGAACAACAGCATGGTCGGGCAATCCTTTCCATGCGGCATGCAGGAGTGTTGGCCGGACTTGGCAAGCTTGGTAAAAACAACTTACTGATTAATGAAACGTATGGGAATATGATTCAAATCGGCGCGCTACTTATCGATTGTGAGCTTGACTACGATTCGCTCGCGGAGTATGACGTGTGCCCGGAAGGATGTTCACTTTGTATAACAAGTTGTCCCCGGAATGCATTGGACGGCAATACCGTAGTACAAATAGAATGTCGCAAGTCAGCAAACTACAAGAATGAAAAAGGATACATTGTGAAGAAATGTTGGACATGCAGAAAAGTATGCCCGCATTCATCAGGATTGAAAAAAGAAGAAGAAAAACAACTGTCCCGCGGCAGGCTGGAAGAAAAGTGCCCTAACACATCGCCCGACAGTGCGGGCGTGTAATTTAAAAGAAGGCTCAGAAGCTACATTACTCTTCCCGTTGGAAATCAAATGTTTTTGTAACGAAGGTGGGTCCGACCGCCGCACTGCTTTTACCGAAATTAACTTTTCGGATAACGGTATATATTCCGTATTCAAATACAGGGTCATTGAGTGTTGATTCAAGAAGGGAAATTTTTGTGGCGTGACCATCGGGCATGATGAAAAATTGCATGGTGGCACTCCCGTGGAGATCACCTCTGAAACGTAATCGGCTGTAATACAAATACTGCAGATAACGGTTGAGTGCGGTAAGAGACGACGTGATATCCTTTTGCGATCGGCCCTTCCCGGGTGATAATCGTGCAGGGTCAGATGGAATGGCTATCCGGGATTCATCGGATAGTGAATGGGTGATAACGGTGGAATCTATCAGGTTCAAAAGATCCTGATTCAATAACTCCACGAAGTTTTCAGGAGGATGCAGGAAATAAAACTGTGAGGGATAGCCAGAACTTTCGTAGGTGGCAACTATACTGTTGCCGTTTTTATCAGGAAAGCCACGGAGATTTCCCCTGCTCCACCGGCGGGTGATCTCGTTATGCAGAGAGTCCGGTTTGATGAAGGCCGTTACCGGTTTGTCCGGATTTGTCGCAATCCGGTAGAGCAGGTACTCCGGTACCGCAGTTTGGGAGGAGTAGTCTGACCATAGAATCCGACCTGTCGATAATTGAAGAAGCGCTATATAGGTATGGGGAGTACTTTTCGGCATAATACCGACCGTGAATAAGCCACCGGAGAGAACCGTTGACAATACGATCGACCCTATCAACACTCCTCCGGCACCATCAGGATTGACGACCATGGTCTGGTGAAAAACGAAGAGTACGTGGTCGTGTCCGATAATTTTTTGAACGGTTTGAAGATCCGCACCGACAGCGGGGTTTGAAATCGGGAGCAATGGTTCCGGACAGGTGCCGAAGACCGTTTTCAGGAAGAGCCGTCTGCAGGTACGTCGGAGGGCACCACGCTGGTTAGTCGATAATTTATTCTGCAGCAGGCAGGGACGTCTGGTTGTGTGAACAAGATGCTCTCCGGAGGGTTTTACCGGAACCGGCAGAGTTGAATCTTCAAACGATCCAAGGAAGATCGGGTACAGTTGTCTGACCACATACCCTTTTTGGGTGAGTGATTCCCGAACCCCCTGAAATATCAGTGAATCAAGCGTAGAAGAACTCTGTTCCGAATAGTACCCTTTCCCGTTGTCCACCGCAACAGCCGCATCGGTAAAAACCACGATGGTATCAATTGCATCGATGCACTTTTGAAGTAACGGATTGACACGGATATAAGAGGAGTAGGGAGAACACGAAAAAAATACCGTGCAGAACAGGACGACCGGATGAAATGGCCAATTACCGAAAAAGGTTCGTAGTTTCAGATGAATCTCCCGGTCAATGTCCACCTGCCTGGTGGTACCGTCTGAATCGGGCAGGAAACCCGGTTTTATAAGCATCTGGTGTATCCGGAAAAACGGTAAAGGCAGGGGGCATCTGTCACACCTGTTGTAAATGAGGTGAATTTCGGTGAATGGTCAGGATTTACCCGTGTCGGGACTCGACATCGAGCAAAATACCTTGTCCTGCCTTTCGGATCAAGTTTGAGGGGCCGGCAGGTAAAGTGCTTTCGGGGAGAGTGCGTTTAAAATGAACGACATTCACCGTTCGGTACTGCCTGTGCACGCGGTGGGACAGTCACTTCGGATGCGGTGGGTAGGGGGGGGGAAATGAAGACTTTGTACGGGTGAGGTAATATTTGGTAGTATGAAAATTAGTATTTCATATTATGCTGTTGTAGAATTATAAAACAGATTTCAAAGTTATTTGAAAACATGTTACCGCATTTCTATTCGCGGGGCGGAACCCGGCGAGTAGAAATGAAGTTACCGATTATACAGGTAAACGTATCTGTTGGCGGTTCCACCCCGCTGCGCCAGTTCAACATCTCTCAAAGTACTCAGGAGTGGGATGCCGATCCCACACCCGGGCAGAGGTTCCTTTGCGCGCGAAAGCGGTATAGTAAAAACAGTGTAAAGCACTGGATACCTAACGCTTAAGGAAAGGATTGACAAACCTCTGCACTCCGCGCGCTTTTCCCGCCGCGCGAGCCGCAGTCGCCCCGTAAGGTCGGTGCTGTAGTTTTGTGCGTGCAACAGTATCACGTCATCAGTGTCGGTGGCTTACGAGTCGTGGCGTGCGGCGCTAGCTCGGCGGGGGAATACCATCATGCCTAAAGTCACTGCCGTTTCCCTCAGGGTTATCAGGATAAATAAACTCATTTGTTAGATACTTATTTTCCTCATACCAATTCCCTGAATACATATCCAGGTTTCTTCCCAAATAATCCGAATGAACGGATGTGAAGAGAGATAGGTCGCCTGCTTTCTGGCCGCGATAGCGCCGCACGCCAACGCTTATTGTACCAGGGTGTGCTTCTTTGAGCACAACACTCCCGGCAAACGAAAATCTTCCTGGTCTCACAGGGGCGTCTGCGGTTGTCACATACGTTCTTTAAGCGCAGAGAATCCGGCACTTCGTACCGTTTCTATTGTACCGCTTTCGCTGCGGTGCTGAAAAAAGCATTTTGGTTCCTTTGTTGCTTAGGACAAAGGAACCCGCCAGCCGGTGCGGGAACCGGCAAATAGAAAACAATATATGTGGTTTTCAAATAGCTTTGTAATCAGTTAAACAATGGTCAAGGAACTTATAAATCTGCATTTATTCATTTCTGTTATTGGGTGGGTCGCCACCCAAACCCCGACCAGAGGTGTTCCGGCGCGAACACCTCTGGACACCACGCGCTTTTTTCCGCCGGGCGAGCCGCAGTCGCCCCTTGAGGCCGCGGGATTTAGTTAGGGGCGGGTAGCATTGTTGCGTGAACGATCGGCTGGTGGCTTACCAGTTGGTCTGGCGTGCGGCGCTAATCCGGCGGAGGAATTTCTCTATACCGATGTCACGTCCGTTCCTCTCAGGTTTAACAGGATAAAACATGATCTGATAGATATTTATTTCCTCACGAATTATCTCCAGAATCCATGTATGGTTTCATATCAGGTAATCCGATGGCACGGATGTGACGAAAGATAAGGAGCCTGCCTTCTGGCCGCGATAGCGCCGCACGCCAACGTTTATTGTACCAGAGGGTACAATACTCCGGAAATGAAAACTCTCTCGGTCCCACAGGGGCGACTGCGGCTCGCTGCGGTGCTGAAAAAAGGCCCGGGATCTCTAAGGGTGTGGGTCAGCACACGTTGTCACTATCGTTCCGGAAGCGTGCGGAGTCCGGTGCTGTGCACCGTTTATACTTTACCGCTTTAGGCCGGGGTGCAGGGGCGGAGCGCCCGTTCCTGTGTAAATTGAGTTTGGAGAAATAGAGTACTAAAGCACGTTTCTCATAAATATCAGGAGTGGGGTGCCGACCCCACACCCGGCAAGAGGTGTTCCAGCGCCAAAGCGGTATAATGAAAACAGCGTCGAAAACGCTGG
>JBNLDC010000034.1:0-77900 GCA_050304135.1 Chitinispirillaceae bacterium | reverse complement strand
AATTCACCAAGGCGTTCCAACGAGCGGGTAGACCATTTCTCCAATTTACCAGGGCGTTTCTACTGCCGGTACGACCAATTCTCCATTTCACCAGGGTGTTTCCCCCGAAATGGTGACCGTTTTTTTAACCACCCGCATCTCTGATTGTTCCATTGGCAGCATGTTTTTTTTCCCGATTTTTGTACCGCTCCAGCCATTTCTGATCTTTTTAAACTTTTTTCATTTTTTTCGGAACTTTTCCTTTTCTGTATTGTCTGAACAGGTAGAAACAAAACAACACCGGCCGGTTCCCGCCGGACCGGAAACAGACAACCTTTTTACAAGGAGGACCGTATGACTACCACACCTAAAATCTCAAGCTCAGTGCAGACCCTCATCGAAACCGGAAGAAGGGTATGCCGTCTCTGCGATCGCGAGGGAGCCGTTGCCCGGCCTTATGCGGAAGAGATCCAAACGGCGATCGGCACGCTCTCTGCCGTCTGGGAAGAGGCGGAACCGAAAACCTTTGAACGCAAGGCAGGGTATGATGCCCTGCTGTTTGCCGATACGCAACTCGACGAGGCGGTGCGGGTGGCATTCTTCGCATGTCGGACCATAGATCTGGAGTCAAGCGGTCCGGAACTGCTTGAGAAGGCGTTTCCGGGTGGAAGATTTTCACTTATCACCAGCGCTCCACATAAATATGGTTCTATAACTGATCAAAACAAATACGAGAGAAAAATGGAATGTCGATTCTCACCCCGTCACCATCACTCCTGAACCCGTTGCATCTTCTGGTTTTAAACGGATGCGTCATCTCTCACTGCCCTCCTGACCGTACATCCTTCTTACACCCGAAAAACTCTCACAATGTGATCTATATCACATTTAACACCAGGTTATATAATTATATTCCTACAAAACCATTACCATATTCTACCCGTTTACTATTCGAATATGCAAACCACCCACACCATCCCCACCGATTCCCAGCAGAAAATAACCGTTGAATCACAACTGCTGTATGTACTCTGGCAGCAGGGACGGGCGTATGCGGGATTCGAGGCACATTTTGAAGTGAAGACCCTGCTGGTGGGCAACGGTGCAAAGGTAAAAGCGACACTCCGCACGGTAAAAGGGAAAAAACTCGACAAGATCGAGGGGGTGATCGTCCTCAACAAGTGGCGAGGGAAAGTGGTTATCCCCGAAAAGGTCAGGCCCGACGACTACGTTTACCTCGAAGTCGAACTCCCCAAACACGGCCTTGATCTCGATTCCAATGAAATCCCGGTACGAGCGCCGATAGAAGTGTCGTCGATCGGATGGAGCAGGCAGGTGATCCATCGGGACGAAGAGGTCACACTTTCCTGCAATTTCACCAACGGCGTTGAAGATGATGACAAGGTGACGGTCATTGTTTACGAATATGACAATGACGGTAATCACCACAAAGTAGTCACCATTCCCGCTACCATTGAACATATGAAGATCGAACTCAAATGGAAGTTCATCTATCAGGAGGATACCGGTTCCATTCCGAGCGAAGAGGAACTCCGGAAGTATGGTAAAGCCTATACGCCACCGGAATATTTCTTTGTGGTGATGGTGGATACGGTTCCTGTGGGAAGCCGGCAGGAAAGCGGGCTGCTCACGTTCACCGACACGGTCGATCTTACCATCCGCAAAGGTCGTATGCCGCCGCAGCCTGACGATCATTATGTCATCACCACCGCCGACGGTATCGAAGCAACCTGCACACCCGACACAGAGGGTGTCATTCAACTGGAAAAGGTTTCGCCGGGCCCCTGTACGGTATGTCCGGCCGATATGCCTGCAGAGGAACAACAACGGTATCTCGCATCATTCAAAACCGGTACGAAAACCGAATATACCCTCCCGGAGACAGTGCCGCTCGTTGACGGGCATATGCACATACAGAGCAACAACTGCTGTCCGCTGCCGGTACAGATGGGAGTACTCGCACGGAAGGGCGGCTTTATTTTCGGTCGAGAAATCGGACGAGACCGCAAAGACCTTATCGATATCACCTGTGCCTGGTACGCACAGCTGTTAACCGGCCGTTTCGGAAAAGTCAGCCGACTTTCGAGTGATCTGGTCGGCAGGCTCTACATGAACGATCTTGACGATATGGACATGAAAAGCGGGCTGACCTGGACGGTTTTCGATAAGGACAAGGAAAAAAGGCTGCGGGAAAAGAAAGGATACAACACCGAGAAACTGCGAATAAAAGCGGGAGAAAAAGCCGGTCTCAAGAACATGAACACCGCCTCGGTCCAGGCATGGCAGGAACATTTTCTCGAATCGACTTCCTATTATTATGAAAATACGAAGACTGCCCGCATCTCACTCGCGCTCTGCATGGATCTCTCATTTACAAACTACTGGGGTCGTTTCGGCCTGCCGGTCTACCTCGATACCGATGACGACAAGTACTTCATCAACGATTTCGCGGCGATAGCGCTCAAACGAAAAGGGCTGAGCGACTGCGTAAAGCTGACCTTCGAGGAAAGTGTCGTTACCCCTGAATCCGATGGTGATCTGACGGTCAACCGGGATAAAAAGCGGCTTTTCCGTGAACGAGCCACCGTCCATCTCCATGCGTCGTTTACCGAAAAGGACCGTTTCGGGAATACCCCGGCCCCGTTCTACCGGCGCCAACTTGAACTGAGTTCGCGGATGCAACCCGCTGAAGAGAACGATCTGCCGATGCTCAAATTCAATGCAGCTGACAACACCATGATGGAACTCACCTCAAAAAAATTTGTTCATCTGCTTGCCGACGCCCGGGGCGAAGAAAAAAAATGGTTTGAGGACTACGCCATGCAGCGGGAGCTGACGATCGCGACTATGGTCAATTATCCTTTAAAGCTGTTTGGCGGGTACCACTACGATCCGCGACGTCATCTTCTGGGTGAAGAAGGATACGACATCGACTCGATGGCGGAAAACATCGTAAGCAACCATGCTTTTTTTACCGCCAGGCATGATGGCACCGAACAGCAGCATTTCAGCAACGGTGTCTATTATCAGGGAGCGGTAATGCTATCACCGAACAAGCAGCTCAACGATAAACAGTTCATCAAACAACTGCTTTCGGAACAGCAGCGTACCACACCCGAAGCACTTGAGGAACTGTTTCCGTATAATGACGAAGGGTTATTCTGGTGCGTCAAGCTATATCCCCGCCTCGGATGGGCACCTGATGACTTCGCCTGTTATCCCAACCTGAAAACCCTCTATACCTTATGCGGCAAAACCGTCCCGATTATGGTACACTGCAGTCTCGGCGGTATGTCGGCACACGATTATTTTCTCTACGAGCGGTACGATGACCACGTCATAAAGGATGAGTACAAACTCAAACATGCTGAGCTGCGCTTCAACGGCGACCTTCCCGGTGTTTCCTCAAACGATTCCCCGGTACAGTGGAAAAACGTTCTGCGGGAATTTCCGGAACTGAAAATCTGTCTTGCCCATTTCGGAGGATACGACACCTGGAAGGATGTGTGGGATTTTGAAAAAGCGCAGCAGCGGCTCGCAGAACGCGGGAACGCTTCTAATCCCGACAAGTATGACAAGTACGACAAATATCGCGACTGGATCAGAACCATTGCCGAACTCGTGAGCGATTACGACAATGTATATACCGACATTTCCTATTTCTCCAATACCGGGTCGTTCCGAAGTACAGGCAGATTCCGCGATGACGATGACGCCCCGGAGTACAGTGGAATGGTCGCCGCAAACCTCGTCTACCTCCTCGAAAAGTACCCCGATCTGAAAGACCGCCTTATGGTCGGCACCGACTGGCAGATGATTGAACTCGAAGGAGAAAACGGTATCGGGGAATATATGGCACGTATGTTTGAAACGCTCAAGGAGGTGAGCAGAAGTGTCGGTTACGACGCGTGGCACCAGTTCGCGGTGGTCAATCCGCTGCGGTATCTGGGACTGATTGAGGAGGCGAAAGGGACGGAGGGACCGTTTGAGGTGAAGGTGGAGAGATTGGAGAAGTTTAGTACTATTTTTGAAAGTAAGTTAACAGATATTAAATACAAAATGAAATACAATATTAAAATCTCCAAAACTGATTTTGACCGTAGTGTTAATGATACGATTAACGATTTCAAGAATTTTCCGGTACAAGATAGTAAGCAAATAAAAAAGAATAACAACTTAATAATTTTAAAGAATTTTTCGTGAAATTACTTTTTCTAATTTTTTGTGCATCTATATTTGTTTTCTTTAATTGTTTCGGAAATGCCTTTAAGAAAGGTCATTCAATGGTAGGTATTGATATTACTGCTAGCCTTATCGGGACAGGTTCTTCAGTCGCACAGTGCCTGAATGTTATTTCACCAGATACATTTGCAATCATTTCTGGAATGGGAAACATTTCCGTTGTGAAATTTGAAAAGGGTGCTATCAATCTTTCAATAATTAATGATCATTTATTTGAGTCACCATGTAAAAAGTACTTCTCCCTTCCAGACGATAAATATTTATGGGGATTTGGTATAAGAGATTTCCAGATATTAGACCTCTCTTCAGGGATACAACAAACTCATTTATTATCTCATAATGGTAATGACATGATCTACTCAACAACAGTCGTTGACACCACAGATTTAAAAATTTGGATCGACATAGTTCACCATAGCTTTAAAAAAACTGATTCAAATGACATATCAATTATCTTTGATGTGATTCAAAATAAAGTAATTGATACAATTTATGGCTATGGGGGATTTATTTTCTTACTCCATGACAACATGACATTGTGCGAATTATTTGATGCCCCAAAGCCTACTACATGGAAGATCAGTTCAGAATTAATTTATGATCAAAAAGATAATGAGTTAACTAAAAAACTGTCAGATCTTGGTATAAGTGCTTATCCTGAGTCATATTCCAAAAAAAACATGCTCATGATTGGAAACTACAATACTGAGGATGGTACTAATAACTTTGCTTCTGTAAAATGGGATCCAAGCTATGAAGATATTTCCATTCAGCCGTTTACTTATCAACAGGAAAAAGATATAGTCCTCTGGGAACAATTCGAAATCTCTCCTGACGGCAAATGGGCAAAAACCGTCGCCCGTGACTATTCTACAGAAAAACGCACCGACGACATCACCTTCTACGCCGTCAACGACTCCTTCCCCCAGTCCCTCAGTCCCCCTGTCTACGGCGGCAGGTCCACCCGCGATGGCGGCGGCTGTTTCGTGGAAACAGACGACTGGGGCACGGTATACGTCGACATTTCACCCGAGGCCCCCGGGTACCTTGTGGTGTATAAAATGAGCGATGTGATGAACAAGGTGGTGGAGAAGATGCGGAATCTGGGGAAGTAGTTGTGACGTAAGTGAAGGTACCGTTGCGCATCACTATTTTTTGAGTTGTTATCGGCACCAGCGCCCAAAAACCGAAATCGGAAACGCTTACTTGCGCTTACTAATCACCGTAAACGAATTCCCCTCAGAATCATTCGAAAAATCAATTTCCGGATATGCCCTCAATAGAACAGGGTTTCGGGATACGACGAAGCGGTAGCACTACGTAGGTGACAGTTAATATTTTACCTGTATGACCAAAAAGTCCTCACCGGTAAAAATCAAAATCAACTGGGAAGGGTCGCTGTTCGTTCATCACAGCCTCGGGATGGTAAACCGGGAACTGCTCTGTGAACTTCTGCAATTCTCCAACCTCGATATCAGGCACGTTCCGTTCGAAGCCGACCAGTTCACACCGGATCCATCTTCAAAATACCGGCAGCTCACCGCAATCAGCAAGCCTCCTCATTCCAATGCGGATATTCATATCCGACACCGGTGGCCTCCGGATTTTTCCCGACCGCACTCAGGTAAATTCGTTCTGATGCAGCCCTGGGAGTACGGGAGCCTTCCGGTGTCATGGTGCAGTGCCATTGCCGATACCGTGGACGAAGTATGGGTGTACACCCGTTTCCTCAAAGTATGTTATGAACGGTCGGGCATTCCACCGGAAAAGGTAAAGGTGGTTCCGCTCGGAATTGATCCGCAACGGTTCAACCCCGAGGCCCGCCCACTCTCCTGGATAACACAGGCAGGTGAAAACCGTTACCGTTTTCTTTTCAACGGTGGTGCCACAACCCGTAAAGGCACCGACATCCTCATCAATGCCTACCTGAGCGAATTTACCGTCGATGAACCGGTCTGCCTGATCATCAAAGATTCCCCGGTCTACGCGAAAGGGATGTCGGATAAAATTCAGGAGCTTGCGGCACGTTCCGATATTGCACCGATCATCTACACCTCCGATGACATCGGACACGACGAACTTCCGGGACTTTACGCGGCTGCGGATTGTTACGTCCATCCGTATCGCGCTGAAGGATACGGCCTGCCGATCGCCGAAGCAATGGCCTGCGGGAAACCGGTAATTGTTACGGGTGGTGGGGCATGCCTTGACTTTGTCCCCCCGGATGGAGGCTACTTCATCCGGTGTTCACTTGAAACAATGCCGGAAAAAAAAGTCAGTAAACTCGCAACGGTTGATTATCCGTTCTGGCTGGTTCCCGATACAAATCATCTCCGCTCGCTCCTGCGCTACGTCTTCACTCACCAGGAGAAGGCACATCAGCGCGGTATGGAGACAGGGACCGATCTGCGATCAATTCATCACTGGGAAACAGCTGCCTCGATTGCCGAATCCCGTATCCGATCGCTTGTCGATGAGCCATCGAAAAAACCGCCGCCCCCGGAAGTTCCCTTTGAACGGAATAAGCGGATAGACCATGCGATATCGTTGTTGCAGGACGGCGCCTACGAAGAGGCAGCCGACAGTTTTCAGAAGATACTACTGCAGTACGGAGAGAACAGCCTCGCTTACGAAGGCCTCGCCATCGCCGCTTTTTACCGGAAAGACTACGACGAGGCGTGCAACCTTTTCGCTGCAGCCAACCGCTTAAGTTCCAACAGTATCGACATTATCGTGAACTGGTACGAAGCCGCGAAACAGACCCGGACCACCAGGCAGCTAATCTCCCCGGTCCGTCAGGCACTTGGGTATCATTGTGATAACGACGAGTTGCGTGCTATCGCCGTGGAACTTGATATCATCTAGGGTCTGTCAAGGGTTGACGGTAACGCCCGATCTCCTGATACATTCATGAAAAAACTGTTTGAGCAGGCCCGTTCACTACCGCGGATACCCCATTCGCCTGAGGGCGGAAATTTCCGGTGGAAGCAACGGCCGTAATTCGCCGGGTTTCATGGTTCCCAGTTTCACCGAAGCGAACCGTGTCCGCCGCAACCTTCCGACCAGAATATGCAGAGTCTCGAACATCCTGCGAAGCTGCCGGTTTTTTCCTTCATATAGATCTATTTCATACCAGTACTGTACCCGCCCCTTATCCGGTAATGAAAGCAGACGTACTGCACCAGCACGCAGTACTTGGCCTTCGGAGGTGACTCCTTCGAGCAGTTGCCGGGTCTCTTCCGGTGTAAGACGTCGTTCAAGTTTCACCTGATAGGTCTTTTTAATATGAAACCGGGGATGTGTCAGCGCATGAATCAGATCTCCATCGTTGGTCAGAAGCAGCAGGCCCTCCGACTGGTAGTCAAGACGCCCCATATACCGCAGGTGTCTCACCTCTCGTCCGGTTTTTTCCAGTTCGGAATACACCGTTGCTCTTCCCTGCGGATCATGCGCGGTAACCATCACTTCGCGCGGTTTGTACCACGCCCAGTACTCCTTGGCACTTATATGCTTCACCGCCCTGCCCTGATACTCAACCCGATCGGTCTCCGGATTGATTCTGACCCCCATTTCGGTGACTTTTATACCGTTAAGCAAAATATGCCCCGTTGCGATAAGGTCATCACATTTTCGTCGTGATCCTATGCCGCACTGCGCCAGAAACCTGTTGAGCCGTATTCCCCCGGGGGCGGCGGATTCTTTGTTCCCGTTCATATTGTTGCGAGTTCCTCTATTCTGTCGATAATGCGCAGGGGGATTCCTGCAGTTTTCTCCATCCGGTGTAATGAGTAACCGTCAAGCGTATAGCCATTATAATTGAACAGTACCGAGGGTAGAAGCGCCATCTCCAGCGGGGTCTGCCGACAGCGCCGTCGGATTTCCCTCAGGATATCGGCGGCGGTGAGCAGACCCGCTACCGTAACCGTCTCTCCGAAGAACCGGTTGACAACGGCAGTCACGGTGATTGCCGGCTCCGGTCGCAGACGCTGCAATTCATCCGCTATGGCTTGCAGAAAGGGATAGGCGGAAACCGATGTTATCAACAGTACTCCACCCAGCCCTTCCCCCCGTTTTCTTTTTCGTTTTCCGCAGCGGCCTCGGTTCACGACGGCATTCCAGTCGTCAATAAGTTGCCGTACCAGTCCCACACCGTTTTCAATCTGTGGGAAGTCCTCATAATACGATGTGCCGGGGATAGGCTCGGCACCTTTGATGAAAAACTCATCGGCAAGAAACACTTTCCGCATACCGTCGCGCCCGGCCGCCAGGTCACTGATGCGTCCGATACTCCGGCAAATCGATCGGGCACCTCCCGCATCAACCGGATTGAGCGGCATCGACCTGAATCTGGTGAGACCCACCGGTACCACGGCAATCGATTGGACCGATTCACCTAATTTCAGAAGATCTCTTATCGTTGTTGAAAGGACTGCACCGTCATTCCATCCCGGGCAGACAACAATCTGTGTATGAAATCTGATCCCCTGCCCCGCCAGCCGACGTAACTGTTCCAGAACAGGAGGTGTTCTGCTGTTACGGAGCATTTTACGTCTGATGGTCGGATCTGTCGAGTGAACAGAAATATATAAAGGAGAAAGACCGATTTTTCCCAGATGATCAAGATCCCGGTTGCTGAAATTACTCAGCGTAACATAATTGCCGTTGAATACCGATAATCGAACATCTTCATCTTTAATGTATAGAGTTTTTCGCAGACCCGGAGGCATCTGATCAATAAAACAGAAAATACAGCGATTGGTACAATGACGTATCGGCTGTTCCACGAGTTCCACACCGGAAAAATCACCCTCCTCACGCTCAACCGCAAGACGAAGAGTGACCGCACCTCTCCTGATTGCCAGCAGTAATTGTTCTTCGGCGATAAAAAAGTGGAAATCGAGATCATCGACAATTGCTTCGTCATTGATTGTCAGGATGGTGTCGCCTTTACGAAGTCCCCCACGATAAAATGGGGAGCCCCTGGATACTGAACGGACCTGTACACCGGAATTCATGAGAAGGTGTCTCCAATTGGTTGATTTTACTTCATCATTTCTAAATAGTATCCGTTCAGGATTTCCCTATTCGGTCGTTGAGCGGAGCTCTGCATTGAGCGAAGTCGAAATGTTGAAACGATCGATTCCTTACAAATTCGGGCACACTTCGACGGGGCTCAGTGCACCGCTTCGACTCCGCTCAGTGTCCGAATTTAACCTATCCTGAACAGGAACTAAATATATCTCCAATGAGGAGATACTACATGTTATTCTGAATGCCCCCGGTACACGGTGCTCCCGATATGAAAACATATTCCGATGTACACCGTAAAATACTTGTTTCACGTTTTTTTTAACAGGTGCTTGTTTTCTCTTCACTCTCCGGTGTCCCCCATGATACTATATGGATACTTAAATATTGTACCGTCACCACCGTGTGGTACAATCATCAGAGGCTTAAAAAGGAGGCTTCTCCGTGACAACTGTATCACGTATACTCTGGTCGTTCTTGCTCATTGCCGTTCTAAGTCTGTTCTGTACCATACGCGACGACAACGGTGAACCACAAAACCCCGGTATCGCCAACTTGGACGATCCGATTCCACTGGTAGACACCATAATCACTCCCTCGTTGTTTGCGACTCCCGACAGTGCCTATGTGATGCCGGGTGACACCCTCGGTATCAGGGTCCGTGCCTTTACCGATGAAACATCAGACTCTGCCAAACCGATCGCAGGACTGAGAATCACCGCAACCTCCAATATCGGAAGGATAATCGACGATACCGTGGTGACTGATGCCGACGGTCGAGCTCTGCTGCACTTTACCCATCCAACCCAGGGCAATGTGGAATTAACCGTCGCGGCAGGTACCGTCCGCCAGACCATCCGTTTTGAAGTCACCGAAGAACCAGTTGTAGTCCAGAAACTTCTGCAGGCTCTTCCCGGTGAATCAATCATCAAGGCAGACGGTATGGATTCCACCACGGTTGCGGTATCGGTACTCAACAGATTCCGCAACCCGATTGTGGGAGAATGCGTCCAGTTCATCACCTCTGCCGGAACGATTACCGGCAGCGGCGGCAGCTGCAAGAACAGCGGGCAGAGCACTACCGACGACAATGGTATCGCACGGGCCCGCCTTACAAGTTCAAATGTCAATGATACCGCGTACATTACGGCCTACCTCGTTTCCGACCAGTCACTCAGTGATGAAATTGAAGTTGTTTTTCAGGGAATGAGTATTGATCTTTCCGCGAGTAAAACCAATGTTAAAACAGGTGACACCATTATCATTACCGCAAAGGTCGTTAATGCCTCCGACCTGCCGGTGGCAAAAACACCAATTTACATGAGCCGGGGAAAAGGGTCATCATCAAACCTTCAGGTCATCTCGGCTGATTCCGTAACCAATTATGAAGGTATTGCCTCATTCAGAGTTCGGGCTGGTTCAAATGGAAGTGATATCGTTACCTTCTCCGCGGCAGGGACGAAATCAGCCCTGCAGATTAATGTCTCTTCATTGCTGCTTGAACTCGAACTTGACAAAACTATTCTTCAGACCACCACCACCGATACGGTCACCGTTACCGCAACGTTCATGAACGCCGCCGGATCCACCCTCAGAAACCGTACCGTGAAAATGAGTCGCTCCTTTAAAAACGTGCAGAATGCAGACACTTCCGACACCCTTACCCGCACCACGGGTAGTGCCGGAACCTGCACTTTCTCTTTCCCTGCAATCACCTGGGAAGGAACCATGCGCCTCAATGTAACCGGATACGATAACTCCGATCAGGGATATGCCTCCGCAGATACCACAATCCAGTTCATCACCACCCGGGTCATGACGATTCGCCCGCCTCAACCGATACCGGCTGACGGCGTCACCAAGGGCGCAGTTCAGGTATTTATCAAGAACAAAAGTGGTAACCCGGTTGTCGGTGATTTTATAAAGTTCACTACATCAGCCGGAATGATCACTGCACGGAGTATGACCGACGATGACGGAAAAGCTGTCGCCCTGCTCACCTCCGATCGACGGAATATTACAGCAACGGTAACTGCCACGTTGGAGAGCGATCAGGCAAAAACACTTTCGACCACCGTACAGTTCAAGGGAATTGAACTCACCGCGGCGGCGAATCCACCAAGCATCCGCAGCAACGGACAGGACTCATCAAAGATTATAATTACACTGGTAGATGCCGCCAAAATACCCATCATGGGCGAGCGATTTAATATTTCAAAACAGCAGACAACAACCGTTCTGACTCCTCTCGACAGTATCACCGATAATAATGGAGAAGCAACCTGCATGGTTTCCGGTACAGGGACCGGACAGGACACACTGCTTATCACCTCCGCAGGAGCCGCAACTTCGGTGGTTATCAATTATTCCGCAAATATTCTCGTTATTGATACAGCTGCAGGACAGGTATGTATTGCCGACAGTACCGACTCAACGCTGATCACTGCAACGTATCTCAAAGGCGACAGCAAAACCCCCATACCCAATACCCAGGTTGAACTTTCGGTAACGGCCGGCACATTTGACACACTCTTTGCCCGAAGCCTGACCACCAACGCCAGCGGCAGAGTATCTTTCTATATCAGAAACCCTCACTTTGCTGTTACCGCCACAATTTTCGGCATTGCACGAACAGCAAATGAGTTGACGACAGGAGTTTTCCACTTGTACTTTAAAGCGAATGTAGTTAAAAAAATCGACCTTTCCGGCACCCCTGAAGTCATCACCACCGATGGTGGAAGAGCGAAGATTGATGCTTACGCATTTGACAATCTCGGTAATCGGGTTAAAGACGCCAAAATATCATTCAACATCGTCAATGGCCCGAGCGGCGGCGAATACCTCGACCCTCCAATTGCCATCACCGGCGACGACGGTAGAGCAACCACCTATCTGGTGTCCGGCAAAACACCAAGTACATATCGACAGGTCTGGATTACCGCAGGTTCCTTCTCAACCGTAAAATCCGATACCGTGAAATTCACCATTGCCGGCCCTCCGAAATATATCAATCTCGGCTACAATGTTGAAAAGGGCAACAATCCGAACGACGGCACATTCGGGCTCCCCTGTGCCGCGATTGTCACCGATGTCAATGGTAACCCCGTTGCCGACGGTACCGAAGTAACCTTCAGTCTCAAGATATCCGGCTATGTCACCTATAGACTGAGCTCCCGGTGGACACGCGACATTGGGGATTCATGGTCATATTGCTACTATTTCCTTGATTCTATGGCCTATGTTCTTCCATTCGAGGACTTCAATGACAATTATCGTCTGGATCCCGGTGAAGATCGTAACCGGGATGGTATAGCCAATCGCGGTGAGGATGTCAACGGCGACGGCGTGTATAACCCGGGACCACCGTTCGAGGATATAAATGGCGACGGTATCCGCCAGTACAACCTGAAATCTCCGGTTGAAACGCAGAGTTATTGCGGGCTTGAATATCTGTTCACTGATTTTAACCGCAACGGACAATTTGACCCGATTGAACCACTTCTCGATAACGAATATCAGAGAATTTATACCACGTTACGCGGTGACAGTGTCTTTTTACGTGGTGCCCTTACCACCACCGACAGTCTTCGTCTTGATTCACTCAGGTATCTTGATTCCATTTACGAGGAACAGAGCATTTCCGCCGGTGGATTCGATATAGATGAAAATCTCAACGGAATCGCCGACCCCCATACTGCAGTCAGTATTACCCGGACCGTCAAAACGCTCGACGGAAAAGCGTTGAACACCATCCTTTATGCGCAATCCGACGCGCTTCATATCGAGGTAATGGTGTGGGCTGAGTCGCAGGGAGTGGTAACAGAAACGCCGGCACAACTCATATTACCTATTGTTAAAGATAAGAGCGAGTGACCATTATGAAAATGAACAAAAAACTGCTTTTATGGTTCCTTATTGTCGCAACCTGTGCCCGGGCCGGTAATCTTGCCAATCCGGCAATCACACTTCCAGACGCGCGAATCGCGATCGGTGCATCCTATCATCTCGGAGGATATTCACTGACCAATCAGGAGATACCAGCCCTTTTCAACCGGATCAACGGTAGAGTTGAATACGGTCCTTTCAAATACCTTACTATCGGTGTTGATGCCGGAGCCACACAGGTGGAGGTTGATCGCTATCATGATACCCTGGAGGTGTTTCATGGAAAATTCGGTATTTCAGGTGGAGCACACCTAAAGGCAGCGACACCATCTTTTTTCAATCAGTCGCTTTCGTTCATCGCAATCGCACAGGCGACCTATTTCAAATCCGAAAACGAATTCTCCGCATATTACTCCGGTATCGACGGTACCGGTACGGTCGGTCTGCAGGTGCACATCCCCGGATTCGGCTACATTTCAGCCGGACCGTGGATATATACAATCCAGGGAACAAACAAAGGATTTAACAGTACTACCGGTTTTTACTCTAATACCGATAATCTGAGAGGATGGCTTGCTATTGATTTTTTTCCGAAATTAAAAGAAGTTACCAGTAACAAACCTTATTTTTCTCTAGAAATTTCAGTTTCTCCGAAGGCAAACGTTTCTGATCGTATTCCGGTACAGGCATTCAGTGTCTCTTTGAGTGTCGGAGCAATCACGAAAAGACTATACGGGGTGGAATCAGATATTGAGTGGGAACCATAGAAAACTGATTTTCAGGTATAAAAAAAAGGTTCTACCCATACGGGTAAAACCTTTTTTTTATACCTGAAATGATATAATTACATAAAAAGATCTTTAATTTTTGACCATGTCGTTGTTTTCGATGAGCTGATAATTTTTGCTTTTTTAAGTTGCTTGTTTGCTGCAACTTTAGAAATAACAGGAGCTTGAGAAGTTACTGACTTATTAGTAGTATCTGAAGATTGCGCAAAAGATACTCCAACACAGATCAGCAAACCGGCAATCATTGTTCGTACTTTCATAGTCACCTCAAAAATAAGTTTCCTTTTATAATATAGGAAAAAAAAGTCAAATTATCAAGTTTATTTATTTGTGCAATAAAATTTATTGTCAGTTCATTTAATATACGCAATACTACCGGGAAATAGTGCCCACGGATTTCATTTTATCAGACCATCTCGATTATTTTATTTATCTGGATTGCATGCAACAATTCGGTAATCTCAACATTTACGTTATGAATAATCAGTCTGGTTCCCGCTAACCGTGCTCGACGATGGGCAGAAATGATCAGGGATATCGCATGACTGTCAATATACACACACTCCCGAAAATCTATTACAAGCTCTTTACACTTCTTGCGTGAGTAGGTACGAAGGGATGTTTCAAATGATTCAAACGTTACAGAACCGGAAATCAGCATCGTTCCGGTAGATAGTACAACCCGTTCTCCAGATACCTCGCAAAACGCCTTCATACAATAATCACCTTTGCCGGAGAAACTATTACAGGCATTTAACTGATTAAATTGTATGGTTTAAAAGTATAATTGTAAAGAGATACCGTGAAATCATCAGATAAATAAAAAAGATCCGAGGTACCGGTGCACTTCCCGTTAAGCATTTCCGCCCTCAGACCTTTTTTACTGATTGAAACTACCCCAGATGCTCTAATACTTTATCACGAACCTCACAGAAATTTACCGGTTTATGTATAACATCATGAATGCCATCAAGTTTGAGTAAATTAGGCTCAAGATCACCCTTCCAACTGGTTACAATAAAAAACTTGGTACCATTCAACTGATCTTTTACCCAGCGGGCAATACTCCTGCCACCCATATCACGAACACAAAGAGCAGCAAATACGGCGTCATATTTGTCGGCACGCATTCTATCGATACCACCTTCAGCAGTATCCGCCATTGTAACTTCGCATCCCAGTCGAAGCAGGTTTTTTCGGAGGGTTTCACGAAGATCTGCATCATCGTCAATAACAAGGACATGAAACATTGTTGCCATATCTGCAGTTTTACAGCGATTACCGTGCCAGAAATAAAAAACAGACAGCAGTATCTGTTCAATTTTTACTTTTATTCGGACATTGAGGTCTCGAAGATCCCGCAATTAATAAAATGGCATCAAATGGAGAGTATGAGTTAACGTTTCAGGAAAAAGCAGGGTGTCTGATTTATGGAGATTTATGTGGATATGGAAATTATTGGGAGATTAAAAATGTTCCGGTGAGGATAAAAAAGTACAAAACAACCAAATATCGCCCAACTCAGGCAATTATTACCGATACCCGCATTTATATTTCGTGTATCAGTAATGGCTTATTGTGAACTTTAACACTTTTTTTAAGATTTTGGAAGATAATACACTCTGTGCGTTGCCCGGGATTAATATTGATAATCAACCGATCGATCAGACGTCGTACAAGAAAAAAACCTCTTCCATGTTCATCTTCGTCATCATTCTTACGATGGGCATCAAGCCATTTAAGCACATCCGTTTTCTTCAGATTCCCTTTCGGGTCTTCTATGGCAATCCCGATTTTTTCATCATCGACACCCCAGGTCACTTTCACTGCGGAACTGGGAGGAACCTGCAGGTCATCAGCCCACTCCTCCCGTGGAACCTCAGAAAGTTCAAGAGCACCATGGAAAATAGCGTTTGATATCAATTCATCTATGGCAATTTCGAGGTAAAAACCCTTCTGATCGGACAAACTCCCAATGATGGTATGATAAGCCTTTTTAGCCTCCGCATAACTTCTGACGGAAATCTCCTCTAGGGCAATCTCCCCGAAATGCCGTTTTAAACCAAAAATATCCCCGGTCAGAATAGACCGCACATACGCAGCCACTTCCTGAAGGTTGAAATCATATCCTTTAACCAGAATGTTACCGATATTGTTCTCCCTGATATACCGTATGTACTGATCAATATCAAAGCTGGTCATCATGATATGCTTCACACGGGGAAACTTTTCGCAAAGAATTCTGTAGAGTTCAAAACCATCCATGACCGGCATCTGAATATCTGAAACCACCAGATCCGGGATGGACTGCTCGATTTGTTCAAGTGCCTCTCTGCCGTTTGAAGCACAGGCAACCGTGTATCCTTCGATACTGAAAAGATCACAGAGGATTCTGCAAACCTGCTTATCATCGTCAACTACCAGTATCGAATACATTTTCACGCTGCTATACTCCGGACCATACTTCAGAAAACAGGTTGTAGTAAAAATCAGAACAATATTTAGACATCTTGTGACCGGCGGTAAAAATACAATATAATCCCTGTCAATATCAGAACGACAGGGCCTTGGCGTCTCTTATTAACAATAGTTGGAGGTCCACAAAATAGTGAAAAACTGCGACAGTCATTCTTCCGCCATGAAACCGAAGTGATGCCGTGCTCCGGTTTCAGAGTAACCCCACAATAAAGGTACCGACCACCTATCAGAGATACTGCATTTGATCTCGCAATTATTACACTGTAATGGTATACTTTTTTGATTGATGCAGATGCGTCAAAAGGTTCGGACCATAGGTATCGTCTACAGGGGTGAACGCCGCTGCGGCACCCCATAACCGGTTGATCTTTAAAACCGGAAGTGGGGAATACACTCGGACCACCCGGTTATCCGGGTGGTCCGGGTGGCACCTTTGAAAACAAGGACTAACTGAAACAATGCCGACGATTGATACTCTTTTCACTATTATTGTTTCGGTCATGATAGTATCCCTGATCCTCGCGATCGTTGACTGGATCTATCTTGCGTCATTATCTTCGAAATCGTCTATTCTCGAACGTGAAGTTGAAAAACGTTCTCAGGAATTTGATGCTTTGAAAAAAGACCGATCAGCCGAGCGCAGTCCGGTCCAAAGTCAGGCGACAGTCATCGGATCAAATGATCCACTTATCAACACTCCCCCTTCCGAAAATCCCGGTGAAGATACGATTCAAATCGTTCGTAATGTCAGAGGAAGCTTTGAACTCTCCGACAACTTCACCCATTCTTCCAACGGTGAATCCGAAGATATACCGCCTATCGCCGCCCCCCCGGACACCAGTATAGGTACCCTTGAATATTCAACAGTAACTCCCTATTCCCATAACGATTACCCCGAGGAGTCCGTCCCAGCCCAACAGAAGTATCAACCGGATCCACCCCAAAGCACACACCAGCCGATGAAACCTGCCGGTGGCAATGATGGTTACTCTCCCCCTCCTCACTCCGACAACGGGTTCCAAACCAGAGCCACAATGCCATATAACCCGCCACAGCAACTCCAGCTGTATTCTGATGCGACAAAAGATGCCGATTTTCAGCTGCTCTGGAAAAACATCAATGATATTCTCCAGCAACAACCAAGCGCCCCGATAACCGTTGATCTGACCGGTGTACATTTCATGTACGAGAAGGAAATGGAATATCTGGAAAAAATCAATTATCTTTTATCGAGTCAGGGCGGTACGCTTTCGTTTATTAATTGTGACGCCGAACTTCAGGAAATGATCAATCAGAGACCGCAACTGCGGTCACTTGTCCAGCAGAAAGCCCTATGATAACACTTGGTATCGAAAGCTCATGTGATGAAACATCAATTGCGCTTCTCGACAATAAAAAGATTCTCTTCAACACGATATACTCACAGATGGACCATTGCCGTTTCGGAGGAGTAGTTCCGGAGCTTGCCTCCCGTGCACACCTGGAAAAAATTGATCGACTGACCGAATCATGTTTTAACAAATCCGGACTTTCCCCGAAAGATATCGATCTGATCGCAGTTACCGATGGCCCCGGTCTCGCGGGAGCACTACTTGTAGGTATCAGCTTTGCCCTGGGTCTGCATTCCGTCTGCGGATGTGCCATTACCGGTATCAACCACCTTGAGGGTCATATCTGTTCAGCACTTCTTGAGCACCCGGATGTCGCTCCTCCGTTTTTGGCTCTCGTGGTTTCGGGCGGGCACACCGCACTCTACCGCGTTGATTCTCTTGATAAGTTCACCTGCCTTGGGGAAACCGTTGATGATGCCGCCGGTGAAGCTTTCGATAAAGTGGGAAAAATGTTCGGGTTTCCCTATCCCGCCGGGCGGTTGATTGAGGAAGAGGCTGCCCGCTACAGCGGGAAACCGGAAGACCTCCCCTCGTTTACTGTTGCGAAATGTTCTCAGGGAGAGATGCACTTCAGTTTTTCGGGACTTAAAACAGCGGTAAAATACCTGCTTCAGGGTAAATCGCAGGATGAGATACGTGCATTGCGACCCGCACTCTGCAATGCATTTCAGCGGACGGTTGCGGCCACTCTGGCCGGCAATGCGAAAAAAGCGGCCGATCGTACCGGTATATCAACATTGTTATTTGTTGGTGGTGTTGCCTGCAACGGACATCTTCGCGATACAATTTCCACCCGGTTTCCGGGTAGAGTTATTTCCCCCGATAAACAACTCTGCACCGATAATGCTGCAATGATTGCACTCGCCGGTCACCTGCGGTATACCCGTGGCAACCTGATAGCACCTTCAATGAGCCCATCAAGGGGTCTTTAATTCCTCAAGGAGATCAGGCACCATGTTTGTCTTCATTCTTTCGGTTTTATCAGTTTTTATCGCGGCATTTCTTATTCTCGTAGCTCTGCAACTACTGAGAATGGAACGGATAATCGCGGAGTGCACCGACATTGCCGATGTGAAAGTACGGAAGTTGTACGGGAAGAAATAAGACTGCCGGCAGGAATATTCTCAAGCGGAGATTAGCTGGAATTCAGGCTGCAACCTTGCGCTCGGCAGATTAGATAATCGAATACTGTTTCAGGTAGGAATACATCACCTCTATTGTTACCTTCATCACGCAGATTACGGGTATTACGATCAGCATTCCCACCACGCCACCGAGGATTCCTCCAACAGTGACACCGATAATCACCACCAGCGGATGCAGATTTACACTTTTACCGACCGCGATCGGGTAAACGAACGTCCCTTCAAGAAACTGCACCATTACGAAAACAATTAAAATTTTAATGAGCCCGACCGTACTGAATCCTTCCGGACTGACCAGCAGAACAATAAATGCGGGGATAAATCCGATTACCGGACCTAAATACGGAATCAGGTTACCTAGCCCGGCAATGATCCCGATAACTAAAAAATAGGGAGTCCCGGCGATTGCAAGGCCCACCGAAGTCATGATACCAACCGATAACGCATCAATCAATTGTCCACGGATAAAAGCCTGCACTGCCCCCATTACCTTATCGGAAAGCAGAACGAACATCTCGAAATACCTGTTCGGCGCAAGCAGCAGCAGCGCCTTCTGAATCAGATGCCCATCGGCCAGAAAAAAGAAGGTGATGATGGGTACCAGGGCTGCAACGGAGAGAATGGAAATTGCTCCCGATGCATAACGGGGAATCGCGCTGATGAATCTGTTGTTCGCTGTTGCCAGATACTTGTGCACGAGAGTGAAAAGATCGGGAATATTTGCATTCGGAAATTTCAGCAGGATGAGTTCCCGTATTTTTACCAGTGCACTCTCAAGCATTTTTTCGTACATCGGCATATCGGCAGTGAAATTGCGCGTTTCCTTGACCAATAATGGTATGATGATCACCAGTGCACCACCCACCACCCCCAAAATGAGAACATAGAGGATTACAATGGCAGTCAGACGTTTGAAACCTCTGGTTTCAAGAAAATTAACCACCGGGGTAAGCAGAAATTTCAGCAGAAGCGCAGCTACCAGCGGAAAAAAAAGAAGTTTGATCGAATAGAATATTACAACCGTCACTACCGCGACAAGAATGAAGAACCCGAACCTGATTATCTGATTGGCACCGACATGCCGCATCGTTTACCTGCCTTCGTTCTCTTTACAGCGATTGAGTTCCGCCTGAACCGCTTCAAGATTTTCATTCGCCTTTATCAGCCTGCGGCTCACCAGTTTTGAAAGATTAAGAATTATTTTACTTCCTAAACGCTGGCTACGTTCAAGAAGATGCTCCAGATCTGGTTTGGAGAAACCATACAGAATCGTCTGGGAAAGAGCAAATGCAGAAGCACTCCGGGGGATTTCATCGAGCAGGGCCAGCTCCCCGAAAAAGCTCCGTTCGGGAATCACGGCCAGTTGCAGCGCCTCCCCACCCTCGATTTTTTTCCGTATTGATATTTCGCCTTTTTTAACAATGTAAAGCCCCGCTCCCGGCTCTCCCTCGTTGAACACCACCTCCCCGGGGCTATAGTGCCGTTCATGCAGTACCCGCTCAATCTGCACCAGTTCTCCCGTTGTCAACGATTCGAAAACCGGCAGTTCCTTCATCAATTCGATGTTGGCCATTTTCTCCCGGGGGGGTCTGAAAAAATAGGACCAGATCGGATTATCCATCATGAACCTCTTGTTGAATTCCACGGATATAGAGTCGTAGCTTAAAACAGTATTTCACTGCCGTACCGGCACCTTCATGCTATCGTTACAGCAGTTTCACCGTCAGGATAACTAAATAGGCAAACAGCTCTAAGCTATCGGAGTAAACTATATAATAGATTACTCCGGTTGTGCACTGTTTTCGGTCAGATCCCCGAACATCGCCTCGATATACGCCCGTGCATTGAAATCCTGAAGATCTTCAATCCCTTCACCGACCCCTATTTTCCTGACCGGGATACGGTACGTTTTCGCCATCGCAAGCGCGACACCGCCCTTTGCCGTACCATCGAGTTTGGTAATCACCAGACCGGTGATACCGAGCATCTCATTGAAGGCGGCAACCTGCCTGAGCGCGTTCTGCCCGGTTGTCGCATCAACGACAAGGAGGATTTCATTGGGTGCATGAGGAGTATTGCGCTTGATCACCCGGAGAATTTTCTCCATTTCGTGCATTAGATTGATCTTGTTATGAAGCCTGCCGGCGGTATCCAGAATCAATACATCGGTGTTGCGGGCCTTTGCCGCCTCCATCGCATCAAATGCCACCGAGGCCGGATCCGAACCCTCCTTCTGGGAAACAAACTCCGAACCGGTTCTTTCCGCCCATATGCGCAACTGTTCAATAGCTCCCGCCCGGAAGGTATCAACCGCTCCCAGCATCACCGATTTACCGCCCGAACGCAACTCGTTGGCAATTTTTCCGATCGTTGTCGTCTTCCCGACGCCGTTGACACCAACAACAAGGGTAACCCATGGTTTCGGCGGAAAATCATCCGGTAGAAGTTTGACATCTAGCTGCTCGATAAGCATTTCCTTCATAGCATCGTACGCACTGCCGACCGAATCTATTTTTTCATCTTTAATACGCTGCCGAAGATCAATCAGAATTTCTCCCGACAATTCAACACCGATATCCGCCGAGATGAGAGCATCCTCAAGTGCCTCAAAAAATTCCTCGTTAAATTGCTCCCCTGCTCCGAGAATCGAACTGATCTGTGACCGGGTTTTACTCAACCCCTCCTTCAAGCGTGCCATCAGGTTCATAACTGCATTTTTCCACATCTAGGTAAAAGTTCATTCAACAACAGTATACCGGCATCTGCCGGGTGGTGACCAAGGACGAAAAACTCCTCTTCACCGTTCATTCAGGCGACGTAGAGGTGTTACCCTGCCGTATTCACACACTGCGACACCCGAGCAATGCACGGAAGATTGTGAACGGGGTTATTCAGACGCAACTGCAGTACAACGGAAAGTATCCTCACCGCAGGTGCCGCAAAAAGCAGGATTCCCCGTTTCCCACCGGTACAATGCGCTCCGCCGTCGACGCCTGACGGTATCCGGCGAATGTACGGTTCTTTCGGGAACCCTGTAAAATACCTGATTGATCCTGCTCCATACCACAGTTCAGGACAACAAACGGCAGATAATGATCTTCGCTCCGCACATAACAATCCAACTAACCGGGGAATTATCATTCAAGGATTTCAAGTAACGATGCAATCTGTTCCTGTTTTTCGAGGATATCCTCGGCAATCACCCGTAAACGCTCAACCGGTAGTTGTACCTCGGCAAGTGCCGCATCGTCGAGTGCGGGTGTTTTTTCATCGGGGAAGAGTGCAAACCCGAGCAGATGTGCCATAACATCGGCAATATGAATTACCGATACCAGTCGGTGCTGTTCCGGAAAACAGGCTGCAGTGTGGTGTCCGCGTATGCAGGCTGTCAGTTCCCAGGGAAACTTCCACTGTTCAGCCAGTGCAAGACCGAGCAGCGTATGGGAGAGCTCTTCGTTCTCTGCCCGGTAATACGGTATCGACCGCTGTCGGCACCGTTTGTAAATTGCAGCCACCCCTACGGGATCGGCGATACCGGCGAGGAGTTTTCCGATATCGTGAAGAAGTGCTCCGGAGAAGAGTTCGTGTTCATCGGGTGCGTCGTACCGTTTCAGATGGCGGGCGATTGACTCAGCAATAAAAGCGACGGTCACCGCGTGGCGACGGAACCGGTCGATTGAAAAGGGCAACGCTGCGATATTTTTAGCCGGCGACAGCAGTTCCGTGGTCAGGACCAGTGAATGGATCCTCTTGACACCGAGCAATACCACCGCATTCGGCAGCGATGAAACAGTTCTCGGAATACCGACAAATGATGAATTCGCCAGACGAAGGACTTTTCCCGACAACGTGGGATCTCCTTTAATGACTTCGGCAACATCCGACGCTGAGGTATCCGGATTGGAGGCGACCATACTGATCCGGTGTACCACCGAAGACGGCACCGGCAGCCGTTCCATCACACGGGAAATACGCTTATCGATCATGGGAAACATTCCCGCAGAAAGGTGACATGGTGATTGATGCTTTACTTTATGATATCGATGAACTCACCTGATTTTTCGATACTGTCGGAGAGCATCGCGAGAATGCGTTCACGATCAGCCTGTTCGAGGCGTAGTACCGCACTCGCCTGATCCCACTCCGGAGGGGTCACTTCGCCATCCCAGAGGCCGAGCCCGACCTGATGCGTCAGAATATCCGCGATATGAACAGTCGTTACCAGATCAAGAAGGTTGTCGGAATTTTTCGGTTCATGGTGGTGCACCAGTGCATACTCAAGATCAAGCGGCAGAGCCCATTTATCGGCGAGAATCCTGCCGATATCCGAATGACCGATGCCGAAAATCCGCCGTTCGGCATCAAGAAGGGAAACACTGTTCGTTTGAGCGAATTTGCAGACCTCCTGATAGTCATCACCGGCGAATTCACTGAAAATGAGTTTCCCGATATCGTGCAGGATACCGGCACAGAAGGCACTCTCCGGATCCATCATACGGACATTGATGAACTGGCGGACTATTGTCTTTGCGGCAAGCGCGCAGACGATCGAATGTTTCCAGAACCGGTCCTTGTCGAATGCCGGTTTCTTGCTTCCCGAGAACATCTTCATCACCGTGGCGCTCAGGACGAGCGAACGGATCGTATTGAATCCGAGAATCACCACCGCACTGGAAACCGATGATATGCTCCGGGGAATTCCGTAGAAAGCGCTGTTGGCAAGCCGGAGCATTTTGGTGGTGAGCGCGGGATCCTTCTGAATGAGTTTTGCCGCGTCATCTGCTGAAGTGTCAGGCGAATTGACCACCTGAATGAGCCGCGAAACGATTGAGGGTAATGACGGCAGGCTGTCAATCTGCTCGATAAATCGACGGTACCGCTCATTTTTCGGCGCTGCTGGCATACTGGGATCGGTCATTCAAGCCACCTTGTGTAGAACAGGTTGTGCCGGACAATACCGTCCGTGAAGCGGTGCCGCACGAACAGTCACTTCCATCCAGGTATTACAGTTCACTTCCCCGCCAGGCAGTTCAACATGCAGAAAATTGGATGTCAGCCCCCGGACCGGGAATACAGATTCTACAATTATTCTCTGTGGAACTGGTTCAATTTTTTTAATAAAGTGCGATCGGCTCTTTCCGACGAGATCCCGCAGTATCGCACTGCGTGTCGTTTTTTCCGGTTCCGGTACCGTATTCGTCATACATGCGGCAGCTGTTCCCGGACGCGGTGAAAATCGGAAAACATGCGCGTACGACAGTTCAAGCGCCTCTGCCGCTCCGGTGGTTTCCTCAAATGCTCCGGTTGTCTCTCCCGGAAAACCGACGATAAGATCAGCTCCTATCCCCGTTAACGGATAATTCCGTCTGAAATTCTTAAGACGCTCCAGACAGGCGAGGGTGGCATCGACCGGGCGTTGCATTGCCGCGAGGATGCCGGGTGAGCAACTCTGCAGACTCACATGCACATGATCACAAATTTTTCCGGAAGCACCAACCAGTCCGAGCAGTTCATCGGTACAGTCACGGGGGTCAAGTGAACTCAACCGTATACGGAAATCACCACTGATGCCGATCAGCTTTTCCAGAAGGACCGCAAGTCCCTCACCGCCGCCATCCGTAAACTGACCGATATGAGTACCGGTGAGAATCAGTTCTTTGTAACCGAGTGTTATCGCCTTGCGGCAGACGGCAACGACCTCTTCCTGCCGGGCACTTCGAGAAGGACCGCGCAGGTGCGGGACGATACAGTAGCTGCAATGGAAATCACATCCTTCCTGAATCTTTACCGAAAACCGGGTGCGCTGATTGCCGGGAGCATCCGGCGCCGCAACCGTCGTTGCAACTTCAAGTGCATGTGATGCTGTATCTGACAACACGGTAGTATGTATCCCACCGGGTGAAGTACGCAACAATTGAGCGATGTTGTTTTTACAGCTGTTGCCTACCACCCACGAGACGCCTTTTGACTGCAGCAGCATCTCGGGATCCTGCTGGGCCAGACAGCCGGTCACACAGATTTTTGCCTGCGGGGCGGCATCGGAAAGTGTTTTGAGAAACCGTCGGGTTTTCGATTCGGTCGCTCCGGTAACGGAACAGGTATTGAGGATAATTATTTGCGCCTCGCCGGTGACGTCGACCACCTGGTATCCCTCTTCGGCAAGCCGCGCCGAGAGTGCCGTCATTTCCTCCTGATTGGTCCTGCACCCTATCGACCGCACCGCGACCGTCGTGAAACGTTCCGGCTCAGCCATCGATCGTTGCCCACGAGGAAAGTGCCTCGGCGGTTGAGATGTAGAGTGGAATGATCGTACCGATATTCAGGGTTTCGAGAATATCACGGACTATAAATGCGGCACCGCAGATTGCCATACTGCCGCCGGTCATGATAAGGAGATTATTCATACGCAAAAGAGCACTGATACTCATGCTGTCAATGAAGAAGAGTTCCTCAACATCAAGTAGTAGCTTTTTTGAACGGGAGAGCGACAGCAGCAACTGTTGCTTGAAAAAAGCGGATCCGACAGGGTGATTCAACACACCGCTCAGATGAAAAACTACCACATCGCCGATTGCTTCGGCATCCATCCGAAGCTTGACATTAACCGACGGTTCAATAAAATCAACCGTGGCGGCAACCACATCCTGTTCCAGTTCGATGGTGAAAATACGGTCGAGTCCGGTGTGATTGAACAGTTCGGAAATGGTGCTGCTGAGATTTGTAAGTCGAAGCCCGACCTTCCGGGCCTGAGCCTCCTTCGCAATTGATACCAGAGTGCCGATTCCGTTGCTGTCTATCAGCTCCGTTACGGAAAAGTCGAGCAGCAGTGTACGCACGGCACCTTCGGTATACGCCTCTGCTATTTTCGCGGCAATTTCTCTGAGCGATGAACCGGAACAGTGACGCGGTAGCTGCAGGGAAATGGTTCCGGCACTCTCTTCAATCTGCATAGGGGTACTCCTACCTTAAAAAACGTCTTGTCAGCTCATCTATTGACATTCGTATCAACGTCGGTCGTCCGTGCGGACAGGTATAAGGATTTTCGGTTGCAAACAGACTGTTGAGCAGTGCGTTCATCTCTTCCTGCGAGAGTTTCTGCCCGGCCTTGATGGCCGCACCGCAGGCAAACGCCGCCGCAAACCGTTTTCTCGGCTCTGAGAAATCATCAGGATTACGTCCCTCAAGCAGGTAGCGTACCATCTCCCGCAGCGTCGATTCAACCCTTCCATCCTTCAGAAACGCCGGAATCGCACTGATGGAAACTGCTTTCCCGCCGAAATCGGAAATCTCGAAACCGAACCGGGTAAAATGCTCACTACCCGAATCAACGATCCCCTTTTCAGCCGGTGAAAGTTCCACCACCACAGGAAAAAGGAGCTGCTGCACCGTCGATCTGAATTCATTGTCGTTCATCGCCTGCTCGTAAAGAATCCGTTCATGGGCGGCGTGCTGATCAATAAGCAGAATGCCGTTTTTAATCGGTGCAAGGATGAACATCGCGTGAATCTGATAGCACGGAATAAGATCCCACATTTTTTCCGGTGCATCACCGGATAATTGTACGGTGGAGTGATCGTCCCGGTCAACCACTTTATCATCGCGATGTTGATCTGGAAAGGGAAGTATGGTTTGCGGAGATTGGTTGCCGGAGGTCTCAGTATCGGTACGATCCCGCGGCTCCCGATTCTGATACCCCTTGAACGAGCCGCTCTCGGCAACCGAAGAGGACCGGAGTGTCCCGGTGAAAAGATTCGGCATATCCTCCTGTCGCCCAACGGCCGGTTCCTGCCGGATCTCCTCAGAAGCCCCGGTATCGGAAAGCGAATCAGCGTTCACCATCACTTTGGCGATTCCCTCTTTTACCGAATGAAAAATAAAACTGAAAATCTCACGTTCATTATCAAATTTTATCAGCTGTTTCGTCGGGTGCACATTCACATCGATCCGTGAAGGATCAATCGTCAGAAAGCAGAAGTAGGCACAACGGTTATTATGCCCCAGAAACTGAGAAAACGCCTCCCGGATGGAGTATTGAACCGAATCATTATTGATGCGTCGCAAATTTACATACAGACTCTGGAATCGTGGCCGTTGTTGAAGTTTTTCAGGCGTGGAGACGAAAACAACCGCATCAAGGTTTTCCCGCGAGCCTCGGCACTCGATGAGCGACGACGCGAACGTCGTACCGGCGACATCCGCGATCCGTTCAATGATACGGTTGACTGCGGGAAGATCGAAAATTGTTTTTCCATCAATCCGCAGAGTAAAATGAATGGTCGGAAAAGGAATAACCAACTGCTCAAGCATTCTGACGATGGCCAGATGTTCACCCCGCCTCGTTTTCATGAATTTTTTACGTGCCGGAACATTGAAGAACAGATCTTTTACCGTTATGGTAGTGCCCCGTCGATGCGGATACGGCACGAGGTCACTCCCCTGCTCTCCCCCTGAATTTTCAAGCAGAAACCCCTCTCCTGTCTCGTCGGAAGCAGAAATGACCGACATCCGGCTCACCGCTGCAACACTCCCTAAAGCCTCGCCGCGAAATCCGAAGGTACCGATAGCGAACAGATCATCCGCCTCACGGATCTTGCTCGTCGCATGCCTGAGCATACTTTTGTGCAGATCCCCTTTTGACATGCCCTGGCCGTCATCGGTTATTCGGATGAGAGCGAATCCGGCATCTTCAACAGTGATATCGATATGAGTGGCGGCAGCGTCAATACTGTTTTCAACAAGTTCTTTGATGACTGCGGCGGGACGTTCAACGACTTCACCGGCTGCGATTTTTTCAATTACCGACGGTGAGAGTACTTCAATTGAGTGCTGATCGTGCATCCGGGTATTCTGAAGTGAGCTAAAGAGGTAAGATAAGTGCGGAAGGGGGGACTTGAACCCCCACAGGTTTGCACCCACTAGCTCCTGAAACTAGCGTGTCTACCATTCCACCACTTCCGCAAATCTGTAATGGTATGCCAAATATACATCTCTGTTTCATTTACGAAAAGAGTTTCGTGGCAGATCTCCGACAAAATTCAGGTAATAACGCCGTCATTGACCGCTATCGGCCATAGAGGAATAGCACACCGGCTCGACGGCTACAGTGCGTTGGTATGGAAGATTGCAATGAGGCGAAACCGGATCAGACCTTCAGAAACCACTTTTGCGAAGTCTGCTGACCAGCGTTTCCGGTGTCGGTACATCATCGTGAGAGAGTAATCTGATAAACCATGCAATGCAGGCAAGTCCGATACTCCAGATCATAAAACGTATGACGTGTGCCATACCCTACTCCTTTAATTATTATACAGAAACCGGACACGCCGGCCAAAGAACAACAGTTTTAAACTCCGGGTGTCCGTTCACATAAGCGTACCACACTTAAGCGTTCAAGTCAACTGTTTCGAATTCCCCCGACACGTTTCGACCTGCGTAACTGACAGCATACTACGAACAGGCAGGGAAACTGCGGCAGCCAGCGGTTGATCACGATCCGCCTACGTACACTGGCAGCAATTCGGGGTATCCCGATAAGCGCATGTTTACCTTGCATTTGGAATTTCTGGAGCGTACAATTATACCGGTCAACCTTCAGCCGTGCGGTCACGAAAGGCAGCGGCGGCGGAGAGAATCCATCATTATTTACAGCAGGAAAAACTTCTGAACCACAGAAGAACCGGCCTATGACACCACTGAAAAAGGCAGTCAAAGCAGGGCAACATCTTTTCAGAGAAAACGATCGTTCCCGCGAACTGTACATAATCCAGACGGGTAGAATACGGGTGTACCGTACCGCCGGCGGCAAAGAGATCGAACTCGCCACACTCAATAAAGGAGCGGTCCTCGGAGAGATGGCACTGATCGACGGAAAACCGCGCAGCGCCTCCGCCCGCGCCATTGATGACTGTTCCGTAATCATCATCGATGCGGAAACCTTCCACGAGAAAATCCGGGGGGTTCCCCCCTGGTTCATGTCGATCATCCGAATGACCAGCCATAAAATCCGTCAGGCAAACCGTCGTCTGCAGAATATTTCCGGAGAATATCAGGGTGCACATATTATCATGACACTGTACCTCTTTTTTCAGCGGTTCGACAGCTCCGGCAACGGTCTCACCATTCAATCCACACAGCACCAGCTCATCCAGCTTCTCGGGGTGACCTACCAGACCGTCACCCGGACCTTCGATTTTCTTCACACCAACAAATTTGTAGAAATTAGTGATGACGTTATCCGCCCTCTCGACTTGAAACGACTGTCGCTCTATTGTGAATACCTCCGTCTGTTTATACGAAAACAACTTGATTCACTTGAAGAACCGTCACCGAAGGTCGCCTCTCTCGCAGAAGTACTTGTTACGAAGTATCCGCAGATCATTACCACGGACACCTCGTCAACGTCACTCGATGGCGACTATTTTTTTCATCTGCTGGAATCCAACAATCTTGAAGAAGATCACCTGACGTTTGTCGAGTTGCTCTCCGGGATCGGTCTTTGTACTCTGCAAAAAAAAGCACGGGGAGAGAATCAGCGGCCACTGGCCGAAAGCACGGTCCGCCTTAACCATAACGGATGGAAACGGACCTACCTGTTCAGCCTCTTTAGCACATTGGTGCCGGGGTGCTGATTATGCGGTGGCCGATCCTGCCTCTTCTGCTGATAATCATCGTTTCTGTAGTTGCGGAAAAGGAGGTCAGGGGCATTCTCAACCGCGATACACGATGGAACGCCGACGACGGACCGTACCGTCTGACGGGAGATATAGTGGTTGCCCGCAACATCAGACTCACTATCGCACAGGGATGCAGAATCATACTTGCCCCTACAGACCATGCAGATACGGCAATCACGCAATATGACGACATCGACAGAAGATTCATTTCCATAAAAGTGTACGGAACCCTCATCTGCATAGGCGCTCAGGATAAACGGACGGTTTTCGCTCCGGACTCATTGAATACCTCCCTGCCGGCCTGGTACGGCATTGTGCTCGACGGCGCGGAAGATCAGTTCACCGAGATCGCCTATACCGATATCACCGGTGCGTATAACGGCATTACAGTAAGAAGGTGTGCGCCGCTGATTCACCACACGGTGTTAATCCGCAATCATACCGGTCTGCTCTGCACCGATTTCGGTTCAGCAACCCTCATCAACTGTCTTGTCGGTTATAACACCAGTTCCGGTATCAGGATTGACAAGAGTAATCCGGTAATCCGGAATTCAATGATAATTTTCAATAGAAATAATGGTCTCTGGTGTGACGGCACCTCCAGAATCACCTTTACCTATAACTGCATTTTCGGTAATGGCGACGGCGACCTGCTCGATTGCGATCCGGAGATCGGTCTTCCGGTTAAGAAGAACAAAAACGGAGATTCCATTGATACGTATAAGAATCTCAGAATGAATCCGATTTTCAGTGGATCTCCTGCGGAGACCGCAGCACGACGGCACGATTTAGCTGTTCCCACACCCGCAGGTCAGATACGCGATCCGGAAATAGCGGCGATCGTCCACGACGGAAGAAGTGATTCTCTACAGTCGCAACCACTTCCAGCGGGAAAACGGTATGAACTCTCAGAGTACTCGCCTTGCCTTGATGCCGGAGAACCTTCATCGAAACTGAAAGATCGCGACGGTTCACGCAATGATATCGGTATTTATGGCGGTCCTCCGATAATCAACCAACGGTAACAGTCTATATCAGAATACCTGATGTTATTGAGCAATCAGTTTTTATGCTGTTCGATATAGCTGTCGCTGTAGCTGAAAGTACCCTGAATACTCCTGAAAGAAAATCCGACGGGACGGAGTTTTTCTCCCAGGAAACTGTCGTAAGTGACAAGCCAGAGCGTGTAATTGCGCATCCTGACATCAAGCGACGGCAGGAGGGTAACCGAGGGTCCCCGGAAAGCATTGTCAAGAAGCATCTGCGAGTCAAGAGAACTCCCCACGTTGTTGTTATTTTCAAAAAACCACTCGTACGAAAGTTCCTCGGGTCGAGCCTGAAGAGACTGATCGGTGAGACTTACGGCTGAATCGAGTGAAGCGATCGCACTGTCGGCCACCAGAAAGTATTGGAAGCCGGGTTCGATCACGATCGTATCGAGCTCAGGAAAGAGATTGAATACCGTGTCAACAATTTTTCTGTCGGTAGCCGGATCGAATACCACCTGGTCTCCGGTCACCCGGTAGCAGCGGATCCACGTTATGACGGGATTCCTGTTTACCGGTATCTCCGGGAGCAACGGGTGGAGTCGGGTGTTATAGCGGACGGTAAAGGTAGATTCCACCCGATAGGTGCCATTGACACGGGCAAAGAGCTTCATCTCTACCGTAAAAGCCTGCAGCAGAGCGGGTATCATCTGAGCGATACTATCCGACAACAGACCGGATATAACGATATCCGATATTCCGGCGGACGCTCCCCCGCTGAGCAATTCGACCATGTCGATGAGTGATGCCGGGGACATCGTCCGTGCCGATTCCGGCAGCAGCGAATCCGGAATTCCTGCCGGGAGCAGATCCGCTACGGTGCCGGAATCTGAAAAATTGTCCCTGATGATATCTGCCGGTACGACGAAATCGAACCGTACCGAATCGGTGGTACCACCGAAATATTCCTGATACGCACCGGGAACAAGATACCGGTCAAGCGACACGGTATCGGCAAAGGTATCACTCCCGAAACTCCCGATGATCAGGGCAGTTGCTACCGTCCAGTCTACCGTACGTACCGTATCTCCGGCAAAGTAGGCGGTACACGTTACCGTATCGCCGGGCGCAGCTTCGGCATAGCCGTGGTTGTCGTACACGAACACCAGCGGCCGTACCTTGTTATCTTCTATACGATCGTAGCGGGTGGCGAAATCAATGCCGCAGCCGGAAACAAGTAATGAGGCGGTCAGCAGCAGCGACGATAGCAGCAGTTTATTCTCTGTCATGACAGCTCCTAAAAGTCCGCCCTGATACCCAGCGACGGAATGAATGGTGTCGATACCGTTGTTTTCTCCGTAAAATCATAATTATACACCGTGAATTCCGGACTTTTATACGCAAAAACCAGTACATTCTGCAAATCAAGATAGAGAGATAACATCCATCGGTCGTAAACGAATTTTTTATCCACCCGAAAGTCGACCTGAAAAAACGGATCGTTACGTGATGAGTTTTCAGGACCGTTGAGCGGACGGTAGAACCTGTTGGTAACATCGTACACCGATCCGGTAATCGGAGTGAGTGGATTGCCGGAAACATACCTGATACGTACCCCGGTTTCCCACTGCGCAGGCAGGCGCACACTACCGACGAGCTGAACGTTGTGAGTCTGATCGCGGTTATAAAGAGCATACTTTCCCTCGGTAAAATTATATCGTTCACTCCTCGCGAGTGTGTAGGCAATCCAGCCGAAAAAACGTTCACTGTTGTCGTGACGCAGCAGCACCTCCAGACCATACATACGCCCTCTTCCATCAGGGAGAAGCCGTGGACCATTGGGGTTCTCCAGCAGATCCGCGGTAGAAGCGAATTCCGGTATCCCCCACTGCTGGTTATGATAGAGCTGTACATCGGCGAATATGAGATCGGTAAATCGCCGCTCGTACCCTGCGACGATATGACGGGCACGCGTTGCCGGGAGTTTCGGATTTCCGACAGCATCGCTAGTTGCGAAGCCCTGCGGTTGCGGTGTCTGGTTGTAGGTGCCGACCGAGGCTTTGACCGTCTGCCTTTCGTCAATGCTGTAGCGGGCCGAAAGGCGAAGCGACGGTTCACCGGAAGGTCCCCTTCGATAACGGTCGGTACGGTAATCGTAGAATTCAGGCACCAGCGATCCGTTATACGTAAGTTCGTGATAGTAATCATACCGTAAACCCGGTATAATAAGCAGTTTATCAAGAAGCTGAAGTTCGGCATCGGCCCATACCCCGAGCAACCCGAAGTCGGCCACTATAGCTGTTTTAAGCAGCGTGTTATCAGGATTGGGGAAAATAGCCCGCTGCGTCAGACGCTGTCCCCAGAGATCAAAGCCGGCGTTAAGCGTAACCAGATCATTCAACCGCCGGGAAGCTTCGTCCCGGATGGTACCCTCCCAGGTCCAGGTCGAAAACCGCGCGAACCCGAAGATCGAACCAAAACTCTCGCCATAAACTACCGAAGTGCGCAAAGAGTTTTTCCAACCCGACGGACCGGTGAAATCCCATCCGCCAATCCCCATTGCAAACGAGCGCATCTGCCGGACCCGATCGGCAAGGGAATCGACCTCGGCACTTCCCCGGCTCAGGAAGGGAACGATCAGTTCCAGCGAATCTTTTGATCCAAACACCGTAAAAAACAGATGGTGATCGTTTGACGGTGTTATATCGGTCCGGAGGATGTAATCGTAATAGAACGGCGCCACGGTAACCGGGAGTTTTATTATCGACAATTTTTCGGTGGCAATTCCGAGCAGATCACCAACATAACTACGGCGACCGGAAGCAAGGACCGATACCTTATCGTTTACCGGCACCTCGGCGAATGCCGTCGCATCAAGCAGACTGACATCGGCGAATCCGTGCGGTTTACCTTCCTTTGCCCCCCTACCCTCCAGTTTGACAATTCCTGCGATCGCTCCGCCGTAACGAGATGAAAATCCGCCGGGATAGAAATCGATTGACGAGAGCGCCTCGCTGTTGTACGTTGATTTAACGCCACCGAAATGGTACAACTGCGGAATCTGGATTCCGTCAAGGTAGAACTTTGAATCCCAGGTGGGAGCTCCTCTGACGACCACGGATCCGCCGCCGAACGATGGACGTGCAACACCCGGAAGCGCCTGTACCACCTTTACGGCATCGCCTCCAAATCCGGGAATTTTTCGGATCTCCCCGACCGACAGTGTCCTGCGGGCTACCTCACGGGTCTCCTCCTTGCCGTAAACAACAATCTCATATTCCGAATAGCTCGTTCGCTGTAACCGGTAGGTTGCCTCCAGCTGTTCACCGTGCCGGATCACTTCGTCGGAGGAGAACGGTTCGTAGCCGATTGCGGGGACCATAACTCTGCAGGGTCCTGTGGGAAGCGACCTGAAGGTAAATCTGCCGGTGGAATCAGTTGACGCGATAACACTCTGCTCTTCCGTACGCTGGCCGGTGAATGAACCGATTTTGGCAAGGTAGGCGGAAAAAGGAACCGGAAGCAGAGAATCTGCGGCAGTATCAGGAAAAATAACCACGACTTCCACACCGGGTACCGGATCGCGGGTCCCCCGTTCGAGCACCAGCCCTATAAAATTGACAAATTCAGCAATTGAATCAAGTACCGCATCGTAGGAAACACGGTAGTCGTAGGTAATGATAACCGGTACCGGAGCTCCACCCGCTTCTGCAGGCTCAAACACAAACTGTCGGACGGCCGCGACGACCGCACTGTCGAGCAGACTGTCCAACCCCTGTACGACCGCTACACTGTCGACATCCCCCAGCTCGTTCACCAGCAGGTCAAGGAGGACCGATCCGGCGACACCCCGCTTAGCGCACTCCGGCGGGTACTCCGCCGCAATGAAGTTCTTCAGGACCGGTTCCTTTTCGAGTGCAGGAACGGAGTTTTCTTCCATATCAGGTTCCGAGGCGACAGCTTGGTTTCCGACAGCTGTGTCTGCACTACCTTCACTCACGATATCGATAGTGTATTCATCTTCATCCGCTTCACCCTGACTGAAAGCAGCCGTAAAATTCAACAGCAGCACGATCACCAGTACAAGCATTCTCACCCCGCAGAAAAAACGATTACTGCAGACGCCTGTAGTTTTGTCGCAATATAATTTGTTTAGTTGCATTTCGTCTTCGATGCTATCCCGGATTCTGATCCGACTGGTAATCCGGAGGTAAAATGCAGTCTCGCTTTTCTTTATTCTGTTATGCGGTTTTGATTGTTATGCTGCAAAACAAACGTTATTGAACAACCAAAGCAAGACCACCGTGTCTATCAATACACCACCAATCAGCACATTGCTGTTGCAATTCTACAATTGCAAAAACTGTGCTCAAAAAACGGATAGTTGTTTTTCTGGAATCGACACCCTGACTGTACCCGACAACCATCGCTACCATTTGGAAAACAATGCACCTATCCAATCAAACATTTCACCCGTGTGATACCTGCCAATGGGAGGATTGTCGCATAACCAAGTGCACCAAGTAACTCCGAGGGCTTGCACCCCGCGCTCGAATTCATGGCCAACTGTGCAGAGAAACCGGCCTGAACACTGTCTGAAAGCATAGCTTCAAGAATTCCGGCACGAATATCCTTTTGAATGGATTTTCCCTTTTTCTCAACAGTGATAATCAACTCATTGTGTCTGAGAAGCGCAGATATGCGTTCATCGAGTTCATCACGGGAAACCATTGAGGGCAGGCGGAAACGATACACTGCCGATGTTATTGAACTGTTGAGCGATGCGGTCGCAGCCGGTATTTCTTCGTACCGTTGTATCTGCAAGGTATCGGGCAGCCACCGGTTCATGGAGAGTGGATCCATGTTGAAGTGCAGGGTGGTAACCATATCAAACGCCTCTTCCTCCCCGGAAACACCAAACGGCAGGGGTGGACCAAACGCGATACGGGGATGCGGATTGTACCCCTGTGTATAGGCGACCGGGAGTCGTGCCATAAGACATGCACGGTGAAAAACAGCCACCATGTCCAGATGTCCCAGAAACCGCATCAGACCTTTTTTCTGATAGTAAAACCGGTAACGAAACGTCTCGTCACTTGTCCGGTTTCGTTTTGCCACAGTGATAGCAGCGGATGCGGTAGACGTTGTGGAAGTCACAAAAACCGGTTGCAACTCAGGATCGCATACGCCGCACCCGGTGCACGCCCCTTCTCTGCAGTCAACCGTCGGCTCAGCTTCGAATGCCCGTTTCCGTTCCGCCGCAAGATATTCTGGTGTTACCCCGGTGGTCACTCCTGCCCAGGGCAATAGCTGCTCCGCGGGGATTTGTCTGAGATATGGTTCAAACTGAAGTGACAGTTCTTTCGCACATTCCTCCCAGCGCTGCAGATTGAAGCATTCATCCCAGCCGTCGAACCGCGCTCCCTGTTGCCACGCCCGATAGACCAGCTCCCCGACCTGCCGGTCTCCCCGCGCCATCAGTGTCTCGAGCAGAGTCTGCTGTGGATTACGGTAGTTAACCTTCACATTTTTAAGCGTTCGGAGCTGCTGCTTGATAAAACTGCTTTTTTCAAGCAGTACAGAGGTGGTATCCATAGCTTCACGCTCAAAAGGAGTATGCGGTTTGGGCGAGAACGGTGAAATTGCCACATTGATTTTACGACGCCCGGAAACAGATCGTACTATTCCGGCGATTCTCGTCACCAGGGTAACTATGGCCTCAACATCCTTCTGCGATTCGGTGGGAAGACCGATCATAAAGTACAGTTTCAGGGTCTGCACATTACGTTTCATAAGTATGGACACAGCCTCGAATATTGTCGCATCGGTAAAATCTTTGTTGATGGCGCGGCGGAGCCGTTCACTTCCCGCTTCGGGGGCAATGGTAAAAGAAGAGATTGACGACACCCGTTCCAGCAGATCAAGATCACCGCTCCCAAGTGCATCAAGCCGGGTAGAGGGCAGTGAACAGGAGACCGGGTACGCCGCCTTCACCTGCTGCAGTTCCTCAAGCAGTGTGGGAAACGAGGAGTAATCGGCAGTTGACAGACTCAACAGCCCCACCTCATCCCAGCCGGTGGCCGCAATGCCGCTCTCAATCTGCCGCCGCACTGCTTCCGGCGCACGTTCCCGTACCGGACGGTAGTACATTCCGGCGCTGCAGAACCGGCATCCACGGGTGCATCCACGCATCACCTCCACAGCGAGCCTGCGGTGTACCACCTCTATCAGCGGTACCACCGGTTTTTCCGGGTAGAATTGGTCGTCGAGCAGGGGAATTTTCGCTGCGGTGGTCGGTTTTTCCTGTGGCGTACCCGGAACGAGAAACGGTCCGTCGGTCGCAACGGAAACCCTGCCCGGAAGATAGGTCCCCTGTAGTGCAGCAATGCGATCAAGCACGGTACTTCGGGGAATACCGTTTGCTTTTGCATCTTCGATCACTTCAATAATATCCTGCAACACCACTTCACCATCACCAATAACAAACACATCGACAAATGGCGCAAGCGGCTCAGGGTTGCCGACACATGGTCCCCCGGCAATAATGAGGGGATCACTCTCATGACGATCTTTGCGCCGTGGTGCGATCCCTGCGGCGAGGTCAAGCATATTGACGATATTGGTAAAATGCAGCTCATACTGTACCGAAAAACCGATCCAGTCCGCCTCGCGAACCGGCAAAAAATATTCGAGGGAGTAGAGCGGAATTTCCTCCCGGCGCATGATCGCTTCAGCATCAAGCCACGGATGAAAACAGCGGGAGAGTGCCCAGGAGGGACGTGCATTGACGATGTGATAAAGAATCTGCAGTCCGGTATGCGACATGCCGATATCATACAGATCGGGAAAACAGAGAACGCCATGAACCGCAACCGCAGTCAGGTCCTTCCGGACGGAGTTGATCTCCCCTCCCGCATACCGCATCGGTTTCTGCACATGGGGTAACAGTCGTGTTTCAATAATCTGCTGTAGCGAAGCGCTCATCGTTTCATTCCATTTCAGTATGACTGGCGTTGAATTTCAATAGAGAAGTACATTCCGGCATCAAAAATACATCTACGACGTCAGATCAGGCGGCCATATTACCGGCAGGAGTACAATAAAATGGTTCTGCAGCTGATCGAATTGGTATATTTTGAGTGTGTTGAGGGCAATAAACCATACAGAGGAGAACTGATGCCTATTTTTGAATATTACTGCAGCTCATGTGATTACAAATTCGAAGAACTGGTGCAAGGAGATCGCGATAAAAAAATTCCCTGTCCGAAATGCGGAACATTCTCTACGGAAAAACTGATGTCGGCGATCGGCAGTATTGCCATGGGGGGAAGTCAGAGCACTCCATGCGGTGCATCAGGCTGCCCGGGTGCCGCGTCCTGCAGCAGCGGCGGAGGGTGTCCGAACGCAGGTTGATAGTGTAATCGGCGGCCAGCCTATCTGCAGTAAATCGTACGACTCATCCGCGACCCTGCGGGACTGCTCACTACGCAGTAAATTCCCGGCCGGACCCTGTTCCCCCTGCCGTCAGTGTAATGCCAGACCGCCCGTCCCTCTTTCGAGAGCGGCAAAGAGGCAACCCTGCATCCGCTGACCGAAAAAATATTCAGCACCGTCGGACTTTCGGCCGAAGGAAGGTTAAACTGTACCGACCGTTCGGAAGGTATATACTGCAACATTCCGGTCCTGCCGCGGCGGGTTGCTTTAATACCGATACCCGGTTCCGGTGGTATATAGGCGGGCGGTGAGACGTATTGAGAAGCCGGAGTGCCACTTACCAGCATCTGCTGCAGTATAATCTCATTTTCGGTACCATCCACATCCTGCACCTGAAACCGGATTGCCGTGCATTTCGAGAGATCAAGATCCCGGCCACTGCCGTTTAACCGCTGCCTGAACTCGCTCACCGGCAGCCGGAACTCTTTCATTGTTGTTTCAAGGGTGACGGAATCCTCAAAAAAGGTATAATCCCCGATGTCACTGGTAATGAACTGAACGGAAACTTTCAACTGCGAAGCCGCTTTTGCTGAAAAAATCAGTGTATCAAGTCCGGCAAGCGAAAACGTTCCCTCTCCTGTGGCACACGACCATTGCAACGCCCCGTACGGGTTGAAACCGATCTGCTGACTCCCGTCAAGGCGGAATCCCCAGACAAGCGCAGGTTTCCCGCCCTCCTGAATTACCTTGAACTGTTTTATGGAGGTCAATCCGTTTTTCCCGTCGTCCTTCTCGGTGTAATATCCCCAGGAAAGCCCGAAATAGGGGCGCAGATCACCATCCTCAAAATCATCGATGATCAACCGGTTGCCGGATTTCAGGTCACGCACGCGGCCAAGCCATACTACGGTCTGAAATGGTTCTTTAATTCCCCGGGCGGTTATAGTGATGTCGTATGCACCCTGCGGCATCGCACCTCCCGCAGGCGAGGTTCCGCTCCACTGGATGGCGATAGTGGTGTCACTCCCGGTCCACTGCAACGAAGCTGAATCAATGGTTCGGTGCTGCATGGATACCGTCCAGCGGGCACTTTTTGTAAACCGTGCGGATATTTCAAGTGGTTGTTTTGACGCATCGATATCAAATGGTTCGGCCTTGGGAGTACCAACGAATGCGACGGCTACTTCCGGGTTTTCATCCTTGAAATCTTCCCAGAGATTGGTAAATACGCCCGAAATGAGCGACGCACCGAACCATGCAAGAAACTGTTCAAAGTACATTTCATTATGAAGGGTATCCTCCCCGTTTTCATCCGTCGGCTTTCCCCAGAAATCTGCACCAGGAGTGTAGAAGGAGAGTAGTTCCTCGCTGAAAGGGTCGCAGCCCTCGGCACCGGCGGCAGCCATAACGGCAGTCGCCCACATACTCACCGTCAACTGGCTGTGTTCAGTCCGTGGACGGGTAACTCCGTTGCCGAGTTCAAACGTCTCGTCAACCGCGCTGCCGTCCATCTGAAAAAAATTGGCCTTCGACGGTTCTTTTATAAAGGCGAACGCCTGTTCGCAGTATTTTTTGGCACGCGGTTCACCATACCAGAGGTAATCGGTCGACAGGCGCCAGAGTGTTCGAATTGCATCCTTGTACATGTATTTTCCGCCGGCATATGCATTATAACCGAGCTGATCCTCCCCGGCAAAGTTTCCGTCAGGCTGCATCCAGTCCGGTACCAACCCCAGGGAATAACCGGGAGAGACACTCACGATCTGATAACACTGGTCGATAACCGTATCCCAATTGTGATCCTCCTGTTCGAACTCATCGAATACCCGGTAAAACGCCGGTGCGAAATACCCGGGATTGACAAATGCTTTTCCGCCCCACTGTGCACCGGGTCGCAGATATTTTCCTTCTTCGATAAGATTTCCCCAGAAACTGTTGATAATCGACTGGGCCCGCGTGGCATAATCGGCCCCTTTCGGGCTGGTAAAGGACTGCCAGGTACCTTTTTTCACGAGTGCATCAGCAAAAATGAGCGCCAGCGCGATATCCTGTTCCGCATCGCTTGCCGGTCCGGACCCGATAACCGTACCATCCCGGCTGACCCGCCAGTTGTAGCATTTTCCGTTATCATCCCACATGTACTGCTCGCCGGCACCCCATATTTTGTTGAAGTAGGCCTGATCATTGCAATAGAGTGCCAGAAGCATGCCGTAGCCAACCCCCTCCGATACTGCATCGTATGGTTCTTCCGATCGGGGACGATGCACCAGGGGAATTTCATAGCCGTCCACCATTCTTTTTTTAATACCTTCCCAGGTTTTTACCAGAATGGTGTCATAATTTGCCGAGACAGCAGGCAACATTGAGGGATAGGGTAAAATTGTTGCAGAAGCGTATAAACAAAAGAAAAGTACGAAAAAAGGGACTCTACCTAATGATTGAAACATCTGGAACTACTCCCCGGAAGTAGAATGGTACGCAATCGTGTGTCAGAAACTCCTCCTTTTCGTTGCCGCTCTATGCGTCACTGAAACTGTTCCCGACTGTATTTCAGCAGTTTTAGTGAAAGAAAGCGGCATAATCGTTCAATACAAGGCAATATAAGTAATGTATAAACTGTCAGTAGTCGTTGTAATGGAATGAGGAAACAACTACGCCCAGTGTCATTAATCATTCTTTAAACGGTTGGAATCCAGTGCATACAGCACCGTTTCTATTGTGCCGCTTTGGACGGAGTTGTTTACTGTCAATCAATTCAAGGTATAACGCGGTCCACCGAATGGCTCCTGGATGTCGGATGGAAGTGGACATAGATGGTTTTACAGAGTTCAATCCCGCTGCGCAGTGACTGCTCAACCTCGGTGGCAATGCGGTCTCCCTCCGCAACCGACATAGTTCCATCAACACCAATGGTGATGTTGACCACGAAATAGGGTCCGAACCGATGCGCCCGGAGGTGCTCTATCGCCTCGACCCCCTTCACTGCAGCGGTAATCCGCCGCACCTGCTGCTCGAGTTCATCGCCGGGGATTGTATCCATAAGTTCATCCGAAGATTCCCGCAGTATATGAATACCGGTCCTCATTACAATCAGCGCGACACAGGCACCTGCCAGTGGATCTCCCCAGAGAAGTCCGACCCAGCCGAGTGCAATGCCGATTGCTGCACCGAGTGCGGAGAAAATGTCGTTGCGGTGATCATATGCCAAGGCCATCAGCGCCCCGTTTCTGGTGACTTGTGCCGCACGCCGCGTCGTCAGAAACAGTATTATTTTTGTAATAATGGTACCACAGGCGGTAACCACCGAGAAGATCCTGAAGCCATTCGGTGTTTTTTCTCCCCCGTTAATCAGCAGATCGAAAGCGGTATTGATTGAATCCCAGAAAATTGCAATGCCGGTGGTAATGACGAATGCGCCGATTACAACGGCAGCAATGCTCTCCATCTGGTGATGGCCGTAGGGATGTTCACGGTCGGCGGGTTTTCCTGCAAGGCGGGTGAAGATCTTTACCGCGATATAATAGGCGACATCGGAGGTTGAATTGATACCGTCGGCAAGCAGTGCTCTACTGTGTCCGAGTATACCGATGGAAACCTTGACGGCCGCAAGCAGAACATTTACGAACAGGCCGGCATTAACCATCCTGCCCACAATCCGCTCCCTGTGCGGTTTTCCCCCGGGTTCGGTTGTTACGGTATTTTCGTCCACCTGGTTTCTCTCTCGTTGGTGTCTGGTATCGGCCATCAGACACTACCGGTCAGCAGTCACGGTCCAACGTAGACAGCACCCTCTGCCATGACCACCGCCGTTCAGTGTACATATTTACAGAATGGATTTACTCCTCTTCACCGGGAAGCAACCGTACCGCTCCCCTGTCGGCCGAAGCGGCAAACAGGGCATAGGCGCGGAGTGCCTGGGAAACGGTGCGCAGACGGCCTTCCGGCTTGAATGCGGCCTTCCCTTTCGTATCTTCCTCTGCTCTCCGACGGGCGATCTCTTTGCTGTCGCACCGCAGGTTGATACTGCGTTCGGGAATATTGATGTCAATAGTGTCTCCGTCACGGATAAGGGCAATCGCTCCTCCGGCTGCAGCTTCGGGTGAAACGTGTCCGATTGAGAGTCCCGATGTTCCTCCGGAGAACCTGCCGTCGGTGATCAGGGCGCAGGCTGCCCCCAGATGCCGGGATTTTATATAGGAGGTCGGATAGAGCATCTCCTGCATACCGGGTCCCCCTTTGGGTCCCTCGTAGCGGATGACGATAACATCGCCGGATTCCACTTCATTGAGGATTCCCTCACAGGCATCATCCTGGGAATTGTAAACCCGTGCTTTACCGCTGAAAACAAATATCGATTCGTCAACCCCTGCAGTTTTTACGATACACCCTTTTTCGGCGATATTACCGAAGAGCACCGCAAGCCCGCCGTCCTTCATGTAGCAGTGTTCACGATCCCGGATGCACCCGGCGGTGCGCTCGGTCTCGAGATCGGCATAGGTCTCCTGCGATCCGAGCACAAGATTCCTCCCCCCGCCTCCGGGAGCACTGCGGTAGCGCTGTTTCGCCGCATCGGTACAGGTCGGCAGGGTTATATCGTTTGCCGTGATCGCCTCGGCGAGCGTTGCGGTGTCAACCCGGTGAACAGAGGTATCGAGCAGGCCACAGCGGTCCAGTTCACCGAGAATCGCCATAATACCCCCGGCCCTGTTGACATCTTCAAGATGATAGTGTGAACTCGGTGCGACTTTGCAGAGTACCGGTATTTTCCGTGAAAGTGCATCGATATCCTGCATGGAAAAGTCAACCCCCGCCTCATGCGCAATAGCGAGCAGGTGCAGTACCGTGTTGGTTGAACCGCCCATGGCGATGTCGAGGGACATTGCGTTGATGAAGGCGGCGCGGGTCGCGATTGAGCGTGGTAACACCGAGGTTTCACCGCGTTCATAATAAGCGGCAGTATTCTCGACAATGCGTTTCGCCGCCTGTTCAAACAGTGAGAGACGATTGCGGTGGGTCGCCACGATCGACCCGTTCCCCGGAAGTGCCAGACCGAGTGCCTCGTTGAGACAGTTCATCGAGTTGGCGGTGAACATTCCCGAACAGGAACCGCACCCCGGACACGCCGCCATTTCAACCGCCGCGATTTCCTCGTCGGAAACCTCGTTGTCGGCCGCCATAACCATCGCATCGACCAGATCATACTTTTTACCGTTGTGCAGCCCCGCTTCCATCGGTCCCCCGGAAACAAAAATCGCCGGGATATTGAGCCGCATGGCAGCCATGAGCATTCCGGGAGTGATCTTATCGCAATTGCTGATACAGACCATCGCATCGGCACAGTGCGCGTTGACCATATATTCCACACTGTCGGCAATCAGATCACGCGACGGCAGGGAGTACAGCATGCCGCCATGCCCCATCGCGATTCCGTCATCAATAGCAATCGTGTTGAATTCCGCGGCGAAGCATCCCTGATCTTCAATCAGTTTTTTAACCTTCTGGCCAATTTCATGCAGATGGACATGCCCGGGGACAAACTGGGTGAATGAGTTGACCACCGCGATAACCGGTTTACCGAACTGCTCCTCGCGCATGCCATTCGCCCGCCAGAGGCTCCGGGCTCCGGCCATACGTCGTCCCTGTGTTGATGTCGCGCTGCGTAATGGAAATCCCATATGATTCTCCCTGCTGTTGTCAGAATTTGAATAGTTCCGAAAAACCGGTATCCGATATGTGCGGTCGTTTTCGTGATTCCGCCGGAGCGTTCAGGCTGTACCCCCAGAGATCGCTACAGCTCAAAGTCACACCTGACCTGATTTTGCCGGTTCAGGCAAAAATACGACACTCCCTCCGGTGGGGCAAGGTTACGAAATATTCTTGAAGAAAAGTGTTTGCAGCATTATAATGTATAAAACTCCGCCGGACTCCCCTAATACCCCGGCTCGCCATTGCAACCATTTACCGACGAGGTTTCATGCACACGACACCTGCACTTCTGTTTGTTTTCATTACTTCATTCACCTTTTTCACCGGTGCGCCTTCTGCAGCAGCCCCGAACGTCATTCTGGATTCACTTTCGGGGAACGCGGAGGTACAGCGCGCAGGTACGGCCAAATGGAAACCGGTAAAACCGGGAACCCTGCTGTATAACAACGATGTAATCCGTATCGCCCCCAAGGGATACGGCCGTCTCCAATGGCCGGATAAGAGCGTTGTCTATATGAAAGGCGGTTCACAGATACTTGTCAATATCGGTCCGCCGAAAGCAACAGAGAAACTCCTTAACTACGCGACGGTTTTCATGGGAAGTGTCTTTTTTGTTATCAAAAGGAGCATGCCGCTTTCCCGGAAAGAGAATATTCAGATTTATACCCCCACCACCGTAATTTCTATCCGGGGAACTTCTTTCAGCCTTGACGTAGCTCCTGAAACCGGCACGACAGCCCTTAAGGTCGTTTGCGGCACCGTTCGGGTCAGCTGTATCGCGAAACAGGCATCCACCTTCGTCAGTGCACCGTACAAAACCACTGTCGAAAAAATGACCGATCCCATCATTTCCAATCCGATGCACGATGCCGAGATTGACTCATTGCGAGCATGGGTACCCGACACTGTCATCAACAGGGAACTCGCTCTCCACCTTGCGGCAGGCAAACGAAACCAGTTGATTATTTCCGGGCGGATGGAGAAAAAATGTGTCATCACCCCCTTTAAGAACAGCTCAAAGTATAGTGGAGAGTGGGATCTTAGTCATCGTATCCCGGGGATGTTGGCTGAGCGGTTGCGTAACATCAGTCCCCATTGCAACATTTCCGTAAGCGATTCCGCGCCAACGCCGCCTTCGGACACCGCAGTAAAAAGCGGTCAGCAATATCGTATCTCCGGTGCGGTGAAATTTCTTGACATTGTCAACCACGCGGAGATAACCGTTCGTGCCGATGAATACCGTGAACGATCCATCGCACGTGTTCAGATAGACCTGAAGCTGTTTGACGTCACCGGCGATACGGAGCTGCTTAATACAACGGTAACCGGCGAATTTTCAGGAAAAAAGAACATTGAAAACTCTATGAAGACAATCGGAGCAATGGAATTCAATCTTGAAAACAAGGAGTTCGCAGGCTCACTACTCGGCGTGGCACTGAAGCAGGCACTGGAACAGGCTGTGGAAAAACTCAGTACAACGATGTTTCAATAGTTGGAGAGGGTGCGACACATTAAAATTCGCATGCATCATCGCCGTTCAGCAGCGGGAATGGTCCATTTACAACACTGAACTGATGTTGGTTCTCAACCTCCCGGAGTACCGCTTCTGAAACCTGCATCTCATCGAGATGCAGCGTAGTGCGTATGCGGATAATCCGCTCCGCACCCGGATCAATAGAGCCGCAGGAGCGCAACGCGAATGAGAGAGCCTCCCGGTCGGTATCGGCGATAACCGGGATTTTCACCCGCTCAAGAAAGGTGCTGGTGAATGCATTTTCGTACATTGGAGCAAATTGTATTCTGTCAAAAAGACGACGGCTGATAACATCGGCCAGACCGATACCGAGAGCGTTTCCATGTGACCGTTCCGACAGATCCCGCACATAAATACTGCCGATTGAAGGGCTGGCAGGTTCCGGCTCTCCCCGTATCCGCATTCTGCCGATGATATTGGTGTCAAGTCCGGTACCACTGAAATCTTTACCGATAAAATCAACAATAAGAGTGTCGATTTTCTCGACCGGAAGGTGCGGCATATGTTCCGCGGCCAACTGCAGAAGGCGCGGTTCCTCCGCCATGATCGTTTTTCCGGAAAGCACTTCGATCTGTACAGGACGATCGTACCGGTTCTCGACAATAGCCACACCTCCGAGGATTTTTCCGGTGGCAAATACCTTTGCCGCGGCCATCGGGAGCAACTCCCGCAACCCCCTGACACCGAATTTATGAATTTCGAGCGCCTGTGCATGTTTTCCAAGGCCGATCACCGCCATTTTCACTAATCCGCTCTCGTACCGTCCATGGAAATCGGTATGCGGTTTAACCCGGTTGATGCATATAACACCATCAGACTCCATTGCAGGACGGCTGACAAATATGCGGCATTCACCTCCGGGAGCATCCAGTTTCACTACCGCCATGGATGCTTCCACCGGAACACCGACACTCTCCTCGGTTATGCCATACCCCGCAAGAATCGCACGCTGTCCCTCTGCAGTGGCACCACCGTGACTTCCCATTGCCGGAATGATAAACGGATCAGCCCCCTGCTCTTTGAGGTATTCCACTACGGCACGGCAAACAGCAGCAATTGCGTGAATACCTCTGCTTCCGACTGCGACACCGATATGCATACCGTTCCGGATTGCGAGTGAAGATGCTCTCAACCGTTGCGCAGTAACCGCATATGGATCAGTAATGCAGGTTTTATCGGCTTCCCGGCGTATTGTGTGCATCGTAATCATAACAGCATCACACATCATGTTTCGATAACGTTTCGCTTATTTCAGGGTACTGTATCTCCTAAAATAGTTCTCTGTAATACCCGAAGGTATCCACTACGGAGACTAACCGCTTCAGAAAGAATCGCCCGACACCACGAAATCATAAATTGTCTACAGGTTAGCTGATAAAAGGTCCTCCAAAAACAATCGTCCACCCTCTTTCAAGCCGTTCCCCCCCATCCCCGCAGGTGTGAGCCAATTTACGGAGAGCCTGAACTGTCCTCATCACCTGAAGTCAGCCTGCAGTCTGGTTTAACCGTCACTTCAACATCCGGAAAGTGGTGAAATTCTACCACCCGAAGCCAACCACTCATTATATTAAACTATTCCATTTTGAATCACAAAACCGTGAAAGGGGCAGTTTGATGAAACGCCGAATAGCAATAGTAGGACTGGTCATCTTTCTTATTACCTGTGCACCGTATAAACAGTTGCAGCCCAAACCGGAACTCTCTCCTGCCGAAGCAGGATATATCGAACTGAAAGACAATAAAAAAGATTTCGTAATAAAAAAGGATAAAAAATATTTCATAGTGTTCCCTGCCCCCCAGGAGGATAATTTTTATCTTGTCATCGCCAACGGCAATAAAAAATCGGTTAAAAGTTTCCTGACCAAAGAACTGGTCGAAAAGAAAAAAGCCGGTACGCCAATCACCGATGAATCAGAAACCGATACCCTCAGCGTTTTTCCGGTCGGTAAAAACGGAACCGGATATTACTTCATAATTGAAGGTACCGACACGGAAGTACCGCTCTCGGTTACGTACCGTTATACGCCGCAATGGCGATTCAAATTTGAGAACAAACACGCGTCCTATCTGGAGACTCTTGCAGGAAACCGCGTAGACCGGAAGGTTTACGAGTCGATCGGCCCTGGGAAACCGCTTACCGGTATTGATTTTACCTCGACTATCGCAACCGTTACAAAACACCGCGAAGCAATTGAAGAGGTCTACAAACAACTTCTTGCCATCGAAAGCATTTTTCCCGCATCCATCGTTAATTCAACCGACGAAGCATATCTCAACTATAAAAAACTAAAGACCGACATCGAAGATGAGATGCGATTTCAGGACGCGTATCTCGCCACCCTCCGTTTCTTCCTCGTCGAGTTCTCCTGTCGGGGTAACCCGCTTGAACTGGTGAAATCAGTAAACGATTTTTCCACCTTCTTTGCCGGTAAAGACAAAATCAGACCGCCGGTCATCGCCGAAGCGCAGTCAGTGCTGAGCTCCCGTCTCGTTGAAATCACCCCGTTCTACAATCAGCGGTTCAAAGGCAAGAACGATGCGAAACCGTTTGCCCAAGAGACGTTTTTCGTTAATGAACTGCTGCAGATCGGTCCACTCTGCTCGACTGCAGGAATCGCCGAGCCCAAGGACTACGCGCTGCTCGCATCATTTGTCAAAGCGTTCAACGAACGCAGCAGCGCACTCTCCGGTGCACAGGATACCGCCGCTGCAATCCGGAAAACTATCGACGCCGAAAAGAACATGCCGGGTAACGACTTTTTCAAATCGATTGTCAAACGTACTGATAAAATTAAGGCGAAGCTACCTCAGGTACTCGGTGACGATTTCGGTGATTATGTGAATTACAACTGCAGTGAAGCACTCAATGCTGAAATAACCGCCTTCACCAAACAGTTTGAAACCGACCTTATGGGCTACCGTGAAGCGGACGCTCTCATCCCTGAACTCAACGCGCTCAAGGCCCAGAAAGATTACAGCACCATGCTCGGCCTGCTCAAGCAAAAGCCGCATCTCACCTTTCTTCTTCCGAAATATGCTGAACTGGATAAGCTATCGGTCGAAGAACAGGGCAAACGCATCGGAGCTGCTCTTGCCGGAAGAAACTGGCCGGTGGCCGAAAAAAATCTGCGGGCATTGCACGCCGACGTGAATTTTCTCAACCCGCCTGAAATACTGCCCATCAAAAAAGCGGTTGTCGAGGAATATGAAGATTCGCTCTACACACGGATCGACCGGTACTCACGTGCACGGATCAATAAATTCGTTGAAGAAAATTACCATACCGTTGAAAATGTCGACTCTCTTTATACCGATTCAGTATTCCTTCCCTCCTACGACGTGACCTTCTCCTCAGGGTCACGAAACGAACTCATCCAGCGTAAAAACAATCTTATCGCCCATCTCGAGAAGATGAAAGATGACGAATTCCCCAAAAAAGCGATCGCGCTTCTTTACAAGGATTTCACCAGGAAGCCCAATGACAACGGTGTACTCAAAGCACGGGCGATTGTCACTCACGGTACTCATTACAAGGGCAAGGACCGCAAAACCAAAATCCGCATTGCCGAATGTGATCCCTGGTCAATGAAATGGATTGTCAAACCCAAGAATTACCGCCGTGTATTCGCGCTTCCGGTTACAACGCGAAAACGGGGGGAAAACAGATACATGGTTCGTATCAACGTCGACATTCCGACCGAAGCGAACTTCCCGGTATACGATGTCAATATCAAACTGTCGAAGGCAATCGCCGGCAATGCCGCAGTTGAACAGTGGTACGATAAAATTACCCTGAACAAAAAAGAACTGAAAAACGAAGGGCGGTTTTCCATATCGGCGCCAACCGCGGCAAATAATTATGAGTGTCAGATCACCCCGGTACAGATGACAAAAGGAAAGGGTAATATTCTTGAAATCACCTTTTCTCACCCTTCGTTTAAAGTGCACCAGGTAAGTGTCATGGTCCAGAAACCGATCATCAAGAAAAACTAGTCAGGAGCCCCCGATGAAGAAAGCGATTATCATTACCATTATTCTCGGCATCGCCGTCACCGGCGGTCTGTTGTATTATTTCGTATATGGAAAAAATCTTAGCGGTCGTATTGTTATTCCATACATTGCCCATCAGAAGCCCCGTGTTGACCCCCATATCCCCAGTGCAGTACCTATTGCCGACAAACTCGACGAAGTACTGTTCGATGGTCTTTTCAACGTATCCGCCAATCCGAGCGGTATTATTTACGAAGATGGACTGGGTGAATACATGGGGATTGATGAGAACAGTGTTGTCTCGATCCGGCTCAAACCGTCGCAGAAATGGCATTCCAGCTACACTGCCACCATGGAAAAGGAGAAGGTTGCGGTCAGCATCGCACAAGCGGTTCAGATAACTGCGAATGATCTCCGATTCACTCTCCGGCGCATTCAGTCTCTCGGCAGCATATCTCCTGACTATATACTCGTATCGCAGGCAGTTCCCGACTTCGAATTTTCCGGACCCGACGAAAATAATGAAATCAGGTTTCAATTCCGCGGCGACCGTGAATGGATCGAACCGGATATCAAAGAAATCCTCTCATTCAAAGTGCTTCCCGGCTCATCGGAAATGAATGCTCCGGCATATATGGTGGGAAGCGGTCCGTACATGTACGCAGGCGAGTATGAAGACCAGCTGTTTTTCCACAAACTTCCCGACGGCAACGCCGCAATTCCCCAGGTACTGCTTAAACCGTTTATTGACAACAGCACCTATTCAACCGAACTTAAAAATAAAAACATCAACACACTCCTGAGTTCACCCTTCGGTGCGATCGCTCCGATCGTCCGTGACTCTTCCAAATTTTTCTACAAGTCGAGTATCAGCACCTGTTTTTTCGCCATTCTCTTCAATGTGAAGAAAGTGCCGATTGAGCAGCGGTTAGCCGTCCGTTCACTGATAGACAATCAGCGGATAATGAACCGGTTTTTCAGAATCGGTACCGAACAGCAGCGGCATATCGCCAATTACCGTGGCGACGGAGACAATTACGACGAATATCTCAACGGAAGCGTTTTTCCCTCGACCTCCTACTACATCGAAGAAGAGATTATCGTTCCGCTGCAGGATACCGTAACCCCCGACCTCTCGGTACTTACGGATACCATTCGCATTCAAACCTGCCTCAACGCTGATTTTCGTGAGGAACTCGCTGAACTGGTAGAAATCCTCAATGATCCCGCGATCAGCCGCGGAAAGATCAAGGTAACCGCAGTGCAGAACGATGAGATTCGTCAGGGCAACTACGACGCGGTGCTGGTTCCCTTCAGCGGATACCGGAGCAATTTTCTGTTCGACATGTACAACATCTTCCTCCGGGAACCCGACTTTGAGAACTACAAAGTCAACCTGATCACCACGGTCGACCGGAAGGGCAATCCGGCCGTCGCCGAAGAGTCATTCACCGCCGATAAAAACTTTTTCCGTCTTGATCTTGCCGACCCGTCGCCTGAACAGACGGATTACCGGATGCTGCTCGACTACATCTTCAACTTCATGTCGACCCGTGAAGTCGGGGACAAGCAGGTGTACGCCCAGTACATCGACCAACTGGACCGGAAACTGGCAATGGGATGCTGGCTTTTTTCCCTTCCGTCTCTCGCCTACTTCAGCAACCAGTTTGCCGAGAACTCCATCGACCTCTACGGCACAGCATCTCAGCTATCAACCATCGAGAAGTGGAACGAACAGGGTAAGTAACCTTCAATCCGCGGTATTCCATCCTGTCCGGGGTACCGCTCGACGCGAAACAACTTTGTCAACGGGGTACGGAGATGGTGTCCGTCAACTATCGTCGTCTGATCACTGGTCTTTTATTTTTTTGCGTACCGGTATGGAGCGCGAAACCCGTAAAGGAGTTTCTTGTCATTGGAAATCCTTCTGTGTGCACACTCTATGATCAGTACGAACAGGTAGTAACCACAGCACAGAAAAAAGTGCTTCAGGCCGGCGCGCCGTTCGAAATACGCACTACTCGTGAACTCATGGGAGATCAGATTTCGCAAGCCATGCAACTGAGTTTACACGGCACCACGTACTACCTCATGCTCGACGACAAAGGAAAATTAACCGGTTTGCCTCCTGGCGCTTCGCCGGTCAAATACCGTGGATGCACCCCCAGGTACGATACAATGACCATTGCCGCAGCATCATTGTCGCTTACCCGGAAACCGTCCGGCGGTGGCAGTGTCGCCACCCTGAACAAAGGGGCTGCCGTACTGAGGATTTTCTCCTGGCATGGTTCGGAATATGTACGCAGCACATCACCTCAGCCCCGGTATGGCTGGTGCAGATCATCAAAGCGTCTCCTCCGTCCGATCGTACCAAAGAACACCTCTGCAGCGGGCAGTGGCTCTGCGCTAGTCCATCAGCGCATTATGAAACGGCTTATTGAAGCAAACGATCGTTATGATACCCTTTTTTCCTATTTTTCCTCCCGAACCCATCAGGAAAAAACCACACCCGAATGGATCGCCGATCCAACCGTCGACCGTCAGTATGTTCTCCGGGGTTCGGACGAAGTGGTAACAGTGCTTGAAAACAGTACACGATATCTTGTAAGAGATATCGAGCGTATGCTCCTTGGTAAACCTTTTCTGGTTGTATACCGGAAGGGTGTTATCTCAATAGAATCACGGTAATGACCTCTATGCGCTCACAACTCATTCAACATCTGCTTGGAATCATCCTGATATCGGTTCTTATGGTCGGAGCGCTGCTGTTTTTTCAGAACAGTGAACACCAGCACCAGATCCGCCGCACCGATAACGTCCGTATTCTGATGGATGCACCCGTCAGTAAAATCAATGACCCTTTTGAAAGGGCACTTCTTCTTGACTGCCTCGACCTGTATTTTCCGGGACGTCAGGATACCAATGCAGCGATTGCAGAAGATTTTTTCCGAATAAAAGAAGATGCATTCAACCGGTCGATGCAATCCTCATACCGCACCAAGCGTCTCAACGGTGCCGCATTACTTGAGCTTGCCGGTATGTATGTCAAATTCCTCATCGTCTATATAATCGTCATGATCCTCACCTACTACGGCGTTCAAACGTTAGGTGCCTTCAGATTTATCTTTCATCAGCAGGCACTGCAGCGGGGAATCGACCACCAGCGTCCACCGGTTATTCGATCACTGCTGCGTTCCGGTTTTTCCACCTTGGCCTATTTTATACTGTTTTCTCCCGCGTATGTAATCGCCTACTCCATACGCACTGAATTCAATACCGATTCATCATTTTTCATGATCATTCTCGGGGTTGTTTCAAACGGTCTACTGGTTATGTACACCAACAAATTCTATGCATTTCTGGTGGCGGAAAGCCGCAAAGGCTATGTTGAGAATGCACTGGTTAAAAACCTTCGAAGCGATTACACACTTTCCGCTCAGAAAGGAATCACCTGGAAATCAGTGCTGTTACCTGCGAAACGATTTGATGGTCATGTTTTCGACCATATATTCCGGAATGCACGTTTTCAGTATCTTTCGACACTCAAGGAACAGGCGTCCTTCCTGATTACCGGTCTGGTGATTATTGAAATGGCGCTCAACATCCATGGACACCTTACCTATGAACTGCTCCGTCAGCTGCTGTATAAAAATTTTCCATTTGTAATCGTTATCATGCTGTTAATTTTCTATACCGTCAAACTGACCGAAATCATTACCGATATGCTGGTACACCGGGAGACACGACGTTATGAAAACAACTGAGACGCCGACAGCACTGAAGCTTCCGGTCGGAAGAGACCGCAGGTGGTTACTGCTGTGGATCGGCTCCGTAGGAGGCCTCGCGCTCTGGGATGTGCTGTTCCTCAACCGTCCGGCGCTCCTGCGGATTATCGACGGTTTCATCAACACCTTCATTATCGCCTTCCTCGTGGTCGGATTTACTCTGGTACTTTCATGGGTCGTTACTCTTGTTATTCATCGCCTCGAAAATGCAACCAACCGTACCGGTTATTATCTGTTCTCTTTCTTTATCAATCTCATCCGTTCAATACCCCAGATCGTCGGTATCCTTTTCGGGTATATCGGCATTGCGGCACTCGTTACCACCGAAGTTATTACCGGTAAAACAATCGTTTTCCTGCTGATGGCACTCTGTATCAGCGTGTTCATCATGCTGGAAGTGGTCGATTTGCTCAGAGAACGGATCGACCATTACACTAAACTTGATTTTTTCAATGCATTGCGTGTTTGCGGCGTTTCGCACCGGCGTATTATCAACTTTGATATTCTTTGGAAAAACAGCAGGATTCACATTCTCAACAAACTGATTTCGGTATTCGGCAGCGCGGTTTTTCTGCAATGCAGCGTTGACTTCATCATATCGGTGGGACTCTCTTCAGAAGTCAACTCGGTCACCCTCCCGACAACACTGGGAAGTCTACTGGCGAAAATGGACAGCAAACAGGACATCCTGGCGATCGGCAACACGCTAACCGATATCAGTTACCTCCCCGTTCTTTTTTTCCAGCATCTGCAGGGGATCACCGTCGCGTTCCTGATAGTCATCACCCTTCTTGCGGTGTATCAGATTTCATGCGGCTATGCCGAAAGGCACCGGCTATGAACAGTCGCAGCTTCGATATCAGTGTGGGCACTGCCGAACGCCCGATCGTAACGGTAAGCGATTATCCGGTATACGACAATTGCATCACCTTCCTCTTCGGTGAATCCGGAATCGGAAAATCGGTCATATCAAAAGCATTGTACGGATTTCTCAACGGTACGGATCTTAAAATCAGCATTAACAATCAGACCTATGGCGCTCACCTGAAGGAACCGTGGACCAAATCGGTAAAACAGAACAGTTTTTTTGTCTTTCAAGAGCCCTCATCGCATCTCAATCCGTTGCTCAAGGTAACAGAACAGCTCAATGAAGGAAGCCTCGCCGGTATTGACGAGCAGGCGATTCTCGCACGGTTGTGGCAGACCACCTCCGCTACCTCCATGCGGCAACTGCTTGATGTGTACCCGAAACCCTATCGGCCGAGCGGCGGCGAGAAACAGCGCATACTGCTGGCGATGGCGTTCAAAAGAATCGATGCATGGATTGCGTCAGGAACCCCTGATGCTTCCACGTATTTTGTTTTCGACGAGCCCACCGGGAGCCTTGACAATAACTACCGGAATCTGTTTCTTGAATTGCTGTTCGAGAAATACCGGGCACGCCCCTTTACCATACTTATCATTACGCACGACTATTCAATCATCAGTGAAATGTATCAGCGGCACCGCGACCTTATTGATCGTGTCAGATTCAAGGAACTCTCCCGTGAGAAAGACACACGGGTTTCCGCAGGTGACTTCAGTGCCGAAGAGTACCTGCACTGGCTTGATGCACCACGGGCGCCGCATACGCGAAACCTCGTTGCCGAACCGGTTCTGGAAGTACAGCCGGATTTCTCGATTTTCGGACGTCACCTCAGCATCTACTCCGACAGCGAACATACGGTCAGACAACCGATGGTTATTCACAAAGGCGAAATGGTCTACCTCAAAGCTCCCAGCGGCATCGGCAAAACAACCCTCGCTAAAATAATCATGGGGATTTATCATCCCGATGCATTCGCCATGACCCTTGACGACATCTCAATCACCCATCGCTCACCCGCATCGCTCTGGGCGACCTCAATCTGGGGCAGGCGGGCTGGAATGGTTTTTCAACACGCCGACGAGGCACTTAACCTCGCCTCCACCGTCCGTGAAACATTCAAAGGACTTCCGCTAAAAAAACGACTCTCCGGTACTGAGCTTACCAACCATCTGATGGAACTGTTTGACCGCCCGATAGCACCATCGTTTTTGAATAAAAAAGTGGCATTCCTGAGTGGAGGCCAGAAACAGCGTCTGAACCTGCTCCGTTCACTGATACTCGATACCGATCTGATCATTCTTGACGAGCCGCTCAATGGACTCGACTTTACCAGTGTCAAGAAAGTGCTTAATCTTCTCGATGAAAAGCGTGCGGGGGGAAGTGCCCTGCTGATGATCTCTCACAACGAGGAGATTTTCGAGCACTTTATTCCCGAGGAAAGCATATACTATCTCGGTGTCGCCAGCTGACGAACCGCGCTCCTGCCAGGGGCTGCTTCCGTATCGCTACCTTCCCTGCGGGGAAAAGCGAGTTTAAAATAATTTCCCGACGGATCGGTATCCAGCCAGATTCTTCCACGATGAGCATTCATTACCATCCGGCAGAAGAACAGCCCCAGACCTTTTGAATAATGAGAGTGCCGGCTCTGAATACGTGCGTATTTTTCGAACAGAATTTCCTTTTCCGTATCGGGAATCGGTGTACCTGAATTGAAGAAACAGATTACCTGTTCAAGCTCATTACCCCCGAACCGCAGTTCCACCCTGCTTCCACGCGGAGCATATTTAGCCGCATTACTGTAGAGATTCTGCAGCAGACGTTCCATCAGATAGACATCGGCGCCAATGGTGAAATCCTCATCGGGCGGTATTATTTCCGGTATGATTTCCTTCTCCTCGAACAGTGTACTCCGTCCGAATTTACAGGCGACCTCTTTAAAAAAACGGTAATCGAGAATTTCCTCACGTACCACCATTTTTCCGTCATCCATTTTTGCAATGTCAAGTAAATTTGATGCCAGACTGGTGATATCGGAACACGTTTCACAAACAACATCGATCACCCGTTTCGCCTTCTCGTCGTGCTCCATGCGCCTGCCGAGATAAATCAGATTGCCGGTAATACCTGCAGCGTAATTTTTAATATCGTGCACCAGGGTCCCGCTGAGAATTCCCTTCATCCGTTCCGACTCAATCAGTTTGAGGTTCGCTTCCTCAAGCTGCTGATTTTTATGAACGATATCATCCGTTTTTGAAGTCACCTGCTGCTGCAGTTCCTCGTTGAACTCCTTCTGTTTCTGCATCAACCAGGCATTTTCCAGAAGAATACCGGCATGCGCCGCAAGCACCATCGCCGCCTTCTGCGCCCCCTCACCGAACAGGCCGAGAACTCTGTCGTTGACCAGGTACACATAGCCCAGATACTTCTCCCGCCAGTTGAGCGGAACACAGAGATCCGACCGGATGCAGATACTCTCCGTTTCCACCTCCTCGTCAACAAGGGGTTCTCCATTGCTTTGCAGCGTATGAATTTCGTTGACCTTCTGAATGAGATCGGTAAACACCGGAACCTCAGAAACCGGTACCAGCTTTCCTTCGAACGACATTGCAATCGGTTCAAAATCCCCATACGTCAGTTTGTTGATGAACAGACAACCATACTGTGCACCGGTTACGGTAATCATCGCCGAGAGGATCTGCCGCAGGAGCAACCGGGGATCATCCACTTCCGTTAGTGTCTTACTGACATCAACCAGTGTTTCAAAGCGTAAATGATTGATACCTTGCGCTACGTCGTCGGAGTGACCGCTCAACGAATCAGAAAATACCGATGCGGTTGTGGTATCGGTCTGCGGAGCGTGCGGTCCCGCACTTATCCTGGCTTCCATACGGTCAAGATAGAGCCGTGCTCCGCACCACTTGAAAAGCTCGTATGCTTCAACATACCGGTCATAGGCATTTCCGGGAACGGCACTGAACTCCTCCAGAAATTCACCATATTCATGCAATGAACAGGCCTCCTCAAAGCGCATGGCGAGTTGATGATGCGCTCTGATTGATCTTCTGAACAACCTGTCGGCCATGCGGGTCATTCCCCGAAGCGCACAAATCCAGGCGATGTTACGGTACCATCTCCCCCGGTACGCAGGATAGCTCAGAGCGGCTACGAGATGCACCGCGGCATACAGCAGAAACTGTCTCTGTAAACGTCTCCGATTTTCGGAAATCCATAACCGCCCGTTGCGTCGTTCCCGAAACTCACGACAGAGAAGCGAACAGAAAAGAGAGAAGGAACGCACCTGATATTCAGAATTGATACTGTTGCGCAGGATCATCGGCAGCAGTCCGCTGGCGCGGTCGTACGCACGCTGATATTCATGCCGCTCAATGTCGGTCTGGAGCAGATAACCGCCTGCTTCAATCTGCAGATGTGAAGAATGCACCTTGCGGAGTATATCCTGAATGGCTCCGTATTCTTCGTCGTCGTTAGTACCCGTTGCAAGCAGACGGGTAAGATTCCGCGCGGATCGCGTGATGAGCAGAAAGTAATGATCCTTTACTTTCCCGCACAAGTTGACAGTACGGTCCATCTCTGCAAGAGCTTCCTGCAGCGGTTTTTTCAGAAAAGCGATTTTCCAGAGGTGTTCACTGCCGATGATCTGATTATTGAGATCGCCAATGGAACGAAACGTTCTGATACTGTTCTGCAGCAGCTGCTCCGCTTCCCGCCACTGTGCATTGAAGTAACGGACCAGCCCGCCGAATGTTTCCGCAAACGCATGAACATCCTTGCGCCGGATACGATCCGCTATTTTGACCGCTTTCCGAAGATAGCTGCGCGCACGCCCATTCATCAGTATCTGGTATACCGGAATCTGGTGCAACGAATAGCTTTCCGCTTTTTCAGCGGAATCGATCAAACGATCAGCAAGATTCAGTGCTTTAAAATGCACGTAATACCCTCTCACCATATCGTTGAAATACAGGGAAAAGGCAAGTTTATTAAGGATTTTAACAATTATAAGACTGGTAGCATCGCTCCGCCTGCCGAAAAGGCGGAAAAAGCCGGTTCCGGAAAGACACTGTACAGCCATTTCGAAGATGATTCTGATACCGAGCTTCAGCTTGCCTTTCGGTAGCGTTATCCCGACCGTGGCAAGCGATTGCATCAGGTATTTTGACGAAAGCGCGAATTCACCGGTGTGATGATAGATTGAACCAATTTTGTATTCCAGCTCGAGCTTGTCACGGTTTTTCAGCTGTTTTCCGGCTATTATCCGGGCGTAAACATCGAGGGCCTGTTCATTTGCCCCTGTCAACATCAGCACATCACCGAGCAGGATATTCACCCGCACCGGATCAATTCCGCCATCGATACATCTCGTGTGATCGGCATCAGCCAGCAGAATAATATTTCGGAGGTACCTGATTGCGATATCATAGGCGTTTTTCTCCATCGCATACAGGGCTGCATCGAAACAAACGGTAATAGCGTCACGCGCGTTGTCCGATTTGAGTACATATTCGGCTGCGGGGAAAAGCATCTCTTTATCGTCCTGTGCTTTCAGGGAGAAATACCTCGATAGCTTTCCGTAGAGTGCGTATCGCTGTTCCCGGGGGACATCGTTGGCGATGGTTTCCTGAATCCGATCATGAACGAAAGCGTACCCTCCCGAGAGATGCGAAAGAATAAAACCGTTAGTCTCGAATACAGCGAACACCTCGTGGATGTTCCGTGATTTTTCGTCCGAAAGATAATTTACAAGTGCCGCATCGAATTTCCCCTGAATCAGTGATGCCATCTGCAGAATTTTTCGTTCATCATCCGCGAGACTGTGCAATTTCTGCAGCACCAGTGAAACCGCGTCAAATTTTGGCGGCAGTTCACCAATATTCTCGATAGCGAAGTTCCAGAGGTTCTTACGGAGTGTCAAATGTCCACCGCTTACCAGATATCGCACAGCTTCGTTGAGCAGATAGGGATTCCCGTCGGTTTTCTCGTGCAGTGCTTCCACCAGCATTCCTGGATTTTCAAGGGATTTGAATTTTCTCCCGATAAATTCATCCGTCTCCTGTTTATTGAATTCATTCAGATACAGAATCGAATCAAATCCGGCAGTCGTGAGATCATGGCCATGGCAGAACAGGAACTCGTTCGTATCACCGGTTCTGAACGTGCAGATGAAAAAACACGGCAGTTTCTGTTCGAGCAGCCGGAACATCACTTCGGCGGTAATCCGGTCGATCCACTGGACATCATCAAAATGGATAATACATTTGCGTAACGAACAGACGATGGTGAGCACTCTCGTGAGCACCTGAATGAACCGGTCCTTCTCCTTCTCAGGCTCAACTTTCGGAACTTCGACCATAACATCAAACCAGGAGTTCATTTCCGGAAGGATTCTTCCGATGAGTCCTGAATACTCCTGTAACTCCGTATTGATCAGCTCCCGTATCCGCAGTTTCTCCTCATGGTCATTTTTTGACAAGTGATGCAGAAACTCGATAACCACCTGACGGTAAATCGATCCCGGTTGACTTATCGAGAACCGGTTGCACTTCGCTTCAAGAAAATCAATTCCGGCCAGATCGTTCGTACGTTTGAACTGACGTATCAGCTCGGTTTTTCCAATTCCGGATTTTCCGCAGACCAGATACGAAACCATACGGTTTCCCGCGAATGCCCCGAGTCCCCGTGAGAGTAACCGTAGTTCCTTTTCCCTGACGACAAAGAGTCGTTTGCGGTTTACGGAAAGTACTGCATCCCGTTCCCCAACTACAAAGGGAATGTTGTCGCCGTTTTTACATTTTTCCGCCGCAATCGAAACATCATGCAACATACCGTCAGCAGTCTGGTACCGGTCGATAGGAGAAGGACGCAGTCCTTTGAGAAGAATCTCATTGAAAAACTGGGGGACATGCTTAATACCGGGCACCTCTCTGCGGATACTCGCATCAAGTAGTTCCCTGATCGAACCGTTCTGAACGTAAAACGGAAGCGCACCCGCCACACAGCGGTAAAGAACCATTGACGCGCAATAAAGATCGGTTCTCGTATCAATCTTAAAGCGGGTACTCCCCGTCTGCTCGGGAGACAGGTACGGAAACATCCCTACGGTTACTCCCTCGGCAAGGCGTCCGGCCTCTTCGACAGTGAGAGAACTCCCGAAGTCGAACAGATGAATACCGGTATCGTGGGAAATAATGATATTCCAGGGATTCACATTGGCATGGATGATACCACGGGCATGCACGTACGACAATGCCCCGAGAAGCTGCTTCATCATGGAAAGCGCATCGGATTCACCGATACGGCCCTGCTCACCAAGCAGTTCATGCAGCGTTCGTCCATTTACATACGGATAAATACAATGGAGAGCATCGTTTTCGAACCGTACATCAAGCGGTCGGAGGATGTTCGGATGCTCAAGCGAGGCGACGACATTCGTTTCACGGTAGAACTTTTTTTTCGCATCTATTCTTCCGGATGCCCGTACGGTTTTGAGATAGAGCAGACTTGACGACGTATCTGAACGCACCAGATGCGCCTCGCCGTCTTTGCTGACCGCTATCGTTTTAACCAGTGAATACCCGTTAACCATGCAATTCCTTTACATACAGTTAAATACCCGATTCAGCATACGATCCATAAACGGCGTCACCTGCAATTAAAGGATATCCGTATATTGTACCGCGGTACCTGCATCATGTCAACGTTCCCCGGTCCCGACATGAATCACGGTCTGGCGCGGGCTGTTAGACCGGTAAGAGAATGTATTCGTTGGCATGAACAACATCAGTGGTGATGCAGCGGGAGAGATATCTGCAGGCAGCGCAACCAGGAACTCAGATCTGCACATTCATACGCAGGGCTCCGGGGGCGTTTTACCGCCCTTTTTCAAGTCGTTCGGCAAGAAAAAGCGGAAGGTGATGCTCCTTGATCTTTTTCTGGGTAATCCGGTAATCATACTCAACCCTGATCAGTTCGATAGTCAGTTTTTCTTCGTCGTAGAGAGCATAACAGGAGCGTGAATCAAAATCCCTCGGCTGTCCGACACTTCCGACATTCACCAGGTAAAAGTGTTTATCCACCAGTTGAATAGTATGTTCAGAGTGCAGAATGATCCGCTCGTCCTCCTGGATCATTATTGACGGCCAGTGAGTATGGCCGATAAAATTGAGACCGTAGACCAGACTGTTGAAAGCTTCGAACACCGCCTCCTCGCTGTCAGGAAAGACATAGACCCAGTCCTGCGGATTTGAGGGAGAAGAGTGAGTGAAAAACATGTTTCCGAGCGGTACCGTAAGCGGGAGCTGTTGCAGGTACTCCCGGGCGCGGTCCGAAATATTCTGTTTTGTCCACTCCATGGCAGCATACGCATAGTAGGTAAAGTTCTGCGTATCGATACGGCCGATGGCCGCATAATCATGATTCCCCGCCACACAGTAATCGACCTCTTTTTTCACGAGATCAACACACCGCTCGGGATCAGGATAATAGCCAACGATATCACCCAGGCAGACGATGCTGTCAACCGACCGTTTTTTTATATCGTTGAGTACTGCATTGAGGGCTTCTGCATTACCGTGAATATCAGAAATTATGGCATATCGCATGTAGTGATGTCCTGGTATGGAGGAGTGAAACCGTCTGTCGGCCGGTTTGTTGCAACCATGTCTGAAATCATATAGTATATTATCCTGTTAAATTATGCAAATATAAAATTCCCGCCGGTACCGTACAATCCAGTGTACAGGCAGTGATTTTCCGATCGGATACAACAAAATATGCCGGAAAAGGTTCAAAGCCCGGGAACCACCAACAGCTTCTGCAGCAAAGTAGCTGAGCTTCGGGAGTGTATCGATTCGGCGCAGTCGATACTGATACTTACTCATGACTATCCGGATCCGGATTGTATCGCCTCCGCGTACGGTCTTTCGCACCTCTGTTCCTACTGGGGCAGCCCGACACCGGTAATATCTTTCGGCGGATTCATCGGTAGGGCAGAAAACCGTGCTCTGGTGCGTTTTCTCGACATTTCAATGGTTCCATTCGCACTGATCGATGTAGCGGAGTTCGACCGAATTCTGCTGGTCGACTCCTATCCTGGAAAAGGAAATATATCCCTTCCCTCTACCGTGGTCGTCAGTGGCGTTATTGACCATCACCCTGCGCCACCGGAAAACCCGCTGAGTTGTTTTACCGATATCAGGAAAGAGGTTGGCGCCACCTCCACACTTATTACAAAATACCTGCAGGAAGCCGGCTGCCTGATCCCGCGACAGCTTGCCACCGCACTCTTTTACGGCATTAAAACCGATACCGGAGATATGCGTCGCGATGTATCCACCTTCGATCTGGATTGTTACAAATATCTTTTTGAACATATTGACCACAAATTGCTCTCGCTGATCGTTAATCCTGACCGGGATATAGAATACTTCCGCCTCCTGCATCGTGCCACCGAAACAGCCGTAAGCTACAATTCCATCGGGTATACGCATCTTGGAAACGTCTCCACACCGGATTACGTCGCGGAAATGGCCGATCTGTTTCACAGCCTTGAATCCATTGAATGGATGATCTGTTCAGGTATTTTCAAAACACAGATATTCTTTTCCATCCGTTCGAAAAATGAATATACGTCCGGCATGAAAGCGGAGCAACTCGCATGCGGGCTTGGCGGCAGTGGTGGCGGACACGGACGCGCGGCGGCAGGTAGAATCCAGTTTTCTCCCGAGGAAACCGCCAATAAAAAACTTGAGGAATTCGAAGTTTTCATAAAGAAATTATTCGATGTTGTTACCGTCAAACCGAAAAAAATAGTTCATTAACAGGAGTAACTATGTGGGATTATACTGAAAAAGTACGGGATCATTACCTCCACCCCCGAAACGTCGGAGAAATAGAACAACCGGACGGATTCGGAGAAATCGGTAACATCACCTGCGGTGATGCGCTGCGACTTACCTTCAAACTTGACACTGAGGGAAAAGTCGCGGATATCAAATTCAAGACCTTCGGGTGCGGCAGCGCCATAGCCTCGGCATCGGTACTCACCGAAATGTGCAAAGGTAAAACAATTGAAGAAATAAAAAATATTTCGAATAATGATATCGCTCTTGAACTGGGAGGGCTGCCCCGGGAAAAAATGCACTGCAGTGTTATGGGGCAGGAGGCACTCGAAGCGGCCGTTACTTTTTATGAAACCGGCGGTAAAACAGCGGAGCCTCAGGTAAAACACGGTAAAGTGGTCTGTACCTGCTTCAATGTTACCGAGGCTGAAATTGAGCAGGCGGTGAAAGAGAACGGTCTTGCGACAATAGAAGATGTGACCAACTTCACCAAAGCCGGCGGTGCATGCGGGGGCTGTCATGGCGAGATTCAGGCGATCATTGACCGCATCAACGGTGCCGCCGCTTCCGCGACGCAATCCGCTACCCCGGAAAAACAACTCACTACCCTGCAGAAAATCGACCTTATCCGTAACGTTCTTGAACAGGATGTCAAGCCCGTCCTCGAAAAAGACGGTGGTGACTGTGAACTTGTCGATGTGGATGGCAATACCGTTTATGTAAAGCTTCACGGGCATTGCGCGGGTTGTGCCTTTTCGAACATGACGCTCATTTCCGTAGTTGAGAGGAACATCCGGGAAAAGGTAAGTGAGCAGCTCACGGTCAAGCTTGCCTGAGTGATTTTCTGCCCATGACCTCATTTTCACTTTTCAACCTTTTCTCACTGGCAGGCGGCTTGGCCCTGTTTCTGTACGGCATGCAGCAGGGTGAGCGCAACATCAGACGAATCGGCGGGAGTCAGCTGCGAAAGGCGATCGGGATAATTACACGCCATCGTCTTTTTTCTTTCATCAGCGGCCTTCTGGTTACCCTGATCACCCAGTCGTCTTCCGCGACAACCGTTATTCTCGTTGGTCTGGTCAACGCCCGTGTAATGATGCTCGGACAATCGCTCGGCATGATACTCGGATCTGATCTCGGCACCACCCTCACCGTGCAGCTCTTCGCCTTCAAGTTTTACCAGATCGCTCCGCTTCTGATCGCCGCAGGCTATTTCGGATCGTTGCACCGTAAATCAACGTTGCTTTCAAACACAGGCCGACTTGTCTTCGCCACCGGTCTGATTTTTTACGGGATGCATCTGATGGCAGATGCAGTCGGACCACTCCGATCATATCCGCATTTTGAGCGAGCACTGCATGCAAGTCTCACCAATCCCTGGTACGGACTGATCGCCGGTACCATTATCACGGCAGTCATTCAGAGCAGCGCGGCAACACTGACCATCGTGATTGCCCTGGTGCAGTCGACTCCCGAAAGTTCGCTGACAGTCACCACCCTGTTTCCGATTATCATGGGTGCCAACCTCGGCACCTGCATCACCGCGTTTCTCTCCACCGTCGGAGCGGAAATCTCCGGAATTCGGGTGGCCTGGTCACACTTTTTCTTCAAACTCTTCGGTATTGCGCTGATGTTTCCGCTCATGCCTTTTCTCAATGATTTCTCCGGTATGCTACCGCACGAACCCGCATTACGTATCGCGATGCTCCATACCCTGTTCAATATTTCCATTGGTGCCTGCTTCCTGCCATTTCTGCATCCGTTCGAACGTTTCATTGAGCGTTTCATCCGTCCGGGTAAACCGGCGTCTGATGAATACCATACCTCCTACCTCACCGAATCTGTTATCGAGCTGCCGGTCATTGCGCTCTCTCAGGCGGTCAAGGAAATCGGGCGGATGAGTGAAAAGGTCAGTTCCATGGTCAGGGAAAGTCTTGACATTATTCAATCATACTCAATGTCAGGCAAAGAGGCGATCGCCAGAGCGGATAACGAGGTTGACTTTCTCCATGAGCAGCTGATCTCGTTTCTCACACGGATGTCCCGTCAGGAACTCGATGATGAAAGTGCCGCACTGGCCTATGAACTTATTATGATTACCACCGATCTTGAACATATCGGCGACAGTATTTCGAAGAGTGTCATTACCCTGGCGGAAAAAATCGATACCAGTCCACTGCCGCTCTCGACGGAGGGGAAAGAGGAAATTATCGGTTTTTACCGGCAGACCATTACCGACCTCAGCGAAGTACTCGCGGCATTCACCATGAGTAATACTGCGCTGGCAAGAAAAGTCTATGACCGTAAAACGGAACGGGATTCCCATTACGACCATCTGTTCAGTCACCACATGGACCGCCTTTTCAGTCGAAAACCGGAATCCCTTCAGACTACCTCCATCCATATAGATCTGCTTGAGGAGATACGGCGGATCGACCACCTCGTATTCAGAATTTCAGCACACATTCTGAAAATTCACAATGCGGAATAATGCGCCCATCGATTTCCCGACGTTGCGACAACATTTGGCCTGCCGATAGTCATTGAAAGGCACCTGCCGGTTGCAGCAGGCACAAAAAAAGGGGAAGACAATAACCGTCTTCCCCTTTCGTAACAACCGGAGTTGATTATTATTTCTTTTTCTTTGCCGGAGCTTTTTTCTTTGCCGGAGCTTTTTTCTTTGCCGGAGCTTTTTTCTTTGCCGGAGCTTTTTTCTTTGCCGGAGCTTTTTTCTTTGCCGGAGCTTTTTTCTTTGCCGGAGCCTTTTTCTTTGCCGGAGCCTTTTTCTTTGCCGGAGCCTTTTTCTTTGCCGGAGCCTTTTTCTTTGCCGGAGCCTTTTTCTTTGCCGGAGCCTTTTTCTTTGCCGAAGCTTTCCTGGCTGCTGCTTTTTTTGCTACCACTTCACGACCTCCTTGAAAAGGTATATAGTAGAAATATTTTTTGGCGTTTCTCCCATGTCTATTTCCAGGATGGCTCGCCGGTTATCCATATTATCACTTGTCTACTTTCTTTCTCCCACTGCACGTACTGTTTCTAGATAATAATATGCTGTTCCTGCGGCAGTGTCAACTAAAAACGTATCAGCCTCCTGAAATTCAATCAAAATTCGCCTTTACCTCCCGGGCTTTGTTTCCTTCGTTGATGATTGAAACCGCCTCCATAGGATCATCGGTTATCCTGAGCAGTTTCAGATCATCCTTGTCGATATACCCGTTACCGTCAAGTGATGTGGCGATCCATTCGATCAGTCCCTCCCAGAAAGCACTTCCCATCAGCACAAGCGGCATCTGCCTGATTTTGCTGGTTTGTATCAGGGTCAGTGTCTCGAACATTTCATCCAGTGTACCATAGCCACCCGGCATAATGATAACACCCGAAGTGTATTTGAGAAACATCACCTTGCGTGAGAAGAAGTGACGAAAATTGATCAGCACCCGCACAAAAGGATTCGGTTTCTGCTCATACGGCAATTGAATATTCAATCCTACCGACTTCCCGCCCGCAAGTACAGCTCCCTCGTTGGCTGCCTCCATAATGCCTGGTCCGCCGCCGGTAATTATTCCGAATCCCGCCTTAACCATCTGCTGTGCGGTTTCCACCGTCATTTTGTAGTAGGGATCATCTTTCGGCGTGCGTGCCGAACCGAAGATGGTAACACAGGGGCCAATACTTGAAAGGGTTTCGAACCCCTCAACAAATTCAGCCATAATGCGGAATACCCGCCAGGTATCATCTTTGCCGACCGGTCCAACATTCTGATTTGTCATACTGGGCAATCCTTTACTGTTAATGGTGGTTATCCGTTGTAGTAACAGTTCTCTCCACGATAGTATATTATGTTGTAAGTACCCTGTCCACTCCAGCCGGATAAACGTCGAATGAAAACTCTTCCTGTTGATCACTTACGTGATAAAATACGTCGTGTACTGAACACCGTGCCCGATCACTTTATCTTTGTTGACACGGCAACACAGCGGCTTCATCTGATAAAAAACGGTTTTCAAAACAACTCATTTACTATATCGACCTCACGCTATGGCATCGGTAATCGCGAAGGCTCCTACATGACCCCCGTCGGCCTCCACCGGGTAACGGAAAAAATAGGAGCCGGTGCCCCTTCCGGCCGGATCTTCCGGAACCGTATCGATACCGGTATCGACTGGCGCCCTGATTTGACTGACGAAAACCAGATCCTTACCCGCATTATCCGCATGGAAGGACTGGAAGTGGGAGTGAATCGCGGTGCAGGGATTGCTACTTACGACCGGTACATTTATATTCACGGCACCAACCGCGAAGACCGTATCGGCACACCGCTTTCACACGGCTGTATTCTGATGCGCAATAACGACATTATTGAACTGTTCGACATTATTCAGGAGGGTACCCTTGTCCTTATCGATTGACGGTCACACCATTGCATCAATTCATTTTGTCGGTATTCTCGGCAGCGGGATGAGCGCCATCGCCCAGTTTCTGGCTTGGGAAAGTATTACAGTAAGCGGCAGCGACCGCTCCTATGGAAAACCGGAAAGCGATCACACCGTCCGCCTCCTGCAGAAAGCCGGGTGCGGTATTTTTCCTCAGGATGGTTCGGGTATTTCCGACTCAACCACAGCGCTCTGTGTATCAACCGCTATTGAATCCGACAATCCGGATATCGCCGCAGCAAAGCAACGCTCCCTGCCGGTATTCCATCGGTCCGACGTTCTTGCAGCAATTGTTACCGCCCGAAGAACAATTGCAATAGCGGGAACAAGCGGGAAATCAACAGTCACCGCAATGGTATTTGAATTTCTCACCACCTGCGGTAAAGCGCCCTCCCTCATTTCAGGTGCAGGTCTCAAGCGACTTGAGCAGCAGGACCTCATCGGCAATGCCTTCCGGGGCACCTCAGACCTTCTGGTGATCGAAGCGGATGAAAGCGACGGATCACTTGTAAAATACCATCCCGACTTGAGTGTTTTCCTCAATCTCTCAAGGGATCACAAACCGGAAGCGGAAGTGCTGGAGCTCTTCAGAAAACTTGCATCGCAATCCGCCGCCTCACTTAAAAACGGTGATGACCAGCCACTCGCCGAGCTTGCAACGGACACCGCATTCTCGCTTGATGCAGCCGGTGACTGGCGCCCCGATTCCTATACCCTCTCTAACGACGGAGGAATTCTCAACCGGGGAAACGCATCGTTTCACCTGCCGCTCATCGGTCGACACAACCTTTCGAATTGCATTGCGGCGCTGGCGGTTGCAGAACATTACGGTTGCACCCCGGACGACCTGCAGCAGGCGACACGGAACTTTCAGGGAGTGGCAAGAAGATTTGCCATCACCAGAACCGCAAACGGTATCACGGTTGTTGACGACTTTGCGCATAATCCGGAAAAAATTCGCTCAGCGGTTACCGCTGCCCGTTCAATCTCGTCGCGGGTTATCGCCGTCTATCAACCGCACGGTTTCGGACCAACCCGATTTCTCAGAGATGAGTACCGGAAACTCTTCGGTACGATTTTCGGAGAGCAGGATGTTCTTGTGCTTCTGCCGATTTATTATGCGGGCGGTACCGCGGTTAAGGACATCTCCTCTACCGATCTAAAAAACGATCTTGGTACCACAACATTTCCCGTATACACTCCAGAACAGCGCAGAGACGCCATCACCATAATTCAGGATACTGCGACTTCCGGTGATTGCGTTCTTGTTATGGGTGCCAGGGATCCGTCGCTTCCGTTGTTGGTGAAGGAAATCGCAGAGCAGCTGGAACAGGTTCGGTAAGCTTCCTTCGGCGGGGCGGCAGGTGTCGGGATGAAATAGATGGCAGGGGTAAACGCTTTGGGGGTGGCGTCCCGCCCAGGAACAGATAGATAGATAGTGAGATCTACCTTTATTATTACAAACAATAAACTGATAAAAAACTACCTGGAAAACATGTAACTTCATTTCTATTTGCCGGGTTCCGCCCCGGCAGGCGGTTTCCTTTGTCCTAAGCAACAAAGGAACTAAAGTGCTTTTTCTGCGCCGCAGCAAGCCGCAGACGCCCCGTCAGACCGGTAGAGTTGCAACACACGGGTATCGGTAGTGCTCAAGGAATCGGTTTCGGCTACGACAAGCATTCTGGCGTGCGGCGCACACGGCGGGAAGGCAGAATCCTTTACTGGAGTCACATCCGTTCCATCGGATTACCTGAGATGAAACCCTATATGGATTCTGTAAATATTTCGTGAGGGAAAAAATATATAGTAGATCAATTTTTATCCTGATAACCCCGAGTGGAACGTCAGTGACACCACGCAATAGCGCTACTCTACTGCCTTTCCACCCGGCTACGCGCCGCATGCAGCAAAATAAAAAGAGCATTCAAGGCTCAAATCACCACCTCAAATGCTCTCAATTATCTGACCTTTTTAAACGACTATTTCATCTACTCAAGCACCATCGTTGTATCCCACTGATCCTTGCCGGTACCGAAGTCGAACCACTTGTCGGTCTCTACCGATTCCTTGTTCCAGGTTAAAATGTGAGTTTCGGTATCGGTGTTTCCACTCAGGAACTTGTCAAAAAAGGCCGTTGCGGTTGAGTTGAGTGTACTCGGGAACGAACAATGACCATGGCCGGGATCCGGTTGGACAAATCCGAAATTATCCGATACACCGAGTGCCTTATAGATCCAGTGGCAGGCCTGTGCTGCAGCCGTATTTCCCCGGTTACAGAGCCACTTATACTGTTCCTTGCCGTTATCGTATGCCATCATCGGATGCGGAGCACGGAGCGCCATAAGCTCACCCTGATCAAACGGAAGGTGATCAATGGTCGGATTTCCCCGTTCCCAGGTGTTCCGGGTTACCGTTCCGGTCCAGTTTGTTTCAAGATGGGTAATATCCTGACAATCCGTATTTGAATTACCATGGCCGTACTCACTTGACACACGCCATGAACAGGTGCCGCCGCACCCGCCTTCAACCGGCATACAAATTGCGACTCTCGGCTCAAAAACACCCGCAATAAGCGCCTGTTTCCCGTTGGTGGAGCATCCGGTGGTTATTACCTTTTTGGCATCGATACCACCGTCCGGATTCTGCTCAAGTGCATCGATAATCCGACCGACTCCCCAGGCGGATGCCATACATATTCCCATATCGGTAGTTCCGTACAGACTGTTGGCAGCAGAGAGGAACGTCGCCCCGCTCGCACTTGCCGAACGGGAGTTGGGAGGTTTCGGAGCTCCCATGCCGAAATCAATCACCAGGATATCTCCGGAGCCACCGGCATCGAGTGAAACATTCACCGTTTTTCCGTTATAGGTACATTTGGCGGTTATTGAACCACCGTTTACCGAACCATCAACTTCACATTTCGGAGGAAGATGTCCGTAGAGATACTCCTGCGCCATCTCCCGGATTTCCGTCCTCCGGCACTCCCACAACGCCTTTGTAGTCACGCGCGGAAGATCCATATACTTGAAATCAAACGGACCCGGATGTTTTTTATTGCTGTAGGTAATCGCGGAGATGGCGGGCAGTTTCAACTCCGGGCACTCAACAACCGCACCACCTTTTTTCAGCACTACGGCGATATCATTTTTTGTATAGGTGTCAAGCGGCAGCTTTGCGGTAGAATACTCCGCCCTGGTAACGATAAGCGTATCAAGACCGCCCGCCGATGCGGTCCGTTTCGCGAATCCGGCATTTCCGGTTCCGAACCCGGCCTCGCTGATATAGAGACTGTTTCCGGTATTCATCAGTTTTCCGGTGGTGATCTCTTGCCCGATTACTATCTGTAGAGCATAGAACCCGGGAGCAAGCTCGGGAAGCGCAACGAGGTGAGTTCCTTCTTCAAGCGTCCCCAGATCGATTGACGTTACCTGCCTGCCGCTACTTGAAAACAGGGTGATGTTCCCCTGCTTAGTAGTACCGGTAAGTGAAAATTGAATGGTATTGCCGATTCCCGTTATCCGGGATGATGATGGCACGGAAATGCCGTACGGTAGTGCCACCCCCACCGCGGTGGCGAGGTCAAACATACCCTGGGCATCAGTGGTATCCTTCAGCGTGGATTTTTTCGCCAGTGTCACAATCGCACCGGGTATCGCCGTTCCACTTTCGTCTTTAACGGTTCCCTTGAGTGATACATCAGTGGAAGCGAAAACCAAAAAAATTCCCGCCAGCAACAGACAACATACTCTGTTCATCATAACAACCTCCCCCTTATCAGTAGTACATCAACATGCAGGCTTACAATGCAGGAAACCGGAGTTACTTCTCCGGTCCGTTATATCAAGACAGTGTTGAACAATGCACCATGTGCGGTGATACCAACACGACGACCCGGGCAGTCGCCATCAGCTCCGGACCCTGAAACCAGTATCCCGGATTGCAGCGTAATCTCAAGTGGTTTTTCAGTTTCCGTTCTTCACGAAGGGAACCACCTGCGCATTACTCCGATTCCTGCTTCCGGCAGTTACGAGGTATACTTTTCCATTTACCATTTTGCGTAAAGCAGATCTGTCCGCCGCATTTTTTACCGTTGCAACCACCTTGCCGTCGAGCGTGTATATTACCGCCCCTTTTTCCCAGAGCGCGGTAGTCATCTTCACCACCGAAGCAACATTCTGATGGTGCGTTGCAACCGTGCCTATGCGCGGCACATACTCCTGATCGGCGAATTTTAAAAATTGCACCGCATACCGGTAGCCGAATAATTTGTATCCACCGGTACTGAAGTGATACTGGTCGAACTGTCCGTCTTTCCGGGAGATCCGGGCTTCAACCCCCTCCGATGAGGCAACACCGCAATTGGGGATCATCCCGGGCAGTTTGTTTACAATTGGGTTATGCGAATTCTGTGTATCCCGTCGTAATTCACCTGCAATAAAAGGTATACTGTCCCAGAGTCCGAGATCCTTCTTGAGATTATCAATAATTCCCTTTACTTTTTGCGGCCAGTCCTGCTGACCGAGATTGGCTTCACCCTGGTGCAGCAGGATCCCCTTGATCACTCCTTTTTCCTGAGCGATTTTGCAGCGTTTGAGCATCCATTCATACCCGCCGCTCGTAAGTTTCTGACCATTACCTATTGTCGGCTGGGTCCATGAATCGATCGGGTAATTCACCCCTTTCTGAAATACTTCAATTTTTTCGCCCGATAGCGCACAGGGAATGAAACCGATGGTGATATCTTCGCTGATCGAATCAAGCAGCGTTCTTCCGAAACCGTTGGCGGGCCCGATCCCTTCGTGGCAGTTATGGTACGGAGGAAATGCCTTATACCACTGGTCATGTGTTCGTTTAAGCTTTTTATCCGGGCAGGGATATGGTGTCGCATCACAATCGCCCCAGGCGAGAACTTTTACCCGTGAATTGGTATCACAATAATCACCAACACCTTTGGTGCCTTCTCCGTCGTTATTTCCGGCACCGCCCCCCGCCATATTCGACTGCCCGAAGAGCAGGTAGCAGTGAAAATTCGGGTCGGGTTCAGCAACGATGCGACCAGCAAACAGTAAAAGTGTTACACCACATACGACAGCAGTACTAATTACCTTCATTGTAACTCCTCACGATGGTTGGATCTTTGATACCTATGGTATAATATAGATATACAGGGAAATCAGGCATGGAATATAACATAAGAAATCCCATTTAACGTATACAGAATGTGTACATTTTTTCGTAACTACGAAGGTATTCAGAAGCCAGAAGTAAGAATTCAGAATAAGGCACATACAGAAATCAAAATGGTACACTTTAAAAAGTGTATGAAATTGTTTTTTGTTAAAATATGCTTCTTTATACCTTTTCTCCTGAATACTTAATTCTGGATTCTGGATTCTGAACCGCCCCCGACCCCGATACCGACCCGGAGCAGTTCAACTACATTTACCATCCCGCTTTTTACTATTTTTTCACGAGTCACCTCACGTATTCAGCAATAGAGAGCTGTGGACAGATGGTGGAAAAACGGCTTGCTCCAGTCATACCTGCAGTACTCCTCCTGCTACTCGCAGCCATGCAGGGAGCGGCAGCACCATCGCTGCAGGCCCTGGAATCCCGCATCCTCCCGTGGTGCATGCACCGTCTGGAACCGGAACATGAAAGCCTGCTCTCGAAACGAAGTGCCGCCCCCGCAGCTCCCACCACCGCCGATCTCCGGACCATCGCCACCCGCTGGAACGAGCTTTCCGCAGGTTTCAGAAAAGTGTATCTCGAGGCGCTCGAAATTCCCGTCGATTACCTTATGTACCAATCTCCCGTTTTCGGTATTGAGATCTACTACACCACCAGCGGCGAAGACGGCGTTGACACGCTTGACACGCTGCAGGGTGAAGAGGATGACTGGTGGCAGCTCACGAGCGGATCAAGCGGTATACCCGACTATATCGACGAGGTCGCACGTGCTCTCGACAGTACCTGGAACATGGAGATTGAACGGTTCGGATTCCCGGAACCGCATCCCTACTCCTCCGGCGACCGCAACTCTTCCGCCTACAAGGTACTGGTAGGAACAGGGGATCCGTTCAAACGGTATGACCTACCCGCTCGGACCTGCCGAAGACGAAGATGTGGGCTTCAGGAGCCTTGTAACCATCCGCAACGAATGGAGCGGGTGGGATATCGACTCCGTCATCGATTATGAAACACACCCGGAAAAAGCGGTCCGCATCACCTGCGCCCATGAATTTTTCCATGCGATCCAGTACCGCATGTCCCACGAAGTGGTCGACGACCGCTATCTCGACGACTTTCCTCTCTCGTGGATCGAGGGAACCGCCGTCATGATGGAGGAACTCTGCTTCCCCGATGTCAATGATTACACCCAGTACAGCGGCGACTACTTCTCCAATCCGTCGCGCTTTACGGTATTGAGCGGTACCACGGGGAATGCCATCTACTCCAACGTGCTCATCTGCCTCTACCTTTACGTAACGGCCCCGGACGAAACCGACGGCATCGATTTTTTCAAAACAGTTTTTTTAGCCAATATGACGGCACCGGTACCATTCAACGAAGCGCTCATCAGTGCGGCGGAAAACAGGGATTGTTCATGGGTCGACCTGCTCAGCGCTTTCCATACCGCCTCGTTTTATACCGGAGGTCGCTCAACCGGGACGTCAGGCTTCCTTCCGGATGCGCGGATGCTGCCCGAGTGGAGTTACGTGCAGGGCAATGCCAACGGTATTGCGGTGATTTCACGTACCGTTAAACCGAGGAGCTGTCAGATACTCTCCTTTACCAACAACGATGGTGCCGACAGCACGCTGCGGATATCCGCCGCAACCAACAGCACCGATTCCGGGGCATGCGCAATCAGGGCAATCCTGCGCTCCTCAGATGATGCAGTTGCCGACTCTACAGCACTGTTTGAAAAAACCGCGTCCGATACCTTTACCCTCAAACTCGACAGCTGGAACCGATGGGAGGAAGCGGTAGTCGTCGTGACCAGCGGGCTGCCGGACATCGATCTTTCCGTCAGGCTCTTCGTTACCGTCAATGGCGACAGTTCGAATCAGGTCGTCGCGGCCCCATCCTCTCCCGTTCTTCACTTCGGGAATGCACGGGGAAAACGGTTTCTTCTGAATGGAAGAGTTGCGGGAAAGGCTGCAGTGCTGTCAGCCTCCGGAAAATCTGCTGCAATGAAGGCACAGGCAGCGGGGATATATGTTAGGGAGAATGGCGGGCGGGGTTTGAGGGAAGCGTTGGTGCGGTGAGTTGGATGGTGGTTCGTTGAGGCACTATTATTTGAAAATAATCGCGTAAGGTTTTTCATTTTTGCACCGTTTCTTCAGCTCACCGTATCTCGCAGTCCCAATTTCCTTCGCGCTCGAGCTATCGTTTATTCCCCACTGTTGCTCCCGCTATCTGAATATCTGAATGTTTTAAAACGTATCCGTTTCTCGTCTGATTGTACCGCCTATAGTGCTGATTTTTCATTCATTTAGACACGGATGACTATTGCATTGTGAGGGAAACATTATTTCCTTCCAAACTATAGCATAATATGCTATATTTTAACTATGTAATCTAACAATTACAGGGAAATGTTGATGCCCACAATCTTTAAAACCAAAGCTTTTGAAAGATTTTTTCTTAAGGAAAAAATCGACAACTCCGTTCTGGACAACGTAATCAGAGAACTGATGTATACAGGTAAGGGAGGATTAGGTCACAAACTTTTTAAAGCACGTATCGGCTCACCGTTCAAAGGAAAACGCGGCTCATATCGAGCGATAGTGTATTACAAAATAAAATCAACGATAATATTCCTGCACCTTTATGCCAAGAATGAAAAAGCAACTATCTCTCCCAATGAGATGAAAGGATTCATTCTTCTCTCAAAAGATCTCGACAGGTTAACCGACAAAGATTTTCAACAATTAGTACATCTCAAGGAATTAGTGAGGTATGAATATGAAGACAAAAAGCAATAACAGCCCCATGAACTCAATTCGAGAAACCCTTGTTGGTATCGGGAAAGTAATCGACAATAAACAGACTCTCCGCGAATTCGATTCACTGCGATATGAAAATCCCAAGGAGTATACCGCCACAGCGATTACAAATTTACGAACCCGTAGTTTGGGAATGAGCCAGGCGGTCTTTGCACGGGTGTGTAATATTCGCCTGTCGACACTCCAGAAATGGGAACGCGGCGTTTCCCGCCCCACCCCGCCGGTAAACCGTCTCTTCCAGCTGGTGGAGCATGGAGGCCTTGAGTTGCTTGCGAAAAAACGGGATTAGCTGCATGTTGCAGCTGTTTGATTGCCGGACATCGATCTTTCCGTCAAGCTCTCCGTTACCGTCAATGGCGACAGTTCGAATCAGGTCGTCGCGGCCCCTGCCCTTTTTCACGTACCCACCGGTTCCCGGGGAAGGCATTTTCTTCTTAACGGCAGGTATGCGGGAGCGGAGCCGGAAATTGGGGTGCGAGGTGCGGGGTGCGGGTAACCGGGCAGTCGGGATGTATGTGAGAGAGAATGGCGGGCGGGGTTTGAGGGAAGCGGTGGTGCGGTGAGTTCACTAAAACCGCAGTTCTTTCCCAAATGATGATGCCGGTAGTAAATTACTTTACATGGCCCTGAAAAACATTATGAAGAAGTGGACTATGCAACTTCAGAACTGGGGATCAGCAATAAACCAGATGTCAATTATTTTTGAGAGAAGAATACCACGGTAAAAATGACTCAGAAACCTCTTACACAAAAAATCTTACAGGGTCCTTAAAAAAGGCATTCTTTTACAGAATCTACTGCTTCAAATTCTTTAGCTTTTCTTGGTAGAATACAAAAATGATTTAAACGATATTTATCATAACCTTCCTCTACTTCTTTAATAAATTCAGTTTTTATTGTTGTATCTTTGCCAATTATGAAATCGTAATACTCTGTATGAAATATTTTCTTTTCTTGATTTTTTACTTTCATTTCAACACTGCTATAACCATGGTAACTTTCTTTAATACCAAAATCAGCCATTATCTTTGCATATTCCCCTAAAGACATATCTTTTTTTATGTTTTTTACAATTGACTTAATCGGTACATATTGATTTACAACAACTTTTTTTTTATAAAATGTTTCATATTTTATTTCATTTTTCTCACTATTACATTTTAAGCATAGAAACACTAAAAATAAAATGCACTTATTCTTTACCATCGGAACATGTCCTTTTTTTCTTTTAATATTTTTTTACCATACTCATCAATATAAGTTCCACGCAAATCAGTTTTATCTACAAGATCAGTGCAGATAAGATTTCTCTCAAGTGGTGGTGGATTTTGTCCACCAATTATCAAAGCACCCAGCCTCTCTGTATGTTCCTCATTATTCAGGATGCCAACAGCATTAATAATCCATGGATCAAGATGGAGGGCACCACTAGTCGACCGTTCAGTGGACGGATTACAAGTGAAAATAGTAACCCAATTATGTAGCAATCGATTTCCATCATCTTGCATGTAACCACTTCTTTGAACATTAAAATATTTATACTTTCCAAATAATTTACTATGAACAAGATATGCCCAATGATAACAATACCATCCGCTGTGAATATCATCATTGTAACAATTCATTGATTTTCTTGTTCGTGAAGGATCGTCTTTAAACGGCGCACCTTTCAAATAACCAAACGACTGTTCATTACACGCATTCTCAGTCCAAACTTGGAAAAAAGCTTTGGTTAAATTTTCTGCTTCTTGCGAACACTCCACTTTATCTTGACCTGTGTAGCAATCACATAATAGATTAACTCTTTCAAACGCGTTGTTATAACGCATTTCAAAGTCACTTACTAGTTTAACAATAAATTGTTCTTTTTTTCTTCTCCGCCGTTCATCTTTGTCTTCATAGACCACAGAAAAATCAATATCACTAGGGCTATACCTATAAGTTACAAAAAAAAGCAGGCCTACTTAATACAGTAGCATTAAATGTAGCCCAATCATACTCACTTCCATTTTTGACCTTACTCCATCTGATGTTGGCCACAGCAATTCCCCTTTTAAACAATCTTTTGTACCAAACAATTTTATTTGATTACATGATAATAAAAGTTTGTACATTCCATTTTCTCTGTATTCTTCAGGCAACCATTTCCGATTATCCATTTCAACATCAATTTCTCCGAAAGATCTCCCATTCGGATAAATATTTAACTTACCCCCCTTAGCTTTTGGGGCCAATATTTTTTTTGAACTAACATTGAAATAAAATATCGCTGCAGGTTTATCTCCTTTAACAATATATTTCGCCGCTATTACTAAATCTTCAAATGTTGAAGTATCAGTAACGATAGTAGTAACATTATCTATCCTTGATAAATACACTTTATTTTTATTACTATCATTTTCCATTTTAAAAAAATCAACTGCATAAGACAGTTGATAATTTGAATCAATTTCAATTTTTTTACTCTGCCCATGTAAAAACAAATCTTTGGTCATATTATTTACAATTGTATCCGCTCCAATATCTTTTTCTAACATATAAATAGTTCCCCGGCCTATGGCCGGGCGGTAGTTAAAACAGCTTTGCTATTTATTCATGCCATAAAGTACCTCCTTTAGTGGGAAAAACTCACAAATAACCAAAGGAGGTACCGTTATGGGATCTTAC
>JBNLDC010000033.1:0-22629 GCA_050304135.1 Chitinispirillaceae bacterium | reverse complement strand
GTCGTAACCTATCTTCATTGTATCACCTTTTGAGTGTTCGTTTTTGTGCAGTGTTTTTTTGTTTCAACACCTTAAATTTACTGCATGAAACGCCTCAAAGGGTGTATTTTTTATGTCAAGGTATCGTTCGTTTTAGGTAATACATAGATTATACCTTGATCAGAAATTATAATTATGTTATCAGAAAGTCCTTGCAGTAGCTCGACTGATGTAATGGGGCAGCCGAAGTTAAAATATTCCGGAATGTATTCATGTGTCATTCAAACAAGCCTTTCCAACTGGTACTTTTCACCTCAATCTTTCTTTTCCGATTTGTAACGTTCTCACCGGCACAACCCATAACCGATAGCGATTGGGCGGGAATTGGTGGAAATACAACCAATCAGGGCACCATCTACGCTATCGCTGTCGATCATTCGGATCCCCTTTATGTGGGTGGCCGATTTGATGATATTTTGGGTGTTCCAGCAAAAAACATGGCACGATGGAGTAAAAAAACCGGGTGGTCAGAAATCGGAACGGGTCTGTTCGGTGGAGCGGATGACATAGTCACTTCATTGGCTCTCGATGGAAATGCATGCCTATTCGCTGCGGGGAAATTCACTTTCAATGACACTACGATACCACCTCGTAGCCTGGTAGTCTGGAACGGTTTTTCCTGGTCCCCAATTCCGCTCAGTGACAAAGGAACTATTAATGAAATTATAACGGACAATCTCGGCGGTATCTATGCAGGTGGAACATTCTCTACCATTGGTGGTATTACGGCATACTCTTTGGCCTACTGGGACGGTACTCAATGGTCCCCGGTGAGTGGACTAGATTCGACAACGGAAAATGTGACTAAAATGGCATTCGACGATGAAAGCGGCCAGCTGATAATAATATTCCAAAACGGTAACTGCCAGACGGTTGCCCGACGGAATCCACCAATGTGGTTTTTTAATGATATGTGCCGTCATGGTCCAATCGGTGCAATGGAATTCATCTCTACGGACTCTGTAGCCATCGCTGGATGGGACCCTAATGCAGGTCAAGTATTGTATATATGTACTCCGAATACTATCCACTTGTGGACGGCTCCTTCCTACGCCTCCGTCGCTCTGAACGATGTGTACACACTGCACTCCAACCATTCCGGAACGCTCATGATAGGCGGTAATTTTTCCAGTTCCTGCCGGTGTGGCATGAAAATCTGGAATGGTGAATCGATGGATACTGCATTCACCGGCACTTCGATCCGTACACTGACGCAGGATATAAATGGGGAACTTTTCGCCGGTGGCGACAAGACACTGAAAAAGCTCACTGGTTCCGGCTGGGTTCCTATCGGCGGTGGTATGCGATTACGCGACACTATTTTCAGTATTGTTATTGACAAAAACGGAAATCTCTATGCAGGGGGTACCTTTTCGTTTGCGGGAGGTGTCAGTGCCAGGAACGTTGCTCGCTGGGACGGTTATTCATGGCACCCTCTCGGTAAAGGACTGGTGGAAACGGTATCAACCTTGGCTCTCAACTCGAAGGGCGAACTGTTCGCAGCCACCCGGGCCATAGGTACAGGGGGAGTGCATAGATGGACCGATGCTGAATGGGAACCGATTCCCGATGCCTATTATTCCCATCCCGTACTTGAATTGTGCATTGACAAATCAGACGGCATGTATATCACAACAACCGCAAGTTTTTTTCAATGGAATACAACCGACTGGATGGATCTTGATGCTCCTTCATTACCAGTTGACAAAAACTCCTACCCGTTTCTCGATCGCTTCCATCGTATTTATGTAACCAGTCTCAAAAATGTGTATGTTAAAAATGATACAGGATGGGCTCTTTTTCCGATACCGTCACCAATGAACCAGCGGAAGTTTGGGTGCTGTTTTGATACCGGTCAGGTAATGTACTGGCAGGAAACCGGCTCTATGGGTTCATTAACCGGTCACACCATCTACCGATGGGACGGCCAGACAGTTTCAAATATAGGTTTTGTCAGCAATAATAACGGTACTTCAGATTATGGTATCCGTGTGCTCGCTGTGGATGCGAAGCACCGTCTTTTTGTAGGAGGACATTTCCCGGTGATTCATAAAGGCATCGACCAAGGCAGTATAACGGTGAATGGTTTGGGAATGTGGGACGGTGAATGGCATGCTACGGGCAGCGGTTTCCAGTATTCAAATGGTAGTTCCTTCCAACCGGGATCGGTTAATACCCTCTGTTGGGATGATCAGGGAAACATGTATGTCGGCGGAGCATTCGATCGTGCTGCAGGAAAATCGGCTCAGGCTTTTGCATTACTGAAAAACGTTGATACTTCTGTTTCTACGATAGTCTTACCTGTGACAAAATCTTCCACTGTAAAACGTAGTATTTCTATTTCGGTTACGGCCTTGGTACTGACGATTTCTGGCATTGATGACAATGATCGTATATCCCTTTATTCAATTGACGGCAGAATGATCCGCTCCATACAGGCTACTGAGAAATGCAGCCTGCGTGGGTTGGCGCATGGTCCACTTGTAGTATGCATACACCGCGAGAACACGATCATGACAACCCGATTACTTTTACACACTGGGGGTATGAGGATACGTTGACCGCACATGTAATCGCGTATCTGGATGTACCCTAACCGAAGAAGTATTTTCCCGGAGTAACAACGTTTTTTTTCAGCGAGCTTTGGTATGCCTACTTTCCAATGCACCACCATCCTCCTCCTCGGTCCCACCGGCAGCGGTAAAACCCCCCTCGGTGACGCGCTCGCCGCAGCCGGCTGCAACGGTCGCCGGACTGCCCACTTTGATTTCGGAGCTCATCTGCGCGCAGCAGTGACTAACCCGGAACACTACCCGCTGCTGCCCCCTGCTGATGTTACTCTTCTGAAACAGAAGTTGCTCGACAACGCACTCCTCGAAGATCATGAATTTTATATTGCCGAACGAATTCTCGGCTCTTTTGTTACCACCCGAAATCTCGATTCCGATTGCTGTCTGATCCTCAACGGACTCCCCCGTCATATCGGTCAGGCGGAGGCTCTCGAAGCGCTGCTCTCTGTCAGTCAGGTTATTTATCTGGAATGTTCTCCGGAGGTGGTGCTGCACCGGATACATGCCAATGCGGGAGGAGACCGCACCGAACGGACCGACGACTCCACCGCCGAGATACAACGCAAACTGGCGATATTCACTGAACGTACGGCACCGCTCTGCGACTTTTACCGGAGCAGAAATATCCCGGTCCGGACCATACGGATTGAACCGGAATTGAGTACCGATAGTGTAGTGGCGTTGACCGGTTTTGTCACATGAGGTTCCTGCAGCAATGACTAACGCCAAATGAAAGACCTTGCCCTTATCCAAAACCTTGTCGGGGAGATCACCCCTGAGCAGCTTACCTATGTCGACTGCGCAGTCAACAGGGATATGGGCATTTTCATGCCGGTTGCCGGACAGTGTTTTTATGCCGTTACCCCTGAGCACACACACCCCGCCTGGTCGTTCGTTGTCTCGTTCGACAGTCACTGCAGGATCGCTATCGGTGGTGCCATTGTTGAATCGGTACCGTCTGAAGTATATGTGCTGCCACCTGATCTGCCACATCAGGAGCTGCCTTCGGAGATCGTACCGCGATATATCTGTGTCATGATCTCCACGGACTATCTGCGTACCCAGCTTGCAGTGTACGGAAAATCAATCGCCGATCTCCGGTGCGGCATGACCTGTCCGGCAAGCAGTCGACTGGTCGACGCCCTCAAGGAATTTCTGAGCGAATACGAGGAGGCAGCTCCGGGGTATACACAATTGCTCGATGCGGCAGCACTTAAAATCACCCACCTGCTGATACGGCAACTGTTGCACCTCTCACGCACCAATGAGAAACTCGCCGGTCGCATGTCGGTCACCCGGGCAATTGACTTTCTCAACAGCCATTACGGTGAGCGGGTGTCGGTTACCGATCTCGCCAATGTCGCCAACCTCTCTCCGTCACACTTCACCCGGGTGTTCAGGGAAGAGACCGGGATGAGTCCGGTGGAATTCATCATGCAGATGCGTCTTGACCGTGCGAAACGGATGCTGCGCGGTAATGATAAAAACCTGAGTGAAATCGCTCTCGACTGCGGATTCAACAGCTCCTCCTGGTTTTCCCAGTGTTTCAGCCGAGCCTTCGGCATCGCTCCATCCGACTACCGGAAAACCTGCTCCGTAGCGGAAACCTGATACTTTTTGATCGGATACTGAAAGTTCCTTCCCGCCGGTTGTGGTATCTTTTGTAATATGCAGTTCAATCCACACCCTCCAGGAGGAAGCGATGAAAACAATCGAAGAGGTCAGAGCATTCACCAATCAGAATCCTGCCACGTGGGTAGCGACCGCAACGGGCGATCAGCCGCATGTACGCGCCATGGCGATGTGGTTTGCCGATGAGACCGGCTTTTATTACCATACCGGAACCCAGAAACGTCTCTCGGACCAGCTCAGAGAAAATCCGAAAGTGGAACTCGGTTTTTTCAATCCGGGAGAAGGCATGGGCGATATGCAGATGGTGCGTATCACCGGTACTATCGAAATGGTGGAAAATCCGGAACTGGAGAAAAAACTCTTCGAGGAACGCGTCTGGCTCAACCAGATCCGCGATGCATTTCCGGATGAGAAAATATTCATCTTCCGGATCGCCCATGGCGAAGCACAGTACTGGAACATGGGCAGCAACTGCCGGGAGAAGAATATCCCGCCGATAGTGTTCTGAATCAGACATTCGTTTATCCACGGCAACGACGTATCACCGTACGTCGTCGCGTATCATCTTTCGCCATCGCTCTACCGGGAACAGCCGGCCATCTGCTATTTTATTTTTTTTACCGGCTCGGTCAATCTTTTCCTGGAAGGCGGATCGTCACATGGCACCTCTGCAGTACCTCCTGCTGATTCTGCTGGTCGCCGCCTCCGGTGCCAGCAGCCAGCCCGACAGCAGGTATTCCTTTTCCAAGGAGCGCCTCCTCTATACCGACGAGGCGATGGACAGTATCGAAAACCGGTTTGGCCTCAATGGTCCCCGGTTCACCGACGCCATCATAGACCAGTCGATCTGGGCACTCAAGAGCCGGGGCAAACGGATGCGTTTTTTCAGCCAGTGGATCTGTCATCAGGTGTTCTTTGAAGGCAGTATTGCCGACGGCACCCTCTTCGACCGTGTGGTTCCCGGTCAGCCACTTGCCGGCAACTCCTACAAATGGTGTGACTGCGCACATCCAGGCCGTAATCCCATCGGGAATGCATCAAAGAACGAACGGATCAGAAAACCACCCCCAGGATGGATATACGAACCGTCACTCAGTGGGAGCGGCATCCCGAATATCTATAAAGTCAACAACCGGGAACTGTTGGGATTCATCCATAAAGAGCGGGTTTTCTCAAAAAAATCCGGCAGTTCGACACTCATTGACCGATACTATGCAATCGGTATCGCGATTTCCACTACCGGCGGCATGACATGGAACTACTGCGGTGATGTCATTCTTCCGGCATACGACTCGCTTGGTGATTTCAACATCAGAGTCGGTGGCTGTCTGGAACGTACTACTCAGAAATGCATCTTCTGCAGCAATCCCGGAGGCGTTCCCTATGTCATCAAGAACGATTCACTCTATCTCTACTTCAACGAAACTGCCGACAATACCAACTGGCCCTATCCATCGATGGCGGCCGCACGTCTCGATTCAGTGATCATACATGCGAGAAAATTTACAGCATCTCCGGGGGACTGGAAAAAATTTTCCGGCACCACTTTTTCTGAAGATCCGCTCACCGGAACCGGGGCCGCGCTCCCGGGCATACAGCAGTACCCGAACCCCAACGACGGATTCGCCGATCTGCATTCCGATGCGACGTACTGCAGTGCGACCGGAGAGTATCTGCTCACTGTCAACGAGGCGGATTTCGCTCCCCGTGTTCTCGCTTTCATCAAACTGTACTCCTCCACCGATGGTATTCACTGGACCTTTGCAACTTATGCCGCCGGACCGGATTCAGCCGATCAACCATTCTACTCCTCCTTTATTTCCGAATACGAGGGAGCAGCAGACGACGACCATTTTGTCGGACAGGAGTTCAATATTCTCTACGCCAAACGGCGCGGTCGCAACGACATGGTCACCGACCTCTACTACCGGCATGTCCGGTAACACCTCCCGGACAGAGTTTCATTGCTGATTTCTCTGAATGATTTTATACTACATGCAATAGATACCCGGTACCCCTTACCCGCGTGCAACTCATTGCAAGGAACCTGAGCCTGAACACCTTAATCCGCCATTTGCGTACTGTTTCCGAAACGGTGAATCCACGGCTTATTACTCTCACGGTTACAGGAATCTATGTAATCACCTCAGCGGCACTACTGCTGTTCCAGCGGGCAATGCAGGAACCAGGTCCCCGTACGGAAATCACTGCAATCATCGTAGCGGTATCTGCTGGACTATTTCCGTTACTGCACCAGCTCGGTCACGAGAGTATCACCCGGTGGTTCCCGCGCCTTGCGGGTACGCTCACCCTGCGCCTCATCACGCACGCACTGCAGACATGGATCGTACTGCTACCGGTCACGGTGTTTTTTGCACTCCGGCAAACTGCGTACAACCAGCAGGAGTGGTACCACTTCGGGTTTCTGGACAAGCGGTACCTCCTAGTGCAGTTCTGGATGTCGGTGGTGAGTCTGCTGATTGTCCCACTTATTTACTACCGTATTCTTGTTCCTGAAAAAATCGACAGGTGCGTTGACCCGGGAATGCAGTCGACACATTCCCCAAAGCTGCGGTGGTATATGCCGGTATGCGGTTTGCTATTAGCGCTGTTCCTTTTTGGCCCGCCGTGGAACGGGGAACGTTCCACGGCGGAAATTGACTACCACGAGCAGCTCATCCTTGGTCCCCTGCAGGCGGTTCACCGTGGCTACCCGCCCAACATCGGCCCCGCCTCCCAGATGTACGGTCCGGGAAGCCAGCTGCTGTACTACGGCTACATGAAAGTGACTGATCGTTTCTCGGTTTCCGGATTCAAGGAAGCGCAACTGTTTACCGCATTTCTTGCATACCTGCTATTCGCGCTTGTCACCTTTCTCCTGCTGCGACCGGGTGATGCGCTCTTTGCGGTCCTGCTTTCTCTGCTGACGTCGCCATTCGTACTGTCCGGATGGAACAGCAGCGGCGGTCCTGCCGTCTGGGGATGGCCCAACCCGCTGCGGTACAGCGGATCGTTTGTGCTGGTAGTGCTGCTGCACGTTGCACACTATTCCCGTTCGACAAAGGTATTCGCCATTGTCACCGTGGCGGCCGGCGCACTCTGGGGAGTACTCTGCTGGATTGCGCCGGAAAATCTCAGTACCGGTATCGCCGCTGCAGGCTCACTCCTTATTATCCTCTGGTCGCTCCGGCAGGCAACCATGCGCCGTATCGTGAACACGCCACTGCTGCTTTGTTCCGGTTTCGCCGCTTTCTGGGTACCGATACTCCGGTGGTATGCCACCCGCGGACTGCTCACGGAATACATTGCCAACTATTTTCTAATGGGACGCAGCGTTATCGGCGGATTCAGCAACCTGAGTGCCCTGCATCATATCGCCCGGCCGACACTCCGCGCCTTCTACCTGGTACCGCCACTTCTGTTCGTAACCGGAATACTTACCACAACCTCCCTCGTCCGATCCCGGCAAAATCTCCGCGAAAAAACGCAACTGCTCACGTTACTGCTCCTTACCCTGTTCAATTATTCGTTCGCGCTCACCCGTTCAGATGCCTCCCATTTTCTCAATACCCTCATCAGTCTGCCGGTGACACTGGCACTTGTCGCCAGGTTGTTTCCTGACCTTCTCTCTCCGGAACACCCCATGCGTCGATGGGTACGACCGATACTGGTCGTGACATGCCTGGCGATAGTTGTGCGCACCGTACAACCGTCCTACTATCGAAATTTTCTGGTACACAGAGTACACCGATACCATGCAGCAACGACCGACAACCACTTTTCCGACCCGATCTACCGGCGTCTTGGTTATCATGCACCTCAGGAGGCATCACTGCACAAAGCTGAAAAACTTAGCGGAGCAGAGTTGGCACACCTTCCCTGCCTGCGCGAACTCGCCGCATCCGGCGAGAAGATATATATCCACTCATTTCCGTGGTTCATGCCGGGGCTGATCTACTTTCTCTTTGATCTCACGCCCCCCCCGCTGCGGTGGGACCCTTCGATGATGGTCTACTCCTCAGAAATGCGAGAGCGATTTCTCCACCACGTTTCTGCGGTTATCGACAGCGTTGACAGAATAGTCACCACCGATACCGCCGCAGCCGAAGTCAGCCTCCTTCGTGCAGACCATCCCTATGTACAGTGCGATCGCCACGAGTTCCACGGAAGACCGTTCTGGATACTCCACTGATTCTATTTCATGCACCACCAATGGGTTTTACTGCTACCACCCGGTTGCACGCCATACTATATTCTGTTCATCAAAAACAATTTCACTAACCACCCTTAACACGGCTAACCCTTTATTCTATAATTTCTTAGATGACGACACACCCACGTACTCTTCAGACCGGTTCCGACGGTGTTCCTTCCTGGTTTATTGCCCGGCTGCTTGAACCGGGAGCCAGGATACACCTCGGGTATGAAACCTTTACCATGGAATCACTCATTGGTTCAGGCGGACTGGGAGTTATCATCAAGGCACGCCGTACCAACGGCGATACCGTTGCCCTCAAGTTTCTCTACGATAACGGCGACCACGAATCGCGAATAATGAAAGAGCGGTTCATCAACGAGATCAGAACCACCAAAATGGTCAGTGAAATTTCGGAACGATGCGTGAAGATCTATGAATGCGGCGTGTACGAGACACCGGGAAGCCCTCCCACACCATTTTACAGTATGGAACATGTACAGGGACTCAGCCTCGAAGACCTGATTTTTCTCCGTCAACGCCCGTTCGAGGTACGGGAGATCTGCGCACTCATGTGGCTGATTGCCGACGCGATCAACGACATCCACTGCCGCAACATCGTCCACCGCGATATCAAGCCGTCGAATATATTGTTCGACGAAAACCGCGCGGTTCTCAAGGTGACCGATTTCGGGATTTCCAAGGATCTCAAAGCCGCACTCAACGTTACCACACACGGTCAGTCGGAAGACCTCTTTGTTCTGGGAACCGTCCATTATCTCTCCCGGTATTCGTTTGAAAAGGTGCCGATTGACGCGAAGGACGTTATTGAAAACCGGTTGGGAGAATACATGCATGCCCGGACGGGAGTGCCGCTCTTCAGAAATTTCGACGGTACCTTCGAGATGACCTACAAAGGAAAAAAAATCGATCTCAGTGTGCTCTCGTCAACAATCCTCTTCGAAATCATCACCCGGCACAACCCGTTCCGCAATGCCCCCCTGACGGCTGCCATCAACGACATCATCTCGGGAAAAAAACTCAATCTCAAGCAGTTCTGTCGTGAGTTTCCCGGTCAGGTCGATCCGCGCATCATCCGTTCGACGGATATTCTCACACGTTTTTCGGCAATGATTCAACGGGGTTCACATCCGGATATGCAGCTGACGTATACCAGTGCGGAACAGATACGCAACGAAATCGAGATTATCGGCAGACACGCAATCGGGAAAAAGTTCGGTGCCGGAGTGATCACCTCCATCATGAAGGATTTCTTCGGCGTTACCCTCGGCGATGATTTCCTGCTTACACTCTCAAACCTGGAAAATGCATTCAGAAATGGTTCACTTCATATAGACCCCGACAACATTCAGCGGATTCTGCTTCTGTACAAACTGCGCCGCAGCGACCGGCTTATGGAATTCATCAACGCCCTGCTCCAACGGGCCGGACATATCACCGAAGCGAAATCCTCCGATGAGAAAGAGGCATGGTTTCTCGCGAAACTATTCGGAAAGCTCTACCATTTCAGCATCGACAAGCGACACCTTGAAACTGCGGAGGCGCTCCGGTGAACGAATTTCCTGAACCGGCAGGTACCCCGCCGACCCCATCCACCGAAGAGATCGGTGCGCAGCTCCATGCACACGGCCTGCCGCTGCGCAACCTGCAGCCGCATACCCGCGGTATGGTTACCGCAGTGCAACCGCTTACCATGGGGGAAACAGAGATCTGTACCGACACGATTCTCGCACAGTACTGCACCTATCCCGATCGTGACATACTTACCCGGGAAACGGAAACACTTACACTAAAAAAAGCGGCGTTCAGTGATTTCGAACCGTCGCTGACGCCGATTCCCAAATACTGTTTTATCGAGAAAGAAACTTCCGGATGCATTATGGTGCATTCCGTACCGCGCTGTACGCTCGATGCGATACTGGACTGGTGCGAAAACAGGTATCCCCACCCGTACCCCTGCAACCGGGGACTCTGGTATGCCGACTGGTTGCGGGATATAAAAAACCGGATACGGGCCGCTGACCCCACAGGCCGATTCCGCGTACTGAAGAAACTGCTGTATCTGCCGAAAGCACTGGTACCGCCGCCGCCCCATATCCCGCAGTGGGAGCGGGAAAACCTCGCGGCCTTCCTGCTGCACACCGTCCGGCGGCACCATAAAAAGAGCATCTTTCATGACGGTATTACCGAAAAAACAATATTCTTTACCGGTCCGTACCAATCGCTGTTTCTGGCGAACTATGCCGGTATCCCCGCATCGGTACTCTCCGACACCCTGCCGCCGGAGCTCCTGGAACCGGAGGCTGCGCAGCGCTTCGGGCCGCACTTCCGCGACGTTTTTGCACTCGCCTGCATTACCTGCCGGATACTGACCGGTAAGTCGTACAACGGACGTTCCTTTCAGCTCCAGTCGCCCCGCCCGACGGCGGTAGTGCTTCGTGAAATCATCCACCGTAATGACCTTGCATTCAGTCTTAAAAGTTTTGCCGATCTGCAACACACGGTTACTGCGCTGGTACGAACGGTTCGTGCCATGGCGGGGTGTCTGCAGCGCATGTTCTCGCCCGATTGTTTCTCTCTGTGGCGTGATCTCAACCGGGCTACCGGTCTGGCCTGGCGCAGAATACCGTTGTTCGGCCCCCTCTGTGACATCTATTCACCAACGGTCATCGCACAGGCGCTCCGTTTCATCCTTGACCGGAACTGGATTGCCGCCTACCGTCCGTCTAAGAATACAACGAATGATCCCAATGCCGGCAATGGACCGAGTCTTTCCCTGCTCGTATCGGTATTCAGAGTAAAGCGAACCATCACCTTTCCGCATTTTGCGGAAGGTTTTACCGCACTGATCCATGAGACTGACGAGCGACGCAGCGCGTTTGGCTATGTAATGGAACATCATGGAGTGCATCGGAAATGGTTCCGGCCGCTGCTTCGCCCGCAACTGGTTCTGCCGGCTGTGGCGGGGACACTGTTCATTGCGCTGCTGTTAGTCTTCCTGTTCCGTAATCAGGCACCTGACGAAATCGTGACGATGCAGCCGAGACCGACAACCGATGCCGCCGCGACCGACACCACCCGGCAGGGACCGTCATCCGGGACACATCCGGAACTATCCGACGGTTCCACCCCGACACCGGTTCCCGTCAACCCTGCAGATTCCCGGCAACCATCATCCGCCGTTTCTGCCATCAGTGCAACATCACCGGATCATGCGGTGCAAAAAGCTACCGCGCCGGTCAAGGCACACCGGCAGGTGACTACAGCCGCGAGAACGGTAAAAAAAACCGCACGACATCCGAAGAAACCCTCTCCCCCGCCACCGCCCGGAACACTCAGCCCGGCACTGGGATTCAAGGATGTATTCGTGGTGATTGGTTGCAGGGATTCATGTAACCCCGGTGAACTTGCCTACCCGACCGGCCGGGGTACCGCACCGGTGGTACTGGGAAACGTTGCCCCCCCGTTCTTCAAACTGTACATGGTACACCGGTCATCCCGTGGATTCAGTTCAATCAGGATAATCGGTCTCTGCCGTGAGCGCCCGTGTACCGTAGGCCGGTATTACACCACGATCGGCAAACGCAAAGCGGCTATGGTCCGGACGGGTGATGCCATAAGCAGTAACCGGAGTGAATTGCAGAGGTTCGTGCAGCTGCGGATGTCACTTATACGAAAGTGAAAAGTAGAAAGTTCACAGTCCAAAGTTTTGAAGTTTCCAGTTAGAATGAGAAAATGGGCAAGAGACTTTCAACTTTCAACTTGTTATTTTCTATCGCCACTCATGCTTCGGATACCGGCGCGAGAGTGTTTTTTTCAGGCCGGGATAATGTTCCGTCCAGAACCGTTCGAGATCATCGGTAATCTGCACCGGGCGGTTGTTGGGTGCGAGGATTTCGATGAGCACAGCAACCTCGCCATCACCGATCCGCGGGGTCCGGGTGAGTCCGTAGAGGTCCTGGATTCTCGTCCGTCCACGCGGCGGCTCCCCGGGAGTATACTGGAGACGCATCTTCCGCCCGCAGGGAAGCTGCAGTGATTCCGGTGCCATCCGTTCGATAAAGGCACGATCCCCGGGTGCAAACATCCCCTGCAGCACCGGGAGCACCGGCTTGACCCGCACCGCCTCGTACCGCCGTTCGCCGGCACAGAGCAGGGTGAGCACTTTTCTGCGGTCCGTTTCTTCGAACACCGGCAGCTGCTTGTCGGGATATCGCTGCGCCACCCAACGGATCCGGTTCAGCCATGCCTCCACCGTGGTATTCCACGAGGCGATGGTTAATTTTCTCGCGATAATCGTTTCAGCAAGCAGTGCAGCTGACGCTTCCGGGTCGAGCCCCTCGGTCTCCACCTCGTCGGAAAGCACGACGCCGAGACAGATGATCTTCGTGCGCACCACCACCGACGCGGTTGCCTGATGCCATTCGACTGACGAGCTGATATCCCACGCATCAGGAAAATCCTCATGCAGCCACTCTTCCTTTACTCCCGCGGCAAGCGCAAGCAGCGTTTTCTTTTCCGCTTTCGCGTTCCGGATTTCCCGGATATCGGCAGCCACAAAAAGCGGTTCACTCCGGGCGATGCTGTTTTTATCAAGTTCGCCGGTACGCTGCTGCCGCATGCGGCAGAGGCGGGTTCCCTTGTCCCGCCGGACACACAGGTGGTCGGGGTATGCGGCAAGAAGCGACCGGCAGAGAGCCTCAGGCACATCGGGACCGTCGTCCGCAGGCATTCCTATCCGTTTGCAGTACTGCAGAAACAGCGCCTGGGTACGGTAAATCGCCCGTGCGGCACCACTGTTTACCCCGTAACGTGAACACACGCCGGGATCATACCCGCTTTTCCTGATTTTCTCGAGCAGGCAGTACAACCCGTACAGATCGGACACGGTATCCGCCTGCAGTGCCGCCTCGGGTGGATCGAGCTTCCCCGCCACCGCCGGTCGCTCCGAAAGTGCCGCTGCGGCAAAGGTTGCCGCATGCACCGCTTCGCGTTTTCCCGCTTCGAGCAGTAGGGTTCCCAGCCGTGGATGCATCGGGAACCGACAGAGCTGTTCCCCCCGGCCGGTAAGCTCTCCCCCTGCCGTCAATGCACCCAGCAGAACAAGCACCTCCCGGGCGTGGTGCAGTGCATCGACTGACGGCGGTTCAAACCAGGGGACCTCCGCGGCAGAAGCGAAGCCGAGCATCCGCAGCTGCAGCAGGTTCTCGGCAAGATCGACCCGGGCGATCTCGGGAGTGGTATGATCAGCCCTGCAGGAATGCGCCACCGCACTCCAGAGCCGAACACAGATTCCAGCAGCCACCCGCCCGGCGCGCCCGGCACGCTGGTCCGCGGCATCGCGGCTGATCGGTTCAACAAACAGTGTATTGAAACCACGTCCGGCATCGTACCGGCTGATTCGGGCCAGTCCGCTGTCGACCACATGCCGCACCCCGGGAATAGTGAGCGAGGTCTCGGCAATGTTGGTCGCCACAATAACCCTGCGACGGGGCAGCTGCTCCATTACCTCCCGCTGCCGGTCCGGCGGCAGATCGCCGAAGAGCGGCAGTACGGAAATCGACTCACCCCTGACGGTTCCGCGAATCGCCTCGACTGTTTTTCGGATTTCGTAGGCACCCGGCATGAAGACCAGAATATCACCCGGTGCACCTTCTGCGACCAGACCACGCACCGCATCCGCTGCGGCAATCCACGGTCGCACGGTTTTCGGCACCGACGAATACCGGACGTCAACAGGAAAGACCCGCCCCGGGCAGTCGATCACCGTGGCATTCCCCAGCCACGTTGCCACCGGCGCCGCATCGATCGTTGCCGACATGACGATCAGCCGCAGGTCGGGGCGTCTGCCTCCCGCAAGCTCCTTCGCTACCGCCAAACCAACATCCGTAGCGAGATTCCGCTCATGAAATTCATCAAAAACGATCACCGATATCCCGTCGAGCACCCGGTCGGAGAGCAGCATCCGTGGAAGAATCCCTTCGGTGATAAAACAGGCGCGCGTCGCATCGGAAACGGCGTGTTCAAAACGGGTCTGAAATCCGATTTCGCCGCCGAGTTCACCCCCGCGCTCCTGTGCAACCCGGGTGGCCAGCATCCGTGCAGCCAGTCTGCGTGGCTGGAGCAGCAGTATTCTTCCTGAAAAGAGTCCCGAATCAAGGAGAATCTGCGGGATCTGTGTTGATTTACCGCTGCCGGTGGGCGCGGTCAGTACCAGATTCCCGCCGTCTTTGAGCACGTCGATAATCCGGTCGGTATACGCATGAATTGGCAATTGCGGCATAATCGTCAGTACGTCTCCGTAAATCCGGGCAGCGATGCGGTCCGGAGGGGGTTTCTGCAACTCAACAATGAGATAAGATACTTTTTTCCGGAACCGGACAACCTGCGGAAAATGCCGTCTTTCAACGAAATCATGATCATGATCCGTTACCGTTGCATACAATTTTCCGCGGAACTATGAAACTTTATACCGGTGAAAACCGCAAATACAGTGTAAAATGAGCTATATTAAGGGGGTAAATCATTCAAACAAGGGGAGATCAATGAACCATTCACCATTGCGGTTCCGTACCGTTCCGTTGCTTGCACTGTCTGCAGTTTTTTCCATCAATGCCGCAGTTGAAGCTCCATTCGAAGTGGGTACCTGGGCTAATTTCTGTCAAGGTGCGGTTTCGCACACCTTCGACGACAACACTGCCGGTCAGACCGGAGTTGCCCAGCCTATTTTTGACGCCAAAAGGCTTCACATGACGCTCTTTACCGTCACACAATCCATGAATCCCAACTGGACCAAAATGAAATCCGCTTTCGCGGCAGGTCACGAGATAGCCAGTCACAGCGTCACCCATGCAGGGACCATGCCTGATGCGGAATGCCCTCCTTCACAGAATACGATCCGCCGGCAGGTTCCGGGTGAACCATGCATCACGATCGCGTATCCCAACTGCAACGTTCCCAATCCGCAAACGGAACTCAAGCGTTGCTATATCGCCGGGCGAATCTGCAACGGGCAGATCGAAAACAAGACACCATCCGATTTTTACCGCATCGGCGCGATCATGGCGGGAAATGCCGGTACCAATACCGCAAGCGGATTCAACGACAAGGCAAATCAGGCGGCATCGTCGGGTGGCTGGCTTGTCTGGTGTCATCACGGTGTGGGCAACGACGGCCACGGCTACTCCAACACCAGTACCGAAGCGCTCCGGAGCCATATCGATTTCCTTGACCGGAACAGGGATAAGATATGGACGGAAACATTCGGCAACGTAGCCTGTTACATCAAGGAACGTAACACCGCATCACTGAGCGTAAAGAATTCCGGCGCGCAGAGCATCACCATCACCCTTACCGATAACCTGCCCGATTCACTATACAATTACCCGCTCACCATTCGCCGTCCACTGCCCGAAGGTTGGACAGAAGCGAAGGTGACCCAGGGGGATGAATCGGTAACCGACAGTATCGTAACGGTAAACGGAAAGAAAATGGTGATGTTCCAGGCGGTACCCGACGGTGGTGACATTCTGCTCTCATCGGGGAAAACACCGGTACAACGCCACACCACTCGCGGTATGCGCTCAGGTGCCCTTACCATGCTCGCATCGGGGTCGTTTCTCACCCTTTCGGGAGAACTGCTTACCGCGGGACCAGCCGTTGTACAGCTCTATAATCTCAACGGTACCGTCCTTGCCAACTACCGTTCTCCCGGTACGGCAGAACATCTGCAACTGCCGCTCGACAATATCGCCGCCTCAACATTCATTACCGAAGTTACCGTAAACGGAACCACGCTGTCACAGAAAGTAGTGCTGAAACAATAACGACTTCCCGCATGTCATGCTGACTACAGTTCAGCCTGTACAATAACAGAAACCCCGGCGAAAGTGAAAACTGTCGGGGTTTCTCTTTTATAAAACATCCCGGGTGTAGAGATGTTTTTTTTCGCACTACCTGTTCCCTGAATCCATATAGTTCCTGTTCAGGATTGAATAGTTTATTCTATAATGGTCATTGAGAGTTGGGTGAGGCTCTCGAACCCCTCGAAATGACACATTTTAACGGGAAACTCGGTCACACTTCGATCAACTCAGTGCATCGCTTCGAGAGCATTTCGACGGGCTCAATGTACCACCGCAGTGTCCGGAAATGGCCAGTTCTGAACAGGAACTATATAGCAGTTACTCCCCCTATAAACTGATGGAATGGGCTGAGCGCCCGCTCCTGTGTAAATTGAGTTTGGAGAAATTGTAGATTTGAAGAAAGGATAAAATGAAGAGCCGGTCCTTACGGTTCCAGCACCCGCACCAGCACATCATCAGCACGCTGGTTTACGTAACAGAGTCTGACCCATGCACTGTCACGACCGGTAGTTTCGAAACGGATCTCATCGAGTGTGCCATCAAAGTAGAGTATCGGTCCGAACGGAATATTTTTGGTGTCGTACCGGCAGCGACCGATCTCGTCGGGCGCATCGCCGTGAACGGAAATCGCCAGAGAACTCTCCTCCGCCAACTCACCGTTGACATACAGCCGGTTCCCCGTCTCTTCGCTCCAGATGCATGCCACATGGTACCACTCCCCCGCGCTGAAAGAATTTCCCGTACTTGAAAGGTAGTATCCGGTATCCTGATCTTCCAGTTTCGCAACGAGTGTACCGTAAACATTGGTGGAAAGCCCGGTGTAGTAATCACTGCCGCGCAGACTGATGCTGTAATCGGTGCCGTCGGAGATATACTTTCCCCATATTCCCTGTGTGGAAGTCGATTGCGCATTGAACGTTGCGCGCGGACGAAACCAGAACGAGAAGGTACCGTTTTTCCTCTCGGGAAGTCCCTTGACACTGAAAAACTGCGACAAGCCGTTGAACGAACGACCGCGACCGATGATACCATCCGTCGCATCGGTGGAACCGCTGTCGACACCGTCAAATCCGTTGACCGTCATATCGGTAAGAGAACCGCCGAGATGGTATCCGGCGAGAAAACCGAGAGCGGTATCGAATACCGGCGAATCACTTTTCACGGAGTCGGCGATCGATGCACCCCACTGCAGAATAATAGATTGTGATGAATCATTTCCGAACAGCGTATCAAGCAGCACCCAGATTGCAGCGGCACCGGCGTCCCATGATTCAACCGAAAACGGCACCACCGTCCCATTCTGTTTCACAAAACGGATCGTTCCACTGTCAGCATCCACCGAATCAAACGGAAAATTTGCATCCGAAAGCCGAACCAGCGCGGGAAATCCGTAAACCGTGTCGTCAACTCCCGCTCCCTCTGCCGTGGTAGTGAACACAATAGTGCGACTTCCCTGGTACACCGGTACCGTGGTATCGGCAACCCTCACCGAGACGGTATCATCGCTGTGAACATCAACACTGTCGAATTCCACCGTTTGCCAGGATGCCTCCGTTGCAATGATGCTCAGATGATACCGGCCGGGAGGCAGATCATCGAACAGAAACGTACCGTCCTGATCAACCGGCACCCTCCGGTCGAGATCGTGCACCACACAGTACCGTTTCAGAGTCGCATCATCCACTACTCCGGCATTACCGTCAACAGTGGCATAGAGCCGCATTGTATCATTGATTACCTGCTCGCCATCGTTGGAATCGGAAAGAACGCATTGTATCAGTACCGCTTCGGCAACTCCGTCGTTCACTTCGATAACATAGTTACCGTCGGCAATCGTATCGATCCGGAACATACCCTCGGCATCAGTCTCGAGGATACGGACGGACACTTCACGCACCTGCGCGGAATCCGGTCCGATTGCGGCTACGTACCCTTCCGGACAGATCGTCACGGTAGCCCCCACGGCCGGTACACCCTCGTCGGTGAATATGACCGCACTGACTCGGGCGTTCCCGGTATCGGTCGTTCCTCCCGCAACCGGAGCGGATGTGCAGCGAAAAAGCAGCGATACCGCAACACAGATCAGTATTCCACATAAAACCTTCATTTCCCCTTACCCCCACTGTCGGCCGGTGGCCGGAGTTCCTCACTGACCGGAAAAAGCCCGATGTTCATCTGGTAAATCCGGCAGCTGTCCCGGTCACGGTTGACGATAACCTTGACCCGATCCTTGAATGCCTCGATCTCTGCGGCAAGTACATCGTACGCTTCCGGAGAAATTCCCATGGTGATACCTGAAAGGTGACGTTTATCCCTTTCCACGGTATCAATCGCCTGTTTCGAAAGATCCAGCATCGCCCGGGTGAATGCCTGAATCGCCACCGACGCCACCGGGCTTTCAGCCACAATCGCACTGTCGGTCTCTCGATACCCACCGTCGCCGGTCCGCTCAATGAGTTTGAGCCTCAGCAACAGTGCTACCGCAGCTTTTGCCTCGGAGGGCTGAATACGGGGTTTGAGCAACCGTGCGATCCGGACAAAATCATCACCAATCGGCTGCATGGTGATCAGCTCACGAATAACCGGTGTATACCAGTTCGCAAAATAGTCGTACTGATCCTCACCGATCACCTTCTCCTTCACAATCCCCGCCATCTGCCTGAGAACCGCGTAAAACTCCTGTTTTTCGCCGGAAGTTTTGGCCTGATTGAACAGCACCAGATTGCGGAAATACCGCGCTTCCCGAACGGAGAGATCAAGAGCTGCGCAAAAGCGTTCGATCATCTGCGTGGTGAGGTTCCGTTTGCCGTCGATGACATGTTTAAGGAACGAAGGGGAGTTAATCCCTATTTTCTGAGAGAAATACCGGTAGGAAAAGTAACTGGAGTTCGCCTTTTTATACTCGTACAGTGCGGCAAGAAATTTCCGGTAATCAATGAATTCGTAGATCGGCTGCATAATTCTTTATAATATACCAAAAAATGGGGTGACCGGGTACTTTCGGAGCCAAATACCCGGAAGAAGTAAGCAACAGCGTGGAACAGTCGGCCCTGGAGTTTTTTTTGAGCCGGCCTCGGCACCCCGGATCCCGGGGATTGCATCCGGATGACAGCGGGAGCAAAGGGAGATGCTCCTCTATCGCGCGAATTTGATCCCGGCGGCAACCCAACGTTATTCCCCCCCCCCTCCGTTTTCTGCAGGGACAGGTCGCGAAACGCCCGGGAGATTATCTGAAACAGGGAAGCAGTTGCGTGGTAAAAAAATCGAGCAGATTCCGGTCCTGATCCATCATTTTTTTCTGATATCGCCGTGGAGGCATCCACAACGGCCGTAGTAACGAAGCGGTCATCACGACCACCAGTTTTTTATCGGGAACTATGATAATCCGCTGACCACCGTACCCTCCGGCCCAGAAAAAACGCACCGTACCTCTACGTGCCACCCAACACGCATAGCCGTACCCGCCATCCTCCGCGGCACCAATGCCTTCCGCAGATGCTCCGATACCGTTTTTTGCTCTGTTCACCGCCATTTCAGGTATCCAGTTATTCGGCAGTAACGAATCGGTTCCTGTAAACCCGCTCTGCAGCATGAACTGACCGATTTTCGCCATATCCCGGGATGTCATACGCAGCCCGGTGTATCCGGTCGTATAGGCGCCGATAGTATCCCACGCCACCCCTTCGATTCCCAGCGGATCGAACAGGTTCTTTTGTGCAAAGCTGTCCGCACGCATTCCGGATACCCTGCTGAGCAGTGCGGAAAGCACATACGCAGAGACATCATAGTTGAACTTTTCAGACGGTACCGACAGCAGTGGCCGGGAAAGAACAAACCGTAACGGATCTTCCGCTTTCATCAGTTTTTTGTAATCGTCATTTTCCCATGCGAGACCGCTTGTCATCGAGAGAAGATGGTGAATCGCGATCTGGCGTTTCCGTTTGTCCCGGTCCTCAGATAGTACCGGAAGATATTCGGCAACCGGATCATTCACATCTTTCAGGTACCCTTTCTTTATCGCAATCCCAACCAGCAGACCGGTAACGGTTTTTGCAACAGAGCAGACATCATGTCGTGACTCTCCACAACTTTTGCGGTAATACTTTTCAGCAACAAGGTACCCGTCGTGCAGAATAACCAGACTGGTCAGTCCGGATTTCCGCTGCACACCCTCCACCATGTGTTCCAGTGCCGTATAATTGACACCCTGCAGAGACGGAGATGCCGCCGGAAATCCGCCGGCGATAACAATTGGTGCACGCTGCGCAAAAATCACAACGCCTGAACACATGATGCACAAACCCCATGAGAGAATTGAAGAATTCATTTACGGTATCTCACGCTGAAAGCAGCACCCCGAAGCCCCTAACCGGCACGGTTACCAACCAGAGTCTCCATAATTTCCGCCAGCACCGTTTCCGTTTTGTCTACACCAAAGCTGCACGAGCCGGCTCCCTGGTGGCCTCCGCCGGAATAGCGGGCAACTAAATTTCCGGAATGTACGTTACACGTCCGGTTAACAATACTGTGGCCCACACTTATGACATCGCAGTTATCATTTCTCTTGTCTCTGCGCAGATGCACACTCACATACGCATCAGGAAAAAGAGAATATATCAGAAACTTGTTCCCTCGCGGCATATCCGGTTTGCCCCGGGTATCAATAAGGGCTACACCATCATGATGCGTTGTATTCTCTATAAGAAATGATTTAAGAGCCTCGTTTTGCTTAACAAAAACAGCAATGCGATCAGTGACGATATCGGTTGTAATTATTTTCTGTATATCTGTTTGCCCTAACTGTTCCACCAGCCAGTCAAAGTAGTTAAAATCATTTTTTGATTCACCGGTGAGTGTCATTGAAAGAACTATCCAGGGGTGCTTTTCGGGAGATAGTATTTCTTCTGAGGTAAGTGTTGCTGAATCGATTTTATCAGCAAAATGAACCAGTTCTGAAAATCCGGCCAGTTCATCACCGTAATACTCCCTAATCACCGCTGCCGCCGAGGGTGCCACCTTGAATAAACCGGTGAATTCGCCCTCTATTTTATTCGTTTTATGGTGATCAAACCAGATCGAACAGGAAGGATCGTACGGAAGATTTGCCAGAACATCTCCCGTTCTCACCGCGACCTTACCCCGGTCGATATCATTGGGCTCAACCCAGAGAATCGGAAGATTGTGGTCAAAAACAGCTCGTAGAAGCACCGCGCAGGCGATTCCATCAAAATCAGGACGGGTAATTATTCGGGTCGGGATAGTTTTTTTATTTTTCATAGCGTGTAATATACCTTTTGCTGATGATGCTACCCTGGCAGGCTGCTAAGTATATGGATTGTTCAAATGTTTCGTTACCCCCCCCACCCTCCACACCAGAGCACGTTTCTTATAGTACTCGGGAGTGGGATGCCGATCCCACTCCCGGGCAGAGGTTCCTTTGCGCGTGAACCTCTGCACTCCGCGCGCTTTTTTTCCGCCGGGCGAGCCGCAGTCGCCCCTTGGAGCCGCGGGATTTAGTTAGGGGCGGGTAGCATTGTTGCATGAACGATCGGCTGGTGGCTTACCAGTTGGCCTGGCGTGCGGCGCTAACTCGGCGGAGGAATACCATTATGTCTGAAGTCACGTCCGTTCCCCTCAGGGTTATCAGGATAAAAAATTGATCTGATAGATAATCATTTTTCTCAATACTCATTCCCTGAATACATATCCAGGTTTCTCCCATATAAACCGATGGAACGGATGTGACGTAAGAAACAGAGCCTGTCTTTTGGCCGCGATAGCGCCGCACGCCATGGATTGTTGTACCAGGGTGTGCTTCTTTGAGCACAACACTCCCGGCAAACGAAAATCTTCCCGGTCCAACGGGGCGTCTGCGGCTCGCTGCGGTGCTGAAAAAAGCATTTTGGTTCCTTTGTTGCTTAGGACAAAGGAACCCGCCTGCCGGTGCGGGAACCGGCAAATAGAAAACAATATATGTGGTTTTCAAATAGCTTTGTAATCAGTTAAACAAAGGTCAAGGAATTTATAGATCTGCATTTATTCATTTCCGTTATTGGGTGGGTCGCCACCCAAACCCCGACCAGAGGTGTTCCAGCGCGAACACCTCTGGACACCACGCGCTAAACAACCGCCGGGCGAGCCGCAGACGCCCCTTGGGGTCGGTGCATTTTGTTAGAAGTGGGGAACAATGTTGCGTAAACGATCGGCTGGTGGCTTACCATTTTTCCTGGCGTGCGGCGCCTATCGGCTGAAGACAGTACCTCATTTCGATGTCACGGTCGTTCCGAAAAGAATATCAGGATGAAAA
>JBNLDC010000032.1:0-79728 GCA_050304135.1 Chitinispirillaceae bacterium | reverse complement strand
TAACTGTCGTTCATACTTCCCTTCGATAAACTCAGGGTAAACTCAAACTCAGCATGAACGGTATTTTTCCCGCTCATTCTGAGCATCGTCGAAGAATCTCTGAAACACGAGTGAGGTATATTTAATCGCCGGAGTAATAATTGAAGCAAGAATCCAATATGCGCTGAAGGCGCGAAACATTCCATTTATTAATCGTAAGGTATCCAGCGTTTTCGACACTGTTTTTATTGTACCGCTTTGGCGCCGGAACACCTCTGGTCGGGGTGTGGGTGGCAACAACAGGTGCCCTGGACATGTGATATCTTGAAATGACTGTTACCGTCGGTCTTCACTTACTTTCCGTTTCCATTTTTTATGTGTAAAGAGATAGACAACAAAATGGTACATATCAATAATACAATCGCTGGTGGGCACGTCCCTACGGTTAGGTGCGTCGGGTCGTTGTGTCTTTCAAAATAAAAGGTATCTATTAACGGCGCCGGTCAAGTGCATAGACCACCACTATCCCTCCCCCATCTTCCTCTCCCACTCGTACTCCCGGCTGGTAACCACATCTTCCATCCGACGGAGCCGGTTCTGCAGCTGGTCGAATTTCTTTTTAAGGCGGTGCAGCGCCATCGAACGGGAGGTGGTAAAGGAACTGTAAAATTCATTGTCGCTCTCATTGGCAAACGGCAGTACCGGTTTCGGTTTCAGAAAAAACGCCACGGCAAAATAGCCCAGTACCACCGGCCACACCGCAGTGGTCACCATCAGGATAATAACACCTACACGGACCCAGAATACGGGAATATCGTAATGATCGGCGATACCCCTGCAGACCCCGAGCGCCACGCCGTGACGCGACCGGTAGAACTGCTCGCGCATCCGGAACCGCTCTTCACGACACTGTTCTCTCTGTTCCCGTCGCCATTCACGTCCTTCACGCATCAGATTCCTCCGTTTCCTTTACCGTCGCCTTTTTCTTTTCCAGCAGAATCGTCTCAAGCGTATCGATCCGTTCTTCCATTCCGGTGAGCCCCCGGTAGATTTCCTGAATAAGTTTTGTCTCCTCTTCGCTCTGCCGCGCGGACATTTTCCCCGACAGTCTCCCGGTCGTTTTCACTCCCCAGAAATAGACCCCCAGCACCAGCGCTATTCCACCGAAAATAGTGGCAAGTATGAACACCGCCATTATCTGATCCCACATCGTCACCTGACTCCTTTATTACAAAAGCCCTCGCGGCGGGAGAACCCGGCCAATCCCGCATGCGCCGTTAACAAAATACCACCACCGGACGTCACTCGGCACCGTTTGCCGCCTGCTTCTTTTTCTTGAGCGCCGCCAGTTCGCTCTCGATGGCATCCTGACTTTCGAGCCGTTCAAATGCATCTTCCAGAGAACCGCTTTTTACTCCCGCAGTATTGACAAGCGAAGCTTCCGCCTCCATCCGGTCGATTTTCTGCTCGTACGCCTCGAACCGCCGCAACGCATCGCTGCCCTGTGCCCGGCGGATCTCTTTCCGGGTTCGTAGCGACTGGTGTGCGCGTAACTGCCGTTTCACGAGCAGCTTCTGCTTTTCTCGCGCCGTGGTGATTTTCTCCTCAAGCTGATCAATGTCACTGCGGGCCGCAGCGATCAGCTCATCGAATCGTATGCAGTTTTCCACCTGCGCATCGATCTGCGTAAGATACCGTTTTTTCTCGATCAGCGCCTCTTTCGCCAGATCCTCCCGCCCTTTCTCGATTGCCAGCTCCGCACGTTCCTCCCATTTATCGGCAAGATTCTGCAATGCCGCAATCTCCCGTTCGGCGGATTTCTTGTCGGCCATGATACCGGCACACGAGGATTTGAGTTCAACGAGTGTCTCTTCCATCTCCTGAATCATCAACCGTATCATCTTTTCAGGGTCTTCCGCCTTATCGAGCATGGAATTGATGTTTGACCCGATGATGTCCTTAAACCTACTGAAAACTCCCATATATACCTCCATGATTAATTTTTACTCTTCTCTTGACGACTACGCCAGTACGATTGTTCGATAAAGAAAGAATCGTGCCAATTGCTGAATGTCATAAAAATCACTGTTTTTCGCACTCCGGCAAACACCTATTAGCCATATCGACCAATAGTTGGTTTTTTTCACCACCAGCAGTATTTTCCTTGCATGAGTGAGAACAAACTTGAGGCACTCGGACAGTCCGATGCCTTTCTGAAAATGCAGGAGCGTATATCGCTTGTTGCGAAGGTTAACCGTCCGGTGCTGATCATCGGGGAACGGGGCACCGGCAAGGAACTTGCCGCCTCGCGTCTGCATTATCTTTCAGGGCGATGGCAGAACCCGTTTATTACACTGAACTGTGCCGCACTCAATCCCTCGGTACTGGAATCGGAACTCTTCGGCCACGAGGCGGGGGCATTCACCGGCGCCCAGCGACAGCGCAAAGGCCGGTTCGAAATGGCAATGGACGGAACACTTTTTCTTGACGAGATCGGTAATATGCCGATGATTGTACAGGAGAAAATTCTGCGGGTGATCGAGTACGGATCGTTTGAACGGGTGGGTGGTTCAGTGCCGGTTTCGGTTGATGTGCGCATTGTCGCTGCCACGAACGCCAACCTTCCCGCACTGGTGCGCAAAGGAACATTCAAGGCCGATCTGCTCGACCGTCTGAGTTTTGAAGTTATTACCCTGCCGTCGCTGCGGGAACGCCATGAAGATATTCTCCCGCTTGCGAGCCATTTCGCGGCACGCATGGCACTGGAACTCGAACGTGATACCGCACCGCAATTTTCCGATAACGTGAAACAGGTTTTACTGGACTACTCATGGCCCGGCAACATCCGCGAGCTGAAGAATGCCGTTGAACGGGCGGTGTACCAGTGTACCGGGAGTACTATCTGCGAAGTAATCATCAATCCCTTCGGAACCGGTGACACGAGGCAGACCAGCCCGGTCCCGGCAGCAGACGGTACAACGTTTGACAAGCAGGATTCAGAAGCTATACCCCCCGGGAACTCCACGGTAATCTCCCGACTTCCTCTCGACACACCGTTACCACAACTCATTGACTCATTCGAAAAAGAGCACCTCACCCGCGCGCTCGAAAAGGCGCAGTACAATCAGCGCAAGGCTGCGGAGCATCTCGGTATTACCTACCATCAGTTGCGTGGGTTGTACCGGAAGCATATGGGAAAGCAGGAGTAGTTCTTCAGAACGCTCCGAATCCCACCATTCCCTTCGCGAGAATGAACCCGCCGAGCGCCACCAACAGCAACCCGCTGCCAAGCGAGATAAAGCGCTGATGTTTGCCGACCGCCCCGCCGATCCGTTTCCTGAAGAACTGCGTGGCATATCCGGCAATAAGCATCGGTACCGCAAATCCGGCGGAATACACCAGCAGATAGAAGAGGCCGGAAACTACTTCTCCCTTGGTCGCCACCATTGCCAGAACACTGGAGAGCATCGGCCCCACGCAGGGAATCCAGATAATCCCCAGAGTAAACCCCAGAAAGAATCCACCGAACGAGCCGCGTGATTTCTGAGCGAATGACGACAGGAAACTGAGGTGCTTGAAAAGATTGACATTAAATATAAGCAGGAGCCCGAACGCCACGATAAGTACGGCTGCGACTTTTTCCACATAGAGCATTGCAGGGCCGATCACCGCACCAAAGAGCGACGAGAGTACCCCCATTGCCATGAAGGTAACGGCAAGCCCCGCAACGATCAGCAGGGGTCGCCACCTGTTGTCGTTGCCCGTCCCGGTCACAATAATGGGGAGCACCGGCAGCACACAGGGCGACAGTACACTTGCAAGCCCGGCGCCAAAAACCAGAAGCAGATTTAATTGATCGGTCATCGAACCTCCGTCAACACTAATTTTTCGTTGTCAGTGCGCCGAGAATCGTCTCTGCACTCTGTACTCCCGGGGTGAACCGCTTGAACTCCTTGCCGTTCACATCGAGAATAATGAGTGACGGAAGTCCGCGGATCCCGTAGGTGCGGAAGGTCGGATAATCGTCCCTGTTCGTCGTTTTGATATATTTTACCGTTGCGACATCAGTCAACGCCGCGCCCATCTTCCGAATAATCTCATCCTGCATCCGACAGGGACGTCCATTCGGATTCATGAAAAAAAGCAGCTGCTTTTTCGCAACGTTATCCGATGCGGGTGCTGCAGTACCTGATTCCGAAAATGCGTATCCTCCCGTTACTGCCATGATACTGAAAACGATTGCCAGATGTATCAGCTTTTTACCTGTCATGATCCGCTCCTGAGATAAAATGATATTTATTTGAAAACTCTGAATTCTGATTCTGACCCCTGTGCCGACATGAATTCTACCTATTCACCACCAATGCCCCCATCGGGCAGAACCTGCCGCATCTGCCGCAGTTGGTACATTTAGATTCATCAATGGTAGGTGCATCGTAACCATTCTGATGCAAGGCACCAACCGGACACACCATAACCGACGGACAAGGATGATTCTGGGGACAACGGCTTTTATTGACAATCACTGACATGGTCTCTCCTTTTTACCGTGAAAATGCACCTGAAGCAAAAACACCGATTAGAGCGCCGTAAACGGTACTTATATAGGGATTACTGGTAATCGGACAGGTACCGCTCGCACATCCGACATACCGGTAGTAGGCAAATCCACCCAATGCACCGAGTACCACACCAACCACCAACCGTATAATCATGCCTTTACTCCTTTTTGCAGAAATTGCTTCCATAGTAGAACCTTATTCGATTATGAGTTTTTTGCTACATTATTGAGCAACCAATTTAGCCCTGAAGAACAATCTATCTTTGTTTATTCGTATATTAATATATACTATTTATCAGACAAAGTCAACAGAAATGTTCACCAGTGCTTCCTGACGGTGAACAGAAAAGGAAAAACGAGTCGACAGGTTCTGGATCGGCCATACAGAAACCGATGCTCCAGATCAGCGCAGGGTCACTCCGGCCATCAGCTGATTGAACAGCACCGCATCAGGATGCTCCCCGTCATGAACAACCGGTAATTGCATTTCCGAATGTGTAGCCCATGCCATCTGCAACAGAGTTATTACCCTCACAGCATTCGTATCGTCGGTACTCTTGAGACAATGTCTGATACGATCTGAAATTTCCGTACCGATGCTACCATCGGTACCCTGTATCTGATTGAGAATCGACAACAATACTCCCGGTTGTGCGGATACCTCCATAAGTGCCCTGAGTACCACAAACAGCACGATACGCATCTTCTCATCAGGCTCCACCGAATCCTCCGACACACTCCCCCAGAGCCGTGCGCGCATCGAGAGAAACCGCAGCTGATTTATTATGCGGATATAGTGACGGGGTGTCGGATCGAATGCGGTTATCACCCCGGACCATGCAGTCAGAGCCTTCACGAAATAGGGAGTATCCTCAACATTGTGTGCACTGCGCAGCCATCGTCGCAAGAGCGATGCAATAAATCCTGCTACAGCGAATATGCTTCCGAGAATAAGCAACAGGGCTATAAAAGCCCAGATTACATCATCCACCTGTAATGGAGAAGAGGTAACCGCTTCAGTTGTCGATTCAGTTGCAGATTCCTCGTCTGGTTGCCGATTGCCGTTCACCGCAGCACTGTCCGTATACTGAGCTTCCTCACCGCTAACGCGAGATGCAACAACCGCAGTGTCGGCACCTGATTGCTGCAGGGAGGTCTTGCCTTCACCGGCAATCGACTGGAAATAACTATACCCATACCCCAATGCAAAAGAAAGCATTATTCCCGCGACAGCGGGAATAAGCCATTTATCCATGATCGAAGCGAGACGTTGCCTCAGGGTACGGTGGGTACGGGTGCCGCTGCTCCCGGAGGTGCAATTCGCCAGTTTTACCATCTCTGCCGAATCAGCGGAGGGAACGTGAATCTCGATGTTGATCATTTTATTGAGATACTGCCGTGCATAGGCACGCCGCTCAAGCCGCATGCGCTCTTCCCGCTGCACGGAAGACTCACCCTCACGGAGTCCCGAAGCCTCGTTGGCCACTTTTGCAAAGCTCCCGCTGACACAATCGAGAATCCGCTCCAGTGCCATGCCGATAACAATGTAACTGCGCTGCGGTGCGCAGCTGAGAAAATTGATCACTTCCAGCACCTTCATGATCCGCTCCGCCGGACAACGGTCAAGATCGTCAATAAACAGTACAAGTCGGTCACCTCCGAGAGCAGTGGTAATGTCTTCCAGTGCCTGCACCAGGTGGTAGCGCAACCCCGGATCCGTCTCGATATTGACAACCCGGAACCCACCCCACAGCGAAGCGATCGAATCCTTCAGATTGAGTCCGAAATCACTCAGCAGCCGCAGGATATTGAACATAAACCAGAGAATGGCGGCAAATGCCCCTCCCGTGAATACTTTCGAATCAAAATAGGCACTGAACACACTGGTACGATCGGCAATGCGCGTTGCCAGCAGTACTGTCACCAGAAGCAGCAGTGATGAGAGCACGGGTACAAACTGCCGGCGTATCCTGATTACCGCAAGTCGCCATCGGAACGCCAGCCCCTCGAGGGTCCATGCCGGAGGAATCGCCTGACGCCGAATATTTTCGAGCAGCGCCCCGAAGCAATGACACTCCTCCTGATGATGCCAGGCATTGAACCAGACGGATTTGAACTCTGCAGTGTCAAGTTCATCCTTCAGCATGCGCATCACCGACGATTTTCCCGCTCCCCAGTCGCCGGTTACCGCCATGGTAATGGGTGGTTTTGTTGCGGTATTCCTGAAGAATAAGGCGAGTCCCTTCACCAGTTTCGCCATACCGAGCCGGTCCTGGCTCGTACTCATGAGCGCAGCGTCGGTGAGTGCGATCGATTCAAGGGTGATGCCTCCCGATGGATCTCCTTCAGGTGATTTTCGCGACTCCCCCACCTTTTCCAGAGTCTCCATTGTCTTTCTTGGACCGCTAACCACACGGCGCCAGATAATGATGATACCGGTAACAAGTCCCAGGATAAACACACTACCGATTATTGCATAGATCCAATCCGGAAAAGCGTCGTTTTGCGTTGTTGCTGGGTCGTTTTTCCCACCCGACATATCGGAACCGGAACCATTATTGACTGATGACACTGAAGTATCCCGTCGCAGGATTTTTTTGCGCCAGTCCGGAATGGTGTCTATTTTCAGACGTTCCGCAATGCCCCTTCGTTCGGCACGCGAAGTGGTGGTGTCGGAGTTCCGAGGTGTCTTTTCGGAGCGTTTTGTACCAGCATTCCTGTTACGCCGCTGTTCAGCAGCCCTTTCCTTTTCCATGAGTCCTTTCTTCAGCAACCGTTCCTGATTAATTGATAGCTTCTTACCATTATCGACAGTCGGCTTGGGCACCCTTTCACGGGTTGCAGGAATGTCATTGGAACGTTGTACCAGTTGTTGTATCGGCTGACGCTGCCTCCGGGAGAGATACGGGTCTGTCTCCTTATCTGCGGAATGTGCGGAGAACATTCCACTGGTGAGTAACAGGAGGAGAAATGGTAGTTCGAAGAAACGTGATCGTGTAAGCATACGGGAATCCTTGAGCGTGATGACAGGTGTAACGAACCAAACTTCAATGTGTTATCAATAAAAAATAGCTCTGGTTGCAGTATGAAACAACTCAACGGACGTACCGTTCCCTGCAGACCCATCTACCGGGACCCCGAACATCACAGCATTCCCCGAACCATGTACCCGCAGGTGCATTCCATTTCCGTTTCTGTTGCGGATCTGAAATGTTGCCGGTAGCGGCAATGGAATGGTAGAATAACTGTTTCATCTCAATATCAGATCACCTCTTCAGGAGTACCCGATGAAATACCGGTACAAACTTCCCGCAATCGCAATTGTCATGGGTGGCATCATTCTGTCGATATTCATTGCGACCAAAATTGTCACGACACAACAGAAACTTGATGGTCTGGTCATCAACCTTGCCGGCAGACAACGGGCACTCTCACAGAAAATAACCAAGGAGTTCTATGAGTTTGGAAGGCTCGGTACCGCAGGAAAGGAGACCGCCGGAAAGCGAGCACAGCTTGAAAACAGTTTGAAAGTATTCAATCTCACGCTTGCAGCCCTCCGCGAAGGGGGAGATGCTCCTCTTACCACCGACCTCGAAAAAACTACCTATCAGCGCTGTCCGAAACCTTCAAAAGATGTCGGCATCCTTCTTGACGAAGCACTTTCCGCGTGGACTACCTTTCAAAATGAGCTGGAGCCGCTCCTGACGGGAAACAGCAGTGATGCAACCGTCTGGGAACGTATCGCGAAAGAAAATATGCTGGTTTTTTCCACATCAAACAAGGTGGTTGAAGCACTGCAGGCCGCATCGGAAAAGCGGATTGGACTGCTTATCAGTATTCAGCTCCTCGGACTCGTTATCGGTCTCCTTGGGATCGGCTGGATGCTCCTGACAGTAAAGAGCCTTCTGCAGAAACTCGGACGCACCAACAACCTTATTACCCAGTTTTCGAACGGGGATCTCACCCGGCGGGAACTCGTCAAAAACAAAGTTGACGAACTTGACGAAACGCTTGACAGCGTCAACCGTCTCGGTGAAAATATCGCCGGTATCGTTGGCCGGATCTATACCGCTAATACTACCCTTGCCAATGTTTCCGGCGACTTCTCCGGAACATTTGAATCGATCGCAAACAACGCGGAAAGTGTCCGGGGCAGCAGCAGCACCGTTGCAGCCTCATCGGAAGAAGCATCGGCGAATGTCAGTTCCATTTCAGCGGGAACGGAGGAAATGAGCGCATCCGTCAACACTATTGCCACTGCAATGGAGGAGATGAGTGCGTCGATAGCGGAAGTTGCCAAAAACTGCCAGCATGAATCGGAGATCGCGCAGAAGGCACAGCTGCAGGTTAACGACACCAGTACACTCATGCAGCGTCTGGGTGAATCCGCCAAAGAGATCGGACGGATTATTGATACCATCAACGACATTGCCGCCAAGACCAATCTGCTCGCCCTCAATGCCACCATCGAAGCGGCTTCGGCCGGCGAGGCGGGAAAAGGGTTCGCTGTGGTTGCCAACGAGGTGAAGGAGCTTTCCCGACAGACCGCCAAGGCCACAACGGATATCAGCGACAAGATTCAGAATATGCAGAATGACACCACCAATTCAATCGGCTCTATGGACAGTATCGCGGAAGTAATTGATCAGGTCAACTCCATCAGTCAAACGATCGCGGCAGCCGTAGAGGAACAGTCGGTCACCTCCAACGAGATCGCCCGCAACCTCTCCGATTCTTCGACCACTGCAAGCGAGATTGCACGCAACGTCAGCGAAATCGCCACCGGTATCACCGACGTCAGCCGAAGCATCAGCACCGTGAATTCCGATACCCACGCGGTTGCGGACAGTATCACCGACGCGCGGCCGCAGGTGCAGCAACTGATTTCACTGGGTGCCGAGCTCAAATCGGTCGTTTCGACCTTTAAGGTGCAGGCTGCGTTCATTACCTGGTCGGAAGAGTATTCGGTCAAGGTTCCCGACATTGACGAACAGCATAAAAAGCTCGTTGGTCTGATTAACGCCCTCAACGAGGCGGCTGCTTCCGGGAAAGACCGTGAGGTTGTCGGACCGGTTCTGCAGAGTCTGGTTGACTATGCCGTCACCCATTTCACGTATGAGGAGGAGCTGATGCAATCGGTCAACTACCCGGGACTCGAAAAACACAAACCGATCCACAAAACCTTTGTCGGCAAAATGCTTGAATTTCAGAAAGAAGCGGAGAGTGGTAATGCGATGGTGGGGACGAAAATCACCCTTTTCCTGAAAGACTGGCTGGTCGGTCACATCATGAACACCGATAAAAAATACGGACCATGGGTGAATAAACACCGCACATAACCGGTGGCTGCCACTCTGCAGTCACCAACAGGAAGTGCGTATGACGGTGATTACCGGTACTGTTTCGCCGACATCCTCAGATACGTTCAACGGATAATGACAAAGGGGTGCAGTGAAGCACGCCTCCCACCCATGGTGACAGCCATATAATACATTCCCGGAACAAGCGGTTTTCCGCTGGTACTCCCGTTCCAGTGTAACGAGATAGTACCGGGAGATACGTATCGGTCGGCAACAGTTGCCACCACCTGCCCCCCGGGAGAGATGCAGCGAACGGTACAACGGCATCGTTCCTGAACCGAGAGCCGCAGTACAACCGGAAAACCGCCGCTTGACACCATAGCAACGGCGGGAGTACCTGCCACAACAGGCGAAAGATTTCTCTTCACACGGGAAAGACCGGTTTTCACCCGGATAACCGACACCGAGTTTGCCGGAAATCGGTGTGTGAACATTGGTGCAACGTTCGCCAGTTTACTCGTTACCGGGGCGACAGCCTCCGGCTGTCCGATTGTATTGAGATCATTCACGCTTTCTGATGTCAATACCGTTACCGTTCCTGTACCACCCAGTGTACCGGTACCTTCGACATGCAGTGTGCAGCTCTCCGCACCACTACCGCTATTGACCACCTTGAGTATCAGGTCACCACTGACCGTATCAAGACTCGTTACCGTGTAGAGCGGTCCTTTGTTTCCCGATGAGACGTCCGTTTTGAGAATACGCTGCCCCACATTTGCACCGAACATCACCTGTACGTGGTAGCTTGGCGTTCCGTACGACCGGTAGTGATCAAAATAGATCAAATCAGGATTCCAGGGTCCCTCGGCCGGAGCACCGTTGCACTGTAGATTGCAGAAGAGCGGTGCATAGCTCGACAGGCTCACGATATCACTGTTGCGCTCCAGGCCCGTCATGAATGCCGCTTCGGCAATTGCATTGGCGAGTGTTTTCTGGACCGGGGAACGGGAGGCGTACTCGCCGGCGAACACCTCCGGGCCGTTGCGATCGTAGTTGTCGTAACGGGTGGTATTGTCGAGGAACCAGGTCGTTTCCTTGTAGTAGTGTTCGTCAACCAGTTCGATTTTTTCTGCCCGGACATAATTCCACAGATCGGTAAAATCAGTACCGTCTGCATAAGGCCCGGAGGTACCAACGATATCGATATCCGGATATTTTTCACGAACTGCTTTAATAAACAGCGTTGAACGTTCCTTGAACTCCGGGCCCCACTCTTCGTTCCCGATACCGATATAGCGGAGATTAAACGGCTCCGGATGTCCCGCCTCGGCCCGTTTCGCCCCCCAGGTGCTGCTTACCGGGCCATTCGCATATTCGATCAGGTCCAGTGCATCGTCGATCCACGGTTGCAGTTCACCGAGCGGTACCACCTCGTAGGGTGTTTTGAAATGGCAGGCAACGCCACAGGGAAGAATTGGTATCGGAATCGCACCGAGATCTTCACACAGCTGGAAATACTCGAAAAAACCGAGCCCGCCGCTCTGCATATACCCCCAGCGGTTCGGATTGTAACGGCGCTGTTCAACCGGTCCGATGGTGGTTTTCCACCGGTAGGCGGTAGCGATGTTGTTTGAATGAACAATACAGCCACCGGGAAACCGTACAAATTTCGGATGCATGTCTACCAGACGTTGTGCGAGGTCGGCCCTAAGGCCGTTTTCCCGGTTTTTAAAGGTCTTTTCAGGAAAAAGTGAAATCATGTCCAGATCGACGGTTCCGGTCCCGAGCGCGGTAACCACCAGACGGGCAGCGGTTTCGGTTGCACTCACGGTTATCGATGACGAGAATTTTTTCCAGGCGGCTGTCGTGCTGTCAAACGTGACGGAACCCAAAACGGTCCCGTCAGGTTTTTCGATGCTTACCCGAACCGGTACCGGTTGTTCCCCGGGAACCCGTATCCAGAGTGAAGCAAAATAGGTGGCACCATCCGTGACGGCAATTCCGCCGAAACCTTCATTCGAAAGACCGACACCGCTTCCGCTGTTGGCGATAACCATTTCAAAATAGTGGGTATTGACACTGTTGAGTGGTGAGGCCATAACCACGTTCGCAGTCGCACTCCCGCCTCCGCGCCGAACCACCGTCCAGGCGGTCATGGCATTGAATCGGGAGCCAAAGACATCAATGTATTCAAATGAGCGGTTCTGTACCATTTCGGCATAGAGCCCCCCGTCGGCGGCCCAGTTGATATCCTCAAAGAAAATGCCGTAAAGGGTGGGACTGATGGTGATCCCGGGTTGATCGGCATGAATGGTGATACTTTTTGCGGATACTGTGGCAGTTTCAAAAAACGTCATCAGAAAAAAACACACGACACACCACATTCTGCAACAGCCAATGATTTTCAGCATAGAACCCCGGCGAAGAAATGAATAGTTACACACCTTTCGGCGTGCTTCCCCTGTTTCATAATATACATCTTCATTGGTAGTAAGGTAGCCCCGGAAACTACCCGGAAATATTTTTCAGCAGTGCCCTGCGGAAGCGAAACGACAAACGTGATATCATGTTAAAACGAATGTTGCACATTTAACGACTAAATGCAAAGACCGTCGCACCATGCAAAGAGTAAATTATTCAGAAAACAAACCGTTCTGATCGACAATAGTATTTTCGTGTTCTGAAGTCTGCGGCAGCCGGTATCTTCACGAAACACATGGTCGTGTGACTGTTCCTGCGTTCATGCGGACCTGCTTATCACCGCAGCGATTCCTGACACTTGTCACTTATTTTTCCGGAAGGATAACTGATGACCGATTTTTCCTGCAGTTCATTACGAAAACCATTTCTGCTTTTCGGTGCGACGATCGCACTGACCTGTACCCTTTTCCAGGGCTGCATTGCACCGGCACGACGTCCAGCTCCGCAGCCATCGGCAACAGAAGCGCCCGCTCCCGCGGTATCAGAATGGGATATTACCGCGCAATGTGCAGCACTCGGAAAATGCATCAATCTCGGCAACGCGCTGGATGCCCCCGCAGAAGGTGACTGGGGAGTCACTCTGCAGGAGAAGTACTTCTCCCATGTGCATTCTCTCGGGTTCACCTCGGTGCGCATTCCGGTCCGTTGGTCCACACACGTTGACACCACCGAACCCTGGACGATAGATTCCGTTTTTTTCAACCGGGTTACCTGGGCGGTGAAACAGGCACGGGCAAACGGGCTGCGCGCCATTGTCGATGTCCACCACTACGAAACGCTCATGAGTGATCTGGATACACAGCGACCGGTATTCCTTTCCATCTGGCGACAGGTCGCTTCGCGGTTCTCTGCGTACGGGCCGGAAGTATACTTCGAACTCTGCAATGAACCGAATGGTATGCTCACCCCGCAGGCATGGAACGCACTCGCGAAAGAGGCACTCGCCATCGTCCGCGAAAAAAATCCCCGGCGCAGTGTTCTGATCGGTCCCGGCAACTGGAACAGTGTCGGTAATATCAACGAACTGCAACTGCCTGCCGACAGCTTCCTGATCGCCACCGTACACTACTATGAACCGATGCAGTTCACCCACCAGGCGGCACCGTGGATCAAAGGTTCCGCCCCCTGGCTCGGTACCCGGTGGCTGGCGGAACATCAGGATACGCTGACTGTGATCTCTCATCTCAACGCGGTCAGCGACTGGTCAACGCATACCGGCGTACCGGTATTTCTCGGTGAATTCGGTGCATACGATTCTGCAGATGTTATATCCCGCGTACTCTATACGTCATTCCTCTCACGTCAGGCCCTCCGGCGGGGATGGTCGTATGCCTACTGGAAATACAATGGCAATTTCGGTATTTACGATGATTCCTCAGATGTCACCTCGGAAGATCTGGCAAGCGCATTGCTCAACCCTGATTCCACATTCGCAGCATGGCTTCCGCGTGCGGCAGCCGATACCGTACCTGCCGATCCCGGCAGCGACCGGTTTGTGCTGCTGGACGATTTTGAAGATTCACTCCCTGATCGTAATGCGTTGTTCCCCCGGGCGGTACAACAGGGAACCATTGCCGCCGATGCCCACTGCTGCGGATGGTCGGTCTGGTACAATGATCCGAGTGTCATCACCGATGGTCGAGGCAGTAAAATTGTTTCCGTGCAGAATGTTGGAATGGGTGGCCGCAAGGCGAACTTCGACCAGCTCATCGGTAACTGGGGCGCAACCGGAAAAGGTCTGTATGCCCGTGGACTCGTAAGCGGTAGTAACTACCCTTCGCTTAATTTCAGTACTCCGTTTCTCGGAGCGTACAATAAAGACTGGTTTGATTTATCGGAATTAACCGCTATCACCTTCCGTGCAAAAGGTCACGGAAGAATGCGGGTGAATTTCATTACCGACATCGTCCTCAACAGCTATCCGCCGGGTGAGAACTGGGGCCATTTTGGCTGCGAATTCGGCCTGACACCGGAGTGGAAGCAGTATACCTTTCCCGCCTCAACGATTCAGCCAAAGCCGTGGTCACGACCGCAGCAGGAAGAACTTTCATGGAGTGCGGCAAACAGGAAAGTCTGCTCAATTGAATTCGCCACCAGTCAGAATTACAACAAGGTGGCGAACGATACGATTGAACTGTATCTTGACGACATCAGGTTGTACGGGTTGACGGAAGACCAGATAAAACCAACGAAGTAGCTGCATCCCGGAGCAATTGAACCATAAAAATAACAACTTCCCCCTGTCATCAGATAGGGGGGAGTTGTTTTTCTGTTCGACGCTGAAGAAACTACGACCTGTTTGAAACCATCGTCAATTCAGTTTCAACCATGCCACGGCATTTTCCGCAGAATCCACCTCGACAAGTTTAAGGCCGTTTGGTCCGGTCTTTGAGGCATATGATGCAACCGTCATCTTTGTTACCGCGCTCACCTGAGAAGTTATGGTAATGAAATATTTTACACCGATTTCCGCGAATTTTGGAAATACCGTTGAACCGATGAAATCCTGTATTTCCTGAGAAAAGGCACCTTTGGCCTGCGACGAATCAACAATCCAGGCCTTTACTCCCCTGCTTTTCGCATAATCAACACCTTTGACCAGGACTGCATTTTTAAACTCCTCAAGCGCGACAAAGTAACTTGACCAGGTATCGATTATCGCTTTAACATCCGAATCCCATGCAACAGAGAGCTTTCCCGGAATCTCATATACTTTTTCTGACATACAGTCCCTCCTTTAAAACGGGTAAAAGACACTTCGACAGGAATTGTATCATCCGATGCGATGGCTGTCCAACTTTTCTAGTACATGACCCCTGAATACCATCAGAAATGTGCTCATTTTTGACTTCCCCGCTAAGGTTTTCTATATTTTTAAAGATCAGACGAGACGCCGTTAACAGAAAAGGAACACCGGAAGATGCATCGATCAGGACAAACAACTGCCAATAAACGGACACTACGCCTGGGTTGCTATGGTATCGGCATATTTGTTGCGGCAGCAATTAACGGGGTTTTCGCACAGGATGCCCCGAATCTGCTCCAGATCTATACCACAGCCCTCTCGACCTTTCAGGTTCCCTACTGCTGCGGGTCATCACTCAAAGAGTGTGCCGATAAGAAACCGGAGTGCAGTATTGCTGGGCGTCTCAAGAAATTCACCTTCTGGATGGTCGACCATGATCCACCGCCGCCGCCCGAAAAAATACAGGAGGAACTGGCGGCGCGTTACCGGGGGATGACGACCACAAAAACGTTTTCCATCGATACCGCAACCCTGCCCCGCTACGGCAATCCAGAGGCTCCGGTGACCATCATCGCTTACGCCTCAGCCACCTGCCCGCTCTGCAAACGGGTTATCGGCGACCTCTACGACAGTCTGAAATTCGGCGGTCTGAAGAATAAGGCGCAGCTGCTGGTGAAGCCGTTCGGCAACAATATGGGTAATACCGCCCTCTGCGCCGCCCAGACTGACGGGAACTTCTGGAAACTCTTCAAGGCGCTGCGCACACGGAAAGCACTCATTAAAGAATCCGACGAAGCCCTGGCGTTTGCCGACAGCATCGGTATTGGTACCGATCAATTTAAAAAGCGATTGAAGGATCCGCGACTGCAGCAGTGGCTCATTGCCGCGAAAAAGGAGGGAAAGGACAACAATGTAAAATACATTCCCACCTTTTTTATCAACGGTAAACGGTACGAGAGTTACAAGGACCCCGAATGGGTGGTTGATGCAGTGTTGTATGAATTAGATAAAAAATAAATAAATCAATTGTAGTACGGGCGGGTTTCAAACCCGCCCGTACGAAATGCCCTTCGATCCGCCCATGCAGGGTACGGATCAAGCCCCTCAGAAATGTTTCAGCGCAGTTGTTCCCAGGGGAAAAACATTGAACCCGATTTCATACAGTTTCTGATGATCCAGTATGTTACGACCGTCAAAGAGGAAGGCCGGTTTTTCCATGGAGTCGAATATTTTCTTGTAGTCAAGTGTTTTATACAGATTCCACTCTGTCATGATTGCAACGGCATGTGCGCCCTCCGCCGCGGCATACGGGTCTTCAACATAGGCGACTCCATCACCGCAGTCACCGAGATCTTTTTTCGCATTGGAAATTGCCTCGGGATCGGAGATCACCACCTGCGCCCGTTCCTCGAGCAGCTGTCGGGTAACGTCAATTGAGGGAGATTCGCGGGTATCGCCGGTATCCGCCTTGAACGCGAACCCCAGAAGGGTGATTTTCTTCCCTGCAATCGTATTGAACATTACCCGCAGCATCGTCTGAACAAACCGTTTTTTCTGATAGTCGTTGATGGCAACAACGCTTTCCCAGTACTGCGCCACTTCGGTCAGCCCGTAATTTTCGCAGATGTATACCAGATTAAGGATATCCTTCTTGAAACAGGATCCGCCGAACCCGACACTCGCCTTGAGAAAGCGGCTGCCGATTCTGCTATCCATACCGATCGCCCGGGCGACCTCGTTTACGTTCGCCTCGGTTTTTTCACACAATGCACTGAGGCTGTTGATGGAGGAGATCCGCTGTGCGAGAAATGCATTGGCGGTAAGTTTGGAGAGTTCCGAACTCCACACGTTGCTGGTGAGGATCCGCTCTCGTGGAATCCAGTTCGCGTAGATCTCGACCAGCACATCGCGGGCTTTTTTCCCGGACTCAGTGTCCGGAGCACCGATAAGTACCCGGTCGGGACTATCGAGATCGGCCATTGCTGTACCTTCCGCGAGGAATTCAGGATTCGAGAGCACCTCGAAATGAATACCCTTGTCATTCGCATTCAGAATGCGTTCCATTGCCCGGGCAGTCCGTACCGGCAGGGTACTTTTTTCGACGATGATTTTATCGGACGTGGAGACTCTGACGATATTACGGGCGGTTTTTTCCCAGTATTGCAGATCAGCCGCTTTACCCGCCCCGGCACCGAACGTTTTGGTAGGAGTATTGACCGAAACAAAAATGACGTCCGCTTCCGCGATACCATCATCGATAGCAGTGGAAAAGAAAAGGTTCCTGCCCCGGGCTATTTTAACCACTTCAAGCAGTCCTGGTTCATAAATAGGTAAATTGTCTGAGTTCCACGCGGCGATCCGGTCAGGATTGATATCAACCACCGTCACCTTATACTGGGGGCATTTCGCGGCGATTGCCGCCATGGTCGGTCCGCCGACGTACCCGGCACCGATACAGAGAATGCGACGTGAAAATTCGGACGTTTGCTCCATTACTCTCTCCATTTGGGTTGAAATTAAACCAGGCGGCAACCAGCAGTCACCGTTCCCCCTGTTCTGAAGTTTAAAATTACTTTTTAATCACCTGAATGAGAAATAAAACTATTATCGAAAACAACATCAGCCAACTCACGACGCACGGTATTGATTACCGACCGGTCCGCCTGCCGTCGTGGATGTACATGATTTGACAACAGGACCATACCGGCCCGGGCATCAGGATCAATTACCATTGAACAGCCGGTGAACCCGGTTTTTCCGAAAGCTCTTCCGCTGCACCGTGTACCCATAAATGCAGGCTGTGCAAGCTCCCACCCGGAACCTGCCAATGTCCCGGGAGCCGGACTGCAGTTCGTTCTCATCATAGCAACCGTCTCAGGGGCAAACAGACAGTTCCCCGAACTGGTTCCCCCATCAAGAAGCATCCGCACAACCTTCAGAAGATCAGGCACTGTTGAAAACAGTCCCGCGGATCCGACCACTTTCGGTCGCAGTGCATACGTGCTCTCGTCATGCACCTCAGCATGCACCACCCGCCCCCGTCCGGGATCAAACTCGGTCGATACTACCTCCCTGCCGTCGAATCGTTCCGGGAAGAATCCGGTATGGTGCATCCCGAGCGGACCGAACAGAATCCGTTCCGCTGCAGCATCAAGTGTACTTCCGGTTACCCGTTCAATCACCAGCCCGAGAAGAATACTGGTGACATTCGCATAGGAAAAGACAGTTCCGGGGGTAGAACGCAGCGGAGCAGCCAGAATTTTCTCCATAAGTTCATCAGACTGCAGATGCCGGTATGCGGAGAGTTGAAAACCGAAATCCAGCGTATGGGTCAGCAGATGCCGGATAGTGATCTGTTCCCTATACGTTCCGGTAAATTCCGGCAAGTAGTCGATCAACCGGTCTTCAATATGCAACGTCCCCTTATCCATGCAATGGAGAGCCAGAAGCGCCACCGGGACCGCCTTCGTTATCGAGGCGACATCGTAGATGCTCTCCTCGTGAACCTCGCGGGCATCCGCTTCGTAACTATACCTCCCGAAAGCCCGACACCAGTCCTCAACTGCAGTAACCACACCCACGACACAACCAGGAAATACCTTCCGGTCAATCGCATCGTTACACAGAACAGAAATGGCATCGATCACGGCAAGAGATCCGGGGTTTATCGGGTGAATGACAATCAACAGGGCCTATTGTATTTTTATGGTGTCCATGGTGAACCAAGGTTCAACAGACTCTGCGATATCATGGCGATATCATGAACAATGAAAATACACTTTTGCTCTCCGGGGGAATACATGTTGGAACAACTGCAGCCGCAATCAGTATGGAAATACTTTGAACAGTTCTGCGCAATACCGCACCCCTCAGGGTATGAAACGCGGGCGCAGCAGTACGTGGTCGAGTGTGCGGCAAACCTCGGTCTGACCGCGATTACCGATACAACCGGAAACGTACTTATCAGAAAAAAAGCCATCGACAAGCGCACCGGCAGAAAAACAGTCGTGCTCCAGAGCCATCTTGATATGGTTCCCCAGAAAAATGCCGCCACGGAACATGATTTTAAAAAGGATCCGATCCAGCCTATGATTGATGGTGAATGGGTGACGGCGAAAGGTACCACCCTTGGCGCCGACAACGGTATCGGTGTCGCGGTTGCACTGGCGGTGCTTGAGAGCAACTCCATACAGCATGGTCCCATCGAGGCACTTTTTACGCTTGATGAAGAACGGGGAATGACGGGGGCATTCGGACTTGCCGAGGATTTTCTTGCCGGGCGAATGCTGATCAACCTTGATACCGAGAATGAAGATGAAATCTGCATAGGTTGCGCAGGCGGAACCGATGTAGCCGCGGAACTTCCGGTTTCCACTCAACCGGCTCCGACTTCCGGGAAAGCATTCTCGGTTTCAATCAAAGGATTACGCGGTGGACACTCCGGTATGGAGATCCATCTTAATCGTACCAATGCGCTCAAATGCATGGCGAAAGTACTTTCAGCCGCATCCAAAGAGATCGACCTGCACCTTACCACACTCTCCGGCGGATCAGCCCGCAACGCAATTCCGCGTGAATCTTTTGCTGAAATAGTGCTCCCTTCCGACAAGGCAGACCTGTTTTCCACAATAGTCGCTAAGATAAAAACTGAAATCACCGCAACACTCACCCCTGCCGATCACGGGTTTTCCCTTGCCATTTCGGAAACCACCCTACCCCGGACGGTAATCACTGACGCCGCACTGCAGCGGCTTCTCATGGTCCTCAACGATTGTCCGTACGGTGTGCAGAAAATGAGTAACACCGTTCCCGATATGGTTGAAACCTCGAACAATCTCTCGGCAGTCGCCACCCGACCGGAATCAATCCGCATTGACTGCATGCTGCGAAGCTCTTCCGGTCCCGGTCTCAAGGCACTTCGCGACCGGATCGATCATCTTTTTAAACAACAGGGCGCTGCCACCACCTTCGGCAGTACCTACCCCGGCTGGCAACCCGATCCCGATTCATCACTGCTTGCCACCCTTACAGCAGCCCATCGCTCCACCTACAACAAGGATCCGGAAATCGTTGCGGTACACGCCGGACTTGAATGCGGCATTATCGGTTCAAAATTTCCCGGTATGGAGATGATCTCCTGCGGCCCGACCATTCAATTTGCGCACAGTCCCGATGAACGGATGCACATTGCCTCGGTACAGCGGTTCTGGAACTGGCTGAGCACGGCACTCGAACAATTGTAGGCGATTTTCTTCATAAGCGTGACAGCCATCCGCCGATGACATCGGGCGATTATTCCTTTGAGAACACGGTGTTTCTTGTTGGCACTATGCAAACGTATCTGCCGGATTGTAACAGTTGGCAATTTTTTCCTGACATTTGAATGAGTCGCGTCTTCACACTCCCGCACATATCCGCACAATACACGTCACGAACATCGAGTTGTTCCCTAATGCAACCGGAAGGGTATGCATTTGACGATATTTTTATTCTGAAAAAGAGGGCTCGAAGCAACTCAAACAGGAAAGTTGGAAAGTATCGACAACAATTTCCTGACTGGGAGTTTGTATTCTTTATTATTATTATTATTAATATTAAACATATTATTATATTGTATATCAATTTGTTATACATTTTTTTGTATTCTATTTAATACCATTGATTTTTTCTAATTTATACAAATTGCCATCTTCTCATTTTTTTGTAGTATATTAATTAACACGGCAGATAAGGTAAGTACAAGACCACAGGTGTGAAAGAAATCAATAATCATGCGGCAACACACTTGTTGACAGACATTTTCCAGGAAACACCAATTCATTGACTATTCACGGAGCAATGTTGATCAATGAGAGGTGCACGACCTCTACCGGAAGCTTGTATTGTGGAGAACCCGGCGACCGAAAATGAAATAAAGATGATTTACAACTTGACGATTTATGACAACGAGGATATGGTATTGTTTCGTGCCAACAGAATTTTTGGACAACCTCCATTTAAGTGAGACTATATGAATAACGATGACATGAAAGTTACCTTGGGAAATCAGGTGTCCGACCCATGTATCATGGTAATTCTGGGAGCTGCCGGTGATTTAGCAAAAAGAAAACTGATACCGGCGCTATTTCATTTGCATTTATCAGGTTTTTTACCGGATAACTTTGCAATGATAGGTGTGGCCAGAAGGGCGTGGACTGAAGAAGTCTTCCGGGAAAATCTAATCAGTGACGCCCGTCAGCTTACCGCTCACGGAAAAAACAACACTTCTGCATGGCAGTGGATGCGTGAAAGGCTGTATTTCGTTGAAGGGGAATTTGAATCGGAGCAAATATTTAAGGATCTGTCCAAAAAAATAACCGAAATCAATACATTACATCATACCAACAACAATGTTCTTTTCTACTATGCTACACTACCTACCTATTTTGAACTGCTGACGCAGAAGCTGGCAGAAGCAGGCCTTCTAGAAGAAGTGTCGAGCAACTGGCGACGTGTAATTGTAGAAAAGCCCTTTGGTCGTGACTATACTTCTGCCGTAGCTTTAAATGAAAGTCTTGCAAAATATATGCAAGAGCGACAAATCTATCGCATTGACCACTATTTAGGGAAAGAGACCGTACAAAACCTGCTCGCTTTTCGTTTTTCAAATGCGATTTTTGAACCAATCTGGAATCAAAGGTACGTCGATCATGTCGCAATTACTGTAAGTGAAGATCTCGGTATAGAACAGCGCGGGCAATTTTATGAAAGAACAGGTGCACTAAGGGACATGGTCGGCAATCATATTTTACAACTCCTGGCATTGATTGCAATGGAGCCTCCGATCTCGTTTGATCCCGATGCTGTACGTGATGAAAAAGTTAAAGTATTAAAAGCCCTGCATGTAATGACTCATGAAGAAGTATTGCAGAATACGGTCCGCGGGCAATATGGACCGGGTATTGTGGATAATCAAAAAGTGGCAGGATACCGGCAAGAGCACAGAGTCGAGCCCGACTCCGACAGAGAAACTTATGTGGCACTCAAACTACATATTGACAATTGGCGGTTCGCAGGTGTTCCGTTTTATGTACGAACCGGTAAACGTCTGAAACGGCGTATTACCCAAATCGCCATCCAATTCAAAAAACCGCCATTTACACTTTTTAGCCAGACCGGCGTCAGTCACCTTGACCCCAATTATCTGTTCATCAATATTTATCCCGAAGAAGGTATTGATTTATACTTCAGTGCGAAAGGCCCCGGCCCGGGTCTTCGTCTTGGAGATGTACATATGAACTTTAATTATACTGACCACTTCAATTATGAACCCAACACCGGTTACGAAACCCTGCTTTATGACTGTATGATAGGTGATGCCACCCAGTTTCTCAGAGCTGATTCAGTGGAAGCGTGCTGGAAAACAATGACACCTATCCTGGATGTTTGGGAAAGTCTGCCTCCTCGTGATTTTCCAAATTACGCAGCAGGTAGCCGGGGCCCCAAAGCAGCAGATGAGCTGCTTGCAAAAGATGGCAAAAAGTGGCATTCTGCACTTTAGTCCCGATGACGGTATGCGCATTGCCTCTGTGCAGCGGTTCTGGAACTGGCTGACAGCAGCTCTGGAACAGCTGTAGGCAGATTCCCTTCAAAATATCTGGCGTCTTTTTTTGAAATTATATATATTCTAATTAGAATATTTTTATATTTCTATAAACATACTGCACATTTCAACCGTACTCTTTATCCACCTCAATCAAAGGAGTGGCCTATGAAGAAGAACATGGGAACAATTGACCGGATAATCAGAGTTGTACTGGCACTCGGCGTGCTGGGGTTGTATCTTACCCATCAGATTACCGGTACCGCGGCAATCGTACTTGGTGCATTGGCGGTTATTTTTATACTTACCAGCATGATAAGTTTTTGTCCACTTTACGCACCATTCAAACTTTCAACGAGGGGAAAATAGAGAGCTGTATGAGCATATTTCTCATTATTGCAGGAATTATCGGTGTTTTCATTTTATTTAATACGGTTTCAAACAGTTTTGGCAACAAGGGAATCGCCATGATTGACGCGTCAGACGCCCAGAGTATGATGAAAGATTCAAACCTGACCATCATTGATGTCCGTATGCCGCAGGAATACAAACAGGGGCACCTGAAAAAAGCAAAACTCATCCCGGTATCCGAGATCGGAAACCGGTTAGGTGAGATTGAAGCTCTCAAAGATTCTCCGGTACTGGTCTACTGCAAATCGGGACACCGGAGTTCCATGGCGGCACGTATTCTCAAGAAATCGGGATTCTCGAACATTTCCAATTTACAGGGCGGAATTACGTCATGGCAGGGTGCGGGAGGTGCGGTAACGAAGAAGTAAACGTCGTCCCTACATTGGTACAACTCATATGAAGGGTCTATTTCAGGTTTTCTGTTCCCCCACCCTGGTATCCCACTTCGAGCAGCCTACATGGGACAGGGGGGAGTATGAACTACCACGGTGATCTGTGTGCATTAGTGCTCCAAGTCAGAGAAATAACTGCTATTTCAGCACGTAAAACTTCAACCGGCAATCCATTCCCCAGGCTCCATATACCCGCACCAGACCGATGCCGGGTGCAAAGGTGAAACCGGTTTCCTCATCGGCACAGTCGATGACATCGAAATAAAAATCACTACAGTTTTCAATAGTTCCCCATAGTATATCAACAGTAAAGTTTCTTTTTACTGTTGCCGTATATTCACCTGACTGATACGTAGCACCACCGGAACGTGAAAAATCCAAATAGCATCTCCCGAACGAATCATCAGGAAAAAAACGTACATTCCCGTTTTCTTCCAGTTCCAGGGTGTCGTTAAACGGCTCATCATCAGGACTATACCGAATACTGAGGATGACCAGATGTCTGCCCTCCTCGATACGATTTCCGATTACCTCGTAATGCACCTCGTTCATGAACGCATCATCCCGCACCGCAACCAGATCCCAGCGATTTCCCACCTCAAGCGGGAACGGATCATCGGTTGCGGCCACCGGGTTGGTTCCGTCACACGAAAGTAAGGCCAGCGGCAACCCGGCAGAAAGCAATCCGGCGTTTTTTTCATACACGCTCCTTTACTGTAGTGTAAAGCGGTTTTGTGTGCCGACAACTCCGGCAGTGCGGCTTCATGGTAAATATATCGTTTCAACAACAGGGTAATTACAGGAGGGTAGAAAAAGTGTTTTCCGGCAGAATACAGGATTCTACAACAACCTGATACATTTTGCATCTGCCGGTAAACCATGGTACACTCATGACTCTGTTCCTCTACCCGGGGACACATAGACACATCACACCTTCCGGGGGAATGTTCATCATGCCAGAGCGGTCCAAACCGGTACAACTTGCCGATTCAATCTGGTGGATCGGGGCACATGAAATTCACAATCAGCTGCACTGTAATGCATATCTTATTGTCGACAACGGCAAAGCCGTAATCATCGACCCGGGATCGGTACTTGATTTCGAAATAGTGTACCGGAATATCTCGTCAATAATTGACCCTGAACTGATATCTCATTTCATAGTGCACCACCAGGATCCCGACCTCTGTTCGGCACTTCCGCTTTTTGAAGCGAAAAACATCGTCCGTCCCATTGTTACCCACTGGCGGTCGAGTGTCATTATTCATTATTACGGTGTCAAGGGTCCTTTTTACCTGGTCGACCGGAACAACTATGAACTGCAGCTTTCGTCGGGGCGGGTACTCCATTTTATGCATACCCCCTATCTCCATTTTCCGGGAGCGATTATTACCTTCGACACTCCTTCCGGGATTCTCTTCTCGAGTGATCTTTTCGGTGCATTTTATATCAACGAGAGTCTCCAGGAACTTTTTGCCGGTCCTCTGTACATAGAGGCGATGAAGTCATTTCATGAACATTACATGCCGGGTAATGAACTGCTCCGCCCGGTAATGGAATCACTTCTGAATCTCCAGATATCGATGATTGCTTCACAACACGGATCAATCATTAAAGACAGCATTCCACTGTATATCAGAACACTTCGCGACCTTGAATGTGGTTCGTTCATACGGCCGATCCGGAAGAAACGGGCAAAAGAGCAGGGGTATGAGGCTATTTGCAATGACGTTCTCAGACGCTGTCACGGTATTGCGGGATTGGATATCACCACTGCGGTTTTTGATGATACCGATATCGTGATTGATCGGCAATCCGGCTATATCAATGATTTTTCAACTTCCGGCGAGCAGTTGTGGCACAACATGTTCAGAATTATTGAACAGAAAAAGGGTATCGGGTGGCTCAGTGCCCTGGAGGTGCTTGCCCGTAAACTTTCTGCAGAGTACGAAATTCCGATGCCCGATGTATATGAATCGTCCTTAGTGACGATTACACGGCAGGCGGAGAATCTCGACAAACGGTACCAGGAGGCCAAAGCACTCAGTGAACGGTTATCACAAAATATTGAAGAGACCCGTGATCAGTTGATACGGGATACGATGAGTGGTCTCTACAATGCGCAATTCTTCCTGCAGTACCTCCAGAACGAACTCTACCGGAATCGTGCCCGAACCGGAGCCTTCCTTATGGTGAATATCGACAATCTTCAGCGTATCAATTTCAAGTATGGATCAGTGCAGGGCGACGATGCCGTCCGCGGTTGCGGCATGTTGATCAGTGAAAGAATAAGTCAGTCAATGATGCTTGCACGACTGGAAGGGGCGGGTTTCGGTTTGTATATGCCGGACACGCCGATAGCCGATGCCGTACAATGGGCCGAAGAACTCCGCAGTGCTGTGGCGAAAAGTACAATGTTTATTGAGCCGATTACGGTATCGGCAGGTATTGTGCATGCATCGCAGGCGCCGGCAACCAGTACTTCGCCACCGGAAATGATCCATTTTTTTCATGCCACCGCAGGGAGGCGGCTTCGTATAGCGAAAAAAAGAGGAGCCAATTACGTTTGCGCGGAATCGTCGGGAAACGAATGGGACGAAACCTCGGGAAAAGCCCTGCTGATCGATACCGAAAAGGTGAATATTGACATACTGACGACTATGCTCCGGCAGATGGATCTCGCTGTGGAAAGTGCCACCGATGGTGATGAAGCACTCAGTAAAATTGACGCCTTTACTCCTGACATTATTATTTCCGAATTGATGGTACCGAAAATCGACGGATTCGGCATCCGGGAACGGATGCTGGTCTCCTCACGTCTTAAATCTAAACCATTTATTCTTGTTTCCCACCTCAAGGACGAGGATACCGTTCGGCGTGCGCAACAGCTTGACATTATCCACTATTTCAAAAAGCCCTACCTTCTGTCTGAACTGGTCGGACTGGTCAAGGCACTCATCCGGACTTCTGGTTGATTATGGATCGCGTTCACTTTATCGCTATCATTATGATCGCTCTGCTGCTGGTACTCGATGCCATAGCCATCGCATACATTCTCTTGAGAAAACTCTTCGTCGCCCATGCAGCCAGACGTTCCGCCGGGATTGCACGGGAGCTGGTGGAAGAGTTTTCCCACTCGAGTGAAGTGAGTAACCTCCATCGCAACCGTTCTCGGAAAAGCCGATTTATGCTGCTTGATCAGTATGTGGAAATGAGGCAGTCACTTAAGGTCCAGCATGAACTCGATGCACAGATACGCCGGCTGCTTGCCGGGCTTGGGGTAGAACGATTCTACACCCGGCGGCTGCGGTCACGGTTTCAGTTTCGACGGATTGAAGCTGCCGTGTACCTGGGAAATTTAGGCGGGGAAAATGTCTGCACATGTCTTGAACGGCAACTCAAGAGCGAAAAAAATTATCTGGTTAAATTGTACATCGCATATGCGTTATGCGAAACAGGAGCCGAACAGTCAATACTCCCGATGGTGGAATCGCTGATTGATGCCCCGTTGTGGTACCGGGAAAAAGTACATCTGTTTATCGAAGCGTTCAGTGTACATCTGCACCGTGTGATTCCGGAGCTGGTTAAACGCAACGAATCCGAACTGCGACTGCTTTGTGCGCATCTGGCATCTACCGATGCAACCAGCGAATTATTTAAATTTTCCAAAAAATCACTCAACGATAGTGATCTGTCCGTCCGCCGTGCTGCCGCCCGTGCTCTCAGCCGCCACTATCCGGAATCCCCTGAGTGCCGTGCACTGCTGGCCTCCGGCGACAGCGAGATGAAGAGCTATGCAGTTGAAGCGCTCGGGAAGGTATGTACGCGGGAAAATGCGCGACTGCTCCTGCAAATGCTTTTTGAAATAAAAGTGTTACCAGCAGTGGTAATAACCCTGGTATCCATGTGCGAACGGTCTCACGATATACTCGAGTATCTGATGAATCGTTATGCGGACCCTGAATACCTTCCGGTACAACCGGCTATTGTCGAGATACTTTCCAACCGTGTTGAATATTTTATTGTCAAATTACAGACGAGTGAGCGGATTGAAGCCCGCCGGATTATTGCAGCCATGATCGACAATGGTTTTGTCAATACCGTATTCGGTTTTCTCGCACGAAATAAAAATCGGGAAATTGAGAACGACCTGCTTGCTGTTATACAGGAACAGGCGGCAGCCACTACCAGGGTGATGAAGCTTGCACGTCAGTTTCTTGATCACCGGATGTTGAAAAAAATCGGGATGAAACCGCTTGTCCCCGAAGAGACTGTGGCAAAACACCGGACGACAGCCGTGCGGAGACGCAAGCTTACCGTGCAACTGGGAGTGCTCCTGATGCTGTTTCCTCTTATCTTTGTGCTGCGGTACCGGTCGGACATCGTGCACTGGAGCATGGTACAGGCACTCACCCGGTACGTTATCGACGCGAATTATTACCTGATTTTTTACTCAGCCACCATTAGTGGTATTTATCTGACCATTCTGCTTTTTTCGGCATTGGGAGCGATCCGTCAATACAATTACTCGAAAGTGAAAAAACGCACCTTTCTCTTCAAAAAAAATATTCTTCCCGGCATTTCCGTTATCGCTCCCGCTTACAATGAAGAAACAGGCATTATTGAGAGTGTAAACTCACTGCTTAATCTGAGATATCCCGATCACGAAGTGATCGTGGTAAACGACGGATCATCTGACCATACCCTCAATCGGTTGATTGATTACTTCAAACTTGAAAAAGTTGATATGGTCGTTCGCAGTGATATTATTACACGCCCCGTTCGGGGCATCTATCGAAACAGCTCCTATCCGAAACTCACACTGGTCGACAAAGTAAACGGAGGTAAAGCTGACTCACTCAACGTTGGAATAAACATATCCGGCAAAGAGTACATTTGCGGTATTGATGCGGATTCTCTTCTGAGTGAAGAGTCGCTCCTGAAAATCGTCAGTACCTCGCTTGATATTGAAATCGAGACCATTGCCGTGGGCGGAAACATATTTCCGGTTAACGGCTGCAGGGTAAGCCACGGCGTACTCGAATCGATCGGCATTCCGAAGAAGGCCCTGGCGAATTTCCAGTTTATTGAATATATACGCGCCTTCATGGCCGGAAGAATCGGCTGGTCGTTCATTGACGCCTTGCTTATCATTTCCGGAGCATTCGGATTATTTAAACGAAAACGGGTGATTGAGTGCGGCGGGTATCTTACCAGCAGTGGAAAATTCGGTCTTGATACCGTAGGTGAAGATATGGAACTGGTAGTGCGCCTTACCAAATACATGAAGGAGCATCGCTACCCGTTCAAGGTCGGGTATTCCTATAATGCGAACTGCTGGACTGAAGTACCCGAGAAACTCAGCAGTCTGCTTCGCCAACGTGACCGCTGGCACCGTGGCCTTATCGAAATTTTCTCGTTTCATAACAAAATGATCGCACGAACTACTTACGGACGTATCGGATGGATCGCACTTCCGTACTTTCTCTTTTTTGAGATCCTCGGCCCCTGGATAGAAGTACAGGGCTACCTGTTTGTGATTATTGCCTTACTGCTTGGCATCCTCAACGGACAGATCGCGCTGCTCCTCTTTATCACGACTATTATGCTCGGCGTCCTGATATCGATCTCGTCACTCATCATTGCAGAGCAGGAAGTGAACTATTTTAAAATATCAGAAATTCTCAAATTAATCGGCTTTTCGATACTGGAAAATTTCGGTTTCAGGCAATTAATGAGTATGTGGCGAATTGCAGGGTATATCAGTGTACTGAGAGGTACCAGCGGATGGGGTAAAATGGTCAGGCAGGGGTTCGCATCAGGAAAGAAGGCACCATGAATAGCGGTCAACTTCCATTCCGGAAAATTCCACCATGGCTCATTGTAACGGGAATACTCCTCTGCCCTGCCTCCCCCGGTGCCACGACAACGGACTCCCTCTTCAATCTGGCCCGAACCTCGGCCCATGCCGGACGATATGCCGCGGCACTCGAATCCGTTGATGCCATCCTTGCCGCTGATTCCACCAATACCGACGCACTGCTTCTGAAGGGACTTGTTTTTATGTGGCAGAAACGATTTGGTAAATCCATTCCCCTCTTCAAAAAAATTACCGCTATCTCACCCGGATACCGTAACGCCTGGGTATCCCTTGCAACCTCCTACGAGCGAAACGGTCAGCGTGCGCAGGCCTGCTCGACATGCGTGGCTGCAAACGAACGATTCAAATCAGACGCTGAGTTGACAACGATGTTGCAGAAAGTCTGCAGGCGGGCAGATACGACTACACCTGCGAGACAACCTTCCGGGAGAACACTCATCGAAGCTCATGCAGGAGCGGGGGCTACCCTGTTCGGGAATTCATATGGTCGCTCTCCATGGGGAACATTCTATGGCGGGGTGGATATCAGTCGTATTCGATGGGGTGTCGGAACGACGGTGCGAGCGGAGCGACGCAAATACGGCGAGCTGACCCTCAAGGGTGGTGAAGTGGAAGTGGCTCCACGGGTAAAACTGCTTCCGAAACTGACTGCAGGCCTGAGAATGTCATTTTCACCCTATGCACTGGCAGACACTTTGTTTGCGGAACGTGGAATCACCGCGGAAGTAAACGGTGGGCTGCCGGGAGCTGTTGAAGTTGATGGCGCCGCCTGTTTTCGCTGGTACGGGCTTCTTTTTTCGCCAACCTGGTCGTGCGGAATCGGTAAATACTGGGGAAACTATTTAACCGGAGGCAGGCTGTTTATCGCCACTTTCGAGAAGCAGGCATTCTACAGCGGAGTGTTTGAAGTACGCCGGTTCTCATCTCGTCAGGAAAGCTCCTACGGAACGGTTGCCTTCGCTCTGGGGCGAACACCGTATGAATCCGGGGCTCTCACAAAAAACGGCTACCTGTCGTTTATTGAGGCGATGTGCAGAGCACGCATTCCCGTTGGAAACGGCTATTCGATTATGCCTTCACTGTCGGTTGCCGGCGAGCAGGTGACCCAGTTGAACGACAACAATAATGACGGAATAAACGATCTTCGCCGAAGTGCAGTCCGGATTAAAACAGCAGCTACGATGACCATTTTCATTCAAAGGAGCATCGAATGAGGGAATGTTTATTGCCCCTTCTGACAGTAGTACTATTAACCGGGTGTATTTTTGAGCAACCGGTTAATGAGATTTCAGACAGCAGCAGTTTTTCCGGAATTTCTGTTTCCACCGACCGGAAAATCGAGCTGTTTGACCGTACGGTAGAAATTTACATAGAAGACACCTCCGGATTACCGAAAACATCGGCGAACCCGCGCAAACCGGTTACCGATTTCGAATATACGATTACTCATATAGCACGTATCCCTCCGGTACATGTTGCAGACGATTCAGTGCAGGCGAATGACATTGTCATTCATGGAAACACTGCAGTTATCGCCTATAACTACGCGGGAGACCTTTTTGCCGGAGCTCTGCAGGTTGTTGATATAACCAGAAGTAATGAGCCGTTGATTACCCATGAAATCATTTTTGAACACCACGATATAAATGCGCTGTATACCGACGGAAACACGGTGGTTTTTGGAGGTGCGGCCGATCCTGATGTCATCGGTCACCGGAGTTTTGTGAGCAGTGCTCCAGTTGCGACATTAGATCCAGAATACCTGTTCGAGCATCAGCTGCCGATGCCTTCGTTTGCTGTAACGGGAATAAGCGGCACCGGAAGTTTGTGGTTTGCCTCAAACGGTGCTCGTGATGGTACCATTGTCACCTTTAATGACCAACTTGAACCGGTTGATACACTTTCCCTGCCTGATGCGCGAGATGTAGCCGCGTATCAGGGTGGCATCTGTTCGGTAAGTGGTACAACCGACAACAACGAGGCGGAGGGACGTGTTACCGTTTTCGACCTTGACGGGACAGTACAGTACACCCTGAAGATTCCTGATTTCGGATCCGACTACCACAAAGCAACCGTCGAGATAGTCCATGGCACGTATGCTGCACTCGGACTTTCCGAAGCGGGATGCAAGGTACTCGATCTGCAGTCAGGTAAATTCGTTGCGGAGGAAGACAACCCGGTCGCCAGTGGCGTCGGCATTGCAACAAACTGCAACAGCGTATCTGCCGACGGCAATCTTCTGTTTACCGCGAACGGCAATTTCGGTTTCCAGGTGTACCGCAGCACCAACGGGAGTTTTTCAGATCTTGAACGAGTCGGATTCGTACCGTTTGACCAGTTGCAATCAGGGGATGACTATTACTCCGCCAACCATATCAGCTTCAGGGGGAATCATCTTTTTGTAGCGAGTGGTGTTGGCGGGGTAAACATCTACACCATATTTAAAAAATGAAGTGGTTTGTGTTGTACACAAGGGATGCCTTCACCGAAGTGACACAGTACGTTACATTTTCATACAATTACTGTTGAAAAGTATCAAGTTGACTGAAAATATCGTCAAAGAGGTAATCCCTGATACCAACAAGAACACTATCGCGGGAGGCAACGACAATTTTTCTCGCCAGACTGTCTACGGCGTCACTGTACGCGAACAATTTTCCATCTGAACTCAAGGGTGACTGAGATAGTGACATTCCCGCGATTACCTGTTCTGAGGTCAGATTGAATTGATTGCCGTTATGTTCATAAAAACTAACCGTATCCTGCTTCCACACCATTAACCCGCTATCACCTGCAGCATAAACATCGTTATGATAACGGGATGACCAGCCGAAGTTAAAGGGAATCATTGATCCATAACTGCCGGTGCTGAAATCGACAAAACAGATTTCATCCGTCTTCGGGTAATCGCCGTCGACCACACCGGCACTGAATAGGAATGTGGTTGATCGGTTTTTATGGATACCTTTTGAGAGTTCCAGCATTCCGGGTATCCGTAAGCTCGCGACTCCGGGAAGTTTACCGGTTCCGGTGTACAGCGTGGTGTACCATACCAGATTTCCAGTTGTTCCTTCCGCATCCTGCCTGCAATATACTACCCTGCTGTCAGGGAGCAGTGACACGCTCCACCCTGACCATGGGTAATATTCCTGACCCAGGGGTCGTAACTCCCCGTCAAGGTAGTTATACACAAGAAGATAACCATACTGCAGAGAAATAAGTACCAGCGAATCATTAATCGATTTCATATCATAGCTGATACTGTCAGGAGCGTTTTCCCTGCTGAGTACCTCTTCAGCTTCAACCGAACCGTCAATATTCATTACCACAACCCTTATATCGGCATAGAGGCAACGTGACTGATACGAACTGTATTTGTCGTGACGTATTCCCCGCTGGTTGATTCTATGGCTTATCTGAAGAAGCAGCTTTTCTCCGTTGGGAGATACGAGAGGAGGTTCAATCCCGAAAGAGGTATCCGGATCGAACCATTCGGTTGACCCGCTATAATAATCTCCGGGAATCTGACAATTCACCACCAGCGAAATGCAAATGATCACGATAATCAGAACACCATGCGGTTTGAACTGGCAGGTAACCATATCAGCGACCTTAAAGGTGATTAATCGAATTCTGGTTTAAATAACTTGTAAATTTAATATATACAGTACCATTTCTGGCGGCCAGTTTATAAGGCAGCAAAGTCAGCCTGCGGCAGTACCGGTTTTCGGACAGTGAATCAATCACTTTTTTACCCCCCCCCACGATCACAATATTCCCCACCCGGAAACCGAAAACATCAATCACCAGGGAGAGAAAAGCAGGTTTCAGAATACAGAAGTCAGGAGTCAGAATAACGACAACACCACGTGAATCAGATACCAAACACTTATTATGAACACTTAGAATTCAGGGGATTTTTCGGTACCTTTCATGATTTCCAACTCCTGCTTACTGACTTCTGGATTCTGTATTCTGGCTTCTGACTCCTGGCTCCTGCCGAAACTATATTTGAGGCCACTATGCCCGTAAAAAAACAGCAGAACAGCATCACCGTCCGCGGTGCCCGTCAGAATAATCTTAAAAATATCAGTATCGATATCCCCCTCAATGCGATAACGGTGGTTACCGGAGTGAGCGGATCGGGGAAGTCGTCTCTCGCCTTCGATACCATTTACGCGGAAGGGCAGCGGCGGTACGTCGCAACGTTTTCCTCGTACGCGCGACAGTTTCTCGACCGGATGGACCGCCCGCAGGTGGAACATATTGATGGCATTCCCCCGGCGATCGCCATCGACCAGACCAACCCGGTGCGCACCTCACGGTCCACCGTGGGAACCATGACGGAGCTCAACGACCACCTCAAGCTGCTGTTTTCCCGTGCGGCGTATCTGGTCTGCCGGAACTGCGGCGAGCGGGTTACCGAGGATACTCCGGAGACCATTCTGGAGCAGCTGCTCAGTGCACCCAAAAAACGCCATCGTAGGCAACTCCGCGAAAGCATCATCACCTTTCCGGTCACCATCCCTCATAATTTCAGCCGGGAAGAACTGCTCGCCCATCTCGAGACCGCCGGGTATCACCGCATTTTCCTCGAGACCGACACCACGCTGCATGTAATTCAGGACCGGTGTCGGCTCACCTCCGACAACCGGGAGCGCATCATCAGCGATCTTGAAGCCGCCCTGAAACACGGAAGCGGCCATGTAACCGTGTTCCCGGCCGATGCGACGGAACCCGGGCAGGGAGTCCGTTTCTCGAGCGGTTTTCACTGTGCAACCTGCGATATCGACTACCAGAAAGCCACCTCGAACCATTTCTCGTTCAACTCCCCCATTGGCGCATGCGAATCCTGCAAGGGTTTCGGCCGGGTGATCGGTATCGACCGCAATCTGGTGGTCCCCGACGGCGGCAAATCACTCAAGGAAGGTGCCGTCAAACCGTTTCAGAGCCCGAGCTATCATGAGTGCCAGGATGACCTGATGCGTTTTGCCAAAAGGAAAGGAGTACCGGTTACCGTTCCATGGAACCGGTTGTCCGATGAGCAGCGGGAATGGGTATTCGCCGGAGACGGATCGTGGGACGACGGGGTCTGGTACGGTGTCGACCGGTTTTTCGACTGGCTCGAATCACGCAGCTATAAAATGCACGTACGGGTGCTGCTCTCACGGTACCGCGCCTATCATCAGTGCGAAGCGTGCAGCGGATCGCGCCTGAAGCCTGACGCCCTGCTCTGGCGGATCGGCACCAGTCGTCACTACAACATTCACGACATTGTCTCGCTTCCCATCGATGAAGCGCACGATTTTTTTACCACGCTCACCCTCCCCGCACCCTACGATGACGCGGCGGCGATCGTGCTCGGAGAGATACGTTCACGCCTACAGTATCTGGTCGACGTGGGCCTGGGGTATCTTACGCTCGACCGGCAGTCCCGCACACTGAGCGGCGGTGAAGTGCAGCGGATCAACCTAACCACGGCACTCGGCACCTCGCTCGTCAACACGCTGTTTATTCTTGACGAACCGAGCATCGGGCTGCACTCCCGCGACATCGGACGGCTGATTGGTATTCTGCGCCGCCTGCGCGATGCGGGAAACACCCTGCTCATCGTGGAGCATGATCCGGAACTGATCAGGGCTGCCGACCGGGTGATCGACATGGGCCCTGGTCCGGGTGTACACGGCGGCACCGTTGTTTTTGCCGGAACTCTGCCGCAACTTTTCCGTTCCTCCTCGTCGCTGACTGCCCGCTATCTTTCCGGCAGGGAAACCATCGACCGTACAGCAGGCGGTGAACCGGTTGCAACCGGCACTCCGCACCTCACCCTCACCGGTGCCACGGAACACAACCTGAAAAACATCAATATCTCCCTGCCGCTTGGCAGAATGGTGGCAATCGCCGGTGTGAGCGGGTCGGGGAAATCAACCCTGGTGGAAGACATTCTCTACCGGGCACTCTGCAGACTCAAAGGGAAACCGACGGAAAACCCCGGCACCCATCGCGCACTGCTCGGGAGCGAGCTCATTGACGACGTTATCATGGTTGACCAGTCCTCCATCGGTAAAACAACCCGTTCCAACCCGATCAGCTACATCGGCGCCTTCGATCCGATCCGCAAGCTGCTTGCGGCAACGCCACTGGCAAAGGAACGCGGTTACACTGCCGCCACCTTCAGTTTCAACAGCGGCACCGGCCGGTGCCCCACCTGCAGCGGCGCCGGTTTTGAACAGGTGGAGATGCAGTTTCTCAGCGACGTCTATCTCTCCTGTCCGGACTGCAAAGGGAAACGGTTCAAACCGGAGGTACTCGACGTCACCATCGGAAGTACGGTACCGGGTGAAACACGGTTGTTCTCTGTTCATGACCTGCTTTCAATGACCGTCGACGAGGCGTTTTCCTTCTTTGCCGATCGCAAAGACATTCTTTCGCTCCTCGAACCCCTACGCGCCGTCGGCCTCTCGTATCTCCCGCTCGGCCAGCCGCTGCCGACGCTGAGCGGCGGCGAGGCGCAGCGTCTCAAACTTGCCGCACATCTTCCGTCCGGAAAGAAGGCGTCCCGCAATCATACACTGTTCCTCTTTGATGAACCGACCACCGGACTGCATTTCTCGGACATCGCGGTCCTGCTCGGCGCTTTCCGTCAGCTGGTTGCCGCCGGACATTCGGTCGTGATCATTGAACACAACCTCGACGTGCTCCGTGCAGTCGACTGGCTGATCGATCTCGGCCCCGAGGGAGGAGAAAAGGGCGGAGAAGTGGTATTCACCGGCACCCCGGAAGCGTGTATGGCGTGCGCGTCAAGTGTGACCGGCCGGGCACTCGCTGCCTTTGCCGCAACCGGAACGGAATGTGCCGAACCTGCAGCCGTCTGGTCAGCGCAACGAGAGGATGGGACACCGGACGGCATGGTCATTACCGGCGCACGGGAACATAATCTCAAAGAGGTTGATGTGACCATTCCCCGCGACAAATTCACGGTGATCACCGGGGTAAGCGGCAGCGGAAAGAGCACCGTCGCGTTCGATCTGCTCTTTGCCGAAGGGCAGCGCCGGTACCTGGAATCACTCAACGCTTATGCCCGGCAGTTCGTGCAACCGCCCCCCCGCCCCGACGTGGACCGCATTTCGGGTGTTCCGCCCACCGTCGCGATCGAACAGCGCACCAGCAGCGGCGGCAGGAAAAGCACGGTTGCAACCGTTACCGAAATCTATCATTACATACGTCTTTTATTCGTCAAACTCGGTACCCAGCACTGCCCTGACTGCCACGTTCCGATCGGTGCACAGACTCCGGAGGCGATTCATTCGTCACTCTCAAAACTCAAAAAAAACACGACGGTACAACTGCTTGCTCCGCTGGTAGTCAACCGTAAGGGTATTTACAACGACCTTGCCGAATGTGCGGCAAAATCCGGGTATGAACAGTTGCGCGTTGACGGTCAGCTTCTTTCAACCCGAATATGGCCCCGCCTTGACCGATACAGGGAACACACGATTGAACTTCCGGTTGCCGACATTCGCATCGGTTCCGTACCCGGCAGGGAACTGCAACGGGCGATAGAACGAACCCTTGAAGCGGGCAAGGGAATAATCCATGCACTGCAGCGCAGCAGGGGGCGTCAACCGGAACTGGTCATTTACTCCACCAGCCGCACCTGCCCCTCATGTCAACGTGGCTTCGAGGAGCCCGACCCGCGCCTCTTCTCCTTCAACTCCCGGCATGGCTGGTGTCCTCGCTGTTTTGGAACGGGACTCCTGATGAAAGGCTTTGATGAAGAACAGAGCGGAGAGGAGATCTGGTGGAATGACTGGTGGGACGGCGAGGCCCGTACCTGCCCCGCCTGCAACGGAAACCGGCTCAATCCTGAAGCACTGGCCGTACAACTGGATAACCGTTCGATCGCCGATATGACCGCCTTTTCAATCGGCGAGACGCAGCGCTATCTCAAAACGCTCTCCTTTACCGGACGCAAGGCGGAACTCTCCCGGGATATTCTGCCGGAGATTACCTCACGTCTGCAGTTTCTCTCTACCGTCGGACTCGATTACCTGACCCTCGACCGTTCGGCACCAACGCTGAGCGGCGGTGAGGCTCAACGGGTACGCCTTGCCGCGCAACTCGGTTCCAACCTCCGTGGCGTATGCTACATTCTCGACGAACCGACCATCGGCCTTCACAGTCGCGACAACCGCCGCCTGCTCGACACGCTCGGATCGCTGAAAAAGCTCGGCAACACTGTTGTTGTAGTCGAGCACGACGAAGAGTGCATCCGTGAAGCCGACTACCTTATTGATCTCGGGCCCGGCGGCGGCGCGGAGGGTGGCACCATTACAGCGGCCGGGACACGGGCAGCTGTTCTGCGCAACAAAAACTCGATCACCGCCCGTTGCCTCAAGCAGGATAAAAGCACTCCTCATGTCGCCAGACCTGCAGCCGATGCCGCTATCACCATAACCGGTGCGAACCTTCACAACCTCCGGGATATTGCGGTGACCTTCCCTCTCGGAAGACTGGTGGGAGTCACCGGAGTCAGCGGCAGCGGGAAGAGCACTCTTGTCCGCAATATCCTCCACGATAACCTTGCGGTCCTGCTCGCGGCACGCAGGCGAACCACCTCCCGTGTTACGGGATGCACCGCCATCACCGGCTGGGAACAGATTGGCAGAGTGCTCGAAGTGGATCAGCGCCCCATCGGTAAGACTCCCCGTTCCTGCCCGGCAACCTATGTCGGTTTCTGGGACCAGATCCGCAAGCTCTTTGCCCGTTCATCGGAAAGTCTGCTCCGCGGATATAACGCAAGCAGGTTCTCGTTCAACACCGACGAAGGCAGGTGCCCGGTATGCAAGGGGCAGGGGATGCAGAAAATCGGCATGAACTTTCTTCCGGATGTAACGGTTGCCTGCGAGGCATGCGGCGGCAACCGCTTTACCGGAGAGACGCTTGCGGTAACGTTCAAGGATAAAACCATCGCCGAGGTGCTTGCGATGAACATCAACGAAGCACTCCCGTTCTTTGAAGCCCACCCGACCATTCACCGGCCGCTGCAGCTGCTGCAGGATGTCGGTCTCGGGTATCTGACGCTCGGACAGCAGAGTCCGACCCTGAGCGGTGGAGAGGCACAGCGGATAAAACTCGTTACCGAACTGAGCAAGGTGAACCTCAACGGCACCGGCGGCAGGTTCCGCAGCAAAACCGGCAACAAACCGACACTCTTCATTCTTGACGAACCGACCGTCGGGCTGCACATGGCGGACATTGAGCACCTGATGACCGTGCTGCACCGCCTGGTTGACGCAGGCAATTCCGTCGTGGTGATCGAGCACAATCTCGACGTGATCGCACAGACGGACTGGGTGATTGATCTCGGTCCGGAGGGAGGCGATAATGGTGGAACCGTTGTTGTGGAGGGTACCCCGGAGAAGGTTTCGAAGGCGTGGAAGAAATCGTATACCGGGGAGTATTTGAGAAAACGGTTGACCGAGTAGACGGTACGGTTTATTCTCGCGTGGGCGGGAAAAGCCACTGCGGCATGGGACACCCGTGTTATCGGTTTTGACTATAGCACCATCAACAGCAACAATTTAGCCGTAGTCGAGGAAAGTCATCATACCTGTTCTTTGAGTAAGACAGGCCTGGGCGGAGATTATCCGTCTATTTACACTCCACTTCTTTTTCGCCTCACCCCCGGCCCCTCTCCACTCGTGGAGAGGGGAGGATTGAGAACTGCAAGGTGATTGATTTCCAGTTTTATTGCTTGCAGTACCGCATCAATATCCTTTATTATGGTATCGTTGGTAAACCGTATAAGGTTGACTTTTTTCTGGTTCAGGAGCATTGTCCGCAGTGAATCATACTCCGTTTTTTTTGAATGAACTGTCCCGTCGACCTCAATAATCAAACGTGCCGCATGACAGTAAAAATCAGCTACAAACGCAACCTTCCTTTCGAAGTAATCGAGAACAAATGGTTTTTGACGAACGAATTTCACACCCAGTTTACGGTTACGCACATGTTCCCGCAGTACCATTTCTGCAGAGGTTTGGTCCCTTCGAAACTGACGGGAGCGGACAATGATCGTTTTTATCTTTTTCACTGTCACCTCACCCCCGTCCAGTTCGGCAGGCTAACTGCACAGCCTCTCCACCCGTGTGGAGGGGGGATGTTTTTTTCCTTCTCCACAAGTGGAGAAGGTGGCCGAAGGCCGGATGAGGCGAATAGAGGGAATGATGATAAATTCTCATTTTCACTTATTCCTGTTTAAGATGCTTCTACTTCATACTCAGCTCTCATTTCGCGAACCGAATCATCGAAGAACTCATGCTGGTTCGACGGTAACAGTTTCTTATCCGGTAAGTTCGTGGTATACTCTGAGTCGGTGTCGAATATTATAGGCGGTTAATAAGAGCTGGTAACTGAATCTTCGCTGAAGGAAAAATCAGACATTGTGATTACCCCACTTCAACCATCCGAACCAAATGCATACCCGAGCATAATGGAGAGCACACCGTTTTTATCTTTCACCACATTGTCACGCTCCCAGCCTTCCGCTCTCATGTAATCATTCAACTTGAAAATCTTCACCAGCCCAAGGGTATACCTGACATCCAGAACAATACTTCCCGACTCGATCGGAAATTCAAAACCGCCTCCCATTGCCACACCGAAATCAACAGGGTTGGTACTCTCTTCCAGCGATTTTTTATACTCGGGACTGAACCAGTCCCAACCACCACTATCCCGGGTATACCCGCCCGTACTCAAACGAAGCCCCAATGCCGGTCCTGCGTAAATATAGGGCTTTGCCCGTTCCACAGGAATATTCACTCTGAACAATACCGGTAGTTCCAGATAACTTAAGGTTATTGCCCGTATATAATCACCGTTTCTGGCACGAATGCCACCTTTCATCGAAAACAGTAATTCCGGCTGCATTGAAAAGAGCGGCGTTCCCTCAATGGAAAGTGCCCCGCCGATAATCACTCCCGGCTTCATACCCACATTATCAGGAAATACGGGATCTGCACTGCTGCCGGCCCATGGTCGGGCAAGGTTCACCCCCGCTTTAATCCCCATCCTGGTTTGTTTCGGAAAAACCGGTTGCGTGAATAAAGCCACCACCATACCGGCTACTGCAAACGTATATGCTTTTCGCATGCCACCCCCGAAGATTGCAAACAAAGTTATTTCTGTCATATTCCGAAATATAGAACCATGACACCGGCATCTGCCGCTATTCTTTTATTGTAAAATCCCCCGTCCGCAGATAATTTCCCCGCCCGGTCGGCCACTCGACCGTATTCTTCTTCGCGGAGGAAACATCCCAGACCTGCACCCCGCCGTCCCCGCCACCTAGAGCGTCTTTCAGCGAGATGATAATCTCGACAACGCCATCACCATCTACATCGGCAAGTGTCGGCGCGGCCATGCTCCCCCGTCCGGCAATCGGCACCCGGTGCATCAGTGCTCCCCGGTTGCTCAGGATGAACAGATGCGAAACGTCTTTCGACACGGAATAGGTGGTGAACACCACCTCGGGAATGCCGTCATTATCCAGATCACCCGCAACCGCCTCCCCCGCGCCAACGAACGGTTCGCCGGCGGCATCGAACTGTACCCGCCACACTTCCATTCCGTCCGCAGAGTAACAGTACATCCAGCCGTCGTACGAGGGCACGATGACATGCGGTACCGAAGTACCGAGCAGCGAGATACAGGGCGACGGCGCGACCTGAACGATATTGTTTTCATACCCGGTATACAGCGGCATTCCCGAAGTAACCGGTGCGGAGAATCCGTCAACCCGCGTCATATCGGGGTTGAGCACCCAGAGACTGTTGCCACGGTTGACATATTCACCGGCACGCTCGTGATCCGAGTACAGAATGATTTCCGGCAGTCCGTCGCCATCCATATCGGCGAACACCGGCGGGGAATCGGTGAACTCATCGCGGTCGTTACCATCGCCTCCCCACCCTTGTACGGCAAGTCCAAGGTCATGAAACATCGGCACATTGCAGGCGTAGGTTCCCTTGAACATCGGGTTCGCCTTCCACGGAGTACCGTTACCCTGCATGACACCGATATGGCAAATATCGTACGTGCAGACGACATCCGGCGTGCCGTTACCATCCAGATCGGCACTCCCGATATTCTGATTGTACCCACCGTAGTCATTGAGATCGTCGGTGGCGGCCTGCGGCCACCCGTCAACCATTTTTCCCGTAATGTCCCAGACAGCCGTAACCGGACCATCACTGGTTTTGACCGCCAGCAATTCACAAGCGCCGTCCCGGTCGAGGTCGCATGCCGCGAGAGAACGAATCTCATTGGACGTATTCGGAAAAGAGACCGGCCACCCGGGAAGCAGGGCACCGTCGTGGTCGTACACGGTAACTTTGTTGCCGTAACAGATCGCAATTTCGCCGATACCGTTACCGGTCAGGTCACCAACCACCGGTGAACAGTACATTCTGTCGGAGCCATGATCGGTTGACGTTGAGGCATCCATCCCCACCGGCGCCCGCCAGCGGAGTGTCCCGTCGGCATTCCACACGTACAGCACACTGTGCCGGGCCGCAATGATCTTAAAGTTACCGTCATCATCCAGATCGTAAACCGCAGGAGAAGCGAACCAGTTTTCATCCCAGCTTGCGGGGAGAGTGGTCCGTAAAACAGGTTGCGAGACCGCCCCCGGCTTTGTATCGACCGTGGTAAGCTTCGCCGCATCCGGTGCTTTTTCGGAGCAGAGACAGAGAAGTGCAGACAGAATGGTAACGAAAATTACAAATGATTCAGGAGATTGTTTAAACATAGGTGCTCCAGAAACGTTACTTTGTCAGTTGCATTCAAGAGTCAGATAACGAAGTAGCGTCGTTAGCCAATTCAAAAGGCAGAATGACCACCCGGTACGACAACGGTACATTCGCGGGAATGTGGTCCATCTAAATGTACAACCCGGCACCCTCCCGCAATAGAACATAACATCACTGATTTCATAGGGTAACTGATTGAACAGAGTGAATTTGATTGTTGAAAACCGCTGTCTGGGCGATTCAGGATACCCGGTCACTATAATAGTATTATTACAGGGAGTTGCAGTTCGAGGAAATAGTGAACTGCAGCCTGAGAAACAGGGTGTTTACCGGGGAGCACCGTCGACAACCTGCCCCGCAAACCGCTGTTCGTACACTGCCAGAGCTACCACATCATCCACCTGCGCATGATTCCAGATTCCGGTGACCGCCTGAGCCCCGATCTCTCCCCGGTAAACTATCGTTCCTTCGGCATTAAGGCAGATAATCTCCCGATCCCGATGATTGTGAAACTGCCGTACCAGCAATCCGGTCCACCCCCGGTTTTCGTTGATTACCGTTTCGGTAGTGGAGAGCTTTCCGACACTCCGGCGATTGACACCGATGAGCCTGGTTGCCCCCAGTTGCTCCCTCATCAGTGTTGTCAGGAACGAAAGTTCAGGTGCAGTCATAGCCTGCTCTGCAACCCCTTCAAAAAAATAGAGTAGTACATACCGGTTGGCAGCACACTCCTGATACAGTGAAAACGGGCAGCTGGCGGCTGCGGTGAAGTTATCCGCCCATCCGCCGACCACTGCAGTTGAAGGCTTTACATTGGAATGCCTGAAATCACTGCAGAAGAGCCGCAGCCCATCCGGAGCGATAGTATCGATACGCATCGAAGTTGAATCAAAGGTAATTCGCCCACGGCAATGTTCATAGAGTTCGGCACTTCCCTCCCGGGTATCAAAGGTTCCATCGGCGTTGCGGTCAATCGCCATCACCACGGCTGCCGGATCAGTAAACCCGGAGCAGCGCCAATCCCACAGTAGCACCGGATATCGGACGGAATCCACAGCCATCGTGCCGTACAGCGCATCGGCCCGCCGATACCTGAGTAGCGGTGTTTTTCCTTTCGACCGGCGTACCTCCAGATCAAACAGATACCATCCCTCGGGTACCTTGACACTGTCGACAGTCCGGCAACCGGCAACGGTGCAATCCCCTCCTCCCCCTATCAGTACGGGGTATTCATCTGAAAGGTCATGGTCGCCGTCACGATCGAGGCAATACCATACTCCTTCAGTCAACAGCGCATTTGTTCCCTTAAGTACCCGGTAACTACCGATCGGAATTACCGCACACACCACAATCGAACTCCCGATCCGTAGCGTTGTATACCAGACCGTGTCGTATGGCAGCACTTCGCGGATCTGCTCCGGCCGATGCCGGGACAAGGCAATTTCCTCATAGGGAACAAAGGCAAACCCGGAATCAATCATCCGGCGCGAGGTTTTTCCCATCCGCAGGCTCGTGGTGTTCCGGTTTGAGGGATGGTAAACGATGGTATCCGGCCCATCTTGTTTTCTGAAATGACAGACCCGGTACCGCTCAAAGGTATAGCAGATGGTATCACTCCACCCATTCGCCGATACATACAGAAAGTACGAAAACGGCATATCGTAGAGGGCAAACGATCCGAAATCATGGAAGAGAACAAAGCGACCGGTTGAATCGGTGAAGGTCCGGTAGATCAGATTGACATTAGAATTATCACTCATGGTCACGGCAACGGAATCCATCCCCTTCCCGTTTTCGTCCACGATCCAGGCGTACTCGTAGGAGAAATAATCAGGACAGATTGAACTCAGGCGCATGTTCAGATACGTATTCCTTGCGACCAGTATAGTTCCGGCCAGAACACCGATTACCACCAGTGCCAACACTGCGAGAAAAGTGATTATAAACGGGCGGCCTGAAAATACCGGTCCCTTGAAATCCATGGTGCCCCCGACAGGTTCATCTAAGCGAAACTACTCCTTACAAGTATAATAAACGTCACGAAAACCGGGGGCGTTACAAAGGTCTGCACCCGGCCCCTTCTTTTTCCGGAGAGGCTGGTTGTATATTGCCGCGGTAAAAAGATCATTCCCCGTTTCACCTCCCGGAAGGAGCTCCATGCGACGCAGTGAAAAAGCGGTTACCAAAGCCGATGAGCTTTACCGGATTATCGATTCGTGTGATTTCTGCAGAATCGGAATGATAAACGAAACGTTTCCCTATATCGTTCCGGTCTGCTTTATCCGGAGAGGAAACGATCTGTTTTTCCACTCCGCAAACGAAGGTCTGAAAACTGAGCTGCTGAAAAAAAATCCGGATACCTGTTTTGAAATGGAGTACAATGTGGCAGTCATACCGTCCGAAAATCCATGTCGGTGGGGAGTGCGCTATAAAAGCATTATCGGTACCGGTAGAGCTTCATTTGTTGATAATCCGGCGGAAAAAGAACAGGTACTTACCGCACTGATGCGGAAATACGGGGGTATGAATGATTCTTTTTTCTTTGATCAGGTATCGATTGATGCAACTGCTATTGTCCGGATCACTATTATCTCGCTGACAGGCAAATGTAGTGGTTCCATCTGAAAACGTAAAATCTTTACAGCCGATTGAAATCACGGGCCGAGCTGTTCAGGTACCTTTATCCGGTGGTGAAAGTCGCCTGATTTTCTGGATAATCTCGTCGAGTTTCTGAAGAAACCGTGACCGGTCGCGTTGTGAAAACGGTGGCGGCCCGCCGGTAACGGTTCCGGCATCTCGCAACTGCGCCATCAGGTCGCGCATGGCAACCGCCGATCCGATATTATCTTCAGTAAACATTTTACCGGTAGATCCTATGGCAAAGGCCCCTTTTTTGATGCAGCGGTCGGCAAGCAGGATATCGGCGGTAACAACAATATCACCGGACTCCACCTGTTCGGCAATCCAGTCGTCCGCTTCATCGGGGTTGTCACCGACTACCTGCAGTGCAATGCGGGGATCATAGGGTATGCGCATACGGGCATTGGCCACCAGGGTTACCTTGAGACGGTACCGTTCCGCAACCCGGTATACCTCGTTTTTTACCGGACAGGCATCGGCGTCTATGTAGATGTGCAGCAGATTAATTCTCCTTTTAATGATTTCACTTTTACAGACTGAGAGGCAATATACTATTCCGGTACCCTTTTACCATTGGACGATTAACCTCGAACCAACCGAGGCGGAAAACGCACGCCGGGCAGTTTGAGTTGCCTTTACCACCCGCCCTCCGGTAAACACGTCAATCGAAAACCAGGGAGACAGGTGCGCCACACAATGCAGATCACCACCGGTTGCGAATCGGGTCTCAGGGAGGACACTGGCCCTCCACCCCATCCCTCCGTAAATGTCTACGGTCAAGGCGATTATCTCGTTACACTGCAATCCGACAAGCTCACTCAGTGACAATTCCTGATAGGAGCTTACATACGATGCACGAAAATGCTGTTCATGCCACCAGCGGTGAGAAAGCAGTAACTTTGTCGAAATTCCTGATGAAAAATTCAGCGTCACACCTGTCGGACGGGCAAGCGTCAATCCTGTTAACCCGCCATGAAAGGTCATGGCAAACCGGTTCAGTGTCCCGTCAGCCCGGTAACCGATATCCGATCCGGTGATCAGAACGTTCACGTACGGTACGGGAAATGCGCCGAACTCAACCCGGTCCGACACGGAAAAGCGGGGCAGTAAAGCAAATACTGATCCGTAGGTCGTGAATTTATTCCTCGCGTCTTTTACAAAATCACCGATCGTACTCCGGAATTGCGTCAGGGTTCTTCCGGTGGAGTTCTCATGATAGTAACTCACCCCCGCAATTTGAGAGACCTGCCAGCCACCCTTTGGCAAAATCATCGGGCACAGAATTTCCTTCCGAGGCATAGCTGCACCTCCGCGGCGAACACCGGAAGTATCGCTTCCCCGTGGAAAGGAGATACCGCCGACAACCAGTAGACTGATAATAATTCTTTTCATGACTCCTCCAAACAGATAACAAGTGTTATTATTTCGACAGTCCTTCGTAACTATCACCATACATTCCACCTTCAAAAATATCATAGATCTCCACGCTGTCGGGAACAGGAAGCGTATCAGGTACCTGAGCCTCCTGCGCCCCTCCGATATCCGAAGGATTTCCGGAGATATCAAACACACCGGAGGAGCAGTCAAGATAGAGCATGAGCACGGCGCTCCACAGAAGCACCGCGGCAATCGATAGCATCGATCCACAGCGGCGGCGGATTCCGGGATTCCTATTCATGTGACACCGCCGTGGGGAAGCATTGAAAATTGACATGATAAACACGGTTGGCCTTTCGTGCGTCATTACTGATGATGGAAACGATTTTCTTTCTGAACTCCTGTATTTCACTCTTTACCTGCCTGAAACACTCATCTGACATTCCTCCGACCACACAACTTATTTCCCGCTCATCAACAGGATACCGGTCAAGTGCGCTTCCGGTAATCTCAAGATTCTGCCGGTGAAAACCGGTAACGGCAACCGAACGGATATCGTCACCGGTCTTCAGGATTTTATCGGTAACCCGATACTGTCCACCAGCCTTCTCAACCAATCCCAGCCGCAGTACAAGTTGTACCGAGCGCCGTGCCTTGACGGCGGATATCGGTGGTACCAGCATCCTCCCCAATGCCGCGTAATCATCCCTGAAATCGACCATCGTAACCAGTTCCCGGATGGTATTGTGGTACCATTTTGAATAAAATTCATACTCATGTTCCAGCATGGTCCGTGCTTTTTGTCGGGCACCTCCCCTGAGAAGCTCCTGAAAGTACTGTTCGCGCTGCCGCTGATCCCGGGCCTGGTTGAATCGTACGAGTGACGTGAAATAGGAGAACTCTTTAGAAGAAAGTTTGAGCGCCCGCCCCAATGCGAACAATGAATTTTCAGAGAGATTCGCTTTTCCCTCCATAACGTGTGCCATAAAACTTTTAGACTTGAAACCGGCATGATCAGCAAGGACACGGAATGAATAGCCCGGATTCTCACGTTTTTTCTCCCTGAACCACGCTACCAGGTATTTCCGGTAATCGAAATAGTCGAACACCTCTATCATCTGCCAACCCCTTTCAACTTCAATATACCTTCACCAATAGCCGTTGCCAATGCACCCTGCACCATTTTGAGTTCTATCTATAGAACGATGTAGGGTAAATTACAGCCTTTAGACACTTTTAACACCAAAAATATTTAACACCGCAATATTTTAACGTTTTTTCATAGAACGGTCTCCAGTACACGATCAGAGGTGGTTTCACCCCTTTATATTCACCCGCCTGTACAGGCAAACAGGATGAAGTCCGGTACCATCAGGTAGTGAACCGCAAAGCGAGAGATACTCCGCAGCTTTAACTGACCTAGTTCCATAGTATATTTTAAGCTCTTTACCACACCTTTCAGGAGACCCGACCCATGCTCGATATACAGCGGATCAGAACCAGTCCGGATGCCATAAAAACCGCCACTGCCAATAAAAAAAGCCCGGTGGATATTGATGCCATTCTTGATCTCGACAACCGGCGCCGCGAAGCGATACAGGAGGTGGAACGTCTCAAAAACCTCCGTAATACCCGATCGATGGAGATTGCCGCGCTCAAAAAAGAGAAAAAAGACGCATCGCAGGTGATCGCGGATATGAAGACCGTATCCGAGCAGATTAAGGAGCTTGATGGAAAACAGAAAGAGATCGAAGACGCCGTCCATGAGCATCTGATCCGCATCCCCAACGTCCCGCACAGCAGCGTCCCGCACGGCTTGAGTGAAAAGGACAACGTCGAATCGGCCATCTGGGGTACCCCTCCGCAGTTTGACTTCCAACCCAAGGACCACATCGAGCTCGGAACCGCACTCGATATCATCGACTTTCCCCGGGGGGCAAAGATCTCCGGTGCCGGCTTCCCGGTACTCAAGGGAGCGGGAGCACTGCTTGAACGGGCGCTGATCAGTTTCTTTCTTGATACGCATACCCGCCGACACGGCTATCTTGAAATCTTCCCCCCGTTTCTCGTCAACCGGGCCAGCCTGTTCGGAACCGGACAGCTCCCGAAAAGCGAAGAACAGATGTACTTCATGGGCGAAGACGACCTCTTCTGCATCCCCACCGCCGAGGTACCTGTTACCAATCTGCACCGCGACGAAATTCTCGATCAGGCGCAGCTGCCGGTAAAGTACTGTGCCTACAGCGCCTGTTTCCGGCGCGAAGCGGGAAGTTACGGCAAAGACACCAAAGGATACCTGCGTGTCCACCAGTTCAACAAAGTCGAGCTGGTGAAAATGGTGCAACCTGAAACATCCTTCGATGAACTTGAACTGCTGCGCGGCGACGCGGAGGCGATACTCAAGGCATTGGGTCTGCATTACCGTGTACTAACGCTCTGCGATGCGGATCTCTCCTTTGCAGCCGCAAAGTGCTACGATCTTGAAGCCTGGGCACCCGGCGAGGGTAAATTCCTCGAGGTCTCCTCCTGCAGTAATTTTGAGGACTTTCAGGCACGTCGCATGAATATCCGGTACCGTCCCGAAAACGGCGACAAACCACGGTTTGTCCACACGCTCAACGGCAGCGGGCTTGCAACCGCCCGGATCCTGGTGGCGATTCTTGAAACTTTCCAGACGGCGGGTGGTACCATCCGCGTACCTGAAGTCCTGCACCCCTGGATGCAGGGAACTACGGAGATCCGCCCCCGGTGAAATCGTGGTTCAGTAGAATCGTCAGCGCTCCACTGCTGTATTTCATCTTTATGAGGATTCGTCCGTTTACACGGAAAAATACGCTGTTTGTGCTCTGCGCCTTCGCCATGGTCGGCTACAGTCTTTACTCGTGGATGGTCATCAGCCGCCTTAAAGCGGAAACAACCGGACTTACCCGCGCGTATGCAGAGCTTATCGGTATGACGGTCACCGATTCCCTGCAGGAAGGAGAACTCCACGGTATTGTGGAACAGCTGCTGCACACCACCACCAATCCGATCATATTTACCGATGCATCGTGGAAGCCCGTCTACTGGAAAAACCTCGGCAGAAAGCCTCTCCCGGATTCAGCTCTTGTCAACGGCGGCAGGGAATCCGCTTCCGGTACCCACCGCCGTTTTGAACGTAAGATCAAATTGCTGCGCCATTCGTTCGTTCCTTCACCCGTATATCTGGGCGGTGACAGTACGCATCTGCTCGGGTACCTCATGTACGGCAACAGTCTGCTTATCCGTGGTCTCTACCTGATGCCGGTACTCGAGATAGGCCTCGGTGCAGCGTTCATACTCCTGCTGTATCTGGCGTTCCACAATATCCGGGTTACCGAACGGAGCAACCTCTGGGTCGGTCTGGCGAAAGAGACCGCACACCAGCTCGGGACACCGCTCTCCTCTATCATGGGATGGGTGGAATATCTCCGCGCGACAATGGAGGATGATCCGAAACTTGACTCCCCGGAAAGTCGCAAGGTGCTCAGCAGCATGAGCAGTGATCTCAAACGGCTCTCGAGGGTTACCGCTCGGTTCAGTCAGATCGGGTCCACACCGAAGATGGTTCCGTGTGATCTGCGCAATATTCTCTCCGATGTTTCAGCATATTTTACGATGCGATTGCCGCTTCTGCGCAAACGGATTACCATCGAATACAATTTCACCACCACGCCGCTTGTCCATGCGAACCGCGACCTGCTTGAATGGGTATTTGAAAATCTGCTGAAAAACGCCATCGACGCGATAACCGTGGATGATGGAATGATCGTCATCAGCACCGAACATCTTATCGAGCGTAACACGGTCAGGGTGAAGGTAACGGACAACGGTAGAGGAATATCCTGGGAATCGCAGAAAAAAGTATTTTCACCGGGGTACACCACCAAACGACGGGGGTGGGGGCTCGGGTTGACTCTTGCAAAACGGATTATTGACGATTATCATAAAGGTGAAATTTATGTAGCCTGGTCGCAACGTGACCGTGGCACTACATTCCATGTCGACCTTCCGGTGAGTAAAAAACCGGAACCGGCACCAGTCTAAGAAGAGGGAGAGCTGTATGGCAGCAGGAAGAAAACGGATTCTCTGGGCGGATGACGAGATTGAATATCTCCGCTCACATATCATGTTCCTTGAAACACGGGGCTACAGTGTTGTCCCTGTTTTCTGCGGCGATGATGCAATCGAACTCGTCAGCGACAAGCCGCAGGGCTTCGACATTGTCCTGCTCGACGAGCAGATGCCCGGAAAAAGCGGGCTGACGACGCTCGAGAAAATCAAGGATATCAACCCCGATCTACCGGTTGTCATGGTTACCAAAAGCGAAGAAGAGCAGCTCATGGATGATGCGCTCGGCAAAAAAATCGACGGCTACCTCACTAAGCCCGTCAATCCGAGTCAGATTCTTCTAGTCTGCAAGAACCTGCTTGATTCCCGGAGAATCGTCTCTAAAAATATCGCCCAGCGGTTCATCCGGAGTTACTCGGAAAACCGTTCACATCTTTCGGGGTACCTCTCTCCGCAGCAATGGTTCAGAATGTACGAGAACATCACCGGTTGGGATCTGGCACTCGAATCCGTCGACGACGAAGGAATCAGGCAGACACACTCCGGACAAAAATCAGACTGCAACGCACTCTTCTCCGCATCAATTATCGAAAATTACGCGCACTGGATAAAAGAGGGAACAGAAGCACCCCTTCTGTCAACCGGCGTCATTGAACGGCATATTGCTCCCCTTCTCGCATCGGGTAAAAAGACCTACCTCATTGTTCTGAGCGGCATGAGGCTCGATCAGTATATCGGTATCGAATCGGTTCTCAAGAAGTTCTTCCGTGTTGACCGTCACTATTTCTACTCAACACTCCCGACCGACGACACGTTTGCCCGAATGGCACTCTTCAGCGGAAAACTGCCGGGTGAAATCGCCGAAGGAAACAGTGCGGAACTCTTTCTTACCGAAGATTCCGATACCGTAAAGACGCACCTCGTTGAGGAACAAGTGCTCTCGGAGCATCTGACACGGCTCGGTTATCCGGTAACGGCAGACGAACCGTGGTTCACCAGAATCACCGATCGCCTTGAACCGGAGCATCTCCATTCCCGTGTCGAATCATGCCGCAAGAGCAGTCTCATCACCTTTGTTGTTGACTTTTTTGATCAGGTCCGTCAGGTAAGTACCGCCTCAGGAATCATGCAGGAACTCACCAACGACGAGAGCGGCATGCGTGCACTGACACGGTCGTGGTTCAAACGGTCCGCTCTGCTGAACCTGTTGCGGGAAGTCGCGGAGCAGGACTGCCGCGTTGTCGTACTGTCTGATCACGGAAGTGTTCTCTGCAGCCGGGGTACCGAACTGTACAGTTCCAAGAGCCTCACCCCGAACCTGCGGTACAAATTCGGCACCGGGATCTCTTCGGATGAACGTACCGTTGTCTACCTTGCCGATCCGACCCATTACGGTATTCCGAAATTCGGTGATGACACCACCTGCGTGATCGCGCGGGAGAACTACTATTTCGTGCAGCCCGACAAATTCGAGCATTACAACAAGCACTACCGGAATACCTTCCAGCAGGGAGGCATCTCCATGGAAGAGATCATTGTCCCGATCGGTATACTGACACCGGGAGCGGATTGATGCCGCTGATTACCGTTGCATCGGTTGAGGAAACCCGTTCCTTTGGCGCACGGGTAGCCGCGAAAGCCGCCTTAGGGGATGTGTTTGCACTCGAAGGAGATCTCGGAACCGGGAAAACGGAATTTGTCCGCGGGTTCATGCATAAACTCGCTCCCGCGGTGATCGTCCGGTCACCAAGTTTTTCCATAGTCAACATTTATGAAACGCCGGTTATGCCGGTGTACCATTTCGATTTTTACCGGCTCAGCGACCAGTCTGAATTGATTGAAATCGGTTTCGACGACTACCTCGCCGGAAACGGCATCTGCATTATCGAGTGGGCAACCATGTTTCCCGGTGTACTGAATGCAGCCACCCGTTATATCAGGTTTACCGACCGGGGTATTACCAAGCGGGAAATTAATTTTGATTTTGAGGTGTAAGTTCCATCTCGGAACTCAGGTGTAGGGACGTTCAATTGAACGTCCTTACCGACACCAATAAAGGATATCTCACAAAAACCAGCAGGGGCGTTCAATTGAACGCCCCTGCTGGTTTCAATAATTTTTTTTTCAGGGAAAGCCGCACTAACGACCGACAAACACAATCCTGCGCGACTCAACTCTACCGCTACCGTATTCGATCCGGAGTAAATGAATTCCCTGCGGAATCTGTGGTGAGGTAAGGACTGAACCGACAGATAATTTACCTGCATATTTCCAGACGCAACGGCCAGCGGCATCAACAAGGACCACCCGACGGACATCAGAGACATTACCGGGAATAAGGCGTATGCTTCTTCCCGTACAAGCAAGCATCGTCTTTCCACGGCATTTGGCTGCCAGTGTATTTGCAATAGTGGTAACGGTAGCCTCAGCCTTGTTGACAATACGAAGGGTATCACTGCCGATGTGGACCAGCAGGGAATCGTTGAGCCTCCACGGCTGTTTCCGGGTGTAGGTAAAATAATCCCATTTGTAAAATAAGCATGACGCGTCGAAATTGTCGCCACGCCGTGCTTTTGCTTCCACAACAACCTGTTTCGGCCCAAGCTCCAACGTGATAAGGGTGTCGTTGAAATATGCCAGCGGACTTGAACTTAACGCCGTCGGGGTTTGCGGCTGCAGGACAGTACCGTCATCTCCCTTATCCAGTGTGGTAGCCGTGGAGCCCTGTTTATGCTGGATCAGCGGCAAAGCTGTGTTGCCATCGGTATCACGCAAAAACACCCTAACAACCGAAATTCCATTGATACCAAACACATAAGCACTATCATTCAAGCCCCCTGCCGTCTCCGGGGGTACAGAATCAATGGAGGTTGGGGAGTTTGAAAGCTGCAGTACCGAATACTTCCACTGAGCATCCACCAGTTCCACCACCGCACCAGTATCGTTCGCGCTAAGATTCCCGAGCCGGAAATCGTTACTGCCGGAGGTCTGTACCTGCCATGTTCCGTTCCTGTATGTCAGTACCGAGCCGCCATCACCAACCGCCACACGCCCGGTCACATACCGCAGTGCTCCATCCGCTGACGCACCGGTTGCCGTAAGCGCATCTCCCGTCCGCCGGTACAGTGCTCCGGAGAGCATGCCGACATATCCGCCGCCCACCGCTGTCACGGTTTCGGAAGCGTCCACCTGAAGCGCTACTGAAGTACCCCACTGATTGTTGCTGATTGGCACACGAACAAGGAGTCCTTCACTACCGCCGATCCAGACGGCGGTATCAGATTCGTCGGCCTGTGCCTCACCCCAGACGCCAGTAAGTTCGGAAGTCCCGAGATCCGGGATTTCTATAGTGTCAACGGCACCGGTTGCCCCGGTTCCGGTACTGATATGGAGACAGTAAACACGTTGATTCGATCCGACGGCAACAAGATAAGCGGTATCAACTTCCGCTCCACCGCGACCGGGAAGATAGAAAGGCAGTTCCGGTTGCAGATCGATCCCGTCGGGAAGCGTAATTTCAATCGGCGATTCTTCGAACAGAATACTCGGTCTGCAGCAGGGACAGTCATTATCCGCAAGCGGACCGGTGGAAATCCACATCGTGCCATCAGCAGTGGTATAGACAAAAGTTCCCTGCTCCATGAGTTTTCCCGCAGCCGCATTGACCGGCTTATCGAGGCACATATCGATATCGGGCAGAATATTGGAAATAAAACTGGTGGCATTCCACGCGGTTCCCTGAAAATACGGATGCATGAAGAGATACCCGTTTTCCTCGATGCCGCACTGTGCAAACGGGGTGGCAGTCAGGGCAAAAGCCACAAGCAGTGCGGCACCCCTGATCATGTTCAGGAGCGTCGTTGGAACGTGTATTCCCGTATGCTTACGGATAGTAAACATAGACTGCCTTGCTTGTTTGTGCACCCACTGCACCACCGGTAATTCCGCCGATGCAGTAGATACGTCCATCAACGGCCACAACAGCCATTCCTTCGAGCGCTACCGGCATATCGGCACCGCTGCTGATGCCGGTACCATCAGTAAGAAATACTTCAACCGTATTCAGGGGATTAATCCGGTCCATCACCCCGGTTCCACCGAGAATTACGAGCCTGTCCTCGATAACCGTCGCACCGAACCTGCACCTTCCCACGCTGGTTTGTGCGAGCGACAACGGACAACTGTTGCCTGCACCCACATCCGTACATTCAAAACTTTTCATTGCCACCGGTAAGTCGGTTTCCTTATCGATCCCGAGTCCGCCAATGGTAACCAGTCGATCCTCAAAAACAACTGTCTGATGAAGGTTGCGGACACTATTCATTTTGCCGACGCTCCCCCAGGTACCCGATGTGGGGTCGTAGGAGGTAATCGTGGAAAGGTAAACGGGGACTTCACTGGTTCCGGTAAGACCACCGGTGATATAAATTATTCCGTCAATTGCCGCAGCGGATGCACCAACCAATGCTCGTGACATTGTATCAACAATTTCCCACACGTCGGCATCCGGATCATACATTTCAACGGTCGCGAGATCTTTTGAACCGTCGGATCCGCCGAAGATATAAATTTTTCCGTTAACCACCGTACTTGCCGCCATGTACCGCTTCTGCTTCATGGAGGCGATTCTGCTCCACTCCCCCGTTGCAGGATCATACCGTTCAGCGGTTTTCTGTCCGATGATCGTGAACTGATAGGATGCTGTCTGCATCAGTAGTCCGCCGCCGAACACATAGATCTTCCCGTCAATGGCGGCAGCTCCCGCATAACAGCGCGCGTACAAAAGGCTGTCGGAGGTACCCCATACGTCAATCGGCAGCAGAAAACGTGCATCGATGCTGTCTACCGTTACCCCGCCCCGGTCATCGGTAAGGGATATATAGAGTCGTTTTTTATTGTTCACCGTAGGCCAGACGATCGTATCGTTCCCGCTTTTGCTACCTTCACCGCTCCAGGTGTCGATTACCGAATCGGGATCATCCGCCCACCACGTCCACGACACAACGGAACGAAGCTTACCGGCGAATTGCATGGCCACGTAGGCCGTATCCACATTGCCCATTCCGTCAACCTTGAATACCGAGGTAACGATCCTGTTCCACGCGGGAGGTATCGCCGCAACCGTATCAAAAGGACTGCGCGATCCTTCGTTGTTATCGTCGTCCAGTGCGGAAACCTGTATGAGCACGGTTCTGGCAACCGTATCAGTCGGATCAGTGAAAAAGGAAACGGTTGCTGAAGTATCGTCAACAGTGTCCGCAAGGCAGGAAGCGCCATTGCAGTGGTACACAATGTACCGTCCGACATCCTCTACATTAACAGTGTTCCATAGGACCGATGCATTTCCCGAAACGGTATCGTACTGCACGGTCAACCCTTCCGGCGAGGGTGGTGCACCGACCGGATCAAGGTCGAGAAGAATGGTATCGGGTAACATGGTGACCATACCGGCACTGACGGTTATACCGGACAGCGTTATGCGTTTGTACCCATCGGCAGTTACCGTGAGCGTATAGGTGGTATCAACCGGAAAAATCCCCGAGATGGTAAACTGGGGCGTAGTGGAATTGGTAATCGCCCCGAATGAGGTTCCGGCGATATAACAGTGGATATTTGCCTCAGTTCCACCTGCAACCAGAAACACCACCCCCTGAATTGCTCCGGGGGCTTTCATTATGAGTGTTCCTAAATCGACCCGAACCACAGAATCGGAGGTAAAAGGATAGGGAGCAAGTACCAGTGAATCATCTCCATAGGTTGCGGAGAGGTAATACGGTATCTGCTCAATCTTCTTGAAGGTACATTTTCCGCTGTCATCGGAGATGGTAGAGGCGATAACCTGGGTATCAGGAACGGTAACTCCCGAAGAATCACGGAAAGTGTAATTAAGAACCTGTACCTCTGCACCGACGACCGGGTCGCCATCTTCGGTAACCAGCCTGGCGATCACTTCGGAACCGCCGCGATCGGCAATGACCTCGGACCCACCGTTGCACATCTGCAACAGTAGTACGCCGGTCAGCAGCAACAGCGGTAGATAGGTACGCACCAATGCAGTTGGCATCATACTTTCGTCAGTGGAAATACATGAAAATTGATATGATACACCCGGTCCTGCCGTTTCTGACTCTTATCTTCTCGAACGATTTCGAGCACTTCGCGCCGGAAGCTTTTCAACCGTTCGTGAATTGTTGCATATCCTTCTTCGGAAACCGTGAAGGTCAGTGAAGAGATATCGCGCTTATCGCGGGGATAACGGTCAATTGCCTCTTTGGCAAGATCCGACATCCCCATGAGGAAATTATTGATCGCGACCGACTTCGCCTCGTATCCGGTGGTGATGAACGTATCGGTCTGTTCATACACCCCGTCCTCTTCCCGTTTCCGGATGAACCCTATTTTTTCGAGCAATTCAACCGCTTTTTTCGCCTCTGACGGTTTTACCGGAGGAGAAACACGTTTTGCAAGCTCATCAAAATCCCCTTTGAAGGGGTATATATCAATGAGTTCCCGAATTGCCGTATAATACCAGTTACTGTAAAACTCGTACTGTTGAATATCGGTGGTTTTTATTTTCGATTTTTTATGGCCGAGGATTTTTTCAAAATAAAACCGTTTACGGACGTGATCCTTTGCCTGATCGAAATTCACCAGCAGCTCGAAGTACTCACTCTCTGCTTTGTTGAGCTTGAATACATCAGCAAATTTGAATATATATTCGGGAGAGATATTGCGCTTCCCCTGAATGATGTTGGTGAAAAATCCTGCCGAAGCAAACCCCACCTTCTGAGCGATATACCGGTAGGAAAAGAATGACTGCGCCGCTTTGCGATCCTCATAGAGGTCCTTAAGCAGTTTCCGATAGTTGAGATATTCAAATGGATCAACCATAATAATGCGCCTGTCCTGTTTTCTGCGATTGCAGCTGTGATACGCTTCTGTTTAATAATATACCCAAACTTACACTGTTTTTAAAGAGTATAATGCTATCACACCTTAAAAACCGTTTTCTGAGTGGAAACACTTTATTACATTTCGTGACAAGGATCGTATCAGGCCCTCCGCAGTTGCCTCCGGGGAAGGAGTGCGGGGTAGCGTGTGCTGCAGAATCCGGGCGATTACGGAGCATTGCAGAAGCACATCCGCATAATGTACAATCTTCCGGTACCGGAAAACGGTGCACCATCCCCGGACAGAGTCGATTGTCGGTATCCGGGATCTTCCAGCAGGATGGTAAACACTCATGAGATTACCGGAATTACGTTCCACCACCGTTGCTGTTTTTCGGACGACTCCGGAAATACCGGTACTCATTTGCCTCTGGATAGCTGTATTCCTGATTGCAGGGACCCCCTACCCCTACCACTACGACTCTGTTAACTATGCACTGGCAATCATCGACCGGTTTGATATCACCATTGATCAGCCCCATGCACCTGGATATCTGTTTCATGTTCTCTTCGGACGACTTGTGCATCTTCTGGTGAAAAACGCAAATATCGTCCAGCAACTGCAGAACCTGGTTTACCTTATATTTATACTCCCCTGCTGGTGTATGGCAAAACAGCGAAGAACCTTCGACATTCTGTTTCTCGGCACCTTTCCATTAGCCCTGTTCTTTCCTGCGATTCCGATTGTTCATACCGTTTCGCTGACGATCGGTGCATGGATGGCGTACGCACTCTATAAAATGGAAGCCCGGGAATGGTCACCCCTCCCGGCTGGAATCATCTATGCCGTCGGGATCGGGTTTCGGCAGGACACCCTCATCATGATGGGTCCGGTGTTTCTCTACTTCCTGATCCGTGGACACTATCCGCTCAGGATATGGTTGCAACTGGTGGCGATCGGTGCCTTGGTCTCGCTCAGCTGGTACATCCCCACCCGCATGGCAAGCTGGGGGGTTGATCCGTTCAAAGCAACCAATACGATGAATGTGAAATTCTACTATTCCAGTTCGGTCCTCCTGGGAGCACCCCTACGGGAAAACCTCCGCTGCGCACTGCGGTTCTGCATTTACGGATTCGGAGTGATCGGCCCCGGCGGACTGCTGCTGCTCCGGTACTTCCTGCACAACACACGGCCCCGGGAGTGGCTGCCGGTAGTGCTTGCACTGCTGCCGGTACTCCTCTACGGTACCGTATTTCTCCTCTCGTTCTCCTATTATTATGCATCGGTACTGGGGTTCTTCGGCACCTGGGCACTGCTTAAAAACGGATTTCCCCAAAAACGCCGCTACCTCATGCTTATTGCGGCGCTTCTGAACATCGGGTATTTCTGGTTCATCCCCCGCCCCCATTATGAGCCATGGAAAGGAAGTTTCGCTACACGGACACCCACCGGGAATATTGTGAAACAGGCGGGATACATCGGTGCCAACGGACGCAAACAGGCGGTGCACACCCGTGACATTATTGCCTTTGCCGACACGACCATTGGAAGAGCAGACTCAGCATATATCGAACCGGGCCTGCTCTGGCCAAGGATCTGGAACTACATGGCGAAGTACCACTGGCATAACCGCGTTGCAGATTCCGCGGATGGTGCTGATATGATTCTGGGGGCCTACAGTAGCAACCGTCCTGGACTGATCAGCCGGTCGGGAAATATTGCCGTGTACCGGAATTTAAGAAAACAGGAGAATCGGTAAATCATACGCTTCCATTTCCGGATCTGGAACAGGTTTGACGCTAAAAATAAAATCAGTGAATTCTTGAATAACCTTCATATTTTTAATGATTATTCGTTTCGTATTTACGAATTTTCGGATTGAAAAACCATGAAAGACGAAGCAACCAAACAGCAGCTCTATAACCGGCTCGGAAGCGACTACTTCTGGTTTGCCGGTCACTACGCACTTGCGGGGATGCTGTTTGAACGCTTCCGCCCGAAGGAGGGCGGCTTCCTGCTCAATATCGGTTGCGGTCCGAATGAATTTTCTCCTGCAACAAAGACGATGCGGTATCTCGGTGCTGATTTTTCCTGGGAAGCGTGCCGACTGGCTAAAAGCCACGCCCCTGAGGCTCTGATCGTCTGCTGTGATGCGCAACACCTGCCGTTTAAAAACGGCTCCATCGGTATGGTCATTGCACTCGAACTTCTGGAACACCTGGAAGACGACCATCGTGCCGGAAGGGAATTTGCACGAGTGCTGCAGTCCGGCGGGAAGCTCCTCGCTTCGGTACCCGCCTACGCATTTCTATGGGGAAGTCATGACGAGTGGAACCGTCACTTCCGTCGCTATACCAACAAAACGATGCAGGCACTCGCGAAAACGGCACGACTTCGGATTGACTACCGTACCTATTACAAACTGGCGTTCGTTATTCCCCTGTGGTGTATGCGGTCGCTGAAAAAGTTGACGGGAGCGACATCGTCCTCACATGATTTCGTGGCGCCCCCCCGATTCCTCAATACCCTCCTGCGGTGGTGTCTGCTGATCGAAGCACGTATCGCGCGCTCCGTTGCACTGCCGGCGGGAGTCAGCCTTTTTTCCGTTATGACCCCTTCGGAGGATGCGTGACACGCTCCTCGATATGGATACGTGAGCTTTTTTTGAGGACACGGTAAATCCGTCCGAGATACTCGCCGATAATGCCGAGAAACAGGGCATTGATCCCGATGGAGAAGAGTATCAGCAGGGTGGTGGTGGCGAAACCACGCGGCCAGTTGCCGATCCCGAGTTTCCAGGAGAGAAGATACACCACAAGAAGTACCATCGAGGTGAATGACACGGCAAGACCGGTCCAGATTGCCGCCCGCAAAGGAACGACCGAATGGTCAAGTATACCGTTGACCGCCAGCTTCAGCAGTTTCCAGAGTGAATACTTGCTTTTTCCCGCATGGCGGGCGGGACGGTTGTAGGGAATCCCGGTCTGCCGGAAACCCATTGCCGCGATCGCTCCACGCAGGTAGAACTGATCGTCGTCGAGCCGGCGCAAGGCATCGATAATCGTCCGGTCAATAAGCCGGAAATCGCCGGCGTCGGGAGGCAGTGACGCCTCGCTGAGCAGGTTGATGATACCGTACCCTGCATGGCGCAGCCGCTGCATCAGCCACGACTCCTCACGATGCTGCCGGATACCGTATACCACATGGTACCCCTCCTCCCACTTCCTGATAAATTCGGGCAGCAACGCTGGCGGATCCTGCAGATCGCAGTCAAGCTGCACCGCCGCATCGCCGGTTGCCTGCTTCATCCCGGAAAAGATCGCCCGCTGATGGCCGAAATTCCGTGAAAGCCGCAGCACAAGTACCCGGTGGTCCTTCTGAGCGATTTCGTTGAGGAGTTCGAAGGTGCGGTCACTGCTGTGGTCGTCGATGAAGAGCAGTTCCAGTTCATACGCGGATAGTTCGTCCTTCCAGACACGACACACTTCACGGTAGACCTGCCCGACATTATCTTCTTCGTTGTAACAGGGGATGATGAGTGAGATCTTTTTATGGATAGTACCGATCATCAGTTTCCTTCCCGTCCTTGTTGAATCCGGAAGCTACACCATTATCCGTTAATAGACTGTTTTTGGCAAGGTTGTGAGGATTGTGGTGTATGCACCGCTCAATTGGGAACGGTATGAAGGAGCCCGAATCAGAAACGACTTATATTTCGATTCTCATGCTGAGTGAACGCTCAATGCGGGAATAGTTTCAATTCCTCAGCAACCTGACTGATAAGGCGTAACTCAGGTCAGCATCGGAGACGCCCTGTCTGTCAAGACTGTGGTCAAGGTAGTGGAGTCCATAACTCCATTCCGAAGTACTCCACCAGTAGCCGTAGGTGCCAATAGCGGCGAAAACAGCATCGTAACTGCGACAACCACCCGGAAGGGCCGAAAAACCGCTGCTGTTATTCGTTGTCAAATCATTGCCGATTGCTCCCGTATATGTGTGCATCCGCCAATCGGTCTTTGCCGCCAGAGCTTTTGCTGTCCAGTCGTCTGAGGTTTCCCCCTCCCAGTTATACCCGTTGGCAATCAGGTAGTTCTTCAGGGAATCCCAGTCCGCATTGTCCGGGACATGCCAGCCGGTTGGCGCGATCCTTTTAGGGTTTTCAGGACTGACAACATACCAGTTATACAGGGCACCGTACTTCCTGATACTGTCCGCATCGGTGGTGTTATCGTAATAGCAACAGGCGGGAGTGGTAATAAGGCAACTGTCTATAATAAATCCGGAAGGAGCACAATACCAGGCGGTATCATCAGTCACCAGCGGTATTTCCGATCCGTCATTATACTTCGTTGTCCGCAAGTTCTCCGCCATCCATTCCTGTTTCCCGATCTTTACCGTCTGATACTCATTTCCGTCCGCATCAGTCATTGTACCGTATCTTTCCAGCATTTTTATCTCCACCCCGGACGTATCGGAATTGTACGCAACCACTCGGTAGTTCAGATACCCGGTTTTCGTTACTGCGATAACATCATCGAATGCGGCCGTAGTTTTTGCCCGTTTTGCCGGGTGGCTTGATGAAGGTTCTTCAGCTGGTACCGGAGTGCCGGAAGCAATGCCGCAGACAGCACTACCTTTGAGCACCACCCCGTCGTTTCCCGAGGTCACCTTATACAGATACATACCTGACCCCTGACGGGGAAGCGGCAGAGAATGGTTTCCCGCATTTAACGCCGTATGCACTATCGAAAGAGCCTTGCCGACAAGGTTAAAGGTCGCAACCTCGACGACCGACCGTCGCGCAAGCGTCACCTTTAATTTGTTGCCGGCTATTCTTCCGGTAAAGCCGTTCGGCAACAGTGTGCCGGTAACGGGAAGAGCGGTGGTCGTTACCTTGAGCGTGAAACTCCCGCTGGAATCCGTGGTTGTTTTCTGCCCACCTACTTCAAGCTGCACGACAGCGCCGGAAATCGGCGTGGAACCGGTGTCCGTCACTATCCCGCTGATATCCGCCATGGAGAGTGAGACGCAAGCCAGACCTGCAAGCAGAACTTTGAAATGGATCATGGAAACCACCCCGTTGAAACGAACGATCATTCTTAATAATACCATAAATAACAGGGGAGAAAGCAAAACCTTCTTCCCCTTCCGGAATCACGGCTCCAAACCGTAAATGAGTTGATTCGAGCTGTTGAATACTGCCACGTTATCAGTAAGCTGGTAAGGAGCACTGCCGGCCGGTTGCGAAAAATCGTTGCCCTGATTCCATTCGGATGTAACGGAATAATCGCGGTTGCCGAATCCTGCCGCTGCAACTGCGCATCCAGCGAATTCCACTGGTGCGGATGGTTTTCAATTCCGGTACCGTCCTGGTAATCCTCCGGTTCTCGTTTCCACCATGATTAGCGCATATTGTATATTTTAAAGCTTTTTTTACCGTCTCAAATCTGCCGAAAATCGCTCGGCTCCAGTACCAGACGACAACGCCACCAGGCATACCCGGGAGTTTTGTGGATAAAAAACGTATCAGAAATTTTTGCATTATTGCCCATATCGACCATGGTAAGTCGACACTCGCCGACCGGTTTCTCGAAATTACCGGAACCGTCAGCAAGGAAAAAATGCAGGCACAGGTACTCGACGACATGGATCTTGAGCGTGAACGGGGTATTACCATCAAATCGCACCCGATCCGCATGCAGTACCGGGCGTTGGATGGTATAACGTACCAGTTCAATCTGATCGACACTCCGGGACACGTTGACTTTTCCTACGAGGTATCGCGCTCACTTGCCGCGTGCGAGGGAGCTATTCTTGTGGTTGACGCCAGCCAGGGAATCGAGGCACAAACGCTCACCAATATTTTTCTCGCCCTCGATAACGACCTGACGATCATTCCGGTGCTCAATAAGGTCGATCTTCCCTCAGCCCACCCCGATGAGGTGCGTCATCAGGTGTGTGAGCTGCTCGGTGTGGAGCCGGAAACGGTGCTCTCCTGCAGTGCGAAAACCGGTGAAGGCGTTGCTCCCATACTTGAACGGGTCCTTGCCGAAGTGCCGCCACCAAAAGGTGATCACACCCAACCGCTCAAAGCACTTATTTTTGACTCAATTTACGATTCGTTCCGTGGCGCCGTTGCGTATGTTCGTGTATTCGAAGGCACCATGCGCAAAGGCGATCAGATAAAATTCTTCTCGACCGGCATCAACTACGAAGTCGACGAACTCGGGTATTTCAAAATGGGACGCAAACCGGTTGACGCACTGCATGCCGGTGAAGTCGGGTATATGATCTGCAACATCCGTACCGTGACGGACATCAAAACCGGCGATACCATCACGACACGCCGGGACGGCTGCATCGAACCGGTAGGCGGCTACCGCGAAGTGCGACCGATGGTGTTCAGCGGGATATATCCGGTTGACAAAGCGGACTACGAGGATCTCCGGACCGCACTCGAGAAACTGCAGCTCAACGATTCATCAATCACCTACGAACCGGAAACTTCCTCGGCACTCGGATTCGGGTTCAGGGCGGGCTTTCTCGGCCTGCTCCATATGGAGATCGTGCAGGAACGGCTTGACCGCGAATTCAATGTCAATATCATCACCACCGTCCCCAACGTCAAATACACGGTCCAGATGAAAACCGGCGAGGAGCTGTTCATTGAAAGCCCGGCGAAAATGCCGCCGCTGCAGGAAATTGAATATATCAGTGAACCGGTTGCCAAACTGCAGATCATCACCCCCACCGAATACGTCGGACCGATCATGAAGCTCTGCGAGGAGAAACGGGGAAAACTCGATACCATGGAGTACCTCGAAACCACCCGCGTCTGCCTCCATTACCGGATCCCGCTCTCAGAAATCATCATTGATTTCTTTGACCGGCTAAAAAGCTCCACCAGAGGCTATGCCTCAATGGATTACGAGTTTGAGAACTATGAACGCGAACACCTCGTGAAACTTGACATTCTCATCAACGGACAACCGGTTGATGCATTCTCTTCCATTGTACATCGGGACAACACCTACCACTTCGGTCAGGGAATCACCTCGAAACTCAAGGAACTCATCCCCCGTCAGCAGTACGAAGTCGCCATTCAGGCGGCAATCGGGAACAAGGTGATCGCCCGCTCAACCGTGAAAGCCTACCGGAAGGATGTCACCTCGAAATGCTACGGCGGTGATATCTCCCGTAAACGGAAACTGCTCGAGAAGCAGAAAGAGGGTAAAAAACGGATGAAACAGGTGGGGAACGTTGAAATTCCGCAGGAGGCGTTTCTTGCGGTACTGAGTCGTGAGTAATACCACCCGCACATCGGCGGAAAGGGGCGATAGTTTGGCCGGAAAACACTACCGGAACGGATTTGATCTGCGGATTACCGTATATCGTACGGTAAAGGCTCTGCTTGCTGCGGCACTGCTCGCTTTCCTGGTTAAATGGCTCCTGATTACTACCGTTCGCTGCGACGGTACATCGATGAAACCGACCATCCTTAAAGGTGACCGGGTACTGGTACTGCGCCTTGGCTCCCTGCCCCTGCTCAGATCGCTTGTTGCCCCGCCGATCGACAAGGTCATCGCCTTCCGAAGTCCGTTTCAGGAAAAAAGTGTCGGTCTGCTGCGGGTTGCGGCATGCAGCGGCGATACCATCAGTATCGACAGCGGACGGGTGATCACGAGCCACCCGCTGGAACGCACCCGTTCCTTTTCTGAAAACCTGCCGGAAATTGTTCCCCCCGAGTTTTCTCCCCGGGATTTCTTCCCGTGGTACCGGGTTCCCCGGAAAAATGATCTCCTGCTGATAAGCCGTCTCTCCCTGCGCGATTTCTTTTTCACCTGCTCCATTATCCGGCAGGAACATCCCGGGCAGACGGTTGCAATTGCACCGGTTCTGCTGCTTGATGATTCAGTGTGCACCTCCTATACCCCGTCTGATTTCAGCCTCTATTCGGGAGCACTCGACTCGGTTCCCGATTCACTCAGGTACGACTGGTTTTTCTGGGACCGCCTGGAGGAGTATCTCTACCGGAAGCACGATACCCGTAAAGTATCGCTCTATTTTTCGCTGCAGCTTGATGGTGTTGAACTCACCGAGTACCGGGTGTCGGACGATTATTATTTTCTACTTGCAGATAACCGGAAATCAGGATTTGACAGCCGTTACGCCGGACCGGTCCGGGCCGACCGCTGCAGGGGAACCGCCCGTATGGTACTCTGGTCATTCGGCGGCAACGAGGGAACACAACGGCATTTCAGACTACATCGACTGGGAAGATTTATCCGATGACACAACCAAAAAGGAAAAAGGGGTATTTCGGTCAGTACGGCGGTACATTCGTACCCGAAACCCTCATGCCGACCCTCCAGGAAGTGGAGAAGGCATTTCATGCGTTCATGAAGGATCGTGCCTCTCAGGAGGAGTTCAGGGAACTGCTCTCCACCTTCAACGGGCGACCGACCCCGCTCTATTTTGCCCGGGGTCTTACCAGGCACTGCGGCGGCTGTCGGATTTACCTCAAGCGTGAGGACCTCAATCATACCGGCGCCCATAAAATCACCAATGCACTCGGCCAGGCGCTGCTGGCAAAATTCATGGGTAAAAAACGACTGATTGCGGAGACCGGTGCCGGACAGCACGGAGTCGCCACTGCCACCGCAGCCGCACTGCTCGGAATGGAATGCGATATTTACATGGGAACCGTTGACATGGCGCGCCAACGGCCGAATGTGTTCAGAATGAATCTGCTCGGGACACGGGTGATTCCGGTCGAAAGCGGCGGCAAAACCCTCAAGGACGCAGTCAACGAGGCAATGCGCGACTGGACCGGATCGGTTCGGACGACCCACTACGTTTTCGGCTCGGCACTCGGTGCCCATCCCTTCCCCACCATCGTGCGGACGTTTCAATCGGTAATCGGCAAAGAGACGAAACGTCAGATTATGGCCGCCGAAGGCCGGCTTCCCGACAGGGTGGTTGCCTGTGTGGGCGGCGGATCAAACGCGATCGGTATCTTCGATGCATTTCTCAAGAACACCGGTGTTGCACTCATCGGAGTTGAAGCCGGTGGTCACGGCATAAAAAGCGGAAAACATGCAGTACGCCTCACGCCGTCGCCTGCAGCTCGTGAGGGAGTACTTCACGGTTCGTACTCGTGGGTACTGCAGGATAAAAACGGACAAATCGCCAACACCCACTCGATAAGTGCCGGGCTCGATTACAGCGGTATCGGTCCGCAGCACGCCTATCTCAGCGGAATCAAACGGGTAGAATACACCTATGCAACCGACAAGGAAGCGATCGCCGGATTTTCGGCACTCTGCCGCCACGAGGGCATCATCCCCGCACTCGAGTCGGCGCATGCGATCGCGTATGCACTCAAACAGGCACCCCGTATGTCGAAAGATACAGTAATGATAGTCAACCTCTCCGGCCGCGGCGATAAAGATATTTTTTCGGTGGCGGATTATCTGGGAAAAAAAATATGAACCGATATGAACAGGTATTTTCACGACTGCGCCAAAACGGCGAAGCAGCATTCATTCCCTTTGCCGTTGCGGGTGACCCCGACAGCGGTGTGAGTGAATCGATCCTCAAGGCGTATATCGACGGCGGGGCGGACATTCTTGAAATCGGGTATCCGTTCAGCGATCCGATCGCCGACGGTCCGGTTAACCAGCGTGGCGCACAGCGTGCGATCTCCTCCGGATTGACACCGGCATCGTTTTTCAAACTGATACGATCGGTACGGCAGTACAGCGAAATCCCGATCGGTCTGTTGCTCTATGCGAACACCGTTCATCATCTCGGGTTCCGTACCTTCTGCGAAAAAGCGGCGGATGCGGGAATCGACAGTCTGCTGGTTGCCGACATGCCGCCGGAAGAGTACGGTGAACTTACTGCCGCGATGCGGGAGACCGGTCTTTCACGCGTATTTATTGTTTCGGAACTCACGCCGCCCGATCGGATGAAGATGATCTGCAGGGAGGTAGATGCATTCGTGTACGTGGTAAGCCGCCTCGGGACCACCGGGGCCGGCAGCACCCTGAGCAGCAGTGTCGCCACCACGCTCAAGCAGCTTAAGAAAGTAACTAAAAAACCGCTTGCGGTCGGCTTCGGGATCTCAACTCCGGACCATGTCGGTGAAGTAGCAGCCGCAGGAGCCGACGGTATTATTGTCGGCAGCGCACTGGTGAAAAAGATCGAGGCGCACCTTGATCGTCCGGCGCAACTTCCCGGTTATCTGGTAAAAAAGATCCGGGCCTATAAAAAAGCAACCCGTTCTCCTTCCGGAAAAGGTAGATAAGAGAATGAGCGGCCAGCCGCAGCAGCTTGATCTGCACTTCATTGCCTCACGCCTTGAGGGAATGGAAGAGACCATCATCGCCAAACTGATCGACCGCGCACAGTTTGCCGTCAATGACATTGCCTATACCCCGGGTAAAAGCGGATTTACCGGTGAGTCGCACCGCTGCCTGTTTGATTTGCGCATGCTGCATCATGAACGGATGGATGCACAGTTCGGCCGGTTCTGCGTTCCCGAAGAGCGGCCCTTTACCGGTAATCTCCCGCCGGCCCAACGGGAAGTGACACTTCCCGACACCGGGCTGAAAATTGACGATCTGGAAAAAGTCAATTTTACAGGATCGATCAGATCGGCTTATCTTGACCTTGTCAGACAGATCTGCCCCGCCGGTGATGACTGCCAGTACGGTTCCAGCGTTGAGCATGATGTGTACGCGATTCAGGCGATATCCCGCCGTATTCACTTCGGTGCTTTTTATGTTGCTGAAAGCAAGATTCTTGCCGATCCGAAGGCGTTCCGCGGTCCTGTTGCTGACCGCGATGCGGCGGCAATAGAGGCACTGCTCACCCGCAAAGATGTCGAAGAACGGATTATCGAGCGCATCTACCGAAAAACAATCGAAACCCAGCGGGGAGTCAACCGCGAATTGCGTAATGTCGTTGATGCCGGAATGATCGTGCAGTTTTACCGCGACACCGTCATTCCGGTCACCAAGAAAGGTGAAGTCGCCTACCTGCTGCACCGCAACGTCACTAGTTCCGCGACACAATCAGCATGATATAGTTTCAGCTTATCTCCGGCCGACGAAAGGATTGAACCGTTGCTAACCATACAACCGGCGAAAAATCTTCAGGGTAAAATTGATCTTCCGCCAGATCCAGAGCTTTTCATCCTCGTTTCCATCGCGGCGCTCGCCCTGGGGCGATCGATTTCGGTATCGCCGGCGATCAGTATACCTCTGATCGAAGAGTGGATATCATCTCTCGAAGGACACCTGGTAGTTACCAGAGAGGAAAATCGCTGGCTCATTACGCCGGTAACCGATGATCCGGCTATTCGCATTGCACTCGCCCTTCCCCAGGATATCCCCTGGCGCGATTATATCGTGTTTGCACTGCTCGGCATGGGAAAAACCATTGTAGTCCCCGCTGCAGCGCAAAAACGGTGCGCCGCATTGCAGAAGCAGGCGGCACGGTTCGGTTGCACACTTTCGGTTTCCCCTTACGAAACGTCCCTCTGCCTTACCCTTGAAAGCGAAAAACCGCAGCAGGTCCGCTGTGAACTGCCGGAAGAAACCGATATAGCTCCGCTCCTGGGGCTTTTGCTCGGAAGTCGCGGGGAGTACAGCTTTACCGTTTCAAATCCGCTCATCTCTCCGCTGCGTACCATCGCACCGGTATTCGGTTTTACGGTTGATGCAAAAAGCAGTACGCCGAAGGAGATTGACCCACTCGTGCGCCGAATGCAGCTCATGCAGCAGAAAAAACGTCGCTCGAATACAGGCAGCGGCCAGCAATTCACCGTTACCGCTGATTTCAGCCAACCGATTCCGCCGTCGGATGAACCGCTTCCGGTCACACTCCCGGGAGATGCACTTGCCGCAGCCTGGCTTGCCGAGGCCAAATGCCTGTTCCCGAAAAATTCTCTGGTTATCAGCAATGTGCCGCTTGAGTCATGGGCAACCCCGCTGCTGCCGTTCATACGGAAAATGGGGTGTAAAGTTTCGGTACAGGAAACCGGACGTACCAGTTTCGGTTCGGTCGGAATCCTGCACATACAGTCGACCGGTCTTGTCGGAAGAAAAACGGAATGCATTCCGGCGGTACAGTATCAGCCCTATCTGCCTGCAATGGTGGTGATTGCCGCCTTTGCAAAGGGAGAATCGGTACTGCGCGAACTCGCCGACCTCCGCGACGACGAACCTGACGGCATCGACACCCTCGAGTCGTGCATTCGGACACTCGGTGCCCACCATGGCGAAATGCCCGACGGTATCGTGCTCAAGGGCGGCTACGATTTCGACGGGTTCGACCTTAACCGCCCGTTCAGTGCCGCCTGTGCGGGAGCATTTGCTATTGCAGGTCTGCGCTGCACCGGCAGCACCACCATCAATGATGAACAGCTCAACAGACGGTTTCCCGGGTTTTCAGGATTTCTTGACAGTATCTGTGAAATGAGAGAATAGTATGCAGAAGATCAACCGGTTCGGTATCGTCGCTTTCAAAAAAAACGCTCAGGTCCTCTCCGTTATGCAGCGGATCGCCGCATGGGCCTCCGCCGAATCGGTTCCCCTGACACTCCACCCGTATCTTCAGGATTTTGCCGCACTTCCGACGGCGAACGACGAGACCTCTTTTATTACCGCCTGCGACGCGATCATCTCACTTGGTGGAGACGGCACATTTCTCTCCGTTGCGCACCTCTGCCGTTTTACCGAAAAACCGGTGGTGGGAGTCAATCTCGGCGGACTCGGATTCCTTACCGACATCAGTCCCGATGCCATCGAGGATAACCTCTCAAGAATACGGGGCGGCAACTACCGTACCATCAGCCGTATGGTGCTCGATGCCCGCCTGAGTCGCGACGGAACTACCATCGGCTCGTTCCACGCTCTCAACGATATTTTTATCAACCGTATCAATACACCCAAACTGACCTCGATTTCAGCCTGGTACGGCAACGATTTCATTTCCGATTTTTTTGCCGACGGGATTATCATCGCGACGCCTACCGGTTCCACCGCATACTCCCTCAGCGCCGGAGGCCCCATCGTTGAACCGACGGTGCAGGCGTTTCTGCTCACACCGATCTGTCCGCATTCGCTGACCGAGCGACCGGTGATTCTGCCGTCGGACCGGGAGATACGCCTTGTCATTAACGAGAAGAATCCCGATCTACTGCTCAGTATCGACGGGTTGGAATCGGTACAGCTCCAGAGCGGCGACGAGGTGACGATCACCTACGGCGGAGTCGACTGCAATCTCATTCAGCTCGCCGAGCGTCCCTATTTCGCACTCCTCCGGCGGAAACTTGACTGGGGAAAAGTATACAAAAAACAGGAAGGTCACGATGCTTCGTGAACTGCGTATCCGCAATCTGGCGCTCATCGATTCGTTGACACTCGAGTTCGAACCGGGGTTCACGGTGTTTACCGGAGAAACCGGTGCGGGCAAATCGATTCTGATCGGCGCCATCGGCCTCCTGCTCGGTGACCGCGCCTCGGCGGAGAGTATCCGGACGGGATGTAACGAAGCGGAAGTGTCCGGGGTACTCGATATTTCCTCGGCGTCTGCCGCGCTTACCGCACTTCTAAACGACCTTTCCATCGACACCGTTGATGGCGAACTTATTATACGGCGTCGCATTGCGCGCAGTGACCGCTCACGTATTCATGTCAATGAGACACCGCTCTCACTCGCCGCGCTGCGGCAGATAGGTAATCTTCTGATCGACCTGCACGGACAGCATGAGCACCAGTCGCTCCTCAACGAGGAGGTACACCGGACCATCCTCGATTCACTTGACGGTGTCAGAGCGGCACGGACTCTTTACAGCGAAGCCTTTGCGGAATTTTCCGAAGCGAACCGGGCACTCACCCGTCACGCGGAAGCCACCCGCCTGCTTAACGAAAAACGGGATATTCTCGAATTCCAGCAGAAGGAACTCGAGCAGGCCCGGCTTAAAACCGGTGAAGAGGAGGTGCTTGAAGAGGAACTCAAACACCTTTCGTCTTCGGCGCAGCGGCTTGGTGCAGTCAACGGCATACTGGATCTGCTCGCCGGTTCCGGCGCCACCTCCATCGGAAAACAGGCGGCTACGATCAAGCGGTTTCTTGATCAGCTGGGCAAATATGACGACCGCGCCGCACCGTGGATTGACGATGTTGATAATGCCGTGCGGGTGTTTTCGGAACTCGAGGCGTTCTGCAGTACCTATCTGAGTGATTCAGGTGAACAGGCGGATCCGAACCGTATCGAGAAAATCAACTCCCGCCTGGCGAAACTCCAGCGTCTGCAGAAAAAATACGGCACCTCTATTGAAGGGCTGATTGCCAAGGAGCAGTCCGTTCGCGACGCACTCGCCTCACTCGAGAACAGCGACGCCGACCGTAACGAAATTGAAAAACGTGCCGCGACGGCAACTACCGCATGTATGGAAACTGGAAAAAAGCTCAGTGCCGCCCGAAAAAAAGCCGCAGAGGTGTTCGACCGCTCCATCACCGCGATAATGGAAGAACTCGGTTTTAAGGACGGGCTCTGGAAAACGGTGTTGACGCCGCTCGAAACTCCATCGGAATACGGTCTTGAAACCGTCGGCTTTCACGTCCGGACCAATCCCGGAGAGGCACTGCTTCCGCTTGCAAAGACCGCATCCGGCGGCGAAATTTCCCGTCTGATGCTTGCCGTAAAAACCGTGCTGTCGCGAAACGATCAGGTACCGGTACTCATTTTCGACGAAATCGATACCGGCATCGGCGGCGTCATTGCCGGAGCGGTCGGCAAGGCGATGCAATCGCTCAGCAGCTCTCATCAGGTACTCTGCATCTCGCACCTGCATCAGATCGCCTCACTCGCCGACCGGCAGATCAAAGTATACAAAGAGGAATCAGCCGGACGTACCGTCACCCGTATCGTGCCGCTTTCCGAACAGGAACGGGTGGAGGAGATCGCCCGGATGCTGGGAGGTGATTCCGGAATCGCACTTGAGCATGCGCGGTCACTCCTTGCCGACGGGACTTGATCTGCACTTCCCATTATAAACCCGGTACAATTTCATCGTCCTGATACGTTACCTGCACCCCTGACGTACTATAGTAAATTACCACGACATTCTTTTCCGGCCTCCCCTGATTTTCCACATTGACATCGTCATCAACGGCGAGTATCTCACTGTGGCAATAATCCATTTTCCTTCGCGTAGTTACCAATGTATTTTCATTTTTTCCTCTCACCGTTGGATACACCATGCAGACCATCACGCGCTTGACGCCATTTCTTGCAGTATTCCTTTTGTCTATTTCCCTTTCTGCGGCAACGCCGCGCCGCACCGGTGCACTACCGTGCCTGGTGGTCGACAAAAGTCGCGGCACGGCGCTTGATTCAAGCACCGTCTGCATCAGGGAACTGGGGCGGTGCCGCACCGGCGATAGCGCCGGAACGATTGTTTTTTCCGACTGCCCGCCGGGAGTATACGAACTTGTCGCCGCTGCGGATTCCCACGATACCCTCGTACTCCCGAATGTCATTATCAACACCGGCCACAACACCCTGCTCCGGATAGAACTTCCCCGCTCGGCGGCGATTCAGGACCTCGACCGTATGGCGGTCACCGCAAAGCGCATTGAAACCAAAAAAGCGGATCAGGTTACATCGGTCACCCGGTTCAGTACCTTTGAACTTGAGAACACCGCGGGAACCAACAACGATGTCAATCGGGTGCTTCACACGCTGCCCGCGGTACTCTCCGGCGGTGATGACCTTGATAACACCATGTTCGTGCGCGGAGGTCACTCACGTGAAAACGTGTTTATCGTTGACGGTATCGAACTTGATAACATCAGTCATTTTTCAAGCGACATGAGTTCCTCGGGCGGCGCGCTCGGTTTCATCGATGGAGCGCTCCTGCAGCAACTCGATTTTTACGCCGGAGGGTTTCCCGCGTCGCTACCACCCCGGATATCGGCAGTGGCCGACATGACCATGCGCAACGGCTCCACAACCAACCGTGCGTACAATATCAACCTTGCTTCATCGGGCCTCGGACTCGTTGCCGAAGGGCCGTTCCCGAAGCAGAAAGGCAGTTACCTGATAGCCGCCCGGTATGTGGACATACGTTCTATAAAAAACCTTGTCAACCTTACCGGTCTTCCCCGTTTCGGCGACAGTCAGTCACGGTTCAACCTCGCCCTCAACGAACGCAATACACTCACTCTCAGTACGATTCTCTCGTATGATAATCAGACCGATTTAAACGGCTACAATACCGGATCCTATTCAATCGGCAACGACTACGAACTTTTCAATGCAGCCTCCGGTCTGCAGTGGAATACGATCCATGACCGGTGGAAAAACCGCCTCATGGCCTCGGGAGTCATTCGGAGTGAATCCGGTTTTGACCGGGTAACCAACTGGAAGGGGCCGTTCAACATCTACGATGAGTGGTACCACAACGGGGATCCCGTTGATGATTCGGTTCCGATAACAGGGGATGAGTACCTTGTGCACTACTACAGCCGTATAAATAAACGTACCGTTACTTCACGGCAGGATAAGCAGCGTACGCTGCAATTCAAAGACGATTTCACCTGGTACCCGCGCGAGAACGATCAGTTCAGTATCGGCATATACGGTTCGCAGCGGAAACTTCATCTCCGGGATCTTAACAATCAGGATACCCGGCAAACCGTCTACTGGCTTCCCGATTCCACCAATCCGTTCAATCTGCACGATACGACCTATATCGACACCCCGTATACCATCGATTCGTTGTTTTATGACACTGCCGTGGGGGGATACGCCAATTATGTGCTCGCTGTCGGCCCGTTTAAAACAGTAGCCGGTATCCGTGCCGACTATTTCCGTCTTCTGCGCGATTATAGTGTCTCTCCGCGTCTTTCCTTTTCGTATGATAATCCGACGACAGGCACCTTCGGTATCAGCGGCGGATTGTATTACCAGCAGCCTGCCCGGCTCAGTGAGTACATCAGGAGTATCGTGCTCGCCAACCCCAACTACCGGATGCCGCTTCCCGCCATGGAGCAGATTGAACTTTCACGAAGCTGGCAGGGGGTACTCTCCTATGAAAAGCAGTTCGCGACAACCCATGTTCTCATCGCCGAGACCTACTATAAATACTATGACCGTGAATACCCTCTGCATGATCCGGACCATTATGAATTTCAGGATGCCTTCCATAAAGCGGCCAGAGAGGACAAACCCTGGCACCTTGCTCCGCCCGACGGCAAGAAGAAGGCGTACGGTCTTGAGCTTTCCTTTCAGAAAAAACGGCAGCGCGGATTCTACTATGCCTGCAGTTACAGCTGGATGTCGGTGCGGAATGAGTATGCGAACGGCCACTGGTACAACGACGCCAACAGTGTCCGCAATCACGGCAACCTGACGCTCGGTTTCGAGTTCCTCAAACATCACAGTATCGCCACCCGTATGGCGTTCAGCGAGGGCAGACCGTATTCGTCCGGAATCAAACTCGATGAAGGAGGAATGGTTTACGATACCACAAAGGGCTATTTCACCGAGCGATTGCGACAGCCGGTCGTGTCGGTCAATCTGCGGTACAACTTCCGGCTTTTTCCCCGTTTCGGCACTATTACCGGTTATATAGAACTCTGGAATGTCCTCAACTATACACCGGTACTCGAACGGCATCTCGGCTGGTACGGGTACACTGATTACCGGGGTAACGGAATTATCCCGGTGGCCGGACTGATGGTTGATTTCTGATATTGAAAGGCGGAACGTCCGTCTGGATCATTCAACGATTTCTACGCTGACGTACGGCCAGGTGTTCGTGCCGTCCAGATAAATGGTATCCGTTGCCGGCTGCATGTTCCCGTGGATATCAGTGGCACGGGCCTTGATTTCCAACGTACCGGTAGTAACCGGCAGCAGCTTAGCCTCCCAGAAAACCCAGATATTGTCAGCATCCATCGATTGCACGATTTGGGCATCGGTCCAGGTGACCCCATCGTCGGTGGTTACCGCAACCCCGGCAACACGTGTGCCACCATACGCAGCCCCGCCAACAAGGAGTGTTTCAGCCGGCGCGGCACTCGCTCCGTATTCCGGAAAGAATATCTTTGAGTTGACGGGAATCAGTGGTGCCACATCCCAGCCGCGATCTTCCCAGTAATCGGTGAGCGGCTGTCCGCTCACCTCGATACCGACCACCCACATCGGTTGCTTGACTCCATAATACCCGGGACTGAGCATCCGCAGCGGAAACCCCTGTACGGGTGGAATGGTATCACCGTTCATGAACAGCGCACCGGTAACATCGTTGTTGATTATCTGCTCCATGGTATTGGATGCATAGTAACCGTCGGCACAGAGGTATTTCACCCCCGTCGCGGCTGAATCAAGACCGAGTGATGCAAGCAGATCATACAACCGGAACCCTTTCCACACCGCCGTCGAAACGCGCCCGTTATTGGGACCGTTACTGATACATTCCACCGTAAGCGGAACCGAAACAAGCGGAAGTGCCATTAGTTCCTCAAGGGTAAATTGTGTGGGAGTGTCCACCAGCCCGCTTATTTCCAGTCGAAAGCTGTCGGCATCCACATTCGGGATTCCAGCGATTCTTGTAGTGAAATAATCCTTATTTTTAGTAATAAAATCAGGAAAGGTGGCTGTTTCGGTGGTATCCGGAGTACCGGTACTCATTGGATCGCTCTCGGGAGTGCACCCGGTACTTATGATTACAAGTGCCGAAACGTAGAGAATGAGCGTTGAAATGGAACTCAAGCGACGCAGGCGGGGTCCCTTGTGATTATTCATACCAAGCCTCCTTTTCGGGGATTACTCCCAACCTTGAAGCTTTATTTAAAATCACCCACAAAGGTAGCTGCATCGTATGAAAATACGTAAAGAATGAATCCGCAGGCGTCTCCGGTGCAGAGCACGGTTGATGCACTGACTGACGTTGCACAACTTTTGGACAGGCGAATTCATGTAACTTCGCAGGTTGGTTAAGCGACCTGCAGGGTACACTCATTCCGGATCAGCCGAACCGTTTTCCAAAACGGTTCTCAGGTTATCCCCCCATTCACGTAATAAACGAAGACCCTTCTGTTGTGCTGCAATAAACTTTTTCATGGCTGCGGCATCGTTCGCAGCTACCTGTTCCATCAGCAGTATGTTGAAACCATCGGTAGCCGATAACACCGTTGAAAAATCCATCATTGAAAATTGCAACTGACGCCGCAACGATATATTCCTCACCCCGCGATCGTATCCGCACTGATTCAGGATTTCAACGCCGACATCACCGGTAAAACCGGTATTGACCGGACGCACCTGTCGTAGGGACATCTTCGGATGTATCCTGATATCAGGAAAAATGCATTCCTCAATCTTTACAGGTAATATCCAGTGATAATCAAAATCATATTTTTCCCTGATTTCCAGTCCGAACCTTAATTCTTCCTGAACCCGACAATCGTGCTCTTTACAGGTTTTCTTTGAAAAAAACGACAGCAGATACCCTCCGGACCGCAGTATAACTTCGAGTGCACTCCGGTGATCCCCGTCGGGATTCATAAACTCCCTGTCAATCCAGTAGTGTACCCTGGCCTGTTTAAAATACCGGCAGACATTCATGACAAAAGCAATGTCATCGGCGTCGTACGAAAAATAGATACTCTTGTTCATACACTTCTCCGGAAATAACAGTTTCACCGGTACGGATATTTCAGTAATGATTTATTATATCATTCCAGACCAGGTGGACCTGTATTTTCACTCCAAATACCTTGTGTTCCCGGATATAGCGTAAAGTAGTTGCAATAGTATCCCGGAGGAACCCCGACAACCAAGGACGGGTATCCCCCGGGAGTGCCTTATAGTACAGGAAGTTAAATTCTTAACAGTGCAACTACCTCGGCAAGAATCTCCGCCCCCGCATCAATCTCTTCCCGCGAAATAATAAGCGACGGGAAAATCCTGAGAACCGTCCCGTGCTTGAGGTTGAGAATCAGCCCCCGTTCCAGAGCCTCCTGCTGCACCTGCAAAGCAATGGCCGGGTCGGAAAACTCCACCGCAAGGAGAAGCCCCGCACCCCGCACTTCCTTTATGAGTTCAGGATACCTCGTCTGCAGCACCTCCAGGTGGTTTCGCAGATAGATTCCGTTTATCCTGACATTTTCTTCGGTTCCACATGTAATAAGCTGCCGTATTGTCGCATTTGCGACCGCACAGCCGAGCGGGTTACCGCAGTAAGTGCCGCCGTGATCACCCGGCTCAATTTTTTGTGCGACCTTCGAGTCCACCGCCACGGCACCGAACGGAAACCCTCCGGCGATTCCCTTGGCCAGGGTTATGAAATCAGGCGTGACTCCAGCGGCAACCGAGGCGAATACCGGCCCGGTCCGCCAGAAACCGGTCTGTATTTCGTCAATTATGAGCAGAGCACCGTTTTTTCTGCAGATATCCTCAACCGCTTTGAGATAACCGCCATGAGGCACCCGTACCCCTCCCTCACCCTGAACCGGCTCCACGATCACTGCCGCGGTCTCTCCGTCGACCACACCATGCAGCGCCACCGCATCATCGTACGGAACAAACGCGCAGTGCGGCACGAGGACATCGTACCGGTCCCGCTGAATCGCCTGTCCGGTGGCGGAGGTGCAGCTGATTGTTCTACCATGAAAACTCATGAGTGTGGAGACCACCTTTTTCCGGCCGGTGATCTTCCGCGCCAGCTTGAGCGCCGCGTCGTTCGCCTCGGCGCCGCTGTTGGTGAAGAAATACTGCTGCAGATGCTCCGGCGTAACCGAAACAAGCGTTCGCAGCAGCTCCGCTCGCGCGGGTGCATAGGTAAGCCCGGAGTCGGGATTCTGTATGATCTTGCCGGCCTGCTTTTGGAGTGCATCCACCATGACGGGATGTGCGTGACCAAGTGAGGTCACCGCCCATCCCGAGGTAAAATCAAGGTACCGTTTTCCGTGAATATCCCACACCTGCACCCCACTCCCCCGTTCCACCACAAGCGGCGTTTTCGTTCCAAAGGAGATATGGTGCCGATCTTCTATAGTTATTGTATCCGGGTTCATTCTTGCTTCCTTTTTTTCGTAAAAGTATCTGTTTTATAAATAAACGGTGTTTGGGCTGTGATTATCTGATGGTGCGCAGCTACGCACACGGCCTGCACCGGGGATACGGTGCAACGTATCCCTTTTCACCTCCGTAACAAGATTTGTCTTCACATTTATTCCTCTCGATGCTGTTATACTGAATCCTGCGGATTCAGAAATAAAAAAGGCCCGCTCTTTTGGAGCGGGCCTTTTTTCTCGGCGCTATGTTCAGATACCGTCAGCTACCCGCTCCCGTACAATAGGCATACGCTGCCGCTGCTGCGGCGCGACGGGCAACCATTCTGAGGGTAACGAGTTTCGATTTTGTCTGCTTCATACTGATAAATATACGCCTGAATTCTGAAATTGTAAAGATTCTTTTTTCACTATACGATAGAACAGCAGTCCTATACTGTTGTGTATCAGCACTATTCGATGTTTTTTTTCTGTTTTTGATGGAGTCGCCAGGAATACCAGCTGGTAAAACCAACGGCACACCAGATCGCCCCCATGAGCATGAGATACTGTAGCATCGTCGAAAAAAACAGTCCGGTAAGACTCAGCATTCCGGCAATCACCAGCACTCTTGCGCCAACCCGGTGCGTCCGGTTCCAGTTAGTTTCATCGGCCAGCGTCCACGGCAGCCGGAATCCGATAAAGGAGTTCTGTCTGACTTTTCCCATGAACGCTCCCAGCAGAATAAACAGCACGGAAACCCCTGCGGGAATCATTCGTCCCACCGACACCCTGCCAAGTGCCGCAGCCAGTATAATAATATGAAGAAAAAAGAAAAAGCCGACGATCACCGACCTGATGATATCGAACTCTTTTGTAAATTCCTTGTATTTATTCCCGCGGCGATCAAACTTCGGGAGTAACAGCATTAAAAGCCAGATACCGATGGCAAGCAACGGAATAAACAGTACCGCAGCCGGACCTTTGGTCCAGTACCCGTCGATCTCCCCGTGGATATTCCAGTGCATCGGCAACTGCCCGGGTAAAAGCGGATACACCCCGGCACTGAGCGCAAACATCGCCCCGATCATCACCAGCGGCGGAAGTTCACGGAGGAGTCTTTCCAGGTTCATTCACGACCTCGTTTCAGACAGATAAAAAAGCATTGCAACCGGTAAATATACATTTTCCTGGAGAGGTGAACAGAAGATCACCGGTAGTTCTGAAGTCCAATGATTAGTACAATAGAATCGGAGTTAAAATACGTTTCCCTCTCCCGTAAACGGGGGAGGGATGCCAGGGTGGGGGTACATTGATGTTTGTGCTTTGCCACCTAGGGACATTGTCTATAATTAGTTCCTGTTCAGGATTGGCCATTTCCGGACACTGAGGTGGTCCCTGAGTGCATCGAAGGGCTCTCGAAGCGATGCACTGAGTTGATCGAAGTGTGACCGAGTTTCCCGTTAAAATGTGTCATTTCGAGGGGTTCGAGAGCCTCACCCAACTCTC
>JBNLDC010000031.1:0-111080 GCA_050304135.1 Chitinispirillaceae bacterium | reverse complement strand
ATTACCGGTGCAAAATTATGATCAGGAACGCAACCGGTCAATTTTCGGTCCGTGAAAACTGCGATCTTCAAACGAACAGATGGGTAAGTGGGAAATTTTGAGCCCTAAACAGTTTTTTGATAACAATCGTCCGATTTAGGTGAGACTTTACCCTAAATCTACCGGATGGTATAAATTCACTTCACACGAAACTAAGGTAATGTCAAATTTTTGGATTAATTTTTCATTACAAAACCATTAGAAAACTTAACACTATAAGGTTAACTGGAAGATTTGAAGGGTAGAACCGAATGAATATATTTTTAGCCTGTGGCGGATATCATTATTAAAAACTATTAGGATTGTTTTTCATCTCTGTACATAGCAAAGGCCCGTCGATAATATATCACGTAAAATTTTCCGATAGTTTCCCAAAAAAAAGCCATTTAATTTGAGCGAGTAGTATTTTTCTTGAATACTAAGTAATAACACCTTATTCAAAGTTTGATTAAAAAATAGAATCATGCTTCAAACCTCAAAAATCTTCACCACCGGTGACCGTGGCCTTGTCGGTTATGTTCTTGTAAAAAAACTTCATAAAAAAGGTTTTTTAAATTTAGTTTTTAAAACACGAAGCGAGCTTGATTTCACCGATAATACTTCAGGTGAGGCATTTTTCGATAACAAACGTCCAGGACACATTCTTCTTGCGATAGTAAAAACAGGAGGTATTCATGAGAACAATAAATATTCCTCCGAATTTATATTTAGCAACATGCATGTCCTGATCAGAGTCATCAAAGAAGCTTGGAAGTTTATAACCAGAATACTTCTCCACCTTGTTTCGTCCTGTATCTACCCGAATTATACCCCACAACCGATGCTTAGGAATGCGCTTCTTTCTGGATTGCTTGAGCCAACTAATCTATACGGCCCAATCAATAATTTCAACCCATATAATTCGATTTCTTTACCTGCACCTACCAGACGATTTCACGAAGCAATAGTAAATAATGCCAGTAAGTTAATTAATTTTGTATACGGACAATCCAGCACGAGACCACCTTTACTCTGATGAGCTTGCAGATACATGTGTTTTCCGATGAATATGCACACAGGTAATGACATCATCGACATTGGTTCGTGTGTTGAAGTCAAGAAAATTAAACTTGATAAAATTATTCAAAATGTAATGGTGAGATAGATTTTAATGTTACTAAACCTGATAGTACTCCGAGAAAACTTCTGGGCATTTCAAAGATTCATTCCATGGATGGAGCCATCCCATTGAACTTTAAGATTTTTTTCTTAAACCTATCAGGGTTTTGTTGGAATGAGTGAAGATAAAATGCGTTATAACAGAATATGGTAAAATTGTAGAGACTGTCTGTATTCAATTCGGCTGCATTATTTATTATAATATATATTTAATCAGTGTGTTTTTATTACAGTCGTCAATTAGGAAGTGGCAGAATTTTTTTGGCTGCCTATGATTGTGCCGCCAATGTTTGCAAAGTTAATAACATACAACAACATCATTTGGTCTTTTTGCTATTTTTATGACTGTTTATATAGTGCAATGTATAAGATATGAAGTAAGAAAGATAACAAAACTATGAACACCTTCTTATCCCAGCTTATAAACAATTGCCCAGAACTTAATCAAATTGAAAACATCATGTTGAAGGCACTAGCAATACTTAAAAATTCTGTTATATCAGATAAAAAAATACTAATCTGTGGAAATGGAGGCAGTGCAGCTGATGCAGAACATATTGTAGGTGAGCTCATGAAGGGCTTTTTGTTAAAACGTGAATTATTAAATAGTGAAAAGAATAAAATTGCAGATTATTACCCTGATGAAGCTGAATATCTTGCCAAAAATCTACAGCGAGCTATTCCAGCAATATCTTTGGTAAACAGCATGTCTTTGTCCACGGCGTTTTCAAATGATGTGAACCCAGATTTTATATTTGCTCAACAATTGTTTGGACTTGGTAATGAGGGTGATGTATTAATTGCTATTTCCACCTCCGGTAATTCTAAGAATGTTGTTCTATCTGCAAAAATAGCTCGAATAAAAAAAATATCTGTGATTGCATTAACTGGTGAACATGGCGGCGAATTAATTAATTTTGCCGATATATCGTTAATGGTTCCATCGAGTGATGTTAGATACATCCAAGAATATCACATTAAAGTTTATCACTGCCTTTGTGCGATGCTTGAGAATGATCTTTTTGGCGATGGCAAATCTAATAATGACGGTTAGCAACCTGCAGAAATATTCTACTGACTTAACCTACTGAAGGGGTATGAAATGTCTATATTTATAATTGCTGAAATTGGGATAAACCATAATGGCGACGTTGGAATTGCAAAGCAACTAATTGATGTGGCAAAAATTGCAGGTGCCGACGCTGTTAAATTTCAAAAGAGAACAATAGATTTGGTTTACTCAAATGAATTATTATCTTCACCACGCCAGAGTCCATGGGGAACTACTCAGCGAGACCAGAAGGAAGGTCTTGAATTTGGGTTTGATGAATATCAGGAAATATCCCAATACTGCAAAGAGAAAGGTATCGAATGGTTTGCATCTGCTTGGGATATTGAAAGCCAATTTTTTCTCAGACAATTTAACAGTAAATACAACAAAGTCGCTTCGGCAATGATTGTATACGATAACTTACTTAAAGAAATCGCTTCAGAGCAAAAACACACATTCATTTCTACAGGAATGACTAATTACGAACAGATCGACAATGCAGTTGACATATTTTTAAAAGCAAACTGTCCTTTTGAGTTGATGCACTGTGTTTCAACATACCCAATGAATGATGAAGATGCGAACCTTAACTGTATTAAGACACTCCGCAACCGATACAAATGTAACGTTGGCTATAGCGGGCATGAAGTGGGACTTGCCGTATCGTATGCCGCGGCTGCACTTGGCATTTCTTCACTTGAGCGACATATTACAATTAATAGAGCAATGTATGGTTCAGATCAGCCAGCATCTGTTGAAACCGCAGGTTTTATACAACTGGTTGGAGCCATCCGGAAAATTGAAAAAGCAATGGGTGATGGGGAAATTAAAATGAACAAAGAGGAAACTCAGATTGCCGAAAAACTTCGTGCCCATATCCCTTTTGAATCGAATCAATAACAGGTACATACTATATGAGTAAAAATATAATTGCATTAATTCCCGCCAGATCAGGTTCCAAAACTGTCATTGATAAAAACATCAAACAATTAGGTTCTCACCCACTATTGGCTTATAGCATTGCTCTGGCAAAACTATCAAAAAACATTAGTCGCGTTATTGTCTCAACAGATTCTCCCAAGTATGCTACTATTGCAAAAAATTATGGTGCGGAAGTACCATTTTTGAGGCCAGCTGAAATTGCTGGGGACAACAGCGTTGATTCTGATTTTTTTCGACACCTAATTGATTGGATGCGTGAAAAGGAGGGTTATATTCCAGATTTCATAGTCCATTTGCGACCGACAACACCACTTAGGCAAGTTCAAGTTGTTGATGATGCTATCACATACATGATTCATACTAACGAGGCTACAGCTTTGAGGTCTGCACATAAAACCCATTTAACACCATATAAAATGTTTAGACTATGTGGTGAATTTATGTCCCCATTCTTAAAATATGATGGTATAAAAGAGTTCTATAATTTACCAAGACAATTTTTTGAAGACGCTTATATACCGAATGGTTACGTTGACATTATAAGACCCACAACACTGTTAAATACGGGATTGTTACATGGCAATAAAATAAAATTATGGGAAACAGACTTAGTCCCAGATGTAGACACCACTTCTGACTTTAATTTTGCTTGTAAGCTTCTTAATGAGTATAAAAACCTTACAGAGTATATGGAGGATATATCTAATGGCTAACTACTTAGAAACTATTTACTTCAGAGATGAATACAATGAAAACGCATATCCCCAGCGTTTATGTAACCATATTTTTAAAAATTATTTTTCGGAGAGCCCTCAAAACATCAAAGGGAATAAATTGTTGGACATTGGCTCTGGCAAAGGTAATCACCTTGTTGGATTCACCAGATTAGGACTGGAATGTTTTGGAATTGATAAGCGAGATGAATGCGTTTCTGCACTTGACAATTTTACAATTAAGGAATGTAACATCGAAACAGATCCTTTCCCATACGATAATGATAGTTTTGATTTCATTTTTTCAAAATCTGTTTTAGAACACGTAGCAAATGCTGACAACTTTCTCTCTGAATCGTTTCGTGTTTTGAAATCTGGTGGGATTGCTGTATTCATGACCCCAGACTGGGGAAGTCAATACCGTTTTTTTTGGGATGACTATACACATGTAAAAGCTTTTACAAGGAAATCACTACAAAATGCATTGTTAATCAACAACTTTCAAGACGTAGAATGTTCTTATTTTTTACAACTACCAATTGTGTGGAAGTATCCTTTAGTAGAACTTTTTACAAAGATTATCGCCTTACTGCCTGATAAACTGAAATGGAAAGACAAAGAAGAAAAAGAGTTTAGAAGGTTGATCCGTTTTTCAAAAGAAAAAATGCTTTTAGCTGTAGGAGTGAAAAAAAGTGTTTGATGTTGGAATAATGCAAGGCAGATTGTACCCAGAGCGAATTGATCGCCTTCAAGTTTTTCCAGAAACAAATTGGAAAATCGAGCTTGTAAAATCAATTGAACTGGGGTTTAACTCTTTTGAATTGCTATTCGATAACAAATTAGTATGCGAAAGATTATTAATGGATTCCAGCAACTTCAATTATATGGGATTGCTACCACATCAAAGTAAAAAAGCTCCGCTTATTCGTTCTATATGTGCAGATTATTTCACCATAATTTCATTTAATAATCAAGAAAATGAACCATTTTTTTATAATAAATTAAAGTCAATATTTGATCTAATTCAAGATTCTACGATAAAGATCCTGATTATACCTTTTTTTAAAAAGAACACTATTTCATCAGAAACCGAACTCAGAAGTTTTTTTGAATGGATATTAGAAAATGATTTAAATACGTTGGCAGAAAAAAAGGGGTTGATTGTAGCCTTGGAATTATTACTTCCTGCAAAGCAAATCAGATCAGTTTTTCAAGAATATTCATTAAATAGTATAGGTATTTGCTATGACATAGGAAATGCTAGATCTGCTGGTTTTTTTCCTGAGGAAGATATACAAATTCTGAAAGAATTCATTGTTCATGTACATATTAAAGACAGACAGGTAAATGGGCCAAACGTTATGCTCGGAAAGGGGGCGGTCGATTTTAATGCATGTATTAACTCGCTTTATAATATTAACTATAACGGCCAATTAATACTAGAAACAGCGTATTTTAAGGACCCTATTTTTGAAGCAAAAACAAATTTACAATATTTTCAGGAAGTGATGAACGTTTGTTTATGAGAGCTCTATTTGTAGGTTTGGGATCAATAGGCCAAAGACATCTAAATAACTTTAAAAATATTGTCGGCAACCTAGCTGAAATCATTGTATACAGAGAGACAAATCATAACGCTTTAATAAAAGATGGCAAACAGATACCTTGCGAATCGTTAGAAATCTTTTATGGTTTCCAACAAGTAGATAGCTTCCATGATGGGCTAAACAAACAGCCGGATATAGTTTTTATCACTAACCCTAGCTCAAAACATCTTGAATTTGCCATTAAGGCAGCACGGCATGGTTGTAACTTATTTATCGAAAAACCATTGTCTCACAATTTAGATGGAATCGATTTGTTATCTGAACTTGTTTATGATAAAAAGATTATTGTCGGTGTGGGATACCAAACTCGTTTTCATCCTTGTTTTTCTTTTGTTAATAATCTGTTATCTGATAGAAAAAACAAACAAATTATCTCTGCAAGTTTTAAATGGGGAACATTTCTCCCAAGCCATCATCCCTATGAGGATTATAAGGTTGGTTATGCAGCCAATAAAATTCTTGGGGGAGGCGTCGTTCTAGGTTTAAGTCATGAAATTGATATTATTTGTAATCTTTGGGGACAACCGGACAAATTGTTCGCAGTCAATCGCAAACCAAGTTCGCTTGGAATCAATGCTGAGGACACCGTCCATACATTGATGGAGTATTCGCATAATAACGTTATTTTTCCTGTAAGTTTATTTTTATCATATTCGCAGGTCAGAGAGGAAAGAAAGTTTAAAATTCAGTTTGAAGATGCTCTTATTTTTTGTGATCTTGTTCAAAACAAAGTAGAGCTATTTAACGATTCTGGAAATTTAGTTGTTCAGAAGATTTTTCCTGCATTAGAGCGAAATGATTTGTTTTTAGAAGAAATGAGAGCTTATTTAGATGCCGTTCAACAAAAAAAACAATTTTTGATACCTCTAAGCGATGGAATAGAGACCTTAAAATTAGCCATGAGAATAAAGGAATTGATCAATGAATGAGGGGCTTAATAAATTCAAGTTAACCGATAGAATTGCAGTAATTACCGGAGGCGCTGGATTGCTTGGTGTAAAACATGCAGAGGCTATTGCCGAGGTTGGCGGTGTTCCAGTACTATGGGATATAGATTCAGACTGTATTCATAACATAAGTAAAAACATTACAGAAAAATATAATGTACCGTGTCTTGGGATGAAGATAGATATTACTGATTCGAAAAGTATTGAAAGTGGGATGAATAAGGTATTAAATCGATTCAATGGTATACACATCTTAATAAATAATGCAGCAAGAAACCCTAAAGTTACCAATACTAACAACTCAGTTTGGAGTCGAGTGGAAAACTTCCCTCTCGATTTATGGCGAAAAGATTTGGAGATTAGCCTTACCGGCGCTTTTTTATGTAGTAGAACAATTGGTTCATATATGGCACATCATGATGGCGGTGTCATTTTGAACATAGCATCAGATTTAGGCGTTATTGCACCTGATCAACGTATTTACAGAAACAATGGAGTTGAAGAAAACAAACAACCAGTAAAACCAGTTACATATTCTGTCGTCAAACATGGTATTATTGGTTTGACTAAATATTTCGCGACTTACTGGGCAAAGGAAAATGTAAGAGTAAATGCGATTTCTCCAGGTGGAGTGTATGTAGATCAACCAGAAGAGTTTGTAGCCAAGCTGAGCAACCTTATTCCTATGGGCCGCATGGCTCATCAGGATGAATATAAATCATCTGTTATTTATCTTGTTTCTGATGCCTCATCTTACATGACAGGGGCAAATCTTATTGTCGATGGAGGACGAACGTGTTGGTAATGGATAGTACTATTAATACATTAAGCTATAAGGACTTAGAGCTGATTGTGTACGATTTTGATGGAGTAATGACTAATAACCGAGTAATTGTTTTTCAGGATGGAACAGAAGGTGTCATAGTTAATCGCGCAGATGGTTTAGGTGTGGATCGTTTACGCAAACTTCGAATCCCTCAATTAATATTAAGCACAGAGACTAATGCTGTTGTTAAAGCTCGTGCGTCCAAATTACGTTTAGAATTAATTGATTCATGTAATGATAAAAAAAATTTTTTGATTGATTTTTGTGACAAAAACAACTTTAACCTAAACAATGTTCTTTACATTGGAAATGATTTAAATGACTTAGGAGCCATGCAAATTGTTGGATTTTCTGTCGCGCCATCTGATGCTCACTTTAAAATACTAAAGGTTGCTAAATTGGTCACAAATGCTAAAGGTGGTGAAGGTGTCATCAATGAATTAGCAGACTACTTAATAGATGGGACTATTGAAGAACACAATATTATAGTAAATTAATTCAATTAAATACATCTACTTTTGTTACAATTGCAACGCTTTTTCAAAATATTTTATCAATATCTGGATTACATAAAAGTGTTTTAATACAACGTATCTTCAGATTCATAAATACGCCAAAGGGGAGGAGGGGGGATTGTGTCTGATAAACCAGCTATCATAAAAGAGCTTCATAATGTAAGAAACTACATTCTCGCCCCAGTTGTTATCAGTCTGTCTAATCGATTGTCAAGACATTAAATCTGCTATTACCAAACAAGTCAAGGTATGTTTATGATTATTAAGGATGGAATAATTTTTGGCAAATTCATTTATTTTTTAATGCGATCGATTATAGGCTCATCAAAGAAACCATTCCTGGTTTTAACAGTTTCATATTTCATTAAGCTAAATTTCTTATTGGGTGGGGGTAAGAAAGCCTTGAACACATGTCTTTTTCCTTCCATTGTATTCAACTGAATACAATTCGGATGAGCATTTAAACAACTACTTAATAAAAAACAATATTTTCGAACCAAAAGCCACGAACCTTTGTCGATAGATATAGCAATTTTATTTCTCAAATACGAAAGTTACATAAAATTATCTTTGCATATTAATAATTTCTTTGAATCTCTCTTTTTTAATTTTTCAGTATTACCATATTTCATTTTAGAACTAATAAATTTTATTTTTTGAAACTATTTCCACTCAAATAAATTATCATCGTTTGAAATATCTATATGAGCGCAGTTATTAAAAACACAGCATATTACACGATCGGCAACTTCACTACTAAAGCAATAAGTTTTTTACTTCTTCCAATCTATACAAGCTACTTATCTCCCACTGAATATGGGATTGTATCATCAATGCAGGTATTAACCAACATCCTGCTTATTTTTTTCACCATTGGCCTTGAAAAAAGTATTTATCGCTTGTACTTTGATTACAAATCAGATAAAAATAGAAAGGATTTTCTTGGAACAATCTCAATCAGCATTGCTGCAATATCATTACTAACCTTAAGCGTACTCTTTATACTAAATAGCCAGGTCGAGAAGATATACAAATCAATAGATTTCTATCCGTATTATTCCTATGCAATTCTGACAGCATTTTTATCAAGCTTCGAAGTGGTTCCTATAATTACAATCCAAGTAAAGGGACAAGCTAAAAGATACCTCGTTCTATCTCTATTAAGCTTAACATTCAGAGTTATCCCTGTTCTATGGCAAGTTGTTTTTTTAAAAGCAGGTGCTGCTGGAATGCTGAAAGGGGCCGCCATTGGTAGCGCTGCTTCGTTAGTATATATTATTCCTATCACTATTAAACAAATTAATTTTTGTCTAAATTTTCAGATACTTAAAAACACACTACATTACTGTTTGCCGCTCATTCCCATCGTTATATCATCATGGGTTGTCAATATGTCTGATAGGATTTTTATTGAACGTTTTTTTTCATCATATGAAGTCGGCATTTATTCATTTGGCTATAAAATTGGAATGATAGTTCAACTTCTTGCTTCTTCAATCCAAATGGCCTATAGCCCCTTCTTCTATAGGCTAGCAAACTCTTCGGATCAAATATTTGCAAAAAACAAACTGTATCATACTAACAATAACACCATTACCTTTTTATTGTTTATCAATTTTATTATTGCCTTTCTTTCGAAAGATATTGTTTATTTATTTTTCGATAATAAGTACCATGAATCATACAAAGTAATTCCTATAATTATCTTGGGATATTTTTTTATACAGCTTACTTCAGTTTTGAGCCTCGCATTCTACCAAGCAAAAAAAACGTTTTCAATAATGGCTATAAACATTACAGCTGCTTTTATAAATATTTTTTTAAACTATATTTTAATTTCAAAGTATAGCTATTATGGGGCTGCACTATCAACTGTTACAACACAATTTATATTTTTTTTAATACTTTATTTTAATGCAAAACGCTACTATTTCATACCTTATAACTGGATGTTGATTGTACCACTATTTATCTTATTATCTATTTTTACACTATTAGTTCATTTTTACATAACTGTAAGTACCTTTCATTTTATTTTAAAGATTTGTCTTGTAGCTGGATTTATTGCTGTTTTTTTAACGAGAAATAAAATATTCTTAAATGATTTACGTGGTAATAAATGACACTTATTTTCTGCCTTTCAAATTTATTTATTCCTGAAACTTTGACATTAATTTGTAACAGCCACAAACATTCTGTTCTCATTTATACTGACCAAGAAGGCATTTTTGAATTTTTTAAATGCCTCCACTTAGATAACGTAACTATATATTTTCAAGATAAGCTTTATCCCAAGACTAACTTTTATGCTATTTACAAATTTTTTAAAGAACGGAAAAGAATTCTGAAAGAACTTTGTAGATATTGCCCTGATGAGATATATTTCTTTCACAACACTTTTGGATCTCTCGAAAACTGGCTACTTAAAAACATACAAAATAAAATTATTGTATCAGTGTACCATGTACCAATTTTTAACAAAAATACATTCAATACACAATACTCCTATAAAGCATTTAAAGGCGTGTTGGTTTCATTGTTTTTTTATGGAATCAGGGTTATTCCTCTATTTGATGGCAAACGTTATATCTACAAACTTCCTGATTCATTTTTTATAAAAATCAAGGCAAATCAATTGACTTTGCCAACAAATCAACTGTTTATAAGAAAAGTAATTGACAGTACAATTGGTCCTTGCAACAAATCGATTGTACTTTTAACAGGCTCTATTGTCGAATCAGACTTAGTTGACGAACTTGAATACACAAATAAAATTAACACCCTCATAAACAAACTCGGAATTGACAATGTTATTGCAAAACCACACCCCCGTTACCCCAACAGGTTCGGCTTAGAAAATTCCTTAAGTGTCATCCCTTCCTTTATTCCAGCGAATGTACTCTTTTCAAAATATAAAATATTTATTGGATATCATTCAACAACTCTTCCTGAAGCGGCAAACGAGGGTTTGACAGCCATTTCTTTATTGGAATATTTCAAACCGGTTTCAAACATTCGGAAAAATAACTACAAAAATTATCTTTTAACAAATTTAAATAATGGAGATATTCTGTTTCCGACTCAAATTGAATCTTCTGACTTTTTAACCTTAACATGTCCGATAAAAAGCTAGGGTAAACAAGTGAAATTGGTATTTTTTCATTTTATTCAAAAATTATCACAATTTAATTTCTTTTACTAATTTTGAATAATCGCGCGATCTCTCTAACATCGATTGTTTTTTCTAATTCCAAAATCACATGCGACATTAACAACAAATAGTTAACTTTATATACAGGAGGCGATATCCTAAATTGGATAAGATATTACAAAAAGACACCAAATCCATTCGTATTTTATTTTTAGGACAATTTAGAGAAAAGGAATATTTTCTTAAAGAGTTAGTCAAAATAAATAATTTAAAGGCTTTTAATCGAATTTCTGAATTAATTTTTATTACAGATAAAGGCGAATTAAATAAAAAAGATATACTTGATCTAAAAAAACTAAATTGCGGGGTAATCGAGAAAGACAGACTAACTGATGAGTACCTGAAAAGATTTGATCCTGAATTAAATAATCGCAGTACAGGAATTAGAAAAAGAAGTGGAGGTATGAAAGCGGGTACGATTTGGAGACAGCTACATGATCTTAAGTATGGACTTGAATTATGCCCCGATGATAGTTTTGTTTTAAGATCACGATCTGATATTTCGATACCAGAAGATTTTTATGAACACATTTTATCTAATCCATCAAGTTACTTACAAAGAGAGCTTCCCAGCTTAGGAGGTTTTAAGTATAAAATCTGGGTTCAATGGTTTCATATATTTATACCATTTTATATCCATGATACAGCTTTTTTGGGATACGCCGCAGATTTGAAAAAATTAATAAGTACAGACTTGAATATTGAATTAGCCAAGTATTATCCTACTGCATCATTAGCAGTCTTTTTTTGGGTTTATCCATATTCTAAAGAAGAAATTATTCGACAGTGGTTGGAAAGATATTCTTCGTCTCCATTCAAGTTCCGGTTTTTATTTAGTGCTAAATTTCGAGAAATACTACTACAATTTTATAAAATAATTTACTCTGATTTTAAGATAGAATTTCCAATGATACAATGGCTTTTACAATGGAATCCCGGGGTGTATACAACTCGAATTTGGAAGACATACTCAAGCAAAAAAAGTTTACTCATAAATATTATTGAAAAAAAATTAATATCTGAATCAGATGACTTTTTAACAAAAATAAATATTCAAAACACAAAAAAACTAACCATTTACAACTTTTTAAGGTGATGCCTTATGTCAACTAAGATCGCGATTATTGGAGCAGGTATTTCAGGTCTGACTATAGCAAATTTATTACAAGACCACGGAAAAGATGTCATCGTTTTTGAAAAATCGTCTTTCCCCGGAGGACTTGTAAAATGCACCAAGGAAGAAGGGGTCTTATTCCATCGAGTCGGTGGTCATGTCTTTAATTCAAGAAACACAGTTGTTTTAGATTGGTTTTGGTCTAAATTCGATAAGGAAAAATCATTTATTAAAGCAAAACGTAATGCCAAAATACTCATAAACAACAAAATATTAGGCTACCCTTTAGAAAACAACATTTTTATGTTGCCAGAGGAATCCATTAGGAGCATTATTTCACAGTTACTCAATACTACACTGAAAAAGAAAGAATGCCAAAATTTCAAGGATTTTCTTGAACACAACTTCGGTAAAACTTTATATGACCTTTATTTCAAACCATATAACGAAAAAATTTGGAATGTTGATCTAACTACTGTCCCGCTTCCTTGGTTAGAAGGAAAACTGCCTATGCCCGATGTCCTTGATATTATTGTTAATAACATTACTAAAAATGAAGAATCCCATATGGTTCATAGCTCTTTCTTTTACCCTCATACCAATGGTTCTCAATTTATAGCGGACTCATTAGCAAAAGGCCTCAATTTACAATGCTCTGAGACTATATTGGAACTGGAATTTAAAACAAAAAACAAATGGATTGTTAATGGTGACAATTTTGATCAAGTTGTATACACTGGAGACATAAGAGAACTTGAGAAAATTTTAAAATCCAGGCATACTCTTCCAAATGTAGATAATTTCAGATCAAATGGTACAACTACAGTGCTATGTTCGCATGAACAAAATGACTATTCTTGGCTTTACATCCCGAGCCCCAGTCTTCGCCCTCATCGCATAATTAACACTGGAAACTTTAGCCACAACAACAACTCTGAATTTTACCCCTACACTTGTACTATCGAATTTTCAGGTAATGTTGATTACTCAACAATCAATAATAACCTAAAAAAGCTACCAGGAAATATTAAACCAATCGCAATAAATCATGAACCAAATTCTTATGTTATCCAAAACTTCGGCACACGAAAAAGTGTTGCCGCAATTAAATCCAAGCTTGAACCGTTTGGCTTGTACATGTTAGGAAGGTTCGCTGAATGGGAATATTATAACATGGATGCAGCTATGGAATCAGCTATGAAACTAACAAATAAAATTATAAATTTTAAGGGAAATTGATTTTATGGGTACCAGAGGATTATTATTTTTGAGCTTATTGTAAAAACGAGGGTAGAAAATTCATAATAAACATTCATCCTGTCAAGCAGCTATAGATGGTTTTCCATAAGTTCTCTACACAGTATATCATTAATCCAATTTCACATTCACTCTTCGCTCAAGGATGTACTACGCTCCCCTACGAATCCAGAACATTCCAATTCTACAAAAGCATTCTCTTGCGCCCAATTTAAATACATCCATTTACTATTGTATCCCTTAAGAAAACCAAGCATAGCGAAACATCCTGTTATATATTCGCATTCCACCGGAGATGCTTTTCTGGGTTTGACAATTTTTCCGCTAGCCTTTTTCAAGAAGATTTCTAACTAACTCCTCGGGGCACTCTATTTTGTAATTTTATTTTCAAAATAGTTTAAGATTGTTGTTTTTCATCGGAGTTACTACTATTATATCAGTAACTTTTTCGGCTTATCTGTTGCCGAACTCATGAACATTTCTTTCATATAACCATAAATTTTCCCGATAAATGAAAACAACACAACTCCAGTTGAACATAAAATAAAGCTCCCAACAAAAAACATCACAACAACGAGTTTCTTATTAGGCTTACTTTTACCTAACGGAATCATAGGGCTTTCAAGTATTTTAATTGAACTACCTACAACAAGAATTGTTTTTTCGACTTCCATACCAATCAGTGTCTGAAGTTTCTGAAGCATCCAAGGGTCTTCGGTACTTCTCATTTGCTCTTCCAGGTACTCTTTTTTCTTTTGGGCCTGTTCAATAACATCTTTTTTTAATTTATCGTCAATCTCCTGCAAATAATAACTGACTATGTCAGCAACAAGTATAGAATCATACACTTCTGCTTTTATTGTAATTGTATTACTTTTAAGATCATTTGATATCGATACCATCTTTTCAGAGAGTTTTCTTGCACCTTGTTTTATGGTTGGAACTTCAACCGAATCCTCAACAATCCATTTTGTATGTTCAAAATCGTAGATTTCATGAAAAAGTTTTGGTAAAAGATCGTGCTTTTTGATAATTGCCTCGGCAAGATCGTGACTTTTCCCGATAATCACAATATGGCTCAGCGATGTACCGCCTGAACCAACCTGCGCTGCAAGGATTCCCCCCAACCCTCCCATTTGTGAGAGAATTCCAGCACTGCTTTTATCGGCTTCTTTTAGTGCAATAATGGCTCGAGCAGTATATATTGGCTCCAAACGAAGTACGTAAAATATACCTGCAATGGTAAAAAGTGTAGTGCCAAGAACTATCCACCACTTCTGTTTCCATAATAATGCGATAGTAGCTATAATAAACCGAAGCTCATCAATATTTTCATCGTTATGCTCCACAGAATGCTTATATTCTGTAATACTTTCTGTGGTTTTTCTTTCCTCGTTCACATTAATCTCTTTACTGGCAAATAGGAATTATTAATATTTAGAAACAACAATTCTTTTTCCCTTTTATGAGCGCCTAACTAAAACAGATCTTTTATATACGTCCAAATCGACAAATTCGACTTCGTGGTGCAGCTTATAGGTGAAACAAACCTAACCTCCAGCAACTGACCCCACGAAAAAACGCTGTCACCGCACAGCTATTGCAATAACCACTTCACAGCCATCTCGTATTCTCCCAGAAATGGCAGGCCCAAATTAAGCAGTAAGCGCAACGCCGAAAAAATGGCCGAATGAATATCTGTGAATGGTATCAACCTTGCCGGATACACTTTCCATTGAGACATTTTTATTTTTCAGGAATCTCCATATAAAGCTACCGGATTTTTACTAACCATTCATTAGTATTCTATATTGGCAACTCCAGTCATCTTGAACTTATCGAGGGATGAATCGTAGAAGAAAACCATTCCCCGATTCGCCAAACTAGCCCCGAGCCATTTTGAAAGCATTACCTCAAAATGCCTATGCAGTTTTTCTAAGTTATCCAATATCACAACTTCTGCGAAATCACCAACAACGACAACACCGCCATCAGTGTACTTGAAATGGATGCCATTACCTTTGTATAATCCACACCCTCACCAGGCAGTTTTGGTGGTTTCGGCGGTTTTCTGGGAACAACGATTTTACACCCCGGTACTACCTTTGGAGATATCGAAAATAGAGACGATTTTGCTTTTCGAGACATCCCATTCGGATACTGAATGTAGGTATTTCTCACCTTTGCAGAATCCGTAAACCCTCCGGCACCTTTCTTGATATAGTCACTCCATCTATAATCGGGATTATACGCAATCGTTCTCGGATCAAACACCTCACCTGCAACCTCAACCGAGTAATCATTCCGACCTACCGAAATCCGATCATTCTGGTTGAGTACCCAGTCATTCCGGAATTTGAAAGTCTCGGCGTTTTCAATGATCTCAACAGGGATAGGTTCTCTTTTCCCTTCCCGCAGGATGGAAATTGCATATTTATTTCCCCGCTCTGTAATTCCCCCCGATAACACAAACAGCTCAGAAAGATGATAGTCGGTTCGAATCAGCGCATACCTTCCCGGCCTCAGAACCTCTCCCTCAAGAAAAACATATTTTCCCGATACTTTCCTGGGATCTTTCCGAAAAAAGACAATGCTCCCCTCCTTTATCAGCCCCTTCTTTTCGATCGTCTCGTTATTCAGTAAATAGTCCTGCAAGGTCACATACCGCTTTTCATCACCGTAATCCGGAACACAAACCTCGACTCGGCTGGAATCAACCAAAGGATTGAGTCCTTCCAGTTCATGAATAATAACCTGAAACGTGAGATCCGGGGAGTAATCAAGCACCAGTGGCTCACGGTCAAAGGCAAGCACCGTTACCGGGATTTTCTCATTAAAGGTACGGTAGTCAAAAAAGAGCACCTCATCACGTTTTTTCAACCTGACCTTCTCTGCCGAAAGCGTATCACCGATATCATATCGCTCGTAGCTGACCTTGCCGAGGTCGTCGGTCCTCTTGACGTACACATAGGGCAACGCTCCGTCACCCGTACCGTCACTGCGCCGGACCACATCCATCAGTGTCAACGAATCCGAGTAGGGTTCCTCGATCTGTTTGCGAACGAATCCCCGTGATTTTACTGTCGTCAACTCAACAAACTGTGAATCGTTGTAAGTAACCAAACTATCAAAAGCGATAAGTGGCATTTTACCGGACGTTGTCTCTAAAAAGTCGACCGGGATTGAATACCGTGTTCCGTCCGGTTTCAACCGTAACAGTTCGGCGTTGCGATGAGTACCGGGAACAAGACCGCCGGCCTCATTTATCAATGCGTCAAGCGACATCCCGGTAGGAGGAATGGGATACGTTCCCTGCATTCTGAAACCGGGACCGCTTACATAGACTTCATTGGCTGCCCGGGGGATCATGTTCTTGATTTTAATGATATCCCCGTCCCGCAGCTTTGTTTTTTCCCACCCATTACTTGAGAGATCAACACTGACAACGATCCGCGGATAATTTCCGGCCACCTTTTCCTTGAAATCCGCAGCTCGATCAATGAGGATAAAGGGTGCGAAGTCACTGCTGGAAAATCCTCCCGCAAGATCAACAAGATCACCCAGATTTTCCGTCGGTTTCATCTCATACTTTCCGGGTGTGCGAACCATTGAATCGATCGTCACCACATTTTGCAGTTGGCCGAAGAAAACCAAATCCTCATTCTTCAATCCGACAATCGGTTCCCGCCCGTTCCTCAGAAAATCATAGATATCTATACGTGAAACCTCTTTGCCCTTCCGGGTTACCCGGATATCACGAACCGATCCGCTTTTCGACGGTCCCTTTGAAGACATGAGCACCTGCCAGAAGGTAAAGCTCGCGGGAGAGGAAAGGGTGCCGGGAAATTTTGCATGACCTGCAATATTGATAAATATCGGATGAGCATTGACCAGCTTGACATCACCCTGAACACCGGGTGAACTGGTAGAAACACGCTGTATCATCGCCCGCAGCTCTCCGTACGTCATCCCCGGCAGGAACAGCTGCCGATTGAGTGGTTCAACGAACACATAGCCGTCCTGGCCGATAAGATATTTCTGCTCCTGATTGTACCGGCCCCAGAACCGCAGCAGTATCTCGTCGCCGGGAGCAATCATGTACTCGTCGGGTATTTCCGTAAAAAACGGGGGCTGATAATCCTGCAGAAAAAGGTGATGGCCGTAAATGACCGTATCTTCCGGTGGCATTGCAACCTGCGCGGAATCACCACTCAGAGTATCAGTCGCCAGACTGTCGAGAAGCGTGTCGACAACTGAAGTATCAGCGCCATATGAACGGTGACCCCACTTCTGCATTCCAAGAGAATCCGAAAGCGTATCATTCTGCCGGCCGGATGCGGTGAGGCTGTTTTTCTTCTGACCCGATTCTGAAGAGTTGATATATTGTAACACCTCTTCCTGCTGCTCAGGAGAGAGCGTATTGAAGAGTTCCTGATTCTGTTTCAGTTTTTCTTTCGCCTTTGACGGATTTTGGGCAACATATTTTTTTCCCTCTTCAATCTGCTGATCAGAAGGGCGAGGTTGCTGAGCAACAACAATCCCGAACAATGCCAAAACGACAATGCTGACTAATTTCATTTAAAAAGACTCCGGGAAACAAATACTTGTTCCATAATCAAAAGGAACCGGGTGACTGGCATACCAACTGCAGGGCATCGATCTACTTCTATTGGGTTTAAAAAATGCAGGAAGACAATCTGCACATAGACACATTTGAATCAATGCACCGTCCCGAAAAGAGGTCCAATATTGCTGAACTCTGCCGCTGCAAACAGGAATAGTGAAAATACCAGAAGGTCCCCGCCATCTGCAACTGTTACTATAGTATAGAAATGAAAACATTACCAGGCATTAGAAAGATCCCCCGCCCTGAACCCTCCCCCGCAACCGATGAGGAGAAGTATCGTAGAAGGAATCACTATCCCCAGTCCAGAGCAGGGCAATAAGGACATGCGTTTATAATTACTGGTAATTTTAATCACCTAGAGAATCGTTCATCGTAATACCACAGCCAAAGCTAGTTTTATAACGATCAGTGTTGATTACCGTCAGAAAACAGTCTGAAATTCATTCCGAAAACCAGGTGAACGTCATTGGCAACGCCTTCACCTACTTTACCTCAATACAGTATTAATCACTGTCTGGAATGCATCGGAATACGGAAAAAGGAGTGGTATGTTTATTGGCTCGTATTGGAAACACTCAATTCCCAAAGCGTTCATGACGTTACTATTCCTAACGTTCTATACGCTAAGTAAAAGCATACGCCATTCGCTGCAACGTCTAATTGACCCACTACAAACTATCCCCCCCGAACACCGGCCCCTCAATTTCAACAGCATTGGGGCTGTCGTCCCTGAACCCTCCCCCGCAACCGGCAAAAAACAGTACCATCGCCAGGCTCAGCAGCACAATAATCCGGAACAGTGACAGTGTATCCTTGAACATAAAATCCCTCACTCCTCTGGTCGGTACGGCCGGGTAAAGATTTTCAGCTGCAATCCGAAATTTATCGCCATCCACCGGGTTCGCTTAATCTCCCCGAAGGGAAATTTGAGACGCGTATAGATTGATGGTATAAACACCGAGCCCTTGTCAAAATCGACCTGCATTTCAATAAGATGAAACCAAAAGTCATTATCGAACACCACCCGGGTCAACCCGTTTTCCGGAACACTGTACAGTTGATCGATGATGATATCCTCCCACTGATAACCGATCGCCCAAGTGACATCAAATCGTGAGCGGTGATAGTGAAAACCTGCCGCAACCGCCGTTGAGGGAAAGTAGAGTTTCGGTTCAATGTTAAAGAGGGAGTCGTAATAGACGTAATGAGTTGAATCAATATAGAGGGTATCCTCACGACGGTACTGCAACCCGGCAGTCCATTGACCAAGTTCAACCATGCCGAAAAAGCCGCGAAACGTTGTTTTAAAGCTATTGAGGAAGTTTATTCCACGGTAGTTGTTGACCCCCCCGGTTAACCCGCTGGAAAACACCGAAAGAAAGTTTCTGAATTGCCGGTTGGTCGGTGTTTTAAGCACGACACCTGCAAGCTCAACACCGAACGTCAGGGAATCCGTCGCGACAAATTCCCTGATTTCCCGGGCCATGATGGTAAGTCCCGTTTTGAGCCTTGGGGTGGGACAACCGTTGTAAAGGCCGTACCGGTCGGGGCAGAGGTCAACACTGTCGACAAAACCGTCGGCATCCGCATCGGGTACCTGGCGCAGATCAATGGGGATGAAGGTGAGTGTATCCGGCAGAACATGCATATCGCTGCGAAGCCTTCTGAATCCCTGCCGGTAGGCGGAAAGATTGTAATGATCAGCCGGCAGTTCCTCGATACGCTCCCCGGTGGCACAACCGAAACCGTCAATACACACCTCGGCATCCGAAGGAAAGGGGACAATCCGTACAATACCGAATCTGCGCCAGAACACATAGTCGAAATAGGTCACTTTTCCCGGCGGAAGCTCTATCACGGTGTCAAGTGATTCAAACCGTGCATCCGCAGCCCAGCGCAACCGGTGTTTCCCGGCGGGAAGACGTATTTTTTCATTGTAAACACGAAGGGAATCATCGACAACATACGGGAAATCAGACGGTGGTTCGGGGAGCAGCAACAGCGAATACGGGGCATCTCCGGAAATGAAAACGGTGTCGACATCGGCTATCAATTCAAACGATGCCTGAACCGTGCTGTCGGGGATTACCCGGATTGTTCTTCTGAAAAACTGATAGTCTGAATGGCGCACCTCAATCGAGTACTCTCCCCCCAGCAGATCTTCCACAGTACACGGAGTAAGCAGACCGGTTTGAATACCGTTGACGTACACATCGGCATCCGGCGGATTTGAATGCAGAGCAAGCGAGCCCACCGGTTTTCTGGAAGTCCCTCCGCTGAGCGGAAACCAGATGCCGTTCCGGTAATAATACAGCTGAAATACCGAACGGGAATAAATTCGCTCGTCATCAAAGTAAACGACCACCTCATCGGATCCGATGGCATCGGAGGGCTCTCGATAGAACCGGTAGTGGAGCATGTCTTCGAGGCGAGCCCAGTAGGGCATTTTGAAACTGTACAGCGGTGGATTAAGCGAAAATGCCGTAGTGTCCAGTATCCCCCGGTAAAAGGTATACGACTCGGCCTCCACCTTTTTTCTCAGCAGCAACTCCCCCGGCCGCACAGAAAGACCGGAAATGGAATCAACAGGAGTAAGAATACTGTCTATCCGCCCCTTGATGATATCGGTGTCAAATTGTTCGGGTGCCTCTGCAACGGGTACTACCGGTCCAATCCGGTAATTGCCACCCCGGACATCGGCCACGTATGCAATCGCACCCATCAGCACCGCAATCAGTATGTACCTGCAATCTGCCATCACTATTCCTGCCTTAGCGGTACGGTATTGAAGCCGATTCGTGAAGCTGAAAATCATCCTGCAGAGACCGTTCCCGGCGAATCATGCAGATCATCCTCAAACCTGTTTATTACCAGATTCCTCAGAAGGTGTACGACCGTAGTACAGATACTTCCGTATCAATCCGGAAACAGCAACCGACGGTCGGACAGACCCCAGAACGGTACGAATCTCCATCAGGCGCTCAACCGTTTGCCGGTAGAGAGCCCTGTCTTTTAAAAATAACTCAATTTTACCGCAAAGGACGGTTTCATCGACCTGATCCTGAATACATTCGGGAACAACATTCTTCTGCGCAATAATATTAGGAAGACCGATGTGAGATATTGTCACAAAATGTCTGAAAATCGCATAGGTGAGCGGGGATGTTTTGTACACGATGATATGCGGCAGTCCGGCAAGTGCAGCCTCCAGTGTGGCGGTTCCGGAGGTAACTATCGCAACATCAGCCTTTCGGTATAACTCGGAAAGCGAACCGGTAAACAGGTCACCCCCGGCTTCCTGCAGTACCTCCTGATAGAGGGACTTAGGAAGCCCCGAATACCGGGAGACCAGAGCCGTCATCTGCGGATACCGGGTCTTGAGTAATCGGAAAGCACCAAGCATTGCGGGAAGATTTTTCGCGATTTCCTGCACCCTGCTGCCGGGAACCAGTGCCACCACCGGTGCGGCATCGGGAGCCATTTTCAGCTCGGACTTTTCCGGGGATGGCTCCATCGCTTCAACCACCGGATTACCGACGAAATGGACATTTTTGGTAAACGGTTTGAAGCAGGGCACCTCAAAGGGAAATATGCAGCAGATTTCCGCCGCATACCGGGCGAGTACCGCAGCCCGTTTCTTTTTCCAGGCCCAAACCATCGGGGCGATATACCAGAGCACAGGTATCCCGCAGGCATGTGCGGCTTTCATTACCGGAATGTTGAACCCTGAATAATCAACACAGACAACACAAGCAGGCCGTGTTCCGCGGATATATGATTTCACATACTGACTTGCTCTAAGAAAAAAAGGAAGGTGGAGGATAACTTCCAGATATCCCATACGATTAAAGGGTTCGAATGGCATGAGCGGGGTGAATCCCGCGGCACACATGGCCGGACCGCCGATACCGGTGCACCGCACCTCAGGATTGGCCTTCATCAGTGCAGCAATCACGTGTGACGCATGCTGGTCACCGGAAGGATCTCCGGCAATTACCATAACGGTGGGCTTAGTCATCGTCGCACAACACTTCCGAAACGCGGGTGTACCGAGGAGCTGCAGTCACTTGCAGCAGTTTGCCTTGCAGCTTGACCATCTGCGATGCCTCCGCCGGATACAATTGGTTACTAAGGGCAGGCCAACCGGTACGATTGCGTTTAAAAAAGTCGGGTAGAAACACCCTTTTTCTTTTTCAGTGCCGTCAGATAGGTTTTGATATCGGGTACTTTGGAACGGTCGATCACCAGCACGGCATCATCAGTAGCAATTACCACTGCGTTTTCCATCCCGACTGCCGTCACGCACGCCGAAGATCCGTTGTAGATAATGCTGTCACTGCAGTCGAATTCGTGAATCTGTTTCCCGACACTCGTAACTCCCGACGGGGACTGCTCGTGAATCCTGCTTAGTGCCTCGAAGGATCCGACATCATCCCAACTGAATCCGGCTGCAATCATAGCAACCCTGGCAGATTGCTCCATAATGCCGTAATCGATTGAAACCTTCTCGGCATCCCGATAGAATTCCCCTATTGCTTTCACCGAAAAACATTTTCTTCCCGCCTTTTTTGTCAATTTATACAAATCGGGAAGATGCGTTTTGAACTCATCAAGAATAACGGAAGTCCGCCAGACAAACATCCCACTGTTCCAGAAATACACATTGCGCTTGAAGTAGATCGCAGCCTTGGCTGCAGTCGGTTTTTCAATGAACTTCCTTACCCGGAAAACCGTCTCGCCCTCCACCTCGGCAAGTTTCGCCCCGGAATGGAGATATCCGTATCCGGTTTCAACACGGGTTGGCCTGATCCCGAACACCACCAGCGAATCATTACCCGCAGCATACCTGGTGGCAGCACGCATCGAAGCGAGAAACGCCGATTTCGGTTTGATATCGTGATCGGCACTGAGGATAATCATCACCGCACTGCCGTATTTTTTTTCGATCCATGCGGCGGCAAGTGCAATCGCCGGAGCGGTGTTTTTACCTACCGGTTCCACAATGCAATCGTAGGAGAGAGCAGGCGGCAATACCTTGCGGATGCGACCGGCAATGGTTTTTCCGGTAATGATCAGAGGTTTGACGTCCTTTTTACAGAGAGGATAGACCCGGCGGAGCGTCTCCTCCAGCATGGTTTTGGAACTGATGAGCGGCAGGAGTTGTTTGGGAGATGACGAACGACTGAGTGGCCAGAAACGTTCTCCAATACCACCGGCAAGAATTACCGGAACGGTTACCATAAACGGTCCCTCTCTATTCACTGAATTTCCAGATGTTCCTTGAGACCTTCAACGGCCGCATAGGGCACGGCAGGATACCCGATAACTGATTTATTCTGGTTGTGATTGTGGAAGTCTGAACCGCCGGTAAAGGCAAGATTATGTTTTTTCGCGATTCGCAGATAGTACCGTTCCACACTGGCAGGATGTTCGGTATGGTAGGCCTCGACCCCCAGCAGACCGTCACGGATAAATTCGGGAATCCGCTCGTCAACGGAAGTTACCCCCGGATGAGCGAGCACGGGAACCCCTCCCGATGTACGGATGAGTTCAAATACCTCTTTCGGATGCATCTTCAGTTTTTCAACATAGGCGGGCAACCCGTAGCCGATATATTTATCGAAGGCTTCCCGGAAAGAGTAAACAAGCTCCTCTTTCATCATTGCCGCCGCTATGTGCGGTCTGCCGATTGCACCGACGCCCGCAATGGAGAGCACCGTATCAAAACGAAGGTCAATACCCTGCTCATTAAGATTACGGACAATTTTCTTCGCACGGAGATACCGGGCCTCTTTCATCTCCACTAATTTCCCGACGAACTGCGGATTCTCCGGATCGACGAAATAACCGAGTATATGTATATCCGTACCCTCGATCTCACTGGAGAGTTCGACCCCGGGAATGACTTCAATACCCAATTTGGAACCGAGTTCGATTGCGAACGGATAAGCATCGGTACAGTCATGATCAGTAATGGAAATCGCCTTGAGCTGTTTCTGAGAAGCTTCTTCCAATACTTCACTGACAGTACTTGTTCCGTCCGAATACGTGGTGTGGATATGAAGATCTACATATTTTCGATTTAAACCCTGTTCTGATAGCATCCCATGTTCATCAGGAACGAGATATGATTCTGTTATATTATAGAGTATCGTAAAATAACCAAAACATGTTTCAGAGGGCAAGCTTTAACGTAATTTAAACGAAAAAAGTGTCTTATGGCCTCCGACACCTCATCATTTCAGAAAAAGCCACCCGCAGTACACCATCTTTTTACAGCCGGCGGTACTCTATGCCTGCATACTGACTGATGGATATTCACACCTCACTTGATGACCTCTGCAGCCGGACTGGTCGGAAATGGTGCAAAATGTATCATAAGTTCCGGGATAGCAACATCAGGAATCATAGGTCAACCGATACAAAAAGGTAATTTTTACCTGCCCCCACCTTTGAGCAATAGTATTTTTACAATGGTACCGCAGAGAAACCAGGGAGGGATCGGAAATCTGCATTTCATGTGTTCCGGCAGACAGCTCCACCAGTGTATCCATATGTTGTCCGGAGAGCAATACCACCCGCGACAGTGACAGGTATACGAAGTCAATCGGATAAGGTCAGATACGTTGAAACCACAGGATCCGTTCGAATCTCAGTTAAACGAAATCCTCGATTCCGGGCCTTCTGAAGAAACCGTCCCTGAAAACAGGAATCCGACTCCTCCGAACAGGATCGAGGTTCCCCAGAAAAAACAATCCTCCACCAGAGCAGAACTGCTGATACGTATTGCAGGCGGTATTGCTCTTATCGCACTACTGTTAGGGTTTGCAGTGCGTATTGCATTATTTTAACCAAATCAGATGGTTTCCGGGGGGAAACATTCATGAACACTCATCTGCATGGATTTGTTACGATATACTTGAAATCAGTACTGCTGTTTCTGGTTGTCATTATTGTTCCCGTACTGGCCCAGGAAGATGATGAAGTCCAGAAAAAGATAACATTCTATCAGCGCAAAGGTATTCAGCCGCTGCTTGGAGGTATGAAAGAGGGCGAGATTGTCGCCGGCACCTATCTGGTTCCCCACGACATCATGATTGAAAAGGGAAAAACCCTTACTCTTGCTGCAGGTACCAAAATTCTGTTTACCCAAAATGCTCTGCTTGTGGTCAACGGGACACTTATCTGCGCAGGAACTCCCTCACAACCGGTCTCCTTCAACAAACTCAATAACGAGTGGTATTACCGTCCGATTGATCCCCGGATCGAGACACGATGGGACGGTATTTATCTCTCCGACTCTGCAGTGTGCAAAATGAGCAATACGACTATCACCAACAGTAAATACGGGATAGTTGTTTCCGGTAAAGATGTTTCAATGGCCTTTGATGTCGTCCGATTCACCAACAATAAATTCCAGAATGTGAAAATCGGTAACCGCGTCATGAAAATCAGTGAGAATGCGCCGATCAAATTCAACTACCCTGAGCAGCAGGGAATATTTGTTGAACCGGCGGCAGTGGTAAACGCCACCGAAACCATTCAGGCTAAACGGCTTGATAAACCGCACACCTCTTACCCGTCACTGCGTATCGGAATGGGTATCACCGGTGGTATCGGACTTGTTTGCGGAGCGGCAGGCTACTACATCGTACAAAAACATCTCTCCGGAGTTGACCGGGAAACACTTACCGATGATGTTTTAGCCAAGGCGAATACCGGAAGAGCCATTGGTATTACCGGGGCCATTCTTTTCGGTGTTGGAGCAACCGGATTCGTCTGGACCTATTTCTTCTGACGCTGCCATCCGCAGGCAGATTCAGCTAACATCCCGTACTACCAGGCTCGTTCATTAACCCTCTGCAGCGGAAAGTGATTCCATTTTCTTCTCCCACCGTCCCGATCTGAACCTCATGAAAAAGACCGGGCCAAAAAAGGAGAATGCTCCTATCACCAGACACCAGGTAACTTTCGGATCAAGGTGTAAAGCCTTGAGTGCCACAATCGTCAGTAGTGCAAAACTCCAGTGCATCGCCACCGAAACCACCATCACCCAAAAGGTATCCCCCACACCCCGCAGTGCACCACCGAATACCTGCAGAACCGCATCACAAAAAAGATAGATACTGATCATTTTCACCATGAACAGTGCCATCTCCCGCACCTGCTGATTGCCGGCAACCGCCCCGGGCAGAAACAGATCAACCAGTGGCCCGGTAAAAAAAAGAAACGGGATAAAAAGAAGTCCACTGTACCCGGCCGCCAGTTTGATCCCGGAATAGGCCGACCGGTACACCGATACCTTGTCCCGTGCTCCGGTATATCTTCCGGTAAGACTCGTTACCCCGATACTCAGTCCGATCATGGGTACGAATGAGACCATATCCCAGTTGAACGTAATAGTAATTGCAGTAGCAACCGATTCTCCGCAGGAGTGAAATGTGGTGACCAACGTCGTGAAGGCAATCAGATTGAGCAGCATCTCAAGACCGGCGGGATAACCGAAACGAAGCAATTCCTGCATCAGTACCCGGTTGAACCGAAGGCTCTTTACAATCCGATATTCACCTGCGACACTCCGGTTGAAATACGCGGCAACCAGTATGCAAAGCCCTAAAACATTTGCAATGATCGTCCCCGTTGCCGCACCCCGGATTCCCATTGCGGGAAATCCGGCGTTCCCGAAAATAAGCAGATAATTGAGCCCCACATTAACCAGCATACTCACCCCCGCGGCAACCATGATAACCCGGGTTTTCCCGATACCACTAAAGAAAGACCCTATTCCACTCCGCAGCAGCGTAACAATGGTTGCGGTCATCAGTATCGAAAAGTATGCCTGCTGCTCGTACAACTGCACCGGGTCCATGCCGACAGCCCTGAAAATACGCACTCCGAGAGGTATGCCGAGGAGTATCACCGGATAGGCAGCCACTGCGATTATAAGTGCCTGCGTTACCACCAGCGGGCAGTGTTCCTTGTTTCCGGCACCGAAATTCTGTGCGACCATGGCAGTGGCATACCCCTGCAGCCCCAGAAAGAACGTCATACAAGTAAAGACGGCAAGGCCACCGCCCATGGCAGCCGCCATGTGCGCACCGCTTAACCGTGATAAAAACAGACGGTCAGTGAACATCATTACGGTTTCACACGCAAAGGAAACTACCAGTGGAGCTGCAATGCCAATGAGTTCTGTCGCGCCACCTTTACCGGCCAACTGTTGTCTGAATGATTCTCTGAACATGGAAGATTTTCCGAATCAGGTGATGCGTTACTGGACGCCTGGATATGTATTTGTTCGAATTTTTTGAGCAGAAAGAGCAGCATTTTACTATGTTTTAACAATTACCGTCAGCACTTTCAGGTAAAACAACCAGAAAAAATACCTTCATGTCACCCTGCACTGTCGATATACTTCTTCCAACCTACAATGGCAGCCGGTTCATAGCCGGGCTTCTCGAATCGCTCTGCAACCAGATGTTCAGTGACTTCACGCTGATTACCAGAGATGACGGTTCTTCCGATGATACGATCACCCGCATGGAGGAATTTACGTCCCGGTTGCATATCCGTCGCATCGAAAATACCGACCGTACCAATCTCGGGGTAATTAAAAGTTTTGAAGTTCTTATTACACATTCCAGTGCAGAACTGCTGTTTTTCTGCGATCAGGACGACCTCTGGAACAGCAATAAAGTATCGCGGATGGTTGAGTTGTATCTCGGGAAGAGATCCCTCTACGGCGGTAAGTTGCCGCTTCTGCTGTTTTCCAATCTCTCACTGATTGACGAAAACGGCACCCCAAACGGCACTTCATTTCTTTCGGCCAACAACTTTAATACCGCCGCTCTGGGGGATCCGTATTATCTCTCCTTTAAAAATCCCGCACCCGGATGTTCGATCGCCGCAAACCGTGAACTGGCATCAGGCTCGATACCATTTCCTGAGGTTGTTTTCATGCATGACTGGTGGATGATCATCGACGCTGCCCTGCGCGGTCGCATAGAATTCCTCGATGAGCAACTGGTACGCTACCGTGTCCATTCCGCCAATACACTCGGGATTACCCCTGATAAAAGGCGGTCATTACCGGCTCTTTTTTCAAACTGGCTGCACCCTGGACGCCTCTCCCGTATTCTTTCACGGCATAAAAACAGTATCGCACAGGGGAAAGCGGTATTCCGGAAAAACAACCGGCATTTTTCGGTGCCATGGTATTTTGTCAAGGTACTCCTTGGACGACTCATCATGCCGCGCATTGTCCGGATGACCGGAAAAGGAAAACAATACTCCTGGACTGCCCCAACCGGCTAAAAAAAAGGAAAAAGGTTTCCGGGTCGCATGACCGGAAACCTTTTTCCTTTTTTTCGAACTATGAACGGAGCACCGCTTCCGGCGCCCCGACAGGGAATACTATTTCACGACAATAGCAGTAATTGAATACGCGGGCACCGTCAGCTTCATTCCTTTTTTCACCTGAATACCTTCCTCGGAATACCCTTTCTTTGCATTGTCGGGGCGGAGCTGTTTCAGCGTACCGCTTCCTTCAAAACCCGGGATAGCAAGTTTCAACACCGCCTTGGTTTCCGGCTGTTTATTCACCACCATCAACGTTTTCACTCCACCTTTCTCGGTCAGGTAAGTAGCGACGTTTTCATTGTTCGATTTTGAGGTTACCAGTTTTCCCCGCAAGCTCTGGGAAGCCATCTTGAATGCCCAATACGACGGACGCGGGACATTATCGCCATCGGGTGCTCCGGTACGCGAGAGGTACCCGTAATCACCACCCTGTTCCGTAATATCATTATGAACATCCCAGTAGGAAGCCTGTTCGATATTCCAGCGGGAAAGGGTTCCGAGATAATCGGCAACAAAGAGAGCGTTGACAATAGATAGTGTCTGCGGTCCCGGTTTGAAATCCACCGAATTCCATTCGGTGAGCCATATCTCATACTTCTTTCCAGAATTCCCGAATTCCTCGAGCTGTTTGCGCACTCCCGGAAGAATGTCGTTGAGGCTCATTGCGGCACTCAGCAGAGCAGCGTCATTCTCTTCACCCGCGTGCTGCGGATAATGATGCACGTTGACACCATCGGCAAGATCCTTCGTATGATTAAACACCTCACGATTCCACTCTCCGTCGAGCACCCAGACTACCGTGACAATAATCGATGGATCTACCGCCTTCATTGCTTTGATAAATTCTGCTGCACGCTTGCCGTAGTCGTCCCCCGTGGTGAAATTGGGATGCCAGTTACCGTACAGTTCGTTACCGATCTCCCAGTATTTTACATTCTTTTTAAGATCTACATTGACATGTTTCACCCATGCAGCGGCTTCCTCAGGTGTACCGCTGCCGAAATTGACGGTAATCATGGGGGTGGTACCGGTCTGTTCGCAGAATTCCAACATTTCATCGGTATCCACCATCCAGTCCTTTTTAGCCAAGACTTCTTCCCAATGGTCATCGTCGGCACGCAACCCGCCGGGATACCGCAGGACCTTGTGGTTGATCGCTTTTACAGACTGGGCAGTCTTCGGTTTAAGCAGATCACCATCCCAGAGAGCGATATTGATACCAAAGAGACCTTCGTTGATTTTCGGGGTAATTACTTTCCCGAGATCGCCGGTAATTGCAACCTCAACTTTTTCCGGAGCCTTCGGTTTGAAAACCTCACGCTCATTGGTGAGCCTGATGTTATCAATTTTATAAGTTCCGGAAGTACCTTCACCGGAGGGTTTGAAATCGATCGTCTGCACCGCTTCCATATCAAACTTGCCGTTTTGAACAGCTTCCGGCGGTTGCCAGTACGGGAACTTGTAGAACGCCTTAAACGGCACCAGTACCTCATGCCAGCCTTTCGAGCATCCTGCAGTAGCGATGAACACTTCACCCCCCGCATCATTGGCCTGAACATTGATTCCCTGATACGGTTTATCGGTGTACATATCAAACTTCAAACCCCAGTGTTTGCTCCAGTCCCTCATCTCAGCAGGAGCATTATTCCGCTGGAAATGATACACGGCATCACACCAGTCGTTGAGTTTGAAGCTGATTGAAATTGCCTGCTTCCCCCCATTTTTCGCTCCGCTCGGAACCAGTGCAAGAGTGATATCGGATTTCGGTCCTTTTGACATTTCCCAGCTGGAGAGATCTGTGAGACCCTCAAAATCATGCAGCTTCACATCGGGTTTGTCCGATGTGAAATTTCCCCAGTACTCTTCCGGGTCGACATACCCGGGAATCTCCTCGATGATTGCAATCTGATCAACATAGAATACTACCGGCTCACCAGGTGCAAGCCGGTTTTCACCCTTATTGGTCGAAAAACGAATCTCGTTCATCTGACCCCATTGGATATCTCCGATCATCTCCGCTTTTTTGTTTTCGTCCCAGTATTTTCCCACATCCTGGAATCTGCGGATCGGAATCATGAAATATTTCCATGTGGTATCTATTTTTCCGAAATCGGCGATAGCAAGTTTCGTCTGGACTTTCATCCCGTCGGATTCATCGTCCAAAAGACCGAGGTATACCGCGTTGACATTCGGTGCACCTTTCGCCCAGAAAGCGATACCCGCGGCTTTCGCAGCCTTTTCTCCCGTAAGGTCAAAACTTTTTCCAGCCCCCATCGCAACAGTGATTCCGGAATAGTCATTGTTGTCGAGATAGCAGGTAAGGATTCCCTTATCACCGGCGGGGGTAGACGGGTTTACTTTATAAGCGGTCTTTCCACCATACACATACACAAATCCGCCGCCGGGAACATCGTCCCCGAACAGCACCCGTTTTTCCACAACCTGGGGTTTATCGGCCACCGGAGGCGGAGCGATCTTTTCTTCACGTTCATCCCAGTACTCCTCGTCAACCTCTTCGCGAGGTGCGAACACATCTTTGCAGATAAATATATCGTCGACCCATGCGACAAATTCGGGGTTGTCCGCTTTTTTGATCTCAAGCCGAAATTCAGAAACCTTTTCCCAGTCAAACGCGTTTGGAACTTCAACACGTTTCTTCGGATCCCAGTACACACCGCGCTTGCCGAAATCCGCAAGGGGAATGGAAATCTGTGTCCATTCATTTTTTATACCGCCGTAATTCTGTATAGGCAGGCGCACCACGGTCTTTTTGCCATCAGTATTTTCTTCGTCGACCAGGGCTGCCCAGGCGATCTCTCCCCCGTTTTTTCCCTTGATCCAGAACTGCAGCGCTCCTGCACTGTAATATGGTGTTACATCGTAGAGCAGATTCCATAAACAGACTGAACCGCCCGAATAATCACCGGCTTCAAGATCGAATTCAATCGAGACTTCTCCATTCTTTCCCGACTCTTCGGGAATAAACACCTTTGAATTATCGGGATACCAGTACGGAAACCCCCCCGAAATGAAATCCTCCTCGAAAAACCGGTATACTACATTGTCTTTGCTTTCAGCCACAGTGGCCGTTCCGGCCTCGCTGAGAGCCGACTTGAGCGGCTTCAACTGCAGTCCGCAGCCGAACATACTCGCTGCAACGGCAATTCCGATCAGCAGATAACGTACATTGTTTTTCATAATTCCTATTCCTTTTCCACTTTTTCCGGGCAGACTGATAACTTTTTACCGATCGGCCACACGGAACAGTTTACTACCATTTAACAACAGCTACGGTAGTGCTATCAGAAATTAACCGCGAGAAAAACTTCAACCTGTTTCGCTCTGAAATTGTAATCCGCGATAGTCTCCTCACCGATTCGATTGCTTTCAAAATCAGCACCGATCTCTCCAAACCGACCAATCACTTTCTGGTCTTCATTCACTTTATACTCCAGCCCGACTGCCCAGTGCAGCTGGGTTACCGTTTTTTTAAAGGTGTCCATTCCGACCACATCCCGAGTGCTCACGATCTGCTGAAATCCACCGAGCAGCGAGAAACGCTGCCAGAAATTGTAATACAGGCCGGCATTGAGAAATCCGCTTTTAAAGGAGAGTTTCGAAATATCAATCGCGACAGCCCCTTCGTTTTCGGCACTTTCAAGAGCATACCCGAAACTTAACCTGCAGGTGTTAAGTACCTTGGCCCAGGTACCCAGATCGACACTCACACCGCCACCGGCCTTCATGAAGGAGGTTTTCGGAATGCTGTCCGCCACCGTTTCCACTTCGGTGAGCGAGGCAAAAGAACCGCTCAGATCTACGCCACCTTCGAACAGGGACAGTTTGAGATCTCCCTTCGGTCCCATCCTGTTCGCAGTAGCCTGTCCGGCGGGAAGCACCAGCTGCAGTGTACTGTCGTACCGCGCGTTCACCCCGTCGAGTGCCGCGAGTTCTTTACTGGTTAGAATTGAATTCAGGTAGGAAGTTTTCCGTCGCGGCTCCTGGGTCCAGTCATTGTTCTTTGACGGAATGAATTTGAAGACATAGTCATACATCGCATCAAATGTCGTGTAGAGCCGGGCATTATGCTCAAAGTCATTTTCTATGTTCATGATGCGCTGGCCGATGAACGACGGGGTCTGTGCCATCTGGTTGCGGAAGTCACGGCTGTTATTCATGTAGCCGACATTAAAACAGATTTTCCCGATATCGCCGAGTTTGACCTTGCCGTTGAGTCCCACATCAAGTGCTGTACCGTTGACATATTTACTGGCCACGCTAGAATCAATGGTGGTATCCAGGCCCGTTCCGCGGCTGGTAATGGCCGTGTCAAACTCATACCACGCACTGTCGCGATCATTTGTCATGGCGTATTCAAACTGCAGTCCTGCCTCGAACACGTCACTATCAAGAAAGATTTTCGTGGAGGGTTTCAGTCGGACGGCCATTACATTGAGATCCTGAGCGATGAGCTCGGGGTCTCCCACCGTGCTGGTGGCCGGGACATCGAACACGCGGAATTCGGTAACACCAAACCCGAGACCTCCAAGCGCAACGGCGTCAAGGTTTCCACCGACGAAATAGCGGTCCATATACGTTTTATCGATGGTAATCCTGTCATTCTCAAAATCAGCGGCAACGGCAGATCCATTCTTTATTGACACTTCCGACAACCTGAGGCGATTGCCCTGCAGGTTGAAATGGAGTTCATTGAGAACAGGAACCAGCTCAGCATCAAGATTGAAGTTTACACCCTGGAGTAACCGATCGTTATTACCGAGAAAAAGTTCATTCATCGCCTGGCGGCGTTTTTCAGCGAAGATCTCCGGTTCGTATTCGATAGCAATATCAGGCGACCAGAGGGTAAGCGGCGAGTAACGCTGCCGGAAGTCGCCGACATTAAACCGGAACATATCCTTGATATTTCCGTCGATACTCATCCAACGCAGAAAAATCGGATTGGAAACATCCGAGAAGAAGTTCTGCCAGTTCTGATGCATTCTGAACATGCAACGTGCTGAAAGTGCCTCGTTCGGACGAGCACCGATATCAAAATCAACCGAAGTATACTCACTGCTTTCAGTCTGCTTTTTTCTCCAGTCGACCGCGCTGTCGCCGGAATTGGCATTATCGAGCATTGACTGCAGATACTGGGAACGGAAGGTACCATTGAAGTGAATACCCGCCTTGTTGATAATGGAATTCAGTTTGCTCTGAATTTTGTCGTATCGGTCTTTCTCGGCATCGGAAGACGCGAAGAGAGAAACCGAAAGTAAAAGCGTCGCTACAACAGAGGTTCTCACTGTCATGAGAGGTCCTTTCGTTACTTTGTATCGTGAAGTAGTATGTATCAAGTTCATTGTTTCACCCATTTCCTCAGAACCAGGTTTTGATTTCAAGCGATGCAACCGGTGTTACCCAGTTGTTGTATGCAAAATTGACATCTTTATGCCACATGTACTTGAACCGTCCGTGCAGGCCGACGCGGCTTATGATTTCCCAATCGAAACCAATTCCTGCGGCAGCGTCACGGAAATCGATCGGCACTTCGAAATACCGGTGTTCAGCGGTGTTACCGGACATATGCGTCAGTACCGGGGTTACGCCCTTAAGGTATTTGTTTGAAAGTAAAGTGTCTGGAATATCCATATACGATTTCTGGGAGCGCCAGTTTTCAAAACCGAGAATCCCCAGAATATAGAACTTCTTGGTAATCGCTACTGCCGGCTCAAACCGCAGATATACCGACCAGAGCTGGGTATCATCACCTTTATCGCTTACCGCCAGCGGAGAAAATGCAGTAGTCACATTATTCAGAGCGGCATACCCGCCAAGAAAAAAATCGTTGGGAAAACCGATAAAACTGCTGATATCGTAGGCGACATCAACCTCCAGATTATTGGAGAACTTCCGGTTGACCGGTACGAAGGCGGTTGTGCTCGTATCACCGTCAATCGACCGGGTATAGGAGACATTCTGTTCCTGAGACCGGACGTTTCTATTCATCTTTGCGGTATCAGCCCAGGGAACAAAACCATAATACGAGGAGAGATAATCGGTGTAGATTCCACCGCTCTCCATACCGGGAGGATTCCCGTATGCCGGTGAGAGAAAACTTTCATTACCGAGCCGCTTTCCCTTCTGTAAATAGTCCGGAGCCATCATCGGAGAATTACCCCACCGTGCATAGGATGAATGGAATAACGAGGAGAAGTCCAGACCGTTCAGACGAAACGGGAAATAGAGAATATCACGCCCCGGTTTGAGCTGCACATGCTGCCCGTAAGCGATACGGAGATGGCCGTAACCGGGTATTTTCGGCATAACCGTCAGCAGTGCGCCTGCCATGTTCTGTGCGTATGGTGAAGCTTCACCCCGCGCCATAAACTTCCCGGACCCCACCATATTCGAATTGAACGCATAGAATGCATCCTGCGGGGCAGCAAAGGAAAGCGGTGAGTAGAAACCCTTCGCGATAGCCGCGATATCAAGTTGAAACGGTACTTTACCGTTGAATGCAAGTTTGGAAAAGAACGCAGGAGCAAACGCACTGCTCGATGTTCGCTTCGTATAGTCAGGAACTGCCGAGGAATCCCAGTCAATAAAGGTCGTATCTACCTGGCCAAGGGCAAGATCAGCATGCAGGTCAATCAGACGATCGAGGATCGGTCCGCGAATATCGAATGAAAAAACTTTCGGTTCCTTGTAAAACGCGGTTCCCTCAAAATAGTCGGGGAGTTTCCGCTTCCGGGTATAAGCACCTGTCGACTTGAGAAACAGATAGCCGTTGGCATCCTCCGAAGTGATTACGTCATCATTGTAGTCGAGACGGAGAAAATTAAATCCCGGTATGAGTTCACCGAACGGCTTGATCATCGCCAAACGGGTGTGAAATATATGACGGTACGGATCCCCGATACCGGTTCCCTTTACCGGAAAATCAAGTCCGGCCAGAGCCAGATCATTCGAAAAATCCGTATACTCCTGTTCGTAGTTGTCATATCGCTCACATGCCGCCCAGGCGACATTGAGATAAAGCCGGGCCGGGAGACTGACACTCTCGAAATTGATTCCGTTAAATGCTTTCTTGTGCCATGCGGCACGACCAGCCTTCTCACCATTGGCAACATTATACTCATAATAACGCGAGATCGGCTGTTCAACCTCGTAAGGCAGAAACTCCCATGCGAATGTTCGAGGCTGTGCTTTCCAGATCGTAAATGGTGACGCCTCGATCCAGTTGATATTTCCCATCTTCAGCCAGAACGATGCGGGTACGGTCCGGATAGCAATTCCTGCATTCATATCCTCATGAATGTTGGCCTGGACAAGTGATTTGTCATGTTTGTACTGCGCCACCTGTCCGTCAACGCCATCAGGCGCCTGCCAGCGGTTTCCCGGCAGGGTACTCTGAAAACCGATTTTCGACCAGAGAACGGTATTGCGTCCGGGGCGGACAACCATACCCATTCTGATCATGCTCTCGTTTCCTTCCCAACCGGTCTGCAGGTACGTCTGATCATCCGCCATCCACTCGACATCAGAATCAAGATTATGCAGCTGCCCCTTGAGCCGACCTTCACCGGAAAATGATACGGGAGAAGAACCGCCAAACATTTTAGTTGAATTCGCCTTGGACTGAAGCTCGGGACCTGTAATTCCCAGAGAATCAATCAAAAGATCAAACGGCGAAGGGCCGGCATCTGTGGAAGCCGCCGCTGCAGCGGCAGCTTCATCCGCAGCCGATAACGGCATCACCACACACCCGGTGAATAACAGAAACACTACCAATTTTTTTAAAGACATCAACCAACCCTCCTTGAGAGTCGTGAAATATGAAAAATTACCAGAAATCGTTCTTTTGTTTTCTATTAATCGTATCGGTTTTGGAACCGAAACTTCCGTTGCAAGGGCAACCGATCTATACTAAATATCAGTCAGCCGTCACCGGTTTGCCACTTTAGCAGACCGTAGGCCGCACTATCTGTACTTTTCAGGAGTACACAATATTCCGGTACCACTCCGTACCTTAACGGGAGATCCAGTCCTTGTGTATATCAGGTATATCATCAAGCAGCTTGATCGTGTGCTCATTTTTCGGTTTCAGCGCGACATCGTCGGGAGCACCATGTTCAACTATTTGACCTTTGTGCATGATGAAAATCCGGTCACTCACGTAATAGGCAAGACCGATATCATGAGTGATGAACACAATGGTCATCGCCAGTTCCTGCTTGAGTTTCATCAGATAATCAAGAATATTCGCCCTGACGCATGCATCGACCATACTGGTCGGTTCATCGGCAATGAGCACCGTAGGCCTCAGAATAAATATCCGCGCCAGCAGCATGCGCTGCATCTGTCCGCCGGAGAGCTCGAACGGGTATTTTCCGTCGATTTCCGAAGGGATGATATTAACGGCAAGCAGTGCCTGATCGACCCGATCCTCGATTTCCTTTTTGGACGGTTTTTCCTTCATGATACCAAACGATGCCTTGAGCTGCGAACGAATGGTGAAGAACTGGTTAAAACAGCTGAAGGGATCCTGAAACACCGGCTGTACTTCCCGCCAATGTGAGCGCTGGTCCCCGATCTTATTTCCTTTGTAGAGGAACTCGCCTGAAGTGGGCCTGACAAGACCGAGCATGATTTTCGCCAGAACACTTTTACCGCATCCTGATCCGCCAACGAGAGAAACGATCTCCTGATCCTTGATGTCAAACGTAATATCATCAATAGCGCGGAACATCTTTTTTCCGTGGCCAAAGGTGCGGATCAGATTTTTCCCGCTGAATATTTCAGTATTATTCGGCATAATCACACCTCACCTGTCGTTCTCCCACCATCCGGATCTCCTGTTTGTTAACCTTGCATTCAGCACGGGCCTGCGGACACCGCGGGGCAAAACGGCACCCGGTAATCGGATTCGCCAGATTCGGGGGAGCACCTTCAATCGCCACCGGTTTTTTCTGTTTCTGCCCCGGTTCCGCACTGAGCATCGATCCCATGAGCGCCTTGGTGTAAGGGTGACGGGGATCAAAAATTATCTGATCGGTGGTTCCCTGCTCCACAAATTCTCCCGCGTACATGATCGCGATTCTGCTGGCGACATGGCGCAGCAGCGGCAGTTCGTGGGTAATGAAAATCATCGTGGAAAAAATCTGCTTGTCGAGCAACTCGAATATCATCTTGATGACCGCCTTCTGAGTGGTCACATCAAGTGCACTGGTCGGCTCATCGGCAATAACCATTTTCGGATTGAGCAACGTTGAGATTCCGATAACACACCGCTGGCGCGTTCCCGCGGTAAGCTCAATCGGGTAGTGGTTGAGCACCTTGTCGGCATCCATCCCGATAAGATCAAAACGGTCCCGAAGACGATTGTAAATCTCCTTGCGGTCCATGTTGGTCTCATGGCTTGCGATCATATCAGCGGCGAAATCTTTGACTTTCCGAGTGGGATTGAGCGAATTAAATGCTCCCTGCGGAATCATAGCCACTTTTTTCGCGAGAATATTTTTCCTGACATCCTTCGCCGTGCGCCCCATGATCGACTCACCCTGGACCCGCACATCACCGGAGGTAGGCCAGAGCGGCGGGATAAAAAGTCCCATACATCCGTTCACCAGTGTCGATTTACCACATCCGGATTCACCCGCAATACCGAGGACTTCGCCCTGTTCCATCGAAAAGGAGACACCGGCAACGGCGGGAATCTTGTCGCCGAAACGGGTCAGATAGTGCAAATGAAGATTGTCAACTTCAAAAATCGGCATAGTCACTCCTGTTATTTCCGCAGGCGCGGATTGAAGATACCTTCCGCAGATGCATTTATGACGTAAAGGGCAAAGACGATTACCGTGATCAGGATCATGGCGGGAATAAATGCCCACCAGGCTCCGTCACTGAGTGCTTCGTTTCTCATCGCCTCGTTGAGGATGGTTCCGAGCGAAACCGTATCGAACGGACCCAGCCCGATCATACTGATGGCCGATTCCGAAAGAATGCCACTCGCCGTCTGTAAAATGAATACCATGAACACATACGACCCGAGGTACGGAAGGATCTGCCTGAGAACAATCGAAATGGTTCCTTCTCCATTCACCTTGGCCAGCGAGATGTGATCCCTGCTTTTAATACTCGACGCCTGTGCACGCACCGCACGGGCACTCCAGGTCCACCCGGTCAGCCCTATAATAAATGCTATCAGCATCAGCGAGCGTCCCTCTTTAAGACTGCTGCTGATCAGGATCAGCACCACGAACTGCGGAATGACTAGAAACAGATTGGTAACGAGGGTGATCAGCTCATCCTGCCATCCGCCCTTGAATCCGGAGTAAACACCAAGGAGTGTTCCGGTAATCGTTGCGATAATTCCCGCCAGGAACCCGACGTAGAGTGATGAACCCAAACCTTTAATAAGCAGGCTCGCCATATCCACACCAAGATGATTGGTTCCGAGAAGATGTTCCTTTCCCGGCGGCATATACGGCATACCGACACGGGTAATGATATCGACGTGATAAATCAGCGGACCAAATACCCCGATAAAAATGGTAAGTACAAAAAGAATCGCTCCAACAAGGAACATGGGGGATTTCAACAGATTCATAAGCATTTTCATTATTTACCCCCCACCATACTAGCCTTGACACGCGGGTCAAGAAAGCCGATCAGGATATCCACGCTGAAATTGGCGAGGAGCACACTCATGGTAACCAGAAGCGTACATCCCTGAATGAGCGGATAATCATTACCCTGAATGGCGGTAAGCAGTGCCATTCCGAGCCCCGGGTAGGAGAAAATCATCTCGGTGATGAGCGCGCCTCCGATCATCATTCCGATGGATACCGCCAGACCGGTGAGCTGCGGCAGCATCGCGTTTCTGAACACGTACATGAGTATCTTGTTCTCCTTGACACCCAGCCACTTGGCGTATTTGATATAATCGGTCCCGAGCTCGTAAATACTCATCGACCGCATACCGATCGCCTGACCTCCGGCGAGAATGAGAAATATGGACAGAAACGGCAGCACATAATGATACGCGACACTCCCCAGAAAGGTCAGGCTGAAACTGGGTACCAGATTACCCGCATACCCGCCGACCGCCGGAAATATCGGCATGACAATCGCGAAGGCGTACATCAGTATCATTCCGAATGCAAAAAACGGTACGGCGCTGGTAAGCAGCGCAAGAGGGAAGAAAACCCGGTCGAATACTCCCCGGCGATAAGCCGCGAGAGCACCGAGCACGTTGCCGATGATCCATCCGAAGACAATCGTGGGCAACTGCAGAGCGATTGTCCAGGGGACCGCCTGGCGGATTATATCGATCACCTTTTTGGGATAGTTCAGAAACGAGGTACCCAGATCACCGCGAAGGCACATGAAAATGTAGTTGCGGAACTGTTTCCATGCCGGTGTTTTAAGCGGTTTGCCATCCGCATCACGCTTTATAACGTGATTCTTGTCAAGTTCTACCAGCCCGAACTCCTTGAGGTACTCCTCCTCCTTGGCCTGGGCAGCCTTGGTATCAAGACCACCGCCCGCTTTCGCCATAATGATATCAACCGGGTTGCTGGCACCCATACGGGGAAGGAAAAAATTGAGGGTAACCGCAACCAGAAAGGTGAGGAAATACCACCCCGCCCTGGTAACGATATACCGTGCTGTCGGATAGCGTTTGAGCATGCGATCTCCTATTCTGCCGCCACGGTCTTGATTTCCCAAAGCGACTTGGTACCCGCGCCGTAGCAGAGGCACTGCGGCGGTGCGTAGGGGTTATCCTCGTTGGGAAAATTTGTCCAGTTTTTCGTACTGTATTCGTAGAACTGTTCCGGCAGATAGGCAAGTGGAAGCGTCGGCATATCCTGCATGAAAATTGCGTTCAGTTTCCGATATGCCGCAACCTTCTCCGCCTCGTCGGTGAGAGTCGGTATCAGATTGAGCAGACGGTCGACTTCCGCGTTATACCCTTTACCGTTGGGATTGTTGTAGCGTCCCTGGTTTTCATTCATCTTCTCGCCTTCGGGTTTCCAGTTACGCGACGACATGACGGCATCAAAGCGTGACCACGGTTTCGACGGGGTAACCGTGGGAACCGGCTTCTGCATCACCAGATCGAAATCACCAACCGGCATACACTGCCAGTAGAGCCCGGCGTCAACAAACCCTTCACGCACGTCGATACCGGCGGCGCGCATCCCTTTAACCGCGATCGTGACCATTGATTCCCAGTCCGACCATCCCGCAGGTGATTTGATATACATTGTTTTCACCTTTTCACCCTTGGCATTCGTCATGTGATCAAGTTTGCCATCGGCATCGAAAACTGACGTATATCCCGCACTTTTAAGAATCTCTTTCGCTTTTTCGGGATTGTAGGAGATACCGTATTTCTGCACATCATCATTGTTGCAGTACGGTGCTTCCATGCCGAAAGGCAGAATCAGACCGGAGACCATCTCGGGGCTGTAGCCGGAAACGGCAAGTTCCCGGATATCCTTATAATTGATCGCATAAGCCATTGCCCTGCGGAGGACCGGATCGGTAAGCGGATAGCGGGTACAGTTGATCTGCAGCATTGGTATGGTTGCGGGAACAAAGAACGGTTCCTTTTTATACCAGGTGGCAACACCGTCCTTGGCTTTCAGCCAGATACGGGGAATGAACGTTGCTGAGACATCAAGATTACCCTGCTGGAGGGCAATGCTGAAATGGTCATTGCTTTTGTAGATAGGATGAATGACGTACTCCGGTTTCGGCATACGCCCACCATAGAGCGCCGCATTACCCCAGTAATCGTCGCGACGTTTGAGAACAATTTTTTCATTTGAATAACTCAGGAGGTTATACGGTCCCGACACCACCGGGTTTTCATCAAATTTCATTTTCTGTACTTCAGAGAGTTCTCCGCCCACCTCGGCGAGGATCGTTTCAATCGAATGCTTCGGAACGATACGTATGTTCTGGAGAATATCCATAATAACAAGCGGGTTGTTGCGGCCTTTTTTATTGATGAAGAAGCTCATCTTCTCCACTTTCGCATCAGTCCCGGCGGTGGTATCCGTAATGGTATCCACGGCTATTTTGGAAATAAAATCCCAGACATATGCGGTAGTGGCTCCGGGAAACTTCTTACCCATCTCGAAAGTGAACTGCACATCGGCTGAGGTAAGCGGAGTTCCGTCGCTCCATTTGGCTGCGGGGTTCATGAGTACCGAGATCGCCTCGTCGGTCTGTACCGGTGAGTTGGCGAGCAATCCTTCAATCTTCCCGGAAATTGAATTGAAAACAAGAAGAGGTTCATACATCAGATTGTAGTTACCACCAACCGGAAATGCCGGCCAGTCGCTGAGGGGGTTGAACGAATTGGGATCACCCCACTGAAAACCTGCAAGGTAGAGTGTTTTGGCGCGGGGAAAACCGCTCGCATCCTCAGAACCGCCTTTTTTTGATTGGCAGGAATTGAGACCGCAAAAAAGTGCGCCGACCAGTAAAATTTTCAGCAACGAATACTGTTTCATACTGAATCGTATCCTTTTCAGGTTAAAGTTGCAGTACTGCATAGTAATGGATATCCGAACTCCAAATAGTGTAAGAAAATATGAACGGGGTTTGAAAAGTACAAAAAAAACAGCTGAGGTTTTTTTATCTCCCGCGGTAACAGGTCTTCCACCTTTTAAAAATCAGTCACTTACTGCTTTGGTGATCCCCCAGAGCGCCTTAACTCCTGCCCCAACCATCAAACATTGGGGTGGAGCGTACGGATTCTGTTCCGTCGGGAAATTTTTCCAGTATTTTGTTGAAAATTGATAAAAAAACCAGGGACGGTACATTAAAGGAATAATTGGCATTTCTGCTATAAAAAGCCGGTTGAGCTCCTGATAGAGCTGTTTCACCTTTGCAGGATCAGTTGTCCGGGGAATCTCGGAGAGAAGTCGGTCGGCCTCCACGTTGCGATAGCGTCCCTCGTTGCAGTACATCACCTCACCGACCGGCAGCAGATTCTTTGAGGAGAGGACCTGATCAAAACGGGACCACGGCAGTGACGCCGCCTGTTCGGGAAGCGGTGTCTTCATGGTGAAATCAAACATACCGCTTTTAAGGCTGCCGTCCCATACCGGGTACTCCACGAATTTGGCTTCGACATTGATGCCGACCGCGCGCATTCCGGCAACCGCAATATTGATGGTCGCCTCCCAATCGGTCCAACCACTTGGACAGGTGGCATAGAGTGTTACCGGTTCACCCCTGGGGTTGGTGATAATGAGCATACTGTCGGCCCCCCACCGGTATCCGGCTTTTTTCAGAATCCGACGCGCTTTATCAGGATTGTACATACTCCCGTACGAAGCGGCATCCGCCTCAGAGAAATATTCCTTCTCGGCACCGAACGGCATTATAAGGCCCGGCTTGAGTGCGGGAGAATAGCCGTACATCGCCTCAGTGCGGATTTTTTCGTAATCAATCGCATGAGCGACGGCACGCCGGAAATTGACATCACTGAACGGTTTTTTGGTGACACTCATCAACAGTGCCGGAATAATTCCGGGAATATAGTAGGGTTCCTTTGCATACCAGGTACCAACCCCGGATGAAAACATTTCCCAGATCTTCGGGCAGAAGGTTTGGGAAATATCGAGTTTTCCGTCCTGCAATGCCTGATTGAATTTATCGTTACTCTCGTAAGCCTGATGAATGATAAAAAGCGGTACAGCCGACTTTCCACCATGGAGTTCATCTCCCCAGTAGTTGTCCACCCGTTTGAGAACAATCTGATTATCGCTGTATGTTTCGAGGGTATACGGACCGGAACCTACCGGTTTTTTATCGTTTTTGAACTCCCGGATTTTCGTCAGAACATCGGCATTACTGGGTGCCGTACCCGCCTCTGCCGCCACCTTTTCAAAAGCCTCTTTCTCAAGAACCGAGATAACAGCTTCCGGAAGGATCTGTACCGATGCGATGATATCACGAACAATGAGCGGATTATAATTGTCCGGATTGAGCAGAAACTCGATCCGGTGGTCATCGATTCTTCTGATTTCGGTGAAGTAATTCAATGCACTGGAATACGTAGTAGCATACTTCCAGTGCAGTTCGAACGAGTACACCACGTCATCGGCCGTAAGTGCACGTCCGTCCTGCCAGCGGGTGTTTTCGTTAAGCACGATCTCCATCCGCCCGTCGCCGATCGTGTAGGATTTTCCGAGAATTCCCTTGAGCGATCCGTCAAGCAGGTCGTACCCGAACAGCGCTTCGTAGATCAGATTGACATTGCCGGTAATCGGCCATGCGGGAGTAATGGCAAGCGGGTTGAAACTCGACGGAGGTCCCCACTGAAACCCGCCTACATACAGCGTTTGCGACCGGGGGTACCCTTCACTTGCGGTCTCCTGATCTGAAGCACTCTTTTTTCCGCAACCTGCTGTCAGAACAGCAACCATCACTACGGATAGAATCGGTTTCAGCCAGCTATAACGCGGTACTCGCATAAGGAGTCTCCTCTTTGCTGAAGAGATACGATGAGGGATGTCAACGGCATCCCCCGGGGGTTGGACAGACCGGTACTCCGGAATCATACGATGTCACACTGGGCCATGAGGTTAATCGGGACAGTTGTACCTCTGTACTCTGTGTACAGGTTGCAAAGTCTGGTTCATATTCTTCTGAATTCAGCGGTGATTACCGGCTAACGCCGTCAGATGATTGTCATGTAAGAAACCGCATTTTACGCTGCCGGGATCTCATTCGGCCACCAGCCCCTCGCACGCGACAACACCGTGAAAGCAGGTTCTCGCCGGATTGACCGGAAGATGCTGATTATCTTGAATATACGTCGGGGATGGCTGGTATGGACATTTTTTCAACAGACCACGTCATCCGTCAGATCAATCGATACTGCCTGGCTAACGCAGCAGGAAATCTGCAACTGTAGGTGGAATATGTGACGCATGTTCCTCTGCGGGAAACTGCCGTTCCTCAACCTCTCGCCGAAACTCTGCAAGCGCTCCGGTGATCACCGAATATCCCTCCGCATACTTCCGTGCGTGCCTGAAGGTACGTGGAGCCAAGCCTATAATGTCGTGCAGAACGAGTACCTGCCCGTCGCAGTATCTGCCGCTCCCGATACCGACCACCGGAATTGAACAGTATTCAGCAACGATTTTCGCAACCTCTTCGGGAACCTTTTCTATAATAAGCATGGCAGCGCCCGCCTGTTCAAGTACCCGGGCACTGCGAAGCAGTGTTCGGGCTCCTTCAGTATCCCTGCCGAACACTCTCCCCTTTGGACCATGGTACTGCGGATTGTAGCCGATATGTCCACATACGGGAATACCCTGCTCCGAAAGAGCGGCGACGATTGTCTTTTTATCTTCCCAGCCTTCGAGTTTAACCATGTGCGCTCCGGCATCAATAAGCGTTCGCGCATTCTCCAGAGCATGGGCAGGGTCAGCCGCTCCGCCGAACGGAATATCAACAACGATAAACCCTTCAGGGGCACCACGAACCACCGCTTTAAGATGGTGCACCATATCCTCCATGGTGACCTGCTGTTCATTTTCGTAACCGAGAACATTCGTCCCGACACTGTCACCAACGAGGGTAACATCGATACCAACCTCCTGCAACATGCGGGAGGCAGGATAATCGTAGGCGGTGACCATGGTAATGGGGATACCGTTTTTCTTTTTTTCGAGGAGTTGCTGATACGATGTATTCATTAAATAAGAGTCTTTTCAAAAGGTATTTTATTACGGTTTCAAATCAGGCACCTGCTGTACCGAATTCACATCACGCTCTCTAACTACTTAAAAATCTAAACCCTGTACCAGGGATTAAAACCTGTACGGTAAATTCAAGGCGCAGAACCTACGCTTCTGCGCCACCGTATCCTGCAGGAAAACGTCCGATAAACTGATTTCCCTCTTCACAGGCATACGCCAGTTTGAAGAGCTGCTCCTCCTGCCACGGCGGACAGATGATCTGCATCCCGATCGGCAGTGCGGGATCAGCGGTAAATCCGCACGGAATACTCATGGCAGGCAACCCTGCAAGACTCGCGGTTACCGTATAGATATCGGCCAGATACATCTGTAAAGGATCATCCATCATCTCACCAAGCTTAAACGGCGGCAGTGGTGAAGTGGGTGCGATAACCGCATCAACCTTCTCAAAGGCGTTGAAAAAATCCTTCTGAATGAGCCGTCGCACCTTGAGTGCCTTGAGGTAATAGGCATCGTAATACCCGGCGCTAAGCACAAAGGTACCGAGCATAATCCTCCGTTTCACCTCTTCGCCGAATGCCTCGCTGCGTGACTTCGTATACATATCGGAAAGGGTCGCCGGTGAAGGGGTACGGTGACCGAAATGCGCTCCATCGTACCGTGCAAGGTTACTTGAAGCTTCGGCAGTAGCAACCAGATAGTAGGCGGCAACCGCATACTCGGTATGCGGCAGACTGATCTCCACCACCTTGGCGCCATGACTTCCCGCCAGGCCCTCTGCTGCACTCTTGACAGCTACCGCGATTTCAGGGTTGAGTCCTTCAGGAAAGAATTCTTTGGGTATACCGATCTTCATTCCTTTTACGGGAGTTCCTTTAACAGCCGTAAGATCGGGAACAGGTTTCGGAGCGGAGGTGCTATCCCGTGGATCACGGCCGGAGATCACCTGCAGTACTGCCGCCGCCCCCCCCACGTCACGGGCGAACGTCCCCACCTGATCAAGGGACGACGCATAGGCGACAACTCCGTAGCGCGACACCCGCCCATAGGTCGGTTTGACCCCCACCACATTGCAGAACGATGCCGGCTGCCGGATGGAACCTCCGGTATCGGTACCGAGTGCACCGGCACATTCCGCCGCAGCCACTGCGGCAGCGGAACCCCCGGAAGAGCCTCCGGGTGTCCGGTCGGTCGCCCACGGGTTGCGGGTCTTTTTATAGGCGGAGTTCTCACACGAGGAACCCATCCCGAACTCATCGAGATTGAGTTTCCCGACAATGACGGCACCCGCTTCCTCGAGCTTATCAATCACCGTCGCATTATAGGGCGGTATATAGTTTTCAATAATTTTAGAACCAGCTGTAGTGGTGGTACCTTTGGTGCCGATAAGATCCTTGATACCGATCGTCACACCCAGAAGCGGTGTCGACTCTCCCCTGGCTATCCGCTCATCGGCACGCGCCGCATCGGCCCGTGCCCGTTCAAACGTCGGGGTGATGAATGATCCCAGTTCACCGTCGACCGCCTCGATCCGGCGGATGTATTCTTCAGTCAGCTCGGTACTGGAAAGTTCTTTTTTCGAAAGCAGCTCCCGCTGCCGGGCAATACTCAGCCGCAGCGGCGAATCGCTCTTCATGCCGTGGTTCGATTCCATTGGTTATATCACTTTCGGGATAACGAAATGACCCGATTTCACTCCCGGCGCATTCGCAAGCAGATCATCGGTCGGCAGGCTCTCAACCACCGTATCCTCACGCATTGCAGGAGGCAGTTCATGAGGATTGCCGAGCGGTTCAACTCCGTCGGTATCGAGTTCACCCAGTTTTTCTACATACCCTACAATATCCGAGAGTTGCCGCGAGAACTTCCCGAGTTCCTCCTCCGAAAAAGAGAGTCGGGCCAGATGAGCCACCCGCAGCACCATATCTTTTGAGAATTCACTCATTTTTATATGCCTTTCTTGGCTCCCCGGGATATGAACTCCTGTTTTATGCATTATCCGGAGCACTGGAAATCCGGGAGTGATGCATAAAATACTTTATTAAAACCGGAAAACCATACGGTATCGGATTTCAGTTCAGGTGAGGCTTTTATCGTCGACAGCGATCTCACTGCAAGTCTACTCATAAACCCTCCGATCTCCGACCATGATCACATGACAGTGCAGAAGAAGTAACTTCATGAAACAATGAAAGCGACTGTTCATGTGGTTGTTTATCTGCTGCTCTCGCTGGTATTCTCAGGTTGCCATGGTAACAGCAGTTGAACTCTTGGTCGTATCAGCCTGAAAGGTATCCATACAAAATGTTGCTTTATTTGCAGAATTGAACAAGAGAAATTGCATTCACGCCAAACACGAGGATCTGCACATAATTCCTTGAATTACACATGAAGTATGGGATATCCTTTTCAAGGAAATAGTGTCATTTTTTTTTACATTAAACATTTTTTTTTACACTTTTTAATTCCTCATAATAGGTGACGGAAATTTATAAACGCTTTTACTTACTGCTAATAGTTTGATTTATTTAAAGTTACACCAGCTACGCCTCTAAACATCATTTATCCGCTTCATCTGGCACAATTATTGATGCACTTATAATTAATTGTTTTTATACCCTAATCTATTCGGAGGTTTTATGAAAAAGTTACACCTTTCCAAGCTGTTAGCAGTTGTGGCAGCGGTTCCTGTGGTGAGTTTTGCAGGATTAATCGGAGTTAGCTATGATGCTGGAACATTGTATAATACAACTGATCTTACCGGGTATCAAACTGACGGCGACAACATGGATGGAATGCTGGTTACGGCCACATTTGCAGATGGAACAGCTGAAACTCTAGCATGGGCAGATATATCCTCAAACTCCGGTGGTGTAAGCGGAGACGGGTGGAGTCTCATGGAGGCGGGTGATACTTATGGAGGTACTTGGACTTTTACCTCAACATCCGCATCAATTAGTAACCTTCTCATTCAAGCTGGCCCGGGAAATACTATCTTTGATGTAAAAAATGATGCCTATTATACTCCAAATTCTGCACTCGGATGGGCATTTTCACAAACGAGTCTTACTAATGACGTTGACTACTCCGCAACCTATTCAGATCTTGTCGGAGTCGGTGGTGTTGCACCTCTGGGTGACCTTTACCTCAACCTGGAACTTGATTTTGTAGAAGCATTTGCAGCAGGAAACCAATTAAGGTTTATAGCCGATACTGATAATGCACTATACGTCGGCGATATTACTCCGTCGGTTCCGGAGCCAGGTTCCCTTTCTCTTCTTTCAATCGGACTCCTTTCGATGCTTGGGTTAGTCCGTCGTAAAAAAAACAGCTAATTACATTTTAAATAAAAAAACCTGTCGGTAATTTTCGACAGGTTTTTTTATTTCCTAAAATCACATTTTTAGTCAAATCCAAACGAATCGCCCCCTCTTTTTTTCAATGAACACATCGGTAATTCAACTCACAACTACAGCCATTTCAGATACAGATTCTCTAAAACAAAATGCTATCCAACCGATTCTCTATTAAATAATTATTTCTGTCATTGCAATTCTATTGGTTGCATTTTCAACCAGGACCATCGCCGAACCCATTACAAAACCATCTTCCAACAGGGACTAAACGGCTACACCGACTGCAACGACTGGGAATTGCGCAACTCCGAAGGTTTTTTTGAGAGGAGCCATTTGTTTTCAGATTATCATGATCAATACCATCGTGCGAAAACGTGTACATCCTGCAACAATCCCCTGAAAACACCTGCAGCGTCCTGTCCATCCCCAAAGGGCAGTAACAACGCTTTTTCACAAAAAAGTTAACACACTTGCCGGAAAAAGAGTAATATTAATAAATATGTTCATCTGTATGATGAACATATTCAGGTACCCGATACGGCGACTGTTCTCAGAAAAAGTTTTTTCCACCTACTCCAGGGAGACAACCTATGAAAAAAGCTGTCTTTTTCGTTGCACTGGTCACCACTTTTCTGGTTTCATTCTCATTCGCTGAGACCAAAACAGTAGTGCTCCAGCAGGGACTTGATGAGTACACCGGCTCTGCAGACCAGGAACTTCGGGATCCGAAGGCGAATTATGGTCAGGGACCGAAAGAGGAGCTGCTGGTACTCAGTGAGTGGTGACCGGGCTGTCCCTATGCCCGTGCGGCATTACGCTTTGATCTCAGTTCAATTCCAACCGACGCGGAAGTTAGTTCCGCACAACTCGAAGTCTACGCCACCCGATATGACGGGGGTTCGCAAACCGGGGAGTATTCGGTTTATAAACTCTCCCATTCATGGACAGAGGGAGATGCGGACTGGAAAAACGCCTCCGGTGATCAGAAATGGACCCGGGCAGGCGGCGATTATACCTCAACCGCCCTTGCAAAAGCGACCTGTCCCCGTTCCGACGGCAAGAAATGGATTGTGTACAATGTCCTTTCCGCGGTTACGGATTTTGTTAAAAATCCATCCGCCAACTTCGGCTTTATTCTTATCAATTCCCGAATGGCTCAGGAGATGGATGTGGTCTCTTCCGAGGGAACCGACCAGTCGTTACGCCCAAAACTGACCATTTCATACGAAGAGACGACACTCGGCATTTCGGAGAAACGCACCCGATACCATGCTGCCGGAACGATCTCCGTCGGTTCAGCAACCGGCCACCTTTTCTTCAGTGGCGCCACACTGACTGCACCGGTGGACATTTTGGTAACGACGGCTTCGGGAAGATCGGTACACTCGGGTAGACTGCTTCCCGGAACAACGGCAACATTCTTCGGAATGAGTACCGGGTTATTCATGGTGTCGTACGTACAGGAAAATGGTACGAAACATGCATTTCCTGTCCTGGTGCCGTAACCGGGAGTATTTTACCGTAATGATGCACCGTTTCTCTACCGGCATGCGGCTGCTGTGCTGCACCGCATGCCTTCTGTTTCCCGTTGCCGCCCAAAGCACCGATGAGGTAGCAGGGAAACATCGGGTCAAAGCCCCTGTATTTACCGCACGAGACCTGCGCAATAAACTCGTTTCCACCGAAAAACTGCTTGCCGAAGGACCATTAATCATTGACTTCTGGGCCACCTGGTGCGCCCCCTGTAAGGAAGAGTTCAAGGCACTTAAAAAGATCGTTGCCACTTACGCGAAGCACAACCTTCGGGTGCTCGCGGTCAACGAAGACGGCCCGTCTGAAATCACCAAGGTGCGGCAGACGGTTGCCATGAAAAAACTCCCCTTTATCGTGGTTATGGATAACGACAAAAGCATCATGGAAGCATACAATGTTACCGCGCTGCCTTCGCTGTTTCTGGTGGGCACCGACGGAACGATACATCTGTTCTCCCGTGGATATATTGCCGGTGATGAAAAAAAACTTGAGCAAAAAATCCAGGAACTGCTCGCCGAAGAAGAACCGCAGTAGATTCCTGCCATTCGCCGTTTTCCTTCTGCTGGTATGCCCGAGGTTTCACGTTGCATCGGCGCAGCTGCTGCGGCCCGAGGGGCTCTCGGTATCAGGAGCGAATGGATTCCGGTTCGCCGACGGCTACGATCTCTCGTACAGCGCCCGTAAACCATGGAACTATCTCACAAACACCACGGATCTGACCGCCGGCTTCCGTAATCTCCATCTGAAGATACGATTTGACGTACAGGAACCGAGCATGGGGTACAACCCTGCGGAACCGGTTTATCGTGAACAGCTGAGCCGTCGTACCCTCGGATTCACCCTGCAGCCGTTTACGGTTGAAGCTGGGCACGTCACCACACAATTCGGCCGCGGACTCACCTTCAGCTGCCGGGAGGACCGTGAAATCGAACAGTACTCGATCATTGACGGCGTTTATGGAAAATTTCAGTTTCCCCTCCTGGCGGTGCAGGGTATTGCCGGGAGACCCTACGAACAACGCAACACTCCACTCGGCATTACCGCTCTGCGCAACTGGAACGAGGAGGAGATTGTTACCCAGGATCTTGCTGATTTACGTTTCAGAGATATTATCGCCGGAACCTACGCGGAACTGTTCATCCCGGTGGAGCAACTGCCGTGGTCACAGCTCACCGATGGTTCTGTTGGTGCCGGCATAGTCCGTTACAGTTCCGATGCGGGTCCGGTTTCGAGAGGCTATCATGACACAATACAACGTATAGAGCCCTTCTGGTACCAGAACCGCCAGGAACTCTACCTTCCGTCAGCAGCACTGAACCTCTCCTTCGGCAATTTCGGACTCGCGACTGAAAATGCGATGATGTCCGGAACGAATCACGGATATGCGAATGATTCGGTCCGGGGAGGATTCGATTCGGTGTATACCATTCCACGAGGGTACGCTTCGTATGCTTCGGTAAATGCGTTCCTTTCAGGATTTACCTTTCTTGCGGAATATAAAAATTACTACTACGATGAAACACGCCTCAGCACCAAAGGGGTTTCATCGTACCTGATACCTCCTTTTGTCCGGTATGTCCACGACTGGCATTTACTTAACAAACACCTTCCCTCCAACCTCATGGGAAACACCATCGGATACAATTTCACCACAAGCTGGGCTCCCGTCGAGGCAACGCTGCTGACGGCGAATTTCAACATCGGTGGTCGTCATGATTCCCTGAGCCGGTTGCGCATGGCACCCGGCAGTTACTACTGGGAAGCCTACGTCGAATGGGCGCAGCAGGCGACACCAATGATTGATTTCAGAATCGGTGGTGATTACGGTAAAATCGATCCGGAATTTCCCAAAGTAACGTACCGTACCCTTGCCGGAGCTATTGACATCGGTCCCGTGCGCGACCGTCACTCATTCGGCATTACCGTCGAGGGGCAACTCAACGACAAGCCCTTCCTTGCTGAACCGTCACGGCAGGCCCTCAAGGACCTCATCGTCCGGACCATCCCCGCCGACACACTTGTACCACTGTTGCAGCAATTTTCCGAAGACACCCTTGACTACGCCTACCTGATCCCGGACCGGTACCGATCGAAACATACGGAATTCGCCCTCAACCTGCTCACGACACTCTCGTACGGATTCTCTCCCTGGTTCATCGTCTCGGTTACCCTCGAGCACGAAGTCACTCTTGAAAAACAGGATTATATCTATGTGGTTTCGGATATACAATCAGAAGTCAGAAATTACGCATCGGTAGGGATCAGTGCGAAACCCTTTCTCAACCATGAGATCACCCTTGAATACGGATCAATGAGCGGCGGAAAGCGCTGTACCCTGGGCACCTGTGTTGACTTGCCGCCGTTCAAGGGGTTCAAGCTGACACTTATCAGCAGATTGTAGAGCAGACAGCAATCCAGAGTGTACAATACACCACGGTTAACGCATCCCCTACCATTTCACCAGACTTTTTGGTATTTTAACAAACCAATTCATCACACAACGCAGCAATCAGATTTTGACCGTTTCTCTCTTTGACAGGAAAACCGCAACCATGACTACAGCAACCATCGGCAACTGCTTTACCCTTACCGGCAGGCAGATCACCGACGTCTACAAAAAAAACAGAATGGGCATCCATAACCAGGGACACTATCTGTCGGTCTCCTCTCCGCAGGCAATTGCGCAGGAAGGGACCCTCACGCTCTCGATGATCGTCTCCCCGTACGGGACGGTAACCGGACTCAAAGATGCGGGAGCACTTATTTTTCTCAACGATAATCCGATGCGCCTCGCTTCCGTTCCATTCATACGAATCGATGACAGTAGCCCACTGCTTTTAACCTTTCTCGATCCTTCAACACTTAACGCTCCGGATGACTTTCCACTGCCCGGCAACTATTATCCGCCATCTGTTCAACAGAAAAACTGCTCCGTTGCAATAGCCACTCCACTTGCGGAGATGCGGTTCAAACTTGCGAAAACCGACGTAGTTCGCAGGGTTGTCCCCCCACTCTTTTCGGAAAAAGACCGGTTCACCCCGGCAACCGTCGAGGAATACTCCATTACCAACCGATCTTCAAAACCCCAGGCGGTTTCCCTGGTGGTACCGATGCCATCGCTCGTCAATCTTGCGATCAGGAAAAGCAGACCGCGTGAACAGGATTACACCTTTCTCGCCAATGCCGCGGTGAGTGGTCACAGCCACAGCTCCTTTACCCGCAACGGAATTACCGGCGTTGTAATGGGGAGCAGCGCATCGAACGACCGCATGGTCGTTGCCGTTCCGCAGAGCGACAAATGGAGTATCGCCACCCAGGAGGCATTCAGACTGCGTAATTACAATCAGGATCTTGTGCTTGCCGCCGATGGAAACTTTCATCATCCCAACGCAGTCACCCCCGGCAACGATTACGGAGCTGCAGTAGCGATTACCACGACGGTTGCGCCCCGATCAACCGTGACCATCCCGGTCGTTAAAGTCCTCGACTTTCCACAGCAGCACTACAACGACGGTGTAGCAATTGACAGATACTACTGCAATGACTACCCGTCAACGGATACCCGGGCAATGGACATTGCGCAGCAGGCGCTCGAAAACTGCACCTCCTGGCGTGAACGTACCGTCGCTGTTCAGGAGGCGATGTTCGATACCGTACGTCATTCTCCTGCCTGCGCTGGTGATGAGGAATCCGTGCTGCGGACCGTCCGTCTGCTGCTTAATGAACTGAGTTACCTCTCCTCCAATGCCTCGGTGCTCGATCGCGAAGGGCAGGCCCGCTTTCTCGAATGTTTCGATTACCCGTTCAACAACTCCGCCGATGTCGATTTCTACTCCAAACTGCTTCTGGCGGCATTCCCCGAAATTGAACTGGATCTCTGCCGGAAATTCATCGACTCGATCAACAAAAAGGATGATGATTTCCGTTTCTTTCATGTATACATCGGCAACCCGGTGCTTCAGCGGGACTATTTGGACCAGCTTGAACGCGGTGAAAAAACCGCGGGAGAAGACATTCACACGTATGCGCGGAAAAAAGAGGAGGGGGCGGTCTACCACGATCTCGGATCATTGACATCAGGTAACCCGCTGCGGAATCGTTCGGAATACACCTGGTTCAACACTTCGTACTGGATCGATCTGCTTCCGAAACTCACCCTGCGGGTGCTGCGGGATGCCAAATATACCGGCGATTCCTCAATCGTGACCGACAACTGGGAGACGCTTAAAAAAGGTTTCAATTATCTGGTTGGGCTCGATTACGATGGCGACGGCATACCGGAAGGACGACCGGGAGAAGTACGCAACACGTACGATAACATTCCGTTTGCCGGTGTTGACGTGTACGACGCGAATCTGTTCGTCGCCTCGCTGCTTGCCATGATCCGGATGGCGGAAATCACCGGCGATAGCGCAGCGAAGAGCAGGTTTGAAACTATACTCGCCACCGCGCAGGCAACCTACGATTCGCTCTGGCTCGAAATAACCACGGCCGATGGCCGCGAGATGGCATACTACATCACCTGTACCGGTACCGATGCCACCAACCGTTGTACCGATGTGTTCACCGATCAGCTCGTCGGACTCTGGCAGTGGATCGGCATGGGCGAGAAACCGTTTCTGCCGAAGGAGCGGATCGTCCGACTTCTGAAAACCGTTTTTGAAAACAACCGTACCCCCATGGGATGGGCCACCGCCCGTAAACAGGACGGCTCGCCGGTCGACAGCGATCAGGGGAAGGATGTCTGGATCGCCTCCAACTATGTGCTGGCACAGATGCTTGATTATTACGGATTGTATACGGAGAGTAAAGAGGTCTACCGGATCATGGACCGGATTATTTTCAACCACGGCAATTCGCTCAATACCGCCGAGAGCGTTCGACCGGAGATTGAAAAGCAGGAGGGGGAGAAAAAAGCGGGGCCCCACTATATTGTTGCGAGCTACCCGCGACCAGGAGCTATCTACGACACAATTTTTCTCAATGCGATCAGAAGCGAGTGGGAGCGTACTCCGGATGCCGAGTTTCTCAGCAGCGAGACGCTTCAGAAGATCCGGAAATCGGTATTTGAACCGGATTCTTCCGGAACATGAAATAGTGTCTCAAGTACACTGCTTGGAAACGATCGCAGTATCGTAACTGAATTCGTTACTACACTTCGTCGAACAGCCAGGTACTCAGATACCGCTCACCGGTATCAGGAAGCAGCACAACGATAAGTTTGTCTTTATTCTCAGGACGCTTTGCCACCTGCACTGCAGCCCAGAGTGCCGCACCGGAAGAAATCCCGACAAACATACCCTCCTCACGTGCCGCTGCCCGGGCAACAACCCCGGCATCCGCATCGCGCACCCTGACGATTTCATCAACGGCAGCACTGTTGTAAATATCCGGAATGAATCCAGCACCGATTCCCTGAATTTTATGAGGGCCAGGCTGTCCGCCGGAAAGCACCGGCGATGTTTCAGGTTCCACCGCGATCACCTGTACCGACGGCTTTTTCTCTTTAAGCACCTCGCCAACCCCGGTAACCGTTCCTCCGGTACCCACTCCGGTGATAAAAATATCCACGGTTCCATCGGTATCCCGCCAGATCTCCTCTGCAGTGGTTACCCGGTGAATCTGCGGGTTAGCAGGGTTTTTAAACTGCTGCGGGACAAATGACTTCGGGGTTGCAGCGGCAAGCTCCTCGGCTTTCTGAATGGCACCTTTCATACCTTTGACGCCTTCGGTCAGCACCAGTTCCGCACCCAAAGTGGTAAGTATTTTCCTCCGTTCAATACTCATCGTCTCCGGCATCGTCAGAATCAGCTTATACCCTTTTGCCGCCGCGGTAAACGCAAGTGCGATACCGGTGTTTCCCGAGGTCGGTTCAATAATCACCGAATCCTTCGAAAGGAGCCCCCGCTTCTCGGCATCTTCAATCATCGCACACCCGATCCGGTCCTTGACACTCGACATCGGGTTGAACGACTCCAGTTTAGCGGCAATCGCGGCGACGCCGTCGCGGTTAATTCTGTTGATGGAGACGAGCGGCGTATTGCCGACTAGACGGGTTATATCAGCAGCTATTTTCATAAGGTTGCTCCTACTAATGTTTATAAAGTTTATCAACTTTTAATAATATACGCAATTCAAGCATTAAAGTCAATACTTCGTGATCAATTTATGGGAGAAGAGATGCCTGAAACGTAGCAGTATTTCAGGCGATACAGCCGGGATACCGGAATCATTGTGCAGGAATCGGTCCTGTTTCAGGAACCGGGATACTCCATCACCACCTCTTCGCGATGGATGAGCTCAACGCCGGCGGCTTTGAACATTCCAATGGAAACCGCAGCTTTCTGATAGAGTTTTTTACAGAGTACCCTTTTAATCCCCACCCTGATAATCGCCATGGCACAGTTCATACAGGGAGTCATTGAACAGTACAGGGTGGCCCCTTCAAGGGATATGCCGGTTCGGGCTGCCTGGAGAATCGCGTTCATCTCGGCATGAATGGTCCGGATACAGTGACGATGCGGATCACCGGTTTTCTGCAGATCCCGGTCGAGATCCTGAATCTCGACCATCATGTGCCCGGCCTCAAGACAATGCTCCTGCCCCGGTGCGCTCCCGACATATCCGGTGGTCAGAATCGCGTTATTACGTACAATCACGCAGCCGCTGCGGCCCCGGTCACAGGTAGCCCGTTTGGCGATCGAATCCACGACTTCGAAAAAGTAATCATTCCATGTGGGTCGCATAGGTCGTCCTCCGCATAGGTTCACACTGCATTATCGAGTTAAAATACTATTGTCACCAATTCCATCACTGTGGCAGCGGCAAAAAAACTGTTGAACCGGTCAATCACCCCTCCCTGTCCGGGAAGCAACCTGCTGTAATCCTTGATGGAACAGATACGTTTGTACTTTGATGCCGCCAGATCAGCGGAAATCCCGATGCACGACACGATACAACCGAACAGCACGGCAGAGGTTCCACTGAATCCGGTCAGATTACGACATATCAGCGCCGCGATAATCGCTGCGGCAGTTCCCCCGAGTGCTCCTTCGATGGTCTTGCCCGGGCTGATAGAAGGAGCGAGCGGATACCTGCCGAAAAGTTGTCCCACGATCTGACTGTAGGCGTCAAGGACGGCAACGGTAACAAAAAGATAGAGGTTGAACCGCAGTAATCCCCTCAGTGAAAAAAAGATAACCCCCATGGAAACAGCTGGATAAATGCAGAAAGCAAGTACGGTTGAAAGCGTTATTTTGGGTTGGTGCCGTGATGCTGAAAACAACTCGCCGCATCCTGCAAGAAGCAGCAGTACCAGCAGCGGTGTAAATACCCGCCGTCCACTCACTATACCAAGCAGCATTCCATGAATTATAAAAAAGTAACCGATGAATTTTAGCCTGCGGGCACGCCGTTCACCCTTCGCCACGTTTCTGGACGCGAAATAAAGACCGACGCCCCCGATTACGAAACCGGACTCCACCACCAGCAGAAGCAACCACGCCTGTTCCGTAGGGATTCCTATCTGCAGCATCGCAACATTCCCGGTTGCACCTCGATCGAAACACTGGTGACATCCCGCTGGATTTCCCCATCGATCATCAGAAGTTGCGGCCGCCGCATCTGAAACGTCACAGCAGTTGCAATCCGGACCGCCCTGGCACGATAAAAATAGCGGTGGGTTAGTACCGAAATATTGTGCAGAGATTGTCCGAAAAACCCCGCATCAATTTCCATTACATCCATGAGCCCATCATCGTAGCGTGCACCGGGAAACAGTTCAAAATTTGCCGCGAACCTGACATTCTGAACGATGATACCGGTGCGCACTACCGGGGATGCGCTTCCCCCGTCAACCGAGAGGGCCATTTCGATTCTCTTATTTCCCAAAGCGCAATAGAACGATGCGAGGGGGTAGCAGAGAGGTCCGAGTTTTTTAAGCTGACGATTGGCCAGATCCGTAACGTTCGCTGCATACCCGATCGAAGCGGTACTGGTGCAGAGTCGTGTCACCGTACTGCCATCAGAAGAAGTATACACAATACGCAGCAGATCAATTGTCCGACTGGTAGCGGAAGCTGCTCGTGCCGAAGCAGCCTCCAGACTTGTCACCCCCATGTCTCTTGCGAGTGAATTCCCGGTACCGGTCGGCACAATGGCAAGTCGCTGCCGACTGCAGTTCATGCCGTTAACGACCTCCCCCACGGTGCCGTCGCCACCCACGCCGACAAGCACCTCCGCCGATGGATTTCCGGCTGCGAGTTCCTGACAGTGCCCCGGAAATTCCGATACGGCATACCCGTCAACAACGTTTTCCAGGTGGCGGAGAATAGTCTTCAGCGACCGACCGGTTGTACCATTTCCCGCAGCCGGATTGATTATCGCAAAACGCCTCATGACTTCAGACCCCGTTTCCGCACTACCCAGTACAACCCTTTTACATCAGAGGCATACTCCGGGATAAGACGGGCAAGAATCATTTCCTCTATATTAGCAAGAATGCAGACCGCCATTGCGGGATAGAACAGAAAGTTCTTAAAGCCGAACAGAAACAGCGACATGACGAATGCTCCCTGTACATATGCGGTTATCTTCGAAAGATACGTGTGAAACGCATTGAAAACCATCCGGTAGCTGATGAAGGAACTTATCTTTTCCAGCACATAAAATCCGAATATGATCAGAAGCGCAGGCCGGTACTGCTTGACAAATTCTATTTTAAACATAAAAATTCCGGTCACTGCGGAAAGATACATTCCCATATCCGCCGCAGCATCCAGAAATGCACCCAGTTTGGTGATCATATGAAATACCCGTGCGATCACTCCGTCGGCAATATCACTGATAAGCGCCCCCAGAAGAAGCCAGGTAAAGAGCGTCTCCCGTCCACTGAAAGCACAGAACAGCATGACCGGCACCGAAAATAACCTGCAGGTCGATATAATATTGGGAATCGTGACATTGCTTTTATCCACAACAGTTCCTTTCGTCGTGACGAACCAAAATCTGCTCCCTCACACGGGCAGGGCAGTTCAGGCTTCGCCTTACCGGTGCGGGCACCGCGGGAAAACCAGTTGTCGAACCTTAAACAGCTTTACCAGCAATACATTTCAATATACTCTATGTACTATATTTCATAAAACAGAATACCGGTAGTGCCCATAGCAGTAGTACCGGCAGGGAAACACGACTGCCGAATGTTGCATTGCCCGGGAGAAAACGCCGGAAAAGGTTCCTGATTGAATACCATGAATTCACCACAATGGACATCCGATCAATTACTGCGCATTGAACGTGACACCTCTGAGCGGGAGGCTGCGGTACCCGGTCTTACCACGGGCACCGCAGCCGGTTTTGTCTGGGCCAATTCGTTACCCGCGGTTACCGAATACTCCGTTGTATATATCCACGGATTTTCCGCATCACGCCGGGAGACCTGGCCACTTGCCGATATCGTGGCCGGGAAACTCGGAGCGAACCTGTACTACCCCCGGCTCACCGGGCACGGGTCATCAGGTTCGGCATTGGCAGCAGCAACAGCTTCCGACTGGATACAGGACGTTTGCGACGCGGTAAACATCGGAAAAGTAATCGGAAAAAAGGTACTTGTTATCGGGATGTCAACAGGGGGCACACTCACTCTGCATCATGCACTCACCTACCCGTCAGATGGAATTGCCTTACTCGTTCTGCTCTCCCCCAACTTCGGACTGCGAAACCGGTTTATTCCTCTGCTCGGATCACCAGCGCTCCGCCCTCTTCACAATTTTCTCAAGGCAGATCTGGCCGGATTCAAGCCATTCAATCCTGATCACGAACGATACTGGACCAGTCGGTATCCGCTGAGTACCCTGCGAAATCTTATGCAGGTTGTCGCTCTGACAACCCGGATCAGACGTTTGACATTGCAGCAACCGGTTATGTTCATCTATTCCCCGGCCGACCGGCTTCTTAATGTGGGGAACCTTATACGTTTTTACCATCGCTTGACCGCCCCGGAAAAACGGTTATTGCCAATCACCGGATGTGACAACAGTGAATCTCATGTTATTGCAGGCACCATCTGTTCACCATCAACCACCAACCTGACCGCAGAGGAAATTGTCTCTTTTTGCAGACCACGCGTTCCGATCGGATAATCTCCCTATTCCCCTTTAATCCTCAAGTTCCGCAATGGCATACTATCAGTATGCACCGCTGCCGATTACTCATCAGCACCATTCTCCTTACCACCGGGTTAGTCTTCGCGGAAGATGCGGCGACACTCAACCGGCGGGGCGTTGAAGCGTGCAACCGGGAGGAATTCGATAAAGCGGTGTCACTGCTCACCAATGCGTATAAAGCCGCACCCGGAAACACCACAATCGGCAAAAACCTCGCCGCGGCCTGTTGTGCTCTGGCCTATAAGCAGGATCAGAATGGCGCGTCGGAGGATGCTCTTCTCACCCTGCGAAACGCTGCGACTCTCCTTTCGACAGACGAATCCGTCCGCAACGCTCTGGTGGCACTACTCGTCAACCTCGGCAGCATCGCCCTGCGCAACAACTCCCTTTCCAATGCCCGCACCAAAACCGATGAAGCCCTGCGTCGTTCCCCCGGAAATGCCATAGCACTTCTACTGGCCGGAGACATTGCCTACCGGCAGCACGATCTTCAGAAAGCCCGGAACTACTGGGAAAACGCTCGCGGAGCTGATCCATCAAACCGCAGTGTCGCACAGCGTCTGGAGAAAATCGGTAAAGAGATAACCAGTGAGCAATCGTTCTCCCGGACCGAAGCGTCCCATTTCGACATCCGTTTTGATTACCGGAAGCTGGGAAACAGCGTATTTGATATCAGGGATTTTCTGATGGAAGCGTACAACCGTGTCGGGCAGAATCTCGACCTCTTTCCCCCGTATACCATAGCGGTTATACTCTATGGTGAAAACGAATTCCGACTGGTCAACAATGTTCCCGCATTCGTGGCCGGACTCTACGATGGAAAGATACGGGTCCCGGTCAACTTTTCCCGATACCCGCTTACCACCCTCAAGGGTATTCTCTTTCACGAGTACACCCATGCGGTAATCCATACAATTGCGGGATCCTCGTGCCCGATCTGGCTCAATGAGGGAATTGCGATGCGGGAGATGAACGCCTATCTGCCGGTAAGCACCGCCGTCCTGCGCAGCGCCATTGCAAACGGCACCCTGCTCCCTTTCGAGGAACTCGGTAACCGGACTGTCTGGAACGATCCCCGGAAGGTATCGCTCGCCTATGCACAGTCGTGGATAATGGCTGAATACCTTTACCACCGCTGGAGTAACAGTCAGGTCAGGCGCGTTCTCGCCAGGTGCAGAGCGGGCACTCCCGTTGAGGTCATTATGAGAGAAGAACTTAACAGGACTCCGGAGCAGTTTGCTGAAGAATGGAAAACGTACGCGAACTCGACCTTGCATTGAGCTTTGATCTCATCCGGTACCGCGGACAGCAGTCTTCAGAGAATGAAGGTATTTCTATCCTGATCTGGAGAGGGTCCTGTTACCGTGACGATACTACTCAAGTGAGGCTTCCAACATCTGCACCGCATCGGGTGCTGCGTAGCGCAGCAGCTGATCGTGGTTTGCGGTAAAGAGTTTCTTTGCCTCCTGCATCTTGCGCTTACCCATTAGCATGTAAATTTTCTCAATGACCGCCCGGGCATCTCCGGCACCGGCGATCGTGCTCTTTGCCGCTGCTGGTTTAGGCGGCGCGGAACGGATCACCCTGCCCTCCACCGCAGCAAGCGCAGCCTCCGTACCGCTGCGCTCCGAGGTAAGCGCTTCGATTTTCGCCTGAAATTTGCCACTCAGTAACAACTGCGACTCGATTTTTGATGAGTGAAGCTGCCGGGACTTCCTGAACTGTTTGCCTTGTGAAACTGCGTCCGTCCTGATACGCTGTTTTTCCTTCCCCTGCAGTGCATACTGCGCCTGAAGTGCAGCGATCGTCTCCTGTTTTCGCTTAAGGGCCAAAGCAGTATGCTGCAATGCGGCATCGGCCTCCTGCGACGTTGTAACGCTGTCGGCAACCACCCGGCTACGCCGGGTTTTCAGTGCGCTGAGTTCCTGTTCCTTTTGTACGATAAGGCTGTCAAGCTTCCCTATTTTTGCCCGGTAGGGAGCCATCGATGCAAAGCGCTTCGAGACCTCTGCGGCACTGTCGGCCTGGTCTTTCTGATACGCACCGGTAGCAGCCTGAATATCCCCGGCGATTACCGAAAGCAAGCTGTCCTGCCGTGCAACCGACCGTTTCAACCTTGCCAGAGCGGCTTTCCGCGTGTCTTCAAAATTGATGCTGTCCTGTACTGCACCGTTGTACGCGGCTGTTGCATTTGCAAGGTCCTGTTCGGCGCTGTTTACCGCGGAGGAAATCTCGCTGATTCTGTTTTTCAGCGTCATGATGAGTGCAGTTCGTTTTGACAGCAGCGTCGATGACTCTTTCCTGATTGCATTTTTACGCATCGCATTAGCGGACGCTGCGGATCGAAGTGCAGCAAGTGCGGTTTGCCCGCTGCGAAGCTCGTTTTCATACTCAGCTTTCAAACCATTTCGCAGACTTATTTGCTGCTTGAGCTCCCCGTTTATCTGTCTCCCCGATTGATCGGTACGATTCAGCGAATCCCTCAGGGTACTGAGCGCATCGCGATGTCCGGTTTCGAGTTCAGTAAGCTGTGCGTTTATTTTATCGATATCTTTTGTTAAACCGGTAACGAGGCGTTCCTTTTCGGCAATCGTATCGGTTAGCCTCTCCGCGTTGTTCCGGGCAGCTGCCCGGTTTTGATCGAATTTCTGCTGTGCTCCCGCTGCGTGCTGCTGAGTTTCGATGCTGCGGCGCTGCGCGGCGGCGACCTCCTGAAGAACGGTACTGCCCTGCTGCCTGACCATATTCATTTGTGTAATGATTTCCGTGAGTGCCGAACTGCCTGCGGCATACGCGGCCTTCTGGTTTTTTACCAGCAGATCACGTCGTGCCAGCTCGGCGGTTCTTTGCGACATTGCATTGTTATATGCACTCTCGAAGGCTGAGATTTCGTTATACGCCGAAGCGTCAAGCCGTGCCAGTGAATCGGTATGCGCCCTGATGTTCGTTTCCAGTGCTTCGATCTCTGCAGAGAGCGTTCCATTGTTCTGCTGTTCGGTTGCAAGGAGTGTATCAAGTTCGCGAAGTCTTCGTATCGACGGGTCGGAGCTTACCGGATTACTCGCATCGTAACGTGCTAGTTCCTGCTCTGCTTGCGTTTTTAACGCGGTTTGTTTTTGTATGTCGCCGTTGATTTTTGCAAGTCCCCGATCAATATAGACGCGTTTCTGCGACATGGTCATACTCGACAGCGGCGCCTCCGCCTTCCTGACTCCCGGCATATTGTTGTAGTAATCCTGCTTGCGCATCAGTACATTGAGCTGCTCCTCTTTCTCGTTGATCCGTTTTTTAGCTGCCCGTTTGCCTCCCGCAGCCTGCTGAATTGCCTCGTCAAGCTGATTCCGGGCGACGCTGATCATGCTGTCGATCGAGTGCTTTTTGCTTACCAATGTCCAAACCTGCTGCTGCCGCTTTCTTTTCCCGAGAATCCGTGTTGCGGAACTCAACTGTTCCACGATGGGTGCCCGACCGGCTTCGTAGTTGCTCAGGAGCTTTCCGGTTCGCAGCTGGAGCTTTTTACGTTCAGTTTCGAACTGTTTAATTTTCGTGCGCGACTGCGTTGCTGATGCGACCAGTGATTTCTTTTTCGACTGGAGCTGCTGTATGCTCGCGTTGACGATTCCTTTTTTTTCAGCAAGGCGGGCATTTGCCTGGTCCAGACTGTTTTTGGATGCAGCAACCGTGGATTCCACCGTTACTATCCTGGCGTCAAGCTGCTGCAGCTCCGCTTCCTGGCTGCTTCGCAGCACCTGTAAAGAGGCAACCTGCGCCGTCGAGTCACTCACCAATTGCGTTAACTGCTGCTTAATTCCGCCAAGGATCTCCTGTTTTGTGGCCACCGTGGAATCGTACCCGCTTTTCTCCCGCTGTAGTGCCGCCTGCTGCGGATCGGATGTCTGCTGCGAAATCTGTACCAGCTGCTTTTTACGCTGCAGCATCATCTTGAGCTCGCTTCGGATTGCTGTTATCCGCTGCTGCAACTGGGTAATACGACCCTTGAGCGCGGTAGTCTCGCCATTAAATGAAGTCACCCCCGCAAGACTGTCCTGAACCAGAGCGGCACGCCTTGCCCGCAACGCTGCCAGCTTGCTTTTCCTGGCCGTGATCACACCGTCTGCCTGCCCGATTTTTGCCTGGATCCGACCGAGTTTTGCCGAACCGGCAGTAGCCACGGCAGCACTGTCGCGTCGTGCCTGCTCTGATTGTGACTCAAGAGCGGCACGTTCCGTCTCCAGAGCACCCAGTTTCGTATCAATCTGTCTGATCTGCTCAGTAAGCTGCTCCACATTCGCCTGTTTCACCGCAGAAGAACGGGCGACAGCGGACTGAATGGTGATCAGCCCACAGAACAACATGCATAGGTTTATTACACTGTTTTTCGTACGATGCTCACTTATCTATGGTTTCTGTACCGGCTCTTAATCCTGTTTGTATTATTCACTTTTTTTGAGCTTTTTTCAACCACTTACATTGATTTGCCACTATTATACCATGGCTTCAGGGGATAAAGCGGCACTAATAAAAACTGTGCGTTGCACTGGATACTTTACGCTTATGGAATGGAATAACACAGCGGTTAAATAAGAACAGTACCGGAGGTACTGGCATACTTTACGCTGCAGGAATAGAATGATAATTACCCGTCAGTTTTGTTCCTGCCCAAGCACCCTGCACACCCGCATGCCGTTACCCACAATCCGCCCATTCAGATAAAGGGGAACATCTGTGTACCGTACTAATTTGTCGTCGCCGGAAACAATACGATGTATGCGCGAAGCTGGATCAATATGAAAGCACACTTCACGCTCGTCAGTAATGTTGCCTCCGGTATCGACACCAAACGTCCCTTTCATCGATTGTCGATCAGCTGAAATCAAAAAAAGTGTCAACCGATCAAAGTCAAGTTTATCATGACCCGGTTCGATAACCCGCCGGAAAAGGTCTTCGGATGTTTTCTGTTTGGAAAGTTCATTCGTCACTTCCGAGAGAAGGGTGAGACGACGGGTGAAAGAGTGCTCACTTTCCGCATATCTATGGGAACTTTTATCGAACGAGTCTTCAGTATTCGGTAAGGATATAAAATTCACTTTCGATTGCAGCATTATAAGAGTATAGAATCCGGTCGCGAAATTTCCAACCCTATTTCTGACGGGAAAACCCTGGAAACAGCATAAAAAGCTGTCCGGTCAACGGTGAAAGGGGCACGGCACATTTTCTTACCGGTCTGCCCGAATGAGAAAAGTGCTTTACCGGTTTTCCCACAGGTCTGCTCAACCGGGAAAAGTGCCTTGCCGGTTTTCTTACGGTTTTCCTCAAACGGAAAAGGTGACCGGATAATTTCCGCACCGGTTTGCTCAACCGTGAAAAGCCTCGGGAAATTTTCTACCCGGTCTGACCGGACGGGAAAAGTAGATGGTAACATGGTACACGATACTGCCCGTTCGGGAAAAGTGGTCAGCGCATTTTCCCTTCACCCTGCCCGAACGGACAGAGTGTCCGGTAACGTTTCCCACCACTCACCTCAAACGGGAAAGGTCGCGGAAAAACCGGTTTGTCGGGTTTCCCGAACGGGCAGCGTCGTGAACAAATGTTCCGGCGGGTTTTCTCAAACGGGAAGGGGTGTTTCCGCGGCTGAAAGCGGAATTTTCTGAACCGGCAGACTGAACTGACAGGTATTTTCTTTTTTTCGCATTCTGCATGGAGCCCTTGAACTTCGTATACCATTGAGCCCTGTTATCACACGAACATCGTTCGATTCGGACCATCAGAACATTCGTTACATGATCAAAATAAATGTTCCATACCGGAAAAAACATAATCGAGGCATAGCTACCGCAAGGCGATGCATTGAGTGGTCCCTGAGTAAATCGAAGAGTTTACCGAAATGAGAGGTATGCTCGAAACTGTGGATTGAAGCACTATTGGGCTTGCCGGACTCTCACAATGCAGTGCAGATGACTGGCAGGTGCGAAGCACAACTACATCTCATTGGGGACTGGTAGTGACAACAAACTCAAATAGTAGCCTGTGCGACAAAAAACGGTAAAAGTACGGGCGATTGATCAGCAGGAATCCCCGAACCACACCATCTCCCACATCGGCACCTTCAGGGTTCCGAGCACGATTTTTTTCAACAGGCGAAAGCCCTTCTTTTCGTACCATGCGACATTTGCTTCTGTTTCGGTTTCAAGATATACCGGTAGTCCCTGATGTGAAGCCGATTCGATCACCCTGTCCACCAGTTTTCCCCCAAATCCCTTGTGCTGAAACGCCGGATGGACTCCCACAAAAAATACATACAAATAAGATCGTCCCTGCAGGTGCAATCGCCGGTCGGGGGTAAGTATTTTTTCAAGCGGCTGCATGCGGATGATGGTGGATAGCCCGATTCGCAGCCCCACCGGGAGACAACCGCTTCGCAGTATCCGTAACAGCGACATGTCCACATGGCTGCCGGGAAGAACCCCCATAACCCCTTCAAGGTTCTCCGAGGTGGCAAGTACTTTTCCGTAACGCAGACAATAACGAACCGGAACTTCGAACAGCGTTACCAGCCGGCGATGCACATCACTTTTCCCGCGAAGTACCGCATTCCACAACGGATCGTCGTGAAATGCCGCAGCAAGCACGGAACATGCCTTCGGCAGGTCATTTTGAGTTATGGTATACAAATCATTATATGATGAATGCATAACGTCCAGCCTCTTGCAGGTGCCGCACTCTTCCAAGAAACAGAAAAACGGAACCGGATAATCAGCAGTTTTAGAATTTTTGAAACGGAAACAGAATCAGATCCGGAGCGGACTTAGTGCAGTCATAGCATGAAGCGGAATCTTGAAGGCCGGTGTCCGGATTGGTTCGTATCAGAAACGGATAATTGCAATATACATCGGTGGTGGTACGTCCGAAACAACCTGCAGCACCACCGGAAGAGAACATTCACCGACAGTACCCGCGGCACCCGCCTCAGTCGAGCCGGAAATTCTGCCCTAAATAAATCCGCCGCGCTTCCGGATTCATGGCCAGCTCCTGCGCGGTACCGGAGATGAGGATCTTCCCTTCGGCCATAATGTAGGCCCGGTCGGTGATACGGAGCGTTTCGCGAACATTATGATCGGTGATGAGCACACCGTACCCTTTGGTACGCAGATCATGAACAATCGACTGGATATCCTCCACAGCGATCGGATCAACACCGGCGAACGGTTCATCGAGCAGAATGAAGTCGGGCCTGATGGCGAGTGCCCGGGCGATTTCCACCCGGCGCCGTTCTCCTCCGGAAAGCATGTAGCCGAGGCTTTTCTCCAGGTGTGCGACATGCAGTTCGTCGAGCAGTTGCTTCATGCGAAGTTTGCGTTCCTTCGCACTCATCCGCTGATGTTCCAGAATCGCCATGATATTATCGCCTACCGAGAGTTTCCTGAAAATGGAAGCTTCCTGCGGCAGATACCCGATTCCCATTCGCGCCCGTCGGAACATGGGTTTGCGGGAAATGTTTTTATTGTCGAGAAAAATCTTTCCTTTGTTCGGCCGGATCAGCCCGACGATCATGTAAAACGTGGTGGTTTTTCCAGCCCCGTTCGGCCCCAGCAACCCGACGATTTCACCCTGTTGCACCATTATGGATGCGCCATCAACCACCCGGCGCTTATTGTAGATCTTGATGAGCCCCTCGGTCCGAATCTCGCGACCCTGCTGCACCGGGAGTACCGAAGCTTCAGGTGTATCGGTGCTGTTTACAGATGGGTCTGCTGCAGCAACCGGTTTTCCGGCATCAGCCATTTGTGCATCGTCCTGCATATCCGTCCGGTTTTCTGTTTTTTCTTCCATAGCTCTACTGTTCCGTTACAGGTCCCGTGGAAAAAACACTCCTCTGGCACTTCCCGCAAGATTGAGAAATGCCGCCTTTCCCTTACTGAACTCGACGGTGATACTGTCTCCGCTCGCCTCGTTCACCCCTCTGCTGTCGTTCTCTTCGATAAAATAGGTACTGCGTGCGTTGCCCCAGAGTTTTACCCGGTTAACATCACCGTCTTTACCGAACGACATCACCATCACCTTGCCGTTCGCCTGATTAACCATGTCAGCCGATGAAGCAGCAAAGTATTTACTGACCGCCTTTCCGACCACATAGAGCGAATCGAGGTACCCGCTGTCGGATATCGACATATACAGACTGTCGCCCCACACATGCGTAAATGCGGTATCGCGGCCCTTCTGAGCGGTATCGATATACACTCCGTGTGCACTGCCGTAGATAGACGCCCCCTTAAGCGACTCTTCGCCGAACTGCAGATCGATCGAATCACCCACGATTTCGTGAATATCGTACGTCACCCGCGGGTTCCTCCGCAGCTGCGCCAGACTGCTCTCGGTGTTGTACACCGCCTTGCCGCAGTGCGATACCAGTATTCCTTTGGTAATTACCACGCTGTCGATAACCGTAGCTTCCTTGACGGAATCCGCATAGGTCACTTTCCGACCGACAATGGTCAGCGTTTCAGCGGAGGTGGTATCAAAACGTATCAGGCGGGGATCGCCGGTAAGCGTGAAGAACTTTGTATCAAGCCGGTATCCCGCCTTGTCGCCTGAAAGTTCAGTCTGCTGAGCGGTATCCCGGTAGAGAAAATGACCGGACGCATCGATTCGGTTGGTCTGTTTGGTAAACTGCATCCGGTCACAGGTAAGCAGTTGTGACTTCTGCCTGATCTGTATATTGTTTCTGAAATTCACCCGCCCCTCATTACGCCACCAGGTAGCCTCGTCGGAACGGATCGTGATATCATCGTAAAGAAAGACCACATTTCCCCGCAAGATGCTGATGAATTCACCGTTGGAGTAACTGTTCTCATTGCTGTTTGCCGACTGGAGAATCAGCGCTGCATTTTTATCAGGACCGTTTTTTTCCGCGGCAAATGTTCCGAAAAAAACAGACAACCCCACCAGCAGAAACACCGCGGGAGTGGTTCCGCTGCACCCAAAAAACCGGACGAAATCAGAAAACCGCTTCATCATTCGTCTCCATACGGGTTTCAAAATCAGGAAATTTTCCGGTCACATCCGACTTGAACGAGAACTTCGAAAAATCTTCGGTCGCATTGAGCCCTTTGCCCCTGAGGACATCCCCCTTTTTCGTCTCGATCTGCACGAACGTATCGGACTCCACCTTATGCTGCTCTCTGAAATACCTGAGCCGTTCGGTACGCACCACCATTGAATCGCGTGTCCGGATATAAACATTGCCCCAAACGTTGTACCGCTGCATTTCGTTGCCGATGATACCGGAATCAGCAAGCACCCTGCTGCGTATCACCCCAGTCGAATCAAACAGTGTCAGCCGCACCGGAATAAGAGTAATGGACCCGGTATCATCAAGCGGTTTGCTCATGTAATCAGCGTCCAGCTTCCATTGAATGGCGCCTTTATTGTAAAAGTAGAGCGTTGAACCGCTGAACTCCTGCACCGGTACCCCCACTGTATCAGAAGAAACGGGGAGTTCCTCCTTGTTTCGGGTGCACCCACCGGAACCAAGCGAAAGCAGTACGCCTCCCGCAAGAAATAGCATCAGTATACGAAACATGCTCATGAAGCTGCGACTCCATCTTCGGTTCCTTGAACGGCAGGTTTTCGATACCAGCGGCGATGCATCCAGACCCACTGTTCGGGATACCGTTCAATCGTCGTGCAGATGAGACGATTTACCATTGCGACATTGTTCACCAGATTCTCTTCCTCCGAACCGCTTCGCGACATCTCCATCGGTCCGTTGATATACACATAATGGGTGTTATCCCTCTGCCGTGCAGTGGTTACGACAAAAAGCGGGATGCCGAACCGCATCGCCATTTTCACCGGTCCCGACGGCGTATTTGCCGGTTTTCCCATAAAGTCGGCGAATACCCCCTCCACCGAGGTATCCTGATCCACCAGAACACCGAAGATTCTCCCCTCGCGCAGCAAACGCATAATCTTTACCGTTCCCTCGGACCGGTTCATGTAAATAGTATCATTCCCCCTGCGCTTCGTGCTGATCATTTGATCGAGTCCCTCATCATGCAGTTTTTTTCCGATAGCGAAACATCGTAATCCGCGATACGAAAAATAGGGAAGCAGCATTTCAAAACAACCGGTATGAGCGGTAATCATGATGCACCCCCTGCCCTCCGCATAGGCACGATGTACCGGATCAAACGAGTCACTCCGCACCAACCGGTCGTACACCGCAGGCACCGACCCGTCAAGGTAATATGCATCAAATAAATTTTTCCCCAACTCCCGGTATACCCCCCGGGCAACCTGTTGTATCTTCGATTCACTCCATCGGGAACCGTAGATCAAACGCAGATGCGTCAATGTACGGGTACGATCCGCGTGAGGTATCAAAAAAGCTACTTTTCCGAGTCCCCCGAAGAACAGCAACCCTGCACTGCGGGGAATCCGGTGTGCCAGTCCCGAGAGTGCCCGAATGAAACCTCTCAGCAGCGCATACCGCAGCCGACGGACCCATGGTGTTCTCAGAAACGACAATACGCCCTTCCCGTCCGTCTATCCGTTCCGCCGGATGGCAAGTGCGACCTCATTACCGTCCACATCAACCGTCTCCATCCCGTCGGTATCGGTCGCATCAACACGTAGTGCGGTCGCCAGTGTTTCCGAACAGATATACTCCCGGTGTTCCTCAAGGGCTGCCGCGCAGCTGCCATGTGCGAGTGCTTCGATAACGATCCGGTCACTCACCTCGAGTCCGGTACTTTTACGGAGATTCTGTACCCGGTTGATAAATTCACGTGCCATACCCTCGGCACGCAGCACGTCGGTAACGGTGGTATCGAGCGCAACCGTCAGTTCCCTTTCGGTTTCAACCTCTACCCCCTCCTTTTTCGTCCGTCGCATCTCAATATCTTCGAACGAAACCGCTTTTCCGGCAACGGTAATCGTTGCCCCTGCTTCAAGCTCCGCAATCTGCGCTGCGGTAAATTGCTCAATCTCTGCCGCTGCCATTTTCATCGCCGAACCGAAAACTCTCCCGAGCCTTTTAAAATTGGCCTTTGCGGACACCGTCACCACCTTCTCCTCCCTGGTGTCAAACGTGACGGTCTTGACGTTGAGTTCTTCACGGATCTGCTGCTCCATTGTCCGCAGCAGTGAACAGATTGATTCGTCGCGGACAATGATCGTGAACTCCTGCAACGGCTGGCGCGTCTTGATGGTAAAGCGGCTGCGCAGTGCGCGCCCCATGGTCACCGCCTGACGGACGAGCCGCACCTTGAGTTCAAGGTCGGTATCGGTAAGTCCGGCACGCTCAGTCGGGTAACTGTTCAAATGAACACTTTCCGGTGCACCGTCTATTTTCCCGGCAACCAGATTCCGGTAGATCGCCTCGGTAAGAAACGGCAGAAAGGGCGCCATAACTTTCGTGAACTCCACCAGTACATAGTAGAGCGTCCGGTAGGCCAGATCCTTATCGCCGTCGTTTTCGCTTTTCCAGAAACGACGCCTGCTGCGACGGATGTACCAGTTGGTGAGGTTGTCGATAAAATCGACCAGCAGCGGCACCACCTTGAAGAGGTTGTACTGCTCCATCTCTTCGGCAACCGATGTCACGGTATGATTGAGCAGCGAGATAATCCACCGGTCGAGTTCGGTCGCCTGATCCGGCGGATCAAGCGTTTGCGGTGTCCAGCCGTCCACATTGGCATAAGTGATGAAAAATGAATAGGCGTTCCAGAACGGCAGCAGCACCGCCCGAGACATCTCCATCACCCCCTTCTCCGAAAAGCGCAGATCTTCAGCCTTGACCGCCGGAGAGTTGATAAGAAACAGTCGCAGCGCATCAGCCCCGAGTTCATTGAGCACCTCTTCGGGTGGGGCGTAATTTCGGAGCCGTTTGGAGAGCTTCTTGCCGTCTTCGGAGAGAATGATCCCGTTGACAATCACATTCTTGAACGCCGGTTTTTCGAACAGTGCCGCCCCGAGTACCGTGAGCGTGTAGAACCACCCGCGGGTCTGGTCGAGCCCCTCGGCAATGAAATCAGCGGGAAACCCTTTTTCGAACCGCTCCTTGTTTTCAAACGGGTAATGCATTTGCGCGTACGGCATCGATCCCGATTCGAACCAGCAGTCAAGCACTTCGGAGGTCCGGGTCATGACCTGCTTCCCGCACGCCGGACAGGTGAACGAGAGCTCATCCACAATGTGGCGATGCAGATCCCTCTCGTCAATTTTCGCGTTCTCGATTCTGTCGGCCCACACGGTGTCGATCCCCGCGCCGGTCAACCGCTCACGCGCCTCGGCGCGCAGTCGCTCCGTTACCGCAGTTACCACCGCGGCGTGCGCCGCAGCCCCTTTTGCACGATCTCCCTCGCCCGCCAGTTCGTGGAGCCGGTCGAGACTCCCCACACACTCCTTGTGACCACACTCGCAGAGCCATATCGGCAGCGGTGTTCCCCAGTAACGGTTACGCGAGATATTCCAGTCGGGGGCGCTCTCGATACCCTTGCCGAAACGCCCCTTCTGGAGATGTTGCGGTACCCAGTGGATCTGCTCATTGTTGCCGAGCATATTTTCCTTGAGCGGCTCAATCTTCATGAACCAGGTGGTGATCGCCTTGTAGATGAGCGCGGTGTCGCACCGGTAGCAGAACGGATACCGGTGAGAGATCGTTCCTCTGGCAAAGAGCCTTCCGGCGGCCTTGAGGGCGGCAATGATGTCGGCATCCGCTTCGTAAACCAGACGTCCGTTCCACTGCGGCACCTCATCGGTAAATTTTCCCTCATCATCAACCGGGCAGACGATCGGCAGCTTCATGCGGGCACCCACCTGAAAATCGTCCTCACCGAATGCCGGCGCAATGTGAACAATCCCGGTGCCGTCTTCGGTGGAAACGTAATCTGCACAGACCACCTGAAAGAACCGCTCATCCCGGTCGGCAAAGAAATCAAACAACGGCCGGTACCGCATACCTTCAAGATCACGACCGGTCATTGTTCCGATAATCTCGTACGCCTCCGCATCCTTGAAATACGCCCCCAGACGTTCCTCGGCAAGGATATACCGGTCCTCTCCACTCTGAATCTTGACATACCTGATATCCGGTCCGGCAGCGAGCGCCACATTCGAGGGGAGCGTCCACGGGGTTGTGGTCCATACAAGGAACTTTGTCGATTCGTCGCCGACAACCGGAAACGAAACCGTGATCGAAGGTCCGTCAGTATCCTTGTACCCCTCATTCACCTCAAAATTCGATAGCGGCGTTGCGCAGCGGGGGCAGTAGGGTTGCACACGGAACCCCTGATAGATGAGCCCCTTGTTCCACACCTCGTTGAATACCCACCAGATGCTTTCCATAAAGGAGGGATCCATGGTACGGTACTGCCGTTCGAAGTCAACCCACCGGCCCATTCGCTTGACGACCTTCTCCCACTGGGAGGTATACCGCAGCACGATCGACCGACATGCCTCGTTGAAAAGATGAATACCGAGTGTATCGATATCCCGTTTGCCTGATACCTTGAACTCACGCTCCATTTCATTTTCAACCGGCAACCCGTGGCAGTCCCACCCGAAACGACGGTCAACATATCTGCCGCGCATGGTCCAGAAACGGGGAACAATATCCTTGAGCGTACCCGCGAGCAGATGTCCGTAATGCGGCAAGCCCGTGGCGAACGGCGGACCGTCATAAAAAACATACGCGTCACTGTTTGCCGTTGCTTTCAGCGAAGCGTCAAAAATGCCTTCTTCATTCCAGAATGAAAGTATCTCCGACTCGATGTCCGGGAAACGAACCCGGGGAGAAACCGGGGAAAACGATGCTGTGTTCATACTACTTCGAGTACCTTCCTTATAAGCTTGACCAGAACCGGTTCGGCCCGGTCGGCAACGGCAATGATTTTTCTGATATCCGTCGGTTCGAGTGCATCGGGCAGGCACGAGTCGGTGATCACCGAGAGCCCCAGAACCCGCAGTCCCGCATGGACGGCGGCAATAACTTCCGGCACCGTACTCATGCCGATCACATCGGCACCGAGTGTTTTGAGCATCCGGTATTCCGCGCGTGTTTCCAGCGAGGGGCCACTCATGGCTGCATAGACACCCTGTTCAAGCCGGATACCGTTTTCAAGCGCCACTTTGGCGACTTTGTCAAGAAGTTCCTGTGCATAGGGTTCGGCCATGTCGGGAAAGCGCAGGCCGATCCGGTTGTCGTTCGGTCCGATGAGCGGATTATCCCCGAGCAGATTGATATGGTCGGTGATCGCCATGATCGAGCCCGGCGGGAAGAGCGGATTGATACCGCCGCAGGCGTTGGAAACAATGAGTGTCTGTACCCCCAGCATTTTCATTACCCGGACGGGAAACACGATCTGCTGCATCGTGTACCCTTCGTAAAAATGAAAACGGCCCTGCATTGCCATCACCTTTTTTCCCGAGAGCGTCCCCATTATAAGTTTTCCCGCGTGTTCCTCAACGGTTGACACCGGAAAATGGGGAATTTCCTCGTACGGCAGTACCGTTTCGGTTTCGATGGCATCGGCCAGACGGCCCAGACCGGTTCCGAGAATAATCCCGATTTCGGGAGCAACGGTACTTTTAGCGCGGATATAGGCTTCAGCCTCCTGCAGCATGGTAAATGTATCGGACATTCAGGACTCCTTTGGACCTCTCCCCTGCCCCTCTCCCGGGGGGAGAGGGGAACAGGATGTTTTAATTGTCTTTAAGTAACTACTGTTATGGTTTTCAATACGCTCATGGTGAGCTTGTCGAACCATGAACCCGTTTTCAGATCCGCTTTATCCTTCGACAGGTGGTACACTGAACCTGTCGAATGTGCTCAGAATGGGCGTGATCAACAATCGGACACCCGAGTAGTTACGTTTTTCATTTTATTTCAACAGGTAATATGCCATACCTTTTTCATCCATCAATACCCCTCTCTCTACGGGAGAGGCCTGCACTGAGGCCACTCTAAGTTGGCAGGGGAGAGGTCAACCGCTCAAACACTTCCCCGATTGTCAGTCCTTCGCAGGCAATCACCTTGTCGCGACAGCGTTCTCCCTTGATGATGGAGAGCGACGAACGCGAGGTCCGCAGCGTTTTCGCCAGCAGTTTCACACACTGTTCGTTGGCTTTATTTTCAACCGGCGGGACCGTCACCGCAACCTGCACTGTTGTACCATCGGGGGCAACAGTAATACCGTCACGCTTCGCCCTCGGCTTGATTCTTACGGCAAACGTACAGCGCACCACCCCTTACGTCTCCATCGACCGCACATCCGGCTGCGGCGGAACCTCCTCCATGGTCGGTTCCTCATCGGCAAGTTCCATAATCGGGGCAGTTCCCTCCTCACCCTGCAGGCCGTGCAGTTCACCACTGATCACCCCGAGCAAATTGAGCTGGGTGGTGAGCATCGCCTTGAATCGGGCCAGGAAACTGTCGCGCTGATTACGCAGGGTAATTGCTTCACTCTCCAGCGAATGAACACGCGAACGCGCCTCATCCTCGTACCGTTGAGCACGGATCATCGCATCCTTGATAATGAGCTCCGCCTCCTTCTGGGCATTGACCCGCGCCTCATCGGTCGCTTTCTGGGCGGTGATGAGCGTCTCGTTGAGCATGCGCTCTATTTTTTCGTACCCTTCAAGCTTGAGCTCGAGATTCTTGATGCGGGTGGCGAAGCTGCTGTTTTCACTGATGATCGATTCGTACTCCGAGGCGACCATTTCCAGAAAACTGTTCACCGCATCGGGATCGAACCCGCGCATGGTCCTCCGGAACGGTTGTTTTCTGATGTCAAGCGGTGTGATTCGCATGCCAACTCCCGGCTGAATTTTGATTCGCGGCAAACAGTTTCCACACGGAATGCATGGAACAGTTCACCGGATGATAATCACTGAAAAGCCATCTTCCCTGTTTAAAATCAGGGGAATCTTCCCGATCCGAAAAAACCGGATCAGAACAATATTCTGCGGACCAGGAACAGTGCCAGCAGCAGCAGAGCCGGCGAGAAATCGATTCCTGTTCGACCGGTGGGAAGCATTCTCCTTATCGGGTCAAGCAGCGGCTCCGTCAGACGATAGATCCACTGCGCCACCGGATGGTACTCGTCTACCCGGATCCACGAAAAGAGCACCCGGATTAAAACAATCACCTGATAAATACCTAACGCTCTATCGATAAGCATAAACATTACTGCCGTGCTCCCACCAGAAGTGTTCCGATGCGTACCATGGTCGCCCCCTCCTCGATTGCCCATTCAAAATCGCCGCTCATTCCCATCGACAGTGCAGACTCGGCAACAAGATCACTATTCCGTGCAGCGGTTTCCCGCAATAATGAAAACGCCGCCCGTGTCTCTTTTTCAGTACCGCCTAACGGTCCGATGGTCATATACCCGGATGGGATCAGACGTCCACCGGAAAGCATCCGTTCCACCAGCATCCGGCACTCTTCGGCACGGCAACCACTTTTCGACGCTTCACCGGAAGTATTTACTTCAACAAGCACCGGCAACTGCCGGTCTACGGGAATATGCCGTTCGAGCGTTTCAATCAACCGTATCCGGTCAACCGACTGTACCATATGAACATACGGAAGCACCCTGGCAACTTTGTTGGTCTGCAGATGACCGATACAGTGCATGACGAAATCACCCTGCAGGCGGGGAACCTTCTCCACAATCTCATTCACCCGGTTCTCGCCAAGGTGCCTGACGCCGCAATCAATGAGCTGCTGCAGGGTTTCCGCAGGGTGCAGCTTGGTTACCGCGATGAGCTCCACCGCATCTTCCCTGCGCCCGGAACGTCGGCAGGCACTCACGATACGTTCACGAACGGCAGCAAGCCGATCGGACAATGTCTGCTGTGTACTATTCATACCGATTGCACCTGTTCAGGAAAAACGTCACTGCAACGGCGTTGTTGCTTTCAGAACGGCGATTCTTGTAAATTCAAGCGTATTAAAATATAATAGATGCGAAAATGCACCATCGGTACCGGTGATTACATTACCGGCTCCGCGCACCAGCTTCCGGCAACAGTTCCGCATGATCATGCCGGCATACAACGAGGGAGTCTCACCACGTGACTGTTCTGCAACGATTTTTGCTACTGGGAGTTTTTTCGACATGTCTGTTGGCAACTGGTTGTTTTTCCCTGAAAATGATAGAAGAACAAACCGATGAAGGCCGTATCCGGTACTCCCTTAAAGAATCCGCGCTCAAACCCGAGCCACTCAAGCACGGTCTCTATTCCTCCTGGTATCCCAATGGTACAAAAAAAAGTGAAGTCACCTACCGGAACGGAAAAAAACACGGAATCGAGACCGTCTGGGACGCTTTCGGTACAAAACTCAGAGAGACACGGTACCGTTCAGGGCAGAAATCGGGAAAAGAGAGCTACTGGGGACCGGACGGAAACAAAAAAAAGGAAACCAACTATAAATATGGCCGTCGTCATGGTCGGGAGATTACCTATCACGAAAACGGCACGGTTGCTAAAATTGAAAATTATTTTTCCGGAGAAAAAAACGGTGAAGAGACAGGTTTCGACAACAAGGGGCGAACCGTGTATCAGATTACCTACACTGCAGGAAAAAAGAACGGGAAAGAGGTATTCATCGACTACACCTCCACCGAAGAACCGGTAGTTACCGAAATAAACTGGGTGAACGGTGAGGTGAAGAAATAAAAAAAATGATAAATAATTTGTAAAAAATTTGCTTTTCTTTTTATTCTGTGTTATTTTATTACTACCAGCAATTACTATCCTACCTGCAAGGCCCTCTTGCAGCAATTTAGGTGAAGCGGAAAGCGCCGGTGCAATGCCGGCGCGACTTTTTTATACCCCTCAAATAAAACATCATTACTACGGAAAACCTACTCCATTCAGAATTCATATTTTTTGCATCGTGGAAAAAAAACAAAAAAAAGATCATTTTCCTCTTGCGCAATCGAAAAATCTCCTAGTATATTGATTTTACCAGCAATTATTCCTACCTGCAAGGCCCTCTTGCAGCAATTTTAGGTGAAGCGAAAACGCCGGGTGCAACGCCCGGCGACTTTTTTTTATACTATCACACCATATTGCTTTTCCGAGACGTACTAGTAGTAAAAACCAGACGTCACGACTATTCTCCCAGACAGACATCACGTATGAACAGTTCCCTTTTCCGCACAAAAAAGGACACTGCTGTTCGCAGCCTGTTTTTCCTGCTTGTTTGCACCCGGCAGGGGATTTTCGGCGCTCCGGATTTCCCTGATCCGAAACTGATATGGCCGCCTGAAACACACCCACCCGGTGTCACCGAACTCGACCGGCACGCTCCGCCACCCCGTCAACCCCCTCCTGTAGTCAACTGCCCGGATTGTTCGATCAGTCAACGCCGCTGGATATCATCGGTCAGCGAACTCAAAACAGCTGCCTACTATTGCGGCTTCGATTACCTTGCACTGCGTTTCACCCGTCACTTCACTTCAGACACACTGGACGGCATACTTACCGTATATGCCCGATCTCTTTCAAACGACTCTCTCGTCGTGGACTCCGCCATCACCGTATTCCATACACCGGACCGCGAGAACCAGACGGTAACTGTCTATAACCACGAACCGCAGCGCCCCTGCCACCTTCCACTCCCTTCACCTTTGATCACGCCACCTCCCGACCCGAACGGGAAAATTGAAGCAGTAGTCCGCAGGGCAAACCACTTTACCGCACGATGCCGTTTTCGTGACCGCGATCAACTCGACAGCTGGGCGTTCAGCCTGGACGGCACCACCTGGCTGCTTGAGAAAGGACGGCTCATCCATAAAGACACCGCACCTCCCGAAGATCGCTCATTTTCCGGTTTGATAGAATACCGTCTCGCGACCTGGGGTTCCGCTCCCCGTTACCGGAGCAGATTTACCGCCGAACACTCCGTCCCTCCGGAATTCATTGCAGTGGATATTGGCGATTCAATAAGCATCTGCAGAATAAAAATCAGGAGTGCCAGCCGATATGGTCTGCAGCACTGCCTGGTTGCATACGGAAACCATACCGATACCATCCGCTTTTCCGGTGAACACCAACGGGAAAGCGACATCATCATCAATGCCCGTCCCGACGACACCCTGCTCTCACTGACCCTCACCGACATTCACGGTAATACAACACTCAGGCGGGAAGCGCTTTTTGACGAACGGCGTGAGCGGCAGAAACAATGGGCGGAACGGCGTACCCTTGATCTGCTCAGCCGAGAGCGGGCGAAACAGAATCCGGTCACCTATGCGGCCTATATGCTCAGTAAATTTTCCGAAGAGCCGAAGTTTGATCTGAAACGGGGCTCCGGAGGTGAATTCATTCCTTCGGTAAAAATCAACCCGGTCTCCACCATTCTTAAAACCATTTTCCGGAAAAATTCCGAACGCTACCTTGCGGCAATCGGAGACACCACGTTTCCAAACCCCTCGCAAGCATCAGTTGCGTTCCCACTTCAGGGTACGGTAAGCAACAATTTGTTTCTGCAGGGAACGGGATCGTATAAACCTGCATTTTATACCGATAAGTGCATTTTTAATGGGACCAGCGCCTCTGTGCTTACGAATCCGACACTCACAAAGACCAAAGCAGCACAGACTTTCTGCAAATTTAACCTGTCCGCACCACTCCATACAGGCCGATACCCTGCAACGTGGTCGATCGATACCACCCCGTCAAAGATACCGATATTTAAATCGATGGCGCTTGTATGCACCCGTGCCGAGGTCTCCAATGGCACTATTACCCTTCATGACCTTCCGTGTATTCTGAAGCAACCTTCACAATCAGCAGAATTTTCCCTGCTTCATACCACCAGAGAAACCACTGGTTCAGACACACTTACCGTAACCTACCGTATCTGCTACACCGACCGGACAACAGATCTGATCTGGCACCGGTTCGGCATCAGCGCTCTTAACGTCACCACTGTTCCATCCCCGGAAAACGGGACGATCATCGCGCGCCCCCATTGTGTCGCCACCACTGCCGGGGAGGAGTGTTTTATACTCGATGTGCGGGTGAGTGGCAGTAAACCGATTTTCCGGGTGGACACCTTTGTTCATTCACAGCGAAAAAACGAAGTGGTAGGATGGGGTGTCGCCTCGCTGCCGGGATAGGTCGGATGCGTTCTACAACGTAAACTTATCGATGGAGGTTATACGCCGGTTTGCCACGTCGGTCAGATTGCGCGCTACTTCATTCAACGAAACACTCATCTCCTCAATTGCCGCGGAAACCGACTGAACACCGGCACTCATTTTTTCGGTACTTTGACAGCACTGTCGCAGTGCTTAAAAACCACTCAAATAATAGTCCGGAACGACAATCCCGCTCCGGCAACCTGCCAGAGAAATCCGTGCAGGGGCTCCCCGGGAACACCTGTGGCGACTGACAGGAAAGATGCCCCGACCGTTCCGGCCGGGGCAAAGAGAGGAAGTGCGACTACTCCTTTACACTCCGTACTTTGACGAGTGCAATTCCACGTGCACCTTCGGGCCGTTTGAAAAAACTCCCTTTCTGTATCGAACTTCCGATCAATCTTCCCTGCATATCAAATATCGACACCATGACTTTTTTTCCGGCGGGTACATCGGGAATCCGGATAATGGTTCCCGCACTCTTCACAACCCGTTCCTGTGGACGGGTACCGAGTTTCATGACTGCCGGAGCAAGGTACGAACCGGTTGCAATTTCTTCCGAAACGTGAAGAACGGTGATCTTCACGGAATCGGATGCGAGGTTACCCGAGGTTGCCCTGACGGTTATATTCCCATCATTATAGCTGCGGAATTCAATGGAGGCTTTACCGTTGCGAACACCCTTGTCCCAGGCGCCACCCTCGAATGTCAGGGAACTTCCCGTAGGAAATTCCCCAAGACCGGAAAGATCCGTCAGGGTGATATCCGGTGAATTGGCAAGCCATTTACCCGATGCGTCCTGCACCTCGACAATGAGCAGCGCGTTGCTGCGTCCGTCATCGGTTATGGTGTCCCTGTCGGTAGTCAACTTGAGCTTTGCCGCGGTACCGTTCGTAGGCCAGACCGGGGGTGGAATCTGCCGGTACAGGTTACGGTAGTAGTACCACCGTTTCTGGGGCAGACGGGCGTGATTGATCATTCCCATTTTCCCGTAGGAGTCCTGCAGGATGCTGCCATGCCAGAAACCGCACCAGTGCGCAATTCCCGCACGCCAGCTTTCCCACCCGTAGGTCGAGGGCGAGGGAGGGTCGTTGAGGTTGTCTCCATAGCACCCGTTATAGTTTTCACCGCCATCTTCACAACTGCCGTATTCGGAAACCATCGAAGGTATACCGGCATTTCCCGTCAGAAATCCACCGTTGAAACCGACTATATCACAAGGCCCGGACAGTTCAGCCGTGTTAAGCTGTACCCCTCCGACTCCGGCCGGACGGGTAGCATCCTCTTCATGGGCAGCTTTAACCATGTCGGTAAGGAGCGCCACCGCCTTGTCTATGGGAGAAAACCAGAGTTCATTTCCCATGCTCCAGGCAATGATCGACGGATGATTGCGATGAATCCTGATCATTTCCCGGGTCTGGGCAACACAACTCCTTCTGAATCCGTCGTTGTCCGAATAACCACCCCGCAGCCAGTCGCGGTTATTATTCAGACAGGCCCAAAAGGTTGATTCGGACCATTGGCAGATACCGATACTGTCACAGGCTTCGGAAAACGCCGGAGCGTGCGGATAGTGAGAACCGCGAATAAAATTCATGCCGCACTCCTTGATGAGACCGACGTCCCTCACTGAACCGGCATCGGTACACGCATCTCCCCACCCTGCATGATCCTGATGAACATTGGCCCCCTGCAACCAGAGCCGTTCACCGTTGAGGACGAATCCGTTGTCCATGGTCCATTTGAACCACCTGATACCAAGCGGCGACTCGAAATTATCTACAAGGGATTCCCCGCTGTACACTTCGGTATACGCCTTGTACAGGTACGGAGTCGACGGGCTCCAGAGGTGCGGATTCGCGATGGGCCCACCGGTTTTATCAAACGTAACCGTTGCTCCTGCCGCAATAGTTTGGGATGACTCGAACGATGTGACCTCGCTTCCCGTCGCATCGACAATGACGGTCTTTACACGGCAGCCCGCTGCGGCGGTACCGTCGTTTTTCACCTCGGTTTTCATCCTGACCGTTGCCGAGGCTGCCGAAACCTGCGGCGTGCTCACAAAGGTACCGTACCAGGCAACGTGCAGCGGATCGGTAATCAGCAGCGATACATTCCGGTATATTCCACCGATAAAGATATGCTCACCACTGTTCGGTGCTATCGTATCGGACCACCGTGCATCAAGCCTCACGGCAATCACGTTATCACCGCTTTTAACCTGGCTTGTTATATCAAAAACGAAACCGGTATACCCGCCCGCATGCGTACCCGCCAGTGTTCCGTTGACATAAACAGCGGCAAGCTGAAACGCCGCCTCAAAATCGATGAACACCCGCTTTTTCGCATCGATTACCGCCTTATCAAGAACAAGATGCTTCCGGTACCAGCCGATAGCGGGCGTTTTAGCGCTGCCGGCACGCCAATACGGTATATCGAACGAATGCGGCAGATTGATGTCCGACCAGTTTGACGGATCGGATGAAGCGACCGCCTGCGAAACCGCCACATCCTGCCTGATGAACTGCCAGTCCCTGTTGAGATTCCGGATGGTCCGCATACGCGGAGGACTGTACTGCTGTGCCGAGGCCCCGGCAAACAACCCCGGTAAAACCATCAGTCCCAACAACGTTAAAAAGAATTTTCTTCCCTTCATACCGCCTCCTATACTGTAATTAGTACGTATTAGAGATATATTACAGAAACGGACGCCCCGTGAGCACCAACGGTGCCCCGGTTCGTTCCTTCTTCCGGCTGTCGATTTGAGCCCACCAAGGAACAATCGACAAGCTTTTTTTCTACTATTTATTTAGTTCCTTTTCAGAATGTAGTAATGTGCTATCTGCCTAATTCACTTGATAAGGCCGCTCATGCTGAGCTGAGTTTGCCCTGAGCCTGCCGAAGGAAAGTATGCACGGCCTTTTTGCTGTATTCTGAACAGATACAAATTAGACATGTCCACCCTTATCTCCGTCTGGTCTGGGCGCAACATCCGACTCCCCCTACCGGGTCTGCTGCTACCATTGTATCAGGGCCTCATCCTCCCGCTGATTCATGTAACACAACCGTATCCAGTCGCCACTCTCTGCGATGCCGGAAATCCTCACCTCATCGATACTGCCTTTAAAATATCGGCCAGGTTCCTGACCGCCGTCCGGACAATGGCCTATTTCAAGAGCGACATCATACACTCCGGCCGCATCAGATGACTTTTCCACAATCCCGGAATCCACGCATTGGCCGTCAAGATAGAGATACTGCTGCCCCTGCTTTCGGATACCGGCGAGATAGTGCCAGGAATCCACCGTGAGTGGAAAACGTGATCCCTGCCATCCGGCTCCCTCCACAAAGGTGAAGAACTCCCACACCTCCTCCGGACGAATCTGCAACCCGTACTGAAAATTCGACTTGTACACAATCCCCTGATACACCGTGTCAAGCAGTAAGGTCTTTACCCACGCGGAAACGGTAAAATCCTCGTCTTCCTGAAAATTCAGGATGCTGTCGGCGGGCCCGGAAACCCGTATCAGACTCGAAGCACCATCAAATGACTGCGCCATCCCGATTATTCCGGGAACGGTGCCGGTGGCGATTGCCTCTCCGTTGTTACCGTTCCCGGTTGCATCTGCGACAATGTCTCCTGCAGGCGAACCAAGATGCCATACGCCCGCAAATCCGGAACGGTTTTCAAAAACCTTCTGAGTGTCAGGCGCACCCGCGATCCGGTCGTTGCCCCAGTAGGCCACAAGAAACTGCGTACTGTCGTTACCGAAAATGGTAGCAACGTGCACCCAGATTGCAGCCTGCGCCCCGGCACTATCCCACAGTTCAATTTCCCGTTCAAGCGGAGTTCCGTCCATCGCGCGGAACCGAAGATCGGATCCGTTTGGCAGGGCCTCGGAAAAAGTGAACCGGTCACGGTCAAGACGGAGGAGAACGGGAAAATCGGTAACCGTTCCGGCGATATCCGCTCCGATTGCCGTTGTGTTGAGAAAAATCTTCCGTGAATATTTCCATCCGGGGTTGAGCAGAGTGGTGGCCGCCCCTGATGCAACCGTGACAGTATACCGGAGATCCACCGGTTCACCACTGCCGGGTGCCCAGTACGTGACTGCGGGAAGTGTTCCTGCGGGAAGTGAATCGAACACGACAGTATCCTGCTCACTACCGATGGACGCAGCGAACATCGTACCGGGGATATAGACATATCCATCGGCTGCGATAACATCCTGCAACGAATCGAGCGGAAGCCTCACCGATCCCGGAACCGTCAACGGCTCCGATGTCACCTGTGTTGTATCATCTTCAACGGCAATACCGGTCCTGAGCAGACGGGTTCTCCTGTCGATATGCACCGCCTGCAGCGAATAGGTTCCCTGTTTCGAAACACCGAGTTGATAGTTCCCATCGCGATCGGTGGTATCAGTCATCATTTCCGCATCGGCAGGTATTGTGTCGGTCAAGGGATTGAACCCTTCAGAAACCATCGTGACAATCACGTCGTCAGCAGGGCGACCCTCGATGTCAACCACCTTCCCCACGACAATGAAATCAGGGTTGTCGGATCCGCCGGCAACAGGAGACACCGTGCACTTATACGTAAGCAGCGAAACACAGAACAAAAGGAGCGATAGGTTTTTATTCACCATCATCCTCATCTCCCTGAGGTGCTGCAGCACTGCTTTTTTCCAGATTAGTCACCGGAAACACCTGAAAAACGACCTCGTACACTTCATCCGCCGCACCGTCTTCTGCGACCAGCGAGAGAATTTTCTGTCGGGTTTCATCCAGCAGCCCCCGTACTTCATCGAAGAGCCCCCTGCTCATGGTTATCGTAGAATAGGCAACGTACTTCTGATGCGGTTCGATCGTCTCGATCGTCTCGATTCCCTTCATCAGCACGTCACGACGCGCCTTTTTTTTGATGAACCCGGGGACCTGTGCCGACGTGACAAATTCATCGGCCAGCGAATAAACGCCGGTTGCATCCTTTTTCACCAGACCGTTTTGTTCAAGCAGCTCAACGGCATTTCTTGCATCCTGCACCGGAATCGGCGGGCAGACAGCTTTAGCGAGGGCGGAATAATCACCTTTCCAGTCTCGTAAGGTAAGCAACTCCCTCACAACGGGATAGTACCATTTTTCATAAAAGAAGAACTGCTTCTTATGCAAACAGTAGAAATTTGTTTTCTTTCCTGCCTGTTTCAACCGCTTGAAATAATAGTCTTTGTCCTGCAGGGTGGTAGACTGATTCAGATACACCAGATTTTCAAAGTAGGTTGCGGACTTCCCTTTCAACCCGGTTGCCCGGACAATTTTCTGAATGGAATCGATTGAAAGATTTCGTTTGCCCGAGATGACCAGTGTGCAGAAGTTATGCGCATTGAATCCGGCTTTTTTGGCAAAATACCGTTGAGAAAAGGTGGGCATCTCTTTTTTTTTGGCAGAAAAATAGTCCTGAAGAAATACGCGGTAATCATCGTATTCAAAAATTGATTCTATAATCTGATTTGCATCATGCATACGTTTGTGTTCCATCAACCGGTTCAGATGCGCCGTGTACTCTGCTCGTATTCAAATAGTTTCCTGCCGCAGGGTGCTGATCCAGTGCGGAAGTCCCAGACCAGGCCTTCTTAGCGGAAAGATCATACAGCCTATTGCCGTATTGATAATATATGCAAACTCCGAATAAATGGAAACAGGGAAGAATCTTTTTTGGAAACAATTGTTTACATCATTTTCATTTTAGCAAATCTTAATTGTTTGATTAATAGATAATTACAACAAATTTAACCTGCCAACCTTACTGTTAATTATCTTTTTTTGTTTACAGTAAACATCGGGCAATACCCTTGTTTTTAACAACGCGCATTCCTGACCCATCATCGCCGGATTGTTATTTCGAGCAATCGAATCGTGAGGCAGCACCAACAACATGAGTACCAACCTAGTGGTTTTTTACTGTTCCGGTAATCAGGATATTTCCCCGGGAAAGACGGTTTCCTCCCCTATGAGTGACACGAACATCAGTGCGCATGGTAAAATCCTTCATAAACCACTCATGCATCACTCTCTTTCAACGTACCACGAACAGTTTGAAACCGGTGCGCGGTCCGAAAACCAACTCACCGGCAGGGGGAAGAAATTGATGTTCTACCGGTTATCGGATGATTGCAACCGGTTTGATGCTCCGAATATCTTTCGAACGAAGTTCAACCAGATACTGTCCAGCAACCCGTGCTGCAGCAGGTACCGTCAAAACCCTGTTTCCCGCGGCAAGCGGGCTGTTGAACAGGGTGCAAACAAACTCGCCCTTCTGGTTGTAAAGATTTATTCTGAAGTAGTGACCATTCGCACCCGATGGCACGGTAAGTGCGATCTGCAATGCACCTGAGGACAGTGTGGAGCAGGAAAATATTTCACCCCCGTTTACCGGCATTCCGGCGGCAGAAGCATCCGCACTGTTTTTTGATATCGTGCCGGAGCTTCGCTCCGATACAATCCGGAACGCATACGCCAGTGCATCATACGGCTTCTCTGACGGCAGGGTAAAGGAAAGCCCCTGAGCAGTCTGGATTACATTGTCCATGGTGAGATTCCCACCAGCATCCAGAAGCTCCACGCCGATAGCCTCAAAGCGGTTGGAAGTAACCGAAGAGAGCGTCACCTTCGCCCCGTTACCCGGCCATCCAAGACAGATTGCGTAAACGGTTGCCGTATCTTTCGTTCGGGTAAACCGCCAGTCTCTGCCGGTTCCCGCAATCGGTGCAGTAAATGCCCCCCCACCCATTCTGGTCGGTCCCTCACCATATACCTCCCAGGCACGGGTGGAATAGATACTCTCACCGAACTTCCGGAGCCAGTCCCCAATAGCAAGTAATACGGAACGCTGTTTTTGTGGAATGGTTCCGTCGGCCATGGGAGAGACATTAAGGAGCATATTTCCGTTTTTACTCACCCGGTCGATCAGCGAATGCAGCATCTGTACATCGGAATAATACGCGATACCTTCGGTATAGCACCAGCTCGAGCTGCTGATGGCATCATCAGTCAACCAGTAGGGTTTGCGGATATCAGCAGGGCCACCCCGCTCATAGTCAAATACCGAACACCGGTCATTGAAGCCGTCTTTATGAGTCGTCACAACCTCTTTATCCCATTCGATCGCCTTGTTGAAATAATAGGAGAGAAACGTCAGGCGCTGTGCTTCACTTATTCTTGGAAGATTGAAATCCTGCCAGATGAGATCAGGCTGATACAGATCAATGATTTCTTTAAGCTTATCGTACCAGAGCTGCTCCTGTGCGGTTGTTTCCAGCTGTCCATAGAGTTTTTTGAGGCTCGGATCACTCTGTGCGGGAACCCGTTGATAGAAGCCCGTGAAGTTGTATGCGTGGTGCATGGACATCATGAACTTCATTCCATTTTCTCTGATCGGCGCGGCGAAAAGTGCGGCAAGATCGAGCTTCGGTCCCTTCTCCACACTGTTCCATTCGTTAACACTGCTTTCCCACATGGAAAAACCGTCGTGATGCTCCGCTACGGGACCGGCGAATTTTGCCCCTGCGGAATCGAATAGATCCGCCCATTCCTGCGGATCGAATTCCCCTCCCTCGGTGGTGAGTTGGGGAGCAAACTGCATGAAGGCCCCGTTCTTGGCGGTGGCACCGTTAATGAAGTTGTGATACGGCCATTCCGTATAAGGGTCACCGAACGTCGCCACATGGTGATTGTATTCCCACCTGTCACGTTGGTACATGTTGCGAGGATACCACTCATTGGAAAAGGCCGGTACCGAGAATACCCCCCAGTGGAAATAAATACCGAACTTCGCATCCTGGAACCACTCGGGTGAAGCTACATGTTTATCCACCGAAACCCAGGTCGGCTCATACTGCTCCGCAGCGAAGAGACACAGAGGGAACAACACCAGTATCATCACTTGCATAAACGAGTGAATCCGGAGCATCCCATGTTGCGTGAAACGGTTTTTGTTCTCTGAGAAAACTACGTTAGAGTCGTTTTCGTAAAACCACATACCGCCCACTCCTGTTCTCCGTTGATGTCGGCAACGAAACAACCTCCCCGGAGACTAAGACTCCAAAACCAGGTGACTGATTCAGATACGAGAGACGGAGCCACCCTGCAGACCGTTCGACTGACGAAAACCGCAGGCTTTCCGTACCAATGCAACGGTCTTTCGGCACCGGTTACAATCAGCGGAAACAGGCGAGATATGCCGGATACACGAGACTCTGCCTGCCGTTGCTGCATTTGACCAGATACAATCCGGATTTGAGCTGCGGCAGAACAATACTCTGTTTATGGCCGGTTCCCCGGTTTACCATAGTATGTACGCAATGGCCCATAAGATCAACTATTCTTATGGTTATCTGCCCCACCCCCAGATCTCCAGGCAACACCATCCGGTTACCGGCCAGCTGCAATCCTCCCGGTAATGCATTTGCCTCTTTCAGGGACTGACGCGCTTCCACCGGACCGCACTTTTTAACCGGGGTCAACCCGTCCCAGTCAACCGGTGGTGCAACCTGCGCCTGTTTGTAAACGCCAAATGTGTGAATCGCGGGACATGCTTTTCCATTGGTAATACGCAACCGCACATAACTTGCGGTGGTCGCCGGCGACCACTTGACAGAACGTTTATACCCGATATTCTGCTTGTTATTCGCCGCAGAAATCGTATTCCATGAACTGCCGTTACCTGAATAATCTACCGACCAGTTCAGGGTGCGCTGCCCGAGTTCTACAACCTCCTGCAGCATGACGCAATCAAACGTGACCGGAGTGGAAAGCGCAAACGTGATGGTATCGGTAGTATTCGCATCGGACGAGGCAAAATAGGTATCCTCACAGTTGTCGACCATATTCTCCGGTTCGAATCCTGCTCCACGACCGTGCAGTGCCGTTGCCGTTGCCCCGGCAAGCAGATTGGTCCGGAAGGTACCGTAGATCCACTTCCCCAGCCCTGCCGCATTGATCGAATCCTCCGCCGGTATCTGCCCCCGTTTATCGGGCGGAAAGTTGAGCAGCCAGACCGTGTTCCTTGCGGTGGAGTTGAAATACATGTCCCACAACTGCCGGCTCGTTTTTGGGTGTTCATTCTCGTGATAATACCATCCGGGACGGATTGACACGTTCGTTTCCGCCGGGATGTAGGAGTCGCCATTACTGTCCCCGCTGTTCATCACATTCGTTCGCTCATTAAGTACATCCTCACCATTTATAGTTGCCCAGCAGGGGTCCCCGGCAACACCACTTTCATTCCCGATCCAGCGGACATCACCGTTCCGGAACGACTTTTTTGTTGTCCAGACCACACAATTCGGCATGTAAGCGTGAAGTGTATCGGTCCATTTTTTATAATCATCCTCAGTTATTGCATTGATTTCACCTGCCCCATCCTGCCAGATTTCCCACAACTTGCCATAGGGTTCTCCCTTGCACAACTCGATAATCTGTTTCCAGTAATAATCGATGTATTCCCGTGATCCGGACGGATAATTCATATCCCACGGAGAGAGGTATATGGCAGCTTTCATGTTATTCGCTTCACACGCATCAACAAATTCCCTGAGAACATCACCCTGTCCATTCTTCCAGCTGCTGTTTCTCACACAATGCTCAGTCTGCTGCGTAGGCCATAAACAGAACCCGTCATGATGCTTGATGGTGAGAATACCGCAGGTGATACCGGCGTTTTTCATCGTTCGGCACCACTGGTTACAGTCCAGCGCCGTGGGATTGAACGTCTTCGGGTCCTCACTGCCGCTCCCCCACTCATTGCCGGTGAAGGTATTCATGTTGAAATGGATGAATGCCTGCTGTTCCCGGTGATACCATTCAATCTGACGCTCATTCGGCGTGAGGCCGTAAGGCTCCGGTGGAGCCACCTGAGCCTGCACGGCACTCATACTGCCACCGGTAATAAGAAACAGCGCCAGCATGAAAGTCTTCCCGATAGTTGTTCTGACTGGTGTAACCATACTTATCTAATCCTGAGGTAAAAGTAAAACCGTTTATGAAACAATGAACCACCAACTTCCGAGGAAATGAAGAGGCTTTTCACCCCGCTGCCACCTCCGCAGAAGCATCGGATCACCCCGCACCCGACCCTTCTGAACAGCAGTTATTTTTCTTTGTTGGGAATCAGTTTAAACACATATACGCCGGGTGTGCGACCGCGATGCAAAGTGGAACCGCCAGATACCGGTGCAGGATCTGCCACCCGCTGCCCTTTCAGATCATAAAGGACCATCTTTGCCCCGTCTGCAGCGAACCGGTCGCTCTTTCCATTGACGGAGAGCATGAGGCGGGGTGCCGCCCCCCCCCGGGAGACTGGAGCCGCCTGTGGAGTACCGCCATTCCACAGGGATGTTTCGTCATCCACTGCCGGATACGTGGTAAGAGTAACTGAACCTCCGGCAAGACCGTTTGCTGTTGCGGAAATGGTTGTTTCCCCAACGGTTTCGGTGGACCTGATGACTACACCGGCTTTTCCCGCAACGGCATTCACGGTTGTCGGGCCGAACATCGTACAGGAGGAACCCGACAGCGAGAGCGTTACCGACGCATTCGAGTTGATACATTTTCCGCTGGCGTCGCGGATTGCCACAACAAGGCAGGAGATGTCGCTGCCATCGGCCCGCAGATAGGTGATATCCGGTTCAAGGCTCACTTTTGTCGCGCTTCCCTGGATTGGATTATCGTCATCCGAAACGCCCAGAACCGTTTTCCGGTATGCATAGTAGGGGCGTTTCGGTATGAAATACTGATCCACAATTCCCAGCTTCGAATCATGCAGGGTGTTGCGACCTCCTCCTTCACCGAACCCCCAGTAATCCCTGAAACACCAGAGTACGGCTCCGGCATTGCGGGTATCCTTTATAAGGTTCTGATATTGCCCAAGTGCATCGCTGGTATACCGGTCTTCCGCATTCTGGTCGCCTCTGGATGCGCTGCTGAAACCCAGGTATTCCGTGCAGAGAGCTGGGAGATTCGGCGGGTACCCGCTGTACTGATTGCCGTAAAAGTCAATCGACCGTAAATCCCAGTCACGATACCCGTTATTGGTAACATATTTGGGAAGAGCGGGATTGACTGAATCGGCGAATGCCTTCATCTGTGCATAGTAGGCACTGAAATCTGCAATGGGTTCATTAAAATACCCGTAACCGATAATGCTCGGATGATTATTTCCCTGCGCCACCATTTCCCTGAAGGTGCCAAGCATCCGGTTCCAGAACGCTGCAGAATACGAGGAGTGGCTATACCCCCATGTCGGCAGCTCCGTCAGCAGTAACAGTCCAGATTCATCGCACGCATCGTAGAACGCGGGATCGCGCGGAAAGTGCGAACAGCGCATCAGATTGAATCCGGCATATTTGAGCGATTCGATCATTTTATAATATCGTGATACCGGTACGGCCGCGTGCACCCAGGCGAAATCCTGCGCCAGATTCGCACCGTTTATGGTAAGCCGTTTACCGTTGAGGAGAAATCCGTTGTCAATCGACCATGTAAGCGTGCGAACACCGAAACGATCGACATAATCGTCAACCGGTACCCCGTCAACGTTGACCGTGGTACGAATGGTATACAGGTCCGGTTTTTCCGGACTCCATATCGCGGGAGTCGCGATAGTAGCGGTGAGGGGAACGGTATACTTTCCGTTGGCTGGAATGGTCTGCTCACCGGTTGCCGTGGCTACCCGGGTATTGTTCTTGTCGAAAATCTCACACACCACCGAACAGGCTCCCTGCTGCGCCCGACCGTTGATGACGGTTGCGTTCACTTTTACCGTTGCGGAAGAAGCCGATACCGTCGGTGTGCTGATTATCTGGCCCCACTGGGGAATGTACACCGGATCGGTGATATGCAGCCAGGTATTGCGGTAAATGCCGCCCCAGGTCACATAATCAACCCACTGGGCCCCGGGCGGGACATCTGCCTGCGGACTGTTGTCGACTTTTACGGCAAGCACATTCGAGCCGGTTCTTTTCACCTGATCGGTAATATCAATCACGAATGCGGTATATCCGTTGGTCTCATGAGCCCCGGCCAACGTGCCGTTCACCCACACCTGGGCGGTACTCATCGCCCCGCCGAACTCTATGAAGACCTTTTTATCGGCAGAGATATCAGCAGGCAGGGTGAATGTTTTCCGGTACCAGGCAACACCGAGGAAAAAGTCATTTTTTTCCGGCGCATCGTAGGAAGGAGAGTGCGGAACATTGACCTTCTCCCATCCCGCATCATCGAAATCAGCAGCTGACGGAGTGCCGCTGCCGTTTCCCTGCAGGAACCGCCACCCGTCATTGAAGGAACGGCGGTAATGATACGCGAATTTTTTTGAGGTGGTGAAGTTTTTTGCCCAATAATCAATATCTGCGGAAAAAGCATTTCCAACAGCCATCAGTACTAACACACTTACCACAGCGGAAATACGTATTCCGCAATGCTTCCAGAGAGAAACAGTGGTTCCCATAGCGAACTCCCTTCGGTTATTTCCCCCCTTATGTCCGCCCCCTGTCGGCGGATACTGCAGTCAACTATACAAAACAATCTGAAAACGATACCCTGCGATAACTGCTTCGGATTTCGGAACAATCAATAATCAGATTCCTTCCTGGACATTATGCAACGGTATACACCGTCGCATAATGCAATCAGCTCACCGACTAGAACGAACCAACGATTTTACCCATCCACCACCAGTGATTTCCTTTGCTCAAAGCTTCCTCGTAGTCAAACGACTCAGGCATGAGGGTTTCATTTCTTATGTGATCACGTGCAAACTGGGTAACCAGACCGAGACGTCCATCGAAAAAAGTCTTTTTCAAGTAAATCGACCATTTCCAGTTGTCGGTATCATACTCGTTGTAATCAAGATGTGTCGGAGCATCGGGAACGGCGATACTCGGATTCATACCGGGACCGAGACGACTTTTGTAACTGTTCGGAAAGGGGGAACCATAGTACTCGAACTCAAGTGCAAATACATCCAGCACTTTGAAGGTCGGGACATTGAAACCGAACATGATCGGTATTTTCTTTTTCAAATCATCATAGCCCCAATAGTTTTTTCCACTGCCGGTGTTGGTGTTGAGAAGTGTCACCGAATCGTTGCGGGGGTAACTTTTAACACCAAGAATCGCAGCTTCCGAATAGAGCTTGCAATCTTCCTTTCCAAAAATGGAAAGGTCTGTCGAGAGTATCGTTCTAAGCAGCTGCACGAGATCAAATGAGAGACGTGTCATGATCTTCGTCCCTCTGAAGGTATAATACCCGGTATCTCCGTTTTCCTTAAAAAACCTGTTCTTGTCAACCTTTGCAGTTGTTTCACTCTCATCCACCGAGAGCAGATGTGCGGCCTGAGCTCCCAAACCGACATCCACGATATCCCTGAAATTATAACCGGCAAGAAACGTCAGTGACGCATCGTTAAACGGCGGAATTCTGGTTTCCATCGACAGAATACCCTGCAGATGCAACCCTTCAACCGGTTTGCTTTCCAGTGCCAAACCGGTCAGGCGTGCAAACGGAAGGTCGAAATTATTGATCAGGTAAGCTGGATACGTGCCACTGCGAAACAGGTACTCTCCAAGATTCCGTACATCCTTATTGTATTTGAAAGGGAACAATCCCGCTTTTGCACTGAGAAACGGTGCATCAAGATCACCTAGTGTATAGGAAACATTCGCATCGGAAACAATAAGATCACTGTTCTGTTGATGAACATACGTCGCCTGTCCGGTACCACTTGCTTTGGGAATATTGAACCACATCCGGCCCTCGATACCGAGAGAAACATTTAACCGTTCCCGGTAGGTTGCATTGAATACCAGATCAAGGAACGTACGGTTGATCCACAAGGCATGTTCATCAACATTTGAATTGTTGTTGTAGTATACAAATTGACCGAACTCTTCCCAGCCTGCACCGGTAATACCCAGTTTTACACCCGCATTCTCCACCGGAATCTCAAGTTCGGCGAATGCCGATCCTGCAGCAAGAATGACTGTTATAACAAACAAAACTGATTTACTCATGTACTCTCCTCACTTTCTTATCGCGTAATATAATCCAGAAAATCCGACTTAGTATTAACGTACGACAATTTTACTTACCGACACTACTGATGCAGCGTTCTTGAAATATACGAGGTAAATACCCGGCACCATGCCGGTTCCCAATACCTGCGGCTGATCCTTTTTCAGCATCACGCTTGCAGCCAGTCTTCCGGACATCGTGACAAGCGATACCTCCGTATTCCCGGTGTTGTTTCCTGCACGAACTACCAGTTTCCTCCCGGTAAGCTTTACGGAAAACGACGGTCGAATATTCACCTTTCGGGAACCATGTCGTACCCCTGCGATTTCACCGCTTGTCTTGTTGAGTACAAGACCACTGCCGCTATAAGGAATAGTTTTAAATACCGTTGTGCTGACCGCCTCTCCCGTACCTTTGCCCGGCTCCACGAACACGACATTGAATGTCCGTTCGGTAAGCATGCCGGGAAACGATCCGGACCGGTCGCCGATGGTAAGATCCTGCGTCGTTTCATTCCAGCGCAATGGAATGATCGTATAGGTGCCTTCTTCATAATTATAGTTATCACCTTCGTCCTCGTACAGATTGAAATAACCGTCGGCTCCCGTATAGACCCTGAGTTCGATCGGGTCAGCCGCGGTATCAGCGTAGGTTATTTCCGGCCCCATCGGCAGAACCGAACCTGCCCGTACATACAACGGCATGGTTTCCATCGGGCACGGTGCAGTGATAATCTGCCCCACCGCACCCGTGTGCGCTTCACCGGTCCAGAAATCATACCACGTCCCGACGGGGAGATAGACCGCCCTGCTGGTCGCCGTAGCAGATTCGGTTACCGGACAAACGAGCAACGAGGGGCCGAACATAAACTCACTCGCAAGATCTCTTACCGTTGGATCGGTCCTGAAATCAAATGCCAGCGGGCGCATCATGGTGTAGTGTTCGTTGGTCACTTTCCATGCGAGGGAATAGACATACGGAAACAATCGATAACGCAACTTGAGGTATTTCAGTAAAATCTTCTCGGTATCTTCTCCCCAGCACCAGATCTCGTTGCAGGAACGGGTCCCGTGGATCCGGAACACAGGATTGAATGCTCCCCACTGAAACCACCGGGTAACGACATTCGCAGTCACCTCGCCGTTGAACCCTCCGACATCGGTGCAGGAAAGCGGTAACCCCGACGCCGAGACATTGAGTAATGCGGGGATCTGAGTAACGTACGTATTGAAATCATTTGCGATGTCACCCGTCCAGTAGGCCGCACCAAGCCGTTGCGATCCGGCAAAATAGGATCGGGTCAGATTACAGACACGTTTTTTTCCGTCAAGAGCTTTCCGGAAACCGTCGTAAAGATTCTTACTGTGCAGCAACGGAAAAAGATTTTCGACTTTAGTTGCCGGACCCTGCGATGTGGTTGCATTTACCCACTGGGTATGGTACTCCGGTTCGGTTGCGTCGGGCCAGAAGGCATCCACCCCTTTTGACACCAGGCTGTCGTTAATGAACTGCCAGTAATATTTTGATGCACTGTCACTGAATGCGTCGTAGGTGGTTCCAAGAAAATCGTTACTGTTGATAAGATACCCCTTGGAACTCATGAAATCGTAGTTGGCACCCGCCTGCGAATTGAATGACGGCCATACCGAAATGGTAAAGTGACAATTCAGTGAATCGTGCACAGTTTTAATCATCCCGGCGGGATCCGGATAACGAAACGCTTCGAAGCACTGACAACCGTTCTGACCCTGAGGATAATAATTCCAGTCCTGTACGATATTGTCAATCGGATACCCGCGTGACCGGTAATCCTTGACTATATCCTGCAGTATGGTCTGGGTAGGATAATAGTTTCGGCACTGCCAGAACCCGTAGGCCCATTTCGGCCACATTACCGCCGGACCGGTAATAATCCGATACCCTGCAATCAGATCATCGAACTCCGGTCCGTAGATAAAGTAGTAATCGATCGCATCGTTGGTTGCCCAGTTGCACCACCAGGTGAGCGGGGGTGTAACGGTCATGCGGGAATAATTATTCCAGAGAACACCGAATCCGCGGGTGGACATGAAAAACGGAGAACAGTCCTGCTGGTTCAACTGCACCATTTCAAGGGTAAGCCCCCGCTGATTGAGCTGACCGTTCTGGAATTGCCCGAAGCCGTAAATACCTTCGTCGGAGGTGCTGTTAAAGGGAATCGTTCCCTCATATGCCGTGACACCACCGACTGTTTTAGCTGTCAGCTTCTTGCCGGTCGTTTCCTGAAGAATTGGAACGCCGCCAACGGTTGCATAGGAGACCGCCCCTGAGCTTTTGGCCACAGAAACCGTTACCAAGGCGGTTTGTAAAACATACGAATCACCCGTTTCAGAAGTCGTGAATGAGGTTTGTGGCCAGTCGCCCTTTACCACAACCGCATTCACCGCAGGAGGGAACTCCGCTTTCGCTGTATACACGACCCGGATGATATTGTCCGTGCAGACCTGCAGTTTCATTCGGGTGTTGTCCGACATTGTATACACCACACCATCACTCTCAGACGCGGCAGACTGAACTGTATAGGATACTGCCGGAACCGATGATATAAGCAGCACTCCGCAAACCAGCCCGAGCACATTCCTCCTCATCGCCTGTTTTAAGAAATTCATACTCTCTGACTCCTTTTACAATAATTTTTCAATAACGACTAAAATAACATTCGTTTTTTTTTAAAACCTGAAAATAGACATAAAACTACCGTTCAAACCATTAGGTACCGGAAATTGAATTCGGTGTACTATATAACGGTGATATACTACGTTCAACAAAAACGGTGGATACATGGACCTGACCCATGTATCCACCATCACTATATACTCAAGTAAGACCCGGATCACCGTAAGGGGGAGACCAAAGACGGATCTACCGGGCCACTTGAGTTTTAATTTTCACGATATAGACACCCGCCGGAAGGTTGAAATCCTTCCGCACGTCAAACATATTTTTAGTGACGTCGGTTTGCAGAAGCAGTCTTCCGGAACAATTATAGAGTGACAGTTGTTTTTCCTTACCGTTGTACGCACCCGGCAGCGTAATAACATTTCCGGCAGTTCGGATAGTCGCCTTGAGTTGCGGTAATGCACCTTTGATGTCTGCAAGCATCGCCGGCATTACACCCGTGGAGCCTCCGGTATAGACAATCTGCGTATCAGGAGCTGCGGTGATACCGATGCCGGTACCGTGATCCTTGGCAACATACACGACATTGAAAATCTTTTTCTCATCCATCCCCGGAAAACTGCCGGTGCGCTCACCAATGGTTACGTGCTTGAGATTATCAGTATAGGAAATCGGAATCGTGGCATATTTCCCATCCTCGTAATTGTAGTTATCACCCTCATCCTCGTAGATCGTGAACGTATCGTTCTCTCCAGGATAAATGCGCAACTCGATCGTGTCGGCCCGTTCGTTCGCATACTGAATATCTGGTCCCATAGGCAACACCGAGCCACCCCTTACAAACAGTGGTATATGCGACATTGGTGCTTCAGCAGTGATCCGTGAACCTCCGGTGAGTTTCTCTCCCGTCCAGAAGTCGTACCAGGTTCCCGCCGGAAGGTAGACCGAACGGGACCGTTGTCCCTCGACGGTAACGGGACACACCATAATCGCCGGACCGTACATGAACTGGTCGCCGATATTCTTCACTTCAGGATCGGTACGGAAATCAAATACCAGATGACGCATGGGAGTGTAATGCTGACTGGTGGTCATCCATGCGAGAGAATAGACATAGGGCATCAACCGGTAGCGCAACTTGTCGGCAATGAGCAGATTCGCCCTTGTTTCTGTGGAGAACGTGGTTGAGAACAGTTCCTTGCCCTGGCCGCGTTGTACCTTGCCATGAATACGAAACACCGGACAAAATGCACCATACTGCGTCCAACGGGTCATGAGCTCCTGATTCTTGGCCAGGCTGAAATCAACACCAGCATAGCCGGGACCCCAGTAACCTCCGATATCCGAACACCAGTAAGGTATACCACAAATAGTGGTATTCAGGCCGCAGGGAACCTGTACCGTCAAAGCAGTATAATCGCTCTGAATATCGTTGCTCCACTGCATGGTCGAATGTGCCTGCTGACCGGCGAAATTCGCGCGATGAAGCATGACAAATCGTTTTCCGGGAATATCCCTGCGCCAGTTATCGTATCCCATTTTAGACATTGGAAAGGTATATGAGTTGTAAAAGAGGGCACCTTTTCCCATGGCCGTATTGACGGCATTTCTGTTGAGGCCGCAGGGGTGAGGAAACGGTTCGTCGTTGTCAAGCCACCACGCATCGAATCCTATTGCAGACGTGTCGAACATGGCATCCCGGATCAGATTCCAGAAATTTTCCCGTGCATCCTTGTTGTAGGCATCGATAAAGAGGGTTGCACAGCCATTTTGCGTAGTGGGCCAGAGCCATCCATTGTTTTTAAAGGTATTGAACGGGGCGGAGCCCTCCTCCAGCTGACTCCAGATGGACAGCATGGTATGAATATTCGCATTATGCAAGGTCTTCATAGTTTCTTTATAGTCTCCATAAGCTGGGTTCCAGCAATAACACCCCTGGTAGCCACCCGGTGCACCATCCCAGTAATGCCAGTCCTGAACAATGCAGTCAACGGGGACCTTGTTGTTCCGATAGCCATCCTTGATACCGTATATTTCATTCTGAGACTCATAACGATCTCTTGACTGAATAAGTCCGTAGCCCCATTTCGGGAAGAGCGGAGCATGCCCGGTCGCCGTCCGGTAACCGGCAATTACCTGATCGATTTCCGGACCGTAAAAAAAGTAGTAATCAAGAATTCCGCCGTTGACGTCGCTGCAGCGGGAATTAAATGAATACCGGGTATTACCGGCGATATTCCCTTTGAAATCGGTATAGGAATAGTTGTCCCAGAATATTCCGTACCCCTTGGTGGAAACCAGCACCGTAACCGCGGTTGCTTCCGGATAGCGCTGATCAATATATTCCGTCGCTCCCTTGTAATTCACCCTGCCGCCCTGATGCTGTCCCAAACCGTACAACCCCTCATCCGCAGGCGAATTCCATTCACCCGCCACACTGTAAGTTGAAACACCTTCAACCGTCGTTGGCGACAGGCTCTTGGCATATTCCGACAGAACCACCTTATCGGCCAGATCGGTAAAGGTAACGTTTGCCGTTGATTTGCTCACCTTGACTTTTATCCGGCTGGTTTCCATCGTAATTACGTCACCGGATTCAGTGGTGGTAAACGGTGTCGCCGGTGTCCATGGGTTCGTTACGATCTTGAGCGACCGGGCCGGTATTTTCGAAGTTGGAGAATAAGCAACCCGTACAATGGCACCCTGACAGATTTTTACTTTCATCACGCCGGTATTGCACGTGCACATGATGCCGTTGTCCTCTTCCGTATAGGAGGTGATGCTGAGCCCCCACGACCGGCCGATACCGGTTAAAACGACAGCCATTATCCATGCTGTGATAAGCAACCTCTTTTTTTGTGATTTCACGGTAACCATCCTCCTGCTTGTTTTGGTGTTGTTCATATTTTTTCCCCTGTCCCTGAAACGTGAGCCCGATGTAGCGATCTACCGTGCTACCTCTGCAGCGACTTTTACGATATAAACCCCAGCGGGCAGTTTAAAATCCTTCCGCAGATTAAGCATGTTCTTTTTCACCACTTTCTGAGCAAGCAGTCTCCCGGAACAATTGTATATTGCAAGTTGTTTCGCTTTTCCACTGAATGCACCGGGAAGTGCGATGACATTCCCTGCCGTCCTGACGGTCGCCCTGACCGGCAGTATCGCGCCCTTCGACACTGAATGCAACCCCGGCACCACACCGGTGGGTGATCCGGTATAAATGATCTGGGTATCGGGTGATGCGGTAATACCGCCACCCGTTCCGTGATCTTTCGACACATAGACGACATTGAAGATTTTCTTCTCGTCCATACCTGGAAAACTGCCGTTGCGTTGCCCGATTACCACGTTGCGGTTATTATCAGTGTAGGTGATCGGAATCGTCGCATATTTACCGTCCTCATAATTGTAATTATCACCCTCATCCTCGTACATCTCGAACTCGCCGTTCTTTCCAGGATAAATACGCAACTCGATGGAATCAGACCGCTCGGTTGCATACTGGATCTCCGGCCCCATCGGCAGCACCGATCCGCCACGGACAAATAGTGGAATCAACGAGAGCGGTGCATCGGCGGTAATCCGTGAACCACCGGTGAGTTTCTCGCCGGTCCAGAAGTTATACCACGTTCCCTCCGGCAGATAGACCGAACGCGACGTCTGCCCTTTTTTCGTTACCGGACAGACCATAATCGCCGGGCCGTACATGAACTGGTCACCGATGTTCTTCACTTCAGGATCAGTACGGAAATCAAACACCAGATGACGCATGGGTGTATACCCGCTGTTGGTTGTCATCCATGCTAAAGAGTAGATATACGGCATCAGACGGTAATGCAGTTTGTCTATCATAATCAGATTCGCCTTGGTGGTCGCATCCCATGCAGTCTGGTATATCTCTTTGCTTGGACCGTTGCCGTGAATGCGAAATACCGGGCAGAACGATCCATACTGCAGCCAGCGTGTCATGAGTTCACGATTCTCCGGAAGACTCCAGTTCATGTTATCCTGCGCACCCCAGTACCCGCCGATATCGGAGCACCAGTAAGGGATACCGCTGATAGTGGAATTAAGGCCACACGGAACCTGGGCAGTCAGAACATCAAAATTGCAATGAATGTCGTTACTCCACTGCATTGTCGAATGCGCCTGCTGACCCGCATAGTTCGCACGATGAAGAATGACACATCGCCTGCCCGGATTGTCTCGCCGCCAGTTTTTATACCCCATTTCCGTCCAGGGAAAGGTATAAGTATTATGATACAGGGCCAACTTTCCAATGGCAGCATCTATTGCATCAAAATTGTTGCCGGCGAAAGCGCACGGGTAGGCAAACGGTTCGTCGTTGTCAAGCCACCAACCGTCAAAACCGATTGTGGCAGTGTCGAACATTGCGTCCTGGATAATATCCCAGAAAGCCTCACGGCCCTCCGGATTGTAGGAGTCCACAAAATTAGTCGGGGTTCCACAGCCTGAATTAATCGGCAGGAGCCACCCGTTTGTAGAAAATTCATTAAATGGTGGAGAGCCCTGTTCCAATTGGCTCCAGATCGAAACAATTGTATGAATATTTTTTTCACGAAATTTCTGTATGGTGGTTTTGTAGTCCCCATAACTGGTATTGAAACAGTAGCACCCCTGTTTACCATTCGGTGCACCATCCCAGTAATGCCAATCCTGAACTATACAGTCCAGAGGAATCTTATTATTCCGGTATCCATCCATTACTGAATACAGCTCAGTCTGAGATCCATAGCGGTCTTTTGACTGAATCAGGCCGTAGGCCCATTTCGGAAAAAGCGGAGCATGGCCGGTAGCGGTCCGGTACCCTGCAATAACCTGATCGATTTCCGGACCGTAAAAAAAGTAGTAGTCAAGAACATCGCCAGCCCGTGAGGAAAGTGAATAGCGACTGTTGCCGGCTACCCGTCCATCAAAGTCAGAATAGGAATAATTGTCCCAGAACAGGCCGTATCCTCTAGTGGAAACCCATACCGAAACAGCAGTCGCTACCGCATACCTCTGTTCGATATATTCAGTCTGCCCCTTATAGTTCACTTTCCTGTCCTGATGTTGTCCGAAACCGTATATTCCCTCATCGGCGGGGGAATTCCATTCCGCTTTGACCGAATAGGTGTTTACTCCTTCACGTGTGGCAGGAGTCATCGATTTGGCGTATTCCGAAAGGATTACTTTATCAGTCAGATCCGTAAACGTTACATTCGCTGTCGATTTATCGATGTTGACCTTGATCTTGCCGGTCTGCAGGGTGATGATATTTCCTGATTCCGTTTTTGTGAACGAAGCCTGCGGCGTCCAGGTGTTCGTAACGATTTTCAACGGCCGTTCGGGTATCGACGAACCTGGCGCATATGCCACCCTGACGATGTCATCCCGGCAAATTTTTATCTTCATCACTCCGGAATTCAGTGTACAGGTAATACCATCCTCATCCTGCGTATGGGAAGTAACACTCAACCCCCATACCTGCCGGATGCCCGCCGTCAAGGTCAGCAAGACAGTAACAACGATCAGATACCGCCACGATCCGCCTTGAAAAACTGTTCTTTTCATAACCCCACCTTTATTTGATGTAAATTGCCGTTCCGAAAAACTATTGTACACAAAATAAAACGACAATGGTCTGTATTCTGTTGTTAAACACCCTTTTTCAATAGAGTGCCGCTTCCTTCTTGCCGGGACCATAACCGGCTGTCTTCGTTATTGTCCTAGTACACTTTATGTACAGAAATCTCCCGCATAACAGCCACCTTTCCTGAACAGCAGATTTTTCCCTTACGGCAACCTATCTGAATTCCACGAGGCCGTCTTCAGCTTTCTGATTCATGTAGCAGAGTTTTATCCAGTCAGAATCAGGAACGGTATTCGTCACCCGTACCTCATCAATAATCCCGTTAAAAAAACAGGTCCCTTCATCATAGGGAATTGTTACCTCACGGGCATGTTTTCCGATGGTGAAATTGTCACGATTGTTTCCGGCGTACACGCCCTCCATCAGCGAGATCGAATCATTAACAAGGCTACCGTTGATGTAGAGAGACTGCTTTGCTCCCGAACGCACCCCCGTAAGATACACCCACTGTTTCGCACCCGGTGCGGGCGGTATGGAATCCTCGGTAAACTCCCATCCCTCCTGCTCCTGAAACTCCACGAACTCCCAGGTTGCATTACCGTTTTCGAAACACTTGAGCTTGAGGTAGTACTGTTCGTGCCCTTTACCGGCAATCGCATGCCAGAGCGTATCGATCGTGTCGGCATAGGCCCAGCAGGAGATCGAATAGTCGCCGTTCTGCGGCATGTCAAGTTTTCCCGAGGCGCTGCCTGGAATGGTGATATAACTTGACGTACCGTCAAAAAGCCGTGCCGATCCGACGGCCCCCTGAATAACCGGAACGGTATTCATATTAAAGGGTGTTCCGTCAAACCCGTTGCCTGTTGCATCAAATGCGGTACCGTTTCCCGCTCCTGAAAGATGCCAGACCGCCTGAAATCCCTCGGAGGTGTCAAACACTCCGGTGCCATCGGAAAGGGAGACCAGGGAGCCATCGTCATTTCCCCAGTGCATGACAATATACTGACTGTCGTTGTTTCCGTAAACAACCGGAACCTTAACCCACAGTACTGCGGTGGCAGCAGAAGCATCCCACGATTCGATCTCGTAGGCAAGAGGTGTTCCCGCTGCTCCGGAAAAACGCAGATCCTCTCCGCTGTCCTGTGCCTGGGAGAAATCAAATACCGCTCCGGTCAACCGTATCACGACCGGAAAATTTGCAACATCACCCGAAATCGCAGCCCCGGATTCCGAGGTATTGAGATACACCCTGACTGAATACCGCCACCTGGGGTAGGCAAGAACTGTGGTAACTCCCGAGGTAACTTCCACAGCGGCGCTGAGGATTTCAGGGGTACTGGTACCGGATACATACTTAAGGGACGGTATGGTTCCGGTGGGGACGTCTTCGAGAAGCACCATCGCGCCACTCTGAACAGCTGCAGTAATACCGGTACCCGGAATGTAAACGTACCCCTCCGCCGGAGAATCCGGGACCGCCACCCGGACAGCGCCCGGCGTTGACAGAACCGCATCCCGAACCGGTGTGGAATCGCCGTGAATTTCAACTGCGGGAATCAGCGCACTGGTACCGGCTATGGGATCCGTAGCAATAATGGTAAAATTTCCTGTCGAATCGGAAGGTAGTAGCCGGTACATCCCCTCCTCGTCGGTAGTATCCGATGGTATCGTCACCACTCCGGCATCAGCGACCGGATCGTAATCCACCGGATACAGCGACACCAGCGATGCTCCCGCCGGGGAACCGTCACCATTGAGCACCCGTCCGACCACCGTTTCGCTGCTGCTGCCTCCCGTCACCTGTACGGGGGAACTGCAGTTTAATACCGCGAGCGACAGCGCCGTCACCGGCACCAGCAATTTGAGAATTCGGCTACTCATCCTGAGCCTCCTCCCCCCGGTGGCGATCCGACAGCGGAAAAAACTGCATATTGAGTTGAAATACGCGGTCGGCAGCAGCATCTTTTTCGGCCAGAGCCGCAATTCTATTCCTGACCGCTGCAAGTTCCTCCTTGATTTCCGCAACGGTATCGGTGGAAATCCCGAGCGTGAGTGTGGAAAGATTGATGTTTTCCGCACCGAAACGGTCGAGCGAGTCATTAGCCAGCGACATGAGCTCTTTCTGAAAATTGATTACATTCAATGCGGTCACATTCGCATTCGGCTTGAGTACCCCCGTTGTAACAACCGCATCGGCCAGCACGAAAACTCCCTCATCATTCCGGCAGATAAAACCCAGTCGCTCCAGTACCGAGCAGGCCTTTTTTGCTTCGTCAGGTCGTATCCGCGGATTCAGAATTGCAGCTATCTTCCGGTAATCTGCTTCGCTGCCGCTGAATTTCCCCAGTGCGATGAGAGCACGTACCGCACTGTAATACCATTTCTGATAATACTCATGCTTTGTTTTGTCGACAATATTTGTTTTCGTTTTCTGACTTGCCATCATCCGCTCAAAAAAGAGCGTACGTTCCTCAACCGAAGCGGCTTCGTTGAAAAACACCATATTTTCAAAATATTCAGCCTCTTTTTTGGCATGACCGATCGCAACGGAAAATTTGAAGATCAGTGCCCTTCCGAGACTCTGCCGTCCCTCGACCACGTCCTTATAAAGGCCAACAGAATTTATTCCCGCTTTTCTGGCGAAAAAACGGTAAGAAAATGCCTTGCTTACCCGTTTGCGTTCATGATAATAATCGGCAAGATACCTACGGTAGTCGGTATAATCAAACACGGAGGGTGTTGAGGTCTTTTTATCTCCGGTATTTCCCATGCCCTAAAATATAAGAAGGAATGTGAAAACACTTGTGCTAAAAAATTTTAAAACCAATAAAACGTTCTACTTTTACGGAACGTTTACTATACCAAATATTTTTTATAAGCTTTATACAACAATCACTTACGTTGATTTTACTAATTCTCACAATTCCATTTACTCCAACTTTTTACGGAACACTTGTCTTCGTCGTTAAACGCTGATATCTCGCCTCCTGCGGACTATTTTTCAAGATACACTCAGAGGTATTTCAGCGCAATGAAAATGATGCGAGACCGATGCGCGCTGCTGAACGTTTTAATTTCCTGAGAACACCGGGAAATAGCGGCGAAAACCTGATTATCGGATCTGAACCAACGGCGTACAGCGAGGTTGCCGCCCCGAGAAGTACAGTACCACGCCAGGTACCGGGAGTCGACTGTCGGAGCGAAGCCTTCGCCCGGACAAATCATACCGGCAGACCGGGGCCGCAGCAGACACCGGGTAACCGTCATGCCGACGGCGTAGCGCAGTACCGGTTGTTTCATCTGACGATTGAAGTATGATTCTGCGATACGATGAAAGTGCCGGAATTCCGTTATCAGTCACCTCGCAGATCAGATGAATTGCCGCGCCTGCCGAGTTGCCGGGAACCGTAACACTCACCTTTTCCGAACCGGCGTTGAGAATACTGACCGACCCGGTCCATGTTCCCGCCTTCGGCATGATCCACCATTTGAAAGTAAGCGCATCGCCATCAGGATCAAACGTTTGTGATGCATCCACAGACACCGTGGTTCCCTGCAGGGGGTGTATCGTGAGAATGGAATAGCTGCTGTCGCCGTTTAGTATCACCACCGGATTACGGTTCCCCCGGCCGTCCTTCGCCCAGTCCATCCGTGCCGCGAAATTGTTGAAATTCGCCGGGTAGAAATAATCGACATACTTGTTGCAGGTATCGAATGCTGCCGTCCCCGCATGGTTCGTGAAGGCATTGGTAATCCCGTCTGCTGTTTTCCGCCATTCAAAGTAACCACCCCAGGATCCCTGTTCCGGATGATCCGGATCGCTGAGCCCCGGCGCCATGAGATACATGAATGAGGGGGTATCGCCCTCAACCCCCCACCGGTATTTCGGATACTGCCCCCCGAGATTTCCGTGCCCCTGTATATTTTCCGCATACTCCGTCCACTGGTTCACTCCGGTGGAATTCTGATGCAGCCAGGCGCACTCATCCCAGATAAAGAGGAGGTCGCCTTCAAACTCCCTGCGCATCCACTGATGAGAGCTGATGGAAAATGCCACATCCGATCCCCACGGTTTATCCTGATCGGTAATGGTATATACACGGAGTTTACGGAGAAAGGCTTTGAGCTCCTCGGGTGAACGCTCCTGCTGCACCCGCCATATCGCCTGAGCAACCGTATTTCCTCCGCCCCATACGGCAATGTGAAGCGGGCGATCGTCATCTTCATCGGCCAGACTGATAATCAGGTCGCTCCCTGTGGAATTGTTGTTGTTCCCAAGCACCTCATAGCCCATTCGACTGCTCCCCGGCACGGTCCGGCCGCGCAGATAGTCCGGTGAGGGCCAGTAGCCGAATTCCTGCTTCGATTCATCAGGCAGAAAGCCGGTCTGCCGCGACCGCTTCATGAGATTGGGCAGATCCTTCTCGTAAGCGTCAATCGTTACCGGAATACTGTCCATCCATCCGGGAGGATAATTGCCGGTATTCCAGCCGGTTCCGGCGCACAGTGCCTCAATCTCAAACAGATCGGCACTCACAAGAAGCCGTGTCATCGACTCGCGGTCGTCAGGTTCAATGTCGTTGGGACCGATATCGGTCAGAACAACGAGGCGCGGTTTGAGCACTGCCCCGAAAGAAGAAACCGACAACACCTGAAAAACCGGAATACAAACCAGCAGAAGGATCCTTTTAGCAATGACACCTGATGATCTTGACAACAAATTCACCTTTTCCAAAAACGTATCCGATGGGACACTTCGTTCAGCGTCTGAAACTCAGGAAAGTCAGACACCACTGATAAAAGATACCCTAAGAACTCCGCATCACCAAAAACTTAAAAAGCGGAAACGAGGTACCGCCCTGCAACATGGTGTCACGTGACATTGCTACAGGATACCGCAGAACCGCCCGGCATTTGAGGAACACAGGGATCTTGCAGCTGTAACTGCCGTGGTGCTTGCCGTTACGCCTTCGACAACACGTCCTGAACCGTAGTGATGAGTGTGTCAATGTCAAACGGTTTATGCAGAAAGGAGGTGGCCCCGATCTCAAGTGTCTTCTCGATCTCACCGTCGACCGCATGTCCCGAGGCGATGATCGCCCTGACATCGGGATGAATCATTTTCATGGCTGTATAGCACTCCCGGCCGTTCATATCCGGCATGGTAAAATCCAGTATGACCAGATCACACGACGCATGATGCTCCCGGTACCATTGCAGCGCAGACTTTCCGTCATCGGAGGAATGGACGGAAAAACCGACATCTTCCAACGTATCAACCATCATCTCGCGGACCAGCGGATTATCATCCACTACCAGAATCGTCCCATGATACTGCCCGGTGGCGATACTTTGCGATTCATCGACACATTCAGGCGCAACCGCCTCGGCACAGACAGGCAGGTGAATCACAAATTCCGTTCCTGCCCCTGCAGTCGTTTTGAGATCAATGGATCCGCCATGCTGTTTGATGGTTCCATAGACACTCGGCAGACCGAGACCGGTCCCCTTTCCCTCCTCTTTCGTGGAAAAAAACGGTTCAAACACGCGGGAAGCAGTTGTCTCATCCATCCCGATACCATTGTCTTTAACGATGATTTTTACATAGGAATCGGCAGTCTCTCCAATGAGCCCATCCACCGAACGCACCTCGGTGTCCCGTACATTTTCCGTTGAGAATTCGATCATCCCCCCGTCGGGAAGTGCATCACGGGCATTGATGCCGAGGTTGAGCAGTGCACTGTGCAGTTGCGAGCGATCACCTTTTACAATGGCACCCGATGCATCGAGTCGACAGTTGAGAACGATTTTCGGATCAAAGGTGTGCTTCATCAGACTGATGACGTCGGGTATCAGACCATGCATATTGACCGGTTCAACATTGTATTTGCCTTTCCGGGCAAATGCCAGCAGCTGCGCGGTCCTCTCGGCAGCCTTTTTTGATACATCAATAATTTTATCAAGTACCACCAACTCCGCGGGAGATCCCCCTTGCAAACGCTTCTGCAGCAGCCCCGCATAGCCGATTATTCCGCCGAGGAGATTGTTGAAATCATGGGCGATACCACCGGCAAGCCTTCCGACGGCATCCATTTTCTGCGAATGGTGCAGTGCTTCGCGAAGCTCCTGCGCCTCTTTCTCCGCCTTTTTCCGTTGCGAAAGATCCCGCACGATGCAGACATACAATCGTTTTTTGCCTATCATGAGTTGATGAAACCCTGTTTCAACCGGTACTGCGGAACCGTCGGCCCGTGGCAGTGTCGTCTCACGGTACTCCGATGCGGCAGGGTGGTTCTGTCTGGAAACCATTTCGGTAAACACTGGTACACCCCCCCCGGAATGCTGCCCGGAAACGAATACCGCTTTACCGGCTATCGCATCTTTTTCCCTGCCGATGATACGCAAAGCCTCATTATTGCCGTCAACGAATCTACCGTCGTCATCAACCAGAAAAATCCCGTCGGGTGCATATTCAAAGATAATCCTGAACCGCTCTTCCGATTCCTTCAATGCATCTACCGCCTGATTTTTTTCCTGAATCTCCTGACGGAGCCTGCGGTTTATAGTACGTAGTTCATCGGTCGCTTCCAGAACCCGTGACTCAAGCTGCTTTTTGGCCTCTTTCAACGACTCCGTCCGCTGTTTCTGCAGCGAAATATCGTGGGCGACACAAACGACCCCTGTCCCCGCAATGAGTGAGGTGGACAGTGCGACCGGAACGGTTCCGCCGTTGGAACCGACCAGTACCGTTTCAACCATATACACCGGTTGCTGCAGCAGCGCCTGAAGGATATTGTCGCGTTTATCCCTGCTCTCGCTGATCAGTTTACTGAACGACAGCGAGGCGATCTGATCAATCTGATACCCCAGCACACCCTTGACCGCACCGTTCACCGACATGACGTTGCCATGGGTATCAAGAAGAAACAGCAGGTCCTTCATGGTTGCGATGATCCGGTTCGCGGCGATAAACGGTGTGATATTGAGCACGTTGTACCGCATTGCCACATACGCCAGACCGGCCGCCCATAAGAGCGAAAGCACATCGCCGAGTGGCGGAATTCCCCCGGTTATAAAAAAGGAGAGAATGACATTCGAGATAAACCCCGAGGCAAGCGAAATAAGACCGGTCACGATAATGACGATCGATTGCCTTATGATTATCCGGTTGTCGGATTTCCTCCCGTAATCAAAAATCAGCCAGAAGGCGAGGAGATTCACCGATCCGCAATAGACGAAAAAAAGGCTCGACCACAATGATGATTCCCATGGTGTGAACCATCCCCATGAGCAGTGCACGAACGAGTCAATAAGAATATGCCGTGTCCACTGCAGCAGTAAAAGCACCAACGGCAGAATAAACAGTACAGCCGTGACCGGTACAATGAACCGGAAGGGTTTTCGTTTGGTGTAGAGCCACGCGAACCAGAGGTGAAACGGATTATAGAAGAGCCATCCAACGGTCGCAATGTGTCCGAAGGTACGGGCGAGCCCCTCCGGTGTTGCCGGATGGTGCACCCAGATGGTCGAGAAACTCCAGATGAAAAAGCAGAACATGACTGCTGCACACGCCTGATTCAGACGGGTTTTGAAATCCCTTACAGTGATTACCGCCCCGAGACCGAGAAACAGTATCGCGGAAAAAACATGGAGATAAGAGAGTACATACCTCATGGTTGTCGGCAATTCCGTTGGAAAATCACGCAACTATGCTATCTCGCGCAGTACAATGCTGCCTCCGTCGGACGGAGAGCCATCGATTGCACAAAATCCTGAATACCACAGTTGTTGTACTGCACTCTGCGTAAACTTTTACACGTATCACTCATACTAGACAGCAATATTCAGGATAATCTTAAAGATTATAGAATTGTACAACTCGCTGGGGGTGGAGTCAATTTAAACGAGTAAAAGGTGCGATGGGATATTCAGGCTGATCACCCGGCTTGTGCACAGAATTTTTTTTAGTTTTTTTAGTAATAATGGTTTACAGAGCCAGGCCGGGCGAAAAAAGGTACCGACGTGCCTCGTGAGAACGGAGTTATGAAGATTCGTGGACGCAGGCTCTTCTTCAGTGGAACGCTAGGCAACGGGTCTCGGCTTACCCTGTTTTATCTGTCCGGAAGAGCGACGGTTGCCCGCATGCTTCTGCTGAGTCTTCGAAGTCCCGATAGCATCGGGATCTACGCTTAGTACATTCCGTTCGCCGGTTTTCTCCATACACGGGGCAGACGGAAGTTGCTCCTGTGGAATCACCCTGATGGTGCGCCTTTACTCCCGCAGGGTGTGTGGTACGGCTTTCCTCGATGTACCCGGCCGAGTCTTCGAGACCAGCGCTTCGCTGAACCTCGATACCGGTGGTTGGTTAGCCTTACCGGATAAAGACTTGTTTGCAGTGCTTTCGTTACTTCCTTTCTGCAATCTCACTCTATAAGAAGTGCCGAGCTTGTCT
>JBNLDC010000030.1:0-8047 GCA_050304135.1 Chitinispirillaceae bacterium | reverse complement strand
TAATTCTACTTCGGTAGAATAACGTAGTATCGGCATTTCTTCCAGTCACCTCACCCCATCACCCCGTCACTTCGACGGGCTCAGTGCATCGCCTTCGGACACCCCTCTTCCCCTCTCCATGCATGGAGAGGGGAAGAGGGGATGGGGGAGTTGGGGTGAGGCGATGGAAATAGACGGATATCGGTAAAAATGTTTATCGTACCTCAGTAGAATTAAAGATCCGGGTAATGGACAGGGTTATTAACTGTCAAAATAGTCGGCACTCTTTTTTATTCGTTCGGAGTCGGGGTCGGGGTCGGTTTTCGGTATTTCACTACCGTTACCTAAGCGTATCGTATCCGGTGTTTCACACCGTTTCCATTGTACCGCTTTCGATAAGACTTGAAATAAAGACGATCCCGATCCCGAATACCGACCCCGACCCCGAGATTAAAGTACGTAACAGTGGTGCAAATAAATATGAGACAGTTAATAATGCCGGGGAGCATGGATTCTGTCAAGTCATTCGTGTGCTCTGCTAGTTTGCATGCTGATGGCAGTATCCGGGTAAATCCGGGCTATGCTTCTCCTACCACCGCACCGTTGCATTCACCGATACGGTCAGATTCTCTGATCTTCGATTATTGGCATGGAACGACACATACCTGCGGTACTGATACTCCATCACTCCGTCAAGTGACAGAAATCGCAAGGGAAGTACTGAAAATTCGCAATTCGCCCGGAACGAGCGGTTATCGAAGGTATGTTCGAATTCCGGATCAATGTGTTCATACCGGAAGGCCGCCCGGACGGCAGCTTCGACGGGAGCGTTACTCCATCCGAAACGCAATCCGGGTTCGAGGGCGTTGCGTCCTTCCCAGATATAATGATTCTCTTTGTAAGGCGTGGCAAATCGGCGTTCCCACTGCAGGTCGGGGCCTATGGTGAGCCGCTGCTCAAGAAAAGATACCTCCGCGCCCGGAACAACGAGCAGTTCCCTGCCTGAAAGAGCGGGTATCGTATCGTAGGCTGCTTCCTTTTCGTAAATTCCCCGCAGACGAAGGCGTGCCGTCAGCATGCTGCTGAACGCATGTCTGCCACTCAAGCTCCCTTCAAGGCGATCGATCGTGGAAGGAAGTGACGATCGGGATCGGAGACCCTCGAGCAGGTATCGGTCTCCCAGCCATGCTACAGCTGCGAAGCCATGGGTTGAACCGTTACGGAAAGTACCTTCCGCACGTCCCGACAAACGGATAACGTCCAGATATTCGGAGGAATCCCGGTAATAATCTTCAAACTGCACTTCGGTTGAAAACCGCAGAGGCGGCAGCCCTTCGCCCAGCTCAAGTGAGGGCCTGAAGCGGTACTCGGCGAATGATTCATAGCCTGGCTGATCGGTGCGGTAATGCTCCCAGTCGATCGAAAGCGGGAGCGAAAAATGGAGCGGACGGTGTTCACGGGAATGGTTGCCCATGGAGCAGCGGACTGCTGCGCCGACCATATCGGAGGGTTGGGCGCTATCCGGATTGAACAATGAATCCGAGGCGTTGCGGCGGAACCATTTTTCCGCCTTTACCATAGGTTCATATTCAAAAAGGCCACCGGGAAGCAGGTAGCGCATCGCTGTTTCAAATCTTCCTTTTCTCTCGGAAATATACAGCTCGGGATGCAGTGATGCTGCAGTACTGTCCCACGGAGTGGCCGTGGCGGCAAGACGTGTCCAGAGGGAAAGCGGGGTCTCGGTCAGTCGTTCATAAGCGCGCTGCTCTTCGATGGTCATGCCTGCAGTATCAAAATCCTCGAGACGGTAGTAGTCAACGCCTGAGGACCATCGCCAGGAAACACTTTTTACCTGTTTCGCCGGTGACGATACCGGGGAAAGTGTATCTGACGGCAGAGCATACTGTTGCAGAAGGTCGATCGCATCGTTGTAAAGACCTGCCTCGGCGAGGGCATCGGCCGTGGGAATGGTCGTATTCGCGGGATCACCGGTGAGCACGGTTTTTCGCAGTGTGTGGTAGGCGGTGGAATCACTCTCCGGTGAACCGGCAGCGAGGTGGAGCGATACCATAACTGCAAAGAGCGACAATCGGGATACGGTGGTCACTGATTGTCGCATCGCTTTGCCGCTTTTTCAGCAAGGGTACGGGCAATATCCAGCGCCTTGCGTGCATCGTCGTTTTTACCGACGGCCTGAAGACTGTCGGCCCGTTGCAGATTAACCGTTACCTGTCTGATAAGGGGAACGGCTGATGGTACACTGCAGGTGCTCAGTGAACGGTGCAGTGAATCAGTTGCACTTCGTTGTGTCGCGAAACCCGAAGCATCGTTGTCGGTCGACTCTGCATTCAGGCGGTTGAGCAGATCTTCCGTTTTAACAAGGTATTCATCGAGACTGTTCTGCAGTGTTTCACTGTTACGGCAGTACATGCCGACACTTGAAGAAATGCAGGAGGGACAGGTGGGACTGTTGACACTTTTAAGGTCGCCGCTTATCTTGTCCGCCTGTCCGCGTGCCCGTTCAAAACGGTTACGGAAATATTCAAGGCGATTTTCGAGTGTCGCCGACTCCTGTTGCAGATCGTTCTCTTCATTGCCGCCGGGGAGACGGTTGATTGTACGCTTGATCCGTGTCATGGCGTCTTCGAATCGTCGCAACGACCGTTCAAGACGTTCCATCACCGAATGGCAACGGTCGAATTCAGCCTGAACGGTACGGGTATCTGAGTCGGCTGCAAGTGTGACGGCAAAGAACAGGAGGAGTATCGTACCTTTGCGGAAAATGGAAGTGTTCATATGTCACTGCTCGTTTAAAAACCGGAATGCTCAAGGGAGAGAGCAGGCGCCGGTCAGTTGACTGGTTTATCCAGGGCGTACCGGAGTTTTCCGGAAAGCTCGTCAAAGGTGGCCTCTCCTAAAATCCGGTCGTATTCGGTGCCGTCTTCAAAGAAAATGAAGGTCGGCCATCCGGTGACGCCGTACGCTGAGCCCAGAGCATAGTTTTCAGGTGCATTTACTTTGGCTATGAGGACTTCACTTCCCAGACTGTCGGCAAGTGCAGCGACAATCGGTTCCATGGCAATGCAGTGGGAGCAGGTCGGGGAGAAAAACTCGACCAGCGCGATCCGGCCGTTGGTGGTTACAGAATCATAAAAGGAAGTGGAATCGAGCTGTACCGGTGTATCGACCGGCGATTCGTTCAGCAGGGCTTCAAGATGCGCGATCAGTGTATCTGCCGGAAGCGTATGGGTAAGATGGTGTTCCTCACGTTGTACACTGTCTTTGAAAAAGAAAAACTGTGGAACGAACTCGATATCGTACCGTTCACAAAGCGCCGGATTTTCCCATGCGTATACATTGGCTACAATCGCTCTTTCCTTGAACAGGGGAGCAATAAGACGCATGACTGAATCCATTGCTTTGCACGGAGTATCCGCGGGGGCAAGGAAAAACACCAGTGCCGTAACACCTGTGCGGAGTACTGTCGAGTCGAATGAGGATTCATCGAGCAGCAGATAGTTTTCGGGAATTGTATCAACGGTGTCGGTAGTATCGGTAGTATCGGTAGTATCGGTAGTATCGGTAGTATCGGTAGTATCGGTAGTATCGGTAGTATCGGTAGTATCGGTAGTATCGGTAGTGTCAGTAGTATCGGTAGTATCGGTAGTATCGGTAGTATCGGTAGTGTCGGTAGTGTCGGTAGTGTCGGTAGTGTCGGTAGTGTCGGTAGTGTCGGTAGTGTCGGTAGTGTCGGTAGTGTCGGGCATACGCGTGCCCGCGATGAGTTCATCGATCAGTGCGGCGAGAGAATCGTATACCTGCGGTTCACTGGTGCCGAAACTGCACCGGGCCTGTTCTTCACCCGCCTTAAAGAGAATGTAGGTGGGAACACTTTTTACCGCATACTGACGATACAGGGTGTCGGTGAGGATATTGCTCACACCCACCATAACCGAATCACCGAAGGTGACGGCAAGACTGTCAATCACCCAGGCGAGACTTGCACATGCCCCGCACAGGGGTGAATAGAATTCAACGATTGCGATGACGGCATTACCGGCGAGCAGTGAGTCGACCGTTGAGGAGGTCACTGGAACAACCACCTCCGGACCGGAATCGTTTCCGTTGTCGGGATTGACGACTGCTGGTCCCTCCATGCAGGAAAGTATCGTGATCGTAAGGAGTGTCGGAAGGGCGGTGAACAGGTGTTTCATAGGGTGTCTCCCGGTGTCGTTTCTTTGAACAAAGCTGTTGGTTACTGGTAAGGTTCAAGGTGTCGCTGGTATTTTTAGCTACCAATGCCGACTCTTACCTCAAAACAGAAATCTCTGCGTTTCATGTACACGTCATAGCTGATCGGATCACGAATGTGTTACCCCGCCATGATAATAAACAGGGCCAGACTGCATAGAAGTACCCCGATCAATACTTTTATCATCACCATGTGCCGTTGGGTCGTTTTGGCGAGTCGCTCCCATTTGAGACCGAAAAACGCCAGCAGCATTACGATCAGCAGCGGCAGCACGAACAGTATGTTGTATAATATAAGGTATCCCCACCCGGTAAACCGTAATCCTTCCTGCCGCGTCATCAGGATTATGGTGGGAAGATACACCTGTCCGGTACAGACCGCTTCGAGCAGGGTAACGAGAAATCCGGTGATGATTGCACCCGCCACCAGTTTTCCGCCGGAAAGATTACCGGAGATAATCCGGTGAATGCGCATTTTTATCGGTTTGGGCAGTTGCAGTTTAATGGTTGCCGCTTTACCGGTAGCACGGTAAACAAATGCATCTCTGAAGCTCATTATGCCTACTCCCGCTGCCAGCAGTGCGGCACTCCAGCGGATAATCGTCGATACCCAGCTGTTGTTCGAGAGAAACGACAGCGCCTTGAACGCACCGATACCCATCAGCAGATAGGTGAGAAACACCGCGGCGGTAAATGCAAGACCGATAACGAGCACTTCACGCCGTTGCCGTTTCTGTGTCGCCAGAAAGGAGATCAGAAAAATCATAGTCGCTATGGCGCACGGGTTGATACCGTCAATTATTCCGGCAGTCAGAATCGTGATGAACGAATACCTGCTGAATCGCTCTGAGAGCCGTTTGGCCATATCGGCCGTGGCCGGCGTTGCATCATCAGCAATCGTACTGTCCGGTGAAAGCTGTCGGACACTCCGGGCGATCATTGCCGGACCATATTCGGTAATGTCATGTGCTCCGGAAAGAAACGTATCCGGCAGAAACAGGGTAATGGCGGAAGAAACCGGTACCTGGTAGCGATCTTCCATATCCATCAGTTTTTCGAATCCCGCCTCGGTGGTAATGTCATTAATGTGCAGCTCAAGTCCGGGAAACCGTTTCTCGGCAGGGTAGAGTATGGTGCGTTTTATCCGCATGCATTCCTTGCAGGTGGGGGATCCGAAAAACTGCACTACCGGCCCGGCCGTGGCCACACCAACGGCAAGCAGAATACCGGCAATGGTTACGAACCCCCGCCGGATCATCCCGTAATCCTCGCGATAATGCCGTTAAACGCCTCCTGAAGGGGACGGGAGGCGGAACTGCCGATGATCGTTCTGCCTGCATCGCTCTCCCGTACGACATCCGGGGTGATCGGAATGGATCCGAGAAACGGCAATCCCAGCTCTTCGGCCATGCGCCTGCCGCCCCCACTGCCGAAAATGGCGGTTTCGGTACCGCAGTGCGGGCAGAAAAATCCGCTCATATTTTCGATGATACCCGTAACGGAAAGAGAAAGCTTATTGCAGAAATCAATTGATTTGCGGACATCGAAAGTGGCCACGTCCTGCGGTGTCGTGACGATGATTGCTCCATCGGGGGCTGCGGTCTGCGCCACCGAAAGTGGTTCGTCGCCGGTTCCCGGAGGCGAATCGATAATGAGGTAATCGAGTTCTCCCCAGACCGTATGCCCGATGAACTGGGAAATAACGGCATGTTTGAGAGGTCCGCGCCAGATGACGGATTCGTGCAGGTTCTGAAGCAGAAACTGTACCGACATGACTTTAAGCATGCCGTCAAGCTGTCCGGCAGGAACAAGATGCGTATCATCGCCGGAGGCGAGGTACGTTTCCAGTCCCAGCATTTTCGGTACCGACGGACCGTGCAGATCGGTATCAAGCAGTCCTGTTTTTTTTCCTGCCCGGGCCAGGCTCACGGCAAGATTGACCGCAACGGTACTTTTACCGACACCGCCCTTTCCCGACAATACGACGAATTTTTTTCCGATTGATGCCAAAGTCTCTTTCAGACGCTGATCGTCCGCTCCCTGATGGCTCATGCTGCGGTATCCTTCCGAGGGTTGTATTCAAAAATAGACGCCGACCCGAAGTTAGTGGCAGATAATATGGATTGTCCAAGTACTTCTTTACTACACCCCCACCCTGGCATCCCTCCCCCGTTTACGGTAGAGGGAAATTGATTTCAGTTTCCTTCTACCGTAAACGGGAAACCACCGAGCTATGCGTAGTAACGGCGCTGCCAACGGTAAGGCATAGAGGTAGAAAAACACGGAAAGCAATTCATCATATAAACCTTCAAATAACTGTTACTGCTTGAAATCCGGTCTACCACCAAATTTGGGACATCGTCTAAAATTAACAACATAACTGCAAGAAGTGTGCCGGTTTATATGATGAAAAACGCGGGAATGGTGATGGTGGGGGTTGCATGAGTGCAATATAGTATTGCCGGTGTTGCATTAGTGCAATGGTTCGGGGCACTGCAGAAATGGCTGTTTAAAATTCATATGCCGGCAGTAAACGATTGACGCCGATGGAATACGAAAGACATCGGCGATATCTCGCCAGGTTCATAATCCCTTTTGACAATAGTATACCACCAGTTATGCTTACCGGAACGGATGCCAGAACCAGTAATGTGGCATCATTATTTTGATCGATGGCCCAGATGGTAACGCCGATTCCCTGGGCAAGCACCATACCTGAAAAAATGGAAAACCAGGAGTTCACCTTAATTCGCTTCCGGGCATCGATTTCATTACAATAACTCGGTTTTGCCGATGTGTCCTGAATGGAATAGTTTGTAGGTAGTGCCGGTTTGTATGCCGGAACCAGCTTGAATAACACTACGGTAAGAATGGCCCATTTAATTACCATTGGTTTTATTTTGTGCCGCATCTTGAATAGGAGTGTCCGGGTATTGCTGTTAACGGTGCGGCAAGTGTTGACGTGCCGGTACTCCGGCATGTGCCGAAGGCCGGAGCGATTAGCGGAGCAACACTTGCCTGTCGGGCGATGAAAATTTGGCCCCATTTTGAAATGTATTGTATTCAAAAAGAATCGTGTAAAGGGTACTATACATTTAAAAACGCTATTTTGAATATGTATTTGCGTAAGTATCAAGGAGTGAGCGGATTACTCTTTGGTATTGGACGTGATTCTTTTTAGCAACTCCTTTAAAAAAGTCAACACTTGACTTTCTCAGGTTAATTGTAACCTTTACATTATTTTCCATTTTTACTAATTCTGATGGCGGCGGTAAGAAATCTTTAACGATTTCTATATTTCCGATTTCACCCTCAGTGTATTTAATCTTATTGGTTTTCATATTCTTTTTTTCCTTTTCTCCAATAGCCTGCGCCAAATATCCTGATTTTATCCTCTCTTAGGGTGAATCGGACAGTTAAAATTCCATTGCCGACATCACCAATACAAAAATAGCGTTTTTCTTTATCGGTACTATGGTCTAAATCGATAGCAATAATACGATTCCGGTCAAAGAACGCGTTTTGAGCAAATTCGAATGTAACCCCATGTTTTATAAGGTTTTCATTATTCTTTTTTAAATCCCATTCGAATTCAACTTTTCGTTTCAAGCCATCTCCTGATACATACGATTGTACATACTAATATAATTATAAAAAGGAGAAAATGGAAAGGGATTAATTCTACTTCGGTAGAATAACGTAGTATCGGCATTTCTTCCAGTCACCTCACCCCATCACCCCGTCACTTCGACGGGCTCAGTGCATCGCCTTCGGACACCCCTCTTCCCCTCTCCATGCATGGAGAGGGGAAGAGGGG
>JBNLDC010000029.1:0-136858 GCA_050304135.1 Chitinispirillaceae bacterium | reverse complement strand
TGGTTCCCCGTATTCACCGAGAGCCACATCGCTGCCTGAGAATCCGAGTGAAACCATCCGTGAACCGTTCCCGTCGGGAGCCGAAGTGGTATCAACACCGTCGAGCTCCCAGGAAAACGAGAATCGCTGCGCAGTGTTTTCCAGTATGGTAATTTTCGCTCCTGCCTGGCTGGAAACAAGGGAAATAAACAGAAATACGGCGGCCCGGCAGAAAGAAGACGTAGTCATTTACCCACCTCTATAGTAAAGCGGAGCGGAGAGCGCCTGCCGAAGTGCAATACGCTCAAGATCAATTGCAGTCAGCACCAAACAGCAGGGCGTCGGTAAAAGTACGCACCGGAAAATTAAAAATTTTGGTATCCACTCAGGTATCCAGAATTAAGGAGTCAGAATTCAGAACAAGAGAATAGTCTACCGGTTTTTTAGGTGGCAGAATTTTTCTCGGATGACGGGATACCTTTTGAGTGCTAAAATTTCTTATAGAGTATCCGTTCAGAATACAATAAAAAAAACGCGCCGACGGCCCACCTCCCGAAGTTTCATACGTCAACCATCCGCAGGCAGAAGCAGGTGCATCTGGTTGTGTACGATCTGCACGGGCGGAAGGCATGGAAAAAAACGGGTTTCGGCACTCCTTACCGCGGGTGAGCACACCATCGCATGGAACGGTCGCGACTGCCGGGGTGGAACGGGGGGGAGCATGGTGCTATCCGGTACGACTGAACTTTGTTAATACCGGAGAGAAAACCGTCAGAAGATTCGACAGGGTCCTGACCTGTCTGCCGTAGCAGTCACGCCCCGAATAGTCCCCGGGGGATGAGGGGTAATTCCGCCACCTGTAGGGATGTTCAATTGAATGTCCTTACAAAAGGAGCCTCCAATTGCACCTGTAATATTTTTTTCAGCCAACGTTGATGCGATTAGCCTAGTACACCAAGCCAAACTCCTATTAATAACCAACAGACACAGTACACTTGCGCACCCACTCTTGTGTTGCCCGCTATCGACCCTAAAAACAATAAAAACCTTGAAGTTGAGTGGCAACATTAATACTATTTTTATATCGAAAAAGCCCAACAGTCCTATAACATTTAAAGACCAGGTACCGAATTGAATCGACCCCTGCATGCCCCTGCCCTGCCGATTTTTGTTCTCATTACCCTGTTTACTTCCCTCAGCTTTGGTCAGGGATACTACGCCGACTGGGGATATTCCCGGCATATCGTTCTCAATACCTCCGCAACCGGTGCGAACGTCTCCGATACGGTTACCGAGTTTCCGGTACTCGTACGGTTAAACCCTTCAACATTCAATGGATTCGCGCAGACCAATGCGGGGGGAACGGATATCAGGTTCGCAAAACCCGACAGTACCCCGCTCCCCTATCAGATTGAACGGTGGCTCGATGGATCCGGCAATAATGATACTGCTGAAATATGGGTACTCGTCGACACGGTATATGGAACCAACGCATCGCAGTCCATCATCATGTTCTGGGGGAACGCGATCGCGGCGGATAGTTCGGATGGAACGGCGGTATTCGATACAACAAACGGTTTTGTGGGAGTATGGCACCTGGAAGATATGACCGATGCGTCTCCACAGGGAAATACCGGAATAGCACAAAACACACCGGGTACGGTGAGCAGTATCATTGGTAACGGCATTTCACTTAACGGCAGTAATCAGTATATTACAACCACCTCAACCTTTACAAACCCGAACCCGGTTACCGTTTCGGCATGGTTTAAAACCACCACCTCCGCCGGCGGCAAGATCATCGGACTGGGTGATGCACAGACTGGAAGCAGTACCAATAACGATCGTTCCATATATATGGGTAACTCGGGAAAGCTTTACTTTGGTGTTTATCCTAATTCGATTGTGGCCTGTTCAACATCGACAACCTATCGGGATGGTAATTGGCATTATGCCGCGGCAACACTTTCGGCAAGCGGCACGATTCTCTATGTCGATGGAGCTGCAGCAATGTCGATAAGCGGTACTACTACCGCACAGAACTATACCGGTTACTGGAGGATCGGGTACGACAGGATTACCTCATGGCCGGCGGAGCCGTCCAGTTATTACTTCAGCGGAAACATTGACGAACCGGTTGTTGCCGGTTCCGCCCGCAGCGCCGACTGGATAAAACTCTGTTACGAGAACCAGAAGAGCGGTCAGACACTGCTCCAGGATCCGACGGCGCTCACCTGGAATCCGACCAAAACCTCCGGCATCTGGGGATCCGATGAGAACTGGACTCTTGACGGTAAAAATTTCATTGGATGGATTCCCGGTCTCTCGGCCTTTTTCGGAGGAAGCTCAGTGGCGTATACCGTCACCGTGAGCGGCACCCAGAACCTTGACAGTCTGGCCATAACCGCCGGTAACAGCTGCACTTTTTCCGGTGGAACCCTGAACTTCGGCACTCATTCCGGTATCCGGATCACCGACGGGACGACCACTATTGGCTCAGTGATCACCGGCAGCGGCGGACTTACCAAATACGGCAACGGGACTTTGCTACTTTCAGGAGCGAACACCTACACCGGTGCGACTTCCGTACCTGCAGGAACATTACTTGTCGATGGAAGCATTGCTTCCACCGGTAACGTTACCGTTGCCTCCGGAGCAACCCTCGGTGGAGAAGGTGTCGTTGCCGGAACAGTTTCTGCGGGTGGGGCCACCATTTCACCGGGAAACGGTGGAGCAGGAACACTGACCATCGAAGCATTGACCCTCAACAGCTCCTCCTTACTTGACTTTGAATTGGGGAGTACAAGCGATCTAATTGATGTCAGTGGCAATGCGACTATCGACGGTGACGTTTCTATAACCCCGGCTGCAGGTTTCCACGACAGCACCTACCGGATTATCTCATGTACCGGAACTCTTTCCTACAACGATCTTACGGTCACCTCCGCCCCCTCTGGAAGATTGTATACTTTTGATACTTCTACCAGCGACGTTTACCTGACCGTCTTTACCCGGCTGTTCCAGACACAACCGGCAGATACTGAAGTAGCAACGGGAGAAGATCTCGCCATCTCCCTCAATGTTGCAGGCGAAGGGACACTAACCTACCAGTGGCAACTCTCGCCAGACTCCGCCGCGGCAGATACATTCCGTACCACCGCAGCCCTTTCCATTACTTCAATCGATATGTCCTCCGACGGTGCACAGTTCCGTTGCATCGTCAATGATCAGTACGGCTCCGACACCTCCAACTGGTTTACCGTCACCGTCATTGACTCGCCCCGGGTGATCACCCAGCCACGCGACACGACGGTTATTGTCGGTGACGATGCAACGTTCTCACTCGTGCTGCAGAATACGGACGGGATGACGTACAAGTGGCGTAAGGTCGATTCGGCTACCACACTCGACTCCTCCGGCGCGACATTTTCGCTCACCTCAGTAGCGGAAGACGACTCAGGGGAATACTACTGTCTTGTTAGCAATATCGCGGCGACCGTCAGCACCGATACGGCGCACCTCACGGTTATCGGCGCACCAACCGCCGCATTCGACTGCTCTCCAAAATCTGGAACCGCACCTTTTGATGTCGACTTTACCGATTCGTCAACCGGTAGCATCACCTCCCGTACGTGGGACTTCGGTGACGGCGAAAGTGACACTGCGCAAAATCCGACCCACACGTACACCACTTCGGGCCGGTTCGGCGTTCTTCTTGCTGTTGAAGGACCAGGAGGAACCGACACCACCGATACCACCTGGATTACCTCCGGGGACTCCATTCCGGTGGCGGGATTCGACTGCGCACCAAAAAACGGCGCAGCCCCGCTCGAGGTAACTTTTACCAATTTGTCAACCGGTATGATCACCTCCCGCGAGTGGAATTTCGGTGATGGTGAAAGCGATACCGCGGAGAATCCTGTGCATACCTACACCGCGATCGGCAGCTACGGAGTTCTCCTCGCAGTGACGGGGCCCGAAGGGACTGATACCACCGACACCCTCTGGATCACCGTTGGCGACTCCATTCCGGTGGCAACATTCGGTGCGTCACCGACATCAGGCACCGTACCTCTGGAAGTCTCGTTTACCGATTCATCAACCGGCGACGTTACCTCCCGCACGTGGAACTTCGGCGACGGGGAGAGTGACACCACGAAGAATCCGACCCATACCTACACCGATCCGGGTACTTACGGAGTCCTCCTCGCGGTTGAAGGCCCCGGAGGAACCGATACCACCGATACCACGTGGATCACCGTAAGCGACGAAACTCCGGCAGCGAAGCTGTCGTTCACTCCCCGAACCGGCATTGCCCCCCTCGAAGTCCTCTTTACCGATTCGTCAACCGGTACCATCACCTCCCGTACGTGGGATTTCGGCGACGGGGAGAGTGATACCGCGAAAAACCCGACGCACACCTACACTGATCCGGGCACCTATGGTATTGTACTTGCAGTGGAGGGCCCGGGAGGAACCGACACCACCGATACTGCATGGATCAGCGTGAACGACTCCACCCCCACGGCGCAGTTTTCCTTTACTCCCGACAGCGGCGCAGCTCCGCTTGAAATCACCTTTACCGATCAGTCCACCGGGGTTATCACCTCCCATACCTGGATCTTCGGCGACGGTACCACCGCATCAACCGCAAATGCGACCCACACCTATACCAAAGCGGGAACCTACAGTGTCACGCTCAAGGTTTCAGGTCCCGCAGGAACCGACTCGCTCGGGCGCACCAACGCCATCACCGTTACCGCAGACTCCTCCGAACCCGACACCTCGCTTGCCGACGCAGTCACCATTACCGCCCTCACTTTTGATTCCACCAAAGGAGCGATCAGCATCAAATGGTGTATCGATACCGCGGTGTTCAACGAGGACATCGAGGTCGGCATCGTCTACAGTCTTGAGGGTCAACCCGACAGCATGGACGGTACCCAGATCGTCAGAATGATCCTCCCCTGCATTACCACCACTGTAAAACTCTCCGAATCGATACGGTTCGACACAACCTACTACATCGCGCTCTTCGCCCGAAACGGTGGAGCAGGTCCGTGGACTGCCACCACGGATTCCACGGTAAAGATCGGTCCTCCCTCGCGCCAGCCGATCACCTTTCTGGGTACCTCGTCAAGCGTTGACACACTCAGGATATTCAACGACAAGGTGATCCTCAGGGAAGATCCCGACTACAACACGTTTGCCTTTACCGACACGCTGGCTGTTTATGACATCACCCCGCAGGAGGGATTCTCCATAGTCGGCATACCCATTGTGTTCATTAATGCAGGTCTTGCGCTGCCTTTCTATGTGGGCATACGTATTACCGATCTGCCAACCGGTGTACCCATAACCGATGTACGGATCTACCGCGACGACAACGGCACCATTTCCGTTGAGCACGAAAGTTATGTTGACAGCGCCGCGGGGATTGTGTATCTCCGTACCAGCAACCTCAAACTTCCTTTCATCGCGATGGTTGACAGCAAACAACCGGCGGTAGCCTTCCACAGCGAACCGGATTCGATCGCCAACGCCGAAGAGAACGTCGTTGACAGTCTTCACATCACCGACAACATCACCAACCTCCACTGGACCTATCTGTACGGCAGAGGCGATGAGGTCCCCGCACCGCGCGACAGCGGAACCTTAAACGGCACCGATGTCGTGAAGCGGTTCGTGATCGCAAGCTCCTCGCACGTCATCAGTTCAGAGTTCGGTCTGCGGGCGCTGATGGTGGTCTGCGACGGCGTCAACTGCGACACCCTCAATCTCTCTCGATCGGTCGCAAGAAAGAACTCTGATGTGTTCACCACCTCAGGCAACATCTGGCACCCGGTCTACCCGACGGCATACCTTGACGAGACCGATCCCGACTCGCTGATTATTTCACGGGTTGAAAACAGTGAAGGCTACGACGAACGGTACGTGCGGCTCTTCAGATGGGCAACAACACAAACGAACACTGCTGCAGACAGCGGCAGATGGGTGGAATACGATACGGCGAACAGCGCAGTTCGCTCGCTCTTCTCGCTGGCGCCGGGACGGCTTTTCTGGATCAAGACCCGGGAGAACACTCCGATACATCTCGGCACCGCGCACACGCTCTCGCCCAAAGACACATTTTCGATCAAACTGCCGCCGGGGCAGTATACCGATTTCGGTATGCCGTTCCGTTTCGGCGTGCAGGTAGCAGACATTATGGCCGCGGGAGGCGGTGCAACCGACAGTGTCCGCATTTTCGCATGGAGCCGTGACACCGGCAGTGGACGGTACGGACTTGAGCCGCTCTACATCAACACCATGGCCGACAGCAAAGATCCATCGGTTGTGCTGAAATACCGTGATCAGGGGGGGTACAGTCTGTACAACCCGTACGCCAAAGCGATCACCCTGCGGATACCGCCCACCCTTCCGGCACAGTCCAAAGCGCTGAACAAGAAAGCCGCGGCTGCCGAAGGGCCGGAATGGGGAACGAAACTCATCTGCACCACTGCGGGGGGAACCGCACTGCCGCCGCTCTACTGCGGGTATGCACCCGGGTTGGTGAAAAGTGTTTTTCCGGTAACTCCGACCTTTCTGCAGCAGCAGCTCTACCTGATCGACCGCAGCAGTGGAATAAAATACGGCCACAGCATCGGCGAGGATGCCGCGGGAGGCGTAACGCGGGAGGTACGGATCGCCAACGCTTCGGACAGTGCGGTGACCATCTTCTTTAAGCTCGCAACGACCGGTGCATTCCCGGAGACATACACGACCACGCTCTTTGACGGTACCACCGGACGCTACGCTGAAACCGGTTCCATGGAGGTGCCAGCACACTCGGCACTGTCACGGTGGATACTCGTTGGCGACAAGGGATTCATCGAACGGTTCCAGGCGACCGCAAATACCTTCACCTACGCCTTCAGCAGGATCTACCCGAACCCGGCGCGATCGATCGTCAACTTCAGGTTCTCCGTCGGGTTCGGCAGTCAGGAACAGGTACATCTGGTTGTGTACGATCTGCACGGGCGCAAGGTATGGGAAAAACGGGGTTCGGCGCTCCTTGCCGCGGGTGAGCACACCATCGCATGGAACGGTCGCGACCGCCGGGGTGGAACGGTGGGAGCAGGGCGCTATCCGGTACGGCTGAGCTTTGTTGACGCCGGAGGGAAAACCGTCAGAAGGTTCGACAAGATACTGACCTATCTGCCGTAGCGGTTGCGCCCCGAACTAGTCCCCGGGATCCTTAGGGACGTTCAATTGAACGTCCTTACAAAAAGCCTCCACAACCAAACCGGTAAAAAATTCATACAGCCTGACTTCCAACAATCAACATAGTATCCAATACTGCGGATTCTCAGAGAGACAATAATCGCCGACGAAGGAATACATTGGAGAATAGACGTCAACGGGTTTTCTCGTGCATCTTTTCTGCGACAGCGGGAAATTTTTCTTGAAGACAATCGGGACACATACCATGTGAAAAATCCGCTTCGGTATGCTCCTGCACATACTTTTCGATAGACTCCCACTCCCCTGCCTCGTTGCGTATCCGTCGGCACCAGGCGCAGGTGGGAAGCAGCCCTCGCAGGGTTTTTATCTCCTCACGTGCCCGTTTCAGCTCAAGGTGTGTTTTGACACGCGCCAGAAGCTCCGCCTGATTAAACGGTTTTGTTATATAATCAACCCCCCCGGAGTTGAAACCTTTAACGATATCATCCGTTTCGGTACGGGCGGTAAGAAAAATTATCGGCACCATTTTTGTAACCGGCAGCTCCCGGAATTTTCTGCAAACCGTATACCCGTCATCACCGGGCATCATAATATCCAGGAGGATCAGATCCGGCAGCTCGTTTTCTAAAAAGCTGAGTGCTTCGTCGCCATTGATGGCGAACGCCGTACTGTACCCCTGTTGTTCAAGAATCGCGCCAAGCAGACGCAAATTTTCAGGATTATCGTCGACCATAAGAATAAGCTGTTTTTTTTCCTGTTCCACCGTATTCCTCCAGTTGTGCGAATGTTCAATTAAACATTACCGGGCAACCTTCTCCTTACTCCTGACCAGACTGCGCAACAATCCTCTCACCGCCGTAATATCAAACCGGTCCGCATAGCTCGTCAGTTTTTTACCTGCACTCTGCAGAGACCGGATACGGTGTTCCCTGCCGAACGCAGTGATCTCCTGTGCAAACTTCCGGACATCCTCCATTTTTACCGCGCCAAGCAGTTCCCCGGCCTTGTCAAGAAAGTCCGGCGGCAGCAACAGCTGTTCCGTTTCATCGCCGGAATGCAATCCGGTGGATTCGTCGCCCGTTGATTGAGCACGTCGCATTCCGGGCAGATGTTTTGCCAGTTCGTCAAAAAGATCGTTCGCCGATACCGGTTTACAGAGACGCCCGTTGAAAAGTTCCTCACCCTCATACTCCCCCTGCAGTTGCTCGATAAGCGTCGTAAGTGCAACGATAGGAATCGAAGCGGTTTCAGGCATGCCTCGCAGCTGTTTGGCAGCTTCATTGCCGTCGAGAACCGGCATCAGCATATCCATGATAATACAATCGGGAAGTTTCTCGCGTGCCAGCTCAACGGCAACCTTACCGTTCTGTGCATACATTGCCGTAAGCCCCGCCTCGCTGAGCAGGGTCCCGATCATGTCACGATTCGACGGAATATCATCGGCAATCAGAACCCGGTGACCGGAAAGTACCGGATCCTTTTCGGTTTCACTCCACTGGAAATCATCCGCCATCGGTACAATTGATGCGACCGCAACTTCCGGCAGATAAACGGAAAATTCGCTTCCCCTCCCGGGAACACTCTCCACCTTGATCGTCCCGTTCATCAGCTCAAGCAGTTTCTTACTTATTGACAAACCGAGTCCGGTTCCACCGTACCGTGACGGTTTCAACTGTTTGAACGCCTCAAAAATTTCATCGTACTGTTTTCGGTCAATACCGATACCGGTATCTTCAACCGCAATAGTGACATCCATTTTGGAAAGGCCCGATTCGGACTCACTGCACAAAACCGATACCGACACGCCCCCCTCTTCGGTAAATTTTACCGCATTACCGACCAGATTTAGAAGGACCTGCCGTAAACGTACCTCATCGAGTACCAGATACCGGGGAAGCCGCGGGTCAACCGTTACCGAGAACCGCAACCCTTTTTCATTGAGTTTGAACGAGAAAATCTGTTCGATCTCGCCGAGAAGAACCGTTATATTGACTGCACCGAGATTAAGTGTCATCATGTTCGCTTCAATTTTCGACAGATCAAGAATATCATTGATCAACCGCAGCAGATTTCTGCCTGCCAGTGAAATTGAATCAACGTAACCGCGCTCACGTTCCCCTGCAACCATTCCCGTGAGCATCTCACTGTAGCCTATTACCGCATTGAGCGGCGTACGGATCTCGTGACTGATTGTAGCGAGAAACTGACTTTTAGCACGGTTGGCCTGATCCGCCAACTCCTTGGCCTCAATGAGTCCCCATTCGTATTCCTTCTGTCCGGTAATATCCCGTGCCGCCGCGTAAATCAGACTTCCTGCGGCATTCGATCGCCACTCGATCCAGCGGTAGGAACCGTCGCGACAGCGGTACCGATTGATAAAATCAATGACTTCGCCGCCTTCGCGTAAACGGCCGACCAGTTCCATTGTCTTTGGAATGTCTTCCGGATGCACGAAATCAACAAACCGTTTTCCTTCCAGTTCATCAAGAGAGTATCCCAGCACCTGTTCCCATGCTTTATTGCATCTGACAAAATTCCCGTCAATATCGGCAATACAGAGCAGATCAAGCGTCAGCGTGAAGAACCTGGTCAGTTCCTCATGTGCCCGACGTACTTCTATAGTCCGTGTCTCCACCTTCCGTTCAAGATCCTCGTTAAGCGACCTGATCTGTTCCTCCATTTCGATACGCTTCTTGATCCTCCAGACATTATCCATCAGAAGCTGCAGATGACGGACATCAGTTTCGTCGTAGAGTTCCTTCTTGTTCCCGACTCCGATTACCGCAACGATATCCCCCCCATCGAATATCGGAACATTCATATGCCGGGTAAGCGCTACGTGCTCCTCGGGCATCCCTTTTTTCCAGCGAAGGTCAGCATCATAGTCATTGGTAATGATCGGTTTGCGCTGCCGCACCGCCTCGCCCCACAAACCGGTACGTTCAAGTGCATAAATCGTCTGTTTTTCAGCAATGGTACACTGCTGCATAACCTCATTCGACCAGCAGTAAAGTGAGAACAGCCTTGTCTCCTCATTGTAGAAGTACAGGTACCCTATCGGGCTTTTCGTGAGGACCAGCGCGGTATCAAGCGCGTAATCCATCGCATGGGTAACGGTGAGACCCGGCAGTTGACTGAGCGTAAGCAGCATGGTCTGTCGCAGTTTTTCCGCTTTCACCAGTTCTTCGGCCTTTTTCCGTTCGGTGATATCTTCCCCTGCGCTCAGAGTTCCGATTACGACCCCGTGCTCGTCGCGCAGCAGATTGTTGTGCCAGGCGATAACCCGCAGGGAACCATCGGCTGCACGGATACGGTTTTCATGATACTCCACTCCCTCAGTATCACCATGGATAAACAACCTGAAGAATTCGGCGGTACTGTTGCGGTCTTCCGCCGGCAGACAGGTCTGAAACCAGTTCTTTCCCACCAGTTCCGAAGCCTCACGCCCGATCACCTGCGTGCCTTTGCGGTTGATAAGGGTAATGCGGCAGTCGCGGTCGAGTGCGACGATCACCGTTTCCACAATATCAAGATATCGCTGCGCCCGGTCAAATGCGATTTTAAGCGCATTTTCCACGGTAACCCGTTCGGTGATATCGTGAAGGGTACCAATGATCTGCTCCACCCTGCCGGTATTGTTTCTTTTGAACACCGCATAGCGGGCCTGAAACCAGATCCACCGCCCCACCACATCACGCATCCGCAACTCAAGCGTTTCAACGACTCCGTCACGCTGCGAAGCGCTCCGGGCAAGCAGATCTGCAATCATCCACCGATCCTCGGGGTGCAGGAGTCGCTCATGGAACGTGCTTCCCATCGCCCGCAGTTCGGCGTCACTGTAGCCCAGCAGTTCTGAGAGATGCGCATTGGCATACACAATCATTTCGTCAACCACATCGTAGATATACACCACATCAAGGGTTGACCGCATGACACTCTCGTTGAACCGCTGTGTATCGCATAGAGCGTCGTGCGACGCTTTCTGATCGGTAATATCCCAGAATATACCGAGGATACCCTGCACCTCACTGTTTTCATCCTGAAGCGGTGTTTTTACCGTGTGTATCCACCGTTTCCTGCCGTTGATGGTAATCTGATCCACCAGCTCCTCGGCTTCACGGCTTTCCATGATACGCCGGTCATCGTCACGGAATTTATCGGCGGGCTGCGGCGGGAAAAAATCATGATCCGTCCTGCCGATAACATCCGTTGTCCGGCGACGGAGCAGTTGTGCGTAGGTTTTATTGACAGAGATGTACCGGCAATCGGTATCTTTCCAGAAGATTGATTGAGGGAGATTATCCACCAGCGTCTGATACCGGTTTTTAGCCTGCATTAGATCACGCTGTGCCTGTTCCCGGGAGAGAATCTCACCACGCAATGCACGGTTTTTTCTCCAGGCGACAAGTGCGAAAAACAGGCCGACCAGGGCAAAGAGCAGTGCCACCGCCTCAAACCGGGGAAGGGGAACACTAGTGGTAAACAGGCTTGCCGTGGCAATTTCCGATAGAAGAATGGTACTGGGGACATGCATCATAACTACAGCTCCTGCAGGTAGTTATTTTATCATATAGATAAAGTTTCCGCACTACTTAAAACGGTAGTATCGAAATCCGTTACAGTACACCATGCACCGTAGATCCGATCCGGTACGAAACAGAGAGACATTTATAGCGGAAAAAGTATTCCATTCAACGTGAACGGACATATCCCTTATGCAGAAGGTTCAGTGGTCAGTAAAACCATTATCGGTAAGGGAATCGGTGATAGTACCCTTTTTTCATTCGATCCGGGCAGGGACTCATTGAACATACTTCACCCTACGACGCAGTTGTTCAGGTACTCGACGGAAAAGCGGTTTGAACGATCGGGGGAACCGGACATGAAATGGTCGCGGGGGAAATGATCATCATACCGGCGGGAATACCGCACGCCCTCCGTACGGCCCAGGCGTTTAAAATGATGCTGATCATGTTACGGGCCGAAACACAACAACGAGAGGAAATGCCACCGTCGGTTGCGGTATAGCACTACCGCCGACGGTGCCCTGCCGGTCATGATTGTACTTTACCGAAGAGATCACTGATCGACTGGTTGTAGTGCAGTTTGTTGATGGTCGAGGCGAATCGCCGCGACAATGAATGTGTTTTGATGAAGTCGAGATTTTTCACTGCCGGAATCTGCGGTATGGAATCGGTAGTGTGCAGTGCCGCCAATCCATACTGCTCGTGCAGCTCTATAATGGTGGGAATGTACTCTTCCTTGATCTTGAGATGACTGATAGCAATATGGATTTCTTTAACCCCGAAATTGCTGTAGAGCCACCGGGTTGCATTCGCGATTGAGGAGCCGGTGACCGTTTCATCATCGGAAATAATCGCCGTCTTTTTTCCGTTCAGATCACCGATGATGCCGAGCAGATTCGCACGGTCCTTTCCCGGCCTGAACTTGTTGGCGATCGCGTAGGGAATATTCATCGCCTCACTGAAATGGACGGTAAATTTCGCTCCACCCGCATCCGTCGAGACCGCCACCACGTCTTCGAGTCCCTTGAACGACTGAAATATCTCGGTGAGCAACCCCAGACCGCTCAGCGCAACCAGCATCATTTCCGGTTCATAAAAACCGTAAAGCGAAAGCGCATGCGGATGATAGGTCATATGCGTCTGCGCACCGGCGATTTTGAGCTGATCAACAAACAGGCTCGCGAGGGTCGCTTCACGGGCAAGAAAACTCGGTTTATCCTGCCGTGAATAGGGCGCGTAAGGCGTCACCACGGTAATGGTGCGTGCACGGTGCGCCCGCAGGGTACGTACCACCTGCAGAAGCTGCTGAATGTTTTCGTTGACGGTATTATGGGTGATGTTCTCGTGAACACACTGGAAAACATAGGCATTCGATCCGGCAACGTGTTCGTTGAGTCGCGGACACGTTTCGGTATCCGAGAACACACGCGTAATCGGATCGTTGTAGCTGCCGAGCAGAGGAATTTCGTGCAGCTCACTGCCGCTTTCTCTGAGCATCGCCTCGTACTCCTGCTTGACGGATACCGCCAGATCGATACCGCTGTTGCAGGCAACGAACAGCAACCAGCCGTTGGGACCGCTCAGATCACGTTTCTTGATGGGGATAAAGGATTCGGGGGTAATGAACTGTTCCAACGCCTTTTTCCGGAATTCCATAGCTTTACTCCTGAATAGCTGCCCCGGTACACCCGGGAGTTGCCTGATAACCCTGATTATGTTAATGAATTGTATTCTGTCTACTGCGGTATCCGGGCCCAACGGTAAATCTGCCGCACCACCACTCATTCTCACGGGTCTGACGAACCAGAACAAAACCGTGTTCCCGGGCCGCATCAACTGCCCGGTCGTGCTCTTCGGCAAGAATACCCGACCACACGAGCATACCGCCGGGAGCGATCAGTTCCCTGCACCGGCCCAGTAGTGGTGCCGATTCAGTGTGTATCATGTTCATGACGATAACGTCAAAACAATGCGAATCGGTCAGACAGTCAAGCGACCCGATGACAAACGAACACTGCCCGTCGATACCATTTTCCCGCACGTTTTCAGCGAGATTTTCCCTGCAGTCGGGGTCGATTTCCACACCGGTACAGGCGGCCGCGCCGAGCATCGCCGCAACGAAACAGAGCACTCCCGAACCGGTACCGATATCAAGAAGCGTGCTGGTTACGACAGGGGTACCGGGATCGATAAGCGCCTGAGCGGCAAGTCGGGTAGTCTCGTGATGTCCGGTACCGAAGGCCATTTTCGGCTCGATCCTGATCCACCGGTCACCCGGAGCACACGACGGCTCCAGCCACACCGGAGAAACCCACCAGTGCTCCGCAAGACGCGCCGGCTGCATGCTTTCGCGCCACTGCGCGTTCCAGTCCTCGTTGACAACCGGTTCACACACGACCGTCGTTTCCGGCTGATACCGGCGCAGTTCCTCGGCCGTTTTTCCGGCAGTCGCCGCATCAGTGAAATACACCGTTACCGCCGTTGTACCGTCGTCCCGCTCGCGTTCCTCGCACCCCGCCATCCCGGCACCGTACCAGCGGGCAACCGCCAGTTCGCACTCACTCGACGGCAGGAAACCGCATACCCGGTAATATTCCTTCATATACTCACGCTACACTACGTTATGCGACCGCTTGATCGCGCAAAACTCACCGCACATGCTGCAAAGATTTTCATTGTCGCTCGGCGGCAGCGATTGACGATAGGCGCGGGCTTTTTCCGGATCGATACAGAGTGAGAGCATCCGCTCCCAGTCAAGATCGATTTTCGCCTGAGTAATCGAACGATCCCACTCCATTGCTCCCGGATACCCCCGGGCGATATCAGCCGCATGCGCGGCGATCCTCGAAGCAATGACACCCTCCTTGACATCCTCAACCGAAGGCAACCGCAGATGTTCGGCGGGAGTGACGTAACAGAGGAAATCCGCACCGGCCATTCCCGCCAGCGCTCCCCCGATGGCACCGGAGATATGGTCGTAACCCGGACTTACATCGGTCACCAGTGGTCCGAGCACGTAAAACGGCGCACCGCCGCAGAGTGGTTTCTGAATTTTTATGTTGGTGGCTACCTCATGAAGCGGTACATGACCGGGTCCCTCCACAAAGACCCCGACCCCTTTCTCCCGTGCCCGTTTGACCAGTTCACCGAGAAGCACCAGCTCCTCAATCTGCACCCGGTCGGTTGCATCGGCCAGAGCACCGGGACGGAATCCGTCACCCAGACTCACCGCGACATCATAGCTTCTGCAGAGTTCAAGAAGCCGGTCGTACTGCTCATAGAGAGGGTTTTCCCTGTTATTGCAGTGTATCCACTCCATTATGATCGTACCGCCCCTGCTTGTGGCACCGGCAAGCCGTTTGACTTCTTTGAACCGGGCGACCGTATGGCGGGTAACCCCGCAATGCAGCGTCAGAAAATCAACACCTTCCCTGCAGTGATCCTCAACCACTTCGAACATATCGTCGGCGGTAAGATCAAGCACCGATTTCCCGCGGTTCCGTGCGCGCAATGCCATTTCGTAAAGAGGAACGGTTCCCACCGCCACCGGACACTCCGCAATCAACCGTTTGCGGATCTCGGCCAGGTCTCCCGCAGTGGAAAGATCCATGATTGCATCGGCGCCGTGGCGGATCGCCACCTGCAGTTTTTCAAGTTCCTCATCAATATCTGAAAGTGACGAGGAGGTCCCTATATTCGCATTGACCTTGATGCGGGTGGAGCTGCCGATCACCAGCGGATCAATGGAACGCTGCCGGTTTTTAATTACAACAATGGTTCCTTCCGCGACTGCCGCGGTGAACTTTTCCGGATCGATTCCCTCCCGCCTGGCCGCAGCCGTAAGTTCAGGAGTAATGTTGCCGGATCGTGCTTCGTCTATTCTCGTCATCAGTTAGTTTTCTCTCTCCGAAAATCTCCGGTTTTCACCGGCAGGGTACCGTTGAAAACCAGTTGTGCCGCCGGTTGCGACAACAGCCTGAAATATCCCTTAAACCCTGTTTTTTGATGTATTTCATCAAAAAGGTACTTAAAAATAGATAAAGTGTGACCGGTTATGGGGGGAGAATTTACAATTATGGAGAAATCGTTGTATTTGCACCGGAGCGGATCTATTTTTACTATTTTTCCGGCCGGTACTCCATGGGAGGCAAGGATGAATAAGAAACTTACGAAAAAACAGCTGCAACATTTCAAAGACAAGCTTCTTGCAGAAAAAAACAAAGTGCTCGAGGAGATGGATGAACTGCAGCAGAGCAACCTCAAAAAATCCATTTCAGACTCCTCCGGAGAGATTTCCCGCTACAGTTACCATCTTGGTGATGTCGCGTCGCTTTCCTACGGTCGTGAATTCTCGATGGGTCTGGCCGAACGGCAGCAGAAATACCTCGAACAGATCGATGAAGCACTGGAGCGTATCGAAGAGGGCGTCTACGGTACTTGTAAAGTAACCGGTGAACCGATTCCGATTGAACGACTCGAAGAGGTACCGGTCGCGAAATACTCGGTCAAGGGCAAAGAGATCCTTGAGCGGCGTAAACGTCAGGGTGGTTGATACCACCCGATCCGCAGTGTACACCGTACTTCACCACCTTACCTGAATCAGCCTGTAAACGTCGGTATCCGTCCGGTTCGACAGGAGGGTGTTATTTTTTCACCACTGATTTTTGTTCTTTCGGCAACAGGATTGCTCCTCGCCGCCACACCGCACATGGACTCAGCGGCATATATCATCATTACCGACTCCACCTGCCACTGCAGCAGTCCTTCCCGAAAACAGTTCAACTGTACCACCCTGCTGCGTAAGATACCAAAAACAGACTCCCGGGTGAACAAAAGAAAAAAGGGGGGCACTCCCCCGAACTACCGCAACCGCGCTCTAACGGCAGTACAGCACTATCTCGACTCACTCGGTTATTTCCATCCGGTCATCGACACCACCTTGCCGCTCTGGTCATTCCTCCCCGGCCGTCGGGCAACGATAACCGGGGAGGAGATTGTCTGCAACCCCTCCTCGGCAGCCGATTCACTCCTCCTGCCGCCTCCGGACCCCGAAACCTATCCGTATGACGCCGCCATTACCGGCCGACGGGCGAATGAGCTCATGCGGGTCTTTACCGATAATGGTCACCCGTTCGCATCCGTCACTGTTGATCTGCACCACACGGAAAATCCCGACACCCTGACCACGGTGTTTCATATCTCCCCCGAAAACCGCTACCGTTTTGCGGCTCCCCGGTTACAGGGAACGTACTCTACCAATGAGCGTCTGCTGCGCCATGACCTTGCCGTCCGGGCGGGAGCGCTCTTTGATCACCGGACGATAATCAATTCAATCGAACGGCTCGAAAGCCGCTCGTACATCGCATCGGTTGCCGCACAGCCGGTTACCGTAACGACCGATACCTCCGGCGACGGAATCACAGTGCCGTTTTTCATCACCGACCGGTCGGGCCTCGGTTTCGACGGAGCTGCGGCACTAGAAGCACAAACAGGAGAGGCGCCACGGATCAACGGCGAAGTGCAGTTCAATTTCACCAACCTGTTTCATGCGGGTGAGGAAGCTCTTCTGACCTATACCGGTGACCGGTCCCGTCAACGGCTTGATCTGCGTTTTGCACGACCGTGGTTGCTCGGTCTCTCGTTTACCACCGATGTGAATGGCGGTCTGGAAGTGGTCAGCGATGAGTTCGGGTATCTGTACGGAAAACTCGGTTTTTTCCTTGAACCGGCGCTGCGGTGGCAGACCGGCGTCACGGTGATGGCACATAATGTCTCGCGCAAGGATACCACAGCCGGCGGAGGCAACACCTTTACAGGAGCGGATCTGGTGCTCATCAGAAAAGGTGAGCCACCCGGTGACGGCCGTTGGAGCCGGGAGCTTTCAATTGCGACCGGAAGCGGTTTCACCCGCAAGGAACGAACCTACAACCGGTCCCATATCGATTTTTCGGCCGGGGTGCACCTGCCGCTGCCCTACCATCTGGCGCTGCAGCTGCGCGGTGTTTCCGGCCACATCATCTCGCGGGAATCGAACCTTGTTGCCGCAGAACTATACCGTGTGGGTGGTAACGGTTCACTGCGCGGCTACCGCGAAGATGAATTCGCTTTCAGAAGTGTTCTGTACGGGCAGATGGAGGTGTTGTATTATTTTCAAGCACAGGCGGCAGTATTTCTTTTTTCCGACGGCGGGCTGGGATTCACCGCCCCCCCCGGACCCGATGTTCCCTACAGCAAACTGCTGGGGTACGGCATCGGTATCCGTATTCCCGCAGGCATCGGTATGATCGCAATTGAATGGGCACGAAATATCCGGGATACCAGAAGTCCGGGACGGCTGCATGTCGGTTTCAGCAACCGGTTCGCGGCAGCTACCCGCACCACGGCACCCCCCGCCGGCACACCATGATGAAACAACTGCTACTCTCTACCCTGTTTGTTGTGACGGCGGGAATCGCCGGTGACGCATATGGTGCCTGCTCCCGTCCAATAACTCTTGCCGGCACCCTGCAACAACTTGAACAACCGCAGGCGGGAACAACGCCACCGGAAGAATCGTGTCTCTGCTCGCTTATCGCAACCCTTAAAGGCCATGATGCTGCATCAGTGGTGACATCCTATGCACAGCTTTTTCCGGTGCACGACACCCTGCTCATTTGCGCATTCCAGCATCCGGTACTTCGAAAAAACACCGCAGTCCGGACCTCGCTGCTGCGCAGCTGGAAACAGACCCATCGGTCGCTCAATGCTCTTTTTCTCGCGTACCGGCAGTCCGGGGCAACCGGCCGCATGGATACCCTGCTGCGGATACTCGACGAGAACCACTCCCTTGGAGAGTACCAGCTCCTTCAGTGGATCGAAACAAAAGAGGTCCTTGATGATTTTGCTCCGATGCCCGCACTTTTCTACCGGATAATCACCGGCAGACCCCAGCTCCGGCCACTTGCATTGAACCGCTTTGAACAACTGCTGGCAGGTGCCAGTGCGTCACTCACCGATTCACTACTGCAACAGTTCGCCGATCAGATTGCCGCCGCCCCGCATGCGGACTCTACCGGGCTGCGGAGATGGATTATTGATCAGTACGGCCGCCGACAGCTTCACGACAGACAGATTACAGCAATACTGACCCTTGAGGAAGATCCGGCACTGCGCTGCCCTCTGCTGCTTGCCGCCGGGCATACCTGCATAGGAAACCGGGCGTACGGAGCGGCGCTTGCCGCCGGAAAAACACTCCTCCACCAACACTGCAGTAAAGAACTTGCACAGCAAGCCGCAGTACTGCTCTCCACCGCCTACCGTGCCATGGACAAACCCGACAGCGCAGCGGTATGGCTCGAAAAAAGCGGCCTTGAGACCACAATCCGGCAGCGCGAAGCCATTGAACTCTATCTCTCGCTCGGCAATCTGAAAAAAGCGTCCGTACAACTCAGTAAACTCCCCCCCTCCATCACCCGCGATACCCTGCTCATAAAGCTGCAACTCTTTTCGGACAGTCTTGCGGCCGCGCGCCGGTTAATTACCGACCCTTCCACCCGTCTTGCACGAAATCAAGCCCTTCATTCCCTGTGGCAGTTCCGGGTGCTCCTCTTCTGCGGGGCCACCGACAGCGCTGCAGCACTGCTTGGCACGATCGGCACCGGCATCGCTCCCGCCGAACGGAGCCGGTTGCAGGAATACCGGTACTGGCTCCTGCGCCTTGCCGACACCCCCGAGACGCTTGCCAAATTCATCCGAATCGAATATACTTTGTATAAGGGTGACCCGAAAAAGGCTGCCGCGCAGTTCTGCGGCTCAGTTGACACTGCTGCTGAAGACTGGCGTATCGGTCTTCGTATCGCCCGTGCATTTATTGACATTACAGAATACGGAGAGGCGGTGGCAACTCTGCGGTGCGCCCCCGCGACCGGAGAACCGGAATATCTGTATTTCCTTGCCGATGCACTGGTCCGGCATCACGCCTACCAGGAAGCGCGCCCTCTGCTGGAGCGGCTCGTTCTTGATTTTCCGGCGGATCAGTTCACCACACGTGCACGAGTGCTTCTGGCAGGAATACCAAAGAAAAAAACAGAACAAACATCTCCGTAACAACGTACTTTTAAGCCTGACGGCAAACCGTCCGAAACAACAGAGGAGAAGCAGGATGAGCATCAGATGGCTCAGAAACGTCATTATCAATAACGAAAAAAGCACCATTGAAATCCAGATCGGCGATAAGCGGATCGGAGATAAATGTTATACCCGCGTCAACCAGGAAACCGAGGCGTGGTTTGATAATGTTTACCACGAGCGTACGGACATCATCGCTCAGGGAATTGACATTCTCAAGCGCCGGCTCGAAGGCAAAACCGTCACCAACCCCGACGGAACTCCCTATGCGTGGAATTAAACCGAGTCCGACCGCGAAAAAGTGGGTAGTCATCCACGGTCATTTTTATCAGCCCCCCCGGGAAAACCCCTGGCTTGATTATATCGAACAGCAACCGAGTGCAGCCCCCCATCACGACTGGAACGAACGGATTTACGCCGAGTGCTACCGCCCCAACGGCTACTCCCGGCTGCTCGATGCCGATGGCATGATCACCGGTATTCACAATAACTACCGCACCATGAGTTTCAACTTCGGGCCAACGCTCATGTCGTGGCTTGCACACCATCATCCGGTAACAACAGCCCGCATAATCGAAGGTGACACTGCGGCGAAGAAAGCCTCCGGCGGCCACGGAAATGCTGTGGCGCAGGTGTACAACCATATCATTATGCCGCTCGCCTCGCGCCGCGACCAGCTGACTCAGCTGCGCTGGGCAAAAGCATCGTTCAGAGCAACCTACCACCGGGAACCGGAAGGCATATGGCTCGCCGAAACCGCCATCAACATGGAAACCGTTCAGTGTCTCATCGAGGAAGAATTCACCTTTGTCATTCTTGCCCCGCAGCAGGCGGAGGCCATCCGACCGCTTGACGGATCGTCATCTTGGGTCCCTACCGGTGAGCAGCCCGTCGACACCCGGCGACCATACCGGATATTCTCCCGCAACCCAGCGGGAAAAAAGAGCGGCGGGTACCTTGATGCCTTCTTTTTTGATGAGGGTCTTTCCAAGGAGATCAGTTTCAACGATCTGCTGCAGGATGCGCATACCCTCGGCAACCGTATCAACGACTGTTACACCTCGGCGGCCAGGGAAGACGAAGTCGTGGTGATCGCCACCGATGGAGAAACGTTCGGCCACCATAAGCCGTTCGGTGATATGTGTCTCGCTTATTTCTTCACCAATGTAGCCCCCTCGCTCGGCATACACCCTGTCAACTTCGGCACCTATCTTGCCGAACATGAACCGCAATTTGAAGTGTCCCTGAAAAATGGGTTCGGTGAAGGAACCGCATGGAGCTGTGCCCACGGGGTGGGGCGATGGACAAGGGATTGCGGCTGTTCCACCGGCGGACGCGAGGGATGGAACCAGAAGTGGCGCGCACCGCTGCGCGAAGCGCTGGATACCATGCAGGAATCACTGGACAGCACCTTCAGCACTACCTGCAGACAATTCGGCATCAATCCGTGGAAACTCCGGGATGGCTACGCTACCGTTCTCAACAATTTCACCCGAAAAACATTCGACCGGCTGATCACCGCGCAGAAACCAAAGAAGAAACCTTCCGCAGAAGAAAAACAACTGCTCCTCCGTCTGCTCGAAGCGCAGAAATACATGCTCTTCTCCTATACCTCCTGCGGCTGGTTTTTTTCCGAAATAAGCGGCATCGAACCAATGCAGAACCTTGCGTATGCGTGTCGTGCACTACAGCTTGGCATCGATCCAAAAAAACAGGCGGAAGTGCTTGAAACCTTCATGCATGATCTTGCCCGGGCACCGAGTAATCTCAATGGCGACACGGGAGCAACCCTCTTTGAACAGCATATCCTGCCCTATTTTTTTCACGACCGGATGCTTGCCTTTGCAGCAGCAATGGAGGCGGCACTTGCCGTCACCCGAAAAAGCAGCTACGAGCAGTACGGCTACCGGTATCATGTTGAAAGTCTTGTTTCAGACAGTTCCGATCCTGCCGAACCACCTGCAACCACCTGGCCGCGCCTTTTTCATGTTGAGCTGCAGCATGCCTCGTCGGGTGAAGCCGGTGAATGGCTGGTGATCATTGATGTAAGTAACCGTTCGGAACCGTTCGGCTGGGTACTCCCCTGGAAGGGGATTCCACAAACCGACATCACCGATCCGGTCTGGCTCAACCGCAACCCCGATACGCAGCTCTACACACTTGCGGACATCTTCCCGTCACTGCGTAACCACCTCGCCGAGGTATATCTCGACAGAATCGGCAGGCACACCCAGGCTAAATTCGAATCATGGCTGCATACAAATGAACAGGATCTGCTGCTGCTTCAGTCGTTCCATCCCCGACTTCCCGACCATTTCAGGGCACCTATCGAGTTCGAGCTCCAGAAGGAGTGGGATAGTCAGTTCGCCCATCTCGAACAACCGGGCAACGAAGCACAATGTATCAAAGAACTTGCCGCAACGGCCCAGCGGGCGGCACATTTCAAGTGTACCCTTGATCTCTCCCGCAGTGGAAATCTGGCGGAAATGCTCCTGACCGCAGAATTACATCAGCTTGCCGACGACCTTTCAATCGACCGTTGTGACCGCATCAGGTATCTTCTGAACACGGTTGACCGCTTTTCGCTTCCGGTATCCAAGCACCGTCTCGAAGACATCTTCCACCCGGTACTTGAAGGACCGGTTGCCGAACTGTACCAAGAGGTCGCCTCGGAGAACGGAAACGACATGCGGAATATTGAAGATAATCAACGGGAATTACTCCTCAAATTATTGAATTTTGCACGAAGGATGAATTTCAGCACCGGGCGATTTCCTCTCCCCTGAACCCCGTTTTCGGGCTGATTCAAAATTGTTACGGTTAAGTATTACGTTGCTTTCACCTCCAGCTGTAGCTATATTTATTCAAAGGAATAGTGCCGAAAGTATTATAAGGAGGCTGAAACCTACCATGACATCAAGCTTTATAATCATCCTACTTGTACAGGTTTTCATTCTTCTGCTCGGCCTCTCAATCGGACACAGTATCATTCGGCTGCGCCTGCGCTCGGAAGAAAACCGCAAACGGGAACTGGAACTCTCACTCCTTGAGAAACGGTCGGAAATTCTCATGCAGGGGAAGAAAATCGCCCACGATCTCGAAGAAGTACTCTACAAGGCAAAGGTACAGCAGGAGATCGACGATATCATCCGGAAAAATCAGAATAAATAGCAACACGTTGAAAATTCAGAAGGGCATTATCGTCATCCGGTAATGCCCTTTTTTATTTTAACGGAGCCAATTGTCGTACCGCAGTTTTCAGGGTAACGGATACACTATCGATCGTGAAACACAACGACCCGAGGCGTCATGAAAGTTCTGTTCTATTACTACTCGAACATGGGAAATACCCGCGCCGCGTGTGACTATATTATGCGGAACCTGCCCGAAGTAGAGTGGACTCTCCATGATATCACCTTGAAAGAACAGTTCCAGTCCGACCATTTCGATGTGATTGGATTCGCCACGTGGTCGCACTTCCTCACCTCACCGGAACTATTTCACCGCTTTGTCAAATCCCTGCCCCGCAGTGAAAACAAACCCGCATTTGTTTTCAATACCTTCGGCAACTTCAATGCCGGTACGCTCGCCCATCTCTGCCATTGCATTTCTGGTCGCGGGTACAGGATCATCGCCGCCGATGCGCTGCACATGCCTGATACGCGTCCCGTCATGATCTGCATGAATAACGCGAACACCGATGCTCCGGGGCAGGAGGAAATGCTCACCTTCAACCGGTTCATCAGTAATATTGGAACACTGCTTTCAGGTGACCCATCCACCGCTCCAGAGGTGACATTACAGCCATCACGGCGATTTGCACTCCGCCTCCCCCGCTGGCTCGGCGTATGGCAGATGGGACCCAAGTTCGTTGATGCCACCGCCTGTACCCGATGCGGCCTCTGTGCAGCGGGATGTCCATACGGCGCCATCACCATGGATGATCTTCCACGCTTCCGGGAATCCAAATGTGCCGCCTGCTGGCGGTGTTACAACCGCTGTCCCACGCAGGCGATCTACACGAAGAAATACCGGAACCGGGGGCACTATCCGCAGCCCCTGCCTGCGGTGAAGGAGAAGCTGGGGATCAGGGCAGGTACCACACAATAATCGAATCGGCAGACTGTGCCCTGATTACCGTGCAGACAGGCCAATCGGTCTGAGTGGTATTCTAAAAATTGTGCCCGCATGTACCATATATATTTTTGTAACTACTCAGGTATTCTGTGCCAATGTTTTCAATACGCTCATGGAGAGCACATTCGACAGGCTCAGTGTACCACTTGTCGAACCAGGACCCAGTTTTCACGTCCGCTTTATCCTTCGACAAGCTCAGGATGAGCGGAATCGACAATTTGATACCTGAGTAGTTACTATATTTTTTACCTATGCGAATCCGGACTGTTACATTCCACAAGTTTGTTACCATCCAATGATCACCTCAAAACGTGTCGCCTTTATCCTCCTGTGCATGGCCGTATTCCTTGTACCTACTCTGGTATGGAACAGTACACTCAATGCCGGTCTTATAAAATTTTTTATCGCACGATCAGTTATCCTGCTCATTTCGGGAGTACTTCTTTTTAATGTTTTCAGAACAGGTAAAATTGTTTATCCGGGCAGAAAAACAGTAATCGTTGCTCTCTTACTGCTTCTGTATACTGCGGCTATATGTTTTCAGAACAGGCTTTCCGACTGGATATTCTACGGCGATCTAGCTCTCTCGATACTGCTTTTCTTTGAAGCATACATTCTGCTCGACAGCAAACGTAAACTGGTCATTTTGTTTACCCTGTGGCATGCAGGTGCACTTATCGTGATGCTGTATTATCTGCTGCAGCTTACCGGAAACGATTTCTTCGCATGGTCCAGCTCCGAACTGGTCGGATCGACGTATATAAACCGGAATGCACTCGCGTATTACCTGCTGTGTACCTTCCCCTATACGCTGCTTCTCCTGTCGCACTCCGGGAAATGGGGACGTATTCTTCCGGGAGTATCACTGGTACTCTTTCTGCTGATCGCGATTTTCAGCCCCAGCAGAGGAATAAAAGCCATTCTGATATTCTTTATTCTCCCTACACTCCTGTTTTTTCAGAAACGGCTGCAGTCACCCCGGTTAAAAAAACTGACGCGATCGGCAACGCTCGTATTTTCGGGACTGCTACTGCTTGGCGGCATGATGCTGCTCTACCGTATCGGCTCGGAGGGATACCAGGGCATCAACCGGTTCACCCATAACCGTGTCCTGATTGTGAAGGAAACGATTCCTGTCGCCATGAACAATTTTTGGTTCGGCTACGGGGCCAATACCTTCGCTAAAGTATTCCGCAGATATTGCACACGCGAAATCGGTTTTGTTTTTCCTTTCAGAGACCCGCTCTACAATTCTCATAACGAGATCCTTGAACTACTGTTCGAATACGGTATCGTCGGCGTGGTGCTGATGGCCCTGTTCCTGATATTCTGCATCGGTACGAAATTCAGGTCCAGGGAGAACACCCCGTTTTACAGGGACCTTCTCTTTTTTAGTGCACTTTCCTGCGCGGGATGCTTTCTGCTGGCCCAACTGGTATCGATAGCGCACTTCCTGTACTGTACTTTTTTTTCCTGGTTGTCGCTGGCGATACTCTCCCGACGAACAACCAGACCGCAGACTGTCCAATTGCCGAACGGATGGGGGAAATACCTGTTACTTGCAGGCATGATCGTATGGTGGGCACTTTCGGCATTGTTCATCTATCGTTATATTCAGGATTTCCGTTCCGATATGTATGTCTGCCGGGCATCACATTTCCCTGAGCCGTCCGAAGCCACTGACAGTATCTCCACTCTGTTGGAAAAATCCCTTCGTTGCAATCCCAATAACACTTTCGCCTATAATCAACGAGCTTATATTTCAACACTCAAGGGCAATTACGACGACGCGCTTGCTGATTATTCTGCAATCGAACGTACCGATCCTTATATGATTAATCTTCATTTCAATAAGGGTGCAATCTATTACCGGCAGGGTGAATACCGGAAAGCCATTCCGATGTTTCTGGAATCAACCAGACTCTTCCCGCTTTTTCTGGAGGCAGCTTACTATCTGGCAAAAGCATACAGTGCGGAGGGGATATTCGATCACAGCCTTCATTGGTGTAAATATCTGCAGGTGTATGCACCGGGAAACAAACAGTATATCAAACTGTACAATGAGGTGGTCGCAGGTAAAAATAAATGGTCAGCACCATCACGATAACCGTTCTAAAACCCACTCTTTTTTTCCATTTTCATTAAATAGTGTCTGCCTGGAAACTACTTCCGTGGGCGAGGACAAGCGAGACATATGGGATGCGCGGAGGTCGACTCGACCCTACCCGCATTTCACCCCACGGAGAGCGCCGGAGGCAACCAGGCATAGTATTGAAAATATGACGATGCAGATCGACAACGCAGAACGTGTGTCGCAGCTGTCCGCAGACCGGAGGGGTTTTCGGACAGACACTAGATACAGCCGAAAACCAGGCATTGTAAATCCGCTTTAATTGCTGTTTTCCAGCGGAAAACACTTTTTCCGTTTCAGCCGATATGCCACTTGAATTTCATGATATATTTGTAAGTACTACTACTTGATGATTTCAACTATAGTAAAAAAACTAACGGAAAAGAACAACAACTGATGATAAACTCCATAAAAATCAGCATCATCCAACTACTATCTCTAGTGATTTTACCTTTCGTTCTCATTTCATGTGAACTCACGAACAATCCTCAGAACGCCCCATCATCTCAGGCTACCCTCGCAGCCATCCGGATTGTGGAGCGTCCGCAAGACGCTTCAGAAGCAGATGATTACTTTCTCGCGGAACTCGAACCAGAGTTTCATTCCGACACGCTCTTTTATGCTGACACCGTAGATACTGCGTTTGTGCTTGGCATTCAGCCCGTGCCGACAGACCCTAAAGCAAACATCACCGTTTCTCTTGACGGGGCCCCCATTTCCATAAAGGAGTGGACGGATTCCGAGGAATTCTTTACGTGTACCTATGAATCCGGCACCGGCACAAGAGATATCGATATTACGGTTACCGCGGAAGACGGTAAAACGGAACAAGTGTATTCCATCGAAGTTACGTTCTTTACACCCCCATCATCGGATGCAACGTTATCCGACATCGTGACCGTCCAACGACCGGACAGTGATTCTGATAACGAAGATTACGATAGTATACAATTGACTCCGGAGTTTAAATCCGAAACGCATTCCTATTCTGTTACTATTGATACCAGTAAGGTTCTGGGGATTCGACCGGTACCCTCCTCTTCCCGGGCAAGTATCAGCGTTGTTCTCGATGGAGATACCATCTCCGCATCAGAGTGGTCTGATGCGGAAGAGTTCTTTACGTGTTCCCGCAAATCCGATACCGATACAAGAGAAATCGTGATTTCCGTCACTGCCGAAGACGGAACATCTAATGCATCTTATTCCATAAGTGTTCGGTACACCAGCGATTCATTGGAGTTGCCACCGGATACTCTTGATGCACCATCATCAGATGCGAGTCTCACTGGCATTCTGACAAAAGTTCGACAATATAACGGTGAAGACTCTACGATTGTAGACCTGCAACCGGATTTTAATCCTGAGATCCATTCGTATTCCCTCCGGATAGCTACCGGCAACCTGCTGGGCATTCGACCGGTTACAAATTCACCGGAAGCATGCATTTCATTTATGACCAACGAAGGCCATGTTACACCTGAAAAACGTGATGGATCTGATGCTTTTTATTACTGGGTATACGGAGGTAATTACCGCAGTATTGATATATCAGTAATGGCCGGGGATAAAAAATCAATTATGAACTACAAAATAAGTGTATCATACTATACGGATACATTGAATGAGCCTCCTGCGGATTGTGCAATCCTTTCATATTTGCAGACATTTATATGGCATGGAAATTCTACATATAATTCCCCCTGGCCGTTAACACAAGTATTTCGCCCGGATTTACTTTCCTACACGGTCGTAATCGACTCCGAATCGATTCTGCGTGTGCAACCGGTACCATCCTCCCCCAAAGCGACTGCCCGTGTACTGCTTGACGGTGTCGCCATTACGTCGGACTCAGCGGGAATCTTTACGTGCGCACCTCCATCGGAAACGAATAACCGGAGAATCGAAATAACAGTGACAGCGGAAGACAAGAAAAACCAATTAACCTACATAGTTACCGTAAAACATAAAAAAACATACACCATTAACCCGTGTTATCTTGACGAAATGCCGATGGTGAAGTGGATTTCAGATACTGTGAAAATGAACCTTCGAGGTGGGTCTATAATAAGCTATTTCGGACTTGAGGAAGTTCAACCATCACCGAAATTTACATCAGACACCAATGAATACCTTGTCCACATCGGTAATTTCAACTATTTCGGTTTTTCTCCGAAATACGGCCCGTATTTCGTTGAATGTTCAGTGCAGGGTACTTCAGAAATTTTCAACAGGAAGTACGCTCTGTACGATCGCTACTATTATATAAAACGACCAACTGGAAGCAAAGAAACAGATACCATCACAATAGTCGCCTCGGACAGCTGTGAAACACCATCCGTGTATACGATTATTGTTGCACCCTGAAAGTCTTGTGTCGTAGTCAAAACAATGAGAAACATTATCAGAAACACAATATGAAAATCAACATTATCAAAACGCTGTCTTTATCATTTTTCATGTGGGTCCTCATTTCATGTGATTTTCAAGGTCCTCAGGATGCACCATCCTCTCAGGCCACACTTTCGGCTATCCGGATAGTTGAAAGACCGGATGACACATCCGAAACAAATGACTATTTCATCGCGGAACTCGAACCTGAGTTTCATTCCGACACGCTCTTTTATGCTGTTACCGTAGATACTGCGTCTGTGCTCGGCATTCAGCCAATGTCGGTAGACCCTAAAGCAAGCATCATAGTATCGCTTGACGGGGCCACCATTTCCACACAGGACTGGACAGATTCCGAGGAATTCTTTACATGCAACTATGAATCCGGCACCGGCACAAGAGATATCGAAATTACGGTTACCGCGGAAGACGGTAAAACGGAACAAGTGTATTCCATCGAAGTTACGTTCTTTACCCCCCCATCATCGGATGCAACGTTATCCGACATCGTGACCACCCAACGGCCAGATGGTGATTCTGTTAAGCTAACTTACGATGTTATTCAATTGACTCCTGAGTTTAAATCCGAAACGCATTCCTATTCTGTTAGTATTGATACCAGTAAGGTCCTGGGGATTCGGCCGGTACCCTCCTCTTCCCGGGCGAGTATCAGCGTTGTTCTCGATGGAGATACCATCTCTGCATCAGAGTGGTCTGATGCGGAAGAGTTCTTTACGTGTAACTACAATTCCGACACTGCTGAAAGAGTCATTGAAATTAGTGTCACTGCCGAAGATGGGACATCCAAATTATCCTATGCTATAAATGTACGGTACACTTCCGATTCCCTTGAGGAACCGCCGGATACTCTTGATGTCCCATCATCGGATGCAACCCTCACTGACATTCTGACCATAGTTCGACCATATAGCAGCGAAGACTCGACGATCGTAGATTTACAACCGGATTTTGATCCTGAGATCCATTTTTATTCCGTCCGGATAGCTACCGGTAACCTGCTGGGCATTCGACCGGTTACAAGTTCACCTGAAGCGTGCATTTCAGTTGTTACCTGGGACCCTGTTACGCCTGAAAAACGTGATGAATCTGATGTCTTTTATTACTGGGTAAATAAATATTTTGAGAAAAATTCCCTCAGGATTAATATATCCGTTATCGCCGGGGATAAAAGAACAATGTTGGACTATGTAGTCGATGTATCCTACTACACAGATACATTGAGTGAGCCTCCTGCGGATTGTGCAACCCTTTCAGATTTGCTGACAGTTATACGGGGAGTAAATCTCACAGGTACATCCACCGGCACAATAAGGGTAACACCAGTATTTCGCCCGGATTCACTTTCCTACACGGTCGAGCTCAACTCCGAATTGATTCTGGGCGTGCAACCGGTACCATCCTCCCCCAAAGCGACTGCCCGAGTTCTACTTGACGGTGTCGCCATTACTCCGGAAGTATGGCCGAACTCAGCGAAATTCTTTACGTGCACACCTCCATCGGAAACGAATACCCGGAAGATCGAAATAACAGTGACAGCTGAAAACAAGGAGACCGTATTAACGTACCAGATTAACGTAAAGCCTAAGAATACATACACACCCAACCCTTGTTATCTTGACGAGATGCCGATGGCGAAGTGGATTTCGGACACCATGGTACCTATTGGACGGACCGGAACTGTACGCTATTTCGGATTTGAAGAAGTTCAACCGTCACCGAAATTTTCATCAGACACCTATGAATACCTTGTCCACATCGGTGATTTCAACTCTTTCGGTATTTCTCAGAAATACGGCGGGTATAACGTCAGGTGTTCAGTGCAGTCGACTACGGAAATTTTCAGCAGGGACTACTACTATTATATAAAACGACCAAAGGAAAGTAACGAAACCGATACCATTAAAATAGTCGCCTCTGACAGCTGTGAAACACCATCCGTGTATACAATTATTGTTGCACCTTAATCGGATCATTTATTGTAACTTACCCACTTCATTTCACCCACACCCACAACACCCTTCTCTTGCCACCGGCTCAAATAGTATCATTATCATTCATTCATGAATCGTACAAATAATTGCCCTCAGCAACCAGCGGATGGCCCATGTACCTCTTTTCACGAACCTATTTCAAAGACGTCCTTCAGAATCCCGGTGACGCCCTGCTGCAACTCAGGCGACAGCACAGCATCGTCTGGTACCATACCACCCGATTCTTCATTTTCTGGCGAATCGTTATTTCAGAATACGGGCTCAACCACTGCATTACCCGCAGTTCGGCGCTTGCCTACGCCCTGCTGCTCGCCATCGTTCCGCTAGTGACCACTTCCGCGTTCATGATCGCCGGTTTTATTGATGTACAACCGGAGCAGGTGCGGCAATTTTTCGCGCTGCTGCTCCCCTTCGCACCGGACAGTGTTCTTGAATACATAACACTCTTCTTCGTCAATGCGCAGAAACTACGCGGGGTGGGAATTGTCGTGCTGATCGCGGTGGCGGTGGGGCTCTTCGGCAGTGTGGAGGAGTCGTACAATGCTATATGGAAAGTCTCACGCTCGCGGTCGATCTTCGTACGGCTGCGCACCTTCACCATGGTAATGGTGTACAGCCCGCTGCTTTTTCTGATGTCGTTCCAGTTCCGGCGCAGCGAGTGGTTCGATCTGGTTTCCGGGTACTTTCTGCCGCTTGATGCGGTACCTTTTCTGCTTATGGTTCTGGCGTTCGGGAGTCTGATTATATTTGTTCCCAATACCAGTGTAAACTTCGCCTCGGCAGTGGTGGGCGGACTGATCTCGGGGCTTTTTTTTGAAGTTGAACGACGCAGCTTCAGTACAATCGTCAGAATGTCGTTTCAGACGGAGACCATTTACGGTGCCGTGGGGATGCTGCCGCTTTTTCTGCTCTCGTTATTTCTGGCGGCACTGATCATCCTGTTCGGGGCACAGGTGTCGTACGTTTTCCAGAATTTCAGGCCCCTGCTCCGTGCGAAACGGCGATGGGACCGGCGTGTGGGAGATTACAAAACCTACATTACCATCAGAATGATGCTTGACTGTGTGGAATCGTTCATGCGCAGCCGCCGACCACCCAAGCTGCGGTATTTCACTACGAAATATGAACTCACCGATGCACAGGCTTCCGGTATTCTCAACTGGCTTATTCATGAAGGGTATCTGCATATCGTGGGCGACCGGAAACCCGGGTATATCCCCACCCGGGATTTTTCACAGATACCGGTGATCGATGTGATCAATGCGGTTGAAAACCAGAGCCGACGGATACCGAACGATCCTGATGACCTCTGTCGTGAATTCGTTCAGAGTATGCTCGGCACCATCGCGGAACACTGCAGCATGATCATGAAGGAGCTGACGTTCGGGATGCTGATCGAAAAGATTGAGCGGCAACGGGGAGTTGAGCGAAATGACAACAGTCAGCCGCGAAAGAAACCGCGCCCGGCCCCGGCTACAGGAAAAAAACTACGCTGAACAATCTAATTGCGGATACCGGTTATTTCCCCGCACTTTTTTTACATGCATCAAGAGCATCATTACACTGCATGCGGTATGCCTTGAGAATATTTTCAGCTTCCTTTTTCTCTTCGGGCGACAATGCTCCATATGATGTTTCAAATTCACGAGCCTCCTTGCAGACCTCTTTCATGTGGTTACAGTAGGGATTGTCGGGGAGTTTTGCGGTATTGACAAATTCAGCTCCGCCACAGCCGGACAGGACTGCAATAGCAACTATAGCTACCATGACCGGTAAGGTACATTTCTCCATAATGGCATCCTTTCGCAGGTTTATAAGCTCAGCCGCATAACCGATACGCTGAACGGGTTATTCAGGTGCAGCTTCCGTTTTGAGCCCCCGTGAAATATACTTTCAGCAATTCGTTTCCGCGTAAACCACCATGTACTGATTCGGTTCTTGCATACGGGGGGGCCGAATTATTACAATAATAACCGTCCTATAATCACTGATACCGATTTTGTTTTTACCGGGGTCGGAGTCGGGGTCGGTTTTCGGAATCGAAAAATGCTTGAATTAAAGACGATCCCATTTCCGACCCCGAGATCATAGTGCGTAACAAGGGTGCAAATTACTTTAAGACAGTTACTACAACCTGCAAGGTACACCCGATTAACCAATCGTCATCAGACAGGATGGTTCAAATGAAAACAGAAAAGCTTCGACCGAATGGAATGTTGTTAATCCGGAAACGTTTGAGCATCGTTTCATTCTACCTTAGCGGCATCCTTCTGCTCCTGAACCTGTGCCCGAGTTCGGGAGCCGACGTGACGGTTTCCCTCACCTCAGGAATTCCATCATCGCTGCTTCTTGGTCTTTTTGAAAATCGGGGAAAAACCTGGATGAAGGAGAGCAACGTCCCGTGGAATGCACGGTACTGCTACCTTACCAAGGGGTGGGTCGATAACTGGGGCTGGGGTGAAAAGGATGGTTCGTATGCGCTTGCCTACATGAACGAGTGTGATGAGCAGCATACGGTTCCGGTGATTCAATACTATCAGGTTACCGGCGAGGATGGTGGCGGCGAAGATAAGTTTCTTGAAAAGGTGCAAACGGTCGCCACGATGACATCGTATTTCGGTGATTTCAAACTACTGATGGAACGGGCAACGGATTTCGGCAAACCGGTGTACATACTTCTGGAAGCCGACGGCTTCGGGTATCTGGAAATCCAGTCCTCAAACAATCCCGATGCCGGGGCGGCGGTTGCCTCAACCGGGCTGGCCGAACTTTCCGGACTGCCGAACACCATTGCCGGCTGGGGGCAGGCATTCCTTGCTCTTAAAAAGGCTGCCGGTGCCTCGAACGCACTTCTCGGGATACACATCTCCGGGTGGGCAAGCGAACAGGACCTCTTTTACTACAGTGTGGAACTTCCGTTGCAGCCGGAAATTGACAAAGTTTATTCCTTTTTAGCCCCGCTGGGACTGACCACCAATACCACCGGGCTGACCTGGGATGTGCTCGTGGGCGACCCCCTTGACCGGGATGCCGATTTCTACCGTCTGGTGAATGGCGACGGCGGCAAACACTGGTGGGACACCGCTTCCGGTGCATCAGTCAACTCACGCAGTTTCAACCGGTACCGGGAATGGTTGCGCCTCTGGAATATCACCTCCGGCAAACCATGGGTGTTATGGCAGATTCCACTGGGTAACTCCAACCACCTCAATGTAACCAATACGGGTGAACCGCGTGAAGGGTACAAAGATAACCGACCGGAATATTTTCTGGGCGATGGCGGCAGGGAGCGTACGCAGCAGTTTGCCGACGCCGGGGTGATAGCGCTGCTGTTCGGTGCCGGGGCATCCGGGGTGAGTTCCTATGAGAACGATCTCTATACCGATGGAAAACTGTTTATGCAGAGCCGCGCAGCGGCGTTTTTTGCCGCCGGAGGAATTCCACTGGAGGAAAATGTCGTCAGGTTGCCTGACCATCGCGGATTCCGCACCACTCCCCTTGCAGCCGGATCCGGAAACGCCGAACTGTTCACAATTCTCGGACGACGTATTGCACCGTCAACAGCAGCGTATTTCCGCCGGCGATCTGCCCCCGGCAGCTATATCGTCAGAAACAAGGCCACCAACCCCTTACAGCCATACCCGGTAGTGCAATTGCGATAAAATTTTTTCCTTCTGGAGGAGTACGCTCTCTGCAGCTGGCAATGCACCGGTAAATACCTCCCCCAGCCTGCCCTCCAGTACATAGTGTTACATTTCACTCCCCGGAAGCGTTTGTACCTGTAGAGAACGGCCCGATAATTCCCGGAGTTGCAGGAGATGATTTCTTGTAGAATTACTGCCGGAGCACCAACAGAATGAAACTGAAGCATTCAACGTATCTACCGTTTTTTCTTGCAGTTCATCTCTGCTGTCTGCCACTTTCAGCAAAGAGAGCTGCAGTCTCTATCACCCCCCTGAAAGGCACCATACCTCTTTCAGACACCAGTGGGAATTTTCAGCCGGTACCTCCCCCGCAACCTGGCGACTGGCTTGCACAGCACGACGAGCCGGGACAGACCTTTGAACAGTTTATTGAAGGTCCACGAAACCCGGTCGATGAGCACCGCACCAGGATCATTCTGCAACCGATTGGAAAATTCAAAACGGCAGTGGCCCCGTCGCTAAAGTATCTGCAACAATTTACCGAAATTTACTTCGCCATGCCGGTAACAGTAAAACGCGTTCTGCACCCTCCGGAAAAAGAATGTTCCATACGGGTAAACCCTTACTCCTACACCCTTCAGGCGAATGCTGACCGCCTGTTGCAGTATCTGATGGAGAGGATTCCATCAGGAGCCTATTGTGTTCTGGGGATCACGATGACCGATCTCTATCCTGACCCCCTGTGGAATTTTGTATTCGGCTATGCGACCTATCAGGAACGGGTGGGTATTTTCAGTTTTGCACGCTACTCGCCAACCTTTTACGATGCGATGGCAGCGCCTGACCCCAGGCTCGTCTTTTTACGGAGCTGTAAAATTCTCGCACATGAAACGGCGCACATGTTCGGCCTGGCCCATTGTATCGCTTTTAAATGTGTCATGAACGGTTGTAACAACCTTGAAGAGAACGATGCACAACCAATACATCTCTGCCCGGTCTGTCTGAAAAAGCTGCAACACGCCACCTCGTTCAATGTTGAGAAGCGATATTCGGAACTTGCTGCATTTTACGCTGCAACGGGATTATCCGCCCAGGCACGGTGGATCAGTAACCACCGGAAACGGCTGTGATAACAAGGGAGAGGTTCCCGCGGTGTCTTCATGGTGTGTTTATGTAGCGCCCCACCGTTACCGGCAATCCCACTTACCTTCGTTCCAAATGCCCGGAAGAAGTTTCGACTTTGTAAACTTTACCGGCTTTTCTCACAAGAAAAACTCCGGCAGGAAGCCTGGCACCCAAGGGCAGAACAGGGTTTCCATCCACCGGCCCCAACCGTTTTCCGGAAATACTGAACAGTTCCGCCCCCCCACCCGTGAGACGTTCAGGGTGGACAGCTGCAGACCGGGAGAACGCAGCAACCTCTTCGGTCAGGATGGTGTACCGTATTCCAGTTGAATAATTTGTGTAATGCACATAATCGCCGTTCATCCAGAACAGCAGTTTTTTGGCTGGCGATTCCGCACCGTAGGGCTGTGGCCATGCAACTATCGGCCGCACGTTCCGTTTGGTCGAAGATTCAGTAATCGCTGTTGATGTCCATGTTTTCCCACTGTCATCGGTGACCCAGCGTTCGATTTCACATTGTCCGTCAAGAAACCGCGAAAGATACAGGATCGACGGATTACCATGGTCAAGCGAGATACCGGGAGAATAGTTCGGTTCCGGTTCATTGGCCCCCCCGGGGGTCTGCGGAAACCATTTCCCGGCATTGACGAGATCTTTCGTGAACCATTGCGTGCCGGTCCACCGTGCATAATAGTAATGGTGGTTATTATCATTCGGAAAGACAGCGAACACCAGCACCGGATTTTTCCCGGCATCAAGAGCAATATCCCAGATCCATGCTTTGCCGTTCGTCGCACCGTTGTAAATGCGGTCAGCCTCATATGACGAACCGGTTTTAACCGGAAGTGCTGCGGTATCCTTGATAAAGATACCGGATGCCTTGAAGAATTTACCGCTTTCCATGTACATGTAATAAATACTGTTTGATGGCTGAACGCGGGGATGACCATCGGTAAATGCAAAATGCACTCGTGACTCACCATCGGATACATACTTCGTGTAGGGACGGTCACCGCTCGTGACCACCTGACGGGGTGCAGACCAGTTGTTACCCTCGTCATCGGAGTAGATCATGGTCGGACCATACCCAAGATTCCGGGTAAAGAGATAGATCCTGTCATTTTCCTGAGTCAACTGGAACTCGTGCGTATAGCAGGTACCATTAACCGTTCTGGGCGTGATGATGGTGTCTTCCGGCTGCCAGGCTGAAATATCCTCAGGATTTACCGTGGTGCGGTGGAAAATGTAGTGGTCGGTTCCGTGGCGGGTGTAGTAGGAGGTGATCCTCCCGTTTTTGCGCAGAAAAAGTGTCGGAGCGTCATGGTCATCTTTCTCGAAAGAAGTATGCAGCATAACCGAATCGGTTTGTCCGGTTTCGTGATCATAGGACCAAACCCCGATGCTCCCGCGGGTATCAATAAACCCGATATAGGTTTTCTCACTGGATCCCTTATGATAGATCGCCCGGGGATCCTGATACCAGCACCAGGCACCGTTCCGCACAGCCCGGTTGAATGATTCTCCCGGCGCTGGAGTCTGGGAAAAACCGAAACTGCAAATGACTGCCGTAATCAGGCACACGCTGAACAAGTTCATACATCAATCCTTCCACCGGCACCGACTCGTGCCTGTCCGCAATCAATTGTACGATGAAGGCTCGCAGCAAACGGCTGCTTCCCCCCCCCCTTGTCCTCACGTACCCGTTTATTGACAATATTATTATTGGTTCAGGTACTATGCCAAAAATTCAGCAAATCCGCCCCCGCGAATCCAGTCGACAACTCCCGAATTTAACACCCGTACTTCCGGCAACGGTACGACACAGTTACCATCTGCCCAGCTAAAGAGTTGCAACCATCAGGGTTAATTCCTTATTTTAAAAAAGTTATAACACTAAAGTAGTGAAGTAACCACGAACGACAGGTGCAATTTTCCACCTCAACAACAGGAGTCTTAGTATGCACGTTCCATCACTCAGAATTACCCTGACCATCGCAGTTACGGGTATGGTCTGTTTATTCTCCGGATGCCAGAAAGCCCCCGATGCGGAACTCAGCGCAGCCAAAGCGGCGATTAAAGCGGCGCAGGATGCAGAAGCGGACAAATACATGGCCCGCAATTTTGAGAATGTTCAAAAAGCCCTTAAAATGGCAGAAGACGGAATCGCAACACAGAAAAAAGGATTTTTTCTGACCAGGAAATACAAGGTTGTTACGGAAATGCTGACTAAAACCACCGAACTCGCGAATGAACTCGCAGCTGAGGCGCCCCAAAAAAAGGCCGAGATGATTGCGCAGGTTAAGGAGAATCTTGGCCTGGTCGACGGTATGCTCAAGGCAACTGCAAAGGATATAAAAAAGAATTCGCGCGGTAAGGATAAAAACCTTATCAAGGAGCTGAAAGCCGATCTGAGTAGTGCAGAGGATGCGGCTGCCAGTGCCGCCAAAGCGTTTGAAACGGGAGATGTTTTCGGAGCAAAAGGAAATCTCGGAGAGGTACAGCGGTTGATGAAGAAAATCACTGATACACTCAAACCGAAAACCGAAGGATAATCCCATCGATTATGCGGATGCATACTACGGTATGCATCCTCTCACCGCCGCTCACCGACATCCGGGTAATCACCTTCCCCTCCGGCACCCCACAAAACAAAATGAACATTTCTGTTGGAACTCATTCCGACGACATTTATCTTATTCAGAGAAACCTGCCTTTCTATAGCCATACACCTCTGAGGGGAGAACGGTAAATGGCCAGAATATTTATTTCGTGTCTTGTATTGTTCGCCGTCTGCTACGCGGCAGAACCACCAGCCGAGCTTATTGTTTCCAGTAACAACAGTTACTGGCAAACGGGTACCGTAACAACAGTCACCGATGATACCGCAAATGTTATCGTCGATCTTAGTAGTGTCAACCAGAATTGGGAAGGATTCGGGGGAACCTTCAACGAAATGGGATGGGATGCGCTTTCGGAGATAAATTCCGAAATACCGAAAGCAATGGAACTGCTCTTTGATGACGAAAATGGTGCCAACTTCATGTACGGGCGTATTCCGATAGGCGCCAGTGATTATGCCATGAGCTGGTACTCCCTTGCAGAAACAGCGAATGATTATGCCATGGACCGATTTTCCATTGCTCGCGACCGTGAGAAACTCATTCCATACATTAAAGCTGCGCTTGCAGTAAATCCGGAGCTTCATTTATGGGGCAGCCCGTGGATATGCCCGGACTGGATGAAAAGCGGTTCGAATTTCAAGAACGACCCGCAGACGATGGAAGCGTATGCGCTCTACTTCGCAAAATTCGTGGAAGAGTACGGCAAAGAAGGGCTCACCATCGAAGCGGTGCACCATCAGAATGAGCCCGGTTACGCACGGGTGAAATGGACAACCCCGCAATTTGTCAGTTTCCTTGGAGAATACCTGGGACCTAAATTTGAGGAACGCAATGTTTCAGCCGAGATCTGGTGCGGCACCATGTCCCATCCGCTGGACAGCAACATTGCCATCGCATGTATGAATGATGCGGAAGCGATGAAGTACATCAAAGGGTTCGGCCTTCAGTGGAATCTCGAAAGTGTGGTGCCCACCCTGTCGAAGAAGGGACGTGTCTGGCAAACGGAACACCGTTGCGGCAACTACAACTTTGAAACAAAGTATTGGGATCAGAGCCGGTACAGCTCCAGCAAACCGCAGAACGATCATCTTTACGGCGTGGAAAGTTGGCAGCTTTTACGGGACTGGATTGCCGCGGGGGTACATTCGTACTGTGCGTGGAACATGGTCCTCGATACGTATGGCAAGAGTCTGGACAACTGGCCCCAGAACGCACTCCTGGTAGTGGATCGTTCGGCAAAAAAGCTTATCATCACTCCGGCCTACTGGACCTTCCGACACTTTTCACAGAAAATTATGCCCGGAGCAAAACGCATAGGAACACTCGGCGGTCATTTTGATGCACTCGCCTTTAAAAATCCAGATGGGACCTACATTACACAAGTACTGAATAAAGAGGATGCAGCAAAGAAAATCACGGTCAATCTGGGTGGCACACTGTACCAGTTCAATCTTCCAGGTCAGGGATGGGCAACCCTCTCGGCAAAGCCCTCAACCTCGGCAGAGGCTCCGCATCTGAATCAATCCGTTTCTTCAAGTAACACCATCAGAATTACCGGTGCAAGAGATAACTTCCGGATATCACTGTCTTCAGGAGCCTCCGGGCATCTTGAACTGGTGACTGTTGACGGTCGTGTTCTGGATTCGAAACCGATCACACAAAGTAAACGGGAGATACTGCTTTCCCGATCAGCACTCCCTTCCGGCGTCCTTCTGGTACGATTCGTATCCGGAGAGACTACCACAACCGCACGACTCGTTTCGGCATACTGATCCACCAACTAAAACCGCCGGATTGAATATTTTTCATCTGGCGGTTACCTCTCTTTTTTCAATTTCTGGAAAACGACGGTTAAAATTCAATCCGCGGCCCAATTGACACCAGCAGCATATCAACAGTTATCGGGATATCCTGCAGCGTGGTAAAATTTGCATTGTAACCGGCAAACAGAACAAAAGAGCTTTTTTTGTAGATTGCATACTGCAACCCGATACCGCCATGCAGATCCCAACCGATACGATCCATAAAAAAGGTGGAGTCATTGGCGTATACACTCTCTGCTCCCGGCCAGAGCGACAATCCTGCACCAACCTCCGCCAGAAAATTAAGTTTCCCGCTTATCGGAAACGCGACCTTGAGGAGCCCGTTGCAGTTCATGATGAACCGGGCCTCATCGGCACCCGGAGCTTTTGCCCAGAGTATCATGTACTCCACTCCTATTGAGAGGAACCGGTTGAGCCTGCGGTCGATACTGGGGGTAACGCCGAAAGTTACTACCCCCGGGTCAAAAAACTCCTCGTTACTGTTCACCAGCCCGAAGAGTCCGGTCTCCAGAAAGAGACCAACCCCATACTTCCCCATCCTGGTTTTCCGGCCCCCTTCCCCGCCGTTCTTTTCCGAACCGAACACCTGTTTTCTGCCGTCATCGTATTTCAGCATGAATACCTGCCGCACGGGAATCGTCATTGTTGCCGCATCCGTCAAAGTATCTGCAGGAACATAGCGGATTTTCACATTGTCAACAGATACAATTCTGCCGGTTATCTCATCACCCTCCGTGGTGATAATTACATCTCCCGGAACACTACCGATGGCAAGATATACGATCACCACCCAAAAGCCGGGCCACCCCATCTTCCCCTGTTTCCGTCGAATCATCTACCGATCGCTCCTTTTCCGCGACAACCGTAATTTGCGCAATAAACCAGCCACCTTTTCAACAGCATCGACTAACGGAATTCTGCTGTTCCCGCCGAAATCATATGATACTCCCAACCCTATGGTGGGCGTGTAGACAACCGTTTGAAACTCATGCAGATTATATTCCGGATAGCGTGATGCATGCACCGTTTCAATCAGCCGTTCATCCAGAAAATCAACAAGAAATACCGGCGCATTCACAAGGAGCTCTGCTCTGAGCACAATCCCTACAGCCGGAGTAATCCGGTAGTCATACCCGCCACCGAACAGAAATCCGAAGAGTGAAGTTACCGAGTATTCCGGCAGTTCATCCATCCGGTAATTGAACCGGGTGATATACGGTCCGAGCCCGAATTCATAAAAGAAGCCGCCATGCCGCCCTTCCACAAAGACAATCAGGGGAATCGAGAGTACCTCTCCGATGTCCTCCCGTGTGTCATTCTCCACCCCACCGGTGTGCAGCTTCAGGGAATACCGCCGAATGAAGCCACCGTAAACACCCAGACGATAACGATTTTTCCATATGTCTGCAGAAAAACGTGCGGAAGCGCAGAAAGCACGGATCGGATCGAAGGTGATCCATGGTGAGCCGGAACCCTCAGGCGCTTCATCAAAGTACCGGTACGCGGACTGAACACTCAGTCCCCCGACGGCATCGATATGCAGCGCCGCGGCAACCGGCTGCAGAAGCAGCACAACTATCCACCCGAACTGTACAAGAAACCGTTTCATCACCAGTTATCTTTCCGTAAACACCAGCCCCCAGCTCAACAACAGGTCCGGATTACTGTAGATTCCGGTATCTTCCGCGTTGAGTCGCACATTGGCTCGAATTTCCGCACCGATTCGCCGAAGCCAGGCATTCGTAACGATATCCGGAAGCATCATCCGTAAACCTGCCCCGCCATGCGCCATGAACGTCGTTTTCATCGTGAGTATCCGTGACTCCAGCTGATCATACGTCGCTTTGGTATCGCGGGTAAACCCGGCGCCGCAGAATAAAAACCCGTTAAGCAGTGTCCACTCTGCAGGATCGTGCAGCGAGAGTTCCGCGCCGAGCGATGTCTCTTTGGTACGGCGTATCAACCGGTCATCATCGGCCAGAGTTATGGTATTGTCGATAGTATTTTCAGTATGATAGGTCCGGACAAAAAAACCGAGACGCTGTACTTCCGCAAACGGGTAGAACCTGAAGAATTCGACCCATGAATTGTGTCCGATCGGCCATCCGAGTGAATAGGAAAACCCGAAGGGAGAAAGGCCCTCGGTTCTCTTGTGGAAATCACCGATACGGAACCCCGCATAGGAGTACTGATGCAGGGTACGGAGGTTCCATCCGCGCTCAAGCAGCAGCGGTCCGATGAGTGTCTTGTTCGAGACCCAGACCCCGTTATCCCTTTGGTAACAGTTTTCCGCAGCGCCCCCCGCATGTTCGACCCTGTTCCATTTGTATGAAACGGCAAACGTGGATTGCAGCATCGGGTGTACCACCCAGTACCGCCCGCTCAGATCAAGCGATATATCCGACGTATGAGTCAGATGCGCATACCCATGGATATTGGTAAACAGCGAGGGGAGGTACAACTCGGCGTACGAATAGAGCAGCAGGTGGGCGCTTGGGTCATCGTACTGACGGGGTATCGACCGGGGATGCGCATTGTTGATACCGTGCGCCTGCTCCTGAATCTTCAGGGTACCGAAATCACCGTACAGCAGGGTACCAACTCCGGAGAATACCTTCAGCTTTGTTATGCTATTTGACCGATGCAGCCACCGGTACCCCCCGAGCAGCTTGATTTCATCAATCCGCTTTGATGTCTCGTAGGTACTGTTGCGGTCGGTAAACGACGTCCAGTCTCCGTGCAGCAGCAGTCGGTCACGGAACACCACACCCGCATCAATACCGAAGGTTCTCAGGTTGTCTTCGTCGGTACCGTAATTATGTCCGAATCCGTCGTTCGAAGAGAGCAGCCAGGAGGTAACCTTGTAATCACCATCGGGAACCCGCGGAATTTCGACGAAGTTGGAAGCAGCAGCGTAGTGCGAAATCGTACCAAGCAGCAACACTCCCACCCTGATACAATATAGACAAGTATATTGGACGGATCGATGCTGCTTTTCAGCACCATTCCACGACGCCCCGCCAAGCATCCACTCCGTAGCAGCATCAGGAGTAACCGTATCTTTTCTTTTCGGAACTATTCCCATAACCGATTGCCGAACCACCCTCTGTACTATGATTGACCGTGGACCGATACACATCCCGAAAGCGGCGAACTTCACCAGTACCCCAATATACAGTAAAATATGTTCCCAGGTTCCTCCGTGCAATCTGCAGACACCATCCAGCTATTGGCACAACTACCATGCCTGGACAAAACGGTGGCTGCCGGATGATTGCTATATCATGGAAACCGGGTGCCGTCCGATGGGCGCCACATCTTCAAACCTGGTAAAGGTTGAAAACTCCTCGAGCCCTTCAAGCGGGTGAATATCCACCGGGACACCCCGTTCCTGGAGCACCGCTATGGGATTGAGCCCGCCGAGCACCACCATTGCCGTACGCCCGTCGTTCACCGGCACCTCGAGAAGCGGCATATTTGGGTGGCCGATAATGAGGATACCACCAAGATTGTACTTCCGGTGAAACTCAGCTTGAAGTTTTTTTACCTGCTCATACGCTATCGATGGAAATTCACGGAAACTTGCCCCGATTATTCCGTTCCCTGTTTGTGCACAGGTATATACATCCGTCATCCCGGCAAGAATGAACAATTTCAACGGATCGATTGAAGTTCCTTTATAGTCAATCATCGTCACGAATCTTGATGGCTTGAAATGTTTCATTTCGAGCAAACCACCGAAACATGGAGTTACCGGGATTCCGGCTTTGGTAAACAGGCTGCTGATGGTCATACTGCATATGGTTGCCAGTGCAATTTTGCCACGGGGAACCCTTATCCCGCCAATTTGTTCACCATACATTTTATAAGCAATCCGTCCTCCCATGCTCAGCCCCGCATTGAATACCGGAGTCATGAAATGAACCGACCGTACCAGATCCGCCTGTCGGATAATGGCGATATTCGGAATAACCGTTCCCGATTCATTCTTTCCATCCAACGTCATTCGGAAGCCGAGTTCATCAACTTTACCCGATATGAACCCGACTTTTCCGACAACATCCGCCTTGTTCAGCTCCTTTTTACCAAGCTCGGTAAGCACCCTTCCTTTACGCCGGGCCGGACAAACGGTCAGACCTTCCTGATCCATTTTGGCGAGATGATATCTTATGGAGCGGGGATCAAGTGAGATTCCCCTTCCGGCCAGCATGGTTGCAATCGTTGCAGATCCGGCACTGTCACCCAGTTCGTGCAACACCTTGAGGATCAGAGTCGTGATCCGTGCATTTTTTATTGATGACACCACAACCTCCTTCCCGGCGACGCACTGAGTCCCGAAAGCAGACTCTTTTCCATCACCTCGCGCCAGGTCACCGAAAACACCATTTTTTAAGGGTATGCCACTTTCCGCTTAATGTCCGTTATCCCGCACAACAACTTTTATCGTCACTACCCGGAATCGGTATTCCGACATTTAATATACGACATTTTTTCCGTTAATTAAAATTGTTGATATTTTAATTAGTTCATTTTAAGCATTTTTTAAACATATCTATACTATCTTATCGGTAATTGATTTCCTTTAATTTTGAGCGTGCCATTTAACACATTCACATTAACCAGGAGCAGGTTGTATGAATTACATCATCCAAAGTATCCTTGAGGCAGTACAGGGAAGAAACTACGGAGAACTCGAATTTCTTCAGGCGGTTCGTGAGGTACTTGAATCTCTTGAAGATGTGGTTGAAAAACACCCCGAATATGTTGAAGCAGGCATTCTTGAACGTATTATTGAACCGGAACGGCAGATCGTCTTCCGGGTTCCCTGGGTAAACGACAAGGGTAAGGTCATTGTTAACCGCGGGTACCGGATTGAATTCAACAGTGCACTCGGACCCTACAAGGGTGGTTTGCGTTTTCACCCGAGTGTCAGCCTGAGCATCCTGAAGTTCTTGGGCTTTGAGCAGATTTTCAAGAACTCACTCACCACTCTCCCGATGGGCGGTGGTAAAGGGGGAGCGGATTTCGATCCGAAAGGAAAGTCCGATAATGAAGTTATGCGGTTCTGCCAGTCGTTCATGACTGAGCTTGCCCGTCACATCGGTCCGAATACCGATGTTCCCGCCGGAGATATAGGTGTCGGCGGCCGTGAAATCGGTTTCATGTTCGGACAGTACAAACGCCTTCGCAATGAATTCAGCGGTGTGCTGACCGGCAAGGCACTCAACTGGGGCGGTTCACTCATCCGCCCGGAAGCGACCGGTTACGGTTCGGTCTATTTTGCCGATGAAATGCTTAAAACACGAAAAGAATCATTTGAAGGTAAAACATGTACCGTTTCCGGTTCCGGAAATGTGGCACAGTATACGGTGGAAAAAATCAATCAGCTCGGCGGTAAAGTCGTCAGTCTTTCGGATTCCGCAGGTACCATTTATGACAAAGACGGAATCAATGCGGAGAAACTGGCCTGGGTTATGGAGCTTAAAAATTTCCGTCGCGGACGAATCCACGAGTACGCGGAAAAATTCAACTGTGAATTCCGTAAGGATCAGCGTCCCTGGTCGATACCGTGTGACTGTGCGTTCCCGAGCGCAACTCAGAACGAAATTACCGAAGATGATGCGAAAACGCTGCTTAAAAACGGCTGTTTTCTTGTATCGGAAGGTGCAAACATGCCGAGTACCCCGGAAGCGGTCGATCTGTTCATTGAGAACAAGATCCTTTACGGTCCGGGTAAGGCCGCCAATGCTGGCGGTGTCGCCACTTCCGGCCTTGAAATGAGTCAGAACTCCATGCGTCTTTCATGGACGCGCGAAGAAGTGGATACGCGACTTCATGATATCATGAAATCGATTCATACCGCCTGCTTCGAAACGGCCAACGAATACGGATGTGCCGGGAACTACGTTAAAGGTGCGAATATTGCAGGTTTCATTAAAGTCGCCGATGCGATGCTCGATCAGGGCATTGTCTGATCAGCACTACATTTTATAGAACGCAGGTTATGAAAACGATGCATAGCAGTGCTATGCATCGTTTTCATCGTTAAGCAGCAGAGCCCGGCTCCGGGTGTTGCTGCCTGCTGCAGACGGTAAAACAAGAGGTGGTACTCCGCATAACTCTAGCTGAATCGTTCTCAGCCAGGAAACGGCACCGACAGATGCCGCATAGTTGCGGCAGGGTCATTAATAGAACTGGTGGAAAACCGGAGAGGTGAAATTCCCCTGTGTTAGTCGAATCTAAGTATTTTCCTCTTTAAAAACGCTGCCCGTGAAAACAATCCATTACTTACAGGCAAGGAGCCCGGCATGAACAACCAGAACTTCTCTTCCGGACTTGAAGGACTCGACAAACTGCTTAAAGGTATTCTTGCCGGGGACAACGTGGTATGGGAAGTGGATGATATCTCGGATTTCACGTTTTTCATTCCCTATTATGTCAAGGCAGCCCGCAAGGCGGGAAAACCGCTCATATACCTCCGGTTTGCATCACACCCTCCGTTGATTGCCGAAGAGGAGGACAACGTCGAAATATTCACTTTTGACCCATCGGAAGGGTTCGAGACCTTCACCGACAATATTCACCAGACCATACGGAATGCCGAACGCGGCTCCTATTATCTGTTTGACTGCCTGTCGGAACTGTCCACCACCTGGCTCTCGGATCAGATGCTCGGCAACTTTTTCCGACTTACCTGCCCCTACCTTTACGACCTTGAAACGCTTGCGTACTTTTTTCTGTACCGTAATTTTCATTCGTCGGAAGCGATACGTCCTATCCAGGAAACAACGCAGCTGTTTCTTGACCTTTACGTACATAACCAGACAATTTACCTTCGTCCGCTCAAGGTGCAGCAGCGTTACTCTTCCACCATGAACATGTTCCACGTCTGGCGCGACGACACGTTCAGGGTGGTAAGCGACAGCGCCATTATTTCAGAGATTCTCACCTCCGCGAAATGGTCCGGGCTGCAGCGTGATGCCGGTCCCGGTTTCTGGGAACGGGAGTTCATCTGCGCCCGCGAAGCCATACATGAGCAGCATTCGCAACAGAACAAGGATAACTGCTTTGAACGGCTGGTACCGATGATTTTTTCACGGGACAATCACATCATCGACATCACGCGCCGCTACCTCTCACTTGAAGATATCGTTGATGTCAGACGGCGGATGATCGGTACCGGGCTGATCGGGGGAAAAGCGGTGGGAATGCTGCTGGCACGGGCTATTCTCAAAAAGAACGATCCCCGGTTCAGCACGTTGCTGGAAGAACACGACTCATTCTTTATAGGATCTGATGTGTTCTATGATTTTCTCGTCAACAACGGTATATGGTGGCTCCGGCAGTCACTCCGGACTTCCGAGAATTTCCTTGAAGAGGCCACCCGGGCGCGCCGTCTGGTAATAACCGGTAAATTCAACGATGATACCATCCTTCGGTTTCAGGAAATGCTCGACTACTTCGGGCAGTCCCCCTTTATTGTACGATCCAGTTCGCTGCTCGAAGACAATTTCGGTAACGCCTTTGCCGGCAAGTACGACAGCGTATTCTGTGCCAATCAGGGCCCGCGCGATCGCCGGCTGCAGGATTTTCTTGCCGCGGTACGAACGGTTTACGCAAGCGCATTAAGTGAAAAGGCGCTCAGGTATCGTCAACACCGGGGAATGCTGCAGCATGATGAACAGATGGCACTGCTCATCATGCGGGTTTCGGGAAAAATCTACGACAACAAATTCTTTCCTCCGATAGCCGGGGTGGGGTTTTCATTCAACCCGTATGTGTGGGATAAGGAAATTGATCCTGATGCCGGTGTATTGCGGATGGTATTCGGACTCGGCACCAGGGCTGTTGACCGATCGGATGACGACTATACCCGGATTATGGCACTCAACGAACCGCTCAAACGTCCGGAAAGCAACTTCGATCAGGTAAGACGGTACACACAAAATAAAGCGGATTACATTGATCTTGCTGGAAACCAACTGGTTTCCGGTTACTGTTCGGATCTTCTTGGAGAATCAGATGAACTGCCGCTCGAATTTATTTCCGAATCGGAATCAACGGTGCAAAACCACCGATCCACTTCCCGCCGTTATCTGTCGTTCAACAATCTGGTTAAAAACACCGGTTTTGTTGACGATATGAGTGCCATGCTCAAAACGCTGGAAAAAGTCTACAATTACCCGGTAGACATCGAGTTTACCGTTAACTTCCCTGAAAAAAATATTTACAAGATAAATCTGGTACAGTGCCGGCCTCTTCAGGTACAACAGCAGGTTGCCGTTGCAATACCGGAAGTTACCATCAACGAAAAGAACAGAATCATTGAATCCCGCAGTGCGGTTGTAGGGCAAAGCAGAGTGGTGCAATTGCACGCATTCATTTACATAGTACCGGAGCGATACGGTATCCTTTCAATTCAGGATCGCTATGCCGTAGCCCGACTTATCGGCGAAATCAACAATCGGATACCGGTACCGAACGAGAAAAATGATATCATGCTTCTCGGCCCCGGGAGATGGGGTACCAGCAGTCCGTCACTGGGCGTTCCGGTAAACTTCAATGATATCAACCATGTTACAATTCTTTGCGAAATTGTGTCCATGCACGATAATCTCATCCCGGATGTTTCGCTCGGTACTCATTTCCTCAATGAACTGGTTGAAATGGAAATGCTGTATCTTTCCATGTATCCGAATCAGAAAGGGGATATTCTTAACAGGGACTTTTTCACCTCCTCCCCCAATCATCTCACCGAGCTGCTGCCGAATCAGTTAAAATGGGAAGATACCGTGCGGGTTATCTACACCAGCGATATCAACGATTCCGAGGCAATTTCCGTTATCTGCATTGCGGATGCACGTGAACAGAGAGTACTTTGTTACAAACAGTACGACGTTTAACCGTATTCCAGTGAAATGAAACAACAGTATGACTCCGCAGATAAGCAGCCTCCAGGCTTCACCGGAACCAGTACAAAAAAACATACTCTGGAAGAGTATTGATTCAGTCCGAATATTGTTGTTGAGCATGGTACTTTCCATCGCTGCAACAAGCCATGCCGCTGCGCTCACCGAAATCACCGATTTCGGTGATAATCCCGGAAATCTGGGAATGTTTCTCTATGTTCCTGAAAACGTGAAACCACACCCTGCAATACTGGTCGGACTGCATTGGTGCCACGGAACCGCAGAGGCATATTTCAACAGCAACCAGTTCCATACCTATGCCGATGAATATGGTTTCATCATGATCTGCCCCGAAACCTACACGTCTGACCAGTGTTTCGATGTCCATTCTACGGAAACCCTCACCCATGATGGCGGAGGCGCTTCACATAGTGTCGTATCGATGATCAAATGGGTTATTGCAAATAAAAACGGCGACTCCACGCGTGTATTCGTTGCCGGGCATTCGGGAGGCGGCATGATGACCAATGTTATGGCGGGATCATATCCGGAAGTATTCGCCGCAGCTTCCGCATCGGCGGGAGTGCCGTTTGGATGTTTCGCCGGAGGAAACTATACCTGGAATGATGACTGTGCAAAAGGTAAAGTAACCAGAACAGCGCAGGAATGGAAAGAGCTGGTACTAGCGGCCTATCCCGGATACACCGGGCCACGCCCCCGCATGCAGCTCTGGCATGGTGCCAATGATGACGTTCTCTATCCGGCAAATTTTGATGAATCAATTAAGCAGTGGACCAGTGTTCTAGGGGTCAGCCAGACCCCTTCGACCACCGAAACCAACACCCCCTTTTCCGACTACACCCGCACCCGATACAAGGATGCCTCGGGGAACATACTGGTCGAAGCGGTCAAAGGACTCAACCAGCCGCACAACATTAAAATTTCCGACGAGGAAGTGATACGCTTTTTAGGTCTCGATAAATCAGTTGGGGTCTCCCCCAGGCGGGCCGGTGCCTGTAACCAGTTATCCGAGACAGTTTCCATAAGGAAAAACGCCTCGGGACGATACAACCTTACTGTAAACACGCATCCCGGCCTCATAAGCACAGCACTATACGACTGCCGGGGACGACAGGTGGCCATCATCGGAGAACACAACAGCGGCAGCGGGAATACGGAGTTTGATTTTACCGTATCAGATGCCGACCACCACCCGGTTGCACCTGCGGTATATATGGTCTGTGTAAAAGTAAACGGTTCGGTGCTCTATGCCGGGCCGCTTGCTTTTTAGCCACCTGCACTTTAGCTTACTGACCGGTGGACCGTTTCGGACACCAGCAGTAACCCGACATGATATTTTCTGAACGATATAAACGGGACATGACGATTGTTGACCATCGTGTCCCGCACAGAGTCCTTGCTAAAACTCCGACAGCTCCGCATCATCATCCCTCGGAATCACCTGCTGCGGATCAATAATCTTGCCACTCAGCACCAGCTGTTTTTTCGGTGCAACCATGTTTCGCCGATCTCTCCCGGGAATCGTGATTGACGGTCGGTTTCGTGAATCGCCAATTGCATGGGATGCATGAACAACCCTATCGACTGTTCTCTGTTGAGCTCCTCCGGATGCACCGTCAACCAGTCGCACCAGGTCCTCGACCATATTGTTGAGGTTCCGTGCCTGACTGCTGAGTTCTTCGCTCGACGAAGCGCTTTCCTCGGCAGTCGCCGCGTTCTGCTGCGTAACCTTATCCATCTGGGCAACGGCGGTATTGACCTGTTCAATTCCCTGAGACTGTTCCTGAGTAGCAGCAGAAACTTCGGAAATCAACTGAGTAACCTTTTGAATACTTGCCACGATTTGATCGAGTGTTTTTGCGACCGCATCGGTTGCGTGCACCCCGTCTTCCGAGTTCTGTTTCGACTCTTCGATAAGCGCCGCTGTATTTTTGGCAGCTTCAGCACTGCGTTGCGCCAGGTTCCGCACCTCTTCGGCAACAACAGCGAACCCTCTCCCCGCTTCTCCGGCACGAGCCGCTTCGACTGCAGCATTGAGCGCAAGAAGATTGGTCTGCATGGCGATTTCATCAATTGTTTTAATAATTTTTGCTGTCTCGTCCGAGGAGGCTTTTATCTTTCCGATCACCTCACTCATCCGTATCATCGACTGCATACCCTCACGAGCCGCGTCATCAGTCTCCTGAGACAGTGAATTCGCCTGCCGGGCACTGTCTGCATTCTGTTTGGTCATCGAAGCCATCTCTTCCAGACTGCTTGACACCTCCTCAAGCGACGAGGCCTGTTCACTTGCACCTTCGGACATCGACTGGCTGGACGAGGAGAGCTGTCCGGCTGCAGCCGCAACCTGTTCAGACCCACCGCGCATATTGTTGATAATACCGGTAAGCGCCTTAACGAGAGCTGTGGAGATGAAAAAAGCAAGCAATGAACCCGCCAGGAGTGCGGCAATCGAGAAAATCACCACCGCGATTCTTGTGGACCGTGCGGCTCCAAGCATCTGCTCATCACTCATAACGTTTTCATTGGCGATCTCGACTATTTTCCTGAGTAGTGCTCCGACCCGATCAAGGGCCTTAATGGTTTTGCCGGCATAGACCTCTTCGGCAAGATTTATCCCCTCACAGTCATGATTGAAATTGTCAATCAAATCATCGATAATTCCAAGGGTGCTAAGAGCAAACTTTTCCGTATTTCCCTTATAATAGGTACGTGCCGCAGCAGTGTTTCCATTGGCAAGATACTGTTTTATTATACCGGCACTCTCGTGAAGCTGACGGTGCGGACCTTCAATTTTCTGCAGTAATGCTGCAAGATCCTTGTCACTTTTCCGTAAGGCGTCGGCATCGGATGATCCCAGCCAACTGCCGAGGCCGCATTTTGTCGGATCCATCTGAACATCAATATCCGCAGGAACTCCAGAGAGCAGTGCGTCTTTCACCTTGTGCATCCAATTGAGGTGGTCTGCCTTTTTCACATAGAGGAATTGCCCCAGTTTTTTATCAACCTGGTGAAACACTTCCCCGATCTCAACTGCCGAGGCATGCAGATCATTATGGGGTTTTTCAATTTCGGCAAGAACCTCTTTGAGTTCAGGGATGAATCTCTCGGCTTTACGACGTTCATCACCGTAATACCACTTCCCGAATGCGCATTTATGCGGATCGGTCTGTACGGACAACTCGGTAACATGATCATCAGTCAAAAGCTGATTTACCTGACTCACCCACAACAGGTGGTCAACGTGCCGTTGAACAATATTACCCTTGAGTTTGTTCCCTTCGATTACCTCGGTGGCATCGCCCACAACCGAGCCCAGACCGACAATCGACCAGACGGCGGTTACCGCCAGCAGAAAAAGTACGACACCGACGGTTCCGCCGATTTTCATACCTAACGACATGTTTTTAAGCATGAGCCCCTCCGAACAATCCATAAACGGTAATACTTCATCGAATTACTCTAACTTATTATGATAACACAACCAGCTGTTTTCAACGCGGAAAAAACAGGTAGGAAATGGGTAGTAAATATACCTGGTATCGGTCAGCAGACAGAGGAAAGGCAAGTATAGAGGTTTTCGTGTTTCTTTGTAATACCGAGTTTTTTACGGATATTCTTCCGATGTGTTTCAACGGTTTTTATCGATAGATTAAGAAGTCTGGCGATGCCCTTTGAATCAAGCCCGTTTTTTATCATATTACATATGGTAATCTCTCTTGGAGAGAGCTTCTGGGTTTTCCTGGTCAACGCATTTGCAAACGGTGAGGTAAGATTATTAATATTGGTTTCGATCATCTCGATGAAGGTTGATTCCTTCCCGCAACAACACGCTTTCAGTTTTTCGATAAGCGGACGGACCATATGCTCCACATTATCAACTATTTGCGCTTCCGTCTGTTTTTTTTCCAGGCGAATCTGCTCCATGAGTTCACGTAAGGCCATGTTTTTCCCGACAAGAAGATGGTTCTGCTCTTCGAGCTGTATCCTGTTCCTTTCAAGCTGCACTTCCATCTCCCTGCGGACAGTAGTATCAATCAGATTTTCGACAATACCGGCAAGGTTATTTTCCGCATTGTAAAAAGGTTTCGCAGCGACATCACAAATTCTCTTCCGTCCGCTGTGCATATGAAAAAGACCTTCGGTTGTATATGGTTTTCCTGTGGAGAGGACTTTCTGCAGGGGACATCGTTCGGTATCACACAGGTCACACTTCCAGATGCTACGACACGGTGCACCGATCACCTCACTTTTTATACAGTCAAACAACTCACAAAAAGTATCATTAACCCGGTGGACACAGAACTTCTTGTCAATAACACAAATCGGTACTGCAACATTGAAAATCTGCTCCGTCTCCCGTCGGGCCGACTCGATACGATCTGAAACAAGATGCTGCTGCTCAATTTCCCATTGGAGCTGCTGTGCTTTTTCATTGAGAAGGATGGAATTCATACTGAGAATTTCTTTTCATGGAATCAACTTTAAAAGGTTCCGTGCTGGCATATTCATGGCTGAGTAGCTTTAGAACGCAGAACCGGTACGAATGCTGAGTTGTTATGTGCCAAAAACCGCTTAGCTTCGTTAGTATAAAGTATACCATTGCAAAAGTCATCTGTCACTATCAGTGCGTATTTCCTCGATACTTCCGATATTTCCCCAAGAGCCTCCTGGGCAGTCTTTCACGACAACCGACCAGGCTTCATTCCTCTGAGAATCACCCCCCGGTCGCTGTCGCCCGTGTGCCTAATGATGCACCACCGCCACATGCGGCAACCCGTGATGGTCGTAAATTTTAGCCTCCACCCCGAATACTTCCCGCACCATTTCCGCGGTAAAGACTTCGACGGGAGTGCCGTTCGTGAAGACTGTTCCATTATGAAGGACAATCACCCGGTCCGAGAATGATGCGGCGAAATTGAGATCGTGAATGGCGAGAATCGAAGTAATGTTATTTTTCCTGGCGAGCTTCCGTATAAGCAGCATGATCTGCAGTTGATGTTTAAGGTCGAGATTGTTGGTCGGCTCGTCAAAGAGCAGGATGTCGGCCTCCTGTGCAAGCGCCCGGGCGATGCATACCTGCTGCTGCTCGCCGCCACTGAGACGATTGAAGGGACGCCGTGCGAAAACATCAAGCTCCATCATGGCAAGTACCTGGGCGGTGATTTCCTCATCCCGTTGTGTATACTTCAACGGTGAATGGGGATACCGGCCGGTAAGTACAACATCAAAAACCGTTGACGGGAAGAGCTGTTCGTTTTTCTGGGAAAGATATCCGAACCGCCGCGCACGTTGACGTTGTGCCATAGGTGCCACATCACTGCCGTCAATGAGTACCGTTCCTTTATGCGGCGACAGAATATGATTGATGCACTTGATCAGTGTTGATTTACCAACACCGTTTCTTCCTACGACGGACACCACTTCACCGGTGCTGATTGAAAGCGAAATATCCGAAAACACCGGTTGATCGTTATAGCTGTAGGCAACTCCGTCTACCGTGAGCGTTACCATGCACGCTCCCGTTGTTTACGAATTATAAGATAGAGTAGAATCGGTCCCCCGACAAACGAGGTGATGATCCCGACGGGAAGCACCGCCGGTTCAATCACCTTAAGTGCTACAATATCGGCTCCGAGAAGAAATACCGCACCGAAGAGGCCCGAAGCGGGCATCAGAAATCGTGCATCATTTCCAATGAGCATCCTGACGATATGGGGAGCAACCAGTCCGACAAACCAGATGATTCCGGTAAAACAGATGATCGCGGCAGAGATCATTGTTGTCAGGATGAGTACTATGATTCGTGTCCGCTCAACATTCACACCCATACCCTCGGCACTTTCGTCACCTGCACTAAGCACATTGAGTTTCTGATTCTGCAAAAGGAGCACCGGTACCGTGAGCACCAGCACGACGGTCAGCAAACCGATATCTCCCCAGGTGGCCTTTCCAAGATTTCCGATCATCCATAGTGAAAGTGATTTCGCCTCCTCGGAATTGGATACATAGGTCAATAACCAATGACCGGATTGGCAGATAAAATGCATTGCAATACCCGCGAGTATAAGCGTCCCGGACCCGCCGGCACCCAACCGTGAGAGAAGGAAAATAACAATGCAGGGAAGCAGCGCAAATAAAAACGCGTTTACAATCAGCATATACCGTCCACCGAATACGATAAACCCGGTGATAATCGCAAGACCCGCACCGAGCATTGCTCCGGATGACACACCGAGTGTCAATGGCGAAGCGAGCGGATTGCGCAAAATCACCTGCTGCTGCATTCCGGCAACTGCCAGGCCAAATCCACTGAGCAATGCCAGTACCATTCTCGGTAATCTGATTTTTGTGACAACCATAACCGTTTCCCGGGGCAGATCAAACGTGCCGCCAAACAGTCCGTTCGCAAGCGCTTTCACAATCTCACCGAAGGTGAATTTCATGGGGCCGACAGTGCATCCGACAATGGTAAGCAACAATGCGACAACACACAGCCCTGCGATAAACCCCCATTTCACCACGGTCAACTTACGGTATTCCGATTGTATTGCATGTGTCCCCATCGTCATTTCCAGGAGTAGAGTTCCAGATCATTCGCCATTTCGGTATAGAGGCTGTCATCGCCGTAAAACCGCTTGAAGATACGGTTACCTTCGCGTTCAACATCGAGATCGGCGAAACGGTCGGGATGAAACAGCTTGGCCATATACAGTACCTGCACCAGTGCGCGCTGCTGCGGCCACCAGTTGCAGAATGCGGTGGTATAATATACCCGTTTGTTTTTTACCGCCTCAACGGATTGCATCAACGGGTCGGCAGTGACATCGTCGATCGTGACCGGCAGGGCTTTTGTCGACCCGTTTTCTTGCCATGCCTGCTTCTGGTAACGGGAAAGGAAAATAACGTCGGGATTCCATTTGATGACATGCTCCCGCGAAACAATAATTCCGCGTTCACCCTTCGCGAAGTTATTCGATTCCCGCGCGACATTGATGCCCCCGGCAAGTTCAATGGGATCGAATTCGCAGACGGTATTGAGGATATCGCCGGTCCAGCTTGTCCAGGCCAGATAGGCTTTGGGCCGGGCGGAATCGGGAATAGACGCGGTTACCGAAACAACCGGCTCAAGGACATCATGAATAAACTGCTTGAGGCTGTCGCCATTGCGTTCAAGGTGTATCGTTTTACCGATGAGATCGATCTGCCGGTTAAACATTTCGAGCATGGGAACATCGTGCGGAAAAGAGATGGCCACCACGGCGGCATCTGTTTTGGAAGTAAAGGTCGCCACATCCGGTTGGGAGGCGAAAATGATATCGGGCCGGAGTGATGCGATCAGTTCAATATTCGCCCCGAACTGCCCCACATCGGGAAGCGCGAGTAGTTGTCCGCCGCACCCCCGCTCCTCTTCGGGAAGTACGCATGAATGCGATACCCCGACCAGGCGGTCGCAACCACCCATCGCCACGATAAGACGTGAGTACATCGTAAAGGGAGAGACCACCCGACTGACGGTTTTCGGTATCGCCACATGACGTCCGGCGGCATCGACCAGGGTATCCGGGGCCGCCCCGGCTTTCTGCCCCGGTCTGCTGTTGTTACCGCAGCCCGTCGCAATCACTACTGCAGCCCACAGAGTAAAAAGTATCGGTAACCGCATCATACGTCCGATGCCTTTCCGGTCGCGATTCCCTTGCCGATAACCATCCGGTACTCTTCTCCGGCGCAGGCGATACAGACCGCCTTTCCGCCGCGGAACACCGCACGTGATTCCATTACGCTCTCCCCGCAGACACTGCACTCCTGCGAATCGACAATAGGGGCGAACGGCAGAACCGGCACCGATACATCGGTAATGGTGAAAAGTGTTTCAACCGGCATCGCGGCGGTTTCGAACGACCGTTTGATCCAGAGCTCCTTCATGCGCGCGCTTTCGGCATCGGTAAGTTTTTCGCGGCGTTTCACCGCCTTTTCAAAAAGGGCATCGCCCTCCTGTTGCTCCTCTTCGTTTCCTCCGGACGTTTCGAAATTCCGCACGCTTACCCGGACCGCACGCTCACCTCCGCGCCGGTAAAAAGTTGCCGCCGTTCTGCCGAGATCCTTGTAGACGAGTGCATTGTTGCCGAGCGTGCATCCCGAGGCGAATTGAATCCCGTCAGCCACACAGCTGTTCCCTTCAATCACCGCCATGATCTCCTCCATGCCGGAATTGTCGGTGATACCGAGTCTGCCGAATGCCGCCTCCACCACCTTTACCCCAAGTGCCAGACCGGGGCAGTAGTGCCCGTGCAGCATACCCGCCAGTTCAAACAGCCGTTCCATGTTCCCGTCGAGCAGCAATTGCTGCAATCCGGCACGTGGTTTTTTTCTGTCAATTGCTATGGTGTCCATTGTACCCTCCGTAGTTATCATTAAAATGGTGTCTTCGTGCGGGTAAGGGCGTTCAATTGAACGCCCCTACAGGATCAACTATCATTATGTACCACTAACCCTATGTTCCACCGACCACAGCATACCGCCGGTATGACCGGTAACCGTATTTTCAGCCGACTCGTCAACTGCTGTTTCCCGCAGTGTCTCCTCGAGAAGCGGCCTGATTGCCTTCTGCTGTTCCGCAATGCCACCTGAAAAAAACAACGCATAAAAATCAGCCCACTCGTCAACGGTCTTTTTTTCCGACCAGCCGATGGGTTCAAACGAGCAGTCGGGATACCTGCCCAAAGCGCATACCAGATTCCAGGCACAGATGAAATTGCCGGAAAAAGGCCGCTGTTCCTTTCCATGGACAGACCGGTACAGTTGTTCCTGCAACGGATTCCTGCGCACCCCTGCCCACCCCCGGAACCAGCACCACTGCCGGGAAACACGCATGAGTTTTTCGAACGATCCGGCAGTCGCGACTGCCGGTGTCATATTTGCAAAGACCAGATCGAAGGCCCCTGCGTATCCTGCGGCATCGGCATCGAGCGTCTTCCAGTCAGCCTGTACCGTTGTTACAGAACGCAGCACTCCGGACCCGGTTTCGGTGCGCAGCCGGTCGAGCATGGCAGCAGAGATATCAACCGCCACCACCCGAGCTCCCCGCCGGGCAAATGCCGCGGCATAGTTTCCGGGGCCGCACCCGATATCAAGAACCGCGGCTCCCTCAAACACCACCCCTTTTTTTTCCAGCAGATTGAGTGTGGCGGTACAACGCTCATCCATTGCACCGTCATCATGACGTCGGCCATACTGCGGAGCCATGGCATCCCACATCGCGGCTGATCGGTATCCTGAAAAACCGCCCGTTGCCGCATTGAGCGCATTCCACTGCTCTCTCCAGAATTCCGGATCATTGATGGTTGTCACTGAGTGTTCCTTTTCCCGTATTCTGTTGGGGTTCAGATTCCTGAACCCCTATGGTAATTGCTATATCAGAAATCAACTTCCACCGAAGCAGTTCCAGTTATTCCCGGCATAGGAATACCGGGATATTCCTCATACTCGGCATTGAACAGATTGTCGATCCCCGCCTTGATCTTTACGATCAGGGCATCTGAGGTGTAGGCGGGATATATCCCTGATAATCTGAATGTCACGAATGAATCGACATTGCGGTATGCCGCACCACTACTGGTGAAACTCTCCTGAATCACCTCTCTGCTTCCCACGTACCGCATCGAAAGCGCCGCAAACGCACCGTTTTTCCAGGAATATTCAACAGCGGCATTTGCTTTATGTTCCGGTAATTCGGGCAGACCGTCGGAATAACTCATACTGCTGTCGAATGTATCACCTTCCTTTCGGGTCATCTGCCAGGTGTAATTCGCGCGGGCCGCTAAACCTTTTATGAGGTTCATTTTCACCTCCGCTTCCATTCCGCTCAAGGTGACATTATCAATGTTGTAGATCAGTCTGCTCGCTTTCGCTCTGAGTGGAGGTACCGGTCGTCCACCGAAAACGGTCCGGATATAATCTTTAACGTTATAGCGGTATCCCCGCAGATCAAGATCGACACTGAACGCGTCACCCGACTGCAGATGCTGCGAGATACCCCCATCGACCTGCAGCGCCCGTTCCGGCGAGAGTTCCTTGCGTCCCGCAAAGTCGTGTCCGTTGTAATACCAGTACAGCTCGGGACAGGAGGGGAAACGGTACCGGTACGCACCGGAAAGCGAAATCGTACTACCGTTCCATACTCCGATAGAAACAGTGCCGTTGGGACTGACCCCCTGCCGCACGGTTTCGTCCATGGTTGAATCCCGTTTGGTACCGCTATAATAATCATAGCGAATTCCGGGTGATACCGAGAGGTGATCAAAAAAATCAAGCTCACTTTGCAGATAGAGTGAATACTGGTTTGATGCGTTCATCCTCTCATCCGGCCCGTCCGAAGGCGGGGATCTGAAGTAGGATGTATCGACATGACGGATGTCTGAATTATTGTATGCCAGATCGGAACCCTCGACACCGTATTTGAGCAGGTAGTTGTCGGTAAGCTTGTGTACCGCCTTTATATTCCATCCCCATGTATAGTCCTCCGGCTTCGCGAACCGTTCCAGTACAAGGGTATTCGTATCGGTAAGGGCATAGAAATATTCGGTGCGGTTCTGATTGTTGCAATACAGCCTCCCTGAAAGCGCGAGTTTTCCGATCTGTCTGGAAAGAGAAAAATCCGTTTGCGTACGGATATTTTTCCAGTAACTTCGGTCACCGAAATAAAAACCTCCACCTTTCCAGGAAAGTCCCGGCCCTCCTCCGGAACTCTCTTCGGAAACCGGATAGTCGCGGTCGAAATTACTGCTGTCAGGATTGTTTTCGATGGCGAAACCACGGTATTGTATCGAGCTTCGCAGACCGATGTTCGCTTCGATCTCAGCAGGTAAAAACAGCGACAGATTACCACCGAAACCGGTCAGGTTATAGTAATTGTTCCGAAGAATCGGCGTTCCGCTTCCGTGCGATGCATACAGGTCAAACAAGGCGATTTCACCTATTTTGTTTTGATGTGAAATTGAAAAATTCGTTTTCATTTTCCTGGTTGCATCTTCGATATGTTCCGGAGCGACAACCCCGTAGGATATGGCGGCAGTGGTTTTTTCCGACACGTTTCTTCGATCCTTCGTAACAATGGAAACAACTCCACCGAACGAATTTCCGAATTCAGCGGAGGCCGGTCCGCGGATCACCTCAATCTCCTTGATGTTATCCGTTGTAAGCGAAGCCCAGTCAACATAGTCGCCTCCCATCACGCCGCATCCGTTGAGCGATCGCCCGTCGAGAAGAATCAGAAAACGGGATTCGTCAAATCCCCGTAAAGTAACCCCCCGCCCTTTTCCGGCTGCGGGAGAGCTTCGCTTGACATCAATTCCCGGAAGGTCCGTCAGCAATCCGTCGATGGTTTTCGAATCACGTGATTCAATCAGTTTCGTACTGTCGATAATATCCGAAGCAAACATTTTTGTTCGTTGTGCACGAACCGTCATCCGGTCAAGATCCTGAATCCTGATTGAATTGGAATCAGGTTCTGCAGCAAAAGAACCGGTGCCGGCAGTTATCAGACAGATAAAAAATCCTGATCTGAAAATTTTCAATCGTTTCTCCATCTGTTTTTTCCTTTGTTCAGTGATATAGTGGCACCTTTTTTAATTATCGTGCCACGATATAGTAGCACTAAATTAAATAATTGTGGCACGAAACGCAAATCCCGGAAGAATAATTTACCGTGATCTGAACATATTTTTCAGGAAAACACCCCGGAATTGCGAGTCGGTTTTCACACTGAAACCGCTGAATTATATTTTCATATTCAGGAAACAGTGATACCAACAGCAAAAGAATCGGGAATCCTCAGGTGAAAGAAGAAGACGCACACGTTGATTATGACCTGCACCAGCTGTTACTCTATGTCGAGCGCCCCGACGGAACCTATGGAAGTTTGCAAACCGGTGCCTTTGCAGCTAAAAATCATCTGAACGATTTTCTTGAAAGCCGGGAAAAAATTATTACCTCCGGGATCGATAAACTGAAAAAGGGAGAAACCAGTCCGGTCGCATTTTATCTGGAGCTTAACAGAATGACCGTTGCCGATCTGGCGGCACGAGCAGGATTCTCCCGGGCAAAAGTCAGAAAACAGCTCGGTCCGTCAGGATTCGCCACAGTGACCATCAACGATCTGCACCGTTATGCGGAAGTTTTCGACATCGCCATTGCCGATTTCTTCGAGGTAATAATTCCCCGGAAAAACGATTTTTCCATCCGACGTCAAAAAACCGAAAATTCACTCTTCACCATAACCGAGATCATCTGAGGTTTTTGTGACGATTCGTCCTTATGAACACTCTATGTATGCACACTGTGAATCCGGAACCGTCACCGGATTGCTTCGTCATCATGGCCTGGCCATCAGTGAACCCATGGTGTTCGGTATTGCCGCAGGGGCCTGTGCGGTCTACATGAAAATCCCCAGTATGCCGCTGCCGGTATTCGAACTCCGCACCAAACCGGGTGATATCAGGAAAAATGTTGCCCGAAGAATCGGTACCACCTTTAAAACCGAACGGTTCTCCGACAGATCCAGAGCCTACGACCGTCTCACCGCGCTTCTTGATACGGGAATACCTGTCGCGCTGCAGGTGGACATGTTCTATATGGACTACATTCCCGATTACATGCGGACCCATTTCAATGCTCATTATATTGTCGCGACAGCACGGGAGGACAACAATTTCATCGTGAGTGACTGCTACTATCCAACGCTATCGAAGCTCTCTACCCGGTCACTCGAAAAAGGACGCTTCGCCCGGGGTGATTTTTCGCCGTCGGGATTTATGTATCAAGTAACGTCGGCCCAATTACCAAATGAGCGGCAACTAATGAAAGCAGTCATGAAAGGCATACGGCAGGCAGCTTTTACCATGATCAAACTGCCAATCCCTTTTATCGGGGTTACGGCGATCCGCAGATTCGCCCGGGATATCCCCTCATGGCCGGCGAAATCACGGTCGGTCGACGAACTGGCGCACCAGATCATGCTGATCCATCTGCTTCTTGAAGAGCGGGGAACAGGCGGTGGCGGGTTTCGTTTTATGTATGCCGCTTTCCTTCAGGAGGCGTCACGGCTTTTCGGGAACGACGAACTCTTCTCGCTGTCGAAAAAAATGATGAACAATGGCGACAAGTGGCGGGAAATCGCGATGACCGCCGCACGAAGTTCGAAGCAAAGGGATCTCGGTCCCGATCGGCTTATTCAGCTCCGGGATCTCGTACTTGAACGAGCGGAAGAGGAAGAATCGCTCTTCCGGGCACTGTATGCACTTTCGTGCGGCTGAACAAAACGAACTGAAACCTCGGCAACCACCAGGCAGCAACGGATAAAAACGATGGCAGAAACATCCGCCCCGGCAAACCCGACTCCTGAACTCAAACGGGAGATCAAGGAACTGATTATTACCACCCTCAAACTTCCCGATATCACTCCCGATGATATCGGTGACACGGTTTCGCTTTTCGATCGCAACGGAACGCTGGGTATTGATTCTGTTGATGCACTCGAAATAGTTATGATGCTCCAGCGCACCTACGGAGTGCGTATCGACAACAATCATCCGGCACGGTTTATCGTCAACACCGTTGACTCGATCGCCGAATTTATCGCGCGGGAACGCACCTGCTGAAACCTGATCGACCCGACATATGGTTTGAAGGCGTAGAGAGGAGCCGCAGAAGTCTGTCGGCACATTTCCACTCCACCGGATATCAACGCTGCCGGGCGTATAGTATGGAAAAGTCGCCACGGAACCATCCGCACCGACTTTTCCATATCAAACACGGGTATGTATTCCCGTCTGATTACTCGACAACTCCTATTGTTTTAACTGAAACGATTTTTTCCCAGTCATAATAGGTATTGATCATTTTACCCGCATCATTACCGGTAACGCGTACAAACTCCTCACCCAGAAACAGGGTGACGTTTTCGAAAATGTCGCCATCATTTACCTGAAAGCTTATATCCTTACGAAGTTTTCTCGAAAGTGTTCCATGCACCGGCATCGATGCGTACTCGAAAATCTTCTCAAGTGTCTCTTTCCTCATTCCGGAATACCTTTCTATCTGCAGCCGGCACAGCCGCCTGCGGAACATGTTGAACTGCTACCGCAGGACCCCGGCGACCCCTCAGAATCATTTCCGAGCATCCCCGAAAGCAGGTCCCACCACATCTTGAATTCCTTTAGCTGATCCGCCTGCTCCTCAAACTGACATTGTACAAGCAGGTTATTGCACGCATCTTCAAACTCTCCGGGGGTAAACGATACCCCATACTCTCCGGTTATCGCCAGCAGCTCCGTCATCGTTGCAGCACTGTTGAGCCGTTCACGCAACTGCGCGTCCTCCATACCAACCGTAATAAATTTTTTCGCATGGTGAATGGACATCTCCACCTCCTTTTTTATGTTACAGTATCACCCGATACATAAAGCAATTGCCATGCCTCAGATATTTCGCTTTTTACCCTGAAAACAGGGGTGTCAATCAAAAAACCGGATCATAAACTGACGTTATTGTTGCCCAAGAGAATCCCGGTGACATTTTAGTCACCGTGGTATATGCCTGATGCACACTGTATGATTCGCCGCACCGTCTGCCCTGGTTTTATTTCTGCCATAGCAGCAAATTCATCAAAAAACGCTTCCAGCCCCGACAGCACGCCCCTCCAGTCAACGGTGTACTTAACAACGTGGCACGCATACAAACACATACAGAAACCGTTCGAATGTGACAAAGTTGTTCAACGTTTTATCAGAGCGGGCTGGTTTCCGCACCACAGGAGGCAGTATGCATGTGGCATCAGTTTTGCAAATGTTATCAGTTCATCGGTTTCAAAAAGGAACGAATATGGCTCTTATACATTTTTACGGAAAACCGGACTGCATCAATAACCGGAAACAGAAAAAGCTTATGACAGCAGCCGGCCACGAACTGATTGACCATGATCTGCTGCAGGAGGACTTCACCACTGAATCACTCAGAGCTTTTTTTGAGGACAAGCCGGTAGCAGACTGGTTCAACCCGACCGCTCCTGCTATTACATCAGGGAACGTGCATCCGAAACAACTTGATGAGCAGGAGGCCCTGGCACTGATGCTGAAGGATCACCTTCTCATCCGACGCCCCCTCATACGGATTGACGACCTGAGCTTTTGCGGTTTCGACACCGGCCGTCTCAAACAACTTATTGATTTCAAGCCTGTTTCCGGAAACAAAGATCTGTTCGATCAACTTATCGATGCGGATCTGGTCACCTGTCCACGGATTGGTGAAAACAACTGCATTACAGCTGAAGGGATGAACAATGGGTGAATGGAAAATTTTCCTGAAGGATGCCCACCAGTACCTCAAAGCCGGCAGGGGAAAAGAGGGCAAACCGTCGCGGCTTTCATCCGATATCCGGTACAACCTTCTTGCGATGTCTATTGAGAAGAGCTGTATGGCGATTCTTATGTACCATAACGACCTTGCCGACAATCACACGTTCAGTGATCTTCTCAGAGGTATCGCATCGTTTGTATCCGTCCCGTCGGAACTCAGCAATGAACTGCTGGCACTCGAACAGGTACAGTCAATATGCAACATTTACGAATACCACCGGGAGAAACCTTCGGAGGATGTGGTACAGCGATTGTTGAATGCGGCAATCCAGCTCGTTGACTATGCGGATACATCCTGCAGTACACAGGAAGAATCCGTACCCGTTGTCTGAGTTTTTCTAACGGTACAATCGCAACAACCATTTCAAAGGATGACTTGTGTCGGTAACAACTGAATTTCGCCCGCTCCATCTGGTAGAGCAACTGTCCGAAGAGATCGGATCAGCAATTTCGTATGCGTATGATGATCTGATATTTTTTGAGCACTCTGCAATTCTTGTTCAGTTCGACACCCGGAATGCAGAACTGCTGCATCTGTTTATCAATAGCGACGTAACCCGGGATAAACAGGAATCCATTCAGGAACACTGGATGCAGGTGGCGCGTACAAAAAACATTTCGCTTGACTTCAAAGGTACCTTTTCCGTTGAGCAGATTCCCGGGAAAGAGGAGATCTCCATCCGGTTTAACTGAACACACTGTCGTATAAACGGCATTTTTAGCTTCCTTAAAGCCCACTCCCGCCCCCACACTCCCCCCGGCACCATGAAATGGTGTATTTTCAAGGAAAGCACCTTCCTTGAATCAACAGATAGGGAATTGTTATGGGCAGTGCTCCGTTTCATGAAAAAAACATCTGGATTACCGGCGCCTCGTCCGGTATCGGTGAAGCTCTTGCCCTCGCCCTTGCGGAAAAAGGTGCCCGACTGGTTCTGAGTTCACGTGACAAAGCAGGACTTGATCGGGTGGCAGCTGAGTGCACCAGGCGCCAACCCGGCCTTGAACCAATTGTTGAGCCGTTTGATGTAGCGGAACATGACGAGTTACCGTCCGTAGTGCAGCGGGTACTCGAACGTACCGGCGGAATTGACATCCTCATCAGTAATGCGGGGGTGGGACAGCGGGCTTCAGCCCTTTCGTGTGCCCCCGATGTGGTGAAGCGGATATTCAACGTCAACTTTTTCGGTGCGGCATTTCTCTCCCGGGAGTTGCTCCCTTCGATGCTCAAGCGCGGCTCAGGAAGGATCGTTGTGGTTTCGAGTGTTCTTGGAACGTTTCATCTGCCGGGCCGCTCCGCCTACGCCGCTTCAAAACATGCGCTGCAGGGGTATTTCGACACGCTCCGTGCGGAGTTGCGCGGCAGCGGCGTAGCTATTACGGTTGTCCGACCCGGCTGGATCGAAACGTCAATGTCACGGAATGCGCTCACCGCCGAAGGAACCTCGTACGGAAAGGCGACCAAAGCGCTTTCACGTAAAATGAGTTCTGAGAAATGCGCGCAGAAGATTCTGAAAACTATTGCTTCCGGAAAGGAAGACGCGGTCATCGGCGGTATCGAGAAATGGGGCGGAATACTGCGTATGCTGTTTCCACGAGTCTATGATCGGGTGATCAGCCGAAAAATGAGCGAATTTGTATTCTCGAACAATCAGCCACCCGAACAGAACATTTGATTCAGTACACCCTTACCACGTGGCACACGGCTCTCCCTCCTGCATTCAATTGAGCGAGGTACGTACCCTGTGAAAGATGTTCAACCGGAATACGATAGGTCCCCGGGTGCCTTGATCCCCTGTCCAGAGTTGCGATATACCTGCCCGCAGGGGTATACAGAGAAAGCAGTATCTCTGCGCTGCCTGCTATACGGTACACAATCGTTCCTGTGACTGCATCGTACGAGAGATTCATACCAATTTGTCCGCGGTCTGGAACAGCATTGTCACCAGGGAGCACTGCTGACGGTTTCCCATAATAATAAAGCGAATCAAATGCAGCAACCGCCAGATCACCGGAAGAAAAACACCGGGACAACATCACTGGAAAAGCACTCGTAACAACACCTGAAGGCGCTTCATAATCCTTTTGCCAAACAGGTTCCCCTTCCTCATCAACACAAAGGACCGTGCCTGACGCCAGCATATTATTGACAAGAGGAGGCCGGTAGGACAACAGGGAAAGCAGCATTACCGTGCCATTTTCGCTAATGCCCTGGCCGTAATCATACCCGGTTACGCTATACTCCCTGTTTACCAGAATTTCTCCGGCAGTATCCACCGATACATACACCGCATGAGTTGCCGGAAAATAATTTCGTTTGGACAACCCCGGCACAGTACCGTTTTTTTCAGTCAACTTGCTGGGATCCAGCACACCGGTCAGAACAACACCACTGCCCCCTGGAATCATTTCAACCGGTTCCACTGCAGGAATCTTTTTTCTCCATTGTTCACGGCCATCTGCCCGGTCGAATTTGATGATCCAGGTATCGTACCATTGGGCAGCAAATGGTATGCATGCACCAAAAACCACTATACCATTTTCATCCGCAGCAATGCCCCCGATACCTATTTCAGCAGAATCATCGCTCCCCTCGGGTGCCGATACAGTCTCATAATACACCTTTTTGTTAATTGCGACCGACCATAACACAGTACCGTTCCGATCGGTTCTGATCAGCTTTTTTTCCGCCGTCCGCTTGCCGCCAAGTGCAGCATAGCCATCCTCACCAGCTTGAATGGCGGTAATCAGGTCGACCGAAGCAACCGATTTCGACCAGACGGTATCAAGCGCATCACTGAGAACAACTATCCGGGTACCCTCCGCAAAAACATACCCGTGTTCACACGTTGCCGAGTTATTCTGCAGGGGATATTCCAGTAATGTTCCTGCGATTTCACCGGTTCGCTTATCGACAATTTTTCCGGAGCAGTAAAAGGTGCTGTCAGATAAATCAACCATAACCTGAGGGGAAACGTTGAGCGTACTGATTGGTTTTACCCACCGTAGTTGCGGCATCGTGGCGCCGGCGTCGGTTTCTAAGCAGAAGCCTCTGAGGTAAACTGTCAGTAAAAAAACTGGAATCAAGACAGAAATTTTCACTACAACACTCCGTGGCAGTTTATTGATCCTGCAACAGCAATTGCTTTCTTCAATATACCACGTCCGTGCACGCCAAAGAACCGGTTCGCGTGAATAGTGTTTTCTGCAGGGAAACAGTCCTAAATAAATGCATCTGCATCAGCAATTTGATGTGCAGTCGATCTATTTCCACTGAATCCTGAATTTGTTGGAGATATACACCGATGCCTCAGGATTGTTTATATAGCGAACCGATGCCCTAAGCAGGTAAGCTCCTGATGCCACCTTGCGCCTTGAACGGTTGAAACCGTTCCATACCACACTGTACAGTCGGTCATTGGAAGGTGCGCGACGAAGAGGCAGCTCCTCCGCAACCAGATTCCCTACGGGATCGAACACGACCGATTTTCCGTAGGAAATCGTACCGTCAGGCAGGGTATCGGGCTTGAGCGGAACATCGGTTCTGATCATTATAAGTTTCATCTCCCGCGAGAGTTCTCCCTGAAGACCGAACGTCGAGATAGCATCCTGTGGCAGTACCATCGGCGATACTGCAGGATCGGGATTTTCGTAGGATAAAACACTGATTCCCGCACCGGGCCCGTATACGATCCTTCCGCGACGGGTCACATCAGGATGATTTCCCGCTGAATCGACCGCACTGCCGAAAAGCACAATACTGTCACGTCCGGGAACAATACCTTTACCATTGGTTCCCAGAACAATGGTGACTTCGGTGATCAATACGGAACTGCACGTCCCCTCGTCAAGATACCGTGCCCCCTCCAACACAGTGGATCTGAGTGAATCTCCCGGTGCGAATATTTTGAACGAGGCTTCCGGAGTACTGCCGGGCTGTTCAAGAGAGGCACATCTTATCGGCGTTGAAAAACGTATCTTTAAAATATCATTCCCGTTAACAATTCCGAAACTCAGCTGAGCCTCCAGCACATACGGTCCGATGAAAGCAACTACAGGGACTGTTACCGATTTCCCGTGCGACGTTACGGTGAGTCTGGTGGTGCCTGGAGTGGTTGGAGCGACCATCCATTGCCCCGCACTTCCTCCGGGCAGCGGATGGGTAAACGTTATTGATGAGGACGGGTCCAGTGACCACATGCCGTCAAGATCCACCCAGACGGTGGTATCGGTGGACCAGGCCCCCTGTAGTTTGACGGTCAGAGAGCTGTCGGTGCTCATTCTGAGGACGGCGACCGGCGAGGTCGGTCGTTCAAGATTCACCAGTCGTAATTTCGTGATTTGTTTGACGATAATCGGTACCGATACCGAGGCATTCAGAGAAACCACCTTCAGCGTGGTTGTTCCCGAACTAAAAGGAGATATTTTCCACTGACCGGACAGTACCGCCGGGACCGGTACTAAAAAAGAGACGGCATCTGCCGGCTGCAGTGTCCAGATTCCGGTAAGATCAACCCAGACTCCGGGGGCAGTCGACCAGATTCCCTGCACCTTGACGGTAATTGAGCTATCGGTAGTGAGAAGCATATTGTCAAGTGCGACATCGGGATTCGTTATGTCGACAAGTCGCAATGCGACAAGCGTATCGGCAACCAGAATCACCTGAGCAGTATCGGGTATAAGTGTTCCCCGGGAAACAATAACCGTAGCAGATGCGTTGAGCACTCCTCCGGGACGTCCGATCACCCCTTCAAATGCACCGTTGACAACATAATCAACCGTCGCGGCAGCGGTATTCTGCGAAGCCCAGGTCGCACTGTCGGCAAGAGCGCAGTAATTGCCGAACCGGTCTCTCAGAACAGCATACGCATAGGCCCTGCTCTGCCCCATTGTAAGCGTGATTGTTTGCACAGGGGTAATGGCGAAGGTATCAATCCCGGCGGTTACCTGTTCCCGCGTCAGCGCAGTGGCATTCTGCATACTGATATCGACCTGTGCCGGATCTGCCGGCTTGATATATATCCAGGTGGTATCAATGATGGTACTGGTACCGAAACGGTAGGTACCGATAATTCCGACACGGCGGTACGCGACCGTCCCGGTGAATTGTGTCGTGTCGTTACGGGGAATGATGATCCGATCACCTGGCAGTGAGTTGCCCGAGACCTGTGTCCAGCTGATGGAATCACTCTGAATCGGCATTGAGTCACCGTCTTCATCCGTCACAGTGCCGACGATTGTAACGGTATCCCCGGCTTTTATCGTATCGCTGGGAAAAACCGAAATATGCACCTCACTCGGGCTTGCAGAAATGACATTGGAGGTAATACGGATATGCGATCCGGTACTGTGACGTTCAGCATAGTAAAGGTCGAAGCTGTAGATTTGCCCTGGAACAAGATCCGCTATCGTATCCAGATCAATATACCCGTCCATGTAGTAATGCGTTCCTCCAAGATCCATAGCAAGTTTGCCGTTTATAAACGCCCAAACGTCATCATCGCCGCGAAAAGAGAAACTGAGTCCTTCCTGATATTTGAATTTCGTGTGCAGTTCCATGGCAAAACCGAAATTGCCGTCACCCGCCAACGGTTCATCACCAAAGCCCCGGTCATTAAGCGGAAGAAAATCATCATTGATAAATTGATAGACACCGTTACTGATGGGAACAAGTTCAAAACAGAGTGAATCGTAGATAATAACATTGGCCATAGCGTAATTGGCGTTATAGTTGGGACCGACATACTCACCGGTTCTCCCCTGATAGGGTACAAGGCCACTCCATGACCATCGCGGCTTGTCAGGATCGGTAAGCGAATCACATTGAAAAATAGCTGTATTGTCTGATCCGTTCTGTCCGCTGACTCTGAACCATTCACCAAGATGACAGGCACAGGGGAACGAAGAGGCGACCGTAGGGCAGGCTATGGATGGAACCGGAACTGGCTTCCGCTGCGTATCGAGTGTCGCAGTAACCATTCCTTTCATGCCAACATCCGAATTAGGATCCTCACAGGTCTCGAAATCACCCCGTCCATCGGCATGATAATCGTAAAAAATAACCGGAACCCAAAGTGTATCGGGAAATGGCATCTGTGCGAAACCGGCACTATTCAGGATGAAGATACTAACACCTAGACGGGCGATCGCGGATACATACGCAGAGAAGGACCGCATAACCGTGACTCCTTTGGAAATGGCCTTTCACCGGAAATAGTATTCCGGTGGTATTCGAAAAACAGGAAACAGACTACCCGGATGTTTGCATACACCCGATGACTGCAGACAATTAAAATAGAAAAGACGATGATTGAAGAGATCAGTGCAATTACGTGATTCCGGAAATGATGAACAGAGCCTCGAACGTCCGTTCAAACAAAGCAGTTATTTCCGGTCCCCTTTATGTCGTGGTCGGCCTGCTCAGTCAATCAGCAGTTAGTAATATAATGATAAATGTTCCGGTATGAATGTTTAAACCGTTTAAAGAAGCGTCAGCCGATCAAATCGACAGACCCTGCTAGTACCAGAGGGCATAGAATTAGTACACCGGAGTTAAAATATCTTAACCTTCGCCATAACCGTAATTTCATCACGATCATGAAACAGATGCCTGCAGAGCATCGTCTCGGTAAAGAGTTGGACTCCCTTACTGCTGTGGAGCTGTTCAAGAAGGTGTGACGGGTCGCTGTAGCCATATTTGAAATTGATCACCGCATACTTGCACCATTTCTTTGAAAACCACGTTCTGATTCTCTCCATAACCACAAGCGGTTTTTCCACCATATCGCAGAACAACCAATCTACAGTTATGTTTTCCGGTTTCCAGATAAAGGCATCATTGCGGAGATGATGAACATGCAGGTGATCAAGCGGACCTCCTTTTAGTGGTCCGTTGTCAATTGCAAACACCGTCGCTCCGCGTTTGATTGCCGCCCAGGTCCACCCTCCGGGGGCCGCACCAAGGTCCACCACACAATTTCCCCGTAGCGGTGTATGGCCAAAAATGGTTAACGCTTCCTCGACTTTTAAAAATGAACGGGACGGAGCCTCGGGATCGTCTTTCATCCGGCGCTGACCGCAAAAAAGAGCTTTGGTTGCCAGGTAAAAAGTGCCGGTGGCGGTATTTTCGGTAATAAACAGACCCTTGGCCGGGGCGTCGGGGGGTGGGTATGATGAATCGGAAAGTTTGCTGATGCGCGAGATGCGCTTTTTAAGGGTCTCCCTTAAACGTTCCTGTTTTGATGAGACAGGGGTAAAACCATTTTCTCCGCAGGTAAGCCAGAAGAGGTACCAGCGTTTATCGATACGTTTATTCCTGATGTAATCACAAAACCAGTTACCAAGCAGTTCCACATCGCGGATACCCGGTGATGCCGGTAGACGAGTGGCATTCTGTAGAATCCAGAACGGAAAACAGAATAGCGTGCTGTCGGGGATCGATTGTTGTGTCGCTACAATACCGGGAGCCTCGGTATGCATGGAGAGGTTGTGCCTGCCGCCTTCTGCTGCGGCGAATGATTCTGCGCCGGGTTTAACAAGAAGCAGGTTCATTATTAAATTTCCCTCAAATGAGTACCACAACCGTATAATTTGAATATTGACCTCCGTAAGATACATCATGGTTTTAGTTGTCTCTATCCACCCCAACAAGGAGCTGTATTGAAACAACCACTATTCAAATTCATGCTCATCATCGTCGTTGTACTCCTGGCCGATTGCCAAAAGCCCAAAGAAGATTCCGCGGCACAAAAAGCGGTTGAGGATGTTTTAGGAAAGACAACCCTGAAACAGGGTGAGATGATGAAAAAGAAATTGAAAGAGTTCGAAAAAGCACAGGAGAAACGGGCAAAGGAACTTGACAAGATAAAGTAATCGTGTCGGTGCCTAAAATCCACGATGCATCGCACAAACCAAACAGGTGCGATCTATCCGGCTAAACGATGAGTCTCTTTTCAAGTCGTTTTATGGCGATTGCACCGGCAATTCCCGTGAAAGCGATAATAAAAAGAAAATCAAGCAGCAGGGAGAACTGCAACAGGCCGAAATCGAGCGACCGGCAGAGCCTCACCACGTGAGTGAGGGGAAACACCTCGGCAACCGGACGGAGGGCTGGCGGCAGATTTTCAAGCGGAAAAACCACTCCGGAAAAAAAGAACATCGGCGAGAGAAACCCGGTAAAATAGAAATTGAAATGGTTGATATTTTTGACAAACGAGGTAATAAGCAGCGACAGTGACGCGAACATGATGCCGGTAAAGAAACCGATAACCGGCGTCGTGAGGCTCCATGGAAAGGGAACCAGACCGAATATACCCACCATGCAAATAACCGCAAAAGAGAAAAACACCCCTTTCGATCCGGCCCAGAGAATCTCCCCAACAAGTATATCGCGCGCACTGAGCGGTGCGGCAAGCATTCCTTCGTAAACATGGTCGAACTGCAGCCTGATGAAGGTTCCGTATGAACATTCGAAGGCGGCGGTAAACATGGCGGCGGTGATAGGCAATCCGGTGGCCAGAAAGGTGATGTACGGCATGCCGGCCATCGTATCGATGTACTTGCTCATCCCGAGACCGATTCCCGCGAGAAAAATAAGGGGCTCCAGAAAGGGAGGCAGACCGTTACTGAGAAGGTGTTTGGTATACACTCTGAAATGGCGGAACCAGACACTCAGGAGCCGGGTCGCAAGCGGTGGAAACTGCGGGTTACTGGTGCGCATTGAGCGTACTCCCGGTTGTTTTGAGAAAAAGATCTTCGAGGTTGGATTGCCTGAAGTAGTAATCACCCGCGTTTAAACGGGAGGCACACTCCTGAAGAACCGTGCGATCCCCGCAGTAAATTCGCACAAGATCGTTCGAGCGGTCAACCCGGGCAGTAGCGGGCAGCAGCGGGCTGATGACCGAAAATGCCTTTGCAGTGGCAATTTCCAGAACATACGGTTCGATTGCCGCCTCCACCAGCTCATGCGGATTCCCTTCAAGAATTTTTTCTCCCTTGTTCATAATGGCAATGGAGTCGCAGATCTGGAACGCCTCTTCCATGTAATGGGTCGTAATCAGAATGGTCATCCCCTGCCGTTTGAGACCGCGCAGTTTTTCCCATATCAGGTGCCGCACCTGCGGATCAAGACCGGTGGTCGGCTCATCGAGAATAAGCAGTCGGGGGTTGTTGAGAAGTGCCCGGGCGATAATCAGTCTGCGCTTCATCCCGCCCGAAAGTTCTCTGATCCCGGCACGGTGTTTGTCGGAAAGTTCCATGAATTCGAGCAGCTCGTCAATACGTTCGGTGGCGATTTTTTTAGGGATGTTGTAAAATCGTGCGAAAATACGGAGGTTCTCTTCAACGTTGAGTTCCTCGTCAAGATTGTTCTCCTGCGGAACCACGCCCGAAATAAATTTGATGGCAAGTGATTCATGCCGGGGATCGAACCCGAATACAGAAATCGCACCGGGCGGGTTGTCTGATCGCTGCGATACCCCGTAAATCATTTTCAACATGGTGGTCTTGCCGGCGCCGTTGGGCCCGAGCAGGCCGAAACAGTCCGACTCCGGTACGCTGAAGCTGAGATTACTGACAGCACAGGTTGCAGAGTTGTAACACTTGGTAACCGATGTTACTGCTATGGCGGATTCCATCAAACTCCTGACGTAAAAGGTGTATAAAGATACATTATTTGAAGGAATTCCGCGAACCTCGTCTGAGTAGCAGACATACTCGTCTCCACGACTCCACTACAGAAGATTATGAATGAAGCAGTCAGGTTGCAGTAGACACGCGACCCCTTTGATCGTCTGATCACCGCCAATGTGCCGGGCGAAAAAGCGGCACTTCTGACACAGGCGATTCCCAGGCATTGCAGTAGCGCAATCAGTTAAATTATTGAGAAGTGCAGATCATCAATCCAACCGGATGCAAAGCTCTGTCAGTTGTATCAGAACGAAATCGTCACCCGTGTCCCCGCCTCCCCCTGCGGGAGCAGCGACCCGAAATCCTCAAAGCGGTAATACCGGAGATACAACACCGTCGAAACGCTCTGGAGGATATTCCACGAATACTGGACCGTTGCGAGAGCATTCTCTTCCGGCAGTACCCCTACCACCACCAGCGATGCCGTCATCAGATCGTTGATGATATACTGTACCGATCCGAACAGGTTATGGTTCCCGTACATCGGATGTCCGTTGTCCCGCCCACGGTAGTTGTACTCCGCACTGAAAAACCAGGTGTTCTTGACCGAATAATCAACGCCCGCCATGGCCTCCACCGACACGTCACCGGAGTCACGACGGTACCTTGCAGCCACCTCACCAGTAATTCCCACCAGCAGATCACCTTTGAACGCCACCCCCCCGATTCCCTCGCGCGAGCGGTGGCGGTAAATCCCCACCGCCGAGAGGTCCCATCCGCCAAGTGTGGTGAATCCCCGGAGCGACGAGGCATAGTCACCGGCTCCCACCGGGAACTCCGTCACGACATCGATACCGGAGAGATCTCCCACGGGAAACGCCGCCATAGCGATATCACTCCCGCTGCGCTTGAAGGAGAGTTCAAGCAGATTAACCGAGGAGAATACATCAAGCGGGGAAAACAGCGTTCCTTTTCCGTAATTGACGATCTGACGGCCGAGTGTGATATCCGCCCACGGCAGGTAGAGCGCACCGTAGAGCATCCGCAGATCGGCAAGGATCGGTGTCCGGCCGGAGAACAGCGAGAGCGCCGGTGAATCGGAGGTTCCCTGAACGAGCCCGGCATACTCCCCGTACACCTGATACACATCGATCAACCCTTCAACCTTCGCGGTTTTAAGCAGCGGTGTTTTCACGTTGAGAGTGAGCATGTTCATCCCGGCAAACGAAAGCGCGGAATCGATCCCGCCGGCTTCCCGATACCATCCGGAGGCATCGAACTGGAGCGAACCGTGGGTGGTGAGTCCGGAAGGGGCGGCAGCAGTAACACCTGCCATCATCAGGAAAAAAAGAGAAATTGTCGCATAACACTTACTGCATCTTTTACGAAACTTACGGTACATACCAGAATTCACCGCCATCCCGGCGAAGGCCGGGATCCAGTGGAAAAATTTCAAGATGTGCTTATCCCTACTGATTTTCGACCTCCACCGGAGTAAGGATATGCCAATCATTCTGAAACCAGTACTAACTTGTACGATTTTCATACACTCCCCGACACCTATCGCCGCAGATTTCTCATGGTGAAAAGATTCTCTTCAAGCGCCTTCCCGAATTCGACCGTTTCGGTGGTAAAAACCGTTCTGCTGTTTTTCCTGAGCGCATTTACCATTTCAACCTTGACAGGATACCACATGCCGCTGACTTTTTTCACCTCGAGAACCCGGGCAGTTTTAAGTTTTTTGCCGCTTTTCGCAAACGACTCCTCTTTCCAGGCAATAAACCGTTCCTTCTCCACCCACATGACACGTTTGAAATAAGGTGCATCCTTGACCTTTGCCGTCAGTGTCAGGAGATAGCAGTCGTGCTCCCCGTACGCCTCCTCTCCGGTAATTTCAACAGCATATTTTTCCGAAAGCTTATCCGCTTCGAGCGCATCCTCGTAGGAAACATCGGAACCCATCATGCCCTCCTTGAGCATGTGGCCGGAAATCTTTACGACGTCATTCTCTTCGGGAAAGTAGATCCAGAGATTGTCCCCCAGCATCAGGTACTTGGTCCCTTCATCCTCAGGATTAGTAAAGCGGACCAGCGACTTGTTCTCGTCCGAAACCCCGGCTATCTCCATGGTCTTCACCCGCGTTTCATCATCAAGAACAATCTCCATTTTCGCCGTCGATACAATGTTCTTCCAGTCACGATTGACATCCATCTTTTTAAGCAGTTCCTCGCCATCAATCGCCCATACCGATCCCACAAACAGTCCCGTGAAAAACAATGTTTTCATCATCATATATCCTCCTCGCCCTATTCACTATCACCTATTCACTATCCCTCACACACTCTTAATCGCCTCAACCGCATCCATCTTCGCCGCCTGACGCGACGGCAGCAGTGCAACCAGCGAAGCGACCGCAACACCGATACAGAACATCTGCAGTACCGAGATAATATCGGGATGCGGATAGACTACATTATCCATCGGTAGTGTCATACTGCTCATCATTTTCGAAAAATCAATACCCACAACAGACAACACGACATTGACAATCGTCCCCATTATTACTCCGCAGATACTCCCGATCGTGCCCATAATTACCCCTTCGGCAAGAAACAATCCGAGAATCTCACGTCGCTTCATTCCCATCGATTTGAGGATACCGATCTCCTTACGCCGTTCCAGTACCACCATCATCATGATATTCGAGATAATGAATGCCCCGAGCAGCGCAATAATAAAGTAGAAATAGTTGTATACCGTCTCCGAAAGCTTGACCAGCTGATAGTAGGGCCCCACCTCCATCCATGGCTGCACTACGAGCAACGAATCGCCCAGTGACGCCTTTACCGCATCGGCCATGCTCGCGGCATCACGGTAGTTGTCAATAAAAAGTACGATCTGCTGTGCATCCGACCCGGTCCTGAGCAGTTTTCTGGCATCATCAATACCGATCTGAAAAACCCGTTCGTCCATCGCATTGATATTGGTCTTGAAAAGCCCGGTAAGAAGGAATTTTCTCAGGCGCAGTGCGCCATCGGCACCGTTGCAAAGCACCCGCACGGTATCATGTACCGTATAGTCAAGGATTCCGGCAAGCTTTTCACCCATGATCATCTCCCGCTCGCCACTGCAGTATCTTCCGCCCGGAAGCAGGGATTTGTAGAGCATCGAGAGTTCTTTCTCCTTCTGCGGATCCCCTGCGATCGCCATTGCCGGTTTGTTGTTTCCCTTGTTATTGAGAAGCACGCCGAACAGATATCGTTCAGCGGCAAAGGTGATGCGCGGGCCGATTTCCGGATTGTTCAGTAATAAAGATATTATTGAGTCCGGCTGTGCAACATTATCGGTAATCGGCAGCATTTTTGCACGATCGGCAAACTGTTCATCGACAATACGTATATGCCCGCTCTCACTGCGGGTATAATTCCGTACCATCGAATCAATAAACCCGCCTACGAATGCCTTCATGAATACTATAAGCATTATGGAAAGCGTAACCGATATCACCGCAAGCAGGGTACGCCGCCGGTTGCGTCCGATATTACGCCAGGCCATCGAAAGAATGAAACGCATGGTACCCCCTCAGAAAAATCGCAAGGTTGAAATAATTTCCATGGAACCGGCTTTCCGTGCGGGAATATATCCGGCAACGGTCGCGACGATAATCGCAAAGAGTGAAACCGCCAGCCAGACGCCAAAGTTCCATTCTCCGTAAATGGTACCCCAGATCGGGAAGTCACCCATCGCATCCCCCGCTAGCTTATCGAGTGGATACCCGTACTTAACCAGCAGCACATTCACTACCGTACCCAGCACCAACCCGAGCGCCACTCCGATCATTCCAGTAACCGCACCCTCGATCAGAAACAGTCGCGTCATCTCACACTGCTTCAACCCGAAAGCGCGCAGCACTCCGATCTCCCGGATACGCTCATACACACTCATGAGTACAGTATTGAAAATTCCCACACCGGCAATGAGCAGTATCACCACAAGAAACATCATGCCGAATCCCCGCTTTGATTTTGCGATCTCGAAAAAGCCCGCCTCCTGTTCAAGCACGTTCTGAGCGATCAGATCGGGATAGGCGGTTTGTATGGCACGCTGCACCGCTTTGATCTCCTTGATAAAATCTCTGAGATTTACTTTGCGATGGACACCCACCATTATGTCGGTCCGCAGCCCTTCCAGATCGAGAAAACTGTCCCCTCCCGCCTGCGAAATAAATACACCCGAACTGTTGAGTACCGGATCGGTAGTGGCAATCACCCCGATTATTCTGAAATCATCAGCATTATGTGCATCATACCGCGACATCGCATACAATGTCACGTAATCTCCCACGCTCAGGCCAAGCTCTTCGGCAAGATCCTTCCCAAGCAGAATTTCCCGCTCATTTTCTTCCGAGAAATAGGTACCCTCAATGTAGTCGCGCAGGGAGAACACCGTTGAATCGGTAGCGGGTTCAATCACCGTACCGATAATCGGTTTCATATCGGTATAAATTGACATCTGACCGATAAACCGGGTCCGTCCGGTAACTCCCTTGATCCGTTTATCCTCAAGAAGCTCTTTTCGGATGGAGGCGAAATTGTCGACTCCGTATTTGAGCGGCAGGGCATCCTGTTCTTCCGCATACTCGCTGGTCTGCAGTCGGATTGCCGCAGTTCTCAGGGCAACCATGTTATCGATTGCTCCCCGGTCCATTCCGGCCATGATCGAATCCATGGCGATAAAAAACAGCATTCCCACTGCAATGGTGATCGCCGAAAAAAACGTCCGCCGTTTATGACGCAGCAGGTTACGAAGTGCGATTTTAAGCAACATACCGTTACCCCTCTTTCCGGCTGTCCGAGGCGATCTGTCCGTCGCGCAGGACCACCACCCGCCGCGCATGCCGTTCCATGAGTTTATCGTGAGTGGAAAAAATGAAGGTAGTCTGTTGCTCGCGGTTAAGACGCTGCATGATCGAGATAATATTTTCAGCGGTCTTCGAATCGAGGTTCGCGGTCGGCTCATCGGCGAGTACCACCAGCGGTTGTTTGACCAGGGCCCGGGCAATGGCCACCCGTTGTTCCTGTCCGCCCGAGAGCTCTTTCGGCAAACGCTCGGCCATGGAATCGAGTTCTACCGCCTTAAGCACGGCCATCGCTTTCTCGCGCATCTGATCGCGGCTCCACTTCTTCTCGATCACCAGCGGCAGCTCAACGTTCTCCCGCACGGTAAGCACCGGTATCAGATTGTACGATTGAAAGATAAACGCGATATGATTTTTCCGGTAATCGGCAAGGGCATTTTCACTCATTGCACCAAGAAGATTGCCGTTATAGATTACTTCCCCGCCGGTCGGCGAATCGAGACAGCCGATAATGTTGAGCAGCGTTGACTTTCCCGATCCGGAAGGGCCGACAATGGAAAGGAATGCCCCCTTTTCAATGGTGAGGTCCACTCCACGAAGGGCATGTACCACCTGTTCTCCTTTGTGGTACTCCCGGGTAACTGCTTTCATCTCCAGTATCGCCATCACGTCCTCCTTAAGTAGTGAGTGCACCAACGCATCAGGTGTCGTTCCTGCCGGTATCCGTCTGCGATGTATTTTTCGCAATAGCAAGTGACAGTGCCTTATTGATCATGTTCGGGGTATCCGACGGAACCAGAATCATCGACCCCTTGTTTTTAACCGCATCGAGAAGCAGATTCATTGACCGAAGAGAAAGCGCCTCCTCGTTCCCCTTATATTTTTCCGATGCGATCGCGTATTTTTCGGCCAGTTCAATCTCGGCCGATCCTAAAATCACCCGGGCGTTTTTCTCCCGTTCCGCCTGAGCTTCTCTGGATATGGCATCTTCGAGTTCCTGCGGAACGACAATATCCTTTATCTCCACCGACAGCGAGGTTATCCCCCATGGATTGGTCTTGGCATCGAGGATTTTCTGGAGTTCCGCTCCGATTTCATCACGATCGGTCAACAGCCGCGCCAGTGTCGTTTTTCCGATTATCTCACGCAGTGCGGTCTTCGCACTGAGTGGCACCGCACTCTGATAATTTTCCACCTCGAGCCGCGCTTTCCCGGCGTCCCAGATCATCCAGAAGATGATAGCATCCACATAAATCGGTACCGCATCTTTAGTCAGAACCTTCTCCGCAGAAAAATCAGTTACCGTAATGCGGCTGTCCACATATCCGTAAGTAGTATCGATCAGGGGAAACAGAAAAAAGACGCCCGGTCCTTTAACCCCACGGTATTTTCCCAGTCGCAATAACGGAACCCGTTCCCACTCAAAAGCGACCCGCATGGAACAACCGACAGCAATGAACACAAAGGCAGTAAAAAAAGCGATACCGGTTGACACACCAAATAAAGAAGGCAGTACCATAAAAGTTCCAACGCCAATCGACAAGAGGATACTATTGAGGGTATACCTGCGGGCGGCAAACAGCTTTTTCTGGAAAGTCCAGAGTACGGGGTTGTATTCCCGTGCGGATCGATAGACGGACGATTCTTTTTTCATGCATGTAATCCTTTGTGTGATGTGCGTTCTTTCTCAATCTTTTTTAAAATAGGAAAAACATTCTCCGTTTTCACCCCCAGAGCGGCCACCTCATCCAGAAAATGTGCGCAAAGCCGTTCAAGTCCTTTTTCCTGCTCCGCAGGGTCAACAGGTTCCTGATTTTCTGCAATAAAGGTACCTGTACCCTGTTGCGTATTGAGCACCCCTCGGATCTCGAGTTCATTGTATGCTTTAACAATGGTATTAAGATTGACCTGCAGATCGACTGCCAGCTGCCGAACGGTAGGCAGCCGCTCCCCCGGTTTAAGAACGCCGTTGGCCACACCGTAGACTACCTGATTGACGATCTGGCGGTAAAAAGGAACTCCGCTCGAGTTGCTTATATTGAACGTAAATGACATGAGCGCTTCCTATTGTGCTATTGTTATAGTCTTATAGTACAATAATAGTATAGTAAAATTTTCAAACTCTGTCAATAGCCGTCTATCATTTTCTTTAAAATTAAAAAAAATTATCAGGCAAAAAACTTAATGTTGACTATATTTATAAACTATTGTATATTTATACTAATAATGCCTCAAATGGCAACTTGAGCGTTCATTTAAGCAGATACGGAAAAGGTTTACCGTGAACATCGCACCATCAATATCCTCAATTATCGGGAATACCCCACTGGTACAACTAAACCGTATCAGCAAGGGTCTTTCAACCCTTGTAGCTGTGAAAATTGAGTCTTTAAACCCCGGTTTTTCCGTTAAGGATCGGGCAGCTCTCAGCATGATCAATGCAGCCGAACAGCAGCAACTTCTGCAACCGGGCGGCACCATCATCGAGGCTACAAGCGGAAACACCGGTATCGCCCTTGCAATGATTGCCGCGGAACGCGGGTACCATCTCATTATTGCCATGCCTGAAAGCATGAGCGTTGAGCGCAGAAAACTGCTCCTCGCATTAGGCGCGGAGGTGATCCTGACGCCGGCCCACCTCGGCATGACCGGGGCAATTGACCGGGCAATGGAAATTGTGCAGCAGACCGAAGGTGCATTCCTGGTAAGCCAGTTTGAGAACAGCGCCAATCCGGCCGCACATGTGGCAACCACAGCGGAAGAGATACTGCGCGATACCGACGGCAACATTGACCTGTTTGTCGCGGGAGTCGGTACCGGCGGAACGATCTCAGGGGTCGGGAAACGGCTCAAACAGTACAACCCTTCCATAACAGTAGTTGCCGTGGAACCGGAAGGGTCCCGTATACTGTCCGGTCACCCGGCAGGTCCCCATATGATCCAGGGTATCGGTGCCGGATTTGTTCCCCCGGTACTCGATCGGGAGGTAATTGATGCAATCGTTGCGGTTTCAGATCAGGAGGCATTCGAAATGACAGGGCGGCTGATGTCTGAGGAAGGCATTCTGGCTGGAATATCGGCAGGTGCAGCACTTGCGGGAACACTGAACTATATAAAGAGTAACAAATTGAAAAACAGACTGGCAGTCACTATGCTGCCCGATTCAGGGGAACGATACCTGAGTATGTTGGAAACAATAATAAGGAAATAATTTTTTTACCTTTTTGTTCACTTTGTTTATAAACTTTTCAAATGGAGATACTATGAATGTCATCGTTAATGGAGAGGCCAAACAGATCGACAGTACCGATCTGACGGTCAATAAACTCCTCGGCGCCTGTGAGGTTACCATGCCGGAAATGGTGTCCGTGCAGATCAACGGCGATTTTGTGGATCGATCCGAATATGCAACCAGGCAGGTCGCTGAGGGCGACAGCGTCGATTTTCTTTATTTCATGGGAGGTGGAGCGCGATGAGGGCGTTCGCCACACGCGCAGTGCATGGTGCAAACACCACACCGCATGCCCACGGATCACTCCGGCCACCACTGTTCGACAGTGCAGCCTTTGAGTTTTCAAGTGCACGCGATCAGGAACTCGCCTTTGCGGGTCAGAAACCGGCGCACAGTTATTCCCGCATCACCAACCCGACGGTTGAAGAACTTGAACGGCGTATTGCTGTTCTCGCCAATGCCTTTGCCGTGATCGGCGTTTCCTCGGGAATGGCGGCGATCACCAACGTTGCCCTGGCACTCTCGCAAAGCGGTATGAATATCGTTACCACCCGGTTTCTCTTCGGCCATACCCGTTCCCTGTTCGAATCGACCTTTGCACGATTCGGCATTTCGATCAGGCTCACCGATTTTTCCGATCCGTCAAATATAGAATCGGTTATTGATGAAAAAACCGCCTTTGTCTTTCTGGAAACCATTACCAATCCGCAGCTGGAGGTGGCCGACATTGCCGCCATAAGCAGTAGTGCCGCAAGCAGGAATGTTCCGGTAATACTTGACGGAACACTGACCACCCCCTATCTCTTCGATGCAAAAACTGCAGGGGTTGCCGTCGAGGTACTTTCAAGCACCAAATACATTTCAGGCGGTGCAACCACCATCGGCGGTCTTGTGATTGATTACGGTACCTTCGACTGGGGACACACACCCCTTCTGGCCGACACCTACCGCAAAGCGGGACCCGGCGCACTCGCACTGCGGCTGCGCAGAGAAGTATACCGCAATACCGGCAGCTGCCTCGCACCGCACAATGCCTGGCTCCAGTTGCTCGGTATCGAAACACTTCCTTTGCGGATCGAGAAGAGTTGCGAAAATGCTCTGGCGGTCGCCCGGTTTCTTGAACAGCACCCGTCAGTAAACTCAGTCAATTACCCCGGACTCCCGATTTCACCCTTTCACGGGATTGCCCGGCGACAGTTCGGAAACCGTTTCGGCGGGATACTGACCTTTGACCTCGGGACCAGGGAACGCAGCTTCGCACTGATCGACGCGCTGCAGCTGATCCGCCGCGCGACCAACGTCAACGACAACAAAACCCTGATTATCCACCCTGCCTCGACAATTTTCGGTGAATTCTCACCCGAAGAACGAACGGCCATGCGGATCCGCGATGGCCAGATCCGTCTTTCTCTCGGCATTGAGGATGCTGCGGATATTATAGAAGATCTTTCGCAAGGACTGGAACAACTATGATTGATTTTACGGAACAACAGCTTGAACGGTACAGCCGGCATATTCTTCTTCAGAATGTAGGTGTCGAAGGGCAGGAACGCCTCCTCGGCAGTAAAGTACTGGTGATCGGTGCGGGCGGGCTCGGCGCCCCGGTTGCACTTTACCTTGCGGCAGCTGGAGTGGGAACGCTCGGCATCGTTGACGGGGATGTGGTGGACCTGTCGAACCTCCAGCGGCAGATCGTTCACTTTACCGCCGATGTGGGAAAGGCTAAGGTCGAATCCGCCACAGCCAAACTCCGGGCACTCAACCCTGATGTCACCGTGCTACCGTATCATGAATTCGCCCGTGCCGACAACATCCGCGACCTCATTCGTGAATATGATTTTGTTGTGGACGGCACCGACTCATTCGCCTCCAAGTTCCTCATCAATGATGCATGTGTTATTGAAAAGAAACCATTCTCGCACGGGGGCATTCTCCGGTTTACCGGCCAGACGATGACCATTATTCCGGGAGAATCGGCCTGCTACCGCTGCGTCTTCAATGCACCGCCACCGGCGGGTTCGGTTCCCACCTGTTCACAGGCAGGGGTACTTGGCGCAATCGCCGGAATGCTCGGCACCATTCAGGCGGCCGAAACACTCAAGGTACTTACCGGAGCGGGAACACCCCTGCTCAACAAGCTGCTGACCTTCGATGCGTTGACCATGGAGTTCCGTAATGTTCCGTTGCATCGCCGCGATTCCTGCCCGGTCTGCGGCAGCACCCCGACGATCACTGCTCCACAGGATCTTGAACAACCCGTATGTGATCTGAAAACGAAAGGATAATATCATGCTCATCTTGACCACCGAAGTCGCACAGGGGATTATCGCACAGGCGAGGGAACATGCCCCGCTCGAAACATGCGGGTACCTGGCAGGAAACGGAACACTGGTAACGTTGCGGTTGCCGCTTACCAATACCGATGCATCGGCGGAACACTACTCGCTTGACCCGGCGGAACAGTTTGCAGCCGTACGCGCCATCCGGGAGCAGGGGCAGCAACTTGTTGCCGTGTACCACAGTCACCCGGCCACCCCGGCACGCCCCTCGGAAGAAGATATCCGCCTCGCCTACGATCCGAACCTGAGCTATGTCATCGTCTCTCTCGCAGGTGACGAACCCGATATTCGATCGTTTCGCATTCGGGGCGGCATCGTGGAAAAAGAACCTGTTGAAATAAGTAAAGGAGTTACAACATGAGTGAGAAAAAATTTTCCATCATCTGCTTCAGCGGCGACTTCGATAAGGCGGTTGCGGCATTTACCCTCGCTGCCGGTGCTGCAGCGGTCAATTATGAAGTCAACGTGTTCTTCACCTTCTGGGGGCTCAACATTCTCAAGAAGAATGCCGGACGGAGCCTCACAGGTAAAGGCGCTCTCGCCCGCTTTTTCAATTTTCTCATGGGCGGATCAAAAAACCTTCCCCTCTCCCGTCTCAATTTCGGCGGGATCAGCCCCGGACTTATGACCGGCATGATGAAAAAACGCAACGTCGCCACGCTTGAAGAACTTATTGATTCATCGAAAGCGCTGGGGGTGCGTCTTATCGCCTGCGAAATGGCGATGCATATCCTCGGTATCGCAAAGGAAGACCTGATTGATGACGTGAAGGAAGTGATCGGTGTTCCGACCTTTCTTGACTATTCAAAAGACGGCCAGGTGGTTTTCATTTCTTGATGGAGAACAACAGTATGCGCACAACGCTTGATATTACAAAAGATCACTGCCCCATGACGTTTGTGAAAGTAAAACTGGGTCTGTCACGACTTGCATCGGGAGACATTCTTGAAGTACTGCTCAAGGGTGACGAACCGCTCCATAATGTACCGAAAGCGGCGGTGGAACAGGGACATACCGTGCTCGAAATTACCGAACACACAGATCACTCACTGGTAGTTCTTCAAAAAGGATAACTGCATGTACCAATACGTACTCCCGTCATCATTACCCGAGGAGATCAACAACCTCGAACGACTGATCATGCAACATCGCGAGGGAAAGCTTTCTGCTGCGCAGCTCAAGGCACACCGGGTTCCTTTCGGAGTGTATGAGCAGCGTCAAAAGGGCTCCTACATGATCCGGATCCGCTGCGCCGCCGGAATCGTCTCCCCTGATCAGCTCCGAACCATATCCCGTCTTGCCAATGAATACGGATCGGGGCGACTCCATGTCACCACCCGGCAGGAGCTGCAGATTCATGATTGCCGGCTGGAGAATATCGTTCCGGCACTTCGTACACTGGCCGATGCCGGTTTGTCCAGTCGGGGAGGAGGGGGAAATACGGTTCGCAACATTACCGCTTCATGGAATGCGGGAATTGCTCCGGAAGAAGTATTTGATGTAACCCCCTGCGCAGTAGAACTGACCTCACGTCTTGTGGCGCTCTCCGACTCGTGGGAACTGCCGCGGAAATTCAAAATCGCATTTTCCAACGGTCCCGATGACAATGCCCTGGCGACTGTCAACGATCTCGGTTTTATTGCGACAGAAAAGAAGGGACAATCCGGATTCCGTGTGTACGTTGCCGGTGGAATGGGCCGGTCACCGCAACCGGGTCAGTTGCTTCACTCGTTTGTTCCCGTATCAGACGTCTTTGTAATAGCCGAATCAGTCAAGCGACTTTTTTCACGCTACGGCAACCGCCGCAACCGGCACACTGCACGCCTGCGTTTCCTTTGGAACTCACTGGGTAGAGACTCGTTTATCCGGAAGTATACAGAGATAGTGGAAGAAATCCGTAAAGAAACGCTACCCCCGTTCAACAGTATCGTTGCAACGGATAAGTTACCAGACACCACGGTTCCATCCCCCCTCACCCCTGCTCCCGGCAGCGAAACCGGTAACAGCTGGAAAATCCGCCATACCGGCATGCAGAAACAGACGGGATTGCACTGGGTGCGGATTCCGCTTGCTCTCGGGGATCTGACTTCGGATCAGGCACTTTCCCTTGCGCAAATGGTTGCCCCGTTCGGTGACGATACCATGCGTTGCACCCGGAACCAGAATATCGTTCTCCGTAACATTCCCGTCTCTGCACTTACTACCCTTTACCAGGAGATCGGGCGCGTTTTCCCGCAGCACGCGGCACCTGCACTCCTCGCCGATGCTGTTGCCTGTGCGGGTGCGAGTACCTGTCAGCTGGGTATCTGCCTCTCACGCGGAGCACTGCAGGCGACCTCCAAGCGTCTGCTATCTTCAAGCCTTGATGTTGACGCTCTCGGTGATTTCCGCCTGCACTTTTCCGGTTGTTCAAATTCATGCGGACAGCATGGTACGGCCGACCTTGGTTTTCACGGAAAATCCGGACGTAAGGGAAACCATGCCTACCCTGCTTATACGGTGGTCGCAGGCGGTAGCCTCGACGCCGAAAATGGAGCGATCCTTGCGAAACGGTTTGGTGACATCGCCGCAAGGAATGTTCCTCTTTTTGTAGAATCATTTCTTGAACATTACCTGGCGAACAAAGCAGCACACCCGTCATTTCAGGTGTATCTTGACAAGACAGGAGAAACCGCCATCAGGGCACTCTGCGAAAAATACCGCGAGATTCCTGATTACGAATCAGCCCCGGAATATTATCGTGACTGGGATGCAGATTCTGATTTCTCACTCGAGGGACGCGGAACGGGAGAGTGCGCTTCCGGGCTGTTTGACCTTATCGACCTCGATCTCAATAAGGTTCGCTCCATTCGCGGACAGTTGATCGGGATCTCCGATCCGAGGCAAATGCGTGGCCTTCTTGTTGAACTTGCAAATGTTTCCATGCGCGCACTGTTGCCCGCTGCCGGAGTAACCGCTCAATCAACCCGTGATCTTCCAAAGCTTTTTAAGCAGCATTTTATCGAAACCGGTCTGATCGGTTCTGAATTTGCGGAACTTGTTTCTGTACTTGAACGAGGCAGCGACGAACTCACCGCATCAAGGGATTTGGTCATTGCCCTCTCTCTGGAGATCGAACGACTCTACGCGGGGCTTGACGACTCACTCCGTTTTCACCCCACAGCACCGGCAGCTGCACCCACAGTTCCAGTTGCTGATCTGGAAAAAGATTTCAGGGGTATTTCCTGCCCTATGAATTTCGTAAAAGCAAAAATGGCCCTCACTCAGCTCTCCGCCGGGCAGGTACTAAGAATACTGCTTGATGACGGTGAACCGATCGATAATGTTCCCCGTTCCATCGAATCCGAAGGGCATACCCTCATCAGCACCATACGTCAATCCAACTACTGGGAAGTTACCATAAGGAAAGGTCCATGATCCACGAAAAGCCCTACCGCAGTATTATAAAAGCCCTCTCATGGAGAACCGTCGGGACGGTTGACACCATGCTGGTTTCATTCTTCATCACCGGAAAAATCGGACTGGCGCTTTCAATAGGAGGCATCGAGCTGTTCACGAAAACGCTTTTGTACTTTCTGCATGAACGCACATGGAATCGTATTCCACTCGGGAAGATACAGGTTGTCGATCCGGAATACACCATATGAAAACAGGAGCTGCAATGTCTTCACTTAAAGAGTCGATAGCTGAGTTACTCCCCGGAATGAGGTTTCGCAATGCCCGGGACATTATCACACTCGTCTATGATACATTCAATGCAGACAGGGTGGTACTCGCCTCCAGTCAGAGCATGGAAGATCAAGTCCTCACCCACCTTGTCTGTGCAGTTCAAAGACGGCCCAGAATATTTACCCTCGATACCGGTCGACTGTTTCCCGAAACCTATACGACCATGGAGGCAACCATGGAGCGATATGGTTTCCGGTATGAATTTCTTGTCCCGGATGCCAATGAGCTCCGGAACCTCCTCTCGGAAAAGGGACCGGACTGCTTTTACCGGAGTGTCGAACTGCGCAAACAATGCTGTGCAGTGCGAAAAAGCCATCCTCTTCGCCGGGTGCTGTCCACTGCCGATGTCTGGATCTGCGGCCTGCGCCGGGAACAGGCAGTCACTCGCGACAACATCGATCCGATCGAATGGGACCTCGCAAACGGACTCGTCAAGGTGAATCCGCTGTACGACTGGAGTGAGAAACAGGTAACTGAATTCGTTAATCGTTATGTCATTCCGTACAATCCGCTTCAGGATCAGGGTTTCCGGAGCATCGGCTGTGCCCCCTGCACACGGGCGATCGGCCCCGGAGAACCGGTCCGTTCCGGACGTTGGTGGTGGGAAGCCCCTGAGCATAAAGAGTGCGGACTGCACAGCAGACCACAGTACACATCAGTCAAACAGTGAGGAGCAAATGGACCATCTCGACAAACTCGAATCAAAAAGTGTTTACATCCTCCGCGAAGCGTACCGTGAATTCAGAAATCTCTGTATGCTCTGGTCGATCGGCAAGGATAGTACGGTACTCCTCTGGCTTGCCCGCAAGGCATTTTTCGGGCATGTACCACTTCCACTGATGCATATCGACACGCATTATAAAATACCCGAGATGATTGAATACCGTGATCGACTCGCACGTGACTGGAACCTGAATATGCTCTACGGTGAGAATACGGATGCACTGGCAGCACGTCGGACGTTTCCCGATAAAAATGTTGATCGTCTTACTTGTTGTAAACAGCTTAAAACAGACGCGCTCAAACATACCCTTGCCGGTGACTGGCCGCGATTCCGACTGAATCATGCAACCGGTTCGTACGAAACCGACGAGAATACCGAACCGTACACCGGGGTGATCGCGGGTGTACGTGCCGATGAGGAAGGCAGCCGCTCAAAGGAACGGTATTTTTCTCCCCGCGACAGAGAAAATGAATGGGATGTGGCCGACCAACCGCCAGAACTGTGGAACCAGTATAAAACCGACTTCGCTCCAGGTACGCATTTACGCATACATCCGCTGCTGGATTGGACCGAACTGAATATCTGGGAATATATCGCCCGCGAAAAAATCCCTACCGTTTCATTGTATTACAACCGGGGAAACGGCAAACGGTACCGATCACTCGGCTGCTTTCCCTGCACGAAACCGATCGATTCCAATGCCCGCACCGTGGAGGAGATAATTGCAGAACTCCGGTCCGGAAAACTCAGCAACATCGCGGAACGGTCAGGACGAGCCCAGGACAAAGAAGATGGAGGACTTGAAACCTTACGGAAAGACGGGTACATGTAAGATGACACAACGTGAACAGATGAATGTCGTGGTGGTCGGCCATGTTGACCACGGAAAAAGTACCGTTATCGGCAGGCTGCTGGCTGATACCGGATCACTGCCCGAAGGCAAACTTGATCAGGTCCGCGAACAGTGCAAGCGCAACGCGCGCCCGTTCGAATATGCCTTTCTCCTTGATGCCCTTAAAGACGAACAGGCACAGGGAATCACTATTGATACGGCACGGTGCTTCTTCAAGACCGCGAAACGGGATTATATCATCATCGACGCCCCGGGCCATGTGGAATTTCTGAAAAACATGGTAAGCGGAGCGGCCCGTGCGGAAGCAGCGCTACTGGTGATCGATGCTCACGAAGGCATCGCTGAAAACTCCCGGCGTCACGGGTACCTGGTGGCAATGTTGGGAATTCGTCGCATCATTGTTCTTGTCAACAAAATGGATCTTGTACGCTACGATCAGGAAACCTTTGCTACGGTTACTTCTTCCTATTCCTCGTTTCTCAGGCGTCTTGATGTGGAACCGCTTGCCTATATTCCGGTCTGTGCACGCAATGGTGACAACCTGGCGGCACCTTCAACCGCAATGCCGTGGTATACCGGCGATACCGTTCTCGACCTTGTCGATCAACTGGAGCAGAAACCCGACGACTCGCACAAACCGTTCCGTATGCCGGTACAGGACATTTACAAATTCACCGAAAACGGTGATGAGCGCCGTATACTGGCCGGCACCGTGGAAACCGGAACTCTTTCGGTTGGCGACACCGTTCTCTTCCACCCTTCCGGAAAACGGTCTGAAGTAGTATCCATCGAGGGATTCAATAGAGCGGCAACCGCCACTGTTTCAAGCGGTCATGCCACCGGTGTTACTTTGAAGGACGAATTATACCTCAAACGCGGTGAGATCATGTGCAAAGCGGATGAACCGCAACCTCTCGTGGCGTCCCGTTTTGTTGCGAGTGTTTTCTGGATGGGTACGGCCCCGCTTATCCGGGGGAAACGGTACAAGCTGAAAACGGGAACCGCTGCCGTCCCGGTACACCTGGTGGATATTATCGCCTCGATAGATGCCACTGACCTTTCAAGCGTTGCCGGAAAAAGGCAGCTTGACCGGCACGACGTTGCGGAATGTGTTTTCGAGACATTGAAACCAGTCGCGTTCGATCCGGTTACGGAAATCGAATCAACAGGTCGTTTCGTCATTGTCGACAACTATGATATCGCCGGCGGAGGAATCATTTTCCGGGCCGATTCATCTGAGCAAACCTGGATAGGTGATCACGTCCGCAGGAGAGAAATAACCTGGGATTCAGGCTATGTCACTCCTGACCAGCGAATCTCCCGTAACGGCCATTCGCCCAAATGCATTATCATCCGTGGCGACCGGCGACGAACTGAAACCGCTCGGATTCTTGAACGGTCCCTCTTTACCGCCGGATTTCAGAGCTATTATCTGGGTATCGAATCGGTCCGCACAGGTCTCGAAGCAGACTTACCGCCGGATTCGGATACAGGCGAACAGCTCATACGGCATATCGGAGAATTATCACGCATAGTAACGGATGCCGGACTGATTTTCATTTCAGCCATCGGTGATACCGATGCCGAAGACATTGCAATCATACGTAAACTCAACGAACCGGCTTCGGTCCTGGTGGTAACCCTTTCTTCCGATACCGCCATCCCGGAAGAGGGTGATGTGGTGCTCAGCCCGGAATTTGATGCGGAAGGCTGCGCGAGTGCAATTATCGGAAGGTTACGGCGGGAAACAATCCTTCCCGACTATTCGATTTAAAGAAAAAAAACGACCTGCGGGTGTATAGTCGTTATTCAAGACCAATATCGATCAATCGCAACTTACGGCGGGAGCCATTCCAAAAGCGCCGTTCAAGGGAGATGAACATCTCTCCCTCGCGTGCCGAATGCGGCGCAGGAGCAGGGGCCTACTCTTGAGGTGAACCGGGAAGACAGCTGGTAGTATTTCGCTCCCGCAACCCTTCAGTCAAAAAAGGTGCTATTGATTTATTACCGCTGCGCCAAGAGCGCAGCATCCCAGTTTTCCGTAATACAGCACGGTTTCCGGTGTCGCCACCAGCATCCGTAACGGCCCCGTAAAAATACGGTACAATCCTCTTCTCGGGTTCATGCAATGCTCCCAGAAATTAAGACAAATTGACTGGGTAACGCACATTACCGGATGGCGTTCAATAGTGAGGAAGGCCTTCTTTCCCGATGGCCCGTCGAGTGCGTATACCATATTCTCATGGCGAAACCGTGCACAGCCCGCAAGCGGATTTCGGGCGTAAGCACTCAGTGCATCAAAAACAAAATAAACACCTGAAAAATCGCCATCGTCAACGTTGATTGCCTCCCCGGATTCCCCCATCGGAAGATCATGACCCGCCGAGTGGCTAAGCGCCCCCGGAGTAGTACTGAATGTGCAGAAGACCTTCGCACTGTCGGCAATACCGACCGACAGATACACATCCTTGGCAATCCGGTGGTCATTTATCTTATCGTCCGCGAACACTTCCACCACCATCTTGACCTGACGGGGAAAGTACCGCAGCTTGCGCTGGGTGATACCATGAACATACCAGGGTGCCATTATGTAAAGAAACGCCGACGTTCTCCCCCATCCGTTTTCCACAATCGCTTTGTGGGCAAGACTCGGTACCGCACCGCCACCATAAGAGTGCCCGACAAATCCGACCGAATCAAGATCAATCCACTCATCCCACTGGTCAACGCTCTTCCTGAACCCCTTCCAGATGGTCCGGTAGGTACTGCGCGGCCATAAATACGCTTTGGATGAAGGATAGGGAACATACACCACCGCGTACCCCCGCCCCACCATATGCCTGATCAGACTGCCATACAACTCCGGATTTTCAGCGGTGATACCATGACAGAAAAAAATCACCGGATATTTCCCTGTATCTTCAGGCCGATAGAGATAGATGGAATGATCTTTCCAGGCGGGATGCGGACTACTGTCTCGTACACATGCATAATTGCGTGCACTCCTGAAATGTGTACAGGGGTATGCCTTCACCCCATACGACAGCGATTGAAAACATACCATGGCCGAAAGAATACCTGTTTGCAGCATAGTGACTCCTGTCGGGTTGTGTGTTACCGATCAGGAGCAATGTATCAAACAACGTGCCAGACAGAAGCACATACACTATCTTGCTGCTATTCAAACAGTTACATCTATATGGGTTTTCTGTGTCGAACATGAAGCAGTCGCATTTATGCGACTACGATTGTCTCTGTCGCAAAAATGCGACAGGATGCCGGTAATTCAAAAAAAGTGTATATTAATAGACTGGATACCAACAACACGACCTGAGGGCCGAGTTTAAAATAAGTTCAATTATTTTCAAACCAATCAGAAACAAACAGTTAAAATGCGATTGCAACTCTTTTTATCCACCCTGCTCTACCTGTTCCTTGCACCAGTTGTTTCCCTCGCCAACATCTCAGTCACCACCCTCTTCTCCAACTCCATGGTCCTTCAGCGGGACCAGCTCGTTCCGGTATGGGGCAAGGGAGCAAACGGTGAACAGGTGACGGTTACCTTCAACGGCCAGACTAAAACCGCGACAACCTCCAACGGCACCTGGAAAGTTGTTCTCGATTCGATGAAAGCCGGTGGCCCGTATACGATGACCATCAAGGGCAACAACACGATCACCATTACCGATATCTACATGGGTGAAGTCTGGCAGTGCGGAGGCCAGTCAAATATGGATACCCGGGTGAGTTACTATCCGCATTACAGCGGCATCCAGAACAGTTATAAAAATCCGAAACTTCGCTACTACACATTGCGACAGAGCCGTGCCAACGTGGACGGCTTTACAACGACAAATGTCTGGGCAAAATGCGACAACAGCAGTGCAATCGGAGCGCTCTCCTGTCTGGGGTTCTTTTTCGGTAAGGAGATCAAGGAAAAACTCGGTGATGCTGTCGCGGTTGGACTTATCGTCACCGCAGTAGGCGGCACCCGGATCGCCTCGTGGCTTGATCCCTCTACTGCAGGGGAACATCCGGAACTCATTCAACAGGACCCAAACACCCCTCCCGCCTCGATGTACAACGCCTGGGTTGCTCCCGTTGAAGGCTGTGCGATGCGGGGTCTGGTCTGGATGCAGGGTGAAAACGATCGTACCTCCGGACAGCAGGTGTATTACGAGGAGCGGTTCGAATGGTTGATCAACGGCTGGCGGAGAGCGTGGGGTGCGGGAGATTTTCCATTTTACTATGTCCAGCTTGCCAACGGCTACGGAGCAAAGCAGACCACTCCCGACGAATCATTCAGTGACAACGTTATCCGGGAGGCACAGCGGCTGGCGCTTACATTTCCCAACACCGCAATGGTCGTGGCGATCGATGCTCTCGGGGAGGGTGATTCACTGCATTTCAGCAACAAGGAGCTTATTGGAAAACGGCTTTCGCTCATTGCCCGGGCAAGGGACTATGGTGAAGACACACTCTATTATGCCTCGCCGATGTTTCAGTCCATGACCATAAACGGCGATACCATCCGCCTCACGTTCACCGATATCGGCAGCGGACTCACCACCAGTGACGGCAAACCGCCGACCTCCTTCGCCGTGGCAGGGAGCGACAACAAATGGTACTGGGCCACCACCGCCAGGATTGACGGAAGGACTATCATCCTGACCTGCAGGGATGTCTCCTCGCCAAAAAATGTGCGGTACGCCTATACAAGTAATCCGGTTATCAACCTGTACAGCAAGGAAGGACTTCCCGCCTCCCCCTTTACGACCGAAGGGAACCAGCTCCCGGTTCCGGTTATTCGTCAAACGGCACCCGCCCGTCAGATGGTACCGGTCACGACGAAGCCTTTCAGCACCGGCAATTACGGTATTTTTCTCGCAAACGGTCAAAGAGTTAACGGGCAGACAGTTCCCGGTAATCGTCTGGTCATCACCGCAACGGAAAAACTGACCACTAAACAAATCACCACGAACCGGGCAGTCCGCACAACCACCGGAAGGAACCCATGAAATACACTACCGCCAGACCGCCCCGCATTCGTCGAAAGACTCCCGTTACAACCCTGCTGGTCCTGCTTATTGTTCTTGCATCGATCACAACGGTTGTCGTAGCGCAATCAACATCGATCACGATTTTCATCATCGGTGATTCCACGGTATGCGACTATGCCGAAAACAAATACCCGTGGGCCGGATGGGGACAGGTGTTTTCAAAATTCTTTCAACCCGGAACCGTGACGGTCAACAACCGGGCTATCGGCGGTCGAAGCACGAAAAAGTTTTATGTTGAAGGACGATGGGCAGAGGTGGTTAAAGAATTGAGTACCGGCGACTTCGTCTTTATTCAGTTCGGTCATAACGATCGGGATTACACGAAGGAAGACCGGTACGCCGACACGAATACCTACAAATCCTATCTGCGTCTTTATGCAAACGAATCGCGGGCGAAAGGTGCGATTCCGGTATTCGTCACCCCGATGAATATGAACACCTGGAACGGCTCCACCGTACGCAGGGTTTTCACCGAATTCGATCGCGGAGCGGATTATTGCGGGGCCATGAAGAATGTGGCAAAGGAACTGAATGTTCCCGTTATCGATCTTGAGGCGAAAAGTGCGAAGTTCATGGCGTCGGTGGGAAAACCATATCTTGACAGTTACCATCACATGGGATTGCAGCCGGGCGAATACCCCAATTACCCCGACGGCTATACCGACGTGACGACCCACTTTCAGGAGATGGGATCCATTATCAATGCGCGAATGGTCGCAGAGGGCATACAGGAACTCGCAACACATACCGATGTTGGCAAACTGGCCGAAGTACTTGCTCCCCTTCACAAAGTAACCGTCACGCCGAACAAAGCGAACACCGGTCTGGTTACCGTAAGCGGTGATTTTCCGGCGGGAGTGACCATTACGGTCAAGGTAATGCCCAACAGTGGCGAAACATTCCTCAACTGGGCAGACGGCACGGTGAGCGATGTCTCGTCGAAAAAGCTGTACACCTTTACCATGCCCGATGCGCCGGTAACCATGCATGCGCTGTTCAAGGGGGGGGCAACAGTAGCGACAGCGGGAAAGATACTTAACCGGCAGTATTCTCCTGAGCCCCGGCTGAGGATTCAGAAACAGGCGAATTCTCTGCTACTCGTATCCTCTGCCCCGATACGTTCGGTAGAACTCTTTGATCTCGGTGGCAGATCAGTTGCACCCGGAAGTATGCCTGATAACAGCACCGTTTCGTTACCGCTGCGTTCCATCGGAAAGGGTGTATGTATTGTAAAGGTATGCACCAGCGCCGGAACCGTCGTACAAACCGTCGGAATTCCCTGAAGGAACTCCGACCGGTTTCATTTCATACCCGGATCCACAACAATTGAACAGGTGTTTCCCGGGAGGATATCCACCCGTCGGCTGTCTGCATAGTGAATTTGATCACCACCTGATGTCCCGAAGTACTCCAGTTCAATACCATTACAATAGCGGTGCTTTCAATATGTCCCACCGTACCGATACTAACAAGAATGTACTAATCTTAGAGAATACACATAGACCGGACTGGACGCCCCTGCTGCCATCCCGCAACACCTGCAGTAAAATATTCCACTGAAGGTATCCGTTATTACTGTAACCTAAACTGAGCGGTTTTTCGCGGAAAAGAGTTCTGTAGCCGTGCTGGTAGTACGTTTTAAAAAAGCGCAGGTTAACCCGGCAGGTTAATTGAGCATTTTTTGAAATGCAAGACCGGTGCGGATGCGGAGCTATTTTGTGTGAAAAACCGCTCAGTTCAGGTGTAATAATAATCACTTATAAGGATGCCATCAAATGCACACAACCACCCTCTCTTTCAAAACCCTTCCGAAAGATCCACTCATTCTGTTCAAGGCATGGTATAAAGAGGCGAATACAACATACGCCGATGACCCCGAGCGCGCGGCGGCCATGGCCCTGTCAACAGCAGATGAAAACGGCACGGTTGATGTCCGGTTTGTTCTGCTCAAGGGAATTGAACCCGACGGATTCCTGTTTTACACCGATTACACCTCTTCGAAGGGTCACGACCTTACGCGTAATCCGCACGCAGCCGTCGCGTTTTACTGGCATGAGCTGCATCGTCAGGTCCGTATCCGCGGGAGAGTTAAAAAGATTCCGGATGCGGCATCGGACGCCTATTTCTCCACCCGACCAAAGGGCAGCCAAATCGCGACCATCGCGTATGCGCAGTCTCGCCGCATTCCCCTGGATCATGATTTCACCGGCGGAATAGAAACCGTCGCCCGGAAGCATGCGGGGCAACCGCTCCCGCGGCCGAGTGTCTGGGGAGGATACAGGATAGTCCCCCGAGCGATCGAGTTCTGGCAGGCAGGCCGGGACCGGCTTCATACGCGATTCGTTTACAGGAAAGAAGGTGCCGGGTGGCACATTGTCCGGCTGACGCCGTGAAGGGAGGACTACCGGGAGAACGTCATCCTCCGTAATCATTGTTCCCGGTACATTTTCTGCATCCCGGTAACATGTTTCTTTCCACGTCATGACAGTGTATCTCACCCACGGATGTTCCTTTCTCCAACATTTGTTTTTAAAATACCCGGAACCATTATCCGTTGGTGTTGGTTTAACACCCACAGTCTGACTTTCTCCATTTGTGTATTGGATAGTGGCAATGCGATCTGATAGTCAACGTACAAACAAAAAACCGGACGTTCAATCCGCACCGAAACGTCAGTTATGATTAATCCTTCCGTATCACGGAAACCGGGAGCCGCTGTTTTTCCGGTTTCTGCAACTGCCATTGAGGCATTTTCAGCAGTAATTCATTCTTTCTGGCTTTGTATTGAATCTTTCTGGTTATTTTTAAATAGCCAGATTATTATTTTAATAACCAGACTTTTTTATTTATCAAACAGACTATATATATTTGTAACCAGATTTAGATAACTATTAACCAGACTGATGGCAACAATGCCAGGAGCTGCCGGATCCGTAATGAAAACACCGCCGACATCCCGCAAGAAGGCGTCCGGTCCTTCGCAAACCATTGAAGAATGCGCGGAGGCGCTTCCGGAGAAGACAGTGCTTACCCCGAACCTGCCGATAGGCGTCTTTCTGCAGGAGGCGTACAACATTTACCGCTTCATGCAGGACGACCGGGAACGATTTACCGCCGGAAATTTCGACTGGAACATTGTCGAGGAGCTGTTGAAGCTCATCGGGTTTCTCAGAGACGCCGAGGCCGCATTATGGACCATGAAATACGGAGCACCGATTGAAAAACAGTACCGGGACCAGCATGAGGCTGCCGTGAATGCATACGACAGGCTTTTGAAGGATTTGACATTCGCCTGCAGAAAAGACTCCGATGTAATGCGTCATATCAAGCGTAACATCATAATCAAAGACAACGACCCGGCATCATTCCACCAGGGTCTGGCGAATCTGGCAAGGTTCGCCGAGGGCTATTCCGAAAGTCTTCGTCGGGTCGGTTCCGATCTCCGTCTGATCAACGATGTGAACCGGTATTCCGGCAGCCTGCCGAAACTCTTTGTGCGGTTCAATTACCGTAACGTCGCGATAGAGGAACAGCTGAACCTGCGCAACCGGGTATACACGCTTCTGAAAAACACGATCGGGGAGATCCGCGACGTCGCCCGCTATGTTCTCGCCGACGACCCGCGGCGACTCAGGGGGTATGCGAGCGAGTATTTCAGGAAGTCGAGCAGGGCGGGGAAAGGGATGGAGAAGTGCTGATGAATACGACAATAAACAACTTCCTCTTCAAACTTCCCTCCACACCTCATATAGCGTCACTCGGCGGAAATACTTTCCGGAATGACAAAGTCCTTACACAGAATGAACGCGACGAATTCATTCAGTCGATCGAACAACACTGGTCGAAAACGGGAATCGTGAAAAACACTCTGCGTGAGGAACACGCACGATGACATCCGGGAGTACTACTTCTTCATGGCGGCATTCCCCGGAGGAACGCTCCGGCCATTTTCCCTTTTCGGTGCTACCCGTCTGACAATCACCACCCCCTCAACCGGTCCGCATTCCGTCAACTGTTCGACGGCCCGCGCCGCCAGACGTTTTCCGATACATCGTCCGGAAAGGGTATAGATATCGAACAGGCCCGTCCGGTCGGACAGCACCGGTTCCAGGAGGGTGCAGAAAGGAGTAACCGACCGCGGCCTCGTTGCCGGAATGTTCATCCGATCAGCCGTACGGATACCGACCGGATCGAAATTCGTCGTTCCCGTGACCAGCTCACCTTCCATGATGATTAATCCGGTATCGACCAGTTGACGTCCGAATATATCGGTGACCCGTAGCCTGAAAGGCCCGGATTCGCCGCTGTTGATACCTCCCGCCAGAACGAAATAATTATCGTAACTCCGGTTCATCGGTAACCAGTCGCTTCCCGCATTGGCAATTTCCACCGACGTAATCGCATAGCGGTGGTTGCGGATCTGCACAGCGATATGCCACACTGAACTGCCGGACTGCCAGAAATAGGTGATCGGCCCCTCTATCGGTCCTTCGACATAACGCCATTGTATCGGTGCCCGTCCGAGCGCCCGGTCGGCGATCGCCTCGAACGTTCCCGGTCCGAGATCGATGTCCCCTTCCTTGCATTCCGGACAGCGGTCGTCAATGAATGCGGTCACCTCGCCATTCGGTCCGGTGATATGTACCCAGGCACCGCAGACGGCGGCACTGTCGTAATCGATCTGGTTCATCGCGCCATGATACCGGGGTTGTTCCTCACCCGGAAAACCGCAGTTCCCTCCACCGCCGTCACCGTAAAAGGTGGCTTCACCGCTATGCAGCACGGAACCGTTGTCCACCACGCCGTGTATCCCCGCGGCGGCAATCAGTGTAACCATGACCATAAAAAGTGTTTTTCGCATTGCTGTTTCCCTTCTCCGGATACCTCGACAGAAAAGAACGTTTGTTGTTCCAGCGGCGTCGTAATCGGCTTCAGGATCACTATCGTATCTCATGCGGAAATACAATACCCCTATGCTATGCACTCGCATCACCGGTCCCGGGAATCTGCTGCAGGAGACCCTCAATATCGGTAATGCAGTGTTTCACCATCTGCCTGTGCTACTAATATACCCTATCTTCACGTTATATTCCGTTTCAACATCCGCCCCGCTCCCGGTCGCAATCCGTGCACTATTTTTCCGGGTCCGGGAATTATCTTATTATTTTCATATTGAATTCTCATTCACCGGTACCTGCTGCAAACATTACGGCAGCGTGCCCACAGCCCGGCAATTCAACCTGAAACCACACCATGCGCCAGCTCAGAACCTTCGTTGCGTCGTACCTCTCCGTTTTCGGCATACTCCTCTACTTCCAGCTGAACTGGGCGCAGTACCGGGCCCGCTACGACGACATTTTTTTCCGTGTTGTTCTCGCGTTCATCCTTACCGCTCCCTTACTCTACCTGCTCCTGCAGCTCGTCCATCTGTTAAGGGCAACAGTCAAAAGAACTACCGACACTACCGGATCAGCGCGCCTGCTCTACCCGTTCGCACTGTTTCATTGCAAATGGTTTTTCTATGTGAGCAGTCAACCCTGGAAATCTGCAACTGCCGCGACATTCCTGCTGTTCGGAATCGTTGAAACCCTGGTGCTGCTGAGGAGCGCACTGCACAAAGCCCCTGCCGGTGCAGAGGGGCCAGGAGCCTTAGCTGCATTCGCCGGTGTCAATTCGTTTTTCATAGGCGGGTTCAGGGGAATTTTCAAAGCCATTCGCCATGCCCTCGGCGGTACGGTAACCGTTGCGGGAATCACGCTGTATCCGGTAACATGGTTACTGCTCTCCATGCAGGCGCTGCTGTTTATTAAATACTCGGCGTTCAGTTTCCCCCATCCACTGCTGCTGCCGATCGGTATAGCCGCAATGGTTCTTCTGCCGGTACTGCTTGTCCATACCATCTGGCAGTTGACCGCCGGGGTGCGGCTGATCGGCAATATCCTTCTTACAGCAGTCACCATCACCTACGCATTTCTCACCCTCTACCACCTCACCGAAGGGACACCGTTTGACCTTTCACTGCTGCGCCTCAATGCTGATCTGCTGACGCACTCCCAATCGTGGAGGGTGATCGCCGACCGACTGACCGTGCAGTCGTATCTGTTCGTGGCGTATTGCATCGGTATCGGGATTTGCATGGTGCTTTTTCGTCGTCGTCAGTCCTTAGCATCGCATACAACCGCAAAAACACTCCTGTCCGGCAGCATCACTTTCGCGTGTTATCTTGTGCTTTTTCTCGTACCTTTCAACAGCATCGACCCGCCGCGCAGCTGCTATCATTCCGCCCGACGTTACGCTGCGCAGCAGGCATCACTCCAGGTGGCTCTCCAGCAGGTTACCGCACCGTACCCCTACCTGCATCCGGCCGATAGTACGCTACCGGTTCCGGAGCCGACCCGACTGCCCGACATTATTCTCATCTGTCTTGAATCATTCAATGGTCTTCTGGTCGGGGACACCATCGAAGACGGTCGTGAGATCACGCCATTTTTCAACAGCCTGATTCCCCGGGGAGTATACCTTGAGCACTTCTACGGCAATTCAATCCAGACGGCGCGGGGCTTTTTCGGACTTATGACCGGTACATATCCGGGCTTCGGCGAGAAGGAATCGACCGCGTTTCCGGAACTCTCGATCCGTGGTATTCCCGCGATACTTGACGACTACGGTTATGCAACGTTCTTCATCAAGGCATACCGGGACATCACCTACGACAACACCGGTGAGTTCATGACCAAAGCCGGGTTCTCAACGGTACGCGCCATCACCGACAACCTGTTGTCGGAGAAAGAGAAAAACATGGTCTGGGGATGGGGACTGCAGGACGACTACTTCTACCGGAAATGTTTCTCGATGGTGGATACCGCCTACAAAACGTTCCCGCGCGAGAAACCGCGACCGCCGCTCTTTCTCACCACCTTCAATGTATCACATCATATGATGTTCAAACACCTCCCGAACGACCGCAAACGGCTCTACCCCGATGCCGGGCAGAATGAATTCAGTAAAAATTTCAGAAATTCGATGTTCCTTGCCGATTCATGCCTGCAGGAAGTGTTTACACAGATCGACAACCGGCCGTGGCTTGAAGATCCGATTATTATTGTCGTTGGTGATCACGGGTTTCCGGCGGGAATGCACTCGAGTAAAAACGAGAAAGGAACCTGGGAGGAGAACTTCAGGACACCGCTGCTGATTATCTGGAATGGCCACCTGCAGCCGCAGCGGCTCACCCGGTATGCGTACTCACAGGTGGATCTGATGCCGACACTGTTCGATCTGCTCCATATCGCTCCGGCACATCATTCCGTCGGTAAATCAGTATTCGCTCAGGGGGCGCGCGATCCGGTACTGGTATCACAACCATACGACGGGGTATCACTGGTCTCTATTGTCTACCCGTTCAAATTCATCCAAAATCTGAGCAGTGCCGGAAGTGTTCTCTACAACCTCGAAAATGATCCGGATGAACGGACCGACCTTCTGCCTGAGTACAACGGTAAACCGGTGGTCACCAAGCTGCGTGGCGGTATACACAAACTCATGATCAATCAGATGCTCATTGAGCGCAACCGTCTCTGGCCAGATGATGGACGGCAGTGAATTTTAAAGACAGGAAAACTGCACCACCGGGATCGTATCCGACGGATTCCGGTGACGGAGCAACTATACATCAAACCCGTCAAGCTCATCATCGGTACGATTCACTAGCGAATTCGCCGCTGCGTCGTCAAACGTCTCCGTCAGTTGCTCCGCAAGCCTTTCATCCTGTCCCAAACCTGCGATGGCGATACGCTTGTAGACATCAACCACTTTGCACTCTTTGCAGTAGGTGATAACAAGCCACTCTTTTGCATCGGTCGTTCCGTTTTCGATCGGCGTCGAAGACCGGTCACTCCACATGGTGTGAATCTGATCGTACTCATCTTCATGTGAGTAGATCAACGAATAACCGTATAAATTAAGCCAGTCATTGAGATGGGGAAAGCTTTTCAGAAATCCAAGATGCTCCGCCTCGCTCATAGCCTTCACTCCTTAACTAAAGATTCCAGTTACCGGAATAACATTCAAAACTCTTTCATAGTAAAAAGCAAACGTTATACCAAACTTCAGGCAATGTAGCAATAGTGCCAATTTTCAATACCTTATACGCCATTGCCAAAACCAGTGCCTGATTTGCGGACATTGCTATCGACGCAGGTGTTTTTTTGTGGTATAACAACGGGTTACAGGAGGTGATCCGAAAGATGCGGCAAAAAATATTACAGGTGCTGTTATCGGTAATATAAAGACATTTTTGTACTTTTTCCGGATAATCATACAATCATCGGCAGGACTCATTCAGGTATCCTTCCCCAACGACCGGAACCCCTGTTAATCTGTTATCCTTCAAGCATTTCTTTAATTGAACCACTTGAAAAACGGAACATTTCAATAGTACCATCATATCAGGAACTGTTATTTAAGCGCTAAAGTTGGAGAGACAGCCATGGCAACCCTACGTTTTTTCCCATCAGTTCTCTGTACTCTGCTGATTTTCATATCCGCTCTTTCGGCCAAGCCGCCCCGACAGGTTCTTCTTCCGTGCCGTCCGATTAACGCCGGAGCAACAGGCGACAACTCAAAATATCAATGGCTTACTGCAGTATTTGATCGTCAGGTCCGTTTTAGAATAGCTCCCCTCGGTGGAATAACCTCCGTGGATGATGATCGTCTCTTGAAAGCTTTTCCCTCTTTTCGTGATTACACGAAGTCCGTTGGTGACAAGGATTTCAAGGCGGCAGCAGCGAAGGTTGGCGCCACGCATCTGCTCACCCAGAAATTCGAAGTGCTCAACCATAGTAAATCGATCAACTATTATGCAGAGATCATTGCCGCAACCGGTGGAAAAACCGTTGCACGAATCGAAAAAGATCTGCCGTTTGATAATACCTCTTCCGGAATTGATTCGTGCCTGATAACACTTCTGCAACAATCCGGTATCGAGCTTTCCAATGCCACCTCCCGCTTTCTGACACTGCCGGTCACCGGAACCACCTTCCGCTCGCTTAAATCGATCGGAGAAGTGTTCCTGAAAGAGTGCGACCCTTCGATACCACGGAAAACCGTCGGAAATGAGTACGAAAAACTTATCAGAAAAGATCCCTTCATGCTTCTGGCGAACCACGCCGCAGGGTTACTTTATTTTGAGATCAAAGAGTACGATAAATCAGCAAAGTACCTCAAGGAACTTCTCGACCTGACACCGATCTACTCGTCGCTGTATATAACCCTGGCACAAAGTTACCGCTTTTCGGGCAGATACAACGAAGCGCTGCAGGTGGCCATGGTGTGTGAACAGGCACGCTTGCAGACCGTGCCTTACATGCTCGAAAAAGCACTCGCCCTCGAGGGGCTCAATCAACATGCGGCAGCATTCTCCACCTATCAGCGAATTCTCATGCTTGATGCTACTGAGCCGAACGCACTGCTCTTTATGGCTCGGTTGCGCAACGACGAAAAGAACTTCGCCGAAGCCAGGAAATTCGCCGACAAACTGCTCGGAAGAGATCGCGATAACGGCTACGGCAATTTCGAACGTGCAAGAAGTTTAATGGGACTCGGAAAATATGCCGAGGCGGGTGGAGCGCTTGCCGCAGCTGAAAAACAGCTTCCCGACAATCCGTCGGTCCAGGAGTACGCGGGGGATCTCGCCATGATCGACCGTCAGTACCGGAAGGCATACAACCACTATCAGCGTGCCGCTACCGTCAAACCACAGGAATTCGAACTGTTTCTTAAAAGCTCCGCCGCACTCGAGGCTGAGGGGAAAAAAGAAGAAGCGCTCAATCTCCTGTACGGTGTTCTCAACCGTTTTCTCTCGAAGCCTCGGCTGCGCCGACAGGTCGGTCTGCTCGAATTCGCCACCGGACGTCTCGACAGCGCCTGTCGATCCCTCAGCATGTATCTGGCCATCAAACCCGACGACGGATTCGTTCTGGAGACACTGGGTCAGGCGTATAAGCAAAGCGGGAACAACCGGAAGGCACAGGACTATTTTGAAAAGGCCCTGCCGTTGGTCCGGAATAAAATAAGTATCAAACTCTCGCTGGCCGAGATTGAACTGGAAAAAAAGAATGAGAAGGCAGCACGGAAAATTCTCATCGAAATTATAAAAGAGAAACCGGTGAAAAATGCCCATCGCATGATGGGAGATGCACTGCTGCTTGCCAAGCGTCCGCATGACGCACTGACCGAATACAAAACAGAACGTTCCCTGCACGGCGATGACCCCGCAGTACAGGAAAAAATTGCCGATCTTCACTACAGGCTCAAATTTTATGCGCCGGCGAAAAAAGAATATGAGCTGCTCGCCAAACTCACCCCGGAAAATGCGAGCGCATGGTATCATCTCGCGCTGCTGGCTCTTCGCTCGGGCGCTCTCAAAACAGCCGACAAGTATTTTTCAACCGGTGTAAAAACAGGAAAAGGCACCACGGCAATCTGGTACGAAGCGGGGACACTGTACCGTACGAAAAAAATCAACGGAAACGCAATCAGGGCATACCGGCACGGTCTTGAGATCGATCCGAATCACGAGGAGATCATGCGTGATCTGGCCGACACCTATCTTTCCGTCGGCAATGACACCGCCGCCGCCGCACTTGACGTCAGACTGTTCGATCTGAACAACAGTGTGTATTCCAAACGGCTGGCGCAGGCGGGACATCTCTATCATAAACACGGCCAGGAAAAAGCCGCGACCGCGGCCTACCAGCGGTTTCTCGACAAAGGGTATTCAGATTTTTCGGTCAATGTTGGTCTTGCATCAATAATTTACAAAAACAACGATTACCGCAAAGTCATCGCACTGCTTGAAAAAGTCTCCGGTGATTTCGCCCGCAGAGACAGCACGCTGCTGCTGCTTTCCCATGCGTATTGCGAGACGGAACAATATAAAAAAGCAGTGCCATGGCTGGCGAAACTGCGGCGTCTTACAACTGCAATTCCGCTCGAAGCACGACTCTCGGCAATTGCCGGCGAGAAAACCGGTGATACCGCCACGGCGATCGCCATGTACGCACGTCTGCTCGGCTTCCCGCCCGACAGCAACCATACGCAGGATGCCTACCATCTCGGAATGCTCTACGAATCAAAAAAAATGCTGTCGAATGCCATTGACCGGTACGAAAAAAACCTTCAGGAGAGCCCCGATGATCTGCGCTCTCACGAACGCCTCGGCAAAATCTATATACAACGGAAAAACTGGAAAGATGCACAACGGGTACTCGAAACCGCACAGGCATTTCCGCATGTCAGTCCGGAAATCCAGAAAATGCTCGCCCGGACGTACACCGCTTCAAATAACATGGATAAAGCGGCGGAACTCTATACCACGTATCTGACCAGAGTAAAGGATGACCTCGATTCATGGAAGGATCTCTCCTCTATTTATTACAACCGCGGTCAATTCGCCGAAGCGATTCCTCCTCTGAAAAAAGTCACCGAACTGCAGCCGGACAATTTCAAGGGCTGGTACAAACTAGGGAACTGCCATGTGGAAACCGGAAATTTTACAGCAGCCATCATGCCGATCGGCCGTGCACGTGCGCTCGAACCGAAAAGCATTCCGGCCCTCGAACTTTCGGCCCGCTGCTACCGGCACCAGAAGGAGACATCGACACTCACCAGCATACTCCGTGAATGGATCGCCATCGACCCGAAACGATACGATATCAAAATGGAACTTGGCGCCATTCTTCTTGACGAGAAAGAGATCGACGAAGCCACCTCCATGCTCACCGAAGCAGTCCGGTTCATACCGTCCGAAGCAAAACCCCATCTGCTTCTCGCCCGTGCATATGAATTTCAGGCGAACGACAGTATGCGGCTGATCCATCTCAAATCGGCACTCAAATTCGCTCCTGAAGACTGGGAAACCCGGCTTGAACTTGCCCGGTATTATATTGCGCACCGCCTGGGTCACGACGCTGAGCGGCAATTCAAAAAGGCGCTCGCCATCAACCCCGCCTGTTCACGCGGCCATTTCGATTACGGCATCCTGCTCATCGCGCGTGGAGAATTTTCCGACGCGAACCGGGAACTGCGCCTTGCCACTGAAACCGATTCAGTAAACGCGCTGTACCGTTCGGTACTCGCGTATACTGAAAGTCAGACCGGCAACATGAACACTGCCGCAAAACTTGCCACTTCCGCTCAGCAACTTGACTCTACGGACACCCGTGTACTCTACTGGTCGGGGCTTACCTACAAGCAGGCAGGTCGGCGCGACGATGCGAAACAGGCATTCTCCACCGTACTGAAGATTGATAACACGAACGCTGATTGTCTGGAAGCACTGGGCGATCTGTACATGGAGCAGGTACGCTTCAAGGAAGCTGCGGAGCAGTATTTCAAGGCGTGGGAGAAGGGCGGCTATGAACCGAAACGGGTTTTCAAACTCGGCAATGCACTCCTGTACGACCGGAAATTCGTGGAAGCCCGTGATTTCTACGAGACGATTCTCAATAAAAACAACAGCTACGATGATGCACGGTATCGTCTGGTGTATGCGCTGTGCGAACTCGGAGAGATTAAAAAAGCCCGCGAATTCATTCCGATGTTTCAGCGTGACGGAACCCCCTGGATGCAGCTGGCCCAAGGGAAAATATACTTGACTGAAAAGAACACGGAAGCGGCACTTGTGGCATACCGGATTGCCGGAAGGCTCGCTGCCGGCAATCCCGAGGTTGCTGCGGGACTCGGTAACACCTATATGCTCAACAACCAGTTCGATAGTGCGATTATCTACCTTTCAACCGCCTCGGCAGCCGACACGCTCAACATGCAGGCGATGATCGATCTCGGCACCATTTTCGAGATGCAGGGCAATGCGGCAGCCGCCACCCAGTACTATATGGAAGTCGACAAAAAATACCCGTCGTACCCTGAAGTGCAGCTGCGGATCGCACGGATCAAGGCGAAACAGAAAGCACACGAAACCGCCATACGGTACCTGCAACGGGGAACCGAATTTCACCCCGACGATACCAATCTGTACATGCTGCTCGGAAAAGAACTCGCATCAGTCGATAAATACAAAGAAGCGATTGATGCCTTCAGGACCGCGTTGAAAAAAGGAAAAGGAAAGCCGGTCGAGGCTTTCATGCATATCGGCAACATTTACTACGACAAACTGGTCAATAACAAAAAAGCCAAAGAGTATTATAAAAAATACGTCAAGGCCGGCGGAGACAAACCGGAGATATCTGAACGGTTAGCCGGTATTTGACCCACGTTGCTACCTGGAGACGGAGTAGGCCAACCCGTCCCTCCGTCTCCGTCTTCCACCATTCTCACGCTGCAGAAAAGACGATACCGAAAGCGGTATAAAGAAAACGGTGTGCAACACCGGATACCACACGCTTACAAAAACGGTAGTGACAGCCCGATCCCGACCCCGAAACACACTTTCTACTTTCTACTTTCTACTTTCTACTTTCTACTTTCTACTTTCTACTTTCTACTTTCTACTTTCTACTTTCTACTTTCTACTTTCTACTTTCTACTTTCAAACTCCAGCCCCCCCCCGTCTCCCTGTCACCAACACGCTCCTTCGCAGCTTCCTCATTGCTCCACAGCCGGACAATTAATCATTTTGTAACATAATTATTCCATTACATTGCAGAGAGGTAGAACAACCATGAATCCAATACCGGTCAAACGGGCACTGTTGAGTGTTTCAGATAAAACAGGTATTATCGCATTGGCTCAAAAACTTGCGGAAAAAGGGATCGAAATTCTCTCAACCGGTGGAACGGCAAAAATCCTGCAGAAGAACAATGTACCGGTCACATCCGTCGATACGTTCACCGGTCATCCTGAAATTATGGACGGTCGGGTGAAAACGCTCCATCCAAAGGTACACGGTGGTATTCTCGCGATCCGGGACAATCCGCTTCATCAGGAGCATATGCAGCAGAATGGAATCAAGCCGATCGATCTCGTGGTGGTGAATCTCTACCCGTTCAAACAGACTATTGCGCGGAGTGGAGTCACCGTCGAAGAGGCGATAGAAAATATCGATATCGGCGGCCCGACCATGGTGCGCAGTTCAGCTAAAAATCATGCATGGGTTACGGTGGTAGTGGATCCCGCAGACTATGAAACCATTATTGCCGAATTGTTTCGAGACGGTGCAATCTCTTTTGAAACCAGAAAGAAATGCGCGGTAAAAGCATTCAGGCATACCGCGGATTACGACAACACCATCCAGAACTACCTCACAAAAGTGTATCTCGAGGGATAGTCATTCGCCGATATTCCGGAAACTAAACGGTACAGCAGTACAATTTTCCGGTGAACCCGTTGCTGGCCTCATCCACTGTTACGGTCGAGGATTGAACCGGCCTGTTCAGACTCCAGCTGCTCCCCGATACTCCGACCATTCCACGTACGATGTAGTTTATTCCGGTTTGAAACCGCTTGCTATACCTTCATGTAACAAACTGATATTAAGCAAATTGCATTTAAAAAACCCTGTTTTACTCCGGAGCTTTGACACCGTCTCCAACGGGCAATACCCGTATACGATGCTCCGGGTAAATTTCGGGTACTATTTGCATTACATATATATAGAATATTATACTCTACCCGGAATGTGCTTTCACCATCCGGACCGAAATTCCGGATTGGTCACGCCAAACGGTACCGGTGAAAGTTGCAACCGCATTATGAATTCGACCGGCTACAACCGCCGCCGGTTCCTATCAAGCAGTAGAAGGATATTTCAGTACTATGCCGAAACATCTGGTTATTGTCGAATCACCGGCAAAATGCAAAACGATCTCAAAATATCTTGGAAAAGACTTCTCGATCCGGGCAACGATGGGACACATTATCGATCTTCCCGAAAAAGAGCTCGGTGTCGACATCGAACACGAATTCAAACCGAAATACACCACCTCCAAAGGAAAACGCCGGATTCTCAAAGCGCTCAAGGATGAAGCGGCGAAGGTCGACGACATTTTCCTCGCCCCTGACCCTGACCGCGAAGGAGAGGCGATCGCGTGGCATGTCGCTGAATCGATCAAGATCCCGCATATTCCGATCAAGCGGGTTATGTTCAACGAAATCACCAAACGTGCGGTGCTCGCCGCATTCGATTCGCCGCGCGATATCGACATGAACAAAGTCAACGCGCAGCAGGCACGCAGAATACTCGATCGTATCGTAGGGTATCAGGTATCACCCATTTTATGGCGCACCATTTTCCGGGGACTGAGCGCCGGTCGGGTACAGTCGGTGGCACTGCGGCTTATTTGCGAACGAGAAGAGCTCATCGCAGCATTCCAGAAAACGGAATACTGGTCGATCATCACGCAGTTCGGCTATGAGAATGCCCGGTTCAGCGCGAAGCTGCTCTCCATCGACGGGAAAAAAGGGAATAATGAACACCCGCTCATCCCCGACGAGGCCAGTGCAACAGCGGTAGTCGAGCGCGTACGAGACAAGCAGTTTTCCGTTGTTGACGTGGTGCGTACCGAAAAACTGCGCAAACCGTATCCGCCGTTTATTACCAGTACCCTGCAGCAGGATGCCGCCCGTAAACTCGGCTTCAGCGCGGCAAAAACCATGATGGTGGCGCAACAGCTTTACGAAGGACTCGAAATGGGAGCGCACGGCTCGCTCGGTCTGATTACCTACATGCGTACCGACTCCACCCGTATCGCCCAGGAGGCACTTAACGACGCACGAAGTATCATTTCGTCGCTGTACGATGAAAAACATCTGCCGAAGTCGCCCCGGATGTACGGCCGGTCGAAAAATGCGCAGGATGCCCATGAAGCGATCAGACCTTCGCAGGTCAATCTCGATTTCGCTCCCGCAAAAGTAAAAGAGTACCTTTCCAAGGATCAGTTAAAACTCTATGAGCTTATCTGGAAACGGTTTCTCGCGTCGCAGATGGAAAACGCCATATTCGATTCCACCCGCGTGGATTCCTCCGCAAACGGCTGCGTTTTCCGGACCACCGGTTCCATCATGAAATTCGACGGTTTCCTCGCGATGTACGATGAAACCACCGAGGACAGTTCGGATAACGGTGAAGGTGCCAACGAGCGCCTGCCGGAGCTGCAGGTCGGCAACAATATCGACCTCAACGATATCACGAAAAAACAGCACTTCACCCAGCCCCCGCCGCGCTACTCCGAAGCATCGCTGGTGCGGGAACTGGAAGACAAGGGCATCGGCCGACCGAGTACCTACGCGCAGATCATTGATACACTCAAGCGGCGCAAGTACGTGAATCTTGAACAGCGCCGATTTGTTCCCTCCGAAGTGGGATTCATGGTCAAGAACATTCTGGTGAAGGAATTCACCGATGTGTTCGATGTCGGGTTTACCGCCGATATGGAGTCGTCGCTCGACCGGGTGGAAACCGGCGATGCGGAATGGGTGGCGGTGCTGAAGGAATTCTATCAGCCGTTCTCGCAGCGGCTCGAAAATGTACGCAGCAACATCAAGGATATCCGTGCCCAGAACCAGGAGATGACCGACCGGACCTGTCCGGAATGCGGCGAACACCCGCTCGTCATCAAATGGAGCCGCAACGGAAAATTTCTTGCCTGCCAGGGGTTTCCCGCCTGCAAATACACCGAACCGCTTGAGAAGGCCTCGGCAACCCCGAGCGGCGAACTCTGCGACAAATGCGGTTCTCCGATGGTGGTACTGTCGATCAACGGCAACCGGTTTCTCGGCTGTTCAAAATACCCCGACTGCAAAAACACCAAGTCGCTCTCAACCGGCGTCGACTGTCCGCAACCTGAATGCAAGGGACAGATGGTGGAACGCAAGACCCGCCGGGGAAAGATCTTCTACGGCTGCAGTGCCTACCCGCAGTGCACATTCGCCACCTGGGACAAACCGGTCGACCGGAAATGTCCTGCGTGCAACTATCCGATTATGGTCTTCAGGGATACCAAGCGAAAAGGTCCGGTACTCAAGTGCCCCTCGTGTCGGCATGAAGAACCGCAAACGGAACCGGTGACCGCTGAAACCGACGCGTCTTCGCAGGAAGAGTAGCTCTCGCCGCCATGAACCGGTCGCACCCACCGATCTCGATAATCGGCGCCGGTCTCGCCGGATGTGAAGCGGCACTCGTACTTGCCCATAGCGGCATTGCCGTTACCCTGTACGAGGCGCGCCCGGAGGTTATGACCCCCGCACACGAGACGGACCTTCCTGCAGAACTCGTCTGTTCCAATTCGCTCAAATCGAACCTGCTCCCCTCGGCACACGGACTGCTCAAAGCGGAGTTGCGAATCGGTAAAAGTCCACTGCTCGGTGCAGCTGCGCAAACCGGACTCCCTGCAGGATCGGCACTCGCCGTCAATCGCGAAAAATTCTCCCGAGAGGTACTTCGGCTGATTGAAGCGACACCTGAAATCACCTTTATTCGTCGTGAGATTATCGAACCTCCGGCGGAGGGATGGTCGATTATCGCCGCGGGTCCACTCGCCTCTGATAACCTTACCACCTGGCTGCAGCAGACGTTCTCCACGGAATCACTTCATTTTTACGATGCGATCGCCCCTATAATAGATGCTGAATCCCTCGACCGCTCCATAGTCTTCTCCGCTTCACGCTGGGAAGAAGGTGAAGGTGATTATCTCAACTGCCCCTTTACCGAAGATGAGTACCGCACGTTTTACGAGGCACTGCTCGAAGCCGATCAGGTTTCCGCCCGCGACTTCGAAGAGAGCCGCTTCTTTGAATCGTGTCTCCCCGTGGAAGTCGCTGCAGGGCGGGGATTCAAGGCGCTCGCCTTCGGACCGCTTCGTCCGGTGGGGCTCACCGATCCGCGTACGGGCAGATGGCCTTTCGCCGTCTGTCAGCTGCGCAAGGAGCAGGCTTCCGGAGAGAGTTACAATCTGGTAGGATTTCAGACCCGGCTTAAAATCCCCGAACAGCAGCGGGTATTCCGACTGATTCCCGGCATGGCCCGGGCGGAGTTTCTCCGGTACGGCAGCATACACCGCAACACCTACCTTGACGCTCCGCGACTGCTCGGAAACGATCTCTCATTCCGCACGCATCCGCACCTGCTGCTTGCCGGGCAGCTCTGCGGAAATGAAGGGTACACTGAGAGCATCGCCACCGGACATCTTGCCGCACGTTCTCTTACCCGGCGAATACAAGGCGGGCCCTGGGTTCCTCCTCCGGTGGAATCAGCGCTTGGTGCACTGCTGCGTCATGTAACCGCCTCCGAAGAAAAGGTATTCACCCCGTCCAACATCAACTTCGGCCTCTTCCCCCCTCTCGAACACTCCGGCACCAAACGTAAAAGGGGAAAAAAGGAGAAACAGGAGCGGCTCTGCGCGCGTGCAATCGAACTGATTACCCCGTGGTTTGCGGACCTCGATTAATAATGAATCCAGCGTTTGATGCAGTTTCCTGTTCACCGTTTTCAACTCAGATGTAAGGGATTCGTACGTGGATACCCCACTTACTATATTATCACCGGAGACAAAACGGCGGTAACGCCACAATGATCCGACACCTGAAACGTAGTTGAAACAGCACACGCTGCTTCCGGCTTCACTAATCAGTTCAGGACACCAATGAACATCAGATTTTTTTGTGTCACTATTACCCTTCTGCTTGGCGCACAATCGGTTACACCGATCGACATTCCCGGCATCTACCTCTGTAAAGCGGTCCGTCTGACACAGGTCAAACGCGGCAGGACCTACTCCAAAGGGTTTCAGGTGCAACAGTTGTATCTCAAGTTCACTCCACGTGAGGTGAGAGCATTCGGGACACACAGCAGAATCGATGTCTGCCGTTCACTCGATATCAGGTATTACTCACGTGATACCGTGTATCTTGATGACCCCGAACTCCCCTTCGGCCATTCAGAGCTCAAACTGTATATGGTAGACGATACGATCATGGGAAACGTTAACCTCTTCGATAAAGACACCAGCGAAGTCTCGGTAAAAGTTATCGTAAAAAAGCTTCCGTTCCTTCAGGATCGGGAGCTCGAACAACTCTGTCAATGACGTTTTCCTCCCGCAATTCCACCACCGTCACTCCAGACAGTCCCGTCGCCCGAAAAGTATTTTCACCACCATGCCACTGATCAGTATTCACGACTGTACCATCGCTTTCGGCGGTCCACCCCTTCTCGATGCGGTTTCGCTCGATATTCATAAAGGACAGCGGATCTCGTTTCTGGGCCGTAATGGTACCGGAAAATCCACCTTCATGAAAATCCTTGCAGGCCTTATTGTTGCAGACAGCGGCACGATCATCACCGAACCCGGCGTTCGAATTGCCTATCTACCTCAGGATGTACCCAGTTTTGCTGAAGGAACTATTTATGAAACCGTTGCTGCCGGACTGGGTGAAAACGGCAGACTCTTTGCACAGCTGCACCGTGCCGACCGGGACAGTGCTCCCGCCGCGGAGATTGACCGGCTCCACCATGCCATTGAGGCAGCTGAGTGCTGGCACCTGCAGACGTCGATCGACCGCACCCTCAGCAGTACCGGTCTCGATGGTACCGCCGACTGTTCGACACTTTCCGGCGGCATGCGGCGCAGAGTTCTTCTGGCACAGGCGCTGGTAAGCGAACCCGATCTTCTGCTGCTCGACGAACCGACCAACCACCTTGACATTGCCACCATCGCCTGGCTGGAATCACTTATCCTCGGATCAAAACTCACGGTGCTGTTTGTTACCCACGATCGGCGGTTCCTCACCAGGATCGCCACCCGGATCATTGAGCTTGACCGTGGTAAACTGGTTGACTGGTCATGCGATTACCCCACCTTTCTTGTTCGTAAACAGGCGGTAATTGATGCGGAGGAGAAGGCATGGGAACGGTTCGACAAAAAGCTCGCGCAGGAAGAGGTCTGGATAAGAAAAGGGATCCAGGCGAGGCGCACCCGCAACGAGGGACGGGTACGCGCACTGCACCAGCTGCGCGAGGAACGACTGAAACGACGGGAGCGAAGCGGCAGTGCCCGCATGGAGATCAGTGGTGCGCAGCGAAGCGGCACGCGCGTGATCGAAGCGGAAAACATCTCCCTTGCCTGGGACGGCAGAACGGTCATCCGCTCATTTTCGACCACGATTATGCGTAGTGACCGCATCGGTGTGATCGGCCCGAACGGCTGCGGGAAAACGACCCTGCTGAAGCTGCTGACCGGAGTACTCAAGCCCGACACCGGGACGGTTGAACAGGGTACCGGCGTAGAACCCCTGTTTTTTGACCAGTTCCGTGAGCTGCTCGACCCCGAAAAAACGGTATGGGAAAACGTCGCACCCGGCGGCGGCGACACGGTATTTATCAATGGAGCACCTCGTCATGTAATCTCCTATCTGCAGGATTTTCTTTTCCGCTCGGACAGAGCGCAGTCTCCCGTTTCGCAACTCTCGGGCGGAGAACGCCACCGCCTCCTGCTCGCCCGGCTCTTCGCCACCCCCTCAAATCTCCTCCTGCTCGATGAGCCCACCAACGACCTCGACGCCGAAACACTGGAACTGCTCGAGGATCTGCTCTGCAGCTATGCAGGAACCATTCTCGTTGTAAGCCACGACCGGGAATTTCTCAACAATGTCGTCTCGTCGATTATCTCGTTTGAGGGAGAGGGCACGGTAAAAGAGTATGTGGGTGGTTACGACGACTGGGAAGAGCAGACCGCACTCCAATCCGCAGCCAACCGGAAAAAAGAGCAGTCACCACCAAAAACCGTCCGCAAAAAAAATGTATCCAATAAGCGTACTTACCGGGAACAGCAGGAGTTTACGGCACTTCCCGAAAGAATAGAGCAACTGGAAATCGATCATCAGGAGCTTCTTGACAAGATGGCTGACCCCGAGTGGTACCGGAAAGATGGTTTCATCCGCGAAGCAAAAGAGCAGTGCGAGACGCTCGAAGGGCAAATCGCCGAAGCCTACCGGAGGTGGGAGGAACTTGAGGCGAAGGACGGGTAACAGGACGCCCCCACTACCGACTCTATATCGGTATCCCCCGAAGAGGGATTATCATCTCGATACCAGTTCATTTGAAGTAATTAATCTCATTGACAGTCCCGCCTGCGGGCGACGCAGAAGGAAGATTTGAAGAGGGGGCGTCCTGAGAAGTGGTTATTTATCTCAATACGCAAGACGTACACCGAACCGGAAACCGACACCGTTCATATCCCGTTCGGTAAAGATATCATCGTTCTTGACATTTACTTTATCAGGTCGCGTCACCTGATATTCCAGACCGGCAAACAAGACGGAAGTCTCACCGAGATTGAACATCACATCTCCCGCAATCTTCCAGTAAAACCCCATGTACCACCCGTTCTCATCATTTCCCGGTACCGATTCGTTATCCTGCAGAGTATCCTGTTTGTTCGAATAATACATGGTATTGAAACCTATCTGCGTACTCAGACAGGGATGAAAACGGAACTGCGGAATCGGGCTCAGGGCCAGATACCCGCTGATCGGAAACATGAACGTCTTTTGTGACTCTTCAATTTTGTAGGTATTACCGGCAATCGGCGTGGCTTTTTTGTTCACATTCCACAAAAAATCTATTCCGCCACCAAAAGCGATTTTCCGATCGACCACCAGACCCATATGTATGGAGCCATCACCGGCAGTCGGTTTGCCGCTCCACTGCAGTTCTTTCGGCCAGGTAGGTCCGATCTTGAGTTGAATGAACCGCTCGGCTCTTGAGGAAACATTCAATCCGAGCAGAACTGCCATCGACAGCATAATCACCGGTTTCTGTAACATACATCCTCCCTGTCTCATCAAGTCGTCAGGATGCCCGGAGGAACCCGGGTTTCCCCGCTTCCAGCAGAAGCATCCGGTTACCGCTAGAATTATAAATTATGCTGCAGAGATACCAAACTGAATTTTGTACGGTTACAGACGTAATCATATACATGAGCGGAAATGATGATTCAAAACGTCCATAAAAGTACACGGGAATCCGCAGACCGGTTGTATTTTTCATTAAAACCAAAACCGGAGCACACTATGAAACAATCAGTACTCCTCACCGTTCTGGCAGCCGGCACCGTTTTTCTGACCGGGTGCTACACGCAACTCACGACAATCGACCGTACCCCGCCACCGCAACCCAAAGAGGAGGTGGAATGGGTAGTCGACACCGCAACCGGCGATACCGTCAAAGTGGTCAGACAGGTCGACACCATTCAAACCGAAGACCACCAGACCTGCATCTGGGAACGGGACCTCATGGGATATCCCCATTTGCGCTGTTATGATTCATTTTATCCGAGAGACTGGTTTTACTACAATAACAGCCCCTGGTGGTACCGCAATGACCCCTACTGGTATGATTACAACCGCTGCCCGCGCTACTACTACTACGATCCCTCCTGTGGCTGTTGCAGATATACGGCAGATTTTTATCACTCGGGAGGCCGGAGATATTACGACCGTGACGGTATTCAGGTCAGGAAGAGTGAACCTACCGGACCCTCGGGATCATCGATGTCGCCACGCGTCCGGGGTATCGCCGATCCGAAATCTTCAGGTACCGGTTCACGTTCGAGCAGCACGACAACATCACGGGGGTCGACAAGCGCCGCCACAGGTTCCGGTACCCGAAGCAGTGGAGAAATAATCGTTCCATCCACCGGAAGCAATGAACCATCAAGAAGCAGACCACGGAGTCGGGGAATGTCGGAAAGCAGTACTTCTACACCATCATCATCCGGGGCCTCGTCTTCGACACCAAGGAATGGATCCGGCAAATCCGCTTCGACATCCTCCTCGCCACCTCCGTCACGACCAGCAGTTGCACCTTCAAACGGCAGCAACCAAAGGCAACCATCGAATACCGGCAATGGAAAGAACCAAGATACTCAACGTCGAAGAAGACCAAGGAGCTGGTGATGAAACAGATTATTACACTCATCCTTTTATTAACTGTCGCAGTAGCACTCAATGCTCAGTCCATCTATCCCGGCGGGTCTTCGGAAGCGGGTACCGGCTCACGGGCATTCGCATTGGCGAATAACCATACGGCATTATCGTCCGGTGTCGCCGATCTCTACTGGAATCCGGCAGCCCTTTCATTCTCGGTTACCCGGGAATTCCAGCTCTCGTTATACGGCCTCAAACTCGACAACGAATCCTCGTATGCCCGGACCACACGGAGAGACGACCTGCAACGGTTTCGCATCAGTAGTGCCGGATTTTCCGTTGCCCTTCCCTCCTCTCGCGGCGGATTGAGTATCGCTGGATCATATTCGAATCCGGTCATTCTCGACGACGTTTTCAGTTTTTCCGGGGGGGCCACCTACAATGGAACTACTACTGATATTACCCGTACCTATCGAATCTCAGGCAACCTCAACTACTGGTCGGCAGGGTTCGGTCTCCAGGTTGCTCCGAACTTCGGCATCGGAATTGCAACATCGCTGGTAACAGGTAAAGGTACCGGCGAGTCGTTTCTTGACAAAACAACTATCACCGCCGCAGCTGACACGTTTTCCGATTTTGATGATTATATTTTAGAGGGAAGGTACATCGGATACGATCTCCGCGCCGGTCTGTTTTATAAAACCAAACTCTTCAATGCCGGTGCACGGTTTGTTATACCGCAAATACTTCGATATTCCGATTATGCAAAGGGAACGTTTGCCAACGATTATATCGATGGCACCGACAAGTATACCATGTACTCCCCGTACAAAGGCGCAATCGGGGCAAGTATGTCACTCCCGTTTTTCACGGTTTCCGCAGAGGTGCGCAGTACACTTCCTTTTGACTATCTCTTTCCCGTTGAGAAAATTCCTGAGAACAGTCAGGCGGGATCATTTAAAACAGGAGCAGGTCTCGGCATCGAAGTTCCCCTTGTGGTGGCACCACTTATCGTCAGGGCAGGATACTCGTACGACGATCTCGACCTTCACCCGTATGCCTATGATTTTTACTCCGGTTCCGACGACGTAAAGGAATTCGACTGGTCGGATGCCGGCCAGACGGTATCAAAAAACCTGCATCGGATCACCGCCGGTATCGGTTACACGACCGAATCGATGTCGATAGACCTTTCATATGGCCTTTCAACCTGGGGAATCAGGACGTTCTCTTCCGCCACCCATACCGATCTCGACCAGACATATTTTCTGCACCGCGTTCTCGCTTCGGTGGCGGTGCGGTTCTGATATGAAAGAAGTCACCATATACTCCGACGGCGCCTGCAGCGGGAACCCCGGTCCCGGCGGCTACGGCGTCCTGCTCTCCTGCAACGGTCACGTCAAGGAACTTTCCGGCGGGTATCGCCATACCACCAACAACCGCATGGAACTGATGGGTGCCATCGTCGGGCTTGAAACACTCAAAGAACGGTGCAGTGTCACCATGGTAACCGATTCGCGGTACGTTGTGGATGGTATCGAAAAAGGGTGGGCACGCAAATGGAAAGCGAAGGGGTGGATGCGCAACAACAGAGACCCCGCGATCAATCCCGATCTCTGGGAACGCCTCCTCAAAGCGGTTGAAAAACACGCGGTCCGTTTCTCATGGGTTCGCGGCCATAACGGCCATCCGGAAAACGAGCGGTGCGATGACCTGGCTGTGGCGGCGGCATCGGCACCTGACCTTCCCGAGGATCGTCACTGATGAACGTGGACGTTGTCACCCTGCCCGCAGGTGACAACTATATCTACTGCATTATTGCCGGAAACGAAGTGATCGTCATTGACGCCGGTGACGCACGTCCGGTGCTCCGGCTGATCGAAAAGCGCAAACTTGCACTTCTTGCCATTCTGTCAACCCATCATCACGGTGACCATACCGGCGGGAACAGCGTTCTCAAAGAGAAGACCCGGTGCACGGTGATCGGCGGTGACCGGCGCAGTGCCGATATCGACCGGATTGTTGCCGATGGCGAAGAATTGACCATCGGTCCGTTTACCGTCGGCTGCATTGCAACTCCCGGACACACACGCGGCTCATTCACCTTCCATCTGCCGCAGTGCAACGGACTTTTTACCGGAGATACGCTCTTTTATGCAGGGTGCGGACGGTTGTTCGAAGGGACTGCCGGTGAACTGCATGATTCACTGGCAAAGCTCTGCACCTTACCGAGTTCAACGGCAATCTACTGCGGGCATGAATATACTCTTGACAACCTGTCATTCGCCCGATCGGTGGAAGCCGACAATCAGGCCCTGCTTGAACGGGCAACCGCAGTCGGTCTTCGTCTCCATGAATCGGACATATACGGCCCGGCAACACTGGCGGAGGAACTCGCAACCAATCCGTTTCTCAGAACCGGTTCCGCAACGATACGTAAATCACTGGGACTTACCGATACGGCAGATGCAACGGTGTTTGAGGAACTCCGCAGAAGGAAGAACTGTTTTTAACGGGGGGTTCGAGAGCCTCACCCTCCGCAAACTGCGATCAATTGGGATATACGCATTTACGCCAGGTTAACATCTCACGTTATTCACAGGGCTATACCCGTTTCTCATTTCCAGTACCGTAGCTTTATCATTTCGGGTGCCTGAGGCTCTCGAAGGCCCCCTTATCATTTTCACACCCGTTCCTATCCCTGTATGCAATTGCCAGATCTGGTAATCTGACATTTTCTCCATTAATCAATGCCTGTTTTTTAGCTCTATTCCATTTCTGAATCTGTTTTTATCTGAAAAATGCTTCATCAATTCGTGGGTACTTTTCGTAATACATAAGCTTAACCGGTAATCGTTTTCTCGTATGGTTTGCCCCTATACCCTCTATATGTTGTGCTACCCTCAGCTCAAGATTCGAGGTACTGCCAGTATAGTACGACCCATCCGCGCATTCAAGGATATACAGATACCCATTCATATTAGTTTATTTTTTAAGTGAATCCGTGACCTCAAGAGGTTTATGAGGCTTAACTTACGGATGCCAAAACCGACTTTATCTGAAATTGTAATCGCAGGTGCCTTCGAGAGCCTCAGGCACCGTAAGTCCAAAACCTTGAACGCTTGAAACGGGGGTATTCGTTCCAACGCGCTTTACGACAGGTTGATCGGGAGTGCCGGTGATTTTCGGTTCCCCTATACCTGTTGCGGGTGATATTCCCGAACCCTTCGAAGGTATCGTTATTACCTGAAATACGCCACCCCGGCCTCAAAGATCTTCTGATCCTTGTCGCCGTAAATGTTCTTCGCGACATATTTCCCTTTACGTTCCGAATGCCCCATTTTTCCGAATACCCGGCCATCGGGACTCGTGATTCCCTCGATCGCGTACCACGAACCGTTGGGGTTGGCATCTGCAGTTGCACTGCAGTTACCGGCGCAGTCAACATACTGTGTTGCCACCTGACCATTGGCGATAAGGCGATCGATCTCCTCCTTCGGAGCAATGAATCGTCCCTCGCCATGAGAGATAGGCACCACATGAATATCACCAGCCGATACTTCTGAAAGCCACGGGGATTTCACTGAAACGATACGGGTAGATACCATCCGGGAGATATGACGTCCGATCGTATTGAACGTGAGGGTTGGGCTTGCCGCCTCCATATCGCCGATTCGGCCGAAGGGCACCAGGCCGAGTTTAACGAGAGCCTGAAATCCGTTGCAGATACCGAGCATAAGCCCGTCGCGTTTTTCAAGCAATTCGGTAACCGCGTCCCGCACATGCGGATTGCGGAAGAAGGCGGCAATGAATTTTCCTGATCCTTCGGGTTCGTCACCGGCGCTGAATCCACCGGGAATCATGATAATCTGCGACTCGCTGATTTTCTTAACCATCTGTTCAATGGAGTCATCAATAGCAGCCGCAGTCAGATTCTTGAGAATAAACGGATCACAAACAGCACCAGCGCCGGAAAAGGCTCGGATGGTATCGTACTCGCAGTTCGTACCGGGAAATACCGTTATGAGCACCTTCGGCTGCGCAATAGTCACCGAAGGCCGTTTGATAAACCGTTCGGTGCAACACGGAATCTCTTCCGCCACATCCAGCGATGTCTGATGCACCGGAAACACATGATCGAGCGGTTGTTCCCAGGTATGCTGCAGCTCCTCCAGCGAAAACGTCACCGAACCGATGGTGATTGTCTGCTCGTCCGTTGTTGTCCCCAGAGCCACCGGCGCCAATCCGGCCAGTAAATTCTGGGGATCTGCATGCTCGCTCACTTCCAGTACCATAGAACCGGTTTCCGGCGCAAACAGCAGCGCGGGATCTATCGCATTGTCAATGTCGACACCGATCCGGTTACCGAAACTCATTTTACTTATCGCCTCGGCACACCCGCCAACCCCGCACACCCATGCACTGAGCACCTGACCCGCGGAAATCGCCTTGTGAATGACGGTGTACATATGATCAAGCGCGACAAGGTCAGGGAGATCCGCCTGATCCCGCAGAGCCTTTACCAGCACCACCTTCGAACCGCTCTGCTTGAACTCGGGAGAGATCGTTTCCGTAACATCAACCGGAGCCAGTGCGAACGCCACAAGCGTGGGCGGAACATGCAAATCCTTGAACGTCCCCGACATGCTGTCCTTTCCGCCGATGGCCGGAATCTTCAGATGGGTCTGCGCCCAGTAGGCACCCAGAAGCGCCGCAAACGGTTTTCCCCATTTTTCCGGATCGTCGCCCACCTTCTCGAAATACTCCTGCAGTGTCAACCGGGCACGGTGGTGGTTGCCGCCTGCGGCAACGATTTTTCCCACCGCCTCCACCACGGCGAATACCGCGCCGTGGAACGGGCTCCACCGGGCAATGCCGGAAGTGAAACCGTAGCTCATGGCGGTTCCGGTGGTGGTCTCACCTTCGAGCACCGGAAGTTTCGCCACCATGCTCTGGGCGGGCGTTTTCTGAAACACTCCCCCGAACGGCAATAGAACCGATGCCGCACCAATGGTGCTGTCGAACCGTTCAACGAGCCCCTGCTGACTGCAGACGTTAAGATCAGCGAGTGTTTTGAGCCAGGCACTGCGCAGGTCAACGGAATCGAGTTCCCCCGCAATCGAGCGCTTGAAATAATTTTTTGCCGGATCGGGAGCCTGCACCTTGACCGTCATTTTTCTGGTGATACCATTCGTATCTATAAAATCGCGACTCAGATCAACAATCATTTTTCCCCGCCACCGCATCTGCAACCGGCGCTCTTCCTGCACTCCGGCAACCACCGCACATTCCAGGTTTTCTTCGGCAACCGCAGCCGAAAACTGTTCAAGATCCTCCGGCGCGATCACCACCGCCATGCGTTCCTGCGATTCTGAAATGGCAAGTTCCGTCCCGTCAAGTCCTTCGTATTTTTTCGGGACCGCATCAAGGTCGATATCGAGTCCGTCCGCAAGTTCACCGATGGCAACCGACACTCCGCCGGCACCGAAATCATTACACCGCTTGATGAGGCGGCTTATTTCCGGTTTCCGGAAGAGACGCTGGAGTTTCCGTTCGGTCAGCGGGTTACCTTTCTGGACCTCGGCACTGCAGGTGGTAATCGATGTTTCGGTGTGTTCCTTTGACGACCCGGTAGCACCACCGCAACCGTCACGTCCCGTACGCCCGCCAAGCAGCAATACGATATCGCCCGGTGCGGGTCGTTCCCGACGGACATTTGAACGGGGAGCAGCTCCCACCACTGCACCAATTTCCATACGCTTGGCAACGTACCCTTCATCGTAGAGTTCCGCGACCTGCCCGGTGGCCAGACCAATCTGGTTGCCGTACGAGCTGTACCCTTGCGCCGCAAGTACCGTCAGTTTACGCTGGGGCAGTTTTCCCTGCAGGGTTTTATCTATCGGCGTCCTGGGATCCCCGGCGCCGGTAACACGCATCGCCTGATAAACATACGAGCGTCCGGAGAGCGGATCGCGGATCGCACCCCCCAGGCAGGTGGCGGCACCACCGAACGGTTCAATCTCGGTGGGATGGTTGTGCGTCTCGTTTTTAAACATCACCAGCCACTCTTCATCTTTACCGTCTATCGCTACCGGTACCACGATGCTGCAGGCATTGATCTCTTCCGATGCGTCCAGATCGTACAGTGTCCCCCGTTTGCGCAGTTCCTTCATACCTATCAGGGCGATGTCCATCAGGCTCACCGGTCGGGGATGCGTCTCGTAAACAAACCCGCGGGATATAGTGTACGCTTTGTAAGCCTTTTCAATCGGCGTCGCATATTCACCCTCTTCAATCGCCACGTCGGTGATCTCGGTAAGAAACGTGGTGTGCCGGCAGTGATCCGACCAGTAGGTATCGAGCATTCTGATTTCGGTAAGGGTCGGATCCCGCTTCTCGGTATCACGGAAATACTTCTGACAGTACTTGAGATCGTCAAGGTGCATGGCGAGCCCGAGCGAGGTCCGGAGAATATCAAGCTCACGCCCGGCCATCTGAATAAATCCGGTAATGACTGATACATCAGGAGGTGTCTGAGTTTCGATTGCGAGGGTTGCCGGTTTTTCAAGGGAGGCTTCGCGTGAATCAACCGGATTGATGCAGTACTGTTTGATGGTGGTGAACTGATCGTCGGAAAGGGAACCGCTGCAGACGTACACAAGTGCCGATGCGACCGATGGCCGGTCGCCGTGAGTAAGCAGCTGAATGCACTGCTCAGTGCTGTCTGCCCGCTGATCGTACTGCCCGGGAAGATACTCGATCGCGAAAACCCGGTCACCCTCCTCCAGCGGAAATTCCTCTTCAGAAATCTGATCTACCGGCGGTTCGGAAAAAATTGTCTGCCTGGCGGCTGCAAACGCCTCATCGGTGATGCCCTCAACATCATACCTGCAGAGAATACGCACCCGCTCAATCCCGGAAATTCCCAGATTATCCCGCAGATCGGCAAGAAGCCCCTGCGCTGCGACATCGTAACCAGCCCTTTTTTCTACAAAAACTCTTCTGACCGTTCCCATGAGAACCTTTCTTTCCATCTATGGAGCAAAGCAAATCTGTTTTCCGGATATGGCACAACCATCAAATCAGATAAAAATACGTTGTACCCACCGGAAGATGGTACCATGGGGAGCTGTTTTTACCCTGAGAAAAACAGGTTCCCGTCGATCATGTTTCCCTTGATGGCCTGCACACGACAATAACCTAAAAAGCGAATGCCGGTTCCGCAATTACCGATGATGATTTTCACCATTCCGGAGGGGCAGCACTATCTGAAAGACCTGTACTCTAAAAGAAACAATTTTTCCTTGCCCCACCAGTAGCATGAATAATAATTTACGTGTTACGACAGACATACCCCATACCTTTACGGAATAATCCCTGGGATGCAACGATCACATCACCGACCTACCTTTATTTATGTACTGCTCCTCACTACTGCAGTATTCGCCTTTCGTCCCTTTATCACCGATGATGCGGGTACCGTACTACCCTCCACCTTTGAGCTGGAGGCCTCTGCCGACTACTGGCATGACAAGGCAGCTTTCGGGCTCGGTCTCAAACATGGCGTCACCGAACGAATGGACATCGGTGTTGCTTTCGGCAGATGTATGCTCCCGGAAGACGAGAGCGGCTACGACCCTGCCGAACTCTCACTGAAATTCAATTTCATTACCGACCGGCTCTCCGCTTCGTTCAGCGGATCGTTCGGAGATCCCTGTTACAGCGCCCTGCTCATCTACTCTCAGCCGATTGCACTGTTTTCACTTCACGCCAATCTCGGTTACAGTGCGGTTGGTGCTCTGGATGAAGGATTACTCACCTATGCACTTGCCGTGGTGGCGCAAATCGACCGTTTTTCCTTCGGCCCGGAATTCGGGGGAACCCACCATTCCGTCGACTGGTGGCAGGTCGGCACACAGATAACAATAACCGACTGGTGTGCGGCAGACGTTGCTCTGGGGGGAAATTTCACTACCGAGAGTGAGTTGAATGCCGCAACGGGGCTGTTTTTTGCCTTTCCACCTCCAAAAAAGGAGAACTGAACATGCACATGGCTGATGCACTGCTCTCCCCGGTGGTCGGAGGTGTGTTCTGGGCCGCTTCCGCAGGACTGATCGGGTATTCTGCAAAAAAGATCTCCAAAGAAGACGATATCGCCAAAACCCCGTTGATGGGAGTAATGGGCGCCTTTATCTTTGCAGCACAGATGATTAATTTCGCGATTCCCGGAACCGGTTCCAGCGGTCACCTGGGCGGCGGGTTGCTCCTGACAGCACTTCTGGGACCGTGGCGGGCATTCATCACGTTAGCCTCAGTATTAGTGGTACAATGTCTCTTTTTTGCCGACGGCGGTCTTCTGGCGCTCGGCTGCAACATTTTCAATCTCGCCTTTTTTCCAGCGTTTATTGCGTATCCATTCATTTTCCAAAAAATCGCCGGCAAAGGTGAACAACCCTACCGTCTGGCAACGGGATCGATTCTGGCAGCAGTGGCCGGTCTTGAACTTGGAGCATTTTCGGTGGTCATTGAAACCATTCTTTCAGGCAACACGGATCTGCCCTTCGGTACCTTCGCCGCATTCATGCTTCCGATTCACCTCGCGATAGGCCTTGTTGAAGGAGTTGTCACCTGGGCAGTACTGGCGTTTGTCCACCGGGTACAGCCGTCACTGTTAACGGGAGATACCACCCATCGGAGCGTACGACCGATTCTTGCTGTTTTTGCAATTGCCGCACTGCTGACCGGAGGAGTAATCGCCTACGTTGCATCGGAAAATCCCGACGGACTTGAATGGGCCATCGGAAAAACCGGTGCAGCAGAAGAACCTGCCGGTAACCACGGCGGTATCGTGGGGCACCTTGGCCACCTGCAGAAAAAGCTCTCCTTTCTCCCTGACTACAATTTCAGAGAAGGTATGGGAAAAACGGTTCAGACCGATTCTGCGGCAACAGGTAAACTGCAGGTATTCGGCACGTCGGCGGCAGGGGTAGCGGGAAGCATCATCGTTCTTGCCGTTGCACTCGGACTCGGCCTGCTGCTGCGAAGACGCCCCCATCCCCATGGATCAGCGTCATGACCCGCACGCTCCACCGACTGGCAACCGCCCGCATAGCCGCCGTGGAAGACTCCCTTCTCCATCGACTTGACCATCGGACACTGCTTGTGGTATGGGGGGGATTTATCCTCGCACTGATATCGGTCGACAAATACGACATCGCCAGAACTTTTTCGTTCTCCGCGTTCCCGCTGTTTGTGCTGCTTGTCGCCCGTATAGCGTTCCTCCCCCTGTTCAAAAGACTGCTGCTGCTCTCTCCCTTTATCGTTATAACGGCAGCTGCCAATCCGTTTCTCGACCGAACCGTTTTAAGCTCATTCCATGGATTTTCGATCACCACCGGGATGATCTCGGCGGCAGTTATAATAATGAAGGCAGTAATGACACTCACTGCCATGCTCGCACTCGACCGGTGCATCTCGATAGCCGGACTCTGTAACGCGCTGCACCGGTTCAGGGTCCCGGCAGTATTTACCACACAGCTGCTGCTGCTCCACCGCTATGCATTCCTGATCACCTCGGAAGCTGCCACCATGATCAAAGCACGGGACCTCCGCTCATGCGGCAGAAGGGGCAAGGGACCGCGCGATACGGCCAACCTCATCGGCTCACTGCTGCTGCGCTCGGCGGAACGCTCGGAACGTGTATATAAAGCGATGCTGGCCCGGGGGTTCTCCGGTACGCTTCCTCTTGCAGCGGAACAACGTTTCAGACTGCCCGACGCGATATTCGTCACAACTACGTTTACCGGTTTTACCCTTCTGCGATTTATATTCTAGGCTATGCCGATAATCTCCATTGAGCAGCTCTCCTTTACTTATCCCGACGGAACCTCCGCACTCAACGAAATCTCACTGAACATTGACGAGCATGAGACCATCGGCATTGCCGGACCGAACGGAGCAGGAAAAACCACTCTGATCAATCATCTGTGTGGCTATACGCTCCCCCGGTCAGGTACCATTTCAATTACCGGGCTGCAACTTTCCAAAGAGACAATCGAAACAATACGCAGCAGAATCGGTGTCGTTTTTCAGAACACCGACGACCAGCTTTTCATGCCGACCGTTCTTGATGATGTCTCCTTCGGACTTCGATCCTCCGGACGTTCCGCCGGGGAGGCGCGTGCGCAGGCAATGGAGAAACTCCGCGAACTCGGCTTGGAACAACTCGCCAAAAAGCCACCATTTCACCTCTCACAGGGGCAGAAACGGTTTGTGGCCTTTGCCGGCATTCTTGCCATGAAGCCGCAGGTAATCATTATGGATGAGCCCACCGCCGACCTCGACCCGCGCCACCGGCGTACCACAATGGAACTTATCCGCAGTCTCGCTGATACGACACGCCTGATTGTCTCTCACGATCTTGATTTCATCTGGGATACCTGCAGCCGGATCGTCCTGATCAACGAAGGAACAATTGTTGCCGATGGTGCGGCACATGACCTTCTGAAAGATGAACAACTTCTCCGGGAAAATGGTCTTGAACTGCCACTGCGGTTCGAAGGATCTCGCCGTTCCTGAATAGCAGATTCAGCTTCCACATGTGTAAATATCGCGATTTCCTTACGGAACCGATTCAGAACGTTTTCATCCCTGTAAAACAGTCGCGTTTTTGCGAATCGGTTTTTTTGAGTCGCGAAAATGCGACTGTTTTACAACGCCCCTCCGAAGCTAATTGGCTAAATTACGTCAATTTGGCCAATTTTTCAGTGGCATGGAAATTGATTGTATAGGGCATATACAACAACCAAATCCACTCACTCAAGGAGGTAGTATGAATTGTCTGTCGAAGTATCTCACAATCGGTGCACTTGCCGCCTCTGTAGTCTCCGCAGCTGATGTCGCGGTGTTTCCCGTTGTCGGTATCAATACCGATCAGAGTTACATGAACGCATTCGGTATGCTCCTCGCAAAAAAATACGAAGCGATCTCCGGTCAGTCGGTACTTGATCCGATTACAACAGGGCGTGCGCTGGGAACCGACAGCAACTACACGGAAGCGGCCGAAAAACTTGATGTGTCTGAGTACATCGAAATGACCGCCATAGGGCTCTTTCTCAGCCGGAAAGAGTATTACCAGACCATGAACAGTGACTCCGGCTCAGAAAAGGTGATCGTTGTGGTTCAGAACAGCTCACGTGAAGATGATGAGGACAATGATCAGCAACTTCTCGACAACAGCAAGACTGTCGTAACCGCCTTACGGAAAGACCGTTCCGGCAAGCTGATCCACAAAGCGGAACTTACCCTTGTGACCTATGGGGATATTGAAGAGGCATGTGACCGTTTCGCTACCGCTCTCTTTCAACGAATCTCGGTGGAGGAAACCCGGTCGCTCACGAACATCACCCGCCGGGAAGGTATGGGGAATAATAAACTCTTCACCGAAAAACTCTCCGGTATCAAAGCGGGAGCCTATTATCCGTATATACTAGACGGAACAATTGTGCCTTTCACCTCAATAGGCTACAACATGCGCATGGAAAGCAGAAAATTCTTTGTTGAATTCGGCGTCAACGGGCGCTTCCCCAGTGCGATGTTCAATGATACCAAACGGCAGTACGGTGGAATCGGCCTCGAAGTGGGTGGAAGTTACCTGTTTACCGAAGGCGTTATCGGCCTCTACGGTGGTGGCGGAGTATTGCCGCATCTCAATTTCGCCAATGATGCCATGGAGATGGGCATCGCCCCCTACCTGCAGGCGGGAATCACTTTTCCGCGAAATTCAGGCACACGGTTCTTTGTTGATGTGCGGGTTGCCCAGAATGCATTACCGATCAGTACCGGCACCAGTGAGTCGTACGACTATTATTCAGATGAAACCTACCCCCCCGTACAAACCAATTACCCCTGCGAAATCGGTATGAATATCGGAATCGGGTGGTAATCGGAAAGAAATTCAGTTCTGTTGTTCATACGCTCCTTGAACGGTGGCATCCGGAGTCCGGATGTCACTGTTTTGTTTTCCGTAACAACAGCAATGGCGTTTGCACTGATGCGGGCAGCCGATTTCGGTATTATCCATAGACAAAGCCCCTTCCGTGATGTAGCTTTAGTAGTGTTAACCACGAAGTTTTTTTAACGTTCTTACCCAGAGTTCCATACTGCAACCGCAAGCGATTCACTCCACCGTACCTTCTGCCATGCTTCCGGAACCGGAAGCAACCAGTACTGTTGCACCGTTCGTGTCTGCGCCCGACGGAACTCTATACGACAGGTTGTCATATGCAGTTCTCCGAATTCAATCTTTCGGAAGATTTACAAAAAGGTATTGTTGAAGCCGGCTACGCCGAGTGTACCGAAGTCCAGCACGAAACACTCGCGCACACGCTTACCGGAAAAGACGTCTTTGTTCAGTCGCAGACCGGCACCGGTAAAACCGCGGCATTTCTGATCTCACTGTTTGAACTGATTGAACGGGGACCGGAACGGGAAAAGGCGATCATCATATCACCCACACGCGAGCTTGCCGTGCAGATCGCCGAAGAGGCGAAACTCCTCTCGCTCTATCTCGATTTCAATATCGTCACCATGTTCGGAGGGGTCGGGTACAACCAGCAGCTCAAGGCGATCGCCGACGGCATCGACATCCTGATCGGCACACCGGGACGGCTTATTGACATGAGTAACCGCAGGATGCTCAATCTGCATCAGTTCAACTATGTGGTGATTGACGAGGCGGACCGGATGTTCGACATGGGATTTGTCCACGACATCCAGACGATTCTGTACAAATTGCCGTCAAAAGAGTCGCGCCAGACCATGTTGTTCAGCGCCACCCTTACCCCCGCAGTGAAACATCTCGCCTCGGGGTCGATGAAAGACCCGGTTGAGGTGCATATCGTTTCGCAGAACATCACCGTGGATGCGATCAACCAGCAGGTGTATCATGTCGGGTCGGCCGAGAAGATGTCGCTGCTGCTCGGACTGCTGAAAAAATACGGGAGCGGCAGAGCGCTCATTTTTGTCAACATGAAGCATATGGCCGAAGAGATTGCCGACCGGTTGAAAGGCAACGGCTACAAGGCGGAATACCTTACCGGTGATCTTGCACAGGGACAGCGGCAACGCCGGATCGACCAGTTCAAAAACAATGAACTGCCGCTGCTTATCGCCACCGATGTTGCCGCACGCGGTATTCACGTGGATGATCTGGAACTGGTGATCAATTACGATATCCCCATGCACAGCGAAAACTACGTGCACCGGATCGGACGTACCGCCCGTGCGGGGAAAACCGGTTACGCGATCACCCTCGCCTGTGAAACGTTTGTGGAATTTCTCGCACCGATTGAAAAATTCATCAACATGAAGCTTCCGTCAACCGTTGCCGAGGATGAGCTGTACCTGCCGGATCTCACCGCAGGAAAAAATTACCGTCGTAAACGCCGACCGTCAAGTGGCGGCGATTCGGGACCTCGTCGGTCCGGAGGAACCTCCGGGAGGAGATCGCCATCCGGCAACAGCAGGTCCCGCGGGAATTCAGGATCCGACCGACCACGCTCGGGAAATCAGCAGAGTCGCAGCCGAAGCGGCAGTGGCGGCGGCAGAACTACCGAGCGTTCCCGGAGTACCGGTTCATCCGGAAACAGGCAACCATCGCAGGAGCAGCGAAGACGATCCGGTACGGGTACCGGCGGGAGAGGAACCACCGGTCGCGGCAGAACAGGAGATGTTGCGCCGTCGCGTGACGTCCCCACCGGTACCACGGCACCTGCATCGGCACCGAAAGCAGCACATGAACGGAAGAAGCACGTCAGCCAGCCGACAACCTCACCACAGAAGAAAGCCGCGACGGCAAAGAAAAAAGGATTGTTTTCGCGAGTGATCTCGTTGTTCAAATAATGAGATCGCCGGCAAGGTAGAGACGTTGCATGTAACGTCTCTACCTTGCCGGGACACCGACATGCCCGATAAATACATCTTCGAGTGTTTTACCATCACCGGTCAGAGTGGTGATGGTATCCTGCACAACAATTGTTCCCTGTTTCAGAATCGCTGCAGAAGAACAGAGTTTTTCCACTTCGGAAAGTATGTGCGAATTGAGCAGTACGGTAACACCGTCCATTTTAACCCGCTCCAGAATCTGTCGAAACTCCCGTATGCCCACCGGATCAAGCCCGGTGGTCGGCTCGTCGAGCACCAGAAGTTTCGGTGACCCAAGCAACGCACCGGCAAGGCCGATCCGCTGCAGCATACCCTTTGAATAGGTTCCCGACGACTGCCGTGCCTTTTCGGTCATGCCGACCAGTTCGATATTCTTTTCAACTTCATGATCGGCATTTTTACCGTCGAGACCACACAGAGCAGCCTGCCGTTTAAGAAAGTGATACCCGCTCAGGTAGGTTGGCAACCGCATATTTTCGGGCAGATACCCGATTATCGATCGTGCCGAAGGGTCGGTCGAGGATACACCATTTACCTGTACCGTGCCCGAGTCCGGACGGGTGAAATCAAGCAGTATCCGGATAATCGTCGTTTTTCCCGCACCGTTCGGACCGAGCAGTGCGAAGAATTCCCCCGGTGCAACGGTAAAGGATACCTCATTGAGGGCGGTAGCCGTACCGTAGCGTTTTACTACTCCGGAAAAGGTAATCATGGTTGCTCCCGTACAATTGCAGATGGTTCTGAAATATGGGGAGTGACGTCACGGACTCCCGGTTTTTTATAGTAACGGCCGGCCCTGCGTTTGGCCGGAGCCTCTTCACCGATCAGGTCCATCGCCACATCGAACGCATCGACTGTGTCAATTAACACATCCGGGGTGATTCCCACCAGATCATACACCTTGGCACTGTCGCCGACCGGAGTAATCGTCAGGCTGGTGACCACTGCCAGCACGGAATCGGGTCCGGTGACCATCACCTGTCCGCGCCCTTTTCCGTAGGTAGTGGTTCCGATCACCGTCACCCGCTCATCGGCCTGTTCCATCAGACAGGAGACAAGCATCTCCGAAGCACTGGCTGTTTTCCTGTCGACCAGTATAAACAGGGTGCGTGACGCAGCTTCGCCGGCCCCATCGGTGGTATAAACGGTATCGACCGTAATTCCCCGGTCGGTTTCCCGGTCATACTGCCGTTCACTGACGTTAACGATCGGGGTCTTCGGAGGCACGAGTTGTCCGACGATTTCGATACACTGATCAATATAGCCACCACCATTGTGACGAAGGTCAAGCACGGTGTAATCAGCCCAGGAGGTCGCATCGAGCGCCTGTGAAAACTCCTCGGCGGATCCCCCCGGCACCACCGTCTTGTCGAGGAATCCAATGAGTTGTATATATGCCGTAACCGAATCCAGCGAATCGACTTCAACGCTCGGCAGCATGAAGGTGCCGCGAATGACCGTGATGTTCAACTGGTTTCCCCCGCGTTTTATGCGCAGAAGAACCTCGGTACCGATATCCCCCTGCAGTATTCCGACTGCACTGTCGGTCGATACACCCGCCAGTGCTATGCCATCCACACGGAGAATGGTATCACCGGCCCTGAGACCGGCGTCTTCGGCCGGTGTATTGTCGTACACATTCTCGATCACATACCCCTTTGCCACGGAATCGACCCTGATACCAATCCCGCCGCGCTCTGTTGAAAGATCGGCGAAACGTGCCTTTGCCTGCGTTGGAGTAAGAAAGACGGTAAACAGCTCGTCTACCGATTCGTAGAGTGCCTGCGGTGATGAGTAGGCATACAGATCGGAAGGAAGTTTTTCCCGATAGATGAAATACACGTCCAGACATGCTGCGGCAAAATCATACCACGCGTCGGCCTGGTCGCTGTCAAGCGGTCTGAAATTACACGATGAAACCAGCATCAGCAAAACAATTGAACCGGTTACTGAACGAACTATCGGTCGCATGTACACTCCTTTACCAGACACAGAGGTCCCGCATGTCGGAAATAATCCAGTCGGGGCTGCAGCGCAGGGAATCCGCACCGTTCCGGCTCCATGAAACAAAAACGGTCGCGGTCCCGGCCGCGTTTCCGCATTCAATGTCAAACGTGGCATCACCGATAAACAGTGCCCGTTCAGGGGTCCCGTTCAGCCGGGAGAGCGCCTCAAGGGCCGGTTGCGGATCGGGCTTGTGGCGTTCGGTGGATTCTGGCGTTATCAGGACATCGAACACATCGGAAATACCGGTCTCTTTCAGGTACGTGGAAAGCGTCGGCAGCATACGGGAGGTGACGACCGCACATTTCTTTTCGCGCAAACGCAGCGACCGGAGCGCCTCGGGTACTCCCGGAAAGAGTTTGAGATGTTCTCTGTAGATAGTCAACTGATACGCCATATGCGTTTCACGAAGCTCGTTGAACTGCGCATCGGTAAGTGTACCGAAATAATACTCCATCTGTTTCCTGAGCGTCATCCCCACATGACCGATGATCGCCTCCCGCGAGGGCTCGGGAAGCCGGTGAACCCGTGCGGTGTTACAGAAACAGCGGACAATCATTTCGGTGGTGTCAAACAGTGTGCCGTCGGCATCAAACAGATAATAATCGAATTCTCTTACCGGTCCGTCAATCATGCATTCTCATTTCAGTGAAGCGTGTTTATCCGCACTTTTTGTTGTAATGTACGGGGAGATAAGCTCCCGATAGGAATCCGGTGCGGCAACCAGTGTCCCCTGTTCCATGTCCATAAAGGCGAGTCCGCTGGAGGCCCTCGTGAGGATCTCCTTACCTCGCAACAACCGGTACCCCAGTGTGAGACGATACGTATCCATCGACGAAACGAACATTTTCACCTCGAGCCGGTCGAGCAGAAAGGCCGCCCGGTTGAACCGCACCTCCAGATTATATACTACAATCCCCGTTCCCTGCGGATAAAGATCGAGCCCGATCTCTCCGGTGAGAAAATGGACCCGTGCCCGCTCAAAATAATCGAGTATACGCGAATTATGGACGATTTTATAGGAATCAATATCCTCGAATTCCACGGTAACCGGCAACGTGTAGATCTTTGATGAACCGTCGTACATGGAGTCACAATCTACTGGCGATCAGAAAACAGAAACATATCCTTACCTGAAAATAACCCCCGACCACCCCGAACAGCCACGGATTCAGAATCATACTACCCGATGAAGCGAAACAGCACCATACCTTCGAAAAGACAGTTCCGATCCCCGGGGGCGCCCCTGATTATTTCAACCGGGAAGGTACATCAATGTGGAACCCACCCACAGAACTGGAGTAGTTTATGGGGTGGGAGAATTACCACAGCCACTCCATACGTTGTTCATCTCAACACAGTATGGTACAATAGGTTACCGTAACCGATCCATAACCACACCGGCCAATGGAGCCCTGGTGCATCCACCTGCAGACAACCGCCACCCACTTCTTAAACGCATGGCTGAAGTCAGCCTCGTTGCACTGGTACTGCTATTCACCTTCCACCTGCTCCACCAGCGAATCAACCGGCACACCTTTCCCTCGGGAGATGAAGGCTCCTGGATGGGGGTCGCATCACAGCTTGAACGGGGAGAGGGATTCACCACCCGATGGTTTGAACACCCCTACCTTCAGCACCCGATGCTGCCACGACCGGACGATTACCGGTATCCGGGGTTGTCGCTCATACTTGCGGGAGCCTTTCATCTGTTCGGGACCACCTACGGCGTTGGTCTCCTGAGCGTTGCACTGCTTCACCTAGTCTTTCTCGCACTTTTCTATTACACCATCCGGAAACGCTACGGCGTAACGGTCGCCGGTCTGTCACTGGCGGTAACTGCTCTCTCGCTGCTGCAGCTCTACTGGAACAGTGCCGTTTACAGCGAAGGACTTTTCGGCATCGGAGTGTCGCTGGTCACCATGGCGATACTCTATCAGAACCTCACGAAATACCGCTCTTGGATGCTCATCGGGATTACCACCGGGTTGCTGTACTATATCCGGCCGAACGGCATCCTGCTGCTTGCCGGACTGCCGGTCTATCTTTTTTTCAATCGAACCGATGGAAAGAGAGCACTTACTAAAACCGGTATCGCATTGGCGGCGTTTCTGGTGATCACCGCACCTTGGTTTCTGCGCTACATCATTCTGTTCGGTAACCCGATTCACATTGCCGGCGGCGCCAATCTGCTTCGGGCATCAAGCGAGGACCCGTTCACCTGGACATTCATGGATTTTGTAAACAAGTACTCTCCCCTGATACTCGTTAAAATGAGTGCCGTCGGCAGCAGCATTTTTTTCAAGGTACTTCATTTTTTTGAAAAAAATCTGTTTATTCTTCCTTTTGCGGGAGTGGTCATCCGGTTCATCCGCAGACGAGGCCATTGCAACACTCTTCTCTCTCCCTTTTATTTTCTGACACTCGCCGCCTGTTTCTATCTCTCCTACCGGCAGTCCTGGGCGGCCGTGCGGTATATGGCCCCGCTGCTCCCGTTTGTATATGCGTACGGTATTGCGGAACTCCACCGGATCGGCAATTTTGCCGCACGGTTCCTGCCAAACCGCCTGCGCCTGCTGCCGACTGCCGCTCTTTTGGTTCTGCTGCTCGCTCCGGTATACTATCCCCAACGGTACTACCTGCGGGCATACGCCGATACAATCGCTGTCGACCGGTCCTATCCCCGGCACCGGGAGCTGCTTGAGCGATTGGTTCCGGAGGACGGCTACTACCTTGCCGATTCGTACGGACAGCTCGCCTTCCTGAGTACCCGCAACTGTGTCGGGCTGCAATTTAATGTCGATTCAACCATGCTGCCGGGATTCCTTGCCCGCTATAACCCCACGCTCCTTATTCTGAGTACCGGAGAGGAAAGCGACCCGAGAATCCGCAGTATTTTCAACGGGATTATCCGAGCCGGAGTACACCCGGAACCTGCTGCCCGGGAAGATGGCGCAACGTATTACCGACTCCAGCCGGAACCGATCGCTGCCGCCACCCGGAAAACGCCGCACGACAGGTAAGCTCTCCGTGGTGCCATGGGTTATTTTTACCGGGACTTTGAAATCAGAGCGTTGTCCTGAATTTGGTGGCAAACCTGTTGTTCATATTGATAACAATCGATCGATATTGAACCGGTAAAAAGACAGACTGGATGTTGAACCAGATTCATCGTATTCCGGTCTCTCTTCCCCCACCCTTGTCCCTCCCCCGTTTACGGGAGAGGGAAGGTGAATTTTCGTTCAGCAATTCTTTTAGCAACCAGATGCGCATCACCGTTCAGGATGGCAACAGATTCAACGGTCATTACTGTCAGGGGTTTAAAATTTTAGGCGTTGTCCCGAAGTTGGTGCAGACTTGTTTTCAAATAGAAAAAATCGCTCGAACATTAATTTGATAAATTACTATCCGTATTTCTCAACCCCCACCCCTGCCCCACTTCGAGGGCCTCAGTGCACCGCTCCCCCGTGTACGGGAGAGGGGAACAGAAAACAGAGTAAAATCAATTTCCCTCTACCGTAAACGGGGGAGGGATGCCAGGGAGGGGGAGAAGT
>JBNLDC010000028.1:0-96730 GCA_050304135.1 Chitinispirillaceae bacterium | reverse complement strand
TTGAATTTCCATACTATATAATAAGCAGTTTCGCGAACACGCTACGCGGCTTCGTTCAACAGGTTCTTTCCGAAATGGAATCGGAACCTGTTCGTTGGTTGTGGGGGAAGGTATTTCGGAAAGAACCCTAAGTGTTAGGCGATGTGCCTGCTTGCCCCTTTTTCTCGGCGCGATCTTTATTCGATTTAATAGATTCTTTGACCTTTCAATTAATCACATACCTATTTCAATACCAAATTTTCTTTCATTTTTATATGCCCACATGTATGTGAACGGTAATTGCCCTCCAATTGTAATTTGACTATATGATTTAAATATCGGCAATTTGTAACTAATATATCCAAAATATCCGTGCGTAATTATTCTTGCACTAAAACTCATTTTTTTATCATAGTATTCACTGCCTATACCTACACCTTCAATAAAGTATCCTCCTATTAATTCTTGCCTGAATTTCCACTTTTTTTGATTTAAATTTCTTTCAACGCTAAAGTTCAACCCTGTCCACCAAAATCCTGTTTCTATTCCTAATAGATTTATATTGAGATCAGTCCCAATTGATACACCAGATTTATTTCCAAAATCATATCCAATTTTTATTCCAGGTGCAAAAAAGCTGACATAGTCAGGGAACATACCTGCATATGATAAACCTGTCATCATCAGTACAAATAAAATTTGAATGTATCTTTTCATATACTATCATCCTCAATTGATTTATTGTTAAATTAAAATGTTGATATTCGATTAATCTATAACAAATCGGCTTTAAAATATTCATTATTCAATTAACTTAGAATTATTTTATCGCGCCGATCTTCTGTCTTGGGGCAAGCAGGCATTTCGCATAACGTGTCGGGCTTAAAAGACGTTTTCCCATAATGAAATGAAGTGAAAATGTGGCGTCAGCCCGAGGAGCTTGCGACGAGCTTTTGAAGCCCTGTTAGCAGCTGTAGGTTCGGCTTCCACTTTGTGTTTCATCTCCTTATTGGTTTTTCCGTATGTTCGACTTTGTTAATTTATTCGAGTATACTAACTTCCCATTGTCTAAAATAGTCTTTTTATAATTACTAATTTTCATTTTGATTTCAAATTCTGTTTTCTTAAAAATAACAGGATGAACAATTATATTGGTCTTGACTAAAATATGAGCAGCTTTCTCAATAATCTGTTCTGGATTTGACTCATCATCAACAACGAAACATAAATCTATATCACCTTTTTGTTTATCAGGATTATTTACACGACTACCAAATAAATAGATTTTATTGATAAATTCAAATCCTTCAAACAGTGATACAATATCTCTTTTTATTTCCATCATTTTGACAATTCGATTAATTCGTAAACTAATGATTTAATACTTCCAATTATCAATTCCCTATTTTTTTCTAAGGACTTTTTCTCAGCTGATATGAAGAACATAAAATCGGAGGTGTACTGTTGCATAAATGCTGCTGTATTTTGTTCATCAAAATCACCATTTTTAATCATTTGTTCTATCTCATGAATGTGATTTGAAACATTTTGAAACCTACTTATCACATCATCTGCAAAACTTTGTCTGTAAGAAGTATTAAGCAATCTACTGGAATAATTTGAAAAATAATTAGCAATCTCTTCATAGGTTCCGCCCATAACACTCAGTCCATTATGAGATAAGGCAAAACTTAATGTTTTAAACAAATCTATCAATAAGTCAATAGTAAACATATTACTTTCGACTTTTTCTAAATCAGATTTTAATTCTTTAATTTTTGTTATCTTATTTTCTGCTATGTTGTCATCTTTGTAATGACTTGGAAACTTATTCTCAAGTATTATTCCTAAAATATCATTAAAATATTTGTCATTTTTTGCAAATAATCTTCTAATAATTCTTGGTTTAAATATTCTAATAATCCATACTATCCATGAAGTCGGAAGAACAAATAAACTTACCAATAATAAAAAGACTCCAATTAAAAGCCCTTTTATAGCTGAGTAAATAAAACTTGGTATATCTATCATCATTTTCTGTTTTTTATAATAAAACCTGACTATGAAAAAGGTATAAATCAGTTAAAAGCCGAACCTATTGCTGCTAACTTCTGCCGTTTCCAGCATCCCTGCAATCGGACTCCGGATTTCGATCAGTTTATGAGCTGCTACATGAGTATAAATTTCTATCGTTTTCGAAGAAGAGTGACCAAGGAGCTCCTGAATATACCGCAAATCGACCCCTTGTTCCAGAAGGTGGGTGGCAAAACTGTGCCTTAAGGAGTGGACACCGCCCTGGTTATCAATATGAACAGGCATTGTCGTATACTTTTTCGATTGTGCGTTTGGAGATTGCTTTTCCCGACTGATACCCTTCAAACAGATAGGTTGTACCGCACCCGGTTGCCAGCCATGCTGCGACAAACGGGGCAATAGCATGATCCAGCATTATAATCCGGTCTTTTTTTCCTTTGCCTTTACGCACCCGGACAACTTTACGGTCAAAATCGATGTCGATTGGTTTCAATTTCCGGATTTCGCCGAGTCGCAACCCGCAGCCATAGGCGAGCATGAGTATCAAGCGGTGTTTGGCATTTCGCGGGGTCGATGTAATTGCGGGATGGTAGTTGAACGAACGTTTTTTGGTGCAGGCAACAGCATAAGCGGTCATGCGAAGGTCCCTGTCTATTGTGTGACTGTTCCGTAAATGAAATATCTGAAGCAAAGCGGAATTCAGATATAATAAAATCTAATTTGGACGCTGGGCAACGGCAAGGAGGAGGCTCACGTTTTCTCCGGGATGCTCTCAAGCATGCATTTAAAATTCACATAGAAATAGTTCAGAATCGGGACAAACAGCGTTCGGAGTCAATTCACCAACAGTACATGAAACGGATGCCCCATTTTACAAGGCCATTTTTAACCTATACTGAGCGGTTTTTCGCGGAAAAGAGTTCTGTGGCCGTGCTGGTAGTACGTTTTAAAAAAGCGCAGGTTCACCCGGCAGGTTAATTGAGCATTTTTTGAAATGCACGACCGGTGCGGATGCGGAGCTATTTTGTGTAAAAAACCGCTCAGTTTAGGTTTAATATAGATTTCGTTTCCACCGGGAACCAACCATCAGAATCGTTTGGATTATCCGGTATTCTAATGCGCCCTGTTCCTGGATATTTTGAAGTGCTCCTTAAAAAGCCCGCACGCTAAAAAGAGAAAACGCTCTGAAAGGGAGTCAGGTAACCGATTTTCTTACCAAAGAACTCACCAACCTCAATTACCAAAACTATATTTTTATTCAGATTGCTGCAGTTGTATTATTTCGAGCCGCGAAACAACAAGCACTGTCATGTATTACAAAAAGGCTGAATGTGCTTCCCTGGTCCCGCGGGGCAGGATTGCGTTTTTTGCAACAAAACAGCAGATAATCTTACACATACCACTCACGCTCAGCTGCTGCAAGCGGTTCTATTTCCAGGAGGGTCTGTGAAACACCTTCTCATCCTTGTATCATGCGTATTGTTGGTCCTCCGCTGTCAGGATGAAATGCTCGCCAGGTATGGGGCGATGGATATCCCGCAGACAAAGCTTGGCGTGCTGTTTCTTGTCGAGGAGATTCCGGTAAAAAAGAAAAACCTGTTCGGCGTCGAAAAAGACCTTAAAAATCCACCCGGGAACAACGACTATCGTATCCGGGAAGCGATCCTCAAGGACTGTAAATACCTGACCAAATTCAAGAACGTGACGGTGGAGAACCTCCAGAACACGAACCATTTCAGGAAGCACTCCTTTACAACCGCCTCGGGAGAGGCGTATGAGCTGCTCCTGCCCGATTCCGGCATGCAGGTCAGAACGGTCAACAATGACTACGACTTTATCCTCTTTATTCAGGGATACAAAATCACGATTGATAACAAGGCGATGTTCTACGGCGGCTTCGGAGAGGCCGGAATAAATACCCATGTGCAGAACGGTTGCGTCAATCACTACGGATCAATTGCATTGTGGGACAACATGAGTAAAAAAGTGATCAAACATGACTTCGTTCATGCATATGAATGTACGGAAAACAGCAAGGTTGAAGCATCGAGCATGGCAGTCTCCACCACCGGATTCGTTCTGAATATCTTTGAAGACACGCCGTTCGCGGAAAAGTTGCTCGATGCGAGTGATTTCAAATAAAACATAATGAGCGGAAGAATCAACAGAAACCGGAAGCCGTTTTTAATCGACAACGGGGATGGAACGTATTCTCCGAATCCTGAATGGTTACCCGGCGAAGATTCTGAATCCGACACTTCCAAAGGTGAGGCTACCCCTTACGAAGAATTCGAATCAACGGTTAATGAAAGGGAAAAAATGAAAGAGAACGATATCTGGTACACAAAGTCCGGGAAAACAATTACCTCATATTACAAAAATGTTGGCACCGGTATAAAACTGTACGATATCGCGATGGAGCCAATAAAGGGAAAATCACCGTATGATCCGCTCCGTACATTCGTCATTAATCTTATCAGAACAAACAGCGCCCTTGGTGCACGGATAAATCAGGATGCTTTGGATGGTTACCGCGGTTCCGCCGCAATGATTGACTATGTGCTGCGATTCAAGGAACATCTCAACGGAAAACTGGACAGGAAAATCATGTTCGGCAGTCCGGATGCGGTAAGGTCCCGTGTTGCTATTATAGAAAATGAGCTTTTCTCGATCTTAAAAAAAGAACTTGCAGATAAAGGCTCTTTTCATTTACTTGAGGTAGGACCGGGATATCTGCGTACTCAAATCAATCTGATCAACCGCCTCAGGGAGGAACGGATTAACATCGACGGGCTGAAAATAGTCGGCATTGATTTTAATCCGGATGTCGTTAAGGCGGCATCAGAGATAATTCGGTATGAGCGGTTGGAGAACGTAGTGTCAATTTTTGAAGGTAATGCGCAGGAGTGGCTCGCGTCCAAAACAACCCTCTACGATGCGGTACTTGCCGAAGGAGTTTTCGAATACCTGGATATGATAAAATCGATTGAATTCGCCAATGAATTGGCAAATCATATACGTAAAGGGGGATACCTGTTGGCAACCGCCACACATAAGGTTCCCAAGAAAAAGGTTATCGAATACCTGGACATTCTGGTACTGCAACGTTCTGTAAATGAGTTTGTCAAAATTTTTGAAAGCTGCGGGTTTACTGTCCCGAGACTTGTTCCGACAGATCCACCGAATGTATCGGTGGGAATAGGACGGAAAAAATGACGGTTGAAAACAGAGGTGGAAACCGCACGAGTTTGATTCTACGGTTGCATCGGTGCTGCAGGTGGGCATGGTTATCTCCCCCATCCCCCGGAGCCATCATTTCCGAAACTCCCTTTGTAGATGGCTGGTCGGGAGGGGTTTATGCTTTCGCATCCAGCTTCGGCACCCTGCGGGCGCTCCCTGCAGTCTCGTGTTCTCCGCTTTTCTCCCGCATTTTCACCAATTCCTTACGGTCGCCTTGAACATCTGGTATTTTACTGCCCTATGACACGAAAAAAACCGGTAACAACCACTTCACCGAAAACGAACTTCAAAAAAGAATTCCATCGTGAACTTATCAGGGTGCTTCGCGCCTACGACATGTACGAGTGCTGGAAACGGTTGCCGAAAAAAATGCAGCAGAAATTCATCAGCCATATTATCCGGCCGATGCGTTTCGAGCGGGATGCCGTATCGGGAGTGGAAAAGAGTGTTCTTTCAGCCCTGAAAAAAGACATAAAGGCAATAATTGACAGTTGTTATCTTGTCAACAAACTTCATGATACCGAACTCGAACTCCATGACTTTCTCACTGCGGGAATATCGCTTCGGGGAAGCATCAAACAGTACATCGATGAGGTTAACGATGACTTCGACCGATGGCGCGAATTATATCTGATCCTCGATTTCATGCTGACCAGGGAAGATGATAATCCGATCATCATGATGTATACCCACCTCGACAACATGTGTTACATCTGTACCTCGATCGACCGTGCCTATTACTGGTACGAAAAAACCGATTATGAATCCCTGCGCCCGGAAAGCTATGTGTGCCTGGTGTACACTCTCAAAAAAAGACCCGCCGAAAAGATCTATGTGAACATCGACGGCAAATCCCGCCCCGTCTACAGGCTCGGGATAGCAGAAAAGGGTGGCATCAGATGGGCTTCAGTGCCGGCTGAAGATGCAGTTCACGGCAGTGGAAAACACGGGGAGTTACCGGTATACGTTCAGACGCATGCCCTCAATCGTTTACGTGAACGGCTCGCTCCGCTCGAAAAACCCGATATTCAGGTGCTCCTCTACGAGGCATTTGAAGAACCCCGGTTATCAACCGGACCGGGAGGGTCGCATTTCATCGAGTTCAGATATAACAATGTGAAAATCGGTTACCTTACCTGTGCAATGTTCGACACAATGGCGGTTGTCACCACATTCCTTCTCATTACCCAGAACGGAACGTCCGAAGGATACATGCTCAACAGGGAGTACGGCCTCTCAAAGTATGCGAAACAGCATTTTGAACTCGACCGGCTCCACACCTTCATCAATACCGATGTCTATCAGGACGAGGAATTACGAGCATTGTTCGCACGGTGCGGGTGCGAATCCCTTTTTCATGTATGGGATAAAGAGAAGAAAGAAACGATTTCGTTCGATGGTAATTACGCGAAACATTTGAAGAAGATCTTTTTCAGATAAGGCGAAGTTGTTTGCAATAGCCAGCCAGCCCTTTTTTTGAAAGACAACAAACAGAATAATACGAATAGAAAATGAAAAATATCATAATATATCCTTTAATTTTATTTGCATGCGCTCACTATATTCCTGAGCCATACTGGTACTCTTCAACGATTAAAGAACCGCATGGTGGTCACTTCAAATCTACTTCAGATATTCCATTTGTAATTATTGAAAATTCAGTAATTCTTGATAGTGTTCAATTTCCTGATTCTCTTTTTGATTCAAAATCAAATTTTCCTTATCAAATAAATGAATTTTCTGACTTTATTCTTAATGGTAATGAAAAGTATTTATTTATGTATAGGAATTACATGAGTACTTGTTGTGATTCTAAGGATGTCGGAACAATAGTTTTTCTTATAGGTATTAATGGTGAAAACTTTGATTTTAATAAATCAGTGATTTTAGAAACCGGTCCTTGGCAGCTTCCACATTTAGTTTATTGGCCAAAGAAAATTTCTTTTTACGATATTGATAATTCAATGCAAATTTTTGCAAAAGATAGCGAAGGAAAAGATTATGTCTTTAATGGAATGATAAGTATAAATAGAAATTGGAAACTGCAAGATTATTTCGGATCAAAGAAAATGTTAAAAGAAAAGCTATAATGTATTTGAAGACAATAAATAGGCTGGCTGGCTACAGATAAACAACAGGCAAAAGCCAAAATGCCTGCCGCAGGCGCAACGCAGGCACTTTCGGCTGTTTGCCGACCCGTCCGCCGGGAGCCGGAGCATTTATCAGCATTCCCGGAATTTTTCCGACAATGACTATTGCTTCAATCATGCTTCCCGTTTTTTTCCGGCCATGCCCGTTGCTTTTATCCGGGTCCATGGAATTTTTCCGGCTGCAACCATTGCAGTGTCCGGGCTCCGGAAATTGTTCCGGACGATGACTGTCGCAACTATCAGAGCTCACAAATTTTTTCTGCCCGGGAACATTGCATTGTGCAGAGTCGATATTCTTTTTCTCGCCGTCACCATTGCACTGTGCAGAGTCCCCGGATTATTTCCTGCCGGAACGCTTTCGCTTCGCAGGGTCCTCTGTTTTTTTCCGGCGCAGCATCGCACATTCAACAGAATTTACAAAAAGAAAATAAATGACAATAAACGGCATACTTAAGCGTTTAATATTATAGAACCGGCTGCAGAAATGCATGGCGCCAGAAATTTCCAAAAACCCGGTGTATATCACTGAAACGATCCACCTGTACCAGGAGGGTTTTATGGATAACTTAACCAATGCGTTCAAAAAATCACTGTTCGGGCCGATTGACTTATTCGATTGCGGTACCCGCATGGTCAATACCATCGGACCGAAGATCGCCGAAGATGAAAAAGGAAGTCAGATAACCGATTTTCTCAGCAAAGAACTCACCGACCTCAACAACGCCACCGAGCGCAACAAAAAGAGACCTCAAACAAAACAGATCAGAGAGTGCGATGCGAAACGGGACAATTTGCTTTGCATGTTCAGGGACACGGTAAAAGGAAACACCCGCAATGTCATCAATCCCGCAGCCCGGGAGGCGGCACTGGTACTCTCACGGCTGTATACCGACCACATCGGGAATGTTCACCGTATGGGACTCGGCGAGGAAAGCAAAGCTGTACGCTACCTGCTTGATGAGCTTTCCAAACCTGAAAATTCCCGCTACGCAGGCGTATTGGGGCTCAAACCCCTGATCACTTCTCTTGCCAAAGTTCAGAGTGAAATCGAAGCGCTCTATGTGGAACGTACCAACAGTGAACCACTGCCCGGCACGCTCACGATAAAGAAGCACATGAAAACGACGGTGGATGCGCTGCGCCGCTTTCTCGGCTACCTTGACGTATTTGCCACCGACGGTACCGAGGAATCCGCGGCAACCAGCAATGCCGCACTGGCGATTATCAATGACGTCGAAGCAATCGCCCGCACCCGGAAAACACGGATACACGGCGACGATGCCGAGCAACCCGCAGAAGCGATGAATGACGCCGCCTGACGGAACAGCTCTCCCGGCGCCGGAAGGACCGGAGAAAGCACGGCAGTGCTTGCTCCGGTCCTTTTTTTACGTGCATACGGCTGAAAAAAGCTGTTCAATGATTTATACTATATTTATGCAGAACAGCCACACCGGAGCATTTAAATGCATGTTGAGGTAAACCCCGAACTTCTTCGCTGGGCCTGTAAAAGGGCAGGTTTCACTACCCGCATAGTAGCGGAAAAGATTCCGCAACTAACGGCATGGGACCGGGGAGAAAAACGCCCGACCCTCAAACAGCTTGAAAAATTCGCCAACAACGTACACGTTCCGGTTGGGTACCTGTTCCTCCCTGCCCCTCCTGCGGAACAACTGCCGATACCCGATTTCCGAACCGTCGGAAACATGAAGATCGGCCACCCCAGTCCCGATCTCCTCGAAACCATCTACCTTTGCCAGCAGCGGCAGGAGTGGTATCGTGATTTTTCCGTGTCGGTCAGAGAAGACACGTGCAATTTTGTCGGTTCTGCAACCCTGAGGGATGATACCGTAGCTGTCGCTGAAAACATCCGTTCCACCCTTGAATTCGATATTGACAGCCGCAGTAAAATGCACACATGGGAAGAGGCACTGCGTCGGTTTATTGCACAGGCTGACACTGCAGGTATCATGATCATGGTGAGTGGGATTGTCGGCAGTAATACCCACCGGAAGCTTGATCACAACGAGTTCCGCGGGTTTACCCTTTGCGACAAACGGGCTCCGCTTGTTTTCATCAACGGTTCCGATACAAAATCCGCCCAGATGTTTACACTGGCACATGAACTGTCGCATATCTGGCTTGGAAAAACGGGTCTTTCCGACCTTGCCCCAATTTCCGTTCCCACCAATGACATCGAAAAATGGTGTAACAATGTAGCGGCTGAGATACTGGTACCATTGGCTCTGATGAGAAGCGAGTTTAATGCTTCCGGCAACCCGTTTGAGGAATACAACCGGCTTGCCAAGTATTTCAAGGTCAGTACACTGGTGATAATCAGACGACTCCATGATTGCGGATTTCTTTCCCGTACCACCTACGAACACACCTACCATGAAGAACTGGAACAGCTGCTTGCTATTACAAAAGGAAAAGGCGGTGACTACTACAGAACGCAACCGGCACGGATGAGCAGACGGTTCGCCAGAGCTTTAATAGCCAGTACCCTCGAAGGGCAGACACTGCACCGTGATGCATTCCGGCTTCTCGGTCTTAAAAAAATGTCCACCTTCCATGAATTAAGTGATCGCCTGCTGGGAGTTGCTTAATGCCCTATCTTCTTGACGCGAATGTATTCATACAGGCAAAAAACCTTCATTACGGTTTTGACTTCTGCCCAGCGTTCCGGGACTGGCTTGATTACAACCCGTTCCTGATTTCGGGTAATTCTTCAATCCTTAAAATCATTCAAATCATGGTTCAGACGATGAACGGTTGAATGATAAAAGTGCGCACGGGTGCCCCCGGAGTGTGGCGTTTTCAACATTGATAGGGGTAGGAAAGACCGGTTTCCCGATCTCCCCTCCCTCCGAACCGGACATGCAGTTTTCCCGCATCCGGCTCTCCGGTCGATGGTTTTACCGCAGAGCGGGTTGACTGGACTTTGCCCGGGCATCCACCAAGAAGAAGAGCCCGAGATCGGCAAAGAAGGAATTAGGCCACCTGATATGATTTTCACCTGCCCAGCCGCCAAGTTTCATCTTATTGTGCTTTCGCAAGATGCTTCTCAGTCGAACACGCAGCCATTGGTCAATTGGTCGAAACGAACACGGTCGGCTGTGTTTGAAATATTCGAACCAGCCTTTCAGTGTCTTATTTACGTCTTTAACAATCGTACCCATACTGTCGCCGCGTGACCGTTTTGTTTTACTCCGAAGGGTATCTTTAAGTTTCCTGATACTTTTATCACTTACCAGCCGTACATGGTTGACGAAGCGATAACCGAGGAAATCAAACCCTTCTTTAACAGCATCGACTATGCAGGTCTTGGTGGGATGAAGCGTCAATGACGCATCTTTGACCCACCGGTTGAGGAGTTCCAAAGCACTTTGTGCCTCATGTGTTGTCTTACAGAGAATCACCAGATCATCTGCATATCTTACCGAACCCATGTTCAATCATCAGATGATCGAGTTCATTCAGGTAGATGTTACTTAACAGTGGACTGATGACAGCACCTTGCGGTGATCCGTTTTCCGGTGTCCATCTGGCAACTCCGTCCATTATATCCTGTTTGAGGAATTGTTCGACAAGACCCAGTGTTCGGCTGTCTGAAATCCGTTGCCGGATTATTTCCATGAGACGCTCATGTGAAATGGTATCGAAATAGTTCTGTAAGTCCGCGTCCACGACTGCAGTGTAGCCTTCATTGAGGTATTCCTGTACACATCGCAGTGCATCTTTACAGCTGCGGTTTGGACGAAACCCGAAACTCATCGGTGCAAACTCTTTCTCAAATATCGGCTCCAGCACACTACGAAGCGCTGTCTGCACCAACCGATCACGTACCGTCGGAATTCCTAACGGTCGTTTCTCACGTCGGTTACCCGGTTTGGGTATATGTTTGCGACGTATAGCCTGCGGGTGATAAGAACCGTCTTTGAGTTGATAGTGCAACCGTTCCAGGTTGTTTTCCAAATCATTTTCAAATTTCTTGGTAGAAACATGATCTATTCCCGAAGCACCTTTGTTGGCTTTTACCTTTGCAAAAGCCGCCTGTAGTGTCCTTTTGGAATAAACCTTATCAATCAGGCTGAACCATTGTCCTCCTTTCACTCCCTTATCGAGAGTCGTCAACATACGTTCTGACCAGACACTCGGTTCAACCCAACTCCAACGAGCATGGGTTCCTCCAGCTTGTTTAGTCCGTGTGGACACTGACGCCGGTGTTTGTTCCGTTTGTCTGTTCATACCATATCCATCTTCCTGCACCCCTTTGCTCCACCGGCATTACCCGACTTCATCGCTCGTATGGGTGCTCTGACTCCTGTATATCCGGTTCTTCGGGCATTATTGCCATGAACGCCGGTCTTGATATATACAGGTATCCCCACTTCACGTACATAACCTTCCGACCATTCCATCTCCAACCACCCTCCTGTCTCCGTCATCGCTTTAACACGCTACCCCTCAGCGTGACGAACAAATCCACCTTAGCGGATATCTGGGCTTCGTACAGTCACAGCAGACTCGCCGAACAGGCTGGCCGAATCGAGTTCAACCTTGCGGCTTACGGATTGGTCGTTTCTCTCCTGTTGCTCTCCACCTCACCTCACGGTGACGCAGTTACAGTCGATTACGGGCCGGAGAGCGTTTGCCCGGAGAGGACTTGCACCTCTCTGATTATGTACGCTTGTGAGCGCACTGTGGCCTGGATCTATGATCCAGGATCCTGAGTCCAGGTTTCAATCCAAATTCACACTGCTCCGATTCTCTGGCATTGTGGTTTTTTAACGCGACGGGTACAGGGGATGTTTCCGGTATAACGCCACCCCCTGTTTGCCAGACCCGGTACTGCCTGTTCCCTTCCACTGAAACAAGGAAATCTCGATCACAGATCGAGGTCATAATGAATTTTAATTTCATTGGGAGTGCATTCATGCTTGGGAGTGCGTACGTAAGGGAAGGCATTGAACCTGGATCACAGATCCAGGCCACACATGATCATCTTTATTTCTGTTTGGTTTACACGAAAAGGGCACCCGTTCGTGATTCACATGATTACAGGATAAGCTTGATTAAACCCTGTTCCTGATTTCAGGGTAATCCTTCAATCTTTAAAATCATTCAAATCATGGTTCAGACAATGAACGGTTGAACGGTAAAAGCGCTGCAGCAGGGGTATATCTCCTCAGAAGTACTCCGGCAGATTAAACGGTAGCCCTTAAGTTCTTCAACAACCACTCTTTCAATTCAGTTACCGAAACTATATTTTCATTCAGATTTCTGCAGTTGCATCCAGGCGCGCTACATAATAAAAATCCCTGGCACGCATTACAACTTCCCCGTTCCCGCGTGCCAGATCTGCGCTTTTCGCACCAAAACAGCAGATAATCTTACACCTAGCACTTACGCTCCACTGCTGCAAGCAGGTCTATTTCGAAGGGGGTCTGTTATGAAACACCTTGTACTCGTTGTATTATGCGTGCTGTTAGCCCTCCACTGTCAGGATGAAATACTCGCCAGGTACGGGTCGATGGATATCCCTCAGACAAAGCTTGGCGTGCTTTTTCTTGTCGAGGAAATTCCGGTAAAAAAGAAAAACCTGTTCGGCGTCGAGAAGGACCTTAAAAATCCACCCGGGAACAACGACTATCGTATCAGGGAAGCGATCCTCAAGGACTGCAAATACCTGACCAAATTCAAGAACGTGACGGTGGAGAACCTCCAGAATACAGATCATTTCAGGAAGCACTCCTTTACGACCGCCTCGGGAGAAGCATATGATCTGCTCCTGCCCGATTCCGGTATGCAGGTCAGAACAGTCAACAATGACTATGACTTTATCCTCTTTATTCAGGGATACAAAATCACCATTGATAACAAGACAATGTTCTACGGAGGCTTCGGAGATGCCGGAATAAATTATCATGTGCAGAACGGTTGCGTCAACCACTACGGATCGATTGCTTTGTGGGATAACATGAGCAAAGAAGTGATCAAACATGACTTCGTTCACGTATATGAATGTACGGAAGACCGCAATGTTGAAGCATCGAGCATGGCAGTCACCACAACCGAATTCGTTCTGAACATCTTTGAAGACACGCCGTTCGCGGTAAAGTTGCTCGATGCGAGTGATTTCAAATAAAACACAATGAGCGGACGAATCGACAGAAACCGGAAGCCGTTTTTAATCGACAACGGGGATGGAACGTATTCTCCGAATCCTGAATGGTTGATTGACGAACATTCTGAATCCGATGGCTCCAAAGGTGAGGCGACCCCTCACGAAGGTCCCGATGGGAATGCCCAGGAAGAAAGTTAAAGTGATTCCAGTGGAACTACACCGGCCAGTTTAAGTTGTTCCTGTTCAGAATGTAGTAATGTACTATGTCTCCCCTCCGCTACGGAGGACGGGAGCCTGCCGAAGGGAAGTATGCACGGCCTTTTTTACTGTATTTTGAACTGACGTTACTTAAAACTTTCCACTCTAAATTTTATTTCATTTTAAGAAAATCGGTGATATATTTTAAGAATACGGGAGGAAATGAAATGACCAACCAAGAAGTAAAAAAGTTTGAGAAAAAAGCAAAAAGCGTTTTAAAAGCAGTGAAATCCTCGAAATCTGAAGCCAGAAAACTGCTTGTTGGTACCGGTATGTATACCCCCAAAGGTAATCTTAAAAAAGCATTTAAATAATGCTTTATTCGACCCATCCTTCATTAGTCCTTGGTTTTCACGGCTGTGATGCAGATGTTGCTGAAAACGTTATCGCAGGAAAATCCAAGTTAAAGCAGAGCACGAATAAATACGATTGGTTAGGTCATGGTATCTATTTTTGGGAAAACAATCCTACACGCGCACTTGAATATGCTCACGAATTAAAAAAACACCCACACAAGACTAAGAACAAAATCGATCAACCTGCCGTTATTGGTGCCATTATAGATTTAGGTTACTGCCTGGATTTACTGGAAGCATATTCCCTCGCACTTCTGAAAAAAGCTTATAATGCATTACATTCAGCAGTCGCAAACGATGGCACAAAAATGCCAGGAAATAAAAAAAAACCTGAAGGTGGTGATCTTTTACTGAGAAATTTAGACTGTTCGGTCATTCAAACAGCACATTATATAAATGAATCAAACGACGGTAGACCCTATGACAGTGTCAGGGGGGCTTTCTGGGAAGGTGAAGACTTATATCCGAACGCCGGTTTTAAAGAAAAGAATCATATTCAGATTTGTATTCGAAACCCCAATTGTATCAAAGGATATTTTAGGGTTCTTGAACATGATCATTCCTATTCTATTCCATGATCAACATAATTTAATCGTTGTTTCTTAATCTGCACATCCAATAAATACTTATAACCCGGATTCGCCGGTCAGATTCCGCCGGATCTCACACCCGGAAAACATGGATGCGCGGCAACGGTGCGGAACAACCCGCAGAAGCAATGAATGACGCCGTCTGGCGCACTCTCCCGGCGCCGGAAGGACCGGAGAAAGCATGGCAATGCTTGCTCCGGTCCTTTTTTTATTTGAGATCTGATTTTTTTCATTCCCAATGCTACCAACACTCAATCTTCAAAGACCCACGACAAACAAGTACCCCTGCACCACACGATAACTTCGACAACCTCCCATCAAATAACGTATCATTATTTGGCTATAATTTAGTTTTAAAAGGTGAATATGGTTATTTTAACACAAAATACGCTCTGGCTTTCACACGATCATTGAGGTACCAAATGCAAATGAAGTTACGTTGTAATTGTCTTTTCTTCCTGATACTATTCCTGTTCAACCTGTCATTTTCCTCCCAGATCCTTTCAGGTACGGTTAAAGACGGGGCCGGGGCAGGTGTCGAGGGTGCGACCGTGCAGCTGGTCAAAGCGGATAAATCAACGGTTACGGATGCCGGGGGCAACTGGCAAATTGATGTGCCATTGGCCATACTAAAGCAGCGCGTCGATAATGGTTCTTTTTCGGCTGCCGTCCGGAACGGGCTGTTGGCGGTTACTATTCACGAACCCCGTCTTCACGTGAAGGTCGGTCTTTACCGGCTCGACGGCACCCTCATTGATTGGGTGACTGATAAAAACCTCCCCTCCGGGCGTCATACCATAAACCCGATACGGCACTCTTTGCCGTCCCAAATACTTTTGATAAAGGCCAATATCGGCGGCACGGTGGCGAATTTTAAATTGCCGGCCATGGGCGGCAATTTGGCTCCAGTCTCCAGGGGAGCTGATAACACTTCCGGGCACCTTGCCAAAATGAGTGCAGTGATCGACACCATCAAGGTCACCAGAAGCGGGTATCAAACTGCTGTTCTAACCATCGATTCCTATGCATCCGGACCCTATGACATCGTTCTGGTAAAAGCGGGCGTTGCCTATCGTCTGCCGCCGCCGAGGTATTGCAACTCCTGGGACTATGTCCCGGACTGTATTCCGGGCGATCCCAACTCGGAATGCGGTGGCATCTGCGCCACCATCAACGCATGCAGTGAGAACGAAACGTCGAAGCCTGGTGCCGACGTCACGTTCATCTGTCCGCGATTCATGCTCTACAGTCCGGAGATGCTTCAGGCCGCGTCCGACGACGGCAATGACGAGTATCTCTACGCCATCGTGGGCCACGATACCGACCGCGGATTCATCGACGGCGACGATGAGAGTACCTGCTGCCAGTGCTACCAGATTATCTATGCCTGGCCGAGCCCGGACAACGAACGACAGGTTCAATTGAATCCCGACGATGTCAGCAATCCGGCGTCGGCGGTGCCCGTTCCCAAACCGATTATCGCTCAGAGCTTCAACACCGCTGCTACGCGGAACACATTCGACATATACATGGGTGGCGGCGGTTTCGGTGCTCACAACGGCTGCGGTCCGGGGCTCGGGGCAACCTCCACTTCCGGGCAATACCTCTACGAATCCTACCCCGAGGAGGGGGGCTACTCCGGCGGCGTGAAACCGATTACCCACTGGAGCGAGTGCAAGAACCAGTATCAATGGGTCACCGAAGCAAGCCTCGGGTCTGGCGCATGTCAGGACAGGGTAACGGAAGTCTGCAACGAGATTACCCATGCCGACCCGGAGATTACCGAATACGCGAGAAACTCCTGCATCACGACCAATCAGCCCGAATCCCTGTACCATGCCAACTGGTCCATTTACGTGCGCCGCGTGGAATGCCCGGAAGCCCTTACCCGGGTCACCGGCTGCAGACTGCAGAACCAGGGCCTGCCTGAGGTGGACGGACTCATCACCGCCGCGCAGGCTGCAAACGACAATTCCTTCTGGAAACAGGGCTCCAACGGCAAAATGTACGAGACCACTACCATGGAAGACTGCTGCCGCCCCTCCTGCGCCGCGGCCAACTGGGTACAGGAAAAAGGTCTCAAGGTCGACCCGGCCTACAATGTCTTCTATTCCTGTAACCGCGCCGGGATTCCCCTTACCGAACCGGAGCAGTAGCCGACTGCGTTTGCAAAACATGATTGGTTGTTTGTAGTACGGTTGATCAGAATAAAAATATTGAAAGGGTGGCAAAGAAGGACTCTCTGTCAGTATCAGGTGCCTTAATCGTTGCAAAAGGGATTATCTTGCCAATAGTACGTAAACCCTCGTGTAACAAATAAAAACGGCTCTTCCGGGCATTGCTGCCTCCAAACATAAGCCTGATTACCAGCTTCTGAAATGAATATCCCTGATAACGAGACATATTCAATTTCCCGGCAACTGAATTATTGACTTGAATTCCATGGAAATGTATATTTAATCACTCAAAATAACTACCGTGTCACATTTTGATTTTACGGTATGTTGAAGAAGAAATTATTGGTCAGTAGCTCAGTCGGCAGAGCAGGTGGCTGTTAACCACCTTGTCGGGGGTTCAAATCCCTCCTGACCAGCCATATATAAAGGGTGTTTCGGAAACGAGACACCCTTTTTTATTTGCGGATGGTCAGCAGCCGCTATTCCTGATCCCAATTCCACCTTGTCGGGGGTTCACTCGAAGCACAGGACGTGCGGAGAGCACGCGACTGAAAGGAGCGCCCCGCAGGGGTGCCGAGCCGGACGCGAGGCATGACCAGTAAAGTTAATTTCTGCAAACACTCCCGGTTGGAATAAAACGGATTGGATTCTTCACGCGGAGAGCATGCCAATGGAATTGGCACCCGCAGGGGCCCGAACACGATGTGAGGGATGAACACCCTCCCTCCTGACCAGCCATATAAAGGGAGTTTCGTACACCACGAAACTCCCTTATTTATTTTAAGCAGGTACCAGCATCTGAATCAGATGCATTTTACATGATTCAGGAATCCACTGGAAACACAGGATTTCAGGGAAACGCAGCTATCAGCCGCCTGACTGATATTGTTGCCGGATGCGGAGGAAACGATTTCGCACAAAACCACTTTTACGGAAAAACGTAGTTACTGCATTGCAGCACCTGAAAATTCCGGTTTGGGAGAGGCTCCCCTGTCGCTGCGACTCACCGGTCTTTACGCACTCATTGCCGGTCTGCTGGTGCTGTTCTCCTGCGGCTGCCTCAATCACCCCACCGAACCCGATCATACTCCCGCCGCGGACTACACCTATACCATCTACGTCCCGGCACTGCAGGAGGATTCCGTCAGGATCACCTGTACGGTCACAAAAGGTACCCGATTTTTGCTCCCGTTTCACTATTTCGACAACCCGGTCGATCTCTGTGATGGTCCGACGGTGCGGGATCTGACGATCATCGATGCCAACGGAGAGAACGTTGCCTTCGGAGCCGACACGGTCGCTTCCATCCCGGTACCCCACTACGGGATTACACTTCCGGAAGGTACCGCGTATCCGGTCAGCATGGAATACAAGCTCGATCTTTCGGTTGTCCATCCCGACAGCACGCGGCTCTCGTTGCCGCAGGTCCATATCCGCAACGGCTCGCTCTTCCTCCTCGGTGCACATATTTTTATCATTCCGGAAATAAGCAGTTCCCTCCCCGATCTCTGGCGGAGGAGCTGCCGAAGTGAGGTGCGGGTGGAAGCAGCGAAAACGATTCCCCTGTACGGAACCGGGGGGTCATCGTTTTCATGCAACACCTTGTATGAGTTACTGTTCATCCAACTTTCCGGTGGGCAGACGCCGGTTGCCTCAGGCCGAGGGGGCGGGGTGGATTTTGTGTTTATCAACAGTTCCGACACCACCTACCCGGTTGCAGTGATCGATTCTCTCTCGGACCTCTTTGCACGAATACTGGATACACTCTCGACATCCTTCGGTCCTTTTGACGGCGCCCCCTATACGGTTGGATTTCTCAAGACCTGGGGCGGTCTGGAGGGCTGTTTCGGTTTTATGGCGGGAGTACCGTCGAGCAACATCGGCAGCAGTTTTCCGGAAATACTGGCACATGAAGCCCTGCATCACTTTATCGGTGTCCGCTGCGGGGATTACGACGATCCCTGGTGGAAAGAGTCTGCAGCCTCTTATCTTGGTCTGGAGACCATGATCCGCCTCCAGTTCTATGCCCCCGAGTATTTAAAAAAACGGATGACCACGCCGTTTTTATACGGTGATACCGCCCGTTTTCAGCATGCTTTGAGCGATCCGTGGCTGCGGGAGAACATGTTTGCGGAATCGGTGCACGGTATCGTGTATGAACGCGGAGCACAGGTGATGATGCTGCTCGATGCGGCAATACGACTCGGATCGGAGAACCGCAGTTCGCTGCTGTCGGTTACCGCCGAACTCTGCAGGACGTTTGAAGGCGGCGCGTTTCATCGAACGGACTTTCTGGCGGCACTTGAACGGACAGGTATGAGCGGTGTGGAAGATTTTTTTGCACGGTATGTTGACGATCCGTTTACGGTTCCCGATTCGCTCACCCTTGATGCGGCATTCTCAAAGCTCGATTCTCTGGCTGGATACTGAAGCGGTTCCGGCGTTCCCCGATCGGTAGAACATTTTCGCAGGTTTCGAAAACTCTTGGAGAACCGGTTCCTTAATCGTACAATGGTAACTGGCTGATTTTGAAAATGTTCCAATCAGCATTGGTACGGTTGTATTCCGTGATGCAACAGCCCGAAACACTACGCGCTTTACAGGATGCCATGAAAGCATTCAAACTACGATTTCCAATCGGAATTAAGATTCTTCTGGGGTTTATTCCCCTGCTGGGACTGATTTTTTCCATTTCATCAATCACCCTTGTACGGTTGAACCGGGTAAACCTGATCAATCAGGAAATTGTATCGGTTGACATGGCATCCGAAAAAACAGCGGGCGATATGGAAGAAACGCTTCTTGCACAGGAATCAAATGGACGAAGGTATATAATTCTCAGAAGCGATGAAATGCTGTCTCTTTTTGAACATCGTGATGAGGAGTTCAAAAATGAATATGTTTCAGCAAAGAAGTTACTGAGCAGGTATCCTGAATTCGACAGTATAATCGCCGCGCATGCAACCTACCGGAATCTTTTCAGAGAATTCTTTGCCTGTCTTGACAGTAGTGACACACTTCCCTCCTCCACGGATTCTCTGCTGCGAAAGCTTTTTGATCATCAGGTGGCATCACTTCGTTCGATAAGTAAGGAGGCAAAAATACGGCAGAATGAAAAAATGAACGCCATTGCGGAAATCGGAAAGAATACCTTCAGGCGCGTGGCCATTCTGACGATTGTCGGAATTGTCCTGATCGTTCTGATTACCGCCCTTATCAGTGGCACGATTATCCGATCCGTCGGAATTCTCAAATCTGCCGCGAACATGGTCTCACTCGGTACGTTCATTCATCTTCCGAAAGTCAAAGCGCGCGATGAACTGGGAGATCTCAGCAGCGCCTTCAACGAGATGGCGGATCGTCTGATAAAACTGGAGGAAACGTACAAAGACGCGAGTCCACTGACCCGGCTTCCGGGAGGCATTGCAATTGAAAACACGGTAAAGCAGCGGATTGATCGCAATGAGCCGTTCGCATTCTGCATGATGGATCTGGACAATTTCAAACCCTTCAACGACCGGTACGGATACGGAAGAGGAAATTCGGTTATCAAGATGACGGCTGAAATTATTCAGGATGTTATACAGGAAACCGGTGACGCTACCGATTTCGTGGGACATATCGGTGGTGATGATTTTGCACTGGTAACGAAACCGGAACTTTTTGAAAAGCACTGTCAGGCAATCATCGATGCATTCGACCGACGGATTACCGAACATTACGATGCGGAGGATCTGAGCCGGCAGTGCATTCAGAGTGTGAGCCGCCGGGGTGAGCACCTCTCCTTTCCCATAATGACGATCTCCATAGCTGCTCTGGACAGCCTGAAATCAACCGTGCACAATTACATCGAAGTGGGTGAAATCATTGCGGAACTGAAAAAATACGCCAAAAAGTTCGGAAGCAGCAACCTCGTAATCGACCGTCGGGGCGGCAGGAAGAAGAATTTGTATATTTCCAGAAAAGAGGCCGGCGTTGCTTCGTAACATCTTCCGGTTGTTTTTACGTAACGGTAGCGCACGTACGGTAGAAAAAGCAGTACTGTCCGTTATCTGCAAAAAAAGCGGTCGCAGCGCACTGCTTTCGGCAACGTTTTTTTCGGTGCTTGCCTGCTCTCTTATGTTCTCGTGCACTCCCCCCGCTCCGATTGTTCCGAAATGTCCTCAGCCGGTATGGAAATCGTATACCCATCTCAGTCCGCAGGAAGTGGCACGGCAGATCGCCCTGTTGGAAAAAATGCTTGATTCGGCAACTGCGGAAACATCGCTGATTGAACAGCAGAACGATTCAACCGCATCCGGAAAACTGACCGTACTTGAAATATACCAGCATCTGTTTGAGCTGTCGATTCATCATGCCAATCCCGGCTATGACTCAAAAAAAACCTACCGCTACCTGACCCACCTTTACCAGCACGGGGGTAAGGATTCACTGCGCTATCTTAACTGGGGACGTGTCGTGAGAGACCGGGAAGCACTCCTGAAGGAGCGGGATTCACTTTCAAACATAGTAAATGATGCTTCACAGGATGTAAAGAAGCGTTCCCGAATGATCAACCGACTCAACAAAGACGTTACCGGCTGCCGGCAACAAATTGACAGTCTCACTACGGAAATCACCGCTCAGCGGAAAACCATTCAGAAACTGCAGAAACTCGATGTGCTCATGGAGCAGCGAAGGAATACGATGCAGTAAAGAGTATCCTTTTCCCGTATGCCATGGAATAGGCAACACCGATCAGATAAAATTTGACAATTGTTATTAAATTTAGAATTCAGGTTTCAGTGTTCAGAACAGGAAAAACGTTCTACCGTTATTTATTATAATTGAATCTTCTCACAAAACGAGATACCTTTTAAGTAGTTCCTGTTCAGAATGTGGTAATGTGCTATCCTTCGACAAGCTGGATGAGCGTAATCTGTGTAATTCACTTGATAAGGCCGCTCATGCTGAGCCTGGTCGAAATATGCACAGCCTTTTTTGCTGTATTCTGATCAGATACTAAGTAGTGACGCTTCTTTAATTCAATTGGCAATCATTAAAATCTTTTAGTTTAGTTCCGTACTCTGAGTGCTGAATTGGTTTTGGTTATAGTCACTACTTCGTGATCCGACTGCTACCTCCTGAATAGTATCAAGATTTTTTTTACGAGTATTTTTCTACCAAACTTCGGGCTTTATTCAAATACGACATCAATGTCGTACTTCGTAATTTGTAATGATTTATATTCCAAATGGTTAATTCATTCATTTTTTTTAATAACCGTTCCATCCACCTTTAAGGAGGCTCTATGAAAAACACCTTTAACCAGAGTAATGTGTTTGCCACATCACTTTTAAGTTTTTTCTTGTTACTCATCATTTCAACAACGGCAATTGCCAGTGCCCCACCATATATTCTTTTAGATCAAGATGACCAAGTGTACAATCTAACAAACCACTTTCAAGGTGTTGTTGTTATTGATGCAGATGATGTAACTTTTAATATGAATGGTTTTATTCTTTATAGTCCCGACGATAAAATGCATGTTGGAATTGAAATTAAGGAGGGACATTACAGAGCAAAGATAGTAGGTTACGGTAATGGCCAAAATGGGAAAATCATGGGTTTCAATACTGGTGTTTATGCATTAAATTCATGGTTCTGTACGATTTCAGGAGTAGAAATCTACAGCTGTAACTGGGGATTCTTAACGGATGGCGCTATTGCTCCTTTCTATGTATATGTTCAAGATGCAACTTACGATGGATTCACTTCTTATACTGATGGATTAAATTTTACTCGTGCCTCTTATTTTTATTCTTATAATGCAGGCCGCTTTGGGATTTTTGATGTTGACGGTTTTCAGAGTAACTATAATACAATTACCACAGAACTTAGTGGTATGGATGGATTCAGAGTTGCAAACAATAGTGGACAAAGTTATGACGTACATGCTTCAACGATTAATTCATTTAATAATACCGGAAACGGCATTGCTCTATATAGCATAAATAATAGCACATTTACAAATTGTGTATCCCATGATAACCATGCAAAAGGGATTAAAGTAGAAGATGGAGAATCAAATTCCGTTGGAAATTTCTTTGATAATTGTAGTTTTTATAGTAATTGGACTGGTAATATAAGTGATCCCCATGTGTACCCACTCTCTTCTGACCATGCAGTACCAGGCTATAATGTTTATTACAACCACTGAAATTAATTTCTATTAATTAGTTATGCACCCAATACAAGTATACATTTATTGTTATTGGGTGTATAATTGTTTATCCACCCGTATAAAACAATATTATGCTCAATACAATATTTTTTAAAAACACTTGCCATGCAATAATTCTATATTTTCTCGCCCAATTTACTTTTATAATATTTCCAAATCACTCACGCTCCTTTTTTTATTCCTTTGGTGATAGCGTTTCATCTGCGGATTCTTTAAATGATACCTCTCAAACCACTACTAAATATGAATCAAACCATCCCGATTCAAACACACTGGCTATATATCGTCAATATATCAATTGGACAGAAAAAATAAACGAATGTTTACTTTTATCCGAATTAGCTGCAACTGAAGGGTACAGTGCTAATCCGGAAAATATTTCATCAAGAATCAAGGTCTATTCAGAAGCATTTCCAGGTGTATTATTAAACAAGCAAGCTATTATTAATGAACTGACTATTGAAAATTATTTCCGCGACAAAATTAATTTTATGCCTCAACCGAATCATATTGAGAATTCTTACAAAGAATATTTACAAAAAACGCCCCTTGCTTCTCCCCCGGGACTTAATGTCATTTATGACATTCTGGTAAGTCATATTATTTTTTCAAGCGACAGTTTGCAGCATATTTGTTATAAGCTATCAGAACAAAGAGTTCGAAAAAACATAGAAAATCGGAACAATTTTTTAAAACCGTGGCCATTAAATAAAATACGATTAAAATTAAACCCGAATCTATGTGTTGCTAAAGATCAAAATAAGTGTATTATAACCGTTGAACGATTTAATGCGTTTTTATCAATTTGTCCGGTTCGACAAAGTCTTCAACTGGATTCAGCGCGTAAACAAGTTTTAGTTGATTTTTTAAACAGCGCCTATATATCAAATATGTCTTCCGGTGATACTCTTCTAAATAATGACAGCCTTATGCAGGAAAGAGAAGCACATTTCGAAAAAGTATTAATTTCGAATAAAACAAGGTTTTACGATAAAATATCTGATCCGGAATTATATAAAAGAACATACGAAAAATATTTCCAACGTTTTTTTGCTGAAAAGAGTATGAAAACAATCGGTATTATAGGGTCATCGGATTCTCTCTATATCGATTCTATTTACCATGTCATATCTGATTATGGCAAACACCCCTCTTCGAATTCTTCGAATAAAATTCGTTTTTTAAAATCCTTACCCTGGCACCAAGTTTCATCTCAAATTTTACCGGACACACTCATCACACTTCTTGATACACAGCATATTCAAGATATCAGTTTTTTAAAAACACACTTCGGTTTTTTTCTATGTCGTATGATAAATCGTAAGAGAAAAAAGGAAATATCATTTAATGAAGCAGGGAATATTCTTACCTACCTGATTCACGAAGAAAAGTTGCGATCGCAAGGAAAACCTGACAGTGTATGCATGCTGGAGTATTACAACCAGCACAAAAAACAATTTATCTCTCCTGATACAATTATTGCACAACAATGGATTGTCCCCTACCGGGATAGTATAGATTTTTATTCATTAGACGCACAAAAACAAAAAGCCTGTATTATTGTTGATACATCATCGTTCGTTCCGCTGAATATCTCTTCTTGTGATTTACCACCAGAAATTCGTGTTAAACTATACAACAATATTGAAACTGATAAAAATTTTATTGGTCCACTATTCTGTTCAATTGGAACTTTTTACTTTTTAATTCATGAAATTAAAAAGGGAGGGCAATTAATTCCTTATAACACAGTAAAAGAAAACATCAAAAATAACTTAATGGTGCAGAATCTTCCCTTCGACAGTCTGTTTAATACTGAGATCGGAGCACAGCTTAAAGAGCAGCAAGTATTCGCTAAGGCATATCAACTTGAAATGCTGCAAAATTTTGAAAAAGCTTCAGACGAAGATGTTTTAAAATGGGTTAAAAAAGAAAAGAAAAATACAAATGGAATTGTAGACACAACAATCATTAGTAAAAATCTCAATTTGTACCGAAGAAAGTTTATTATGCATAAAACCGAACAAGCTCAAAAAAATATTAACGAATGGATTTCCTCATTGGATATTAACTACTCTGTACTTTTTTCTGGAGCATTAAAGTAACTCTGACCGATTACTTTAGTATCTTCTGCAACAGACTGTCGATCCGCGCCCCTATCTTTCTGCCGCCCCGGCTGTTGAGATGGTTGGTGTCCCACGCCTCGCTGTCGGTATAATCATGCTCACCCAGATTGTTGGCATCGTAGAAATGAAAGTTCGGGTGCGACGTTTCGAAACCATGCAGAATGGCGGCCAGTTGCAGCCAGGTTGCCCGCGAAGGCCCCGCCCGCCCCACCATTTCCGTTTCCCGGTAGCCGGGGTTCTGCGGATAGTTGACGGCAAGTATCGTGACACCGCGTGCGGCGGTTGAATCGATGAGTTCCTCAAAGAGTTCCAGATTTTTCCGGACAACCGGATCATCAATGGAGTAGTCGGTACCTTCAACAATCGCTTCGCCCCATCCACCACCGATCATCGAATCAACAAAAGATCCCGAGCTGTCGAACCCCTGCCAGTCGGAACCGTCAAAGGCATCGGCTTTAACCGCCACGTCGCCCGGCAGTCCGGAGGTATAAAACGAATTGCTGCTGTCGAGTCCGTAGCCTTTGCTGTCGTAAAGACCGGTCATACGCGGAACGGTGGTTTCGCGGTCGACCGAAAAATAACTCGCGTCAAGATCGAGGATGATCGCCCTGAGTTCCGGCGTATGCGGAAGTACATACCGCTGCGCCACGGCAATACTAGTGCCGATTGCACTCTGAAACCACCCGATATTGACAGTAGGAAGTGAAGTCAGTGCATGCGGATCGAAGCCGAACATGGTGGGAGAGTTGCCTATTGCAACACACTCCGCGGTTTCGCGTCGGTGCCAGAACAGACGCAGTTTCTTCGCCAGCACCACCTGCCCGGCGGTCTGTATGGGAATATCGTAGGCGCCGAAATACCGGTAGGGATCTTCCGTTTCCGCCACGGCGGCGGGATCGATCCAGACGGAAGGATGGCGGATATTCTCTCCGCGCAGAAGGGTCAGAAACGTGGTGTCACGGCAATTGATCAGCACGATGCCGTCCTCGTCTCCCTCGACCGCAGTTTGCGCCAGCGCCACGGCGGCACCGCTGTAGTTTGTCCATTCCGGATAATTCCACCGGTCGTAGCCCACAGGAGTGGTAAAGTAACCGGTAATGTGTTCACTGCCGAACAATCGCGTGTTTGCAACAAAGAGAATCGCATGAATATCGTACGATCTGCCCACCAGCGTGCTCACCCCGGGATAGCCGAAGTCAAGAAACATCGCCTCTCCCGGGTCGGAAAGCGACGGGGACATGGAGAGATTACACACCTGCGGAGTGTCGTTGCGTCCGTTCCACGGAGGAACGAAATAGTATATATTGGTGTCCGCAAGCTGCAGATCAACCAGTTTTGCCGTCGGGAAAGCAGTGCCGAGGAACCGTCCGTCGCTGCTCAGTCCGCCATGATAGGAACCACTCCCCCACAACACTTCGGGAGCGCCATCGGGAACTCCGCCGGAAATCCGTTGCCGAAAGGTCTTTTCCTGATACCACCGGGGGAGATTGTCGAGTGATGCACCATCAGAGTAAACAAGGGTGGTATCGCCTGATTGCGGGTCAACCCACCAGCGCGGGAGTACCCCGGCGAACCGCGCGGTTACCGGAAAGGTGGTATCACTCAACGACCTGATGGTAATGGTACCATTTCCTGAAGATCCCTCATCCTGTGAACCATAGGCTATAAATCCGCCGTCCGGAGAAATCATCGGTTGTGTTACGGCGGTATCATCTCCGCATCCGACAATTTTTACCGGCGAAGTGGTGAAATCAACCAGAGCGCAGAAGCGGCTTCGCCCCGCGGTATAGACGAATGCCATTTTGATCTCCGATGTCCCGATAAAGGAGATCAGATCGGATTTTTTACCGACGATTTCAGCAGACAACGCGGAAGGTACCGATGTTTCCGGAGCGGAAGGCGGCAGATCAAATGCACCGATCACCACCCTGAATCCCACGTCCACCTGCGTAGCGGCAAACGTCATTTCGTACGGACCTTTCCGTACCGAAGAGCGCAGATAGGCACTGCTCAACCGGTAGGAACCTCCACGCAACGGACGCTCGAACTCCGCTTCGAACTGCTCCTGTGTCCTCCCCCGAGGTCCGGCGGGATCCATAACGGTAGAATCGTTGTAAAACCCGAGCCAGTCGTTCACCCACTCGGCTGCGTTCCCCGCCATGTCATGGAGTCCGAACCCGTTGGGATCTTTCCGACCAACCGGATGCAGGCGGTTTTCGGCATTGTCGAAGTACCACGCAAAGCTGTCGGCGTCCGTTGCATCGTCACCCCAGAAATACTGTTTGTCACTTCCCGCACGACAGGCGTATTCCCATTCCGCTTCGGTCGGCAGACGGTAGCCCGCCCGGTCATAATGGATAGCTAAATTTTCAAGGACATACGGGCAGGCCCCGGGAGTACCGCACACTGCGGTATAGGTGTACACCGTATCGTAGCCGTGCAGTTTACTGAGTGCATTGCAGAAAAGCGCGGCTTCGTACCACGACATGCCGGTTGCCGGCAGCGAATCTTCCGCAGGCACTTTACTGCCGGTTACCGATGCGAATTCACCGGCCGTTACTTCGCAGGTTCCCATGAAAAAGTCATGGGCGAACCGGACGGCGTGCGCCGGTTTTTCAGTCTGATGCGCCGCAGTTGCCGACGATCCCATCACAAACGTGGAATCACCAGCGGGAATGCAGACCATCGAGACAGGGGGACGGTTATAAAAAACAGCGGTTACCGTCACCGTTTTCTCGATGGTGAGCTCAAGCGGATTGTCCGTGATGAACCGGTCGGTTTTCCACCCGGCAAAAACCGCAGTACTGTCCGGGGCAGCAGTCAGTTCGATCGTGCTTCCCTTTTTTACAATGGTATCGTCGGTGAATTCCATCACGGTTCCCGGTCCATCAATCAGCACGGTTACTTCTACAGCGGTAGCAGGCCCAGTCCCCGGTTCCTGAATGCAGCACCCCAGCAGTAACGCCACGCATCCTGTGATCAGACCCTGCCGTATCATGCCCGACCTCTCTTTCGTGCGCGAATTCCCTGAACAATACGGATAAGCGGGGATGTTTTGATTACCACCCTGCTCCGGAGTGTCTGCGCACCAAGGTACTGCTTGAATTTGAACACTCCGCGTAGTGACCCGCTCGGATTACAGTCAAACCATCGGTACCCTTCCTGTGCGGCATGTTCAACAGCACGGTCGTACAGCAGGTTGTTCGGGTGGTACGAAAAATAGTGTTCCAGTGCACTCCCGTGCCAGACAACAGCATGCCGGTTCCAGTAAAAGCAGAGGATTCCGGCAACCGGTTCTCCATGTACCCGGGCAATCCACAGCTTGCGCAGTGAGGCATCCAGTGCCGCGATCCGTAAAAAAAACGATTCATCGTACGAAACCCCGGAAAAAAGTCCTTTTTTCCGCCACCGACTGATCGAAGCGCGATAGATCGTTACATACCGGTGCCAATCTTCCCCGCCTTGCGCTTCGGAAATGACCACCCCGGATTTTACCGCATTGCGCACCGCATTGCGATGTGCGGCGGTCGCCTGTTTCCATGCGCTATCGTATCCTTCCGACAGGTCTACCGCCTGTGTTGGATCCTCATACGAAGCAACTGTGTGCGGCAGAGCCTGCAGTGGTTGATAGGGGTTTTCGCGAAATATACAGTCAGAAGAGCTGAACAACAGCGAATACACCTGCTGCTCCTGCTCGGCGGTAAGCGGGCCGTCCGAAACCGCACCGCCGAAGGTTCCTCCAGGCATCGAACAGGCAATTCGCACCAGTCCACCAAGATGTTTTTTATAGACAACAGGGATAATAGCGGTTCGTCCGTCACCGAACCGAACCAGCTTCGGGGCAACCGTAAAACGACCCGGGTAACGACCCGAAAAAAGTTCCGCCCAGTAGGGAGTATGAAAAAACGTGGTCTGTTCGCTCGACCGGCACAGCTGCAACCATTGCGCGCGATCTGCCGGGCCAATGTCTCCCTGCGGGAAAACAGTTGCGATATCCGCACTCATAAATGCTTTCTCCGGTACCCCCGCGAAAGGGCTTCCCGGTAAACCCCGGTGATTTTTTGCACCTGCAGGGTGATATCATGCTGTTTCGCCGCATGATCCCGCCCGCGTGCCCCCATCGACCGGCGCAAGTTACGGTCTCCCGCCAGAATCACCATATCACGCGCGAGCGACTCCCGGTCGCCCTCGGGGGAAAGAAGACCAGTTCTCCCGTGGATAACGACAAACGGGATATCACAATGACGGGTTCCCACAACCGGTACTCCGGAGGCCTGTGCCTCGATGCAGACGACCGGCGCCCCGCCCTCACAATCACCGTCGGCCGCATAGCGACTCGGTGCAAGTACAATATCCGATTCGGAAAGGAGTGTCCGGTACTGTTCCACCGGTACAAATCCGTGAAACACCACACGGTCTGAAAACCCTGCCGCATGCAGCATTCGTTCCATCTTCAGGCGGTAAGGACCATCACCAATACAGTGCATCTCCAGTGCCGGAGCACGCCCGGCAGCAATGATAAACGCCCCGGCGGCGTCCATCGGTCCTTTCTTTTCACGACTCAACCCGGTAAAGAGCACCTTGACCTTCGCCCGGTCTCCTTCTCCTCCATGCGCATTGTGCCGGTAAAGCGACCGGTCAACGCCGAGGGCAACCACCCGTATTTTCGCCGCAGGGCAACCGATGGCCTCGAGCCGTTTTCCCATAAAGGGCCCTTCCACCATAAACCGGGTTCCGTAGGAAAACAGATCCCGGTACCTTTTTTTCCAGACCCGCCTGCGGGGCAGTTTGTCGACATCGAGTCCGTAAAAGGTGGTTATCAGTGGAAGACCGGCAGCCTTGGCATGGGACAACACCCGCCAGGATTCAGTGGAGAAATGACCATGAACGATATCCGGTACCGTTGCGGAGAGACTGCTGCGGAGAAATACCGACGGCTGACGCACCCAGTACCGTGCCATCAGAAGTCCCGCCTTGTCTGCTGTACGGGTTGAAAATGCGGTGAACTTTTTAGCGACCGGAAAGAGGCCGTGATTTTCTTCAGTCATACAGATGACCGTCGAATCAGCGGATTCGTTGAAATGCAGCTGTGACCAGATCCAGTTCTGCGTAACCGGAAGCCAGGAGTACACCAGATGGGTAACTTTTACCGGAGGATTCACCTACCGTCCTTTCAGGAGCGCACGAAGGTACTCAAAGAGAAACCTGCGGGACCGCACGCATTTGAGCAATGTGATATGGCTGAAACTGCGGCGGAGCAGCGGGAACAACGGATCGCTTTGGTACTTCGCACGAAGGAGCACTGTTGCCTTCCGGAACCGGGTAAGCGATTCCGAGACATGATCCTGAGATTCACCTGAATAATAAATTGTAAGCGGTGACGCAGTCCAGGTTATCGGATACTTCCGCAACAGCCGGATGTAGAAGTCATAGTCCTGCAAGGCCGGTAGTGTTGGATCAAATCCACCGATCACCTCGAACGCCTCACGACGAACCATCACCGAAGAGGTGGTCCCGATGAAATTTTTTCGGCAGATCGAACGATACAGATGCTCATGGCGCGGTTTCCGAAAGGAGTAGCGCCTGCTGCCGTCGGTACCGATAATGGTAAGGCCGGTATAACTCAAACCGGTGTCGGTATCGGCCATGAGCGGTACCTGTTCCGAGAGCTTACCCGGCTCCCAGGCGTCATCATCGTCCAGAAAGGCGAGAAATGCTCCCTGTGCAATGGCGGCACCACGATTACGGGCTTCACCGCCTCCCTTGCCGCCACCGGTCGAGCAGTACTGCGCATCGAATGACGCAACGATGGAACGGACCTGCCTGCACTTCTCGTTGCTGCCGTCATCGGCAATAATACATTCGCGGGACAGACCCGTTGTTTGTGCGGCCACACTTTCAAGAGCCCGCCGAAGCTGCAGAGGACGATTACACGTGGGAATAATTACCGAAAGGTCAATCATGGGCAGGTTCTTTCCTCAGGTGACCGGTTCAGAACCCTGAACGGTACCGGCGGGAGGACGGCTTTCCAACGTCAACACTCAGGGAACAATGAGAATGGTTCCTGTTTTCTTGGTCGTCGAAGTGACCACCGAGTAAAAATAGGTACCCGGTACACAGTTACGTGACGGTTTCCATTCGTAGGCGGAAGCACGTTCATTCCCGAGAACCTCGACCGGTTTACCGACAAGGTTTCCATTGAGTGAGTAGATACCGACCTTGGCATCCGCAGGAACATGTCGCAGATAGACGGTGTTGTGACGTCGCAGCGAATACGGATTGGGAAAGACCACCACCGGCGGTATATCAGTTGTGATCGGCGATGCATACCCGAGCGCAATCCGGGAAACCCCCCGGTCACTCGCAACCCATACGGTCCCTTTGTTCCGGTCAACATACAGATCATTGATCTGATTGGCAACAAGTCCCTGTGCTTTGCCGAAAACCGTCTTTGTATCATTAAGGAGATCGAAACGTACCACCCCTTTGGCATTTACACCGTACCAAATCAAGTTATCATTTTCAGCCGCCATGGTGGTGATTCCCTTTTCAAAATCCCCCAGCGGGCTGAGCGTCAGTTCATCGGGCTCAAACAGATACATACCCTCGGCAGTGAGTACCATGGAGTTTCCGTCGCTGAGGACAACAATTCTGAAAATGTTCTGTAGCTCCGAAAAAGTTTTTACCACACGAATACTATCTTTGATAGGGTTACCGTTGTGGCGTATTACTGACAGTTCTCCATCCTTTGTTCCAAAAAGAATGTTATTTTGCTGATCCACGGCGATTTCAGTAATGGTGACTCCATCGGTACCATAACCATTCGGTGGAAAACGTCGAAACTGTGTCACTACTCGGTTTTCACCAGTTTCCATACTGTCAGTCTCATGGGGTGTCGGTTTATAACAGATCAGACACCCGAAATAGTTATTATAGTTCCCAAACCACATATATCCGGTACTGTCCTGAGCGATTGCATCACACTTACCATAATCTGACGAATTAATACAGGGTCCATTTGCGACCGCGAAAGAGCCATTACCTTCGTCCCTGCCGTAACTACAGTAATGCAGCCATTCGTCTTTATTTGGATCAAAGCATTTTATTGATCCACCATTTAACCCGAACCACATCTTGCCGTCTTCAGTTTCTGCAATGGCATTCGCTTCCGTCGAAAACATCATGTGCCCCATGCCGAACCTGACCATCGGAGAGTGATTTTCCCAGCCGGAACCATTGAATGAATTAATCCCCAGCCACCAGGGCATCGGATACCATATATTATCAAATTCTTCAAGTTCAGTGTCATGCATTTCAGCCTTTCCATAGGGCAATACCCATAGTTTGCCGCTCCGATCCACCTGTACCCGATTGGCGCTTGCAAATGTCGGCCCCGGAGCGGAGATCATCCGTATGCTGTCCTGATCCCACATGAAGAAATAATTCGCTTCCGTTCCGATCAGACAATGGTAGTAATCAATCGCCTTAATCGTGGTGATCCTGCTCCCAAAGTCAATGTGAACGATTGAATCTTCAGTGGGAACGAGGAGGTTGCTGCTGTCAGCTTTGAACAGCACCCCAAAGAGGCGACCGGTGGGTACACTGGATGGTACGAATTTTCCACTGTCTTCATAAAAACTGTGCACCGGGGCAACCGATGAGTCGATTTCCCAGAGTGAAGGATCATAGAAATTTGCATCGGACAGATTGCTGAGTTTGACTTTAAGACGCGCGGATCCGGATTCCCCCCCGGCATACAGATAATCCTTGTAAATAGCCAGTGTATATATCTGCGCCGAAGTGTAGGTGGAGATATGTTGAGCATTTTTAACTGCAATCTTTTTTTTAACGTCAAAGAGGCTGACGCCCTTATTGGAACCGATGATAAGGTAGTTCCCGTATGCGGAGAGCGCATTGATCCCCCAACCCGCTGAAACATAGGAGGAATTGAGGTACTCATTCCAATCCTTGTCGCGGCGCATGAGGTAGCCGTCGGCGGAGGCGGCCCACATATTGTGCAGACTATCAATTGCCAGCGCCCTGATGGAAGGATCAGGAAAATCAGCGGTAGTGGGACGAAGGTAGGAAATTCCGGAAGAGAGATCATGGATACAGAACCCACCAGACGTTCCCGCCCAGATATATTGCCCGAAGCTGACGAAATCGTACACCGTCTTCGGTGACGTGTAGTTGGTAATGGTTTGAGCTTGAACCGTAACCATGCCAAAACATATAAGGGCAGGCAGCATTAGCAGGGAAAATTTCATCAGGTATCCATTTAAAGAAAAAAACAGGGTGTATTTCCGCCGATAGCATGTGCCGGAAAAATCAAAAGGAATTCGTAAAAAAATAGTTTTTATTTATAACTACAGGGAAAATAAAAAATGCACCCCGCAATCAGATACTGAATGGAGATGCATTTTATGGAGCTGAGGGGGTTCGAACCCCTGGCCTCGACATTGCGAACGTCGCGCTCTCCCAGCTGAGCTACAGCCCCAAGGAGAAGAAAATATATATCACCTACAGTGCATTTTCAACCAAAAAACCGCTATTGAGAGCGTCCATCTCATCCTGAGTGAATTCGGCCAGGCAACCGATCCGGAGAACCGGGGCTCTTCTGCAAAACCCGCCTGCCCAGCGGATTATTACACCTCCACCTGCCGACAAATCGGCCTTTCCAGCAAGCTGCCGGATTCTCTCAGCAATATCGAATCGCCAATTCCACTGCAAACCGGTTTTGGTATTGACGATCCCCCTTACGGGTATGTAAGATGAGATGAATACTGAGCGGAAAATGCTGCTTCCCGACAGATTCCGACACAATAGTGGAGCCCGAGCAGCAGTCCGTTTCAACAGTAACAGTATCAACCACAACAGGAATTGCATATACCATGTCCGGCCTCCAATCCAAAGAAGTTTCAGAAGAGATCTATCACCGTATCTACCGACTTATCAAACAGCGACACAGTGCACATACAATTGCAGCCACGCTGCACCTCCCCTTGCGTACTGTTCTTGGAGTAATAAACAGACTTGAGCGCTCGGAGGCCACAGCAATCAGTCACTCTGCGGAAAATGCAAAAAACGACGACTCCGACGGCGCAACGGACACCAATTACCTTGATATCTATTTTTATCCGAAAACACGGTATGCGATTCTGGACCTCGTTGGAGTACTGTCGGAGGAAAACACCACACAGCTCAAAACCGAAATTCAAAAAGCGTTGGACTCTTCATGGAAAGCTGTTGCAATACGGATGAGTCATGTTCAGTTACTCTCGGAAACCGCGGCTCAAATAATACTTGCAAGTAAAGATGATTTTGCCGCGCTCGGCAGATTCATGGGCATCCTTGATCCGGCACCAGCCATCGAAGCGACACTGACAACTACCCACCTTGAAGATTCGATACCGATATTCGGAACGGAGCGCGCTTTTGAGGATGCGGCATTCGCAAAAAAAGGAAAACTCTATTCACGTCGCGGCAACAGTTCATCCGGATAGTCGCCCCCCTTGCCGGGAATGGTTCCAACTGGGTAATAATTTTCATTTTTCGTACATTCCTCTTTTTATATCCGCCTGTTTTTATTACTTTTAAAGGAGATCGGCAACGATCGGTATTCACGGTAGACATACAACCTACCGGCAGGCACGAAGCGGTTACCGGTTATTGTGTGCCGCATGCATGTCACCTCGGAAGTATCCATGTTTCCCGCTGCCCTCCGGCAGAATGTCAGGAACGTAACGCACCTCCGAATACCTGCATACCATCGGATGAAACACACAACCAAACAGGTATACTGCCCGTTACCTCCGGAAAGTCATACAGGAGCACGTAACCAATGGCGTACCTCGGAATCGGCTACAGCGGCCCCGAAACCGCATTCCTGCGGGATCAGGTAACTCTTCATATCGACTGGCTCAAAGGCGACCGTCTGCCCCGTTTCTACGGAGATGATTTCATTGTTCTGTACGACTCAAATACCGCCCGTGAATTTGCCAGAAAATGCCGTCTTGCCGACTCGAACAGTGCAGTGCACATTTACACAATGGACAAGCGGACCTGATACGGATAACCGTCGGTCGGCATCAGCCGACCCGGTACAGTACAGCACGTTCCCTTTTCTTTCTGTCAAAATACAAACCAACCGTCGGGGATTCGGAAACCATGCTCCATTTTACCGAAAAAATCGAACCGCAGAAAATACTTCGACTGCTTTCGCGCAGTATTCCCTATTATCTCAAATCCTGGAACATGGAGGACGACGGACTGTTCGGCTCAACCGATCCGTCAATGTACAACATGCGTACCGTGGGTGCATCGTCCCCGGTTATTGAATATGTGCTTAAGCCGCATCTGAATATCATCACCATACTTGCCAGTTTTCTCCACCTGGAGCAGGAGGAGATGATCGGAGCGCTGCAGAACCGCGAGGATCTCATCGAAAAAATCCGCAAAGGTGTCGACTGGGCATGCGCGACCCACCTCACGGGGACACTTGACGTTGAAACATTTCTCAACCGCAAACGCTGGGGTGAAAACTGGCGGAGCAGTTTCTGGGCGGTACAGCTCGGGATCATCTCGCTTTTCGCCGGGGATCACCTGAAAAAAGATACCACCGACCGTATCAAGGCGATACTGGCCTTCGAAGCCGACCGGTTCATAGATCTTCCACCGCCATCGGGATGTCACACCGATACCAAAGTGGAGGAAAACGCGCAGGATTTCATGCTGCTCGCCTGGGCTCTCTGCGCAAATCCCGACCATGCCAACCACGACAAATGGGAACAGGCGCTGCAGACCTGGGCACTCAACATCGCATCGAACATTCACGACAAAACGGATCACTCGGAGTATTTCTCGAGTTCCGTGGCGCAGGTGGTCTCAACCCAGAATCTCTTTCCCGACATGACAGCCGAAAATCACGGATTTTTTCATCCGGAAGTGCTCGCTTACGGAACCTGGATTGTTCTGGCCATGGCGGCATACGTTATGCATGATCGCCCTATTCCCGGCTTTCTTGCGCGTAAAAACCATCAGCGCACCTTTGACATACTGCTTCGCTTCTGCCTGCCGAACGGGCTTATCTACACCCCCGGCGGCCATGATATGCCGATGTTTGTTCCCCGGCCACTCGCACTCGCATGGGGTATCTGGCATAACGATCCGCGGGCGATGCATATGACCGGCAAACTCCTCGGATGGATGGATACCTGCCTGCTGACCGACCTTGAGCAGCAGGGTCCGTGGGTATTCGGTTTCGAGCAGCACCACCAGGGATGGGAACTGCTGTTCCAGAGTCAGGTCGGTTTCGAACTTGCGCTGCTTGCCTGCCTCCCCTTTTCCCGGGAACACCGTACCTATACCGCCGGGCAGATCGAGAACGCAATCGACACGCGGCACAATTACCCGTTTGTGGAGATCTGTTACCGGCGCAATGTCCGCAGTACCCGCAGTATTGCCTGGAAAGCAATCGGCAGTCATCCGCTGATCGGCTTCTGCGCGCATAATCAGGTGGAGCTCGTCGCTCCGTTCCGGGCATCGCTTCTCGGTATTCCATCGGTTTCCATTCCTATCAAACAGTGGAACGTCGCTTTTCATCACGACCACTTTCAGCGCGACGGTTTCGACTCGAGCGGAAGAATCATATACAGTGATGCCGACAACAGGCAGCTGCTCCATCGCGACATCCGGGTACTCACCTGGGGTGAGGAAGGACTCGTTGTTTTTGATACCATCACCGCAGACTGCAAACTCACCGTCAACGAGCAGTACCTCTCGCCGATCTATCTGGTCAATGATCACTGGACCGGGTACAAGCTTGACTTTTACAGCGGTTCTCTCAGAGAATCGATCAGCTCTTTCCAGCGGAAATACCGGGAGATCAACTGCCCCTCCTTCTGGGCAAGCATCGAGAACCATCTGGTGTTTCAGTTCATCTGGGGTAGAACCAAAGGGCTGTATTACCTTCCGGGCGGAGAACGCAATGCCCCTCCCTACTGGAAAAACTGCCGGGTGGATATGCTTGCGGTCCACGTGGAGGCACAGTCCGCTGTCGAGGGAACAGTGGTGTACCGGGTGGGCTATTATATCGGTGCCGGGAAAGGGCCCCGCCCGTTCAAATCGGCAGGGTCGGCAGGTGAATTTTACAAGGGCCTCGTCATAATGGACGGGAAAACCACCATCGGACTGAGTTGACAAAACAGGTACTCCGTCCGATTCTCAATGCATACGCTGATCTACCACTACGGCGCACTGGGTGATTTCATAACCACACTGCCGGCATTTGCAAAATGCCGACAGCTCTTCCCTGGTTCCGTAACTCTGCTTGGAAAATCAGCACACGGTAACCTCGCCCTTAATTCCGGGTATGTGGATACCGTTTTGGAGGCGGACAGCAGTCGTTACCGGTTTCTGTTTCTGGAAAACCGGCCGACATTGCCTGCCGAATCCTTCTGGAAACAGTTTGACACGGTACTGCTCTTTGCCGATACGGATGCACCGATCACCCTCTCGGCACACCGTTTTTTTCGAGGGACCCTCTTCCATCAGAAACCACTGCCACCATCAGGTCAGCATGCAGTCGACTATCACCTCGAACTTTTTTCTGATTCGACCGCTATAACGTCCCCTCCGTTTCCGGTACTTTTTACCACTACGCCGCAACGTTCATCGTCCAAAAAAATCAACCCGGCCCCGTACATGGTAATTCATCCGGGGAGTGGTTCAGTGCGAAAAAACTGGATTTTCGACCACTTTTTAGAGGTTGCCGCCATGATGCGGCAGGACGGGTATCGAATTGTCTGGCTTTCCGGACCTGCGGAAAAGGAGAGTCTCTATCCCGCTACCGATGGGCACCACCATGATCTCCCGCTTAAGGAATGTGTGCGCCTGCTCACCAACGCCACCGCTTACCTCGGTAACGACAGTGGTATCACACACCTTGCAGCGGCAGCAGGTACTGATGTCGTCGCGCTGTTCGGACCTTCAGATCCCTCGGTATGGGTACCGCGAGGCTCCGGAACAATCAGGGTCATCCACCATCCACCATCACGCGACTGTTTCCCCTGCCACCTCCAGTCACCTGAAACCGCCGACTGCAACCGGGAGTGTATAACCGGTATAACCCCCACCGAAGTGGTAGACATGCTGCAGTCACTCCGTCGTAGCTGATAATCATCACAACGAGGTGGCAATTGGTTTATCCCCACATTCGTCACTCAGGAAGCAGGTAATGGTAGTAAGCGAAATCAAAGCCTCCTGGAATGTGCATCCGTTCAATTTCCGGCATTTTGACTCCGTTCAATGTCCGAACTTATTCAATTCTAAAGAGAAACTATGTATCTTTACCTTATATGATCCTGCTATCCAATTTTTCCACAGCGATATAACGATTCTATGACATCCAGACAAAAAGCGCTGATTACCGGGGCCAACGGTTTTGTTGGCGGGTGGTTGTCCGCAACCCTGCAGCAACGAGGCTGCGAAGTACACGGACTGGACCTTCAACCGGCAGCCCGGTATCCGGAGCGTTGTACCTACCGCCGGATAGACATCACCGATGAGCATGCGGTTGCCGATGCCATTGGAGCCATACAACCGGACACCATTTACCATCTTGCGGGAATGAGCTACCTTCCCGATGCGGACCGTTCTCCTAAACGGTCGATTGACAGCAATATTTCCGGTACGCTGTCGCTTCTCGACGCGGCAAAAAACAGTGTTCCCCGATCCAGAATAGTACTGATAGGGTCATCCAAAGAGTATAACGGTGCCATTAATTCCGACGGAATCCGGGAGAGCGCCCGGCCATACCCCACCAACTTCTACGGTATCACCAAATTCGCCGGAGAGCTCCTTGGCGTACAGTACCACCGTCAGTACGGCCTCGATGTCCGCTGCACCCGTTCATTCAATCACACCGGTCCCGGGCAGTCCCACAACTTCGTCTGCTCCGACTGGGCTCGCCAGATTGCACTTATTTCGCTCGGCCGAGCTGAACCCGAACTAACCGTTGGTGATATCGGCGTTACCATCGACTTCAGCGACGTGCGCGATGTGGTAAATGCCTATGTCGCGATTATGGAAAATGGTTCTCCGGGCGAGGTGTACAATGTCTGCAGCGGATCCGGCATCAGTCTCAACTGGATACTCGACTATCTCTGCAGCAAGGCAACCGTTACCGTATCTGTTCGATACCTGGATGAAAAGAAGCGGAAACATCAATCCAATAAACGAATTATCGGGAGCCATCAGAAATTGACCGAGGCAACCGGTTGGCTGCCCGGGATTCCCTTTGAGCAGACACTGGACGATCTTTATTCCTGGTGGCTGGATACCCTGAAGGATCTACCCGGACAGGAACAGTAAACTGCTCCGTTTTTTTGTTCTTTCCCTGTAAACCACGTTAGTTTTAAGTAATTCCGGACAACAATCGAAATGGTTAAAAAGAAAGCGCACTTGCGTGCGCTTTCTCATTTACACCAGAAATACGCCGCACCCTTATGATACGGCGGTAAACGTTGTTGACTAACGTGCTCCCTTGATTTTCGCCTCCTGCACTTTCACCTTGAATTCAGCTTCACGTGCACGGAGATTACTGTATTCTTCGTTTGTTTCGACAATCTTGAATTCCACTCGACGGTTTTTGGCACGTCCCCTGCCGGTCGCATTATCTGCAACCGGCATGGTTTCACCATATCCGATAGCGAGTACCCGGTCCTCCGGAACACCCTTCGAAACCAGGTAGGAACGAACGGTTCCGGCACGGGCGGCGGAAAGAATCAGGTTGTAATCATCGGAACCCTGACTGTCGGTATGTCCCTGAATCTCGTACCTGAGGGTCTCGAAATCCTTGAGGAACTGAACGACGTAATCAAGTGCCGCATACGAAGAAGCAAGCAACTGCGCGCTTCCCGACTTGAAATTGATCGCCTGGAGTTTGGTATTGAGTGCCTTGGTCTCCTTTTCCGACGGACGGATAAGGGTATCGGGACACCCGTCATCATCCTTGTAACCGTTGAACACCTCCGGATCGTTCATACAGTTGTCGAGCGTGTCGGGAATGCCGTCCTTGTCATTATCAAAATCGGGACAGCCGTCGACATCTTCGAACAAATCGATATCCTCGGGGCTGTTGGGACATTTGTCGACTGAATCCGGCACATTGTCGGCGTCGTTGTCAAAATCGGGACACCCGTCGGCATCGTCAAAATTATCACGATCCTCAGGCTCCATCGGACACTTGTCGAGCGTATCGGGCACCTCATCCCGGTCGTTGTCGTAATCGGGACAGCCGTCTTTGTCCTCGAACCCATCCAGATCCTCCGGCACCAGCGGACACTTGTCGAGTGTATCGGGAATGCCGTCTTTGTCATTATCGTAATCGGGACACCCGTCCTCGTCGTCAAAACCATCCTTGTCCTCCGGTACCGAACGGCACATATCGGTTTTGTCCGGAATACCGTCACCATCCTGATCGGAAGTCATCCCCCAGTTGACGGAGAGTCCGACGGCAACCTCCATACCTCTGCGCGGTACGAAAAACGGATGGCCGATCGCTTTGTACGATGCATTGATCGAAACATATTTCAGGTTGATACCGGCCCCAACCGCCGAAGCGAACTTTTCAGCACCTCCAATGACATACCCCAGCCTGATCGGCAGATAGCCGTGCAGCACACCGGCCTCACCGCCAAAGGAGAGGCGTGGAATGAAACTGCGTCCCGGTGATCTCGCCAGTGACTGCTCATAATTGACGGCAGCATGTGCGTAGTCCGCCAGAAACCGCAGTCCCTGTTTAGGCAACCTTGTGAAATCCCATGAGTAGGAATACCCGATATTCAGTGCAGCCGGCAGCCACGTCACGAATCCGTTGCCGTCTTCGAGTGAATCACTCGCATCGGAAATTTCCTGATTTCTGTTCCCGTTGAATATGTAGATATTCGGGTCTTCGCCGTTCTCGTCACCGCGTTCGATTCCGGTTATGATGTCGTAGGCGTCAAGGTCATCTTTTTTGATGCGGTAGGTCACATCCTTCACATTTTTCATCCAGAACAACACACCGATATTGTTGAAATTGACCGTCAGGGTACCCTTGTCGTCATAAAGGATACCGCCGAGATCCAGTCCGATACCATGTCCGGAAACCGGAAGTCCGCTGTTGAACATCGAGGAGAACAGATTATCTCCCGAAGCACTCCACGGACCGTGGAACCCGAACCCGGCAGTCTGGATTTTCACCTCACCATCAACGCTCAGCTCGTTGCCGGCATCATCAAAATAGATGCGACCGCTTTCCGTTGTCGCTTTAAGTACCGAGTGTCCCATCACATATTTGACTCCGATACCTCCGGCACCCTGCTCGAGTTTGAAGAACTCATGGAGCGCGGGAATGGTTACCGGCAGACCGAAACTGACCGTAAAATCGGTTGCCCACACCGCCTCCTGCCTGAAATTGCTGAAATCAAGCGTATTGCCGGCAAGCAGCCCTTTGTCACGAGAGAATATCGCAAGAAACGGCCCCTCGGGGATATGAACTTCCTCATCAAGATGGGTGGTTACGTCAAAGGCGATCCGGTTCCACCCCATATTCAGAAGAGAATGGCGATACCCGAGGTAACTGGTCACTCCGCCTTTGAATTTTTCGGTAAGCCGGTCGGACACCTCATCAGGTGACAACCCTTTGAGCTTAAAGCTCTTGTCAAGAATTTTAGTGATAAGTGCCGAGGTCTCACGGGTACTGTCGGTAAAGTACCTGTTGAACGGCGAAAGTGCCAGCTTGTCACTCCAGGCTCCCACCCCGATCATGGTTCCCGGAACCATCAGTCCCCCCTTGGGAATACGTTCCAACCCGAGCAGTGCGGGATTGTGTAACGCTCCCTCCACGTTGTGCCCCAGAGCGTTGCGGGTAAGCGTACCACCGTTGTTGAGTGGATTGTGGTCAACGGCGGCCGGAACCGTTCCGAACAGGATAAACTGCAGCAGTAAACAGATAATTATTTTTTTCATAATGGTGATCACCTCTCCTTATTCCCAGATAAGTAATGAATCGGTGGTGTTGATTCCGTCAACACGGAGTCGTGAACGCATATCGACATAATCGGTATCGGACAAGGCGTCACGATCCTGCTTCCTGAACTGAATCCACCATCTGAAATCGAGTGAATCAGCACCAGCCATAATGTCGAGCTGCTGATCATTCAGTGCGACGACATTATGCTGCGTAAAGGAAGTATCCCTTTTCGGAATGGAGACTCCCGTATCACCGAAGAGTTTGACGAACTTGCGCCCCTCAGCGGCAGTGGGATGTTTGAGCAGCGCATACACCTCATTCATGGAGAGTGAGTCGAGTGTGTCCATAAGGGTATCCGGTGCAACCAGCGCCATGAGCGACAAATTGAGATTGGAATTGTTGGTGAGCCACATCTCGAATACCGCACTCCGGTCTTCAAGTTTATGCAGAAACCGCATCGCCTCGGGAACCGGGAAGCGACTGCTGCCGAGATCCATATTCACCGTGTCCTTAACCTCCCAGTCAAGCTTCGCATTGAGCCGGTAGCTGTTGGCAACGTGAATGATCATCCTCCCGAGATACTTGCTGTAGTCCTCATCCAGAATATCCAGATCATTGACTATCCGCATCCTCGTTCCCTTCGGTACAAAGACCTTGACTGCAATCGCCACCGAATCGGAAAAAGTATTGGCAACATCGGTGATGTTTATAGTCCTGAAAAATGAGGAATCGGGCCCTACATTTTCAAGCACTGTTGACATCGAATCCTGAACAGAGGTCGATTCCGGTGCAAAGGCGACGAAATCGATACTCAATGAATCGAGAAACGACCGCGGCGGCATACCGGTCGACATGAGAATGTCACCCCAGACCTGCTGCAGAATAAAATTGCCTTTGAGTGAGTCCTTCGACTCATTCCACGGAAGATTAATCGCGACCATCTGTGTATCACTCTGTCGCTCATACGCCTCGGTAAGTACCCCTTGCATTTCCCTGAATTTGAAATTTACCGCCTGAATAGTAAACAGCAGAGAATCAGCTGCGGATATCGTTACCGTATCACCGGTTGGTTTTGCAGATGAGACCATATACCTTACTTTGGTAATGCTTTTTTTAATGGACTCGTCCCACTCCGGAAAGAGACGGCAAGAAGAAAGATTTTCCTGGCCATAAGTCTGTTCCTGATAAGCATTTGCCTGATTTGCGGCATGAGTGATATGGCCGAAGAATCCTATTGCAGAATCAGCACTGTCGATCGCTGCCAGCTGCTCGTACCTGGTAATACCCCTTGTTTCGACAAACGAGGAAATCCATAAATGATCATGAATGCCCTCCACAAACAGATCGAATCCGGTATAATTCATGAATTTATAGTTGAAAAAGCCATCGCCGATATCGATATAGTCGATATCAACAGTATCAGTGAGCTCGTAAGAATTCGTAAATTCCACCGAAAAGTTGACCAGACGGTCATTCACACGCATCCTGTACGCCTTAACCCCGTTGAGCGAGAAGGAGTATATCAGCGAATCCGCCGTAGCACCGTCACTAACCCCGTCTATATGCAGCAATGCGGTATGGGTAACCGATTTCCCCGCCAGATCAAGTGACGCGGTTGCGGACGCCCCGGGACCTAACGTCCCCACGGATGCCGTATCGACTCCGGCGATTCCGATCCGCAGTGAGGTGAACGTCGCCCCTCCCCGGTTTTCAAGGTCAATTTCCAGTGTATTCGAGGCGGTATCGTAAAAATCAATCGCATACACACTGTCGAGCGTTACCGTGAACGGAATATCGAATGATGCAGCCACCGCAGGCACCAGGATGGTGTCGCGTTTTTCCGGAGCACCGGTAACCGGAATCGCACCAAGCGTCACATGATAAAGTTTATCCTCAAAAGGTTCCTCATGACTCTCGAACTCAGCGGAATCGGATTTGGAAGCGGAAAAAACCACCGTATCTCCCAGAATCGTATCGGGCTGAAGTTGCGAAGGATCATTGTAATAGGTTCTCAGCGCCACATTGAGAATATCGAGGCTATCCAAGTCAAACAGGTTGTCAAGTTCTTCTCCGATGCGAAATTTTTCATTGGTGATCGGAACCTGTACATTTGACCTCCAACGCAACGGAGGCTCATCAACCGGATTGGCACACTGTAGTAACATCACACAAGCACCCGTAAGTGCAAGGAGGACCGCTGATACTGATCGCTTTATGTTCACGCTTCCCTCTCCTTTCCAAGAGTTCTGCCGGGTAGTTGTTGCCCGCATCCTGTTCCAGAAATTGTCCCGGTACCGGCGCCTGTCCGGTTGGTTATGCCTCTTCCCCCAAGGGGGCACCTTTATGAAAGTACATCAAGGTGAGCTCCCGAAATACCGCTTTAAGCGGTAAGAATGTGATTGACCGGCTTGTCGGCATTCAGGAGATCTGATCGTATTTAAACTGATACACAAATTAAATATAAATTCGACAGTACCTAATAGGAAGTCCGTCTTATACCTGCGGCTGCTGTCCGAGAGTTGGTTTATCGCGGTACGGAAAAGAGATGAAAAAAAAGCGGGCGCCGGTCCGGAGCGACACCGCTTCAGAAATGGAATAATGGAAGGTCCACTGTCTACCTATCGAGCTCCGCTAATACCTGCTGCTGGGTACGTTCCGCAAATGGTGAGTCACCGGGAAAATCAAACTGAGGATTTCTGAAAGAATAATCAACGTTTTCAAGTTCAAAAGCAATACTGCGGATAATGTCGCGCGGTGCGGTTCCGACCAGATCCCTGTTGGTGATCACCGTGACACTTTTTGGGAGCAGAAGGCGATCGATGTACTCATAGGTTGCCCGGGTAACTCCCCGTACCGTATCGCCGTAGTAATCAGTCAGACGGTCTCTCTCGGTGGAGCCCAGGGAGAGGTAGATATATGAACCTGCAGTACTTTTCTTAACTCTTTTAATAAGCTGTCTGCCGGATTTTGTCGAACTGAGCATCGAATAGGCGGTAACCATATACGGATCAACCGGAAGGATTTTTCCCTGATGAGGAACGGCAGCCGGCAGAATAAACAGGGCAAGGAGAATCCCTGTCATGAGTGACGTGAGCGGATGCTGTTTAACCATCTTGTAAGAACGGTGGTACCAGTACTTCAAATGAGGAGGAATGCTGCTGAGCGTTGACATCAGAGGTCTGAGAACCGGAAAACGTTTCATGGCGTCCCTCCAGGTTAATCGTTTAAACGTAACGGCGCAACATTGTTGCTCAGATAGTAAAACGTACGGTAGTCGCATTTTGTTACAACCTGAATGATTCTCTTTAATTGTACTGTTCCGGAAGTGATTCGACACTGAAAACCGGACCACCGAAAGCGGTATACTACCGTATCCTGATCGAACCGAAACAGAAATGAAACACCATTGGTTACCGGGGTAAAAACCACCGATCAGTGTTGATGAATAATAATCGTCTTTCCCTCAACGGAAATACGTTTTTCTTTAACGAGCCGGGCAACCAGACGTGAATAGGTCTCGGGAGTGGTACCGATGGTTGCTGCAATGTCCTTTTTTGAGTAGGTCATCCGGACGGTCGTCGCATCACCATGGTGTTCGGTGAGAAAGAGGAAAAAGCGCTCCTCGACATCGTGAAGGGTAAGGTAGCGTATCCGGTCGGCAAGATACCGCTGTTTACGCATCAGCATTCCGATGAATTCATTACGGAATAGTTCATCGGCAAGCAGGCAGGAAAACTGCACTTTGGGAATAATGAACACCAGGCTTGGCTGCAGTGCAACGGCGGTTACCGGGTAGGTATTCTGTTCAAAGAGTATCACCTCGGCAAAGAGTTCACCTCTATGCACCATTTTAATGACGACATCCCTGCCGTCGTCCATTCCCTTGTACAGCCCGATGGCACCGCCCCCGACCAGATAGAAGGCGTGGCCGGTATCCCCCTCCTGAAAAAGCATCTCTTTTTTTTCAAGTTTTTTCGGGATACAGATTTCCGCGAGACGTTCCTTTCCCTCCCCGGAAATTCCGGCGAAAAAATCGGTAGTATCGAAGTAGGCTTTGATGTTCATGGAAATAATATACATGGATGGGCAGGTTTACCGTAGGGGTGGGTTTCAAACCCGCCCGTACATTTCCCGCCCAAAAAAATATCCCGCCCCTGCAAATCCCGGGTTTTCACATCCCCGTCTGCGTCAGCCGTTCATTGACATCAGCGAGGGCGAGCGCCTCGACCAGTTCGTCGAGTTCCCCATTGACAACTCTGTCCAGTGAATAGAGCGTGAGGTTGATACGATGATCGGTAAGACGGTTCTGCGGAAAATTGTAGGTCCGGATCTTGGCACTGCGGTCGCCGGTACTCACCATGCTGCGTCGGGCGGCAGACTCTTCTGCATCTTTCTCGGCCTGCTCTTTTTCGTAGAGTCTGGTCTGCAACACCTTGAGCGCTTTGGCCTTGTTCTTGTGCTGCGATTTTTCATCCTGACAGGTGACCGTTATCCCCGTTGGAACGTGTACTATCCGGACTGCGCTATACGTTGTATTTACCGACTGCCCGCCGGGACCGCTTGAACAGTACAGGTCGATGCGCAGATCATTGGGATTGATCGCTACCTCGACATCATCTGCTTCGGGGAACACTGCCACCGATGCCGCCGAGGTATGTACCCGCCCCTGCGCCTCAGTCTGCGGCACCCGTTGCACGCGGTGAACTCCCGATTCAAACTTGAGTGTTCCGAAGGCATTTTCACCTTTCACCAGAAAGATGATCTCCTTGATGGCCCCGATCTCTCCGTAACTTGAACCGAGTACCTCGATTCCCCACCCGCGCGTTTCGATAAAGTGAGTATACATCCGGTAGAGATCCGCCCCGAAGATTCCCGCCTCGGTACCGCCGGTTCCGGCACGTATTTCCACTACAGCGTTTTTAATATCCCGGGGATCACGGGGGACCAGCAGCAGCTTCACCTTCTCTTCGAGTGCGGGAAGTTCCTCCTCGCACTGCAGCAACTCCTCTTCGGCAAGCTGTGCCATCTCCTCGTCGGTATCGCTCTGCAGAAGCTCCTTTGCATCGGAAATACCTTTTATCAACTCCAGGTACTTTTTGTATACCGGCATATTCTTGTTGATGCTGTTGTACTCACGGCCCAGTTTTTCCATGAGCGACGGGTCCGAAGCGGTTTCCGGCAGGGCCAGTTCCTCTTCAAGCTGCGCATGCCGCTGCAGCAGTTCGTCAAGCCGGTCCTGAATCATAGTGCCGCCTGCAGCGCTTTTGCCGCAACTTCAAGCTGGGTATCATCAGGTGTTTTGGTGGTGATTTTCTGAAGCATAAGTCCCGGTTGAATAAGCCATCCCACCACCGGAAGATGCTGATGCGCATCGGAGAGTTTGAGAATTTCATAGGAGGTACCGGAAATCAGCGGTACCAGGAGCAGATGTACACCGAATCGCGCCAGCACCGAAGGATATGGCCCGATAAAACTGATTACGAGTGCATCGACGATCGAAAACAGGAGAATGCAGACGATCCCCACCAGAAGCAGAAAACTGGTTCCGCAACGCGGATGAAGTGTTGTATAGTTGCGCATATTTTCAATAGTCAGGTCCTTGCCGTCTTCGTAAGCAAAGATTGCCATATGCTCCGCACCGTGGTATTCAAACACCCGCCGGATCTCTTTCCAGAAGCTGATCGCGATCAGATAAATAAGAAAGAACAAAATCCGCAGTGACCCGCTCAACGTATTGAAGAGCAGTGCTGAATCTTTAGGAACGAACTTTGAAAGTAACCACATCGGAACATACATGAAAATGCCGAACGCCAGTACCAGAGATATCACCAGACTGAATCCCGTCATGATTTTCTCTCCGGTTTTATTCCGCTCCTTGAGCTTTTTACCGTCTTCCTCAGCCTGTCTGCGCTGCTCATCTTCAAATATCTCCGCTGAACGGGTAAGCGCCCGATACCCCAGGACAACCGATTCGAAAAGACCGACCGCACCGCGCAGTACCGGTTTTTTGAGGAGTGCAACTTTTTTTGCCGCAGAGATAAAAGCAGTACGCTCAACCACGATATCCGATTCGCTCTTACGTACCGCCCACGAAACGTTATCCTTGCCGCGCATCATTACCCCTTCAATAATCGCCTGGCCGCCCACTTTTCTTTTTTTCTGTGCCAGCATCCAGAACACCGGTGCACCGAAAATCTGCAGGAACAATCGTTTCATACTACTCCCCTTAAAAAAATAGGGACGGAAGTGCAAATGCACTCCCGCCCCGGAAATTTCCTCAAAAAATGCTATGAATCTTTTTTAACGTTTTCGTACCGTTTACGGAACCGTTCAACACGACCGGCGCTATCGATGAGTTTCTGCTTTCCGGTATAAAACGGATGACACTCGTTACAGATATCAAGGTGGCCGCTTTTAATGGTCGCTTTGGTTTCGATGACATTTCCGCAGGAGCAGGTAAATGTTGCCGGCTCGTATTTCGGATGAATTTTATCTCTCATAACGCTTCCTTTTTGCCTTTTACAGACTTCTGGTTAGGATTTCAGCCCGGAAACGGGACAGATTAATAGCTAATAAAAATAATTCGGGTGACGATTAAAATCAACTACAAACAGCCGCCGCTCAGGAAAGACTATTTGAAATACCGGTAATGACCCGCTACCTCATACGTAAAAAGGATATCCTCCAGTTCGGTACCGTTCCCGATATTGTGAACAATCCCGTAGCGGTCGGTCCCTTCAACCTTGCGGTCGGTAACCAGACCGATATGATCAAGATTCCCCGGCAGCTTCCATACGACAATATCTCCGGGAAGATAATCGCGGCCTCTACCTGTTACCGGAATTTTTTTACCCTGCCGTTCAAACCAGGTCTGGAGGTTGGGTACTCTGCGGTGATCAATATTCCGATCCGGTCTCTTCAGGCCCCAATTTTGGGGATAGTGATTGAAGTTCCGTTTCATATCTGTATGAACAAGCAGTTGCAGATCAATGCCAAGGCTCCGGAAAGCACGAATAATCACATCGGTGCACACTCCGCGATCGATCGGAACATCGCCGTTCGGAAAATCGAGCACCTCATACGAGGGATCATATTTGTCGGTCAGAGGTATCTGTTCCAGCGCTGCTGCAACAAGTACAGACGCGGAATCTATCTGACGGGGAATTGCCGAAACCGGCAATAAACAACAGAACAGGCAGAAAACGAGTGCGGCAGCTTTAATCATGAGCAGGTAGTTCTACTTCGGTAGAATAGAATAGTTTCGGCATTTCTTCCTGTCGCCTCCACCCATCACCGTACTGCACCGGTCATGAGGTTGTCGATGATCTGAAGACTGACCATATTGAGACTCAGACTGCAGGTGATATCGCCATGGTCACCGCTGAGATACCCTACACCGGAGATGTAATCTGCAGAATAATACTCCCCGAAAATCCACGACGGTGGAAGGATGGTAAGTGCACCGAACATCTCCTCCAGATCGGTAATCGACTGGCAGACAATGGTGTTGAGTACCTCGCACATAAACCCGGCATACATCTCCCGCTGAGCAGCGAGTACCTCATACGTTACCGTCGCAACCGGTATTCCTGCAAGTGACGCAGCTGCCTCCTCGTCGGTAAAGAGAATGAAGTCCCCCTGAATCATACCGCTGAAATGAGACAGCACCACCATTCCGTGTTTTTTAACCCCGCGCCGATACGGTGGCTGCGGCTTGGAGAGAATATGCAAATCGGCGTTTACCATATCCTTGAATACCTCCCGGACTTTCCGGACAAACAGAGAGGTATTGTTGCGCAGAAGTATATCCTGTTCAGTTCGGGTCACTCACTCCCCCGGCAAAGTAAATGTTTAATGGATTTCAGGTGTAATCACTTCCAGATGAAGCATTCGGAACTACCGCAAATCTGTATAGTTCTTCTCAATTCTATCTTCGTGTCGGGGAAAATGCAAAGCGGAAATACAGGCGAAAAAAAACCGGTACCGGTGAATACCGATACGTGGTTTTTATGATGTTTTGGTATGATCCGCAGCTACGGACGAATCAGACGCACCTTCACCAGATAGATGGCTTCGGTAAAACCAAAAGTCTCCCGAAGCGAGAGGTGGTTCCATGCCACAATCGTTTTCGCGAGAAGACGCCCTGAAAGATTATATACCGCCACCTGCCGCTGATAACCGGCCGGTAAAGCAGGAAAGGTGATGCACTCGCCGGATGTTTTAAGAATGAAGGATCGTACCGGCAGTGCGGAATGGTTGCGTATTGAAGGAGGACCTGCCGCAACCGGCTCAGCGGGACATCCCATCATCGGTGAACCGGCATACTCAATCACACAGTCGGGGTCTGCGGTGACGGTATCGGCAATTCCATGGCCCGCTTTCACCATCACGATATTGAACGTATGTGCCTGGGGCATTCCCGGAAACGATCCGGTCCGTTCACCGATGGTCACCTTTCCGGTTGCATCGGAGTAAGAGATCGGAATCATGGAATACTTACCGGCTTCGTAACCGTAACCATCGTTCTCATCCTCGTAGAGAGTAAACTGACCATCGGCACCCGGGTAAATCCGCAATTCTATTGGATCGTTTTTCTCGGTGGCATACTGTATATGCGGCCCCATCGGGAGAATCGCGCCTGCCCGTGCATACACGGGAATACTCTGGAGCGGTGCCGCAACATTCTTTGACGTACCGGAAGCAACCACTTCCTTTGCACCGGTCCAGAAATCGTACCAGGTACCGGCAGGCAGATAGACCGATCGGCTGTCGGCACCGGCAGTGACCACTGGGCTCACCATCAGGGCCGGACCGAACATGAACTGATCAGCGATGGTGCGGACCTTTGCATCGTCCGGAAAGTCAAACGGCAACGCACGGGTCATGGTATACCCTTCGCTGGTCACCTTCCATGCGAGTGAATAGATATAGGGCATAAGCCGGTACCGCAGCTTGCTGAATGCAATTGCGATCGGTTTTACCGCCGCACTCATACCGTAGATCTCGGTATCCCGTGATCCGTGAATACGGAACAGCGGGAAGAATGTTCCCGCCTCAAACCAGCGGGCAAGAATATCGTCGTTGAGCATCAGGGTACCGTTGTCCATGAATCCGCCGATATCGGAACACCAGTAAGGATTTCCGGCCATACATGAGTTGATTCCACCTGAAACCGCGGTAGCGACATTTTTCATATCACCGCTGCTGATATCCCCACCCCAATAAATGGTTCCGAACCGGTGCTGTCCGCCGTAGAACGACCGGGTCAGATTGACCACCCGCTTATCGGTGGTAACCGCGCGCTGATGTTCATAAATATTTTTAGCGTGTGCCAAGGCATACGCGTTCGCGTACCGGTCGATAGCCCCGCTCCCGAGCCCTGTACCCGGCGTGACCTGTCCGGTAAGTGGCGTACACTCAGGTTCGGTCGCATCCATCCACCAGGCATCCACCCCGGCACTCAGGCAGGTACTGTTCATATAGCCCCACATCAGATCCGCCGCCTGACTGTCGAAAATATTCATAAACGTACCCGGGGTAGCCGCGTCGCCATTGCAGGGTGCGGTAATGAAGTGCGACTGCATCTCCGGGAGATGCGGTGTTCCGGAACTGAAGGTGGGCCAGATTGACAGTGCGAAATGACAGTTGCTCTGGTGGATACTCTCTATCCACTGTGCGGCATTGGCAAATGGAGCATCCCAGGTGAATGATCCGTATCCGGTCGTGGTACCACTCCACCAGCTCCAGTCCTGCACGATACAGTCAAGTGGAATACCGCTTGACCGGAAGGTGGCAACCGCGGTTTTGAGTTCGTCGGCACTCATGTACCGGTTCTTGCACTGCCAGAAGCCGAACGCCCATTTGGGAAGCATCGGTGCAGGACCGGTCACTTCGCGGTATCCGGCAACCACGGTATCGAACTCCGGTCCGTAAACAAAGAAATAGTCCCAGGCATCTCTGGTGAGAAAATCTGCGGTAAAGTTGAGCGGTGGAGTCTTGACCGCATGGCAGGAGAAATTGAGCAGCACACCGTATCCCGACGTTGTCATGAAAAAGGGAACGACATCGTACCAGTTGCTCTGATGAAGATCGACCGTCACATTGCGGATATTGATCGCGCCGGTGCGATCCGGCGGGAACGATTCCCAGTACGCCTCACCGGTCGCCCCCCAACCCGGAGTCGCCATAGAGAGATTTCCAAGACCGTATACCGCCTCCTGATCCGGTGAAGAAAAGTTCAACGTACCAGCAAAACCCGCCTCACCGCTTTTAGTAACCGGGGTAAGTGCCCTCTGTGTTTCAGAGCAGATCGGTACTCCGGCGGCGGTTGCGAATGCAACAAGCCCTGTCGTTTTGTTCACCGTTGCCGTAATTTTCGGTGTGGTTACCACAATCCCCGCGCCGTTATCTGTCGCATCCCAGGTACCTGGGGTAAAGGTCTCCCTTCCCACCACATATCCTTTGGGTGAGGGAATGGTTGCCTTGGCGGTATGAACCACACGGATACTATTCTCTGAACATACCTGCAGCTTGAGGCGTGCACCATCCGACAATACACAGAGTGCTCCATCGGCCTCCCTGGAGAATGAGGCAACCCCCTGTGCCGCAACCGGGACCACGCCCCCCGCAATTGCCGTAAGCACTATTCCCGAATATATACGTAGAGCTGCAAACCTATTCATACGCTCATTCTCCGTTAAGCCACTGAATATTTTTAAAAACGCTTCTTTATCTTCACACAAAAAGGCCAGTATCACGAATCCGTCAAAGGAACCCGGACGATCCGTTCCCGATAAAGAATAGGTGCTGTTTCCAGAGGAAATAGTTCACACCGGCGGTATCCACCCCGTCATCAACCGAAACTATCCCGAAATTAAAATGATATACTGGAGCATCCCTAAGACTCCGCACCACCAAAATAGCTCCCCGATGCAGCAGATGCAACAGAGGAGCGCCGGAGCTCTGCAGGAATGTTGGGAAACAGAATGTTCAGAAGGAGGCGCTACCACCGATAGAAATCACCTTATCCGATCACTTCTTCCACTTCCTCCTCAGCGGTATCACTCTCGTCCCCACCCGAACCCAGAACGATCATCTGAAGCCGGTTGTGCACGTTGGCGAGGCTGGTATCGGGATCAAAGTCAAGTGTCAGTATCTGCACCTGCGGGAATTTCGCCTTGATTGCCTTGATCACACCGCGACCGCTCACGTGGTTGGGAAGGCAACCGAACGGCTGTACAATAAGAAAGGAATTAACCCCTTCATCGATCCAGTTGACGATCTCGCCGGGGATCAGCCACCCCTCACCCGTTCGGAAGGTGGGATCAAAAATCTGTGCAGCCTTTTTGGCGATTTCGCGGATATCGCCATGATGCTGGTAGAATTTGAATCGTTTTCGGCGCTTCTCCACTGCCCCGATGATGCCCTTAAACACCATTCCATACAGATCGGCATATCGTTTCATCAGACCGCGAAACCGCACATGATCGTGCTCGGCAGCAACCCTGAAATTGATTGAATCCTGGCGCCAGAACTCAATAAGATTGGGCAGTACCACCTCCATCCCGTGCTCCTCAAGATACTGGACGATCCGGTGATTACCCGTATCGTGAAAATTGACGAGGATCTCACCAATGATTCCGACACGGGGTTTTCGTTTTGTACGGTTGACATCAAGTTGGTTGAATGCCTCCACCGCGCCCTCAAGCTCGTCCAGAGCCGCACGCCAGCTCTGCGAAAGGGCGCCGATCACCCGACGGACCCACTCCTCGTACAACACGTCGGTCTGCCCCCGGACGTTCTCGTACGGACGACACTGCCGCGCCATATCGTCAAGCGCATCGACAAGCGCGATACCATGGAGGAAATCGAGGGAGAACGTCAACCGGTTGAGTCGCAGCCCCGGGTGCATGTCGCGGCGATCAACCTCTGCGGTCGTCACGATCGGGACCTCACCGAACCCTGCGTCGTCGAGCGCCTTGCGGGCGAGCGCCGCGTAGTGACAGGCGCGGCAGTCGTTGCAGTTCTTGGCGAAAGCAGCTGCGGAGGTCGCGGCTTTTTCCGGATGCTGCAGCAGATAGTGCAGGATCTCGCCGATATTGAGCTGTGCCGGATAGCAGATATCGTTATTGACGTACCGCTTGCCGATGGCGATTGCCTCTTTTCCGGCCACGGGGAGAATCTGGGAGTCGTATCCCTGCCGCTCGAACGACTTCGCCATGATCATCGAGAATCCCCAGGTGAGATTCGGCAGCAGGAACGTCCGCTTTCCCCGGTCCTTCTTCTCGAACCGAACCGGAAACGGCGGCAGTACAAATCCGCGTTTTTCCGGCTTGCTGCGCGCGCGCTGCGAACGAACGGTTTCTATGAACGAGGTGATCCTGATATTGAGCGGCCCGCTGTTTTCTCCCTCGTCGAGTTTGAGCGTGAGCATCTCCTTACCACCGTACGAGCGTAGTATCCGCCCGAGTTCGTCGGTAAGGATCGCATCGTGACCGCAGCCGAAACTCACGAGCTGCACCATTTCAAGATCCGGGTGTTCAGAAATGAATTTCGCCGCTCCGAGCATACGGTTGTGAAACGTGTTGATCGTATCGATACGGCTGAAATCCAGTTCGAGTTCATTGATTCCCGGCAGCGCCTCGTTCACCAGCACCGGAATTCCTTTCGAGGTGAAAAACTTCGCGATGCGGTGATTGACGAATGGATCGTTGTGATAGGGTCGTCCGGAGATCACCACACCGAACGTGTCGCTCCCGCGCAGATCGGCGAGTACTTTCGCCCCCCGCTGCAGCAGCGTGTTCTGCATTTCGACCATCTCCTTTGACCCTTTACGGATTGCCTGCAGTGCCCGGGTACGATCAACCCCCAGTTTCTCCTCCGCAAACCGTACTATCTGCCGATTGCGTACCTGGTCAGACGTGAGTTTGAAGGCCGGCGTGAGAAACCGAACGGAACCATCGTCGGGAATGACCCCGTTAAGCCGGAGGATCTCGGGATATCCCTGCAGCACGGCGCAGTACCACGAATCATCCTGCTGCGGATTTTCCTTTTTGTTTTTTAGCATCAGGGGCATAAAGATGGTTTTTATCCCTCTGCGCAGCAGCGATTCCACATGGCCGTGAGCCACCTTGGCGGGCAGGCAGACGGTATCCGACGGCACGGTGCGCAGCCCCGATTCAAAGAGCGGATACCCGGACTCTTCGGAGAGTACGACGGTATACCCGAGGTGTCTGAAGAACGCGCTCCAGAACGGAAAACTTTCAAAAAACTCCAGTACCCGCGGAATACCGATCACCCGATCACTGTTCGGGTCGAACTTCACATTCCGGTCGGCCGAGGCAAAAATTATCCGGTACCGTTCGCTGAGCAGGTCGGGAACCCTGACCCGGGTACCCTTCTCCACCGGAGCGTTCCCCACGACCGCACCCCGCTCGCACCGGTTGCCGGTAACAAAGGTTCCACCATGTGAAAAGGTCACGATATGACGCGCGCAGTTGTTGGTGCAGAGTTCGCACCGGTTGTTGGTTGACGTCGAGTAACCAAATGCAGCAAGTCCCTCGCGGGTAATAAGCTCTCCCGCCCGTGAAGCAACTCCCGTCTCCCGCTGCCGGTCACGACAGAGAAGAGCAATCCCGAATGCTCCCATCTCGCCTGAGAGGGGCGGCCGCAGCACCGTGCGCCCGATGTAATCCTCGAACGCTTTAAGCACCGCATCGTTTTTAAAAGTACCGCCCTGCACCACCACGTAGTCGCCCAGATCGTCAAAGTTGGTGATGCGGACTACCTTGGTGAAGATATTCTCGACAATGGAACGGCAGAGCCCCGCCAGAATCTCGTCAACCGTGCGGCCGTTGCGTTGCTCGGTAATAACCGATGAATTCATGAAGACCGTGCAACGCGACCCGAGATTACTGGGATACCGCGCACCAAACGCGTGCGAAGCGATCTCACCGGGGGTGATGCCGAGTGTCCGGCCGTAGGTTTCAAGGAATGATCCGCACCCGGCACTGCATGCCTCGTTGAGGACGATATTGGTGATAATACCGTTCTTAATGAATATCGCCTTCATGTCCTGACCGCCGAGATCAAGCACGAAACTCACCTCCGGACAGAAGCTGACTGCAGCCTTCTTGTGGGCGATCGTTTCCACCGTATGGTAATCGGCATGAAAAGCACCGGCGAACAGCTGCTCGCCGTAACCGGTGGTACCGAGCCCCCTGATTTCCGGAGTGATATTTCTTTCTTCGCAGAAATCAAGAAACGCCAGAAGTCCGTCGCGTGCGGTATCGATCGGTTTTCCCTGATTGTTGCTATAAAAGGAATACACCAGATCCCCCGCTTCGGTGATCACCGCCAGTTTAGTCGTGGTCGACCCGGCATCGAGCCCCAGAAACACCGGCACCGTTCCCGAAAGCGTCGCCGCCACATCCGCAGGCGGTTCCGGACGGTGTTCTTCGATGAATGCGTCCCTATCGCCTTGCGTCGTAAAAAACGGAAGTGTACTCCCTGCAGTTCCGCCACCGTGCTCGCTCTGTTCAATAATCTTTATCACCGCGGCACAACTGGTTTTCCTGGTTTTTCTTCCCAGTTCAGTACCGAGACTCAGCGCCGTTCCATACGCAATGAACGTTTGCGACTGTTCCGGAATCAGTATCGACTCCCGTCCAATCTGCAGACGCTCCATAAATACATCGATCAGTTTCGGTATAAAGTAGAACGGTCCTCCGGCAAAGAGCACCGGCGGAGCAATCACCATCCCCTGCGCAAGTCCGCCAATCGTCTGTTTCGCAAGTGCATGGAGGCAGGAGAGTGCGATATCGTCGGTAGCAACCCCCTGATTGAGAAGCGGCTGAATATCGGTTTTGGCAAACACACCGCACCGACCGGAAATATCATACACATGACTCCCCCGGGCAGCCGCCTCGTTGAACTGCTCCACTGGCAGATCGATCAGAGTCGCCATCTGATCAATAAAGGCCCCGGTCCCTCCCGCACAAACCCCGTTCATCCGCATGTCGGAAACGGCATTTCCCGGCGCATCGGAATAAAACACCATTTTGGAGTCCTGCCCGCCGAGTTCAATGGAGGTCCGTGTGGCAGGATAGAGGTTTTTCACCGCAATCGACTGTGCGATCACCTCCTGGATAAACGCCGCGCCGATCTTCCGGGCGATACCCCCGCCCTGTGAACCGGTAATGGCGATAAGCACCGGAGCACCGTTGATTGCCGTTTCAAGCTGCTGCAGCTGAGGCAGCAGCGTATCCCGATGAGCACCGTTATGCCGCTCATAGCTCTGGAAGAGGGTAGTGTGCTGCTGATCAAGGGCCAGTAATTTGATAGTGGTTGAACCGATATCAATGCCGACATGGACAGTCTGTTGCTGATTTCGTAGGATCATAAGTTGAAAAAATACATCCGGTTGATGAACGTTTACCATAGCACCCCTTATTAGGGAAGCATTACCCGCACTGCAGGATTGTTTACTACGATTGATCGGATTTTAAATTTGGGGTTTTAGGGATTAAACCGGTGGAGATACAGTAAGATGCTAAGAATGCTACAGGAAACATTGCAGGGACGTTCAATTGAACGTCCCTGCCGGATGGTGCACAGCTATTCCAGCGAGTGCGATCATGTGCTCCCCGTTTAGTGCATTCAGTTGTCGTGTCTCATTTGTTCCAACGATTTTACAAAATAAGTTCCAAAAAAGAAACTTGTTTTCTCCCGGGGTCTTTTTATCAGTGTAACCAAATGTGAATTGAAATACCTTGTGCAAATTCTCTGAAGTTCTTTATCATAATCGTGATTCGGTTTCTGCATTCGGGTAAAATTAACCTCTTTTAAACGTACTTTTCCGCTGGAATAAATATCCACATTTATCAGGGCGCTTCCTACACAATTGGAATCCACCTCAAAATAGAAATCTGTTTTAATATCGCACAATGCAGGAATGAGATCTGCCATAATGATTGATCTGGTTCGAGGTGTATTGATGTAGGTGATTTCAACTATTTCAGGTATCTTGATTTCATAATTTTCGATTCCATACCTGAATTTCACCAGACATGAGAAATCGTCTTTGATTTTTTTATAGATTGAAATAATTGACTGGTGTGGACGCAGCATCCCGGGTTCATGAGTCCGTATCGAATCGGTACAGGCATAAAGTGCCACCTGTCCTGACGGTAAGATTTCTATAGTTGCAATTGAACCTTCTTCATTTTTATTCAGACAAAGTGAATGATTCGATATTTTATAAACTTCCTGTACCGCCTCCCTGAGATATTTCCTGATGGTGTCCGGTACCCTGAAAGGATTTGATTTTCCCAAAATATCCAAAGAGTCAACAGGAACAGGATGTGCAGATGAATCATAATTAAATAAGTATTTCTCAACACATACTTCTCTTTCATTCAATTTGAGCGGAGGAACATACTGAGCACAAACTGGCAGATAGAAGCATAGAAGAGCAAAAAACGAAACTATGTAATTTTTCTTTCCTATGAAGACCGTCATTTATCGTATTTCCAACCTGTAACCATAGTCCTGACCACCGTCCCATTTATATCCAAAACGACTCTTCACCATGAAGCGGATTTACTCCTTCTTTGATTTTTTTCGTTTCAAACGCCACCGGAACCATACTACCGGCAGAAAGGCAAGCCCGGTTCCACTGCCGCACCCGCAGTCACTCCTGTCTTCAGGTTCCGCTAAAACCGGCAACGCTGAAATCGGGCAGCGCCAGAGCGCACTGTCGGTTACAGCGAAAAGGTACTCTTCGCCTGCCGCCAGTTTGTTTACATCAGGATCAGCAGGTACAATCGACACCGCCGCCCAGCTCTTTCCATTATCAGTTGACAGGATAACCTCGCCGCCGTCAACAGTGGCGATCACGTTACTCCCATTGCTAACCAGCGCGGCTACCTTCGTTTTGTTCAAGCCGGTCGCAACGGAAGTCCAGTTTTCCCCGTTATCCCCCGAAATGAAGATACCCGCATCGGTTCCGGCAATCAAATTACTGCCACAGGTAACGAGTGATGTTACCGCACCGGTGGTGATACCGTCATTCGCTGCGACCCAATGCATTCCAGAATCAACAGATGAGAAAACACCGTTACGTGTAGCGGCAAAAACCATCCCGTCTTTCCCGGCAATTCCGGTAACTGCTGTATCAGTCAACTTTTCCGATCCTTCCAACATAAAATCCGCTTCACCGGGGCATCGAATAACTAAGCCTTCGGAAGTGCCGCTAAAGATAGTGCTGTCGATAAAGGCCATCGGGCGATCCTGCTTTTCCAGGCAGAAAAAAGCCGTCATCCATTGATCACCATTATTGGCAGTCCACGCGATCAGATCCGTATCTCCCGCAAAAATGCCGCTGCCACCTTTTTCAAGGAACATAACATCCTTGAGTGGAAGTCCCGTATTCACTGCGAACCAATTTTCTCCGTTATCGGTGGAACGGAACACGCCGAACTCCCTGGTTCCGGCCAGAAGAACCTTGCCATTACCGGCAAGCGAAAGTACCGGCAATGGTACCAGCCCTGAATTTGCGGAAGTCCAGTGTTCGCCGTCGTCTTCCGACCAGACAATCCCATCACCGGATGCTCCGGCAAAAAGTACCTTTCCGCTAACTGCAACTGCCCGGATATCTCTTACTCCCGGAACCAGCGCGGTCCAGGTTCCTCCGTTATCGGTTGACCGGTACACGGTGTCGTAGGTTGCGGCGAATAAAGATGTCCCGCGTACTGCAAGGGAGCGTACATCCGTGAGAAGTGCATTATCACCGGACCACGTGGCTCCATCATCGTCGGAGCGGAGAACCCCGGTGTAAGTCCCGGCAAAACAGTTGCCTTCAACCACGAGCAGACAACTCACCTGCTGCAACCCGGTGGTAACAGCGGTCCAGTTTTCTCCCTTATCTTCAGTGCGAAAAATTCCCTGATCGGTTCCTGCAAGAATGATATCCTCCTTCACGGCGAGAGCCTTTACATTTTCATTTTCAATGCCCTCCCCCACCGCATTCCAGCTCACTCCGTTGTCGCCGGACAGAAACACCCCCTTCCGGTTTCCGGCAAGCAGGGTATCCCCCATCACCGCAAGAGAGAAAATTCGTTTATCCGTCAAGCCACTGTTTCTCGCCGTCCAGCTGTTGCCATCATCGTCGGAGCTGAAAACACCGCCGTCGTAAGTACCTGCATAGAGGATTCCATTCCTCGATACGAAGCAGTTGATCATCCTGTCGGTCAGTCCGGTGTTCGCAGCTTCCCAGTGTTCTCCGGCAGCAGCGCTGCGGTAAACACCGTCGCCGTAAGTACCGGCAAACACCGCAGAATCGGTTATACAGAACGTTTGAACCAGTGCACTGGATGGTCCGGTTATTTTTTCCCATTGGGCATGTGCCAACTGCAGCGGAAATAGTGATGCCACTATTAATGAGACAATGATTTTTTGTGTTTTCATAATCAAGAAGATCACCTGTTTTTAAGATTTTATTGGAACCACAGCCCTAAGCGCACCACACAGCAGTAAAATGGTTTCGTTTACCACTAAATTCCCTGCACCTTGTACCCGCGTTCCTTAAGTTTCTGCACCGCCTCCATCATGATCTGTTGCCCCCAGATCGCTCCGGCCTGCATACTTTCCTTCACTATTACCGGCATTTTCGCCACAAATGCTTTCCCGGCTTCGGTTTGATAAAAATCTATAAGTGCATCGATCGTTTTTTCGTCCAGATTCCGGTCGTAAACGGCAGCAGTTATGGTATAGAAGCCTTCCTTGTTCATTTTTGCAAACAAGGTATCAAATAAACCGTTCGGTACTCCGGGGCTTGCTTTTTTGATTATGTCGGTCATTTGTGTTTTCATAACGGTAATACTTTTATCGGAACCCATTAAATCGAGAAGTTTGTAGATTTTTTCCGTTTTGGATTCTGCAAAAGAAACGGATACAACGAACAGGAGCAGGGTGATTGATTTGATTTTCATGGTGGGGAATCCTTGTTTGAGAGAACGTTAAGGTAATTTTCCGGGATATGGAATTCTGAAACGAATATTAGATGAAATAGATTTCTCCCGCTGTTTCGTGAGGTTAAGGTAAAAAGACGAAATGGCCGGAAAGAACGAGTCGCAACGCATTGCCGCATCAATCCCCGACTCACCTTTCCGGCCTTTATTACGGCCAGTTGTAAAGCTTGGCTACCTCAATGAATCGGATACACCGCATCAAGATAGTTCGCCCCTTCGGGATACGTACCGGTCATGACCGCATCGCCGAAAACATTCACCTGCACGTTCAGAATTCTGTCGATGAGTGCGGATGCTCCGGCGGGAAGGGTGTAGATAACCTCGTACCAGATTCCCGTCGAATCGATCGGATAAAAAGCCGGATCAGCACCGGTAAAATGGGTGGTATCGCCGTCAGTTTTGCGGACACGGATCAAAGGCTTGACGGTTATACCGGGCCGGTTGGACTGAAAACGGCATGAAAAGCCGGTAATTCCCTGCCAGGCGGTTTCGCCCGAAAGGTCCGGCGAGACAAGTGCATAGCGCCAAAGGGGACCCATGGCCAAGGTAGTAGTATTGGGAAAGCACCCCGGATGGGTGAACACGAAAAGTGCTCCGCGATAACTGCCGGCAGGTGAGGGATAGCTTTCGAGTGCAAAGTCGGGAAAATGAACCCTGCTCGGGAACGTATCGAGTCCGGCGGGCGGGCACTGTGCAATCTGTTCCGGTCCGTTATCGTTATAGATGCCCTGGAAGGACCAACCCGCCGTACCCTGTACCGAGTCGAATCCGAAATAGGCACCGTTGTAGAATTTCACGATGCGTTCCTTGACAAGATCACCGGACGATCCATAGGTCACCCAAACGCGAACATCCAGGAAACCGGTGGGAAGCCCTGTAAGATCGATCGAATAATAATGGTCTTCGGCGGGGTTCATCGGTGTCTCACCGGCAAACGATGCTCCCGAACCCGAAACCCGCCAGGCCGCCGACGGAGTGCTCATGTTCGACGATCCCTGCGACATCACCTTGGCGGATACCGTCGCGACGGACGCGTCGGCCGTTGGGGTCACCTGAAGATCGGTAATGGTCGGATCGCATCCGATGAAAAAAACAGACACCACGAGAACGACGAGCAGCTTGATCATGAATCCTCCCTTGGAAGAGATGACGGTTGATAGAATCATGGTTCGTGGGTGAAAATAGAAACAGTGTGAAACTATTGCAAGGAGTATGTCGGTTCGATTCCCTTCGGGTCGCATTACCTCGACAGGCTCGGCACACCGCCATGCGCTCCGGCTCCCTGTGTACACTTCTCCCGCTTCGTTCTTCGTGTCAGTACCGGGCAATCCGATCCTCCGGAAGGGTACTGATCCGTGATACCTACGCGAAAGCAACACTCGGTACCGGCCCGTTCTCCAGAGCAGTGCGGAGGGAGGACGGCTTCGCGCAGGCGGACTGCGAAGGGCGAATGGGTGGTTAATCCTTTCCAGATAAAGACTTGCTGAAACATCCATGTCGCAGGTCACTCTATAAGTATCGTCAAGTTTACAAGGCGATAGATCGTTAAAGGTTTGGTGAAGTGCCGCGTGATTTTGCGCCTTTTGCCGAAGTACAAGTGAGGCTTTGCGAACGTAGCACCCAAACCTTTGTTGTGCGTTGTGGTTACGCCCTGCCTTTTGTTTTTTCTTATATCTTGTTTACGCCGTTTAGACTGAAGCCTATGGCTGGGTGTAGGTCTTTTTTAACGCCCAACTCAATGAGCAAACAGAACGCAACGTAAATTGTGATCCTTTGTTGTTGATTGTTATTGTTCTCTTATCAGGAAGTATACTGGTTTGTAACGCCCACCAAAAAATGAGTATGGCTGTTCATATCGAGCATCTCGCATAAATCTTTCAAAACTTTCCATAGTATGTAGCTTGCATCCTTTCACAAATCCAATTATTTGCTCGTCTGTTAACAAATAGCTTCTATCATTAGTTTTAGGTGTGGCTTCAATCAAATTTATATCGGTTTTGGGGTGACCAATCTTTATCCACGAAAACTCTTTGCATCTTGCAAACTCCCAGAAGTCGGTAGCTAAAGGACAGCCAGCGATAACGCTTACCCCATGCTTCGCTCCCACAAACTCAAAGGTGTTCGTACCCAGGGAGTATGGCCTGATCTCTTTGACGGCCGAACGGTCGTCAAGCGGGAACCGCACATAGGGAGTCAGATCGGTTGGTCCGCCGAAATCGTCGGCTCTGTTTACCGTAATGATCTCTTCGGCAACGGCAACCGGGGGGCAGGCCTTGTCCCATTAGTCTTCGATCTTACCGTGCACCGATTCCGCAAGATACCGTGTTGCCGGACCGGGATTGGTGGTGTCGGTGGCCGAGGGCGGATCGTCGCGCAGGTCGCAGTGCATGGGGACGTTCGCGTCAACCACGTAGTGGGAAATCAGTAGATACAGGTACATTATCTGTTTCTGGTTGAAATGATCGTTGTAGGTGCGCAGTTTGGTCATGTCCGCAATTATCCGGGAAAGGTGATCAACCTTGAAAGCGAGCCCGCCTCCTTACCTCGACCGGGCTTGGTACAAGTGGGGGAACAGTGAAACGAAACAATACTGAGGGGGCGTCCCGAACCAGGAGGTCATCTTCGCATACCTCTTCAACCGGAGAAAATCGTCCCTTTTCCCGCTTCAATTTACACGATTGACTTACCTTCCCTTCAGGAAGTAGTTTTGATACTTATAATAGATGGAGATAATGTCTCGGAATTGTTACAATTCGATACACATTTCATATTTTCCGGGTGCAGGTTCCGTTACAGACGTGACGGGGAAAGGGTTGGTAGATGGGTATTCCTGTTCTAGAAATGATCATCCGCGCGGGCTGGGTAGGCAAATTCATTGTATTTCTGCTTATGCTCAGCTCTTTTGCAACCTGGGGCATCATATTTAACCGGTTGTATATCCTCTCCCAGATCAACAACGGCAACAAACGATTCCGGAAAAAGTACGCCGGCCTCGCGCGTCTTTCCGATGTTGAGAAACTGGATCAGAAGGAACTGCAATCGCCCATGGCGCAGCTTGGAAAGATCAGTGCAAGCGAATACCGTCGCATTCTTGAGGATGCACAATCGCACACCGGAGTGAAGGACTGGTCGTTTTTTCTGCAGAACCAGTTCACCATGGCTGACGACAGCCTTGAAAGCGGTTTTCTCGCTCTGATCAATCCGTTCGGACAAGGTGTCTTCCTGCTGGCGATGATCAGCAGTATCGCACCGTTTCTGGGACTGCTCGGCACGGTCTGGGGTATCATGAATTCATTTTACGAAATCGGTAATCAGGGATCGGCGAGTCTGCCGGTTGTTGCCCCGGGTATCGCCGAAGCACTCATTACCACGATCGTCGGTCTTGCGGTGGCGATTCCCGCGCTGTTTTTCTACAACTACTTCAACAGCCGCACCGAAGCAATCGAAAACGAAATGGAAGAGTTCAAGGATGTTCTCCATGTTCGACTCAAACGGGAACTCTTCAATCTTTTATACACGGAACGGTCGGCACGACCCCCGCAACAGCCGCGCGGCTAACTGCGGTATGCGGGAGAGGGCTCCCGCCGGTGTTCACTTCAACGATCAGCATCAAGCAGGTATATGAGCAGAAGAAGATTACGACGACGCCACGTCATCAGCGAACTGAACCTTACCAATCTCATTGACGTTGTCTTTGCGCTCCTGATTATTTTCATGATCACTGCCCCGATGATGACACAGGGAGTGCAGGTTGATCTGCCGAAGACGGAATCCGACAATGTCGAATCCAACGAGTCGATCCAGGTATCGATCAACAGCCGCAACGAGATCTACATCGATCAGCAGAAAGTTTCGCTGGTAGATTTCAGACGTGAATTCAAAGATGCATTTACCGGCCGGACCGATATTCCCGTATTCGTCAATGCCGACAAGAAGGTCCCCTACGGAATGGTTATCCGGATTATTTCGGAACTCCAGAACGCGGGAGTCGTGAAACTCGGATTTCTGACCCTGCCGATAGACAAGTCAGGCAGCTTCTGATGAACGCCACTGCATCGCCGCTTTTCGATCGGGAAACCTTCAGAAAGGCGCCGACACCGGCGTTGCTAACGTTATCGATTCTTTTTCATGTTGTGGTGCTGGTGGTGCTGCCGATCATGAGCCGGTTGCTGCAGAAAACGCGCAAGTTCGAACGTCCGAAAACATTTCAACTGGTTTCCTCCCCGTTCAAACCGGCACCGGCAAGAAAAGTCCCGGTTCGTGAAAACGCCATCAGGCAGCGAAAGCCCCAGGAGGAAAAACAGGCGAAACCGCGTACCGCACCCGATAAAAGCGCACCGCGCAAAAAACACGAAGCGCAGAAGAGTCAGGACGCCGCCCGCCCGATCCGCGAGGATCTGGATGAACTCGCCTCTATTCTCGACGAAATTCCGGCACCGGCTCAGGTATCCGCTATCGGTAACTTCAAATATCACTGGTACCTCAACAACGTTCAGCAGAAACTCGAACGCTACTGGAAACCCACCTCCGAAAACCGTTCACTCAAAGTGGTTGTCTCTTTCACCATCAAACAGGATGGTTCCATCACCGCCCCGTCGATCGCCACCTCATCAGGCAGCAGCACCCTCGACAATCTCGCGCTTCGGGCCGTCAAGCTCGCCGCTCCGTTCGGCAAGCTTCCTCCCGGCTTCGAGGACAACCAGCTTGATCTGAACTGTACCCTTATCCCAACCAGGAAATAACCATGAAATGTGTCGTCACTGTATTACTGTTCATACTCCTTGCCTCTGCCGCCGCAACCGCCGAGCAGTTCGATCTTGATGTGTACGCCTCAAAGTTCGACAGTATCCCGGTGGGCGTGATCGATTTCGTTTCCACGAACGGCACGGTACTCTCGAAGGATCTCCCGGGCGACGTGATCGCGGGCGATCTTGACTTCTGCGGCAGATTCCTCGTTATGAAGAAACCGCAGTTCGACAGTGCGCTCTTTGCAGATTCGGGGATCGGCATTTACATTGACGGAAAGTATACGGTTGAAAGCAACACGGTCGTGATCGAGTGTTTCCTGCGCGATGCGGCGAGCCGGGAGCTTATCATCGGTAAAAAATACAAAGGGGATACAAAGTTCCTTCGCAGCATGTCTCACCGGTACTCCAACGAGATCGTCGAGATGCTTTTCGGAGAACGGGGAATATTTGAAAGCAGATTTTTATTCGTTCGATCGCACGGTTCCAAAAAGAATATCGCGATCATGGACTTTGACGGTCACAACAGTGTCAACCTGACCAACAACAACGTGATCAACATCTTTCCGGTGTTCAGCGACAAGAGTACCGTCATCTGGACCTCGTACCAGAAGGGAACTCCCGACCTGTTCCGCGGTTCGATTTACAGCGGGGCTTCGAAAATATTCGTATACAGCAAGGGAATCGAATCGTCGGCCGACGTTTCCCCAATCGACGGTACCATTGCCTATGCCTCGTCAAAGCGGGGTAACCTCGATGTATACACCTGCAATCCCGATGCGAGCGGCACCAAGCAGCTTACGGTTCATTACGGAGTCGACACCTCGCCCACCTGGTCACCCAACGGGTATCAGATCGCCTTTACTTCCGATCGTTCGGGCAATCCGCAGATCTACTGCATGGATGCCGATGGCGCGAATCAGCGACGGGTCACCTTTCACAGCAAATACGCCGATTCTCCCGCATGGTCGCCAAAGGGCGACCGTATCGCCTACCATTCCATGGCGAAGAACGGCAAGTTCGATATATGGATGATCAGCCCCGACGGTTCCGACCCGGTGCAGATTACCTCAATTGCCGGAAGCAACGAATACCCGAGCTGGTCGCCCGATGGTTCGCTGGTAGCCTTTGTCAACAGCTACGGCGGACGTAACGACATATACGTCATGAAACCGAACGGAAGCAGAGTACGCCGCATCACCTCGTCGGGTGAGGCGAAAATGCCCGATTGGTCTGATTTCTAAACCCATCAAGGAGTTGCCATGCCGTTTCACCCGCTTAAGTGTTTTGCTGTCGCCGCTCTGCTGCTTTCCGGCAGCGGTTGTACCAACATGACGATGCTGCGTACGCAGGAACTGCGCGCTATTCAGACCCGGGTCGATTCTCTGGGGACGGAGATGATAACCCTGCAGAAACAGATGTACGCTGAGCAGAAAAACCTGACCGAAGTTATCCGGTTGATGCGTGCCGACCAGCAGATGAAATTCAGTGATATCGACCGTAAAGTTTCGGAGATCAGTTCCAACCTCAATGAGAACCAGTTCCGCCTCTCGAAGATCGATGAGCAGACCTCCGAGTTCCAGAAAAAACTCGCTGCCAAATTCGCCTCCGACAGTGCCGCCGGAGATGCCCGCACGAGCGAAGCGCAAAAGCTCTTCCAGATCGCCATGAGCGACTTCAACGCAGGCCGTTACGATATCGCGGTGAGCGGCTTCAAGGACCTTGCGGCGCAGTTTTCCGATCTGCCCATCGCCGCGGAAGCTGAGTACTGGGTTGCCGAAACCCACTATGCACGTCGCAAATACACCGATGCGGAACAGGAATATATCGCCTATGTCAAAAAATATCCGAAGGGTCCCCGCCTCTGTGTGGCGCTCTATAAACTGGGACTCGCCTACGATAAACAGAACAAATCCAAATCCAAAAAAATGGTCTGGAAAAAGGCATTGGAACAGTGCCCGGATTCACCTGAAATTCAGGTGATCAAGGCTCAGACGAAATAATAGTATAGAAAGTTTTTAATGGCAGAGAAATTCATTTATTACATGCACGGACTCACTAAGGTCTATCCGCCTCGGCGTGAGGTTCTCAGAGATATTTCCCTTTCCTTTTATTACGGGGCCAAGATCGGTATCATCGGCACCAATGGTTCGGGTAAAAGTACACTGCTCAAGATCATGGCGGGTATTGATACTGAATTTCAGGGTGAAGCATGGATCGAGAAAGGTCGCACCGTCGGCTATCTGCCGCAGGAACCGCGTCTCGACGAATCACTCGATGTGCGCGGCAATGTTGAACTCGCGGTACAACCGGTCCGCAATCTGCTTACTGAGTTCGACGAAATATCGGAAAAATTCGGTGAGGAGATGTCCGATGCGGAGATGGACAAACTCATGGAGCGGCAGGCCACCCTCCAGGATAAAATCGATGCCATTGACGCATGGGATCTCGACCGGCACCTCGAAATAGCGATGGACGCACTACGGCTTCCTTCCGGCGATGCCGACGTCACGAAACTCTCCGGCGGCGAACGCCGCCGTGTTGCGCTCTGCAAACTGCTGCTGCAGAAACCCGACCTGCTGTTGCTCGATGAACCGACCAACCATCTCGACGCCGAATCGGTAGCATGGCTCGAACGGCATCTGCGCGAATACGCCGGATCGGTGATTCTCGTAACGCATGACCGCTACTTTCTTGACAACGTGGTTGGCTGGATCCTCGAAATCGACCGCGGACGCGGTATTCCGTGGGAGGGAAACTACAGTTCGTGGCTCGACCAGAAAACCCAGCGACTCGGTCAGGAGGAGCGCGAGGAGAGTGCACGGCAGCGCCGTCTCAAACGGGAACTCGAGTGGGTACACCTTTCACAGAAGGCCCGGCAGGCTAAAGGAAAAGCACGACTTACCGCCTACGAGGAACTGCGCAACCAGGCCACGCCTGATCGCATAACCTCGGCGATTATCACCATTCCACATGGCGCGCGCCTCGGCAACGTGGTCATCAATGCCGATAAATTAACAAAAGCATATGGTGATCGTCTGTTGTTCGACAACCTTGATTTTTCCCTCCCCCGCGCAGGCATTGTCGGGATCATCGGTGCCAACGGGACCGGTAAAACCACGCTCCTGCGGCTCATTACCGCCCAGGAACAACCCGATGCCGGAACCCTGACAATGGGTGAAACCGTTGAGTTAAGCTATGTGGATCAGAACCGCGACGCCCTCGACGGCGGCAAAACGGTCTTCGAAGAGATCACCGGCGGCAGGGATACCATCGAGCTTGGAAAAATCGAAGTCAACGCACGTGCGTATGTCGGGAAATTCAATTTTTCCGGAGCAGACCAGCAGAAACCGGTCGCTGAACTCTCCGGTGGAGAACGCAACCGTGTCCACCTTGCCAAACTTCTGCAACGCGGTGGTAATCTGCTGCTGCTCGATGAACCGACCAACGATCTTGATGTCGAGACACTGCAGGCACTCGAGCAGGCGATCACCGATTTTTCAGGATGCGTTGTGGTAGTCAGCCATGACCGCTGGTTTCTTGACCGGCTCGCCACCCATATTCTCGCCTTCGAAGGCGACAGTACCGTGGTTTGGCACGAAGGTAACTACGCCTCGTACGAAGAGGCGCGACGGGCACGTCTCGGCATCGATGCCGACCAGCCCACCCGCGTAAAGTACAAACCGTTGCAGCGCAACGTATAAGCAATTTCAGATGGACCATACAAAGGAACAGAACATGATAAAAGAAACACTGCAACGTATCAAAACAAACCTCGCCGAAAACGCAACGCTTCCGGAGGGCCAGAGAACCGAGCTGATCGGTCTGGTCGATAAACTCAAAGGCGAGATTCAGCAGCTTGAAACCACCCATAGCGAAGATGCGGGAAGCATCGCCTCCTATACGGAATCAACGCTGCGTGAAGCAACCCGCACAGAACCGGATGACGTGCTTCTGCAGCACTCACTTGACGGCCTATCACTCTCTGTACGCCGGTTCGAGGTTTCGCACCCCACACTTATGGGGATTATCAACACCATCAGTCAGGTGCTTTCGGGAAGCGGGATTTAGAACCTCTCCCCTGCCCCTCTCCCACAGCACAGGGCGAGGAGATTTGCCTGAAGCCACTCCCGGATTCGTTTCGACTCCGCTCAACGACCTGAAATGAAATCCCTTTTCTCACCACATACCGGTGACTGAGCGGAGTCGAAGTCACTCCTGATTTCTTTCGGCATTCCTGCTATGTGTATCATTCTTGCACTCAGCATATTTATGCAATGCATTCGAATCACCTTCTATCAAAGCCTTTTTCTTCTCGTGACTCCACCCGGGTTCGTTTCGGCTCCGCTCAACGAGCGGATCTGGAGTTCTCTTTCCCACACCCATACCGGTGACTGAGCTTGTCGAATTCACTCTCGAAAAATAAAAAAGGCCTGCAGTCTCCTGCAGGCCATTACCCGTTATCTTTAAAGTAAAGATTATTACGAGGGAATCACGTTCTGAGCATTGGGGCCCTTGGCACCATCGACAACTTCGAACTGAACTTTCTGACCTTCTTCGAGTTTTTTGAACCCGTTCGACTGAATAGCAGAAAAATGGACGAATACATCTCGTGATCCATCATCAGGAGAGATGAATCCGTAACCTTTGGCCTCATTGAACCACTTGACAACACCTGTAGGCATACTACAAAACCTCTTTTTAAAAATGAAACATTGATCCCCTTAGGTGGGGACCGATACAAACGTAATGAAGATAGGTTGTGCCATAGCCATTTCAAAGAACTATTTACACGATTATACCACCACTTCTACCCGACGGGTTTTCGTGGTCCCACCCTCACCACCTTACATCCAGAACTGAAAAACGACCGTTTCCGGTCGTTTTTCAGTTCTATCAATATCCACACCTGCACAGAGGATCAGAATCCATCCCCTGTCCAGCGGAAGTTCTCAGTAATCCATTCCATCCGGCATACCGCCACCGGCGGGAGCGTCACTCTTCTTTTCGGGGATATCGGAAACAACGCATTCAGTGGTCAGAATCAGGCCCGCGATACTCGAAGCATTCTCCAGAGCGTTACGGGTTACCTTCGTCGGATCGATAACACCCGCTTCGATCAGATCTTCATAGGTATCACTGAAAGCATTATACCCGTAGGCACCTTTGTTTTTCTTCACCTCGTTGGCTATTACCGAATCCTCCTTACCGGCATTTTTTACAATCATCCGGAGAGGTTCCTCACAGGCACGTTTGATGATATCCACACCAATCGCTTCGTCACCCTCGAGATTAAGATCAGCAAGCACCGTGGATGAGCGGATAAGAGCAACACCACCGCCGGCCACAACACCCTCTTCAACCGCCGCACGTGTTGCATGGAGGGCATCTTCGACCCGGGCTTTTTTCTCCTTCATTTCGGTCTCGGTCGCCGCACCGATTTTGAGCACGGCAACACCGCCGGCGAGTTTGGCGAGGCGTTCCTGCAGCTTTTCGCGATCGTAATCGGAAGTGGTATCATCTGCCTGTTTTCTGATAACGCTGATCCGCCCCTTGATATCATCGGACTTTCCGGCGCCTTCAACGATAGTGGTGTTATCCTTGTCGATAACAACCCGTTTCGCCTGACCGAGTGAATCGATCGTTGTATTTTCAAGCTTGAACCCTGCATCTTCGGAAATGACGATACCACCGGTGAGAATCGCGATATCTTCGAGCATTGCTTTACGGCGATCACCGAATCCGGGAGCCTTGACAGCTGCTACTTTGAGGGTGCCGCGGAGTTTGTTGACCACGAGGGTTGCAAGAGCTTCACCGTCAACATCTTCGGCAAGAATCACCAGCCCCTTGCCCATCTGGGCAACTTTCTCAAGAACCGGCAGCAGATCCTTCATCGCACTGATTTTTTTGTCGTAAATAAGCAGCATCGGGTCATCCATAACGCACTCCATACTCTCGGAGTCGGTAACAAAATAAGGAGAAACATAACCGCGGTCGAATTGCATTCCCTCAACCACATCGAGGGCAGTCTCCATTGATTTTGCCTCTTCAACGGTAATAACACCGTCCTTACCGACCTTGTCCATTGCATCGGCAAGCAGATCCCCAATGGTCTGATCGTTGTTCGCGCTGATGGAACCAACCTGGGCGATCTCTTTTTTACCCGACACCGGGCGTGATTCTTTGCGAAGCTGCTCGACAACCGCTTTTACCGCTTTGTCCATACCACGTTTGAGAGCCATCGGATCACAACCGGCGGTTACATTCTTGATGCCGAGATGCGCGATCACCTGTGCGAGTACGGTTGCGGTTGTTGTTCCGTCACCGGCCACATCAGAGGTTTTTGACGCCACCTCTTTAACTAGCTTGGCACCCATGTTCTCGAATGTATCCTCAAGTTCAACCTCTTTTGCAACGGTTACACCATCTTTGGTAACCGTGGGAGCTCCCCAGCTTTTTTCAATCACTACATTGCGTCCACGCGGACCGAGCGTCACCTTGACCGCGTTTGCCAGAGCATCAACACCCTTAAGCAGTTTCTCCCGTGCCGGGATATCAAATTTCACCATTTTTGCACCCATAGTATGCATCCTTTCCGATGTATTCTATTTAATTGTTACCTGATGAGCAGTTATGCCGTGTAAATAAGAACCATTGGTACTTCCGACGGTTCTCTCCCTACAGTACAGTTTATAGAACCGCAAGTACGTCACTTTCACGAAGGATAAGATAGTCAGAACCGTCAACACTTACCTCGGTACCACTGTATTTTCCGTAAAGTACTGTATCTCCCTTTTTAAGTGTCATAGCGATTTTTTCACCTTTATCGGACACTTTACCGGGACCAACCGCCACCACTTCACCCTTCTGCGGTTTTTCCTTCGCATTATCAGGGATGATGATCCCACCAGAGGTTTTTTCCTCAGCTTCAGTCGGTTTGAGGATTACCCGATCTTCAAGCGGTTTGATATTCATACACTTCCTCCATTGGTTGTTTGATGTTAAAAAGATGGTAGACTATTCCTTTGAGCTGTTTCCAATTGTTTCCCTGCGGCACCCGGTTGAAGATCCATCGTGCAGAGATCGGAATTGCCGGTAGAACGTTTGTACTATTGCAACAACCATACCAATTCGAAAAACCCGGTTTTTCTCTATCAGGGGCCATCTGTTACTGAAACGCTCCAGTACGAGTGTTTGATAATGGAACATGATTTCAAATTCAAACGCTCTACGGAAATGTTTTTGGAACAACATACTGAAATATCATATAGAAACAGAAGAGTTCGAATCGGGTAGACAATTATTTCTACGGCGAGACAGATACACCGGTGTGATGATGCCATGAGCAGCTAAATCATCGATGAGTGATTTCAAAGGAGGCGACGGTTCCGTTTTCCACCCTGATGTAGGGTAACGGGTCATCCGACAAATAAATCGGCAAAATTGCCAGTGAATCAGGTACAACTTTCAGATAGGGAAAAAAATGATACCTCAGAACCGTCACCGAATCGGAAGCGTTTGCAACGGAGATTCCTTCCGGTCCTGCCGAAACATCAGCCGTACATTCATAGCACCGATCTCCATCTACCGATGGTACGGCATAGATACTGAATTCATTGACGTGGAGCAGCGGCTCAACAATTACGCACGAATCAAAGTAAGTACGAGCATCAGGGGAATAAACAAGAATATGACTGATATCGAACAGGGTAAGTTGTTCCTGCAGGCGGGTTGGAGTGAGACTATCGAGTGTTGTACCAAAGAGTGACTGCTCCACAAATTGCGGATATTTAGGTGGCAATCCGCGATACGTATTCGCCGTGGTTTCTCGACTGGTAAATAGCGGAATCAGTGCCGAAAAATGGCAATTGAAATACGGGTGACCGTACGAATCCTGCAGAAGCACTCTCCCCTGCGGTCCCTCACCGCACCTCAGGTTGCTGATAAGAGCATCTGCCGCGGGAAAATCACCCAGTCCGAATACATACTTCGGCATTGGTCTGAAGCAGAGTACCATGAATGCAACGGACAATATTCTGAGCGGCCGTTTCAGAAAAGTTCCGGACTCAAACACCTCCCGGGAAACAAGAACAATCATTTCAAACTGTAACGGTATGATAAACCGGTTCGGTTCAAAATTTCTCAATCCGAGCTGAGTTCCGCAGAATGCAATCAGGGCGAACAGTAGTACAGAGCCCCCCCAGGTTACCATAGCGCAATAGTCTTTCCTCCGGTACCAGCGGAACATAGTGAGGATAAACAACACCACAAGCAGTGAAAAGGTTTTATTCCCTGCAAGAATCTCGACCACATAACCGAAACTGGTCTGCATATTTCTAACGACATGGGGTTCCGTAGAGGCATTAGCACTATAAGGCAGATACCACAATAAGTTCACCCCGATGGCAATCAAACCCGAACCGGCAATAACCGCAGTGGAGACGGTTGACAATTTTTTCCGCTCAATTGCAAGTACCGGAAGAGCAAGAATGAGAAAAATAACCGCCGATAAAGGATGTATGAGTATACTTGCCGTTCCTAAAAGACACAGAAGCAAACCGGAAACAACCTCCGGCTTTTCCAGAAAAGATTTTAAAATACCAAGCAACAGTAAACAGAGAGCCGAACCAAGCACAAACCCGTAACAACCGATGTAGTAGAACGACCGAACCGGTACCAGACCGACAACGGCAAGCATGGTTACTATCACCGCCATCGCAATCGCCTTTTGTCCGGCACCAAAACACCTCAAGAATACCAAGCTTGCAAGCGGTGGGATATAAAACGCCACAATTATTGATATATTGAATGCCCCGGCACTGCCCAGTAACGGCCCGAGTATCAGTAAAAAGGGTACCGACCAGATATCATCAATACCAAAGGCACTCCTTCCCGCACAATACCACGGTGAGTACCCCCATACCGCACCCCGATCGAGCAGATGCCTGAGTACTTCGATCGCGTTGGCGTAATGCAGTGCGTAATCATCCTGAATGATCGGTGCAGAAAAAAATGCGGCATTAACAAGATTGAGTACAAGATACCCGGTAAACAGAGCGAAAGCATACCACACCGCATTTTTTAGTAGATATTGTAGTAACACCTGCCGGTGCGAGATGATCGATCCGGGTCGGGTCAATGTTCATTCCTGTCGACGAAAATACCAGACGAATGGCCTGTTGAACTTGCCGTATATTATATATGAGCCGCCATTGAGTCTTCAATCCATTTCTGTGCATCGCTTCCCGTCATCCATTGTAGTACAATTACGCCCCTTCACTCAGGAAGCAATCCTGCCCCTCCCCCATTGACCTTTCTGAAACTGCAGAGTATAATCATGTATACTTCATCCGGATTGAACAGGAAGATCATGGGTAATAAGTCGCAGCAGCACTCCAGAATTTCGGTTGATGAGATTGAAGTCGGCATGGAGTTACAGGACGTATTCGATGCGAACGGAAAGCTGCTGCTCTCCTCACTGAAAATCACCGATCCAAAGCAAATCGAATCTCTTAAAAACCAGGGTGTAGAGTTTGCCTTTACAGCACCATCGGCGGAAACTTCCGTTGCCCCCCCTGCACCGGCAACTTCGCTATCGGACGAGGAACAACTCCAGCAGCGTGAAAAAGCATATTACCAGGAACTTTCAAAAGCCAAAGAAGTACACCAGGCCACCTTGGACGCAGCCCGCAACACCCTGCACGATGCACGATTCGGAAAACCGGTTGGCATTGAAGCAATTACCCTGGCAGCCGAAGATATGGTTTCGAGTATCATGCGCAACCCGGACGCACTGGTCAGCCTGGCACAGATCAAAGGATACGACGAATATACCTATGTACATTCGGTCAATGTGGGAATTCTCATCACCTCTCTCGTTCACTCAATGAACTATTCCGAAGAGCAGCTCCTTGAAGCGGGAATAGGAGGACTGCTGCATGATATCGGAAAAATGAGGGTTCCCGAGCATATTCTGAATAAACCGGGGAAATACACTACCGAGGAATTTTCCATCATGAAGCGCCACCCGGATAACGGTCTGGCAATTCTCAAGAACTCGCATGCCATCTCCGATTTTTCCAAGCTGGTGATAATTGAACATCACGAGCGGTTCAACGGCAAAGGCTACCCGAAGGGACTCCAAGAATCCGGTATTCATGAGATCGGTCTGATTGCCGCTGTATCCGATGTTTACGATGCGATGACTACCGATCGTATTTACCGGCCCGCCTGGACACCGCAGCGAACCCTCGCGATGATTTTCCAGGGGTGTGACATTGAATACTCACGCAGAATCGTCGAACTGTTCACCAAAAATCTCGGTATCTATCCGGTAGGCAGTTTCGTACGCCTTGCAAACGGAGAGATGGGCGTGGTAATCAGAGTTGACAAAGGATCCATTCTCACCCCCGATGTCCTGATTCTCTTTGATAAAACATCTGAGCGTCTGGAAAAACCGAAAGAGTACCATCTTTTTGAACTGCAGAAATCTGAAAACGGTAATCAGTACCGGATAGAAATTTCTCTCAACCCTAATGATTTCAATGTGCGGATCAGTGATTTTATATCCGCGAATCCCTTTTACTGAACAATTCGAGGAACGACTCATGGGAAGCATGCATTGCAGACTGTACGATGAAAATCTGGTGCACAACATTATCATGTCGGCTGGACTGGCGATCGCCGAGTTTTTGTCTGATCACAGCAATGCCGATGCCGACGAGATCTGTGAGTACCTCGAAATGAATGCCGATTCAATTATTGAAGACACCATCGAACAACTCAACAATGGCGATGATTACCCCGAACGTGAAGGTGAAACAGGTCCCTGGCCCTTCCCGCCTGAAAACGGTTGATACATAATCTGCTTGTGCGGAAACAATCCGAATCCACCTGAAGCATGGTTTTTTCCATTCACTATTTCAGCCGCTGTTACCGTGCCCGAAATGGATTGATGGACAAAGTGAAAAAACCAGTGTATATTTACCACTAAGTTGATAAAGTATTACTATCAGGAGGAGCCATGAAATTATCGACGAAATCACGGTATGGATTAAGAGCTATTCTTGAAATTGCAAGAACCTATGGATCTGCACCAGCCAAAAGAAAGATTGTCGCCGCGAATCAGGGAATCTCTGATTCTTATCTTGAGAATATACTCATTGTTCTCAAGAACAACCGCATCATTGAAACCACCCGCGGGGTAAATGGTGGGTATGTTCTGAGCAGACCTCCCCGAGATATTACCGTTCTGGATGTGGTAACTGCCCTCGAAGGACCGCTTGACCTCGTCGATTGTGTGACGTCAAATGCATCATGTTCAAAAACCGACACCTGTGCAACCAGAACAATCTGGAAAGAGGTCGCCGACGCATGGAAATCCATTCTCGGCAACATATCACTGCAGGACGTCATTGAACGCGAGGAACGTCTTTTCTCGCCGATGTACAGTATTTAAACGACATGTGGATACCACCGGCACAACTGATTCAACCATGAGGGGAGGGGATACCGTCCCGATAATTAATTGCCCGGTACCGGTTTCTCCGGTCTTCGCGTTTGAAATGAGACTCTGCTTCGCGAAACACCTTGAACACCGGGAAAAATATTCTTCACCCGTCGCGACCGTGGGTATCGGTACATGAATCGACCTGCCGGAAAATAAAAACCGATCGATAATCGTTATTTTTTGCCGCAGTATGAACCAATATTTTCCGGAATACCTTGAAAATGAGTCCATACTACGATTGCAGTATACCGTTAGAGTGGAATTTTACCTGATTCCACCGATGAAAAAAAGTATTTTTAACAGCTTCATGGACGAGCGGAAAAGGATAAACCTCCACCGCGCAGAAAGCATACGTATCAGTTATCGCCTGAAAGTAAGAATACATGACCATAGTAGTACCTAAAGATTACCATGCAACGGATGCGCTGGTGCAGGGAAGAATCGAGTGTGTTTCCACCGAAGAAGCCCTGAAAGAGGATATCCGAGCGCTACGTGTCGGTATTCTCAATATTATGCCACGAGCCGATACCTACGAGTTCAGCCTGCTCCACCCTCTCGGCAGATCAGTTATGCAGATTGAGCCGGTGTGGATCCGACTCGATACCCATACCTACTCAAGCACCGATCCGTCACATCTGCAGAAGCTCTACATTCCCTTCAAGGAAGCGATCGACAAGCAGAAGCTTGATGGACTTATCGTTACCGGTGCTCCGGTTGAAGAGTTGCCGTTCGAGGAGGTTTCCTACTGGGGCGAGGTGCAACGGATACTCAAATACGCGCAGAAAAACATTCCATCAACACTTGGTATCTGCTGGGGTGGTCTGGCACTGGCCCAGGTGATGGGCATTCAGAAAATACTGCATAAAAAGAAGATTTTCGGTGTCTACGAAGCGAAGAATCTTGAACGGAACCACCCGGTAACCGGAGAGATGGATGATCGTTTCTGCTGCGCCCAGAGCAGGCACGCCGGAATTCCCGATGAGGTTCTTGAAAAAGAGCGCGATAAGGGCAACGTTCGACTGCTCGCCTGGTCGAAAGAAGCCGGCTATACCATATTTGAGAGTACCGACCAGCGTTTTCTGATCCATCTCGGACATCCTGAATATGAACCGAGCCGTCTGATCGATGAGTATGAGCGGGATCTCGCTCTCGGACGGAACGATGTCGAAGCACCGGAGAACCTTGACCTCAGGAATCCGGCCAACACCTGGCGATCGCATCGTACCGAATTTTTTTCGCAGTGGATCAAATACATCCACGAAACGACGACCTACTAGGAGAGTGCCGCGCATGAATTTTACCGAGTGGCTCAACGTAAAACTTCCGGCGATTACCGGAGAACTGGTTCGCGATCTTCAGGCCACAAACGAGCTTTCCACCGACGACGGTCTGGATCTTTCGGGACGCAACGAGATTTACGAGATACTCGATGACATTCTTGCCGTGCTGTTTCCGGGCAGTTACAGCAGAGAACGTCTTTCACGGGGTGATGCCGATTTTTTTCTCAACGATATGCTTCGTCATATCAGCTTCAAGTTCAACAAGCATATGCTGCGGGTGTTCCGGTATCGCTGCCGTAAAGAGAATTGCGACCATTGCGACTGCGATACCCGCAGCGGCGACGCCCTCATTCACCTGATTGAATCGCTGCCGGCAATTAAAACCCTCTTGAAGCTTGATATTCAGGCAGCCTTTGAAGGTGATCCTGCCGCTCAGTACCCCGATGAGATTGTTCTGAGTTACCCGTGTATCGAGGCAATCGCCACCTACCGGATCGCTCACCTTCTTTACGAACTCGACGTACCGATTATCCCCCGTATCATGGCCGAGCGGGCGCACTCACATACCGGTATCGACATTCATCCCGGTGCGGAAATCGGTACCGGATTTTTTATTGATCACGGAACGGGTGTGGTTATCGGCGAAACCTGCATTATCGGCAACAACGTGAAACTCTATCAGGGGGTAACGCTCGGCGCGCTCTCTCCGTTCGACAAGGACGGCAATCCGCGCAAGGGGATCAAGCGTCATCCCATCATTGAAGACAACGTCATCATATACGCGAACGCGACCATACTCGGTGGCGAAACCGTTATCGGAACAGGATCGGTGATCGGCGGAAACACCTGGATCACCAGCTCGGTGGCACCGGGAACCAACGTTTACAACCGTGACCACCGCGAAGCCATGGAACGCAGGGGTGGAGCCACCTCGTGACACAGAATATCATCATTCATCTCAATGGGAAACCGGTGGAAGCGGCGCAGGGCCAAACCATTGCGCAGTTGCTTGAGAAACAGGGAGCTGATCCGGCACATGTTGTCGTTGAAGTCAACCGAAACATTATCAACCGGGACGCATACGACTCCACGACAATTGACCGTGACGATGTGATTGAAGTACTCCGGTTCGTCGGCGGGGGCTGAAATGGATGAACTGCACATCGGCGGTGTTACCGTCAGATCACGCCTGATAACCGGTTCGGGAAAATACCGCGACGACCGCATAATCGGCGATGTTCTCGCGGCCGCGGAGTGTGATATCATCACCGTTGCGCTGCGGCGCATTGATTTTGACCGCCCGGACGAGAACATTCTCAATCACGTTCCACCAGGTAAAATTCTCCTTCCGAATACCTCCGGCGCCCGTACAGCCGACGAGGCGGTACGCAGCGCACGCCTCTCGAAAGCGATGGGATGCGGCAACTGGATCAAGATCGAAGTAATCTGCGACCAGAAGTACCTGCTGCCCGACAACGATGAAACGATCAGGGCAACAGAGATCCTCGCCGCAGAGGGATTCACCGTACTTCCGTATATGTACCCGGACCTGACGGCAGCCCGGCGGCTGGCCCGGGCCGGCGCAGCGGCAATCATGCCGCTCGCCGCACCGATCGGTTCAAACCGCGGTCTGCTCACCCGGGATTTCATTGCACTACTCATTGACGAAATGGAACTTCCCGTTATTGTTGACGCCGGAATCGGCAAGCCATCGCATGCAGCCGAAGCCATGGAAATGGGAGCCGCCGCAATACTGCTCAATACCGCTATCGCCGCAAGCGACGACCCGGTCGCCATGGCCCGGGCCTTCAGACTGGCCGTTGCAGCCGGTCGTCTCGCCTACCGGGCAGGTCTGGCCGGCACGTCGGAAACGGCGCGTGCATCGTCACCGCTCACCGGTTTTCTCGACAGTCAGGAATAACGGACCGATGTCGTTCGCGGAGCAGCTTTTCTCGTGGGATTCATTCGATTTCGACCGTTCCGGAGACACCGTCAACGAAGCCGCTATTTCCCGCATTCTCGCTAAACCCGCGCTCTCCGAATACGACTTTCTCACCCTCCTGAGCGAAAAAGCCGACCGGTTCCTCGAGGCAATTGCCCGAAAAGCGGCGCAGCGGACACGATTGCACTTCGGCAATGCCGTTATGCTGTTTACGCCGATGTACATTTCGAACCATTGCGAGAATGTCTGTCCCTACTGTTCATTCGCCCGGCATCATGATATTGTACGCAGCCATCTTTCACTGGAGGAGATCGCGGAAGAGGCGCAGCGGATCAGTTCCACCGGTATGCGCCACATCCTGCTCCTCACCGGCGAATCCCCCGCAATGGTACCGGTAGACCATCTTGAGAAAGTGATCCGGCTGCTGCGGAACTACTTTTCTTCGGTCGCCATCGAGATCTATCCGCTTACCGGCGATGATTACCGTCGCCTGATCGATGCAGGTGCCGACAGCCTGACACTGTATCAGGAAACCTACAACCGGCAGCGGTATGAACGACTGCATCGCGGTGGTCCGAAAGCCGACTATCTCTTCCGACTGGGAGCACCGGAACGCGCTGCTGCAAGCGGTATCCGCACGGTAACGGTTGGTGCGCTCTACGGGCTTTCCGACTGGCGCAGCGACGCTTTTTTTACCGCGCTCCATGCACACTACCTGCAGCAACAGTATCCGGCAGTGGATATTGCGCTCTCCTTTCCCCGGCTCCGGCCCCAGGCAGGCGAGTTCACCCCCCGCCACTGTATTACTGATCGTCAATTTGTTCGTCTGCTGGTCGCATCGCGTCTGTTTCTTCCGTCGGCAGGGATAACAATGTCCACCCGTGAGGCTGCACCCTTCAGGATGTCGGTATTGCCCCTCGGCGTCACTAAAATGTCGGCCGGTGTTTCAACCAGTGTGGGCGGACACGGCGGCGAGGGATCAACGCCGCAGTTTGAGATCGCCGACAACCGGAGTGTTACGGCAATCAGGGATGATCTGCTGGCAGCCGGATTTCAACCGGTCATGCACGACTGGAACCGCACCCTTACCGCATAAGTGCGGTTTTCCGGAATCCCTCACCGCTCTAATTCACTGTTCCGCAAAAAGATACACCAGAAGCTGTTCCTGTTTTCAATTGCATCACCGCTGTAACCATTTTATAATTCTCTATACGATCTCTTCAGTGTATGATCGCGCCGTTTACTGCGGAACCGACACCATAAGGTAAACACAATGCCGATTCATACTACTGCAACTCAGCCACGGGCGAACCAATGACCACAGCAGTGAGCACCCCCCATATTTCCATAATAGTACCGGCTTTCGATGAGGTCCGGTCACTTCCCCGGCTTATCGAAGAGATTGCCGTGGCAATGCTGGAACACCATTACCGGTATGAAATGATTATTGTCAACGATGGCTCATCGGATGGCACCCGGGAATATCTCGATGCTCTTTCAGAGGAGAATACCACCGTCAAAGTGATTCATCTGCGCAGAAACTCAGGTCAGACCGCAGCAATGATGGCCGGGATAGATCATGCGAAAGGCGAGATCATCATACCCATCGACGCCGACCTGCAGAATGATCCTGCGGATATTCCCCTGCTGCTCCAAAAAATTGATGAAGGGTACGATGTCTGCTCCGGCTGGCGGAAAATCCGCCACGACAATCCACTGCTCCGCACACTCCCCAGTAACATCGCCAATTTTTTCATACGACTTATTACCGGTGTCAAACTGCACGATTACGGATGCACGCTCAAAGCATACCGCAGGGAGATCATCAAAGAAATCAGGCTCTACGGCGAGATGCACCGGTTCATTCCCATCTACGCGAAATGGATCGGGGCGAAGGTAACGGAGGTTCCCGTCAATCACCGGACCCGCACCCACGGTAAATCACACTACGGTCTCAAGCGGACAGTGAAGGTGCTCCTCGACCTCATGGTCACCAAATTCATCCAGACCTATCTCCAGCGTCCCATTTACGTATTCGGCAGCTTCGGCCTCATGAGTTTCATTTTATCGATTATCACTTTCGGCGGGATGCTTTACTTTAAATACTTCGGCGGTAAAACCTTCATCGAAACACCACTCCCCCTTCTAACGGTACTCTTTGTACTGATGGGAACTATGGCTATTTTTATGGGTTTTCTGGCACAGATAACCATGATGACCTATTTCGAGCACCGCAGTTCGTACTTTATCGCCTACACCCGGAATCTGGAGTAGCGGTACATGTGCGGTATCTGCGGCTTTGTCGGCAGGGGATCAATTGACGACCTGAAAAGGATGAACGAAGCACTCCTGCACCGTGGTCCCGATGCGCAGGGTATATGGTCTGATCCGTCACAAGGTATTTACTTCGGACACCGCAGGCTTTCCATTATCGATATCGACGGAGGAGCCCAACCGATGTGGACCGCCGACCGGAAACTCTGCATCTCCTTCAATGGAGAAATCTACAACTACCGGGAATTGCGACGGGAACTGGAAAATGCCGGTCACCGGTTTACCAGTGATCACTCCGACACCGAAGTGCTCCTGCATGGCTACCGCGAGTGGGGCAGCGCACTTCCCGAACATCTTAACGGCATGTGGGCATTCGCCCTCTACGATACGGGAAAAAATCTGCTGTTTCTCAGTCGGGACCGTTTCGGTAAAAAACCACTCTACTACTCGCACGCTGCCGGTACATTCATGTTCGCTTCGGAGCTTTCATCACTGATGGTGCACCGCACGTTCAATTTCCCGCTGGCGAAGACTTCTCTTCAGAAGTTTTTTGCCTATAACTATATCCCTGCTCCCCTGACGCTCTACGAATCGGTTTGTAAACTGCCTGCCGGATGCAATCTGCAATATTCAATCACCGCTTCCACACTTACGGTGGAACGGTACTGGGAATTTACTCTAGAACCGTTCGAGACGATTCCTCCCGATGCGGAATCGGTATGGGCGGAAGAGCTGCGCGCGCTTTTTGACAAGGCTGTCAAGCGACGCCTGATGTCCGATGTTCCTCTGGGAATATTTCTGAGTGGCGGTATCGATTCAACTGCGGTGGCTGCTTTTGCAGCCCGTCATAGCGAACCTTCCCGTCTGATGACTTTTTCCATCGGTTTCAGTGAACCGAGTTTTGACGAGTCGCGCCACTCCGGTTTTGCAGCGAACCTCCTGGGCACCGATCACCACCACCGCCGGCTCTCGTTCGAGAGCGCTATCGGTCTTCTTCCGGAAATCGCAGCAGGACTCGACGAACCTCTTGGCGACAGTTCCCTGCTTCCGACCTATCTCCTGTGCAAAGAGAGCAGAAAACATGTTACCGTGGCTCTCGGCGGCGACGGTGCCGATGAGCTCTTTGCCGGATACGATCCTTTTCGAGCACTTGCGGCAGCACGTTTGTATGGAGCAATGGTACCCAAACCGCTCCACGAGGCCATTCGCCTCCTGCTGCTCCGGCTTCCGGTTTCACACGCCAACATGAGTACCGATTTCAGAATCAAACGGACCCTGCGGGGACTCAGCTACCAAAAGTCGTTATGGAACCCGGTATGGCAGGCAGCCCTCGATCCGAAAGAAATCGGCGAACTGTTCAACGAACCGGTTTCCCCCGAAGAGCTCTTTTCCGAAGCGATAGAATGCTGGGACCGTTGCCGTCAGCCTGGTCTCGTTGATAAAACACTCGAGTACTACACAAAGCTTTATCTGCAGGATGACATTCTCGTCAAGGTAGATCGGGCTAGCATGATGAACTCTCTTGAAGTACGGGCGCCGTTTCTCGATATTGATCTTGTCAATTTTATCCGTCGCATTCCGTCTGAGTACAAATACCGGAATCGAACAACCAAGTATATGTTAAAAAAAGCACTCGAACCGGTACTACCGAAAAGCATTCTCCACCGGAGTAAAAAAGGTTTCGGTGTTCCGGTGGGAAAGTGGTTTAAAAACGGATCAATGGTTATTGACAATTCAGCTGCACCCGGAATGTTTTCTACGTCATTTATCAATCGTCAGATTACCACCCACCGTAACGGCAGCCGGGACAACCGCGTTTTTCTGTGGAATACCTGGATGCTGGAACAATTTTCCGGTACAACCGCGATCCGATGAAACCGGTACTCTTTATAAATTACGAATTTCCACCGGTGGGAGCCGGCGGTGCAACCGCATGCCATCAATTCGCCACACGGTTCGCAGCCCGGGGAACCAAAACGGTGGTGCTCACCTCCGCATTCCGTAACCGGCGAGGCACCTCGGTAGAAGAGGGGGTCACCGTCTGCCGTATACCTGCCGGTCGCAAACAAATGGCACAATCCACTCTCCTGCAAATGCTCACTTTCGTTGTAATGGCGGCGTTCCATCTTCCGCAGATACTCCGTACCCAACGGCCGGACCTCGCGATTATTTTTTTTGCCTTTCCCTGCGGACCACTTGGAGTGCTGCTGCAGCTGATTTGGAAACTACCCTACGTCATTATGCTGCGTGGCAGCGATGTTCCCGGCTCGGAACCGTCACTTGACAAGATTCACCGGGTACTCCGTCCGGTCAGGAGAATTGTTTACCGGAACAGCAGTGCACTAATCGCCAATTCCAACGGACTGCAGCAGATCGCACTGCGAAGCGACCCGGATATTACGGTTGAAGTTGTTCCCAATGGTGTCGACACCGACTTCTTCCGTCCACACGCGGGAGCTTCTCAAACGGTACTCCACCAGTTCACGTTCCTGTTTGCCGGGAGAATCTGCGTGCAGAAAAATCTCGGAATGCTGATTGAGGCATTCGCGCAGTGCCGTGCCTCCCACCGGGATTGCCGGCTTGTCATGATCGGCGAAGGTCCGGAGCTTGCACATTTACGCCGGGAAGTACACGCCCGTTCCCTTGATGCCGCAGTGCAGTGGACAGGCTGGTGCACCAGGGAAGTGCTGTTGTCGCACTATCAGTCGGCCGACTGTTTCGTATGTCCATCGATCAATGAAGGTATGTCCAATGCGATACTTGAAGCGATGGCGTGCGGACTGGCGGTTCTCGCCAGTGACTGCCCGGGGAACCGGGATAGTGTGATTGACGGTGAATCGGGGTATCTGGTTTCAATCGCAGATAGCAGTGAATTGTCTGACCGGATGATGGTTTACGCTTCTAATCCAAAGCAGTGCGCAGAACACGGAAGAATCGGCCGAATAACGTGTTGTGAACATTTTTCGTGGGACATGTCAACCCGACTGTTGTATTCCCTTATCAAAGAATATAAACCGGCATTATGAAACAGTTTGATTTCGGTAAAAACTGGATTGCTTTTTCACGCAATACATTTTCAAGGACCTCATTTATCAATGCCCGAATAGATTTTATCTCGCTGGCAAACGACATCTCTCTCAGGGGAAAAAGGTTTCTCGACATAGGTTTCGGCCAGGGGGTTGCACTACTTATCGCCGAAGAAGAGGGGGCGGAAGTTACCGGCTGCGACATCAATTCCAGGTGTCGGGAATCCCTCGCAATAAACGCCGCAACGTTGGAAAAAGCACCTCCCGAATCAGTTATCATTGGTTCAATTCTAGAAGAATCAACCGTCGATACACTTCGGAGTATACAACCGGAAGGATTTGACATCGTACATTCATGGGGAGTTTTGCACCATACCGGGAATATGCGTCGAGCAATCAGAAACGCGGCATCGCTGGTGATGCCCGATGGACATCTGATACTTGCTCTCTACAACAGACACTGGTCGAGCCCTTTTTGGACAGTAGTAAAATATCTGTATGTTCATTCTCCCCGAATGATTCAAACACTCCTGACTGCAGTTTTTTTTCCGGTTATTTTTCTGGCTAAATTTGCCGTCACCCGCTCCAATCCGTTCACACAGCAGCGTGGAATGAATTTTTTCTATGATGTTATTGACTGGATCGGGGGCTATCCGTATGAATACGCTTCGGTTGAGGAGGTGAAGGGGATAGTGGAGCCACTCGGTTTCACCTGCCGGAAGGTTGTTCCTGCTCAGGTGCCGACCGGATGCAATGAGTTTGTGTTTGAAAACAGCAGTGAACCGTAAGCAGCGATACCACACTACCTCCTGTTCAGAAGACGATACATAAGATAATCAGCAACTGCCATTCGTGGCGAAAAAAGAATATTATAGGCAATCGCTCTGACGGAAAAGTAGGTCCTGACATGCTGACACTGTTTACAGGCATCAAGCACTCCTTTTCGAGCAGAGCGCATGAGTGCTTTCGTTTCCGGTTTCGACCATATCCGTCGCAGTGACTCCTGCCTGATGTTACCGATCGGCGGGAGGTTACCACAGCAGATATGTACCGCACCGTTTGGAAGAATAATCACCGTTGTCCCCGGTTCATCACATCGGTGGACAAACCGTTCACGATACCTCCGCAATGCAAGCATCGTATCGTAGAGCGATGGCTGAATTCGTGGTACACCCCTGTTGTACCAACTGTGTACTGACGATTTCCTGAGATCCCGGATGTGACGATACAGGTCCCCGTCCTCATGCGCCGAATCATTCACGGTATCACCGGCAACAAGGGCAAGAACCATCTCTCGTATACCGTTCGCCTTCGCGAAACGAATCGCCTCGTCAACTTCGCGGTAATTTTTTTCCTGAATGACCATAGCCCACCGTACCGGAATTTTTTTACTGAAAGCAAGCATGGTTTCACGTACCCGGTCACCGGTTCCCGGAACACCACGGATCTCGTCGTGTACCCTGCCGTGAAGGCTGTCAAGTGAGAACGTGATGATCGACAAATACGGTAACAGCCGATCGATAATTGCCGGCAGAGTACCGTTGGTAATAACCTGCCGGTCCCTGAACCCAAGCTCGTCTGCCCGGCGTGCAAGTTGTTCGACCCCCCGGTATAACGTCGGTTCTCCACCCTGAAAACTGATACTGTCGACGTTCATATCACGAAGCTGTTCAAGCACATTAGTCCATACTGCTTTGTTAATTACATCAGTCTCCGTTGCAGTACGCCAGAAATTGCACATCCTGCACCGCAAATTGCATCGGCTGGTAAGCAACAGCGAGGCGGATGCCGGCATGCACGAATCCGGAGCAACAGTATACTTCAGCAGTCGATCAATCATGAGTACGCTCCCGGATGATTTTAAGCAGCAATTGCCCGAATGCATACCTCCATTTCAAAGGCTGCACGGTATAGTTCCTGAACGACAACATTGTTGCCAGCCTGCTGAAGCGGCTGTACCAGCCGGCGATTTCATCCCGGTTCAGATGTCGCGTTGCAATGAAAGGTTTCCCCCCGAAAAAACCACCCTCAATCGCGGTCTCAAACAGATCATGGGTAAGCAGCTTTTCTCGCCGGGCGATTTCGTAAAGCCGCGTATTGACAAAAGGTCTGTAGCAGGCGACCAGCAGTTGTTCTGGCCTGAGCGACTTGACGAGTACCCATGTTTTTTCAAGACTCCGCGCCGTTTCATAGGGACTGCCAATGAATATCGATGCGATCGGTCTGATTCCCGTTTTTCTGCATTCCCGGAAAGCGGAGCGGATTTCTTCGACGGTTATACCTTTTTCGAGAGCATCAAGCACTTCCTGATCACCGCTTTCAACTCCGAAGGTCACCCGCTCACAGCCGCTCTTTTTCAGTGTTTCCAACACCTTCCCGTCAACATTACTGACACGCATCCAGCACTCCCAGGAAAATGAGAATCGCCGCATGAGTGCACATACCTCAAACAACCGGTCGGTATCAGCGTTGAGATCGTCTCCCCAGAAGAAAATATGTCGTACTCCCCGTGCCCGTGCCGCGTGCAGTTCTTCTTCGATAACCGAAAGTTTTCTGAAAGAAAGAAAATTTTCACCCGTTCGCGACCGCATGCAGAACGTGCATCTGCCCCATCCGCACCCCCGGCTCTGTTCGATAAACCAGGTGGGACGGTTATCATATACATACAGCTCAACAGGAAGGAGATCAAGTCGTGCCGGTGGCAGAACCGCGATATCGAACGGCTCACCATTAAAATACCCATCGTCTCCAGACTCCATCACCTTGAAAACAATCTGTTCCGGGTCTCCTCCGAGCAGACGCTTGATTCCGAACTCGCGCCGCATCCGCTCGGCATACCTGCCGGTGAGGTGGTTTTCCCAGACGATTGCGGAGATACCGATTCCTTCGGCAAAATAGTAATAGGCGATATCTTCAATAAACGTACTGTCACCCGCACGAACGATTACGAAATCGGGAGCGCATTGTCTGATGCGACGATAAATGTCTCTCGGCAGAAGATTGAGTGCGTTGGCATCAAGCACCTCAACGATATACCGCTCACTCAGTACTGCCGCCAAAAGAGCGATTTCGGTTGGGGGGGTGACGCCGGGAACACGGTCAACACCACGATTGTGACGAATAAGATTGAAGGATGTAAAAAAATTCCCACCGATCTTCTGCAGATACCGTGGTGGATGCAGCAACAGTACTTTTTTCATTCGACCTCTCCGAATACACTTTTATAACCGGAATACAGTTGACCAGCGATACGTTCCCATGAATGGTTCTTCTGTAGAAACGTGAACGCCGCCTCCCCCATTGCCCGTGACCGTTCCGGAGTACTCCACAATTGGAGAATTTGTTCCGCCAGTAGTTCCGGATTTCCCGGAGGAAGAAGCACACCGGTTTTACCATGAATCACTATTTCAGGTATTCCACCTACCGCACTGGCGATAACCGGAAGATGAAACTTCGCCGCGGTGCTGATAACAGCACTTTGGGTTGCCTCATGATAAGGAAGAACCAGAAATTGAGCGCCGGAAAACAGTTCAATCATGGTATTGGTATCGATGAACCTATTGACGATACGCACGCGATGGTCATTAAGAATGGTTACAGAATATTTTTCGATGGGACCTTCTCCAGCGATTACTAACTGTATGGAATCATTCTGTTTCCATACGTTTTTCATGGCACTTAACAATACTTCAATGCCTTTGTAAGGGGTTATTCGTCCAAAAAACAGCACATAGTTTTTTGCCTCATTTTTTTTTACAGAAGCAGCCGGAATGGTAGTTGTATCCCCAAGCCCGATTACTCTTACACACCGGGTAGTGTCGACTCCCTTTATACTATCCCTGTTGTAACTGCAATGCACGAAAATCAACCGGGCAAGGCGAATTTCCCATATACTCCACAAACGATCGATCCACGGTTGTCCCCTGTGGGGGATGGGGTCATGTGAGGTAGTAACTACCTTCACCTGTGGTAACGTGTGCAATACCAGTAAAAGAAGCGGATGACTGAAAAGAATGTGTACCATGTCCGGTGCTATTTTACGGATACAATTTCGCAGACGCAGGAAAGCAACCGGCATCTGAAACGGGAATTTTAAATACTCAACCAGTGTGTATTTGGGCGGTATGGCCAGCCTGATGGGATGCGCAGTATCAAGAAAACGTTGTACCAACGGCATTCCTGCGTCGTTGTGCAGAAAATGCACCTCCATTTCAGGGCAGGGATATCCCCGTAATGCAGTATAGGTTGCCAGGGCATAGAGATGAGGTGTTCCCGGCCAGATATTGACCAGGAGTAGTTTCTTATTCAATGTTTCCATAGACTTACCACGTTTTCATATTGATACAAGGTAGTACCCATCTATAAGCTCCGGTGGTATCCCAGTATTAATCGGTTTCCAGATGTGTATCCGGCTGGTTCGTTTTTTTGTGACTCACCGGAAAGACGACTCCAAAAACAGTGAGAAGAATTACCCCTGAGCCGCCAAGTATCACCGAACTCATGATCGTGAGAAGATGACAGCCGATCGCCACGCCGGTTGCAGTACCCATGGCATATCCCAACATCCCTAGTATGGCCACATTGACGAGTTCATTGGTTCCGATATTCAGAAACCCGTGTACCGGCAACAGCGCAACCAGATTCACCATTGAAAACAATATGATATAATTATCCGGACGAATATACAAAAATGAGAGAAAAAACAGATACGACTGGGCCAATACCAGGCTCCAGTAGACAAACGTCAGGAAAAGGATACGTTGCAGAACCACCTTGCCGGCGGCAGTCCTCACCTCTTCCAAAACGTCAAGGGTAACCCTTGTCGCCCGCCGCAGCGGCAGAAATCTGAAGGAATCATGCAGGCGCTTCAAAAACGGTACGCCATACGCCACAAGCAGGATGAAAACCGAGAGCAGGCATACCAACAGAATCGTCAGCATGAGCAACGGTACCACAAGACGCCGCACCGTCAGAAGCACCATTATGGTTGAACAACTGCTGAGTACAAGAAATACCACAATATCAGAAAAACGCATCAATCCCAGTCCGGCTATTGATCCGGTTACGTTTCTGCCTGCATATTTACGGGTGAGGAGAATAAAGGACAGTTCTCCGCTCCGCATCGGCAGGAAAGAAAGCGTTGCCGCATGAACTGCTGAAACCGCAGCCGCCTGTCCGCCTGGCAGATCTCTTCCGATACACCAGGAAATACGTTTTCCATTCACCATATGTGACAGAATACCGAAAACTGCTCCCCCCGACCAGAAACGCCAGTCGCTGTTGAGTAGCATTCTGAAAACTTCCTTCGGATCGATACTCCGAAGCAACCAGATAACCATTACCATACCGGCAATAGAAAAAAACAGTATCCGAAGAATACGCCAATTTTTCACAGGATATTCCCTGAAGCAGTTTCTTTCATTCCGTGTGCCTCTTGTACAACAGGCACATCGTTTTCGACATTGAATAGTTTTATCTTTTGAAACCGTTCACTACAATACTCCGCAAACAGCATCGCCATAATCCACCACGCGATATTGAGTTGTACCCGTATTCCCATCGCATGGCGCTCCACTTCCATCGCATCGGCATGCCATACAATGAACAGATGGGGATAAGCCAGTAGCACCATTACTATACCAAATATCCAGAGACTGTTTTTTCTCCATGCTTTCACACCAATGGCAATACCGGTACAAAATACGAGGACCCATACCACGAGTATGGAAAAATTATTTTTATATCCAATTGGAAAAAAAAGCCTGCCTAACCCATGCGGCAGCAATGAACTGTTTATCCGTGCTCCATATCCAAGAAGAATCCCTGGAGCAACCATCGGTCTGATATTTTCAAGCGGTTCAACGAGTGCGGTGGCAGGGTGCAGTAGTAACCAGCCTATATATGTCTTCTTACCATACCGAAAAAACCATTCGCGGAATTCATGAAGGTCTGGACTGCGGTAATAGGCCTGGTTATCACTCGATGCCCATTTACCTTTCATATTCATCAACTCATTAGAAACAGGCATACCGGCGGCTGTAAAACCCGCAGTCCTTTGAGGTTGAGTGAGAATGCGTTGACTTAGCACATTAAGCTCTGGAAAGATCCAGCGTCTGCCTATATTTGAAGTCCAGGTATTCACTAAAAAAGTAACAACAACTACTCCGGACCAGACAAGATATCGTCGATCCTTCACCACAAACGATACACCACCTCCCACCATAGCGAGGACAAAAAGAACCCATGCATTTGACTCACGACAAAACATAAGTAAAACCGTCACACAGGTCAGTACTGCGAGTCGGAACCCGGTTGGTGAACGGATAAAGGAAAGTATCGTTGCCATAAAAAACACTGAAAGTGAGATACTTATTGACTCACTGTTCAAACAACCCTCCCACACCGCAACAGGTTTACTCATCCCTATCCCGTTAATAAGGAGAAAGGTGGCAATTCGTATAATTCTGTTCTTTATGTATAGGGATGCTGTAGTGGCAAGAAACAACCAGGACACCATTGAAACTATCGACTGGAATAGAATTATGGAATGAAAATTGTTATTAAACAATTTGTAGAACAGAGGAACGACCGGCGGACGTAATCCCGCGAGCATCGTTTCCGAAAACAACGGGGCACTGCCCATCGCGGTATATACTCCGGTATCATCAATTACATGCGGTGTTGCCGCGGAGAATGATGCACCGTACCCTCGAAGCAACAAATAGAAAAGTAATGGAAGAAATTTCAGTATAATCTTTGCATTACTCAATGATCTGTACCCTTTCAGATTATTAATCTCCACACAGGTCAAACTCTGAAGAAATCATCCGCAGCTATCGATAGTACCATGTCGAATTAAAAATTCCATTTACCGGAAACAATTTAGCAGCACCATACACACCTTACACCATTACCGCCTCTATTGCACCGGGAAGCACCACATCGTACAATTGTACAGTATTTGTACGGTACTGGTGAAGCATGAGTGGATTGTAACATTTTACGATTTTCACCAGCCCCGGAATCTGACATTCCCGATCGAATAGCGTATGTTCATCAACCATGTGAAAACTACTTCGAAACTCACCCGCGACCACCTGCAGATACTGGTTCCATTTATCGTATATTGCACGATATTCACCTCTCTTTCCATACAAAAATACCGGGCGTTCAACCACGATTTCGATACCGGTAATATCCTTCAGGCCTTCCACAATACCCTCGACGGGCATTTTATGGAAACCACATCGCTTTCCGAAGACAACAACACCTGCCGCCTCCAGGGACACACCGAAATATTTTACCTGCTTACACTACCGGTGTTCGCACTGTTTCCGTCGGCAATTACCCTCCTGCTGCTGCAGACGATCGCGATCGCACTCGGCGGCATCGCCGTATACCTCATTGCAAGGCGTGTATGCCACGATGCGCACTCCCCGGTAGTTCTTGCAATCTGTTACTGGTGCTACCCACTGCTCGCATCAATCAATCTCGTGGACATTCATGCCGATGCCTTTATGATCGCTCCACAGCTTTTTGCCTGGTATTTCCTCACGACAGGCCGCAAGCGCATGTTCTGGGGTGCCATTATTATTGGCATGCTGGTAAAGGAGCATGCGTTCATATTCAACGGTCTTCTGGGATTACTGCTTTTTCGCCGACAACGGAAAACCGCAGTGATGTTACTTCTGCTCTCGGTCGGGCAATTTACGCTCATCACCCCCCTTATTCAGCGACTTGCGGGTGTATCCCGTTACCAGTTGTCACTTGAAGGGCACGTTGTTGCCAACCGCCAACTGACTGCAGCGCAGACGGTAATCGTGTGGATCAAACAGTTTTTCGGAAATGTCACCTCTCCCCGCTCAGTTTTCATTCTGGTGATCGCCATAACGCTCAATATCACCCTACTGCTCTTCCCGCCGGGGTTGATTTTGGTGCTTCCCCTCTGCATGATTTTTATTGCAGCCGGGTCTGTTCAAACTCATCGGCATGCCATTCTCATCGCCCCGCTGTTCATCACACTGGTTGAAGGGGTCGGAAGGATTCGTCCCGGAAGACAGTTCCGTTATGTACTGGCTGGAGTGCTTTTCCCGGTCTTGCTCACCTTTTTTATCGCCCCCGATTCACTTATCGCCACCAATCTGCGAGAGATGGCACGTCCCACTTACCGCAACGTTTTCCACTACCGGTACACCCGTCACGATGCGATCACCGACTCACTCATCGCCCTTATCCCGCGGGAAGTACCCGTTGCCGCCGATGCCCCGTTACGAACCAAACTTGCCAACCGGCAATGGGTCTTCATTCATCCCGCTCCCGCCGACAGCATGCGCGCCGATTACTATATGTTCGACTTCTTTGAAAAGCGGGAATACGAGGACGCATGGCCGGCACGTACACGTGCAGAGGCGCTGCTCCGTAGCGGTAATTACACACTAAACTCTTTTTATGACGGCATTTTACTGTTGAAAAGAGCAGAGAATTGTCCGGCATTCAAAATTCCGGGAATAACACTCTATTCAGACACAGCAAAGCCACAAAGGGAAGAATACGGCATCGAAAATATATCCCTCATTCCCGAGGAGAATGGTTGTATCATGCATACATGGTTTTTAAAACGTCCTGCTGATACGCTGCACCATGCGTTTATCTCCTTCTTTATTGACATTGGAACCGGGGATACACTGAAGGTTCTGCATCTCGCATCATACATCGCCTGCAGACTCGAACAGCTGAGCCCGGGAACTTACCGTGAACAATTTTATTTCGAGATTCCAGAGGGATGCACCCTGAACGGACGAATGCATGAAATCTGGCTCTATAAAAAACCGGGGTACCTGCCGTTTTTTGCACGGAAGGAGTACCGTAGTAACCAGATCTGGTCTCAGGTGGTCCCTCCGTAACTAAACACCCATGCCTGCAGCCGGGCTGGTATATTGTGCGCTTTCAGCGCCTTCCAGGACAATCCCCTACTCATTTCAATCGGTGTATTTGACGGCAAGCCCGTTCAGCCTGCTCAGATCGCCTCTATGCGCACCTTTTTACGTTTGAGCAGTTCGTTTGCGACAGAGCCCAGCACCCGCTTCACATGTGCACGTTTCACTGCGGCGAAGGCCTCGCGGTCAGTTACTTCAACGAGTCCCAGTTCGCCCTGACGCAGACGCCCTTTCTGCAGAAGAAACCCCACGACATCGGCCTTGCAAATTTTATCCCGCCTGCCGGCGTTAATGTGCAGTGTTACCCAGTCGGTTGCATCCGGCAGTGGTAAATCACCGGTAACCATTTCTGTTGGGGGTTTTTCCGGCAGGTAGGCTGGTAATTTATCGGTAGGCGAAAAAATAATAAACGTGGTCCCCGTTGTGTTCATACGTGCGGTTCGGCCGTTGCGATGAATGAAGGTAGCCTCGGTTGACGGAAGGTGGTAATGAATGATGTATCCGATTTCTGGAATGTCGAGTCCGCGTGCGGCAAGATCGGTGGTTACCAACAGCCGATACGATCCGTTGCGGAATGTAAGCAGGGAACGTTCCCGGTCACGCTGTTCCATCCCGCCGTGATACATCAGCACCTCGATATCTTTTGATTGCAGATACCCGGTGACCCGTTCCACGGACTCCCGGTGATTGCAGAAAATCAGGGCCGGTTGATTGCCGATGTATTTAATCAGCTTGAAGAGCGTTTCAAGCTTATCAACGTCGGGAGAAGCAACGGACTTCAGCGTTATCTGCGGCTGCATAACGGCATCCGTAAATTCGATCAGGAACGGATCAACCATTCCGATAAATTCGGGAATGGATTCGAGCCTGGTTGCGGAGATGCAGATACGTTTCTTGAGCTTTTTCAATTTCCCGACAATGAACATCATCTCGTCGTTAAATCCGAATTCCAGCGATTTATCGAATTCATCGAGCACCAAAATGGAAATTTCCGAAAAATCAAAACGGTCATTGCGCATATGAGCGGCAATACGCCCTGGTGTTCCCACCAGGATTGCCGGCTCCTTTAAAAAAACTCTTTTTTCGGCCTGCACCGAGTGGCCGCCATAACAGCAGATCATGGGTACCGGGGTCTGCATCGCCTTGTGAACCCCCGCAATCTGCAGTGCCAGCTCTCGGGAGGGAACAATGATCATTGCCTGCAGTGACTTCTTTTTACTGACGATCAGTTTGGATACAGGGAGCAGATAGGCAAGTGTTTTCCCGGAACCGGTTGGTGCATGCAGCAAAATAGTGCGGTGCGCATAAATGGCAGCAATGGCTGACTGCTGCATTTCGTTTAATGCGGTAATTTCAAGGTTTTTAAGGGACTCTTTTATCACGAATGACTCTTTTCGGCAAGGTTTAATATCGGGAGCAGGTTTCAGGTGGATAGAATATACCTTATTATTTGAAAAACGGTCGGTCTTTCAGGAGCCGTTTGGATGTTTTTAATTGTTCCTCCACGATGCGCCATTCCACACCTTACAAATCAAGAACAGGTATTTCCTTTAAAAGACCATCAACGATCTTCGCTTTAACCCAAGTTCGACACTTAACGAGGTTAAGTGTTGTTTCCTGCGATATTTCGCCGATTATTTTCAAATTTCTTCACTACAAAACTCGTTTTGTCAGTCGTTCCGGGAGGGAGAGTTTTAGGTGGTGAAGCAAAGTCTG
>JBNLDC010000027.1:0-31299 GCA_050304135.1 Chitinispirillaceae bacterium | reverse complement strand
GAATTTCCATACTATATAATAAGCAGTTTCGCGAACACGCTACGCGGCTTCGTTCAACAGGTTCTTTCCGAAATGGAATCGGAACCTGTTCGTTGGTTGTGGGGGAAGGTATTTCGGAAAGAACCCTAAGTGTTAGGAGCTATTAGCCCAATACCTAATTTGGTATATTCTTCGCCGCTGATTTTCTTTGTCATTTTAGTTTTAGACGTCGTCCCGAAGTTGGTGTCTGAATAAATTTGAGTCATTTTGTTACATTTTCTAACAATTCCCTCATAGACTTTTGATATTTACTATCTTTACAATAAGTCATAATATTTATTATGGTATCCTTTTTACTTAAAAAGAATACTATGTTTTCATTCTCGTAATTCAATGAATCTATTCCGGTAATGTTTTTATAGTTGCTTTTTATAGTTTTATAATAATGCTCTATAACATTTCTTTTTCCAGATATTATTGCATCAATTCTTTTAAGGGTGCCTTCCTCATCTTCGATAAATATTTTCGATTTATACAGTCCAACTATCTCAATATATTCTTGCTTTTGAAGATGGGGAACATCAAGAATACTTATTTTATAAGATTCCTTAAGTTCTTTAATATTTTCATTCAAATTTATCTGTATTCCCGTTACTTGTGCAAAAAGAGAGTCAGATGAGGAGAAAGCAAATATAGGTAAAATTATAAGTAAAATGAATGTTGTCTTTTTATTCATATCTTAATCCATAAAGAAAATGACAAATTAACACTTAAAAGAGGTGCGATATAGTTAAACAGATTTCTTTTTCGGCGGCATTTATAAATCATTGTATTGGGCTAATTGCTGCTAACGGGCGCGGGCACATATGCTGTTTGTGAAGTGATAACGGAACAAATGGCATATTGCCCGTGTTGTTTGTCTGTAGCCAGCCAGCCCATTTTTTCTTCAACATTATCCATATTGTCTTTGCGCGCCATCTTCATTCATTTATCCTTAATTTTTTACCAATTTCAAAAATATCTTTTCCTGCTTCACTATCTTGTGGCTCTAAAGAGATTTCTGGAGACCAATCATCATATGCAAGTAAATATTTTATTCCATTTTTATCGACTTTCCATATTCTTTCCGATGGGCCATCAACTTTATCAACAACTGTCAATTGTAATTTTTCTACCCACTTGTTTGCAAAAATAGGAAAATTGTCATAGTTTACACCATCATTTAAAACGAGTGATTTGTTACCGGATGCCATTGGACTAAAATATGGTGGTTTCTTTATATTCTGGTTTGAATTAGTGAGTGTTTCATCAAACCATGGTGGCGAAGGCAGTCTTCCAAGTAAGCGGTCTATAATACCAGGCATCCTCTGTAACAGTTTTTCCAAATAAGGATTATATATCCAAAGTTTTTTTCCTGTCCATATATAGATATCAAAAATGAATTGATATTCTTCATCGATAGACCCAAGACATTTTACTTCACAGTAGGGCTGCACAAAATTAACGAAAGAAGAGAAATCAGAAAATGTTTTTCGAATCGGCATTTGTTCGAACATTTCTACTGCGTTTTTCTTTGGACCGCCATGCTCATTACATAAAGAAAGAAACCAGTCGCCATCTTGCCATCCAATAATTGAAATACCAATCTTTTTCAACGGATCCCAGTAGTTTTTAATCCGAGAAAAAAAAGCTTCAGATGTTACGTTTTCTTCTATTTCCATTATTCTTCTGATTCTTTTATTAGTTTTTGGCGCGCTTCTTTTATAATTTATTCCATTCAAAAATGGGCTGGCTGGCTATGTCAAACAACGTTTTCGGGCATAACCGCTGTTTTGCGCCTATCAATCTCGCGGAGTGCCTGTGAAATCGGACACGGAGCGACACCTTGCTTTGCTGCGCAAAATGGCGGTTTGCCCGTGTTGGGCGTCTGTAGGCTCGGCCCCATCTTTCTTCGGGCGGGCGTCTTTGGTATTTCAATTCTTTGTGTTCTTCATGTAAATAACATCATAAGGCTTGAACATACACGGAAATATCAATGTATCACTTCTTAATTCAAATTTGCATTTGATTGTATCGATTTGTTTTTTAAAAACCCAAAGCGAAATCTCACTTTGATATCCCCTAATTTCCCTAATCATTATTATCGAATCTGAATGAATTGAATATTGGCCTTTCGATGAATCTGCAAATCCAATTCCTCTATAGTGTGAATGCCAACTCCCATCAAATTTAAAAGAAATACTAGAACTTGTTAACCTCTCTCGAGGATCAATAGTGTCTTTTGCTGCTATCCAATCTCCATAAGGTGGGATTTGTACTGGTTGTTTACTCGTGCAATTATATGAACACAAGCTCACAAATAAAAGGATCGCTAAACCTTTTGTCATTTCAAATTATCCAATCCCTTGGAGAAATGTGAAAACACTCATACTGATTTGAGGTGTCAGAGAAAAGAATAGATGTGATATCTGTAAAGCACATTCTGAACGACTTCTGCGTTTCAATTAGCCAATTAGCGATATCCTTTTCGAGAAGAGAAAACAGAGGCTCAATTGGTGACCAAATATCTGATATTTCAATCGAAAAGGCTCCGTTTTCTTCATGTATCTCAATAGGACCATCGCACGTGATCGACCAACCGTTTGCGAAATCAAAAGATAGAGTATTGAAAGATCGACATATTAAAATGATCTTAATTCCTACAAGTGGCGTAAGATCAAAATCGCTTGGGATACCGTACATGTCATTTCCTTCTTAATGTTTTATGCCTTTCGCCCGCCCATTGATTCTTCTGTCTTGATGGGGCCGAGCCTATTGCGCCCAACGGTTCCAGGTATGGCGAAGTTTTGCGCAGTGCAACGGAGCAAAATTTGAGTGGAGCGATAGCGTAACCGCCATACCTGTGTTGCAGGTCTGTTTGTCCGGCCCGCTCTTTATTCTTGGGCACGATTTTATTTATTCCTATCCTCAAATTCGAGTATTAATTCATCTATCAAGTTAGAATTTATTATCTTTCCTATCAGAAATCCCTCCAAGCATTTTTAATACTATATTAACCATGTCATCACCCATCTTTTTGAATTCGTCCAATTTCTCTTTTGGGATTTCAGGGGGTGGGGAATATTTCAAATTAACACGTTTGATGTCTAACTCGGGAATATCCTCGTAGGTAACAGATTCATATTTCGCTAAATGTTTTTTTATAATTTGAATATCATCTTCATTTTTACTAAAAAATTGCCAGAAAAGACCATCAAAATTGCAAAAATACCATTCGATATTTCTGTTTATGATATCTTGTGCTTCTTCCGCTATAATTTTCTTTTCTTCTAAAACAAACTCCAATATTTCTTGTATATTTGGACATGACGGTAATATTGCAAACAAATCATTCCAATCATCCTTTACATAGTTGGAGAACTTTTTTATAAACGCACTCTCAAAAATACCTGCATATGTATATTCTCGAATAATTTCACCTTCATATTCATAGCCTTCGCTAATTTTACCATCTTCAGGAATTCTGACTTTATACCCTGAGTTGTAAATTTCATAGACTTTAGAACCAGGTTTATCTCTTAAATTATTATTATCTTCCTCTTCAAACCATTCCCATGGCATTTGCCATAAATCGGGGCTGTTCTTAAATGCCCAATTATATTTTGAACAATCTAGTAAAGGTTTAAATAAAACTGAAAAATCAGAATGTCCATCTTTTAACTTTTTATGAACAAAAATTGGTGTCCCACCGGCATTAACATCTTTTGTAACACCATTTTTAATTCTAATTCCTCTCATTTTATTACCTTTAAACTTCTATTCTAAAACGTTCCGTCGTATAAATTGTCAAAAGATTGATTGAAGAATTCTTTTTCTTTCGTGCGCATCCTCACATTTTTTCATCAAGGGCCGAACAAATTGACTGCAACGGTTCCACCAAGGCAGAAGTTGTTTATGCATCGTTATGGACGTTGCGGACAGGAGCATTACTGGTGGTCAAGCGAAATGAATATGAAGCTTGAATACCGGAAATGCCCTGGTAGCAGGACAGAACGGTGCATAAACAATTTGGGTCGAAGGGCTGCTTTGAGCCCTGAGCCTGCCTTGGTGTGTTGACCGAAGTTGATGTTTGGGATGTTCTTCCATAGTTCTCTCTGCGCTGGCTTTTTAACACTGGAGCCAGGACGGCGGAAGTGTTATTTTATCATCTTTTTTTCTGGTAATTGGTTATAAATTTCGAGATAACCTGGTTCATTTCTAATATTGTTCATATCCGGATCATCATCTAACATTTTTTTACAAATACCTTTGTCTATATGAGGTATTATGTATTTAAGATGCTCAATAGCTCCTTCCTTCTCATTTCTAATTGAGAGAAGGCATGCCATATTGTAATGAACACCATGTTTATGTTCTACATTAGGGTCATTGAGCAACTCGTTTAATAGCATTTCTGCTTCATCATATTTTTCCGCCTTCATAAATGTAGCAGCTGCGTTTTGCTTTAAGGTTAAAAAGCTCTTCTTATTTATTAATTTTACTAATCCGAGGCTATCGGTTGAGATTGCCCTATCAAATAAAGAATCCTGGCAATATAGCATAGATAAATATGTATACCCCATTGAAGTGTCTGGATTGTCTTTGATATACCTTTCCATTAAAGAATATGCGTCTTGATGAAGCCCTTGTTTTCTAAGCCTCATAGCCATGCTATAATATTGCCTTACTTCTAGCTTTTTTGCAGATCCGGCTTCTGAAGATGAGTTTATTACCCATTTGGGGATTAATCCTTTTTCTTTAAATTTCCCGTCTATAAATTTCAATACTGTATAATTTGTTGCATCTTGAGTTTCGTAAACAAGAAGGAAGTAGTCGGGGTAACTTATTGTAGTTTTTTCTGTACCAAAAGATTCTCTCACTTCCTGAATTGTCGTACCTGCTGGAACTGAGGCAAAACGATTAGCTGCGCATCCAAACATCTGTAGTGTTATAAGAAATACAATTAAAATTATAAATGGTTTATTCATATAGTTTCTCCTTTTCAATAATACTTTTTACTTCATCCAAAATTGACTTGTACGGTTGTATATTAAATTTATGATTATTAAAATTACAAATTGCTATACCATCTATTGTGTCGATATTTGCAGTACTGTCATACCCTTGAAAACAAAGTTCTGTAGCTCTGAATTGTGTGATCTCTCCCTTAACGTTGGAAGGTCGTTTATAAGAATAGTTTGTAGAGGGAATTACAATATGATAAAAGAATTCACAATCAAATTCATCGCAAATTTGGTTTAGCATAATCATTGATTTTACAACTCGGTTTTGGTGGATAACAAAGTTATATGAGGGTAGATTTATTGCGAATTTGATTAATTGCATTTTTGTTGGTCTTTTATCCATAAAAACAGATGAATTAGGATTATCAATATTATTTGAAATTGTATAGTAGCTTGGTGTAAGTATATAATTTTCTAAAGAGTCCTCTTGTAATGGTATCGTAATAAAGATTGGGTTACCATGTCTATCATATGGGCGTCTGAAAAAATAAGTACAATTCGTATAAATTATAAAGAATAGTAAAATTAGAACAGTATTTTTCATATTTTAATGCCTTTTTGCTGCCATGGATGGCAGCAATCTTGCCAGCGCATTATAATTTTATCCCAAACAGCAATTTTGGCCAACGTGCCAGCGATAAAATGAGTCGCGATAGCGATTTACCCGAAGGGCGTAGTGACCAACGGGAATGAAGTTTTATTGCTTGTTGGCCGAAGTTATTAAGCCGACAGTTTATATCATGAATAAAATTATGTGGCATTTGTTTCTTCCGCAGAACCATTAGGACGATGGTTCTGCTGATTCTCCTGCTTTTTTATACCTTTTGGAACCTGATACCAGTGCCCTCTACCTTGACTTACATTTCTCTCAATAATAATACCTTTAGGTTCTCCCAACTGGTCAGCTTCTTCTTGTGAAATTTCAGGTAATTTTAATTGTCTGTTTACTTCTTCAACAATATTTCTATCTTTAACTCCTTTTGGTGGAGTAACTGCTGTTAACTTTCTTCTCCATTCTTTTCTACAATAAATATCATAAACACGAGTAATTTCGGATTCAAAACATACTGGTGGCGCGGGTGCAATTGCACTCAAACCTTTTTCTCTTAGTTCAACGGGAAATGTGAGGAAATACTCGTTTGTTTTTGTAAGTGCTTCCTTCATATTGTTTCCCCAAATAAATTCTTGGTCTTCACGTAGAAAAAATGGGGCACATCTTTGATGTAATTTGTCAGTTGATATAAATATCATACAGAATGGCAAATAATATAAATAAGATATGTCTATTTTATTTGATTTTCGATCAGCAGAAATAATTCCTTTATTCACAGCTATTAGGAAAAACATTTCAACTTCATAAAAAAAAGATGCATATGGTGCGAATTTTTTTATCGGTGGCCCACCAAGTGATTGCCAGCGTCTTATTATTGGTACTATCAGTTGTGTGCTATTAAATATTTTTAGAACTGTTTGAATAATTCCACCTGTCATACTTACATTTTCAACTATATCACTTACAATTTTCCTGATTTCTTCTAGTGTCTTAACATTTTTAACCGGGACGCCCATGCTTAAAAGTTCAGTTTCAGAGAATTCGAAATTCGAATTTTGAACAATCTCCCTCCATTTAGATGCAAATTCTTTTTCGACTTCATAAAAATTACCTTTAGACCATCGATTAAATGCATCTGCCTCAGGTGCATCTTTATATGAAACTCCTAATTTATCACCATTACGATATGGTTTTCCCCCTACTAAAGGGATTCTCCCGTTCATCGGTAATTCATTACCTAATAGATTACCAATAACAAGTGAAGCGTGAAAAGCGCAGGGGTTTGAATGTAATTGAGGTGTTTTTGTTGAAATGTTTTTAACAATATCATCCGAAGATGGTCTACCCGGTTTACATTCCTTTGCTAAATCAGCAAGAGTTTCAACATAAAACATTGGTGAAATAACAGTCATAAAAAAATGATCAAACCAAACTGATTCATCTACATTCAGTGACTGTACAAATGATTTATCAAATAAAGCTATTGGTCCTGCCATCCTTACTCCGTCATTATTTACTTTCGTGCCACAGGATGTGGCTATAATTTATATGTATTTCGGCTTAATAATTTTGGCCAACTTTTCCCATCCCGAACTTAAGTTCGGGATGGGAAAAGACATGTCTCTCCAAGTACGAACAAAAGTTCGTACTTGATTCCAGATTTCAAAAAAGACGAACTTTTGTTCGTACTTTGTACTTCTTTTCGTCGTAATGACGAACTAAAGTTCGTCATTGCTACTTCCGGTTGTCTTCAGAAGTCCTGCTATCGGACTGCGTATCGCAATAATCCTGTGAGCTGCTACATGTGTATAAATTTCGGTCGTTTTTGAAGACGAATGGCCAAGAAGCTCTTGGATGTACCGCAGATCGACACCTTGCTCCAGCAGGTGGGTGGCGAAACTGTGTCGCAGGGAGTGAATGCCGCCCTGGTTATCGATACCAAGCTTTGAGCACGCATTGTCGTATACTTTTTCGATGGTGCGTTTGGAGATGGCTTTTCCCGGCACATACCCTTCAAAAAGATACTTTCTACCGCACCCGGCTTCCATCCATGCTGCGACAAACTGGGCAATATCCTGATCAAGCATTATAATCCGGTCTTTTTTTCCTTTTCCTTTGCGGACCCAGACAACTTTTCGATCAAAATCGATATCGATTGGTTTCAGGTTCTGGATTTCGCCAAGCCGTAAACCGCATCCGTAGGCAAACATGAGCATCAAGCGGTGTTTGGGATTTCGCGGGGCCGATATAATTTTTGCCACCGATTCCCTGGAGTGGATGCGGGGGAGGGGCTTGCCGGTTGTCATTCGGACGAAGAGGTCGTCGCCGGGTTTGATATTCAGGACTTCTTCAAAAAAGAAGGATAGTGATGCTGCGTGGTTGTTTACGGTGCTTGCTGCGAGTCCTTTTTTGTCCCGAAGCCAGATGAGATGTTCCTTAAACGTATCTGACCAGCTGGTGGATGATTCCGGTCTCAAACGTTCCAGAAATTGTGTTACTGCCGTGATATAGTTCCGCAGTGTACTGGAGCTGTAATCTCTTGCCTTAACCTCATTTTTCAGTTTTTCAAGCAGGAGTATTCTTTCATCGGGTTTATTGTTTTGAGGGTCGTGTATCCGTTTTGCCTGAATGTACGGTTTCCCGGCCCATCGTTTTTCTGAAATATCGTATGGTGCATTTTCCGCGTTGTTTCTCCGGAGTGGATGTGTGGTATTCACCGCTGAATATGGTTGTTTTACTGAAGTGGATTTTTTTCGGCTTGATTCCGGGTCGTTGAATCGGCTGCTTTTTATGATGTCTGCAAGAATACCAACCGGAACGGTAGTGGTAAAAAATATCGTCAGGGCCTCCCGGTAACGTTCCCGTTGCCCGGGAGGTGCTTTCTGTATAAAAGCGGCAACCGTTTCAGTCGATGTATGTTTCGGATGGTGGTACAGCTGCGTGATTAACTCCCGAAGCACCGGCGTATAGCCGTATCCCGTTTTGCCGAGGGTTGCGAGGTCATTGCGGAATTTACCTGCCCAGATTCCGGGCCAGTCGACCGGGGGATCAGGATGGTAGTTGAACGAACGGTTTTTAGTGCAGGCAACAGCATATGCGGTCATGCGAAGGTCCTTGTCTATTGTGTGGCTGTTCCGTAAATGAAGTATCTGAAGCAAAGCGGAATTCAGATATAATAAAATCTAATTTGGACGCTCGGTAAGGGCAAGGATGGTCACGTTTTATCCGGGGTGCTCTCAAGCACGGTGCTGTTGTTATTACGGTTATTCCCTTTAAGGTTATACCTTTTCCGGATTGTGATCACCCTCCCTTCCCATCTGGTCAATGTGAATGCATGGTACACGGGATTATCGACAGTGGGAAAAGCGACATCGCCTGGTTCCTGTAAAACGGTTCGTAGTAAAGGAAAGACAGTGGTAAGGCCTGGGGGCGGGCGGACTAACGCAGAACACGATTACTCTGCTGTTGCTAAAAAATATACGTACCGAAAGAAATGCCCAGCAGCATATTTTGCCCGTAAGGGTAATATTGTTTATTATGCGCCGCAAGATAGGGTCCTATCGCCTCATACCCCAATTTCAGATCCATATAGGCAAAATCAAATACATTGAACTCACATCCGACATACCCTCTGAGCACCGGAGAAGCAATACGGTGTTCGTTCATTCCCGTAGAGTCCTGCAGATCCTCGGTTTCATGACCCCAGGCATAGCCGATACCAACTGCCCAATAGGGAATGACTAACCGTTTGGCTGCAAAATTGTAGTGCACGATTGCTTCAGTTTTATATACATAAAGTCTTCCGTAACTGCTCACCTCGTAATCGCTGCCGCGGCCCCACCAGTCCGAAAAAAATCCCAGGGAAATTTTCGAAGGCAGCAAGGTAGTGCGTTGTAATGGCCGGTAGACAATAGAAAAACAGGGGTTTCTGTGCATTCGGGCAATCGATTTATTATTGGTAATCAAGCCGAATTCGAAAAAGTTGTATTCATACCCGAACCGGCATCGATACGTGTGGTGCAGGGGATTATTCTTTTTGATCCGCTGCAGCTGCAATCCTTTGACTATTCCGATTGGTATTCCGGAGACCGTACCGATTCCCATTCCTGCCAGGCCAAAAATAAATGCTTTTGGAATAAATATCATTTTCTTATTGCTATCGAACAGCGCGCCGATTGCTCCCCCTGCAATCATTCCAATGGTCGCCCATCGCTGTGTACTGATCACGGTCTGATTGAAAACGTAATTGCGCGTTACCGGGTAGCATTCATAGGTGGGAATCAGCAGAGAGTCCGATGGTGCCGTTAAGGGGGGCTGTTCCGGATTCATTTCTGTTGCATCGGAAGCCACAGATACACCACAGAAAATGAAAACACCGGAAGCAATCGGTAGTATATACCGATTTATACAATGTTGCAAAGCTTTTCGTTGCACTATTGGGTGCTTCATGGAAAATGATAGCCAGTCAATAAGGGAAAAACGGATTCAGCAAATCAGACAGGAAGATTCACCGCGGATAATTCAATATAAATAAGGAAGTTGAAACGTGTCAACTACGGTAAATGACGTGGGGTACGTAAACCGGTGGCAGCGGGTGGCTATTTTTAAACAGTAGCAACAGTGTTCCCTTGTTTTCCTCTGGAGCGTATCGTTATTGGTGCACCGGCTCTTCAACCTACTGAGTATCGCAAATGCAATCGTGGGGGCCTGCAGGAATATCGCGGTGGTAATGTCGAACGTCTCCGCGAGTGCAGGCATGGTATTGGCGAACACACCGTCCCGGAGACTGAAAACAAGTGCTTTGCGGCGGACCGGATCAGGAAATGCAATTCCACCGAGCTGCTTCCGGGGGGTGGTTGGTCTGACTACCGGCGTTTACGGATATCGCAGAGAATAGAAGGTTGAAATCGGTGCGTAAGCATGCACAGAACATACGGATCCTGCAGGTAATATGCAAGCAGGGAAAGATTCCGTGGTTTTCAAATAATCGCTATCCCGCAATCTGTCGACGCGGTGGCTGTTTCTTACCCGAGTAACGCGATCATATCCCGCACGGCAGCTTCCATACCGATCAGCGATGCGCGTGCGACAATGGCATGGCCTATGTTAAGCTCCTGCATACCGTCGATTTCGGCAACGGGTCCAACGTTGAGGTAGTTGAGTCCGTGACCCGCGTTGAGGTGGAGGCCGAGTTTGTTCGCCACTAGGGCGCAGTCCTGCAGTCGGCCAAGTTCATCGGCAATGCTTGTGGGATCGGCGGCGTTGGCGTAATACCCCGTATGCAGTTCAACGTGCGTGGCACCGATACGCTTAGCCGCCTTGATCTCGTTGATGTCGGGATTTATGAAGAGGCTCACCAGAATCTTGTGATCCCGGAACGTTTCGATCGCCTTCGCGAGGTCGCGTTCTTTTTCCCGCACGGCAAGTCCGCCTTCGGTGGTGAGTTCCTGCCGCTGTTCGGGAACGAGCGTTACCATATAGGGGAGAACGTCAACCGCGATCTTGATCATCTCGGCGGTCGGAGCCATCTCCATATTCAGATGGGTGGTAACTATCTGCTTGAGCAGGTAGATATCGCGATCCTGAATGTGACGCCGGTCTTCACGCAGGTGAGCGGTGATGCCGAGGGCTCCGGCGAGTTCCGCGAGAACGGCGGCCTGCAGCGGATCGGGATCGTGCCCGCCGCGTGCCTGACGGATGGTGGCTATATGGTCAATGTTGACACCTAAGGTTGTCATCACTCCTCCTTGTGCGGGTTCCCCGCGGTGTTGTGTATGTCTTTAATCAGAATGCTGCCGTCGCTCCATAGTCCTGGTCGGCATCGGAATGTCACAACCGTTCCTTAAGCGTTAAGTATCCGGTACTTCGAACCGTTGCCATTATACCGCTTTCGGTATCGAAAACTGTTGCACGTTGTCCGCTTTCCAAACTACCACCTGCAGTCATTTCCGGTCAACTTTGTTCTTGTCGTCGTTTTCCTGCGGATGGTGCATCACTTCTGAAAGATACACGAGTTTGATACCGTTCTCCTGCAGGTAGGGGAGTACCGTTGTAAGTGCGGCAACAAACTCGGCGGTGGCTCTCCCCTGAACTACCACTGAACCGGTTTTCTGGGCGATCATGGCCGCGTGGCGCAGGGTGTCCGTAACGGCGTTTCCCGACGATGCCGTACTGTCAAGAACAATATCGATGCTGCGGTAGGGAACGTCAAGCTCCCGGGCAATTTTCGCGGCTACCGATTTGCGGGAAACCTGATCGATCAGAAAATAGCCGTGTCCTTTTTTGAGCTCTCCGAGAATGGCGCGCATCACCGGAGTGTCCTCAATCACCCGTGTGCCGCAGAGATTCGCGTATCCGGCGTAGTTGGGAATCGATTCAGCGGCACTGTGGAGAATGGAGCGGATCTTATCCTGCGGATAATGAATCATGATCGCCTTGTCGGAATACTGACGGTACGAACGGGAAAGTGGTTCCATCGGCAGCAGAATCACGATCTCTTTTTTATACTCATTGGCGATCTGCGCGGTCCAGGTGGACATTTTTTTCGTGCTTACCAGCGACACCGTGAGCGGTTCCGGAAACGAGAGAAAATCAACGGTGGTGCCCGTTGCCTTGAACCCGAAATCCTCAACAACGATCGCCATCTTTGCCGAACTGGAAAAGTAACGCCTCGCTCTGCTGAGGGTTATTTTAACGGTGGGGTGGTCTTTCTTTTCGGATCGGAGGACAATCGTGCAGCGAACCGATTGCGAACTGCAGGTGCAGTCGGCAACCCGGTAGCCCGCCTGACCAACCGGTGCACAAAGCTGTAAAACTACCCATTCGATCGGCTTTCCCCGGGGGATACGGGCTTTGATCACGATTGAAGAATCCTCCAGGAGATGATCGATTTCAACCTCGGATTCGGGCGTTTCAAGTTTTTCGAGCCGGGTGAGGATGATATTTTCTATTTTACGGCTGCTTTTTGCCACTGCACGTTGCCGGGGGAGTGGAAGCTGCAGTTTTGATGCAATATAGGTAATGAATGTATCGGTGATTTTTTCATGGTAGCCGTTCCTGACCCCGATCATGAGTGCGAGAAGCACAACGGCAATGGAAAAGAGAACGGCAACGATTTTATGACGCAATGGTGATCCCGGAAGATTGAGAATGAAACTGTATGTGCGATAAAAATAGCCCCCGCAGCAGCTTGGCTGCAAGCCCGGAGCACGGCGCGGTATTATCGGTTCCGGTGCTGCTCGGCCCAACAGCGGTGGGAAAAAGTGCTGTGGCCCTCGAACTGGCTGCGGTATATGGATGGGAGATCATCTCCTGCGATTCACGGCAACTCTACCGGGGAATGGATATAGGCACGGCCAAACCGTCGCTGCAGGAGCGTGCCGCAGCAGTGCACCACCTTATCGATATTCTCGATCCTTCGGAGGAGTACTCGGCCGGGCGCTTTGCCGACGAGGCTGTCGCTGTTATCCGTGAACGGGCCGCTGCCGGGAAAACCACCCTCATCTGCGGTGGAACCGGGCTCTATTTCCGTGCACTGCAGCAGGGGCAGTCGAACGGCCGGCCCTCCGATCCCGCAATCCGCGATGAACTCACCCGAAGAGCGCGGGAGCAGGGGAGCGAAACACTCCACCGGGAACTCGCCGCAGTCGATGCCGCAACCGCCGCCCGGCTCCATCCCAACGATGCACAAAGGATCATCCGGGCCCTTGCACTGTTCCGTCAAACGGGAAAACCGCTGTCCGATCACCCGCAGGAAGGCACACCTCCCGAAGGAATCCGGTTCATTGTGGTAAAACTCACCCTTGACCGGGCGCAGCTTTACGACCGGATCAACCGGCGTGTCGATGCGATGGTGCGCAGTGGGTTGCTGGAGGAGTTCCGAAAGCTCCGTACCGCCGGATTCGATCGTTTGTCACCGGGAATGCAGTCGGTGGGGTACCGGGAGTTTTTCGGCGTTGAAGATGGCATCATGAAGCACAGTGATGCAGTGGAACTCATTAAGCGCAACAGCCGTCGCTATGCCAAACGGCAGATCACCTGGTTTGCCCATCAGGTGGAGGGAGCGGAGGTTGATGCGGAAGATACCGGTGCCGCGGTGGAGCAGGCGGGGGTGGTTTTTGAGCGGGAGAGGTGACTGGGAGACTGGGAGACTGGGAGACTGTTTTACGCCCTGTCCCCTTGTCTCCAAAGTCCCCATGTCTTTTTAACCGCTCTACCGGAGAACCGCATTCCGTATCGTCTGCAGCCCGTTACCGATCATCCGCAGCGTATGCACCTTCGCACCCACCCGCACCATTACGATCAGCGTCTGCCGCGAAGAGACTACTTCCGCAGGCAGAAGGCAACGGATGGTACCGTTGATGATATCCGCCTTTTTAAGCCGGTAGAGCAGTTTCCCCGAAAGGGTATACACCTCTATGGATGCACTCGCGGGAAGCTTCCCGGCATTCAATCCGAACGTAACGGTAAGCTGTGACCGGTGGATCGAAATGTACAGTGCATCACTTGTTGCCGGTAGGGCGGTTGCCGCTTGCCGCTGGGCGCGTGTTGCGGGCTGGTCAACGGTCGGCTGTTGCGGCGGTGTATCGCCGTCGTCCGGTTGCAGGGTGATATCGGCATCGGTCAGTGCCGGTACCCCCGTCAGTCGAAACCGCTGCTGATCGAGGGGTGCCATGACATCCTCTTCAAGTGCGAGGAGTGCATACTGCTTGTCAACAAACCCGAAGGTGGCGGCAAGCGAGACGGGGAGTTCACCGTCAATCGTTTCCACGAATTCACCGCTTGAAAGTGCCGCGGCGAACTGGACCGGATCGCCTTGCGGCACAACCTGGGGAACTTCGGTTACTTCAGTCACGAGAGAACCGTTGTTGTAAATTTTCCAGGTGATTTCCGGTTTGAGCGGATCCAGGGAATGGAGCTTTTTGTCGAGATGCGGTGAGTGGTAATTCCAGGAGTAGTTGTACCGCTGTTCGGTGGCCGGAACCGGTGTGGTGATACGCTCACCTGATTGCGTGGTAAGTACCGCCTCTACGGTGAAATTGTTTATGGATCGGGATACGGAGGCGGCATTGATTCCCGGCCAGTAAAAAACCGTCGCATCTGCGGGCAGCTCCAACCCCGCAAGTGCGGCTGATTTATTGAGCGTGGCGATTGGTGCGATCAGGATGGATGAATCGATTTCCGGAACAATATACGTGGTGTTTGATTGTAACCAGACGGGACCGGCGGTCATAACAATAATGCGACGAAGTGTTTTCTCCCGTTTGAGATCGAACAGACTTTCCGCGTGCCGGAGTGCTCCGCGGAACTCTTCCATCGAGAGTGCGAGCAGTGAATCCTTTTCACCGGAGGTGAAGTCAGGCTGGTACCAGGGACCGCCTTCGGTATACGGGAGATCGGACAGTGAGTCGAGAAAATAAAGCATCCGCTTTCCGGAGGCGCTTTCCGTACTGTCGATGGCGAACACCCGTTTCTCGCCGCCGGATCGATCGACAATGAGACCGGCACGTTTGTTCGACCCGGCGATTTTCTCCATGAACTCCATGAGCAGTCTCGCCTGTTCCGTGATCTGTTTTTTATAGAGGTGCAGGTAGTCACTGTGATTCCATCGCCAGAGAAAAACAATATCCTCGGACATATCCGCCGAGCTTATGACATCGGCACCGGTTCTGCCGACAACATGAGTCAGTGATCCTTCGAACCCGGACAGGTTCATCGAGGTAGTATAGAATTTCGAGCCTCCGTTGTCTTTTTCCACTTCCGGACGAATCATGATCGTCGAAGTGTAGTTCGTTGACTTTGTATCGAATGATGCCGGTACCGGCAGCGGTTTGGTCACTCCACTGTTGGTAACGGTGGCAACCGCAGTGACCCCAGTTCCTGCAGAGAGCTTGTAGGTGGCGATCGACCGGTTGAACGCTGTTGGGAAGGGAATGTCGGCATGCCCGTTCATGTTGATTGCGGGTATCACATACCGCATGCGCAGTTTGCGTGATCCCTGCCATTTGACGGGGAAGATGGAAAGGTAATAGTTGTCTTCGCCCCATCCGTATTCAAAAATGACCGGGTCGCGGGGCGGTGGAGGCGCATCTGCATTGCGGTCGACCACCTCTTCGTACTGTTCGCGGGCGAGCTGCAGCGGCTTGAGCTTCGCCTTGAGGATCTCCTCGCCGTTCCAGAGCAGCATACCGGTTACCGCGGCGTCCTGCGCCAGATTCATGTTTCCCATGATCTCGAGTGCATCGGTGAAGGAATCGGGAGCAACAGCACCGTTGCAGTCGAACTCCAGATCAAGATTGACATCAAGGTACGACGGCATCACGGTGATGTCGTAGTGCTCAGTGATGATCGATGAGCTGCCCTGCCACGGTGTTCCCTGTGTGGCACGGCTGTCGAAGATGCAGTGCTGATAGCCGATGGCGTAGGTCATACCGACCCAGAGCAGTAGCGCCGTTGCGGTGCGATTCATGAGTGTCTCCTTGTAAAAGAGTGAGTACCTTCCGGACTACCAGTAAGTATATCAAATAAAAAAGGGCTAAAAACCGCCCGGAGAAAGAAACCGTTTTCCGGTGGAAAACAGGAGGAGGGGGCGAACAGGTTGAGTTTGACCCGATGTCGCTTAAGAATTATTTTTCCGGTGAAACAGGATAGTGCTTCCCCTTCCCCTGAATTGAATGACCTGACTATACATGGAATATCTCGTCTTTATCTGTAATTGTGTCGACAGCCATGACAACGGTACTGTTTACGCTTATTAATTTCAACTGCGCCATGCCCACCAGTCCCGGCTACATTCCACCGATGGTACGGGGAGGTGGATGCGAGGGTGACGGCGGTTGCGGGGGGTGATGGTGTTTATTTTAAACTCTTCCGTCAACTGAAAGTTACATTTATATGACAAATACAAATACTGCAGTCGCTGTTTAGTCGGAAGGTATGAATGAACACCCTGGTTTAACCTATGAGAAAAAAACTATATGGACATCCGAAAAATTCGCCTGGCGATACAACGCCTGAAAAATCTCCCTTCCAACAAATATCTCTACAAGTATTTGTTGAATAAATTACATCAAATTTCACTTAAATTCGGGAAACAGGAGCGTGTTGCATATCCTTCCACAATAATGCTTGAATTGACCAATCAATGCAACCTTGCATGCACTATCTGTGCACGGGAATATGATTACGGCAGGAATATGGATATCGGCCAGATGGATTTCGAGCTGGCAAAGAAGATCCTGGACGAAACCATGCCTTATCTCGATTCATTGGGATTGACTGGACTCGGAGAGACGTTTTTATACAAAAAACTAAACGAAGTAGTAGATTATATCAGACAACTGAATAACAGCATAATAATTTCCCTTTCGACTAATGCTTCATTCAGGGGATTTATTGATAAAGCAGCGCCATTGATCGGGAAGGTCAATACGCTGCAGGTATCGGTTGATGGTTTGGGTGACACGTACGAAGGTATCCGGAAGAACGCTTCGTTCAGACAACTTGACGACAACCTCAGGCAGCTTTCTGAATTGTGCAAGGGAACAGGTACCTCCATTATGCTCAACATGGTGGTTACCAGAGATAATTATCACCAAATGAGCGAAATGGTTGATTATGCCCGTTTCAACAAAATCAACTATCTGAATCTGGCACGCTTCAATATCGCCTCAGCTACTGAAGTGGACGATGATTATTACGATTTTTATCACACTGAGGAATTTCTTGCGGAACTCAAGGCGCTGGAGCTGGCAACTGCTCATGATAAAAGTGTTCATGTGTCAATGCCTACTCTGGAGTATGATGGCGCCTTTTCAAAGTGTATCTTCCCATGGTCACATTTTTATATCACCTGGAATGGATTTGTGGTGCCCTGTTGTGTGAAACCATTCCCGAAGGTGATGAATTTCGGTTCTTTGAATGAAGATACGCTGATGGCTATCCTGAATAATAAAAAATACCGGGAATTCAGAAGGGCCTGGAACTCACATGATGTTCCTGTATTTTGCAGACGTTGTGTCGGTCTTTGATGCAGAAGACTATCAAATATTCAACTTGTTGTTGTGCAACGTCTTTTTTCCGAAAAAGACACATTTCCTGAGCATGTTTCGTCGGATTTTGTTTTCGGTATCTGCAGGAAAACGGGTATCCACTGAGCACCAGTTCGAAGTCGGTTCTTGTCTCTGTTAAAAGCAGTAAGTAGTGAACTCCATCCGTACCGGGAAAGCATGATACATCAATCTGTACCCGGTGCAATGACCGATGAGCAGGGGCGAAGCTCGCGTCTCCATTTCCACGGAATATAAAAAAAGCCCTCCGTCTTCCGACGGAGGGCTCTTCAATTCCATAAAATGTATATCCGCTAAACGATTACAAACCTTTTGCCAGCATGTAATACATTTCGTTCCACTTGAGTTCCTTTTTAAAGGCGGAAATTTTGGTATCGTTGTCGATGGTGACAAACTCAATACCGGCCATTGCCGAGAAATCCTCAATGTACTCCGCGGTGACAGCCTGGCTGAATGCGGTGTGATGGGCGCCACCGGCATAAATCCAGGCCTGGGCACCGGTGGTGAGGTTGGGCTGCGGTACCCAGAGTGCGCGGGCGACCGGGAGTTTCGGCAGATCGGCATCGGGCTTGACGCAGTCGACCGCATTGACGATCATGCGGAAACGGTTGCCCATGTCGATGAGCGAGGCGTTGATCGCCGGGCCGGTCGGGACGTTGAAGACGAGCCGGGCAGGATCGTCCTTGCCGCCGATACCGAGCGGGTGCACTTCCAGTTTTGATTTGCCTTCTCCGATGGTGGGGCAGATCTCGAGCATGTGAGCGCCGAGCACCTTCATGCCTGCCGGGTTGAAATGGTAGGTGTAGTCTTCCATGAACGAGCAGCCGCCCTTGAGGCCTTCGCCCATAACCTTGATCGCACGAACCAGTGCGGCATGTTTCCAGTCGCCTTCTGCACCGAATCCGTACCCTGCGGCCATAAGGCGCTGCGAGGCGAGACCGGGGAGCTGTGCGAGCCCGTGAAGATCTTCGAATGTTGTTGTAAATCCTTTATATCCGCCATTTTCCAGAAATGACTTCATGCCGAGTTCAATGCGTGCCTGGTACCGGACGTTGTCGTGGCGGTTTCCGCCCTGCTTGCCGTCGGCGGTAATTTCGTAGAGGTCGGCGTACTCTTTGACGAGTTTGTCGATATCCGCATCGGCAACGTCGTTGATCGCCTTGACGATATCACCAACGCCGTAGGTATTGACTGAAATACCGAACTTGATCTGCGCCTCGACCTTGTCGCCTTCCGTTACCGCCACTTCGCGCATGTTGTCGCCGAAACGGACGTACTTGCCACCCTGGAAATCATCCCACGCCGCAGCCGCACGGGTCCAGATGCCGATGCGCTCCTGGACATCGTCCTCCTGCCAGTGGCCGACCACCACTTTGCGTTCTATCCGAAGACGGGTCATGATAAACCCGTGTTCGCGGTCGCCGTGAGCGGCCTGGTTGAGGTTCATGAAATCCATGTCGATCTCGCCCCAGGGCAGATCGCGGTTGTACTGGGTGTGGAGATGGAGCAAGGGTTTGTTGAGAATTTTGAGTCCGTTGATCCACATTTTGGAAGGGGAGAAGGTGTGGCACCAGGTGATCACCCCGATACAGTTCCGCGCGGTATTCGCTTCGATACAGATGTTGGTGATCTCGTCCGGACCGGTCATCACCGGTTTGAAAACGATCGTAACCGGAATTTTTGCTGATTTGTCGAAAAATGCGGCAATCTCTTTCGAGTGTTCCGCGACGGTTTTCAGGGTTTCCGGGCCGTAGAGATGCTGACTGCCGGTTACAAACCACACTTCCAGTTTTTTCAGGTCGATCATTGGTCCCTCCATAAAGTTTGGATAGAGTAAAACTGCCTGTGTTTAAACGCTCATATTCAATCAAAGTATCCGGATGGCGTCAGCCCACAAGATAACGGAGAAATACTCCGTATCGGGCTAAGAAAACAGTGCGGTAACGTTACCGCATCCGGGTCACCGAAAACGCATTTCCAATGCACTGACCGTGTGCCGTTGTAGCAATCGGTATTGACTTTCAGGGGTAGTACCATTCCACCTGATGCGAACATGCTGTGTCGGTTGAATCAATAAAATAATTTAGGCACAGGGTAACTTAATCAAAATTCTATGACTTCCGTGGTCTGGTGGTACCTTGTAGAAAGGTGCTTATGTCGTGGTATCGGTGTGTAACTTACCCTCCTTGAGATCGGAGGGGATTTGGAAGGTTTTTCCGTCCACCGATTATCCAGGCAAAAAAATTACCCTGCCGGGTCCAGTCCGGCAGGGTATCGTACACCTTCACCCTTACAAAGGAGGCTGTAACGGCTTACTACCGTGTCCTCAACCATAACTACGTTGTCAGAGAGGTATTATTGCATCTTTATTTGAAATGGATGTAACTATTCCGGTAGCACTCTACCGGCGTTTGTTGAAACGATTTTCGCAGGATGTTTCTTATTGCCATACACTGTTTTCAGGCAGAAAACGGTATTTTCATTTATCCCACATACTCTCCGTGGTAGGAATATATTCTGTAGTGTAAGTCCGGAAACCCTCTCTCCGTACATTAAAGGGAGTAGAAAAGTATCAATCGTTAAAGTGCACGGGCACATTGAGACAGAGCTGCAGTACACTGCTTCTACTCTGCCTGATGCCCGGGAATAGTAGTTTACGGACTGATACTAATCGAAATGCCAAACCTGAACCGGGATCGCTGTATGTACGCTTCAAGGGTCACGTTGCTGCTACTGCTCATCACATTTACCGCCCAATCTCAACAATCATGGGAAGTTACCATCGGCATAAAAAATTTCAAGGGTGGATTCCGTGATATCCATTTTTTCGATGGACAGCGTGCAATAGCGGTAGGATCCGCGGAAGAGGGAACCGGAATTATTGTCACCACCAATGATGCCTTCCTCCACTATGTGGTGCAACCACGACCAGAGACGGATTGTTTTAATGATATCGAGTTTGCTGATTCACTTAACGGATGGATTGTCGGTAATAATTTCGTAATTCTGCATACGGTTGATGGCGGACAGACTTGGGAAACTCAGGCGGAAGCGGGTGAAATCGACTTTCTATCTGTTGCATGCTGCAGCAAGGCGGAAGCATGGGTAGCAGGGGAGGGCGGCAATATTATTCATACACAAAATGGGGGGGAAGTTTTCGAAAGCCAGGATGTGAATTCCGGGTATACCATCAGCTGTATTTACTTTGTGGATTCTCTTCGCGGGTGGGTGGTTGGAGGAAGTGCCGGAACTGATGGAAGGGGAGTTGTCCTTTATACGAGCAACGGTGGGTTGCACTGGAGAGAACAGTCGGTTCCGGAGTGCCGGTATCTCTGGTCGGTTTTTTTTCTGGATGACAGAACCGGATGGGCGGCTGGTGGTTTTGTACAGCATGAAGAGATTATTCTGCAAACCACTGATGGCGGAAAAATATGGAAAACACAATTCATCAGAGAGTACCCGGATTTTATCCAATCCGTATTCTTTCTGAACCGCAATGAGGGGTGGGCGATAGGAGCTCATGGGTACCTTATCATGAGAACGGTTGACGGGGGAGTGAACTGGGAGGAACAGATCCACTCTATCTCGGTTCCATACTTTTATTCCGTGGTTTTCAGTTCTTCAGGAGATGGGTGGGTTGCCGGCGAGACTGGAATATTCCGGATACGACCGATTCTATCAGCTGAGATGACTCCACCTTATCGGGAAAACTTCAGGCCCCAGACAGAGGAACTGCATACGCCGGTCAATCTTCGCGGGCAGCAGATTGGTATACCGGTGCAGGTACGGGCGGAAAATAATATACTTCGTCCGAAGCATTCAGTGATTATACGTTAATATTTTATTTTCAATGCGTTGTGAATAATGACTAAACAGAGGGGTACTGTCCTACCAGTCTGCCTCTATGGTATTTCCACCGCCGGCGCGCTGCATGCTTTTTTCGTCGTACTGCTGCACTTCGAACTGGTTGCCGTCGGGATCGGTCAGCCAGACCTGCCAGGCATTGTCGACTCCCAGCTTTTTTTCGGAGTAATTGATACCGGCGGCATTCAAACGGTCGATAAACTCGTCGATGTTATCAGTTTCAAGGCAGAAGTGGTTCATGGTCGCATCCGCCGAAAATGCGGTGCTCTCATGTTCGAAAATTTCGATGAAACTGTCGGGGGCGATTTTGAGGTAGGTACCGAAGTCATCGCCCTTGCGGGTGAAATTGAATTGTACTGAACAACCGAGTTTTGAATAAAACCCGACCAGTCGTGGCAAGTTAGAGGTAAACAGACAAATATGGGCAATTCGAGTAAGCATGTATGCTCCTTTAGTGGTTTAGAATTCAGAATTCAGGAGGGGGAAGTATAACGGATATCGTCGGGTGAATGAACATTCACACATCGGTGCCCTCTCCCGTGGGAGAGGTGTCCATTCCCGCGCAGCGGGAATGTATTTCTGTATTCTGACTCCTGAATTCTGAATAGAAAATAAATATACTACCGTTTTTTCACTGATTTGTCTTCAATTCCCTGCTTTTTTTCTCGCTGCCTGATCTCGTCCAGCTTTTTATCGAGCCTTTTTTCGGAAACGGGAAAGCGGGTTTTTACCTCCTGCTGCGCAAAGAGCGAAATCGCGAACTCTTCGGTCATTGCGCGGAACTCCTCCACGGCTCTTCCTTCCGGAAACTCCGGCGAGAGATCGGTAAAGACGAAGGTCTGCTGACGATACGCTTCGAGTGAGGCCCGGTTGCGTTCGTACTTGGCCGGTTCGAGAAATGCCCGTTCAATGCGAAACCCGAAGGCTTTCAGGTACCGCGGATAGTTGCGGAACCGTTCAAGCGGCAGCGTCGATTCAAGCTCCCGAAGATACCGGTCAAGGTCACCTCGAAGCTCCTTTGCGGTTGCCGCGAGTCTGCCGTCTTTCCGGCGCCTGATCGCTGCGCAGTTATCGTTGTAGTGGCGAAAGGTCTGCCCGGTGACCGAGAGCAGTTCAAATGCGACACCCTTTGCGGCGGTTCTGAGGTGCTGCTCTACAGTCGAGAACTGTTCCAGCGTTCGGGGTGGATCAGGGAGGGCGAGGAGCGAGGTGCGGATTATCCCGAGAAGCTGTATGCGGACCTTGTCGGCGCCGCCGAGCGGGGCGCAGAGGAGTTTGAGATCACCGGTAAACTTCAGCTCCCGTTCGATCCAGGCGAACTCTTTCGCGCAGACGGTTTCGAGAAGGCGCCGGACACCCTCACGATGCAATCGGGCTGCCTCGTTTGCATCGGGATACACCAGCAGGTCGATCGAGCGGTCGGAAGCGGTAATTGCCGGGTAGCCATAGAGGGGAATTCCACTGTTTCCCGAAGCTGTTTCGATTACCTCGGGAAGTGAACCGCAGCTCCATTCCGTCAGACCGTATTTGCAACAGTGCTTGAAAGAATAACTCCAACTCTTGTCGATTGAAGGTGTTGCACTGTTAACGTTTCTCACCACTGCAGCTTCGCGTCCGGAAATGAGCACTGCACCGGTGCTGTCGCAGACTTCAATGCGGAGCGAGAGGTGATGAGGGATACGGTCTGCGGCGAAGAGTACGGGATCGATCTGGAGGTGGTATTTTTTTCGGATTGCCGCAACGAGTGCCTCGCTGAACGGGATATTGGATACCTCCATTGTTCGCGCGAGTTCGCTGGCCCGTTCACTCAACGGCAGCAGTTTTTTACGGTACTCTTTAGGCAGACTGCGCAGCAATTCCTCAATGCGGACAGGCCAGAGCGCGGGGACAAGGTAGTCCACTACCGTATCGGTAATGTACGGGGCATCCTCCGGCCTCACTTTGAGGGTAACACCGTCGTGCTCGGCTCCCGGTTCAAAGGCGTACTCGAGCGGGAACTCCCGACTCCCGATGGTGATCCGGTCGGGAAACGCGGCGGCCTCGGCGGGAACTTCGGTGGTGAGCAGATCCTCCCGTTGCATGTACAGAAACTTGTCGTTGCCGTGTTCTTTTATCACCCGGTTGAGATCATGTACCGATCCCACCCGTTCCAGACGCCTGCGGTAGAACTCCTCGACCGCCTTCTCTCCCGCAAAGAGACTGCGGGTACGCAGTCGTGCTTCAAGCGACTCGACCTCTGTTCGTAAGTTCTTGTTGTGCGTATAAAAAGGGTGAGCTGTTTCGAGCCGTGCATCAACAAGGCCTTCGCGGATGAATATCTCCGTTGCCTGCTCCATGTTCACTTTTCCGAAGGCGACATTCCGGTGTTCCGCAATGCGCAGCCCGAACAGGTGGACCTTTTCCACCGCCCGGACAACACCGGTCGTTTCGTCGAACCGCGGATCGCTGTAAGTGCGGGTGCACTGGTCACCGCCAAGCTCTTCAAGCCAGGCGGGATCGATTGGTGCAACGGTGAGGGCGAACACGCGCGACGTTTCAAGAATCTGATGACAGACAATCCAGTCGGGTTTCTGACCGCTCAGCGCGCTGCCGGGGAAGATCGTCAGTTCCTGGCCCCGGGGTCCTTTGTAATTGCCTTTTTCGGTTTTGAACGCACAGCTCGAGAGCAGCCCGGCAAGGAGCGATCGGTGGATGGCGTCGTTCGAGGCGGACGAGCGGTTCTCTTCGAAACCTTTCATCCCGGCAAGCAGTTCGTGAATCTGCCGGTGCACATCATGCCACTCCCGCATCCGGTTGAAGGAGAGAAAATGGTCCCTGCAGAATTTCCTGATCTTCGACTGTGTTTTCAGTGTGTGCCACTCATCGGCATAGAGATCCCAGAGCCGGACGAAGCTGGCGAAATCCGAGCCCGGTACTCTGAAACGGACATGCATCGCATCGGCCTCAGCCTGTTTGTCGGAGGGGCGCTCGCGCGGGTCGGCAATCGAGAGTGCCGCGGCGATGATTTTAACTTCCCTGAGTGCACCTTCGTCCCGTGCGGCAATCACCATTCGGGCAATGTGCGGATCAAGCGGGAGTCGCGCCATCATCCGGCCGAGTTTCGTAAGCCGGTTATCACGGTTGAGTGCGCCGAGTTCACGGAGCTGCGTGTACCCTTCGGTAATGGCGGTGCGCGACGGCGGCTCCAGAAACGGGAAGGTGTCGATACTGCCGAGCCGGTGAGCGATCATCGAGAGAATCACCCCGGCAAGGTTTGACCGTTTGATCTCCGGCAGGGTGAACGGTTCGCGCGAGCCGAAGTCTTTCGCGGTGTAGAGCCGGATGCAGACACCGTCGGCAGTTCGGCCGCACCGTCCCATGCGCTGATTGGCGGCAGCCTGCGATACCGGTTCGATCGGAAGACGGTTCGTACGCAGCCGCGGTGCGTAGCGCGACATCCGGGCAAGGCCGGTGTCCACCACGAACATGATTCCCGGAACGGTGATTGAAGTCTCGGCAATGTTGGTGGCAACCACCACCTTGCGCTGATTAATCGCAGTGAACACCGACTCCTGCTCCCGGCGGCTCAGCCGCGAGAAGAGCGGCAGTACCAGAGTATCCGGACGACGTCGTCCCCGGATACGGTCGCAGGTCTCGCGGATGTCGCGCTCCGACGGCATAAAAACCAGAATGTCACCGGTCGCGTACAGTTCAAGCAGCTCATCAACCGCCGTTACCGCTGCGTCAACGTACGACTCGTTCTCCTCTTCCGTTGCTTCCGTCCGGTAGAGCACCTCCACCGGATACATCCGGCCCGAAACCTCGATGACCGGTGCGTCGGCAAAGGCTTTTGAAAAGAGTGCGGTGTCGATCGTGGCCGACGAGATGATCACCTTCAGGTCGGGGCGTTTCGGCAGGAGTTCCCGCAGGTACCCGAGAATGAAATCGATATTGAGACTCCGCTCGTGGGCTTCGTCGATTATAAGTGTATCGTACTGCCGCAGCATTGGATCACGCTCTATCTCGGTTAGCAGGATACCATCGGTCATGAACTTCACGCTCGTTTGCGGAGAATCGTGATCGGAAAACCGGATCTTGTACCCGACCTCGCTCCCGAGCGTGCAACCCACTTCGTTTGCCACCCGGGTTGCAATGGAGACCGCAGCAATCCGTCGCGGCTGCGTACAGCCGATCTTCCCCGCAATCCCGCGCTGCGCCTCAAGACAGAAAAGCGGCAGCTGGGTGGTTTTACCCGAACCGGTCTCTCCGGCGATCACGGTTACCTGATTACCGGTGATGGTTCTGAGGATCTCTTCGCGCTTCTCAAGGATGGGAAGACCGGGGGTGTATTTCACCTGCGGTCGCAGGAGCGGCACCTGCGGAGAGGACGGTCGGTGGTGTCGATGGTGATTGTTCATGCGGTGGGAAAATTACAATATGGGTGGATTTTCTTTGGCGGAATATGAGCCTCATTGCTCTCCGGTAACTGAGGTGGTCATTGAACCTGTCGAAATGCTCTCGAATGTGCCGGACCTGTGAATCCGGGAAGAGACGGAGCTGGGGAGTTTTTCTTAGTGACTTCGGTGCTCAGTGTATTTGTTTCCAGTGCAAATGGTGCTGTTGTTTCCGACGATGCGCACGACCTCACCCACTTCGAGAGCCTCAGTGCATCGTCTCTCCGCCAGGCGAGGGGGAAATGAGAAACGACTTAACCGTCATATTGTTGGAATACGGGATCCGGGTGAGAGAGATGGTGGTGGTGATTGCTCTGTCTTTTGACCTCACCTTCTGTGTTCTGCACATCCGGGTATGGGTAAAGGTCGGCCCGAAAAGAGAGGGGAAATGGAAACGATTCCCTGTAAAAGGTCGCTGTATTCGTTGCGCGGGTGAAGGGTAAGGGACCGGTACTACTTGAATTCAGACCAGATACCTGCTTCACCCACAGAATACAGACGGTTATTGAAATTAATCAGATGGCTTGCGTCAAAGGTATCCGAACAACTGGCCCAATAGCCCATACCGGATGGAATGACCAGCATGTTCTGGTGGGTGGGCATGTATGTCCCTAAATAATTGGTACTTGCTACGATTGCAATTGCAACATCGTAGTAAAAGAGGTAGTCTCTGAGTCCGCTGTTCCTTGAAGGTGAACTGCTTATAAAGGGGAACAGATTATCACTGTTGGATATACCCACCGCCCGGTTACTTAGCAGCAACCAGATTCCGCCGACGGGCAAGAACTCAACCGGGCTGTAGGTATCACCATATCTACTGTAAATTACCAGTTGCACGCTGCTTGTTGCCCAGTCTGTGCCGTTTGCCGACTCCAGTGTTTCAAGAGCTGATTCTTCGTTCTTTTTTATGTAATTCGCATAAATACGATTATTACCGGTAATCAATTGAGGCGGCATCGTACTGTCGGTACTGCAGAAGGCGGTTCTGACCGGTTGTAAGGATGCAAACGAATTTCCATGATAGAACAGCAGCTGATTACTCAGAGGCAGATTGTACTGTATTGCCACCAGTGTGGTATCATTCATAGCGGCAATTCTGATGTCGAAACGGTTGTTCTTATCGCTTTCTGCTGCAAAGGGAAGCGAATCGGATTCGAGTGCAACCGTCTTCCCGTCGGTACTGGAAAACAGCCGGTACTTATCGTATTCATAGACATCACCAATAGTCTGCCGTGTTACAATGCAGATTCTGTTTTTTACCTGCAGCAGATCATACACTTTCTCGTCGGTATTCAACGGCAGTGCGCCGCCGGTCTGATCCATTCTGATAAACGGACTTACCTTGATTTCTCCCAGCGCGGTCATTCCGTCGTCATCGGTTACCCTGAGAATGATACGTCGGGTCCAGACACGACCGGTGGTGGATTGATCGTCGTTAGAGAAAAGCGTGGTTATATTCCAGGTAGTATCCGCCGTCGAACTTTCGATAAAAGTCCCGGTATTACCGAGATCCCACTCCCATTTGACGATAGTACCGAAACCATCTTCACTTTCACTTCCACTTATACTGAAAGGAATATTCAGTTCGGCAACGTTATCAGTATTTGGGGGGATAGGGGTTTGTGATGAAGAAAATGCTATGTTCGCAACGGGAGGATCATTTATTACCGGCAGGGAAACCGGATACGTACTCTGCAGGCCGGAAACATCGGTAATGGTAACCATCAACTGAAAAAGTCCGGCATCTCCCGAAACGACGGTAATGGTATCCGTCAGCAGTTGCAGGCTGTCAATGGACCGTTCCCGAAGCAGAGTATCGGTTCCGGGAAGAGAATAGCGGACACTGAGTAATTTCCTTCTTGTATTGGAAATTGTGGAAATAAGCTGTAGCGAATCATCAGGCGAAGTGCTGTCGGTGAACGTTCCTCTACCGATATGATACCATCGCGAACTGATGGCGGAGCGGAGTTTTGCCGGTGATGCGGCAGTGACCTCGAGGTATTTGTACGATTGACCGATCTCCTGAGAATTATTGCGTATTTTCACCCGGTATTTAAAGTGACGATCAGTTGTATCCTGTTGAGAAAAATCCCCGTTTACAGTGCGGGTAAAGATGGTGTCGAAGTAGCAGGCAGCGGTAGTGATACCAATTGGTTGCGAAGACATTGCAATAGCAGTGAACGGATCACGGTAGACCAAATAATCCTGAAGGTCACGATACTCTGTTGCCGGCCAGCAGAGTTGGACCACACCGCTGGTCGAATCGTATGAGGCACTGATTCCCTGGACTATGGGAATACCGGTATAGATCAGCCACAATGTATCCGGAAGGGTATCAGGGGTATCTTCCCGCAGCGTAACGTTGACATACGTTGGTGTGTAGTCGTTAAGCGTGGTTGCCAGCCGGAGTGTGAAATCACCTTTCGCCATCCGGTTAATGGTGAAATAACCATTTTTATCCACGTTGGAATAGAGATCCGTGCCGAGTACCTGCACGGTGACCGTCTGCGGATCATGGTTGGACTGAACCCCGACCACTGCCGTAAGGGTTGTCGGTTCCTCAAGCGTGTCGTTGTCAATAAGTACCGTATCATCAATTACCCTGATGGAATCCTGAAAAGCTACCAGTGCACCCTTTTCGGCATACACATTGTAGGTTCCCTTCGCGAGACTGTGAGTTGCGAATATGCCTTTTTCATTAGTGAGTACTTCAACTGCGGGGGTACGGCTGGTATCGGCAATCTGGAATATTCTCACCGAGGCACCCTGCGCGGGAGAGCCGTCAGGGTTGCTGAGCATTGCGGTAATGCCGGTATCGGTGGTATCGTCGGTTCCGGTGGTTTTAAATCCATTGCAGCAGATGCCCAGGAACACTGCAAGGGAGATGAAGAGTACGCACAGGTGCGGCACATGATGTCGGTTCTCATGTTTCATTGTCGATCCTTGATGAGTGGGGGAACAGCATAAGGTTGACCTGGTAGACTCTGTCTGCCGTCTTTTCGTCTTTATGTACTATCGAGGTGATTTCTCTGTTGCACTTCTCGATGTTTTTGAGAATTCTATTGTACCCCTCTTCGGATACGCTGACCATTTTGGTGATAACCCGTTGAGGAATGTCGTTGTTCTTCAGTAATGAGCGGCGTGCCTTCTCCAGAGATTTGAGCTGATACAGTCGAATGATTTCATCCTGCGCATACGCACCGGTAGTAATAACCTTTTGCGTCGGTTTGAGAAAACCGGATTCATTTTCATGAATCAATTCGAGTTCGAGAAGGAGTTCTACCGATTCAAGGGCATTCTTTTCGGTAACAGGGGGAAATACCGATCGTGCAAGATGCGCATAGTTGCCGTCTTTTTTAATATTGATGATGTTGAGTACTGCTCTGACGACACTGTGATGCCATTCCCGGTAATAGGCATATTCCCTCTGGCTGATGATTTTTTTAGGCGTCCGGTTCAACGACACCAGCTGTTCAAAAAGTATCGAGCGTTCCTCCGGATCATCAACCGCCTGATTAAAATTGACGAGCACTCTGAAAAACTTCGCTTCTTCCCTGGAGAGATCAAACACCTCTATGAACAGTGGGATTTTTATTTGGGAAACGAATTTACCGTTAAGGACATCCTGAAAATAGCTGCGACTGTTCGGCAGACCGAGCGATTTGCATACCTGTGCCTTGGTGAAGTTTTCATCCTGTTCATGACGCCAATCATACGCATCGCGCAGGTACGCCCTGAAATCATTATAATCGAAAATGTTCGGTTCAGTTTTCATAATCAGTATAAACATACCCGATTCAACCACCCGCGACAATACTATTCGTGTGCATTCAGATGAGAACAGGCGGAGTGGTAATTTGCCGGTTAGTTTGCTGTTTTAATTAGAAGTGGTATCTGAATTGGTATTTGAGGTGAGAACATGGCAGAGGGGCGTTGTTCGGTATAAATGAGATGATACATCGATTGTCACGCTGTTCTTCCCGGGAACTGAGGGTACGTTGAGCCTACCGAAATGTTCTCGAACGTGCCGGACCTGTGACGCCCCTTGTTCATTTCTTGTCACCTCCCCCGGTCCCTTCGGGACCACCCCCTCCAAAGGGGGATGTTCTGCACAAGTCAGATAAACTTCAGATTCGATTGCAAACAGTAACTCCCCCTCCACGAGGGGATGGCCGCAGGCCGGGGGAGGCTAAAGTTGCAAAGAGACGCCCGGACCTCATTTCTCTCCGGTCACTGAGGTGGTACATGCCTGCCTGCGCGAAGCCGTCCACTCTCCGCAATGCTATGGAGGACGGGCTACGGCGAAGGCAGGTGGGGTCGGCACCCCACTCCTGATAGTATGAGAAACGTGCAGTAATTCTTCATCTCTATAAACTTAATTTACACAGGAGCGGGCGCTCCGCCCCTGCGGCCCCGGCTTAAAGCGGTATAGTATAAACGGTGCACAGCACCGGACTCCGCACGCTTCCGGAACGATAGTGACAACGTGTGCTGGCCCACACCCTTAGAGATCCCGAGCCTTTTCAGCACCGCAGCGAAAGCGGTACAATAGAAACGGTACGAAGTACCGGATTCTCTGCGCTTAAAGAACGTATGTAACAACCGCAGACGCCCCTGTGGGATCGGGAGAGTTAACATCTACGGAGTATTGTGCTCAAGGAGACTCCCTCTGGTACAATAAGCGTTGGCGTGCGGCGCTATCGCGGCCATAAGGCAGGCTCCGTTTTTTACGTCACGTCCGTTCCGTCGGATTATATTGGAAGAAGCCTGGATATGACTTCTGGGAAAGAGTATTAAGGAAAATAATTGTCTAACAGATGAGTTTATTTTTCCTGATAACCCTGAGGGGAACGGCAGTGACCTTGGCTTATAGATATTCCTCCGCCGAATAGGCGCCGCACGCCAGGCAAACTGACAAGCCTCCAGCCGATCGTTTACGCAATATTGTTCCCCGCTTCTAACAAAATGCACCGATCTCAAGGGGCGTCTGCGGATCGCCCGGCGGTTGTTTAGCGCACGGTGTCCAGAGGTGTTTAACATTCCATTTTTTAAGCGTGTGGTATCCAGTGCTGTGCACTGTTTTCATTATACCGCTTTGGCGCCGGAACACCTCTGGTCGGGGTTTCTCACTGTCGTTTCGTAAACGTAAGGAATCCAGTGTTGCACATTGTTTTTTTGTACCGTTTTGAGGTGGCGACCCACCCAATAACAGAAATGAATAAATGCAGATCTATAAATTCCTTGACCTTTGTTTAACTGATTATAAAGCTATTTGAAAACCACATTTATTGTTTTCTATTTGCCGGTTCCCGCACCGGCAGGCGGGTTCCGTTTTCACT
>JBNLDC010000026.1:0-29918 GCA_050304135.1 Chitinispirillaceae bacterium | reverse complement strand
GTTTGGAGAAATTGGATAAATATTTCCATATAAATCTACATCTCTCATATTACTCAGGAGTGGTGGGCCGCCACCACCCGCCTTCGCCGTAGCCCGTCCTCCATAGCATTGCGGAGGGTGGACGGCTTCGCGCAGGCAGGCGGCGGAGGGGAGACAATGTACCACCTCAGAGGCCCATGCAACATGTTCCGACCGCGTTTTGTATCGCACGACCACGATTTGCTACCGCACGACCGCTTTTTGGACCATATCGGGGTGAGTTTTTCCAGCTCCCTGTTTTTCGCCGGTGATCCTGCTGATGCTGCTGCTCCGTTCGATTATCTCGGTAACCTGCGCTTCGAACGATTCCAGGATCTCCAGTAACGCCGGACGGGTTCCGGTTCCTTGAGTGCCGCACCATTGTATGCGGCATCTGAGGCGCTTCCACATCGTTTTGAGCTACTGTCAGTGGACGTTGGAGGTGCTGTCAGATCGTTTTGAGCTGCCGTCAAATCGTTTTGTTGTGCTGTCGGCAGACGTTGAGGCGCTGTCACATCGTTTTGAGCTGCTGTCAGTGGACGTTGAGCTGCCGTCACTTTGTATTGTGCTGCTGTTCGCAGCCGTTGAGGAGCCGTCAGGCAGTATGGTCCGGATGGCGGCGGTTGTTCAGGAACCGGATGTGGTGGTTGCCCTGCGGTACGGCAGTCCCGTGCCACCTCTCCCAGCCGCACGCACGGTGACGGACGAAAAGAGGAGCTGTGAAGCATTGCACTTCCTCTTTTTTTGTGGTCAATCCTGCCCCCGCCTTCGCCGTGGTCGGGAAATGGTAGTAGTGCTGAAATGTACCGGATCGGGTACCGGCCAGGTGGATTGGAAAAAAAACAGAGAGGGGAGGGGATTTTATCAGCACAGGCCCTGGTAGCTGTCAAAATCTATCCAGTCCACCGGTAGTTTTCCCTCCGGGAGGCTGCCCGGTTCTAATGCGAAACATCGGTTTTATGCAGAATCGGTCCAACCACATCCCACGCGATCTCCGACTCCCGTGCGCTGACAAACAGGGTGTGATCGTTGCGGTAGCTGTTGCCGAATCTTGCATTTTCAACTTTGAGGCACCTATTTTCCTTGTATGTCGGGTTTATTTATCAGTGAGAAGTGGCGAATTTTAGTTAAAAAGTGGTAGTGAGGTAAATAATTCAGTTCTAAAATTATGCCCGGGTCGGAAAAAGAGATGTCTATCAGTCGTCCGTGAAAACTCCAAAGCGGGGTTCCACTGGGAAACAACCGTTGCTCCGCCGAAACCTGCAGAGGTGACTGCAGCGGGGCAACACCGGTTGTCACACGCCACGGAGAAGATCTGTCGTTACCTCTTTGCAACGGTACACTGCTGCGGGGAAACTGATCGCGGACGTCCCGGTTGACAACTCACAGGCCGTGTTCTCCGCGGCGTTGACGGGAGACCGCAATGGCCCGGCACTGCACGATATCTCGTGCACCGGAAAGAACCGCCATTTCACCACATCCGTCATCTGGTAGCTTCAGCGTCAGAAAGAACCTGAGTATGCAAAAGAATATCTTTGTTCTTCCGCTGCTGTTTATTGCAGCAATCTGGGTCGTATTCATCGTGGACATGATCATCCCCGTTGACCTGCGGTCGTTCGGTATCATTCCGCGGACCGTTTCAACTCTTCCGGGGGTGCTTTTCTCGAATTTCCTTCATGCCAACCTGCTCCATATTCTCAGCAACACACCCCCGCTCTTTTTTCTTCTGCTGTTCACTTCCATCTTTTACCGTAAGAAAAGTGTCGATGTGATCACGATAATTGTCATCGTCGGCGGAGGGCTGCTCTGGCTCGTGGGACGCCCGTCGATACATGTCGGGGCCAGTATGCTCATTTACGGCCTCGCCGTTTTTCTGATTCTCTATGGCATCTTCCTTCGTAAAATCGTACCGATTCTCCTCTCACTCGTGGTCATCGGCATGTACGGTTCCGTCCTTCTCATCGGGGTACTCCCGATCAATCCCTTTGTTTCGTGGGAAGGACATCTCTGCGGTGGGATCGGTGGCGCCACGGCCGCATGGCTGATCCATAAATTCGATCCGTCCCGCTGAAGCACGCCTGCCGAACATCTTTTCCAACAGGCATCCATTTGCCTTCTTCCGGAAACAGGGATTTTTTTATCTCTTAATGCGGGGATGTCTATGATACTATCGCCGGGCGGGACGAGGGACACGCCAGGCTTCAACGGTTCGACAGGTGCCGAGCCGGTGAAGCCTGTTGCAGGAAATGGTTTTTCACGGAGCGGTCCGGCCTGTTGCTTGTCACGATTGTCGACATCCCCGCAGCTTACCCGGAAAAACAGGCCGAAGTCATCGCACGCAACATCCAAGAGCAGACCCGGTTTCCGCTTTACGGCTTGAAGTGGGCTTTCAACCGTTCAAAGGCGGCATTGTAGATCTGGGCGATCTCATTCGCGGCATCAACCTTTGTCTCTTTACTCATGTACTTGTCGGGATGATACCGTTTCATCTCACGGTTGCGGGCCTGTATCACCTCGTTCCAGCTTCCCGGCGGGGCGATTTCGAACAGGGAGAGATCGTCGAGCACCTGCTGCGGCAATCCGAACGGATTTGCGGTTGCCCCGGATGCGGAGTTCGTATCTGAGGCTCGTGAGGTGCCGTCGTGGTATTGCCGCTGTTCGGAAGCGGTTCCGAACGAGTCGTCATTTGCGGTTGTTCCGGTACGGCGTTGCCGGAGATGATGATTGATGTACGCTTTTGAAATATGGAAGAGTCGATCGAACATAATCAATATGCCTTGGGGATTATTACGAATCTTTCTGTTGCATTGCCACTGCACTGTCAAAAGTGGAAGCTGTTCCCTATGAAGATACTATTTGTTCTTTCCCCTTTTCATGTCATCCGGTCCCCTTATGAAATTACAATACGTAACTAACGACTGATGAGTTTCTCATGTCAAACAATGACGGTTACCTGTGGTATCGGATACCAAATAGTGAAAATATCCTGAGAGAAAGCTGCTCGGAACCAGGGACGGAAAAAAGTTAATCCGTGAGACGGTTTGAACGGTTGCCCACAAGTTCTCGGGGTTATCCTGCCGCTTTTTCATCGGAGAATGTACCGCAACCTCTTCGCTGATTTCCGCAAGAGGCGGTTTCCCGATACTGCCACCGGACAGTCCGGCAAAAACCGCATCCCCGATCACCTGAACCCGGTTCGGAAATTGTACTTTTATTTATCATTTAATATATTAGACAGTAATATTGATCATATCACCACCCCCCGACCTTTCATTTGAAATGGAGCTTTCCCATGAAATCTCGTTCCGCAATAAATCTTGGTATCGCATCGGTAGCAAGCCTCGCGGCGTTCACCGGCTGCTCATCAGAAAAAGACAAATACGCCAAATGGATGGAAACACCCGGAACCGCCAACCGAATCAATCTCGATGCCGTTCAGAAAGCGCTTGAGGAATCAAAATCGGTGGATGAGTTCGAAGTTCAGGTCAATAAAATCTATGAAGGCCCCCATCGGGTGCTTATCGAGATCGTGGACGCCGGGAACGGGAAAAAAAGAGTCTCCGGCTACGAAGACGTGAACAACAACAAAGTTCTTGATACCGGTTCAGATTTTCTGCTCTTTAAAACCACCGTCGGTGACGGTTCCTATGAAATGCGTGGTGGCGGTGCTCATAATTACTATCACCATACCGGTTACTACCACACCGGCGGTACCGGCACATTTTTCATGGGGTATATCATGGGCAGCATGATGTCCGGACCGTATCGGACGCCTTATAACCGCGTGAACGATATTGATATCGAGCGTACCCGCTACCGCTCAACACCCGCCTACCGGCAGCAGCAGAAACAGAATATGGCATTCCGTAAAGCTCAGTTGGCGAAGAATCCCGGCGCCGCCAAAGGCTTCCGCAGCCGTACCCCTTCCGTGAAACGCGGAGGATTCAGAAGCGGATCCTGACTGCACGTTTTCAGACACTATTCATGCGGTAAATCATACTTCAGGCAACGACTGACGGATCAGTTGTTGCTTTTCAGTTACAGGGAGTAAATAACGTGACAATAGACAAATCGATTCCCGGTTTCACCGATGTCTACAAATCAACCGAGATCATGGATCACGACGGGTTCAATTTCTACCTGCGCCTGACGATGATCGACATGGACCCCAACGACACTCTCTATATGGAAATTCCGGCTGATTACGAAACGAAACCGATCGAGAAGCTGATTGTCGATTTTTTTCCGGCGGACGAAGCGGCCCGTGAAGAGATCAAAAGTGAACTCGAGGTTGAGGAGTATCCCGAACTGCCGGAAGTCTATGACTATTTCTACAATCAGATTGATGACGCCCGCAACGGCCGGACAATACTCGATTATTCGATCAGTAAAGGTCCCGAAAGCATCGCCACGACCGATCTCGTGTACGACCATCTCTCTTTGACGAAAGAGGACGCGTCCGGTGAGCCGTTTAAAGTGCTGCACCTTGTACTGGAGATCCACAATGTGCCGTTTTCCGATTTCACCGACCAGGTCGAAGCCGCCCGCCTGAAGCAGGAGTTCCGCGGGCTGTTCCTGTTCGCGCTGGTGCACGGCGGCAGAGTAACCGAAATCGCCCCCGAACACATTGTTGATGAGGTCGCGGAAGCGATCGCCTACGGCGAGGAGAAAGATATCCTCAAATGTAGAAAAGCGCTCATGGGCGATCAGATGAAGCTGTCCGTCACCGGAAACGGCAAGAAATTCTTTGAAGAGCTGTATAACGAAGCGCAGTATTACACCTCCCGCTTCGAGATATTCTCAAAAGTACTTGTTGACGAAGATTACATCAGATTCAACAATGTCGATGGTGAGGATTATCGTATTCAGGTGATGCGCCATGAGGGAGTCGATGTCTATCGGGCCGTCATGATCATGAACATCATGAGTGACTCACTTGAGCAGGTGGCCGACTGGGAGCAGGAAGTCCGGTCACCCAACTTCTTTGCCCGGTATCTCGGAGCATGTGTCAATTCCGCTATCGACATACCGCAACAGACACTGCGCCTGATGATTAAACAGGGCAAGGAGCTTTTGGAGGGTGATGAGGAATCATCATGGTAATACTGCGGTCGTCTCCCGACCCGACGGAACCGGAACGATCGACGAGACCGCCATCACGTTTCTTCATCTGACCGATTCGGATTCACCGCTGCTTGCCGCAGTGCACCGGGATCTGATCACTCCTCATTTTACCGATGTCAACGATGTCGACACGCTCCTGTCAATGCAGACGTACATGACGGAGGCTCCCGTGCTCTCGGATTCGTGTGTCGCCTATGCCGTTGTCGTCATGTTCTCCGGCAGCGATACCCCGGCCGGCGCCACTATCTTCGGTATATTCTCCGACGGATCACTCTCATTCATTAAAGGAGAGTATACCATTATCTCGCCGCACGCCCGAAGCGACACCGCGTTCAGACTTCTGCTCGGCAGCCGGTACCGTGTCGCACGTTCGATCTGCGGCAGCGGCGGCTATCCGCCTCCGGCCTTCACCGCGATCGAGGTTGACTCGGACGATTTCCGGTTGTGTCGGTTGTGGCGCAGGCATGGTTTCAGACGGATCGCCTTTCCGTTTGTTCAGCTCCCGCTCAGGGATGATCTGCAGGCGGTCACTGGTTTTTCTCTGTATCTGCAACCGCATACAGCTGCCTTCTCCGCGAGAAAGCAGCTGTACGCCGGTGAACTATCGGTGATTATTGACGCCAGTTGCACCTTTCGGAAATCATCACTCCCCGCGGAAGCCGACCGGCAGTATATTGCAATGCAGGAGCTGCTGCAGCAACGGCAGTCATTCAGGATCGAACCATGAAGATCATCGATACGCATACCCATGTCACGACCGAATCCGCGGCACAATGCGATGCGATGCTTGATTCGCTGGCGACCGCCATGGAAGAAGCGGGAGTGGCCGGCGCAGTGGTCATGCCGCTCGCTTACCCCGGTTTTGACGCGGCACACGAGCTTCCGCTGCTGGTGCGGCAGGTACAAAAGTATCCCGCCTGCAAACCGATGCTCTGCTATGACCCGCACTCCGGAGAAGCCGGTCGGAAAGCGCTCCTTGAACTGCTCGAGAGCGAACCCGTCGCGGGGGTCAAGTTCTTTCCCGGGTACGATTCCTACACACCCACCGACGACTGCATCGCACCGGTTCTCGATTTGATCGAACGTAAAGGTGTTGTCGCGAAATTCCATACCGGCGCGACCGAGCGGGGCGAACCGGCACAGCTGCGTTTCTGCAGTGATCCCTGCAGTTTCGACACGCTCGCGGCAAACCGCCCCGCGCTTACGATCGACTGTGCGCACTTCATGGCACCGAATCATATCGCGATGGCTCCCGTTCTCGATAAAAACAGCAACGTCCATGCGGATCTTTCCGGTCTCATCGACCGATACTCCAACGATGACGACTGTCCCTACGCGGCGTTTGTCCGCTATCGTCTCGCCGATGCGCTGAGCTACCTCCCCACCATTGAACAGATCATGTTCGGAAGCGATTATCCCTTCTGCAAACCTTCCGGGGTCGCGGCGTTTGTCCGTTCGTTTTTTGAGGAATACGATTTCTTCACCCCATGGGAACACCACCTGTGGTACGCAACAGCGGCGGGATTATATGGATTCAATGATATCTGAAACTGACGAATACCTCCACCACCTCAGAAAGCTGGTGGCAACGGCAGCGGAGGAGGTGCCGTTCTATTCCCGCCTGTACGGCACCATTCCGGCACCGGAAAGCATCGAACAGTTCGCACACCTGCCGAGCTTCACGGAAGGAATGCTCGTCGGTGAGCGTCTTTCGGATATGGTCCGCGATGTCAGTTCACTGTACAACGTCTGCTACCCGACGGGAAGACTCAGAACCGACTGCTGCATGCCGTTGCTCCAGTCCATGGACGACAGTGAGGAGCAATACTGCATTCTTGAGTGGATTGTAGAGGAGTGCATCGGATTATCACCGGAACACGCGCAGCCGTCATTCTTTCTGCTTACCGATGAAGAGAGTTCCTACAGTGCCGGAGAGCTGGCGAAAATGATCATCCTCCTGTTCAGATCATCTCTGGCGGGACTTGTGGTGCGCGGGCACTCTCCGGAGGAACTCCGCACGGAACTCTCCCGGATCAACCCCGATGTCATCATTACCGCGACCGCTATCAACGCAGCGGCACTTCCGGAATCCGTGACAACGGTGATCGGAACCGGGGAACAGCCGCTGCCGGATTCCGGGGGGAACGTGAAACATTTCAACCTGCTCACGCATCCGCTTCTCGGACTGATCGGATGCGGCGACCGTCCCGGAGTGTACCGCTACAATCCGGATTACCACTACTGTGAAACAAGTGCCGAAAACATGATCGTCTACACTTCATTCATGCAGCACTTCATGCCGATGATACGGTTACGTTCACGACACTGGGGGCATGTTGTTTCCCCGGGTACACTCGCAATCACCGATATCGGAACCCACTGACCCGAAGGTGCATCCGTTCCCATGAATCACCATACTCCCGCAGAATCGCTTTCCCCCGCAGCGTTGAACGCGCTTCAGGCACGATTATTCAGAGAAGCGATGAAGCGTTCGTTCAGCTCCATACCCCTGTACCGTGAACGGCTGATGGCAACGTTCGGCACGTTATCTCCGGACACGATGTCCGATGAAGCGGTTTTGAAAACACTTGAACGGCTTCCCGCCGCGTACCGTGAAGACTTCAATGCGATATCGCACGACGCTCTCTCCAATCTTGACCGGCGGCTTTTCTTTATCGATTCCACCTCCGGTTCAACCGGTTCACCGAAGTCACGGTTCTGCAGTATCGAAGATGATCTGCTCGACACCGCTCTGCTGTCCCGCGCATTCGCGTCGTACGGCCTCGGTCCGGCCGACCGTATTCTCACCTTCGATCTCGCAGACCTCACCTACTACACGCAGTTCACCAAGGCGATGCAGGATCTGGGAATAAAGAACAGCATCTTCGTTTCCGCACGGGCGGATTTTCGTGGCAGTATGGAAAACGCGCTCCGTTTCGCGCCAACGGCGATCATCACCATGCCAAGCATTTTCAACCGTTGCCGCGAGGTGTTTTTTGACCACTGCAAAAAAAGCAGCGGTATCGGGAAATTCATTTACTTCGGAGAACCGCTCGAAGAAGACCTGCGACGGCATCTTCACGAGGCGTACGCGATTGAATCATTCTCACTGTACGGATCCACCGACATCGGATGGATCGCGGCTGAGTGTGAGGCGCATGACGGCATGCATCTGTTCGCCGACTCGGTCATTCTTCATCTGCTGGCCGATACCGGCAGCGCGGGTTCGTCCGCACCAGACGAGGGTCTGGCGCTTTTCACGTCACTCCGCCAGACCGGCAAGCCGTCGCTCCGTTATGCAAACGGGGACCGTTTACGGATTGACAATGCCCCCTGCTCCTGCGGCCGGACCACCCCCAGAATTCATGTCGCCCGACGCGAAACGGATATTTTCACGCTTCTCGGCATGAAGATCTCCATCCGGGAAATTCAGGAGGTCATCTACCGGCACGAGGCGATTTCCTGTTATTTTCAGGTGGAACTCATCGAAAAAATCGGTAAAATCCACTTCATTATTCGGCTTCCGCACCATCTCCGGTCATCCGCGGAGCAGATTACCCGGGGCCTCGAGAACAGAGTCGGCCTCGCGTTCTACACCTGTATCGACATCGTCGTTATCGATCTGGTCTTCGTGGGAGATGATTATTTCGCCACGCGCAAAATCCCCCGTCTGGTTGACCGGCGCGGAGAGGCGCAATGAATATTCCGTTCGCGCTTCAGGTTACCGACAAATGGTCCAAACGACGGTTCGCGCTCCGGTTTACCGAAGACACTCTTCCCGCGACTGTCGCCGATATCATGACACTCCTCGAGACCACCGATGCACGTGCCCTGCGTGAATTCCACGGAAACGGACGCATCACCGAAGAAGGAATCGCCGGATTCGCTGATATTCAGGAAGCACTGTTTTCCATCAACGGTGACGGGACACTCGGCCCGCCGGTTGACGGCGCATACCTTTCGTACAATGGCGTTCCCCTCGCACCGGAACAGTCGATTCCCCTCGAGCAGCGCAGTGTCGGCGCAGCCGGCAAAAAACTATACGTATGCGACCTCGTGCTTGACCGGGACGCCGTTCCCTACACCCGGAACTGGAAGGGATACTACCGCCGCAAATGGAGTGACCGGTTTCAGCGGCTGGTTGTCGGCTGGATTCACCGGTTTGCCCCGGAAGAGGTGGATACAATTCTCTCTCTGTCCGGCAGAAAGAATGTCGAGCGCTTCATCCGCGCCGTCAGCACGGCCGTGTACAACGCTCCGTACGAACTTTACTCACGATATCTCGGCAGAAAAGTTCCCTTCAAGACAGCATCCGAAACACTCACGAGCATCAGTCAGGGACGCGGAGGCAACTGCTCCGAAAAAGCATCCGTCATCGATTTCATATGCGCGAACTTCGGTCTGGAGGCACACCTGTGTCTTTCCGGTCACGATGCGAAAGGCCCGTTTCCCGAATTTCATCTGCGCCGGGCACTGGAACGCAGCTCCACCGTTTTCATCGGCGACAATCAGCGGTTCTGGGAACATTTCGCAAACATCATAACCGTTGAAGACACCCGTTTTCTTGTGGATGCCACCGGCGGCCCAATGCCGTTTCTGCTGTGTGACGGTACCGAAGCGCAGCGATACCTCTCGCATGAACAGCATCTCCCGGTTACCTTCATCGATAAGGACGAACGCTATTTCTACTCCGATCCGCCTGCGGATATCTCCTACGGGGCACTTTACAACATGGAGGCATTCATACCGGATATCGATCTGTATCACATTTTCGGCCCGGAAGAGGAGGACGCCCCGTTCGGTCTGATCATCACGCCGGAACTCTGGGTGTGCCCGAACGCCTATCGGACCGACGAGGAGTTCAATCGTCACCGCACCGCCTGGAAGACTTACGGCAGCGCACACAGGCGCATAACCGCACTGGAGATCTACCCTTCACTCTCTCCCGCGACCGCCTCTCCTCTGCTGGACGGCATCGAAAAACGTTTTCCGGATTGCGTAGCTGATCTGCGGTCGATCGAGGCGACCTTTCTGAAACGATGCCGCTACTGCTGGAGGGATGACTCGTGGAAAATCGGTTATGTTTTCTGTACGCTGCAGCCATAGATTTCGCATCAAAATGCTGCGGACACTATTTTTATACCTGAATCGGATGATTGTTTTTACAGTGGCTTATGTACTGACAGGTTGCGACTCAACCCAGAAAATAATCGTCTGATTCAGGTTTTTACAGGCTGAGCGTGCGACACCGGTCTCAGTCTTCACCACCGACACACTCATTGTGCAGGTTGACCTCAGCGGGAGAAACGCCATGAAGGACAAGCAGGGCATACGATCGAGTCTGTTCAATAATCCCACATTCAGAATTCTTCTGTTTTTCATCATTGTGCTTCTCTCATTCGCGTTTATTTTCGCCCGGCTCGAGAAGATTACCTTTTTTGACGCCGTTTACTGGGTGATCACCACCTGCTCCACGGTCGGATACGGCGACATCTCTCCGTCGAACACCCTCACCAAAATCATCACCATGATTCTGATGATCAGCGGCGTCGCACTTCTCGGGTACCTTCTTTCAACTATTTCCAACACCCTCATCTCTCTGAATATGGGAAAGATGATGGGGCTGAGCCGGATAAAAACCTCGAACCATGTTATCGTTTCGGGATGGAATCTCATCGGACGCATCGCGACGGAAGAACTGGTGAAGATCGGCCTGGAAGTCGTCGTTATTGACGAAGAACAACAGGCTGCGATTTCCGGAATAGCCAACGTCCATTTCGTACTGGGATCGTGTAATGATGAAAACACGCTCCAGAAAGCTTCGATCACCACCGCGGCGGGAATCATCCTCGCCATGGAAAGTGATGCCGATGTCATTCTCGGCGTAAGCTCCATCAGAAAATCGAACAGTGACATCACCATTATCGGGAGAATTGACGACCTTTACTTCGCGGATGTCGCGAAGCAGGCCGGATGCAACCGTGTGGTATCCCCCTCGGAAATCGGTGGTCACATGCTGGCCAGCTCGCTGTTTGAACCATCAGTGGTGCGGTGGTTCTCCGAAGCGACTGTTGCCTGTGAAGGGATCGACCTTACGGATATTCCGGGTACCGATGAGCATGTCGCGGGAAAAACCATCGCAACGATCGGATCGGGTGACAACCGCTCGATCATCGGAATTGACCGCGGTTCCCGGCAGCACATCGAGGCACTTCCCGATGCGGATACCTCCATCGCCGCCGGCGATACGCTTGTCGCAATCAGTAAACACTCTGAAAAAGCGCCCGTCGCTACGGGAGGTGAGTGCAGAGCGTCCCGTAAAATCCGTGAGGGGGACGTGCTGTTCATCGGGTGGAATCCGACCATCCGCAGTGCGGTGAGTGAACTGCTTTACGCGAAGAAATACACCGTCTCGGTGCTGTGCAGCGAAGCGCCTGTTTCAGAAAAAGAGTATTATGAACAGGAGGGAGTCACCTTCATTTCGAAAGATATCAGCAAACTGAGTCTGCAGAAAGCGCTCCAGGATCACGGGGAAAATGTGGTCGTCGGCATCGAAGACGACAGTGATTCCATTCTGGCAAGCCATATCATCCGCAATCTGAACAACGAGGTGAATCTCATCGTCCGGATCGATGATCCCGCCAACAAGGAGGCTGCCTGGTCCATATGTTCAAACCAGATCGTTTCGCCCTCGGGAATCGGCGGACGCCTGCTCGCGCATGCGATGGACCGACCGAGTTCCGTCTCTCTTCTGATGGAAGCCACCACCTCCACCACCGGTATCGATATCGAGGAGTACTCAGTTGACGACGGGGACCGGATCGTCGGAAAAACCGTTGCGGATTTTACCCGTGAAGGAAAGTATAAAGTAGTGGGTATCGATACAACCGATCACTTTATCTCGATGCCTCCGGAGTCAACACCGGTGCAGGCCGGAGATACAATCGTCTACCTGAGTGCATGACCTCCGCGACGTCTTCCACCGCAACCGGAATGAACCTCTGGGATCAAGTCGCCGACGATTATCACCGTAATGTGGTGAGTCCGTTCGCTGATGCCGAAAGCACCGATCGTTTTCTGTCGCTTCCGCCCCCTGATGCGATTTCGGGAACGGTACTGGACGCGGGATGCGGTAACGGACACCTTATCAGCGCCCTTTCATCCCGTGTGACAAAACCCTGCATGCTGATCGGCTGTGACTTTTCGGAAAACATGATCGCCGGCACGCGACGGGTATCGGGTTCCTCCGCAGCGGTTCTGCAGGCGGCGCTTCAGACGTTACCGTTTACGGATGAATCAGTCGATACGGTTTTTTCCGTCAACTCGCTCATCGCGGACAACCGCGCGGTACGTGAATCCTCCGCAGCCGAACTGTATCGCGTTCTATCCACAGGCGGAGCCCTCATCGCCCTTTTCCCGTCTCTTGAGAGTTACACGGAACAGTTTCATGTGGCGCGTGAACGGCTGATCGCCGAAGGTGCCGATGAACACGAGGCGATCTGGCAGGTGTACGATGAGATCAACCATCGTCTCTTTGATCCGATCGGCGGGTACATAACGCTTGAGCACACCGAAATCCGCATAAAATTATACACCCGTTGGGAAGTATCCCGTTTGCTCGCGCAGGCCGGATTCTCTGACCCGCAACCGGCTCCATTCACCTATACGCCGGACTACTGCGCGCGACGCGACCTGCTTTGTCCCGAACACGGGTTGTATGACTGGTTCGTTACCGTCCGGAAAGACGGGAATTCATAGTTCTCATGCTGCACAGCGTGGAAGAACGGATCTATGATGCTGCATTTTACCGCAGCAGCACCCTGCATGCTTCCCTGTCAACCGCGGAACACCTGCTTGCTGATGCACGCGAATTACGTGATTCCCTTCGGTCAGCCAACGAACTTCAGGAGCGGTTCCGGGCTGTTGATGAGAAAGACAGCGCAGCCGCGCGCTACGATGCCGCACTGCTCATTGTCACCGCCTGCATGTATTGCCGCGGCAGGTCCTGGAACATTTTCGGCAAGCCCTATACATGGAACATCGTTCCCCGTCCTCAGCAGATAGCGGCGGCCCTGGAATTGAGCCGCAGGGACCGCGGACGCTTCGCGCTCCAGCGGACCGGAGAGGGAAAAACCATCACCGGATTGATTGCGATCGGTGTTATGGCGGTTGCCGATCCCGTGCATTATGTTACCGCGAACGATTATCTCGCCGCACGGGATTGCCAATGGATCGGTCCGGTCCTTCATCTGCTGGGAATCAGTACTGCCATCCTCGCTTCCGCCGACCGAAAAAAACATGAGGCGTACGGGAAACGGATTCTTTTCGGATCAGACAAGGAGTTCCTTTTTGACTACCTCCGCGACTCCATCCGGCCGGTTGACGAACGCCCGTTCTGCGAACGGCGCGACAGTATTCTGGTCGATGAAGGAGATCACATTCTTCTTGATGAACTGATGACTCCCGCGGTGCTTTCCGTTGAGCAGCAGGGATTCAACAGTGAAGCGCCTACCGCGGACCGGATCGTCCGGCTCATCATCGGGAAGCAGCGGGATATCGTCCGGTCACTCCTTGACACCCTCTCAACCGGTATTGCCGGCGACCTTTCTGAGCGGGACCTTGCGACACTCACCGAACTGAGATACGCGGGGCCCGGCAACACGTCATTCGACCGGTACGCGATGCTTCACCACCGTGAAATCACCGCCTCCGAGCAGTACGAAGTACGACAGCTCATGGCAGGAAGAAGTTACGACCAGCTTCTCCCGCACCTCCTGTACATGGTTGACCGGTACGAAATGTCCAGTGCGTTCACCGAAAACGGAATGTGCTTCATCGAAGCAGAGACGGCAACGGCACTTTTCACGCTGCCCGACCGGCAGCGATCCGCCGCCGATCACCGTCAGTTCAATCTGCTTTCGGCGCTGCATAACGCGCTTGATGCCCATACGGTTCTCACGCGGGATACCGATTACATCGTACGGCATTCCGCCGTTGAAGTGATTACCCGCTCCATCGGACGGGCGGACCCGCAGAAACGGTTTTCTCAGGCACTTTCGACAGCGGTCGCACTGAAGGAGGGCCTCCCCCCCGGCGGCACATCGGTTACCGCGACTCGAACGTTTATTACCGCATTTGCAATGGAGTATACCCACCGCTCCGCAATGTCGGGAACCCTTACTCCCGACCAGTCAGAGTTTGAACAGCTCTATCATGCCCGCAGTTTTCCCGTGCCGCCCTTCAGAAAACTGACGGCGATTCACCTTCCCCCGCGCATTTTTCCGGATGCCGTCAAAAAATATACCCTGCTTGTCGATCAGGTACGTGAAGCGCACTCAATCGGCAGACCGGTGCTGATCGGCACCTGCTCGATCTCCGTATCTGAAGCGATCGCACGCGCCCTTGCGGTGTATCACATTTCACCGGTACTCCTCAACGCGAAGAATGAGCACGAAGAAGCGGATATAATCGCGGATGCCGGCCGTTTCGGCAGAGTCACCGTGGCGACAAACATGGCCGGTCGGGGGTGCGACATTCTTGTTGATGCAAAAACAGCTGATCAGATCTGCTCCGCGTTTCTCGAGCGTCTCCTTTCCGAAGCACAACAGCGTGAGCAGATAACCGTGCGGTACGAATCCCCGCAGGAATTCAAATGCCTCTCGCGGATGCTTGACGAGTCGGCACTCTCGATCAGCAGCCATCTGCAGCAGCGGATTACCGTCAAGGGGCACGGTTCGAAGGAACCAGTCAGTCTCCATTTCGGCCTGGGACTTGACGTGCATATTGCGGAGTGCTGCCCCTCCCGCCGGATCGAGAACCAGTTCCGGGGAAGAACCGGACGTCAGGGGAATCCGGGACGATCGTCTCTGTACATCGCACTTGATGATGCCGCACTCGAAATGGTACCGACGGTACGATGGCTGGGAACGCTGCTGTTCCATATGTTCGGAGAAGAGAACCAGTTTATATCACGGTTATTGACACCGATCATCTCGTTTGCCACCGAGGAGCAGCAACGGCACGCCCGACACGAACGGTTCTTCCACGACGGGGTAACGGAGCTGATCCGCAAACGGTGCGTTTCTCTGCGTGAGCGTGCCTGCGCGACCGACGCACATACCCTTCTCAGCGGGAGTATTCAGCAGTGTTTGCAGTATATTACAGAGGAGACCGCAGCTGTTCCTGAGGATTCGGAACGGGAAGCAGCAGTCAGAGAAATCGTATCCGACATATTCTGCCTGAGCGACCGTGAGATTCCCGACACGTTTTTCGATGATGCTTCCGTTGCGACAAGCGCACTTCGTTCCTGGCTCTGCGGGCTGCAGACCTCCCGTACTTCATCCGTTTCCGTTATCTCGATACAAGCACTGTTCTGCTCACTGCTCGATAAGATGTGGAGTACCTTTGTCTCCAATCTCGATCATCTCCAGGAGCAGTCCCGGCTGTTCACCTTCGCCGGACTCGATGCGAAAGCGACATTCGTCAGGCTGACCTACACCGCATGGCATCAGGAACTGTACCGGTTGTATCAGGATTTTCTGTCTGAGCTGTTCCGGCAGGAAACCGGAACTACTGCCGGGATCAAGGTGCCGACCGGGTGTTCGAATGACGAACTTGATGCGCTGTTCGCATAACCCCGGTGGGCAATCAGACGCCGGTCCCGTTCCCGCTAACCGTCAGTAAACGGCAAAAAGTGATTGTTCCGGAAAGGGAGTACTATTAAGAATGTCCGGGGAACCGGCATCCCGGCGGAGAGGATACACGGAGATGCCGTCACCGGCATCTCCGTGTATCGATTATTCGTTTACTTTCGCTTTAAGTGCGGCAAGCTTATCCTGCACCGACTGACTTGCAGCGGTACCGCCGATCTGTTCGAACTCTTTCTCGAGAGAATCACCGGCTTCTTCCGCCAGTTCTTCAGCCGCATCCGCTTCGTATGATGACCGCAGTGCTTTCGCCTTCATCCGATCGACAAGATCGGTGGTGTTGTTCCGGCCGATCTTCGCTTTCGCGTTATAGATCATCTTCTTCGCGTCAGCCGCCTTGCTCTGAGCGATGATGATATCCTTGTTTCTTCTGAGCTCCTGCAGCTCATCGTCCATTTTCCGGATACCGTCCTTGAGCTTGTCAATCTCCTTGCGCTGCGCTTCCCATTGCGGCTGCAACGAAGTCGCTTTCCCTTCGTGTTCCTCGCTCCGGACCAGTGCTTTCGTCGCCAGTTCCTCGTTCCCCGCCTTAAGCGCCATGGTTGCCTTGTTTTCCCACAACTGCTTGTTGTTGAGTTCCTCATCGAGCAGGCCTTTTACCTGACGCTCGGTGGCGATCACCGCCTGCACGCTCTTTTTCGCTTCGGCGATATTCTTTTCCTGATCCCGGATCGCCTGTTCAAGCATCACTTCCGGGTTTTCGATAGTATCGATAATTTTGTTGGCATTCGCCTGTCCGACCTTGAATAGTCTTCCGAATATACTCATGGGATAATCTCCTTCTTGCAAAGTTTCGATGGTATCGTCTGCAGCTCACTATTTCACATATTTTGACAACAGCTTTTCCACTTTATCAACGGCGATCTCCATTGCATCAAGCACCGACAGCACTTCGTTGTCATCAAGGTTGGCCAGTTCCCGGGTTTCGACCAGTACCAGGCGAGGGTCACTCCCGTCAGTTGAATCGATCCCGACACTCACCGGAAGGATTTCGGTATTGAGATCAAGAATTTTGTAGTACAGTTCAGCATCCGCGAAGCTGCTGACGTTTCCGAGATCAATCTCGAAAAACAAGCTGTTGCTACTGATGCTGATATATATCGGTAATTCTCCGGGGCGCTTCACACTGAGCACTTCCCCGTTCACGCTTTCAACGATAAAGCCATGATCATGAAGAAAATCATCCAGACTTCTTTTGCTGGTACTGGTTACTACGGCTTCCTCAAACATGACACCTCCAGTGGTTAATGTGTACACTTTCTTACTACTCGATGCGGATTACTTCGGTACCGGAAAAACTGCTACTACGACCCGCTCACCACTTTATTTTGTCGGAAATGATTCCGGCAGCAGATTTTCATCATGGTACTATCACGGATTAGAAATATAGCGGATTGCAGTACGGTTTTCAAAACTGTATCGAGCCTGATGAGTGTGAATTACGCACTTTAACGTGTGGTACGGAACCTGGCGGCAGGGGCAGGTGCAGGTCGTGAGAGCCCCATCACAAACCACCGGAACAATAGTATCGGGTGATTCGTAGTAGTAAAGTAAAGTGATCTCAAGTCTCTTTCTCATACCACCGTGGAACCATTTTCAAAATTGATGCAGAATTCGAAATCGTCTTATGTCGGGTTTGTTTATCAGTGAGAAGTTGAGAGTTTTAGTCAAAAAGTGGTAGTGAGGCAAATAATCAGATTTTAAAGTTATACTTGGGTCGAAAAAAGAAAATATCTATCAGTTAATCGTTCATGCCACCGTAGGACTTGTTTCGCTGATTTCATCCAGAAAAATTATTTTTTCCTGTGCCGCTTCAAATTAACCGTTCTCATCGGGATGTTCAAGATTTTTCAGTTAATTAAGTTAATTAGTTATTGGTTAACTAAGTTAATTGATAATTGGTTAATTAAGTTAACATGGTTAATGGTGGCATTTATAAAATTAGCTGTAGTAGATACTGATAAAAATATGGAAAAATGATGAAATAAATTGAAACTAGGGACTTTCCATTCTTCCATTGTGAATGATTGTTTCTTGGTATAATCATTGCGTTGCTTGGCAGAGCGTTAACTTTAAAGGTTTATATGACTAGTCGAGAAAGCTCTATGCATCAGGCATCGTAAACATAATGCCGGTTTGACTATCAGATTTTATTCAACATTAAAGAAAGGGTGTACTGATGAAAAAAAACAGTTTTTTTTCAGCTATCGGTGGATTGGTTATTGGTGTTCTGGCAACGTTTATCGTGGTGTACACATCAGCTCCAGGGCTTATGCTTAATGAAAATGAAATTAAGGTTCCATTTGACCAGGCTATTGAAAAATACACTAAATCGGTTGAGGATCATGGATGGACTCTGGTTAAAACACACGATTTGCAGGCGAGTATGACAAAGTTTGGGAAAAGCGTACTACCGGTTAAAGTTTTTGAAATCTGCCACCCCGAGCATGCGAATAAAATTTTAAGTCGTGATGATGAACGCATCGTGGCATCACTTATGCCATGCAGGGTAGCCATTTACCAGAGAAGTAACGGTAAGGTTTATGTTTCATCCATGAACACCAAGTTGATGGGCAGTATGATGAAAGGAATCGTCCCCAAAGTGATGAAAGATGCATCAAATCAAAGTGCACAGATCCTGAGCGTGTTCAATTAACAGTTGGTTTTCAAGATATATTAGAAATAATCACAAAAAGAAGGACAGAATGAAAAAATATTATTCCGTAATGGTACTGCTCTTAACTTTTATTGCAGTTGATGCCGCAACACAGGAAATCGACATACGCCGTGGGTTGTTATGGCCGCGTGCAGCTCTTAAAACAAAATTTCATAGCAACGGTTTTGGTGCAATGGTTATGGCAGGCAGCAGGTATAATTTTTCATATTCAAAAGATGTTAACGGAAAAGAGGTCGAGGCAAAAACCCAAAATGCCTTGCTTCAGGAAATCTGGGTTGGTCCAACATTTTCCGGCAAATTAAGCGCATCTGTGAAATATTCCGTAAATCTGCTGTATCAACTGAGGTTCTGGAATATTGATGATGAAAGCAAAAGTTATGTCAGAAACAATATCTCGAACGCCTGGTTGTTACAACACTCCATTAAAAAAGTCGGATTAACCTACAGAGTCATCCTGTGGAACTGGCTGCCGGTAGACAAAGACAACGCTAAATATGACAATGAATTTGTGACAAGGTTGCTTGTCGGGGCCGAATTCCCGTTATTTAAAAACATATCTGTAGTTGCAGACGAGGAGATCTATTTAAAGCTCACTGCGGGAGAAAATGACCTGGATGGCACCGAAGTGTTTTCGAAAAATGCAGCTTCCGCAGGAATACGTTTTAAGCCTGTAAAGACATTCAGCGCTAATTTAAAGTATGTCAATATGTTTTCAAATAAAATTAACTCAGCGACCAAAAAGCTAAAAGTTTTCGATCACTATATAATGCTTGATCTCGTTTACATGCTCGACTTCTCGGCAAAGAAAAAATAGGACGTTTACTAAGCGTAAGCGCATTGAATAAAGGCTTTATCCACTGCCTCCGGTAATGGTCCCGTTGACGAGGTTCTACCGTTACAATGGGTTATTATGCGTACTTCCGTGAAAGGTATAAAGAAATAGGGAGGTACGCAAATAAGTGACTTTAAGAAACTATGATATACGCTATGGCAGTGCAAGTGCCATAGCGTGTTTTGTCCCGAGTATCGTTTTCGAGTTCTTGATGGGGGAATTGGAGAATAGGTAAAACGACAGGTCTACTATCTGACGCGGTAAAAAGATTTCGTTGAAGTTGAGGAAATCAATGTTCAGCCGGATCATATTCATACGATACTCTCCATACAACCACAATGCTTAGTCTCGGATATGATGGGCTTCACAAAGGCAAGGCAGCTTACCGGTATGAGAAACTTGAGAAACAATACAGATGGCGCCACCTTTGGTCACAAGGGTATTGTGTAAGTGGTGTAGGATTGGATGAGGAGAAAATCCGTAAATAGGTAAGATGGCAGGAGCAAGAAGAACGCCGGGCTAAACAAATTGGCTTAGGTATATAACTTAAACAAGAAGCATACCTATCAGGCGCCTGTTTTCAAGCCACCGATTCAAGCGATGGTAATTGACTCTTGCAGGGATATAACGATCATTGCACGCAGCAGAAATGACTGTCCTTCTACTAATACCACACAAGATTCGAGATGTTCAGTGCATTGCTTCGATTATACTCCAATGGCTACGCTAAAGTGCTCAGGTGGCCAAGGTGCAGACGCAAACGCAGACGACGCTGCAGTTTAGCGAATACGGGAAGTGTCCGATAGGTCAATTAGGACACAGTCTCCTTAGCGGTGGCAGGTCGGGGCAAGAAAAGGGGCTGGTGCAGTATTCGGGTTTCTCCTGAGCCGCCAGACACTTCCGAAATGTGCAAGACTAGTCATGTATCGGGCCAAATACATACACACCACTTCGGGATGTGGAGACCCACTTGTAATTATCGGAATCAACTGCAATAGCCATCATTTCATACGCATTGGGATCAAGTATGGAGGTCTTTGAATTATAGGTACTATTGCGATTTCCATCAAATCGGAAAATTCTGCCGCCTTCATAAGAACCGAACCATGGAGTCTTGTCCTGGTCGATAGCAATGGCGGAAACGAAATATTCATAATTACCTAAAGGGCCGGTTCGATCGAACGACCAGGAGACATTATCATAAAAAGCGACACCTGCATTTGCGCCCACCAGTTTGGTATTGTTCTCATCGACATAGAGCGCAAAGATCTCCCGTGAAGGCAGTGTCGAATTCAATTCGGTATAGATAGTCCATGTGGTATCATCCTTTTTTGCCAGGCCGCCACCGTCTGTCCCAAGCCACACGACATCATCATGATCTATGGCAATGCAATACACCTGGAGATGCGGCAGTAATGAATTGTCCGTTGTGTAAACCTCCCATGAGGTGTCGCCGTCGAACCGGGCTGCACCATTATTGGTACCCACCCAAACGGCACCGGTCTTATCGGTAACCACTTCAAATACCTCATCATCGGGAAGGGGCGAATTGGTGGTCGAGAAGGTTTCCCAAGTATTTTCGGTAAATCGTGCAATTCCATTGGCCGTGCCGGCCCACACGATCCCACTGCTGTCGATTGCCATCGACGTAACAGTATCAGAGGGTAGAGCCCCGGTTTCTTTTGTATGGGTTTCCCACACCGTGCCGTCATAATGTGCCGCTCCGGCGGTTGTGCCGAACCATGTGGTGTTATCCGGAGCGATAACAAGGTCTAAAACGTTATCGGACGGCAGACCGCAATTTGCAGTGGTATAATGATACCAATTTACAAATGCCTCACGTTGCAGTGTTTCACCGGAATAAAGCGTCACGGTGTCGACCGCCCGTTCATATTTCAGATTCTCATCCAGATAATACATTGCAGAAAATGTTGCGGTCGGCAGTGAATCGATAATACAGACCTGGAAACCGGTATCAAGCCACGTACTTGCAGCAAGTGATTTCACAATTGTCGTTCCTTCGATGACAATTTTTCCGGTTGTTGTGTTGATTGTATCAGGAAGGACCAGCTTCAACGATGATGGCAATGAGAGTTTATCGGGAGCAAGAATAATGGTATCAGCATCAACCGGTATATTGGCATGATAGAAGTATTCTCCCCGGTCCGGCTGGATTGCCTGTATCGCATAGGTTCCCGGCGATGAAACCTGTACCACAAATGTGCCGTCAACACCGGTGGTATCAGTCATCGGTAAGGGCAACGGATCGTTTATTTGCGGTATATACCCGTGCGGCACAATGGTAACCTGCGTCCCCGAAGCGTAAATACCGTTTGTATACACTGCAGATCCGATAACGACATAGTGCTTATACGCATCAATGCGCAACGTATCAAACGGTTGCACCGTAAACTGCTTTTGCAGCAGTACCGGTGCGGTTTCTTGTCGGTCGTTACCATATTCAAGATTCGTCAATGTCACTGCAGGAATATCTGCAAGAGTCACGTTGAACAATCCTCCGGGCACGCTGTTTCCCACCGAGAGACTCTGGTAATAGAGCGTACCACGGATAAAAATATAGCCGGTGTTTGTATCGACCGTATCGGAAAAAACGATCTGTATGGAACCTGCAGGTTGTAACGTATCGGAAAAAGAGTAACTGTTTTCCGGTTGTATGGCGACAGCAGTGCGGTATACATGTTGTTGAAGAGATGTTTTCATACCGATAATGTTATAGGAACCGGTCGGTATATTGTCGAAAATATAGGAGCCACTTTCCCCGGTAATTGTTTGAAACGAATCCGGCAGTGGGCCATGTGCCACAATATTACAGGTGTCGGGCACCAGGGTAATATGTACTCCTTCAGCTGCGGTACCGTCAGGATGATAAACCATGCCAATGACCGTTTCGGTTCCGCCGCCGCCATCCACCACGACCGGCTGATTTGAACAGGAGTGCAGCAAAAGCATACCAGAATAAATACACACCATTACTGTTTTTGTTTTCATTCTTTTCCTCTCTCTCCGGGTTTCGACAGAGGGAAAAATTGATAATTGAGTTGGTATACCCGATCCGGTGTCGCATCTTTTTCCGCCATGCCGAGTAATTTTATCCGGAAATTTGCTATTTCCTCTTTCATGGTATTGTACGTTTTTTCCGAAATACCCAATGTCAAAGTAGACATGTCAATCTGCTTACGGGGGTGAAGATCGTAGGCGTTCCGGGCCATGTCCATCATTGCTTTCTGGAAATTGAAAACGTTCATCAGATTCATCCGCTTATCGTCATCGGGATAACCGGTCGTAAGGACCGGATCACATCGGCGGTAATAGCCGTCGGGTCCCTTTTCGATAAGATGAAATTTCTCGAGAATGTGAATGGCTTTCCTTGCCTGGTCAGGTCGGATGGATGGATTCAATGCATTGGCAAGCGCGTTGTAATCGCCGGAGAATTTGATAAAACACAGTAATTCACGTATGGCAACATAATACCATTTCGAAAAATATTCATACTGATCGGCAAGCAATTTATACGCTTTGGAATCATACGACGACATCATTTTCCTAAAAAAAAGTCTTTTTTCATCCATCGTTTTGGATTCGTTGAAATACACCATGTTTTCAAAATATTCCGCTTCTCGCTTGTTTAAATTCAGTGCCTCGGAAAATTTGAGAATAAGGGAACGGCTGAGACTCCGCTTTCCATCAACCAGCTCTTTATAAAATCCCGAAGATTTAACACTGGCGCGCCGTGCGAAATACCGATATGAAAATGCCTTGTTTTTCTGTTTCTGGAATGTGTAATAATCGGCAAGATAGGCACGATAATCGGTATAGTCGTATACAGAAATAACTTCTTGAGATTTCGACATGGCCCGGAAGTTCTGGAAATGGTTTAAGAGAATTTATTAAACATCGGTATACTCAAATATACCCAATTATACTGAGTGATTCGTTTATTTGTATAAAACAAATATCTTTGTGTTCCTGTTTTGAGAACACATAAGAGAATTATTACTCTATACATGCGCTCACTATAATCCTCTTCCTTTTACATCGTATTCATGCCAATGGGCGGAGCGGTTTTGTTTTCTTTTTAAAAATCATGGATAAGACTTCCCGACGCATTATCGATGCCATACTTGTGCTTAACTCGAATGGATCATGTTCTCAAAAGAATATGAAAGAAATACATATAAATCAATATCTGCATTTCCTTGCATTCTTCAAATCAATCAAAAAAAAACCGGGATACTTTTTACGGCAGTAGTGCAGAACACGAGATAACTTAGCTATATTCACAGGAAATATACGGAAATCAAAATGATAGGTGATAGACATGGATTCATTTAACAATGAACTAAATATGTTAAACTGTTCTCAAATGGAGAACAAAAAATAGCGTTAATTGCAGAAAAAACGGGCATGTTCATCCATTCTGCGTTACGTTAGTTACTAATAAAAGCGGGCACTGTTTTTTATGTGGACATATACGGGAAAAACGACTTTTCTCCGTTCAAGTCAAATCGACCGGTTTCATTAACTAATGAGAGGGTAGCAGGTGTATGAACACCTTCAGGTTATTTACGTTTGTATGGGTTAGTGCTCTTTCTGTACTCGTTTTGTCGGTATTTGCACACGACAATGTGATTGCCGAGAAAAATGACTCTCAACAGATTACATTGCAGTATGCTTTACAAAGTGATGATTATAAAGTCATACTTGTCACCGTTAATGGTAAAGTCTGTACTTCAATCCGGCTTAAAGAGGCATCGCGTGACCGGACCAAAGGAGAACCGGATCTTCCTCAAATTGCACAGGCAATAGCAATTCCCGACAAAGGAAAAATGAAGCTGGAAATTGTTGATGCACAATTTACCGTGCAATCAGGCCACACTATTGTACCTTCGAAAGGTTCGCTTTCACGAAGAGTCAATCCGGCAGACATACCATACACATTCGGGCCGGTGTATTCTGATGATGCCTGGTTTCCTCGTCAGTGTGCATATTTAGGTAACAGTCCATACATTGCCGGCGAGTACCGGGGCCTGGTCGTCTATTTCCAGCCGTTTCAATATCATCCGGAGACCAATTCATTACGTATATATACGAAGATTACGGTAACCGTTTCATCGACGCTGGAACAAGGTATGAACGAAAAGCGTCGAAGAGGCAAACAGAAACCTTTTTCAGAATTTAAACTGATAACGTCAAAAAACTATTTGGGGCCGAAAATCCTTCATCATTCAGATGCCGAAGCAGATTCCATGTCTGTTTCTGATGAGGGGACCATGCTGATCATTGCCCATAATAGTTATTTGCAGGCATTGGAACCATTGGTCGACTGGAAAAATAAGCGGGGTGTAAAGACCGAGCTTGTTGATGTGGCAACCATTGGAACGACCACGGAAGAGATACAGGCATACGTGAAAGACTATTATTACGACGAATCTCACAATTTGAGATATCTCATGCTGGTCGGCAATGTATCGCAGCTGCCGCCAATGCGTAACTATCCTGTTGTTGATGTAGGGTATACCGAAAACGCTCCTGCCGATAACATGTATGGCATGATCGAAGGGGATGATGCGTATATGGAAGTATATGTCGGTCGATTGTTTGGTTTTTCGATAAACGATATCGAAGCGCAGGTCGAAAAAATTCTGTACGCCGAAAGAAAGTATTCCTCCTCCGACACCTGGCTTGCGAAAGCGGTTGGAACCAACGATCCAAGTGAATCTGATGATAAAGACTGTATGGATTATATAATTGACAATCTTGAAGGGTATAATTTTTCCTTTGTTGACAGGTTTACCCGTGAGGGCGATCCCGACATGATTACCGCTGTAAATAATGGTATAGCCACGCATTTTAATGCCAGTCATGGCGATGTCAATTTCATTCAACCATTTAAAACCTCAGATGTTTCAAAAATGAACAACGAAAACAGATATCCATACAGTTTTATTTCGGCATGTCTGCCGGGTAAGTTCGACGGCAACAACGGGTGCCTCGCCACGGCACTTTTATGCAAAGAGAAAGGTGGGTATGTCGGCGCTTTTATGGCTACCATCGAACAGAACTGGTATGAACCCTATGCCGCAGTCAAAGGACAATCGGATATACTTTGCGAAAAAAGTAATCATGACACCAGGAGAATATATGGCGATGTGGCAATCAATGGCGCCTATCGGATGGTTGAGGAGTACCCCCACTTTGGACCGGAAGAACTCAGATGCTGGGAGCTTTTCGGCGATCCGAATCTGCATATTTATACCGATATTCCAAAGCCCATCAGTATAAATCACCCGGGTGAAGTTATTACGGGAAGTCAGGATATCGTAATTTCCGGAACCGAGAATGCGACGGTATGTCTTTACAGCAAGCATATGGAAATTCAGAAGGTTCGCAACCTTACGGACGGTGAAGCAACTTTTTCTGTTTCCATTAACGGAGATCCCGGTGATACCGTATATGTCACAGGGACGATGTTCAACCATGAGACCTATGAAGGTAAGATACTGGTTGGTACGAAAACTTCCATTTCGGAAGGTGCAACCATTGGTGTCAGGAATTTTGAGGTATATATTGCTCAATCACAACTCTGTTACCGGATTCCTGATGCGGTGGGTGCGGGAAATACTATGGATGTGACTTTCCGGTTGTTCACACCACAAGGCCGGCTTATCAAACATCTGTCGGCACAAAAGGGACCGGGAAGGTTTGCAATGAACCTGCACCGTATTACCCGAAATTGTGCCAAGGGAATATATTTCGCTTCAATGACCATAGGGAACTATAGCAAAGTAGTGAATGTCGTTCTTAAATGAGAATGAAAACCAGGCAACGTGTAATATTGTTCAATCGGTCATGAAAACGGAAATACTACTTATATTGATCATATCAGTCCTCCCCGACAGTGAAACGGCAACCGTCCCGGACATGAACCCTCAGGTATTGTGAAGAAAAAAGTAAGGAGGCGGAACCGGAATACCTGATGAAAATAAAATAATTGCAGTCCGCCACCCCGGCCAGTATCCGGTGAAAAATAGTGAAAATCGGTTTCCGCGGTGTCTGCGGGGATTTTCCGGTGCAGGTGCGGGCGGGGACGTATCTGTCATCAAGCGGAAAACGCACGAAGGGGGAAAGATCGGTTGGCTCCCCGAAATCTCCGGCTCTGTTTCCGGCAATGATATTTTCGGCAACGGCAACCAGGGTGTCCCATAGGTCTTCAATCGTGCCGTGCGCCGATTCTGAAAGGTACCGTGTTGCCGGACCGGGCTTGCCGGTGTCGGTGGCAGAGGGCGGATCGTCGTGCAGGAACTCGGCAAGGTAAATGTGTGTGTTGTGTTTCATGAACAGGTAGTTCCCCTTGTAATAAAAAGATTTGTTTTAAAAACGTTATCAGGTTTCCACCCCTCCTTTGAAATCGGGCTTACAGCAGAAAAAATGGACTGACAGGTCAAAATAGAGCCTTACGGAATAACACCCCTTCTCTCAGACATCAAAAATGGCCTGACATACCTGCTGAAATGGATTTACATACCTGAAAAATGGTCTTACAGCCACTTTTTGTTTCAGAATGAAACAAAAAGTGATAAAAACAGGCCTTCGTGCCGTCTTTTTATGTCTGTAAGGATGTTTTTAAGTAGTGTAAGGACCAATTTGAGCATTGTAAGTATGTTTTTAGAGTATTTCCTGATGCATTTTGAGTAGTGTAAGAACTTTTTTTTTATAGGAGGAACGCCGGTACGGTGTCCGGCGTCCGCCCATAATATAACAGGCAGTTTTATACGGCTGCCACTGCAACTTCAGCAGCCGGTTCTTCAACATCCACCGCAGGCTTGCCGCCCGGGCTCGCATAGTTGCTGTTGTCATACTCGATGTTGTCGAAAAATGCGGCATACGCATACTTTCCTGTAAAACCGGTTGAATGTGTCTTTGTTGTAAAGGTGCCGGTCGTTCCCCGCCTCCTTTTCAGGGAAAACCGGACAAAGGGTGATAGCGGTTACGTTCAGGCCTGCAGGCAGCAGCACCATGCTCAGGAAATGCGCGGCAACAGCATACATTCCCCGGCAGGAACATACTGCGTATAAAAACAGACCTGAAAGTAAATGATTTTGCCGGGTGTTCCGGTAAGCGGTACCTGAACCCAGGAAATGGTGAACGTTACTTCAATCCATTGTTCCGAGAACAACACTCATTTCGATAAACCCGCTCGACAAGCTCAGGGACCACTCAATACATCGCCTTGGGGCAGCTATTGCCTATTCTTGCATTTTCACCCAAAGACACCTGTTTTGTCGATGAATGGTATATCCGGATCGGCAAGGAGCAGGGGTTTTCGTGCAAAGAGCAGTTCAGATGTCAGTCGATATTCCGGAAACTCCCACAGTAACCGGAAAAAAGTAAATGTCTATCAGTTGCCGGACACTGTCAACGTACACGTACACATAAATAAAGGTGGAACAATAACTTCTCTTCTCTGGACCGGTGACCTGATGAGTATGCTCACCGGTAATGATACATTTTTTGAATAGTAGTAATCGGCTAACGAATCCTTTTGATTTCCTGATAGGGAGTTGTGCATGCATAATCAAAGAAGTATTAAAGTAACAATTACCCTGCTACCGGTTTTTTATATGTTGGCATGCGTCTGGCCTGTGTTCGCTATTGTTCCCAGTCCGATTATTTCCATTGGAAGGCCGACCTACAGTAATGCCAATAATGCGTCCAACGCGACTGACGGCAGCTACACCACCGATATCAGAGAATACCCATCATCCGACGACCCCTTTTATATCGCAATCGACCTTGGTGCGACCACTTCTTCGCGTGTTTTACTGAAATGGAATGACCGGGATGGCTGGAGTTACTGGGTGAATTCCTACAGTCCTTCCGACTATACCGTTGATCTGTCGGCCAATTCGACCAACGGCGCGGATGGAGACTGGACGACGGTGGTGACTGTTACCGGTAATCGTGTCAAAGCCCGTTCCCATTCCTTTGATTTGAACGGAAACACCTGGGTTCGAATGACAATGACCGCGGGACCGGGTTCGATTTCGACCCGGATTACGCAGGTTGATATTTATGATATTTCGGACGGTTGTGAGGACTACTGGGTGTTTCTTGGCAATAGTATAACGTGCCATACGTTCAATCAGAATGAATTTGACGAATTTGATGTTTTCTGGGATATAATAACCGAGGCCCGTCCACGGTATACTCCCTGCGGCGTTGCCGCCTCACAGGGCGGGTTCACCTCCACGGATATCCGCAATAACCTCAATGAAATAGTACGGGCGAATCCGGATGCGAAATATTACGGCATTATGATTGGAACCAACGACGGTAACCTGAGCACCTTTGAAGCCAATGTGCAGGCGATTATCGACACCCTTAAAAGTATAGGCGCTGTTCCCGTGCTGGCCAGGACGTTCGCCACCGCGAGCGGCGGCAAGCTGGAGTATGCCGAAAAATGTGATGAGTTGACAGCGAAAAACAATCTTGTCGCCGGGCCTGATTTTTATACGATATTCAGTGAACATGATGACTATTTTCTGGATGATCTGCATCCGAATACGGCGGGAGTGGCGGCTATTCACCGGGGGTGGGCTGATGCCGCTCTGGCGGCCGGACTCTACAATGGTACGGTGGATACCCATCGGTCACCCCGGCTGTCAGAAAAAACGAAACAAATGTCCGGTTCTGCATGTGTACCCCGGGTAAATGATAGAGTCGAAACTGCTCTTTACTCTCTTGACGGCAGACTCCTGTTTTCTTGCTCAGAAATGGCCCGTGGTGGCAAGAAGCCCGACCTTGGTCCGAAATTGACGGGATCAGATTTGTCAAAAGGAGTATATGTGGTCAAGGTAACGGGGGGCGGAATCGATATTGTCGGTAAATATATTCGATAAGAATTACCTGATAATGACCGGTCATTTATTTTGATAATGGTCGGTCAAATTACGTGAGAGCGGGCATCCGGGTAGTTGACGATAGCGGCATCGGTAACTATTGTAAGGTAGTGGTGGTATGCACGGCGTAAAGTTTGATTGCTGCCGTATGGTAACATTTATCTTTCCACCATGGAAGAAAGGAAATTATTGCTTTTAGGGGAAAAAGTCGGGAAATCCTGTAAGGCAAGCCGGATGCTGAAAACCCTTGTATGGTTATCCGGGAAAGCAATACAACAAAATATGGTTCCGGAAAAACGTAAATTGTTCCTAACCACATTTTTTACCGCGGGGTTCGGGTTCGGCCAGTGTTGACGTGCCCGAACGAAGTGAAGGGCATGTGCCGGAGGCCGGAGCGTAAGCGGAGCAACACTGGCCTGTTGGTGGTAGTTTGTTTAGGGGCTTCAACTTCCACATTTCCTATGGGCGCTTTCTTGGCACAGGACGTGCCTTATCGTATTTGTTTTTAAGTTTTATAATATTTTCATCGATATTAAATCTGAATTCTTTGTGTTTGAATTTGCCCGCATCCCTATATACCTTTATTTCTGTTATTTGGTTATGCCTATTTGTCATTATGCAAATAGCATTACCTGATTTAT
>JBNLDC010000025.1:0-270612 GCA_050304135.1 Chitinispirillaceae bacterium | reverse complement strand
TCAAGCTCAGTGCAGACCCTCATCGAAACCGGAAGAAGGGTATGCCGTCTCTGCGATCGCGAGGGAGCCGTTGCCCGGCCTTATGCGGAAGAGATCCAAACGGCGATCGGCACGCTCTCTGCCGTCTGGGAAGAGGCGGAGCCGAAAACATTTGAACGCAAGGCAGGGTATGATGCCCTGCTGCTTGCCGATACGCAACTCGACGAGGTGGTGCGGGTGGCATTCTTCGCATGTCGGACCATAGATCTGGAGTCAAGCGGTCCGGAACTGCTTGAGAAGGCGTTTCCGGGTGGAAGATTTTCACTTATCACCAGCGCTCCACGTTCCTCAAAACCTGAACTGGTAACACGGCTGATTGCCCGTATTGCCGATATCGCATCCGGCAACAAAGCTCTTGTAAAAATTGCGCGGAAGCTTACCGCCGCGCTCGAACAGGCAACCGAAGCAATGCGCAACTACGAGGAAAAATTGCTGGAGGAAAGCACGCACAAGGCGCGTGCAAACATAGCAAAGCAGGAGTATATCGAGCGGTACATGGCGATCTACCACAAAGCCTGCAGTGATCTCGGCAAAAAACTGGCGAACAGCATCTTCCCCATAAAGCACGGGGAAAAGAAAAAGAATGCTGAGCCCGAGGGTACAGCCGGATATCCCGTAAGCAGCGCCGCATGACACCCCGCCAACGCCCCGCGCCAACAAGGTTACGGTGCCCCGCGGGGCGTTTTTAACCGGGCAATGCGCCGTTATCTGAAACTTGCAGGATTAAAGGATGCGCATTTTCACGATACCCGGTATAATACATACACGGAACTTTTAAGTGCCGGAACACCGGAACGGACGTAATGCCAGATAGCAAAATGGAAAGCGATATAATAGAAACAGCACCAGGTGCTGGATACCCTGTGGGCTACAGGAATGTAAATGACAACACGGCAACATGCTCCGCACGTAGTACCACCGTGACGGTCTTTTAGCTGCCTGAGTGATGGTTTGACCCGAGGACAGAAATATAATCCGCTCGCAGGCTTCACCGTAGTATTTGCCCTATTATGACTTCCGACAACAAAACAAATGAGGGTAAAGAGGCTCTCCACCCTCAAAAACAAAAGGCATTAGGTCGATGTGAAATTAAATATCTAATGTATCTCTAGGCGATAAGAACAGAATCGGCTTTCCTGTCACTACCATTTTTTTTGTATAATTAACCCAATCAATTCTGCAGGAATTCGAATCATACAATTTTATCACACCACCATTGTTACCCAACTGTAAGGGATTAATCGGACAAATAACCTTTGATTCACCCGGTTTGAGTGTTGAGGAACCTCCAAGCAGTTGCGGGGTTAAAGTTAAGGAACGATTGTTTTTATCCTGAACTGTCCAGTTATTTAAATCAATTGGTTCACTCCCAAGATTAGCAAATGAGATCCATTCATTTTTTTTATCAGCACCTTTAGGATCTACCATAGCGGCACAAATGAAAATATCAACGATATCATCACTTACAGTTTGTCTTTTATCCCCTGCGTTAACAATTTCTGATGATGATGAGACTTCTATCAATTCAGGAGTGTGTATCACATTCAAATCTGCATGTGCATTTTCTGAATAATAATAAACGGGATTTGCTTCATAAACGCTGTCTTCAAATATCAACCCGGTCGTCTGCTCGATTTCCATAACAGTTGCCTGGTATATTTGATTATTGAACTTCTTTTTATCATCACTTCTTGAAATAGCAGCTTCATCCTGATACATTATAAATGCTCGAACATCAAGTTTGCCAGAATCTTTATTTCTAAAGCAAACAATCTTCCAAAATGCACATGGAACCAAAGCTATGCTTTGGCCACTTGGTTTAACAGTTCGGTCATTCTGTCCGTAAACAGGACCTGCAAAAACAGATAATTTTCCATCTTCATCCAAACTTAATTCATGAACCCAATCTTCAAGCGCAAGCCACTCATCTTGGTTGTAATTTTTGTGTTGTAAACAACAATTCGTGTAATAGAATGTCTCATCAGATCCTCTTTGAGCTTCCTGAACCGAGGTCCCCCATCCCGCTGAGTTTCTACGTGATATATGACCTCGATCCCAATCGTTATTCTTATAATACGCATTATCAAGCTGGTTCTCAAAACCGACTCGACTATCGATTCTCCAGTTATCTTTTCTTTTTGTTTTTTTATATAGATTTTGATCAATATTACAAGCGACAAATATTGGTGACCTTTTTTCTTTGGAACAATTCATAGCAAGTGTATAATACAAATAATCAGCATAAACGCCACTACGAAGAGACACCACATTTTTTAAAAGTTCTTCTTCAAGATCTCGTGAGTAAGTTGGGAGTGGCAACCTGATTCCTGTTAGAAAATTTTCGTTAAAACCTGACATAAAACCTCCTTGTAAGGATTGGTGATGTAGATGGTGATTCAGTTACAATTACATTATCAGGAAAATTATATTTGAACGTTTATTGAAGAACCAAAAGAATGATTTAGAAGGAATCGGACAACCAGTTGAGGTCGATAGGAATATTCAAGGCAGGATCTGTAAAACTCAACTGAGTTATGTAAAGATGCAAACAGCTTATCATAGTATAACAATTTTAGATTTATTCAAAATTCAAAATACTACCAAAACAGGTTATTGTACAATTCCTCTTCAAAATTATTTTTTCATTTATATCTGGTTCACCTCAGTCAAAAACCCCTGCAACCCTCAAAAATCCATAACAGCATCAAACGCCTTTTTCGGCTGGAGATGCTTATCGAACAGCATCGGATGATCCGGTCTTCCGGATGAAAGTTCCGACAACCACGTATTGTCATCCGCGATCCCCCAGAAGGTTACATTCTGCAGTTTGTCCGCATTTCTGCGGAACATTTCGAAAAACTCCCGGTACCGTGCAGCCAGTTTATCCTGATATTCCTCATTCAGATCATAGGCGGTATACCAGCGTGATTGATCACCCGAGCCATAATCTCTCGTATATATCGAAATGTCCAGTTCCGTAATATGCACGTCCAGGCCGAGTGCGGCATATTCCCGGATCTCTTTTTCGAGATTTTCCACGGTCTGGTACACCGTCTGATTGGTCATTTTCTCCTGAGCGGTGGATAGGTTCAGATGGCACTGCAGCCCGACACCATCAATAAGGTTCTGCTCCTGCAATCTTTTAACAAATGAGATAATGAACTCACGTTTGCCGTCCAGATAGTTCCAGTAGTCATTGTAAAACAGCTTCGCGTCCGGATCCGCTGCACGCGCGGCCCTGAAGGCTTCGAAAATATAGTCTTCACCGGCGATCTGCTGCCACCGGCTGTTGCGATACCCCCATCGTACCAACGAACCGAGGTCCTCACCCACATCCTGACCGGCGGCATCATATCCGATCACCGCTTCATTGACAACGTCCCATGCATAGACCCGGCCCTTGAACTCCCGCATAACCCGTGTCGCATGGGTCCTGATCCGTTGCAGCACCTGCTCTTTTGACCCCTGATACACCCAGTCAGGAGTCTGGTTGTGCCAGACAAGCACATGTCCCCGAACCGGCATGCCATTTGTTACAGCGGCATTCACCATGGCATTCGCCTGATCGAATTGAAAGTTTCCTTCGGTCGGCTGGAGCGATTCCCACTTCATTTCGTTTTCACAGACTGCCGCATTGAAGTGCTCTTTCCAGATGGCGGCATGGGCATCCCGGTAGGAATCGCCGTCAACCGCCGCCCCGACGCGGAAATAGTTCGCGTACTTTCTGCAGAGCGACGTTTCGGCGGTAGTACTGTCGACCGGCGTGAGTACAATTAAAAGATCGTCTGCCTGATATGACGAAATGTCAACAAGCGTATCGTTGAATCCGGCCCCGGTAATTTTCAGCTGATCAACGGCAGCCTGACTCCGCCCGCATTGCCGGATTCCGGCAGACGGGACGGCATCGGTACTACCGAGGGACATCTCCGTTGCGGTTACCATAAGTTTCCGGACAAGCGACATGCTGCCTGCGGAAAAGGTGACAAGATATACTCCGGATGAAAGCCCGCTGAGATCAATCAATCCTGATCCGGGCCTGTCTTTTTCAGGGGCATACCTGCGGATGCACCTCCCGCCAGCATTGTATAGTGACACCTTTTCATTTGCCATATCTATCGGAATCCGCATTCTGTTACCAGAAAGACGGACCGTATAGTCCCGGCGTGAATTTCTGCGGGTGATGGTAATGCCGCCGGTGCTATTCGAAATGGAAAATGCACCATCGGCGTCGGTTGTATCGATAAACAGAGGATTGTTCACGAGTGATACGATCGCATTTTCAACCGGATTGTTCCCGTCGGTTACCGTACCGGAGAGAGCGATCTGCATATCAGGTGCGGAAGCATGCAATACGGTAGACAACAGCATGACTCCACAACAATTTCTTATCAGTTTCATACCACTCCGTATCTTAAAAGAGTTCACCGGATGAAGCGCTTCTCCTGTGAAATATAGCGTCTTCAGGAACGTACTGCAATCCTCTCTGAACATACTCCGGTGCGGAACAAAATCGTATTCTGTTCCGGCCCTGCTGAATGTTACTGCCGCGAAACGGTTTTCTTAACCACCCGACCGACAATACCTGCCTCACTTACCATAAAATAGAGGCCAGCCGGCATTTCCACGCCAAAATATCTGACCTTTTTTGTAAGGATACCATGCTCCAGGCATAAAATAGCATCACGACGGACAACTCTCTCAAGCATCCCTGAAGACATCGATTGCATTTTAATTGTTCTGATGTCTGCCGTATAAGCAACCACAATGCTGAATTTAAATATCTTGTTGCCCCCCCACTCATCGTTATATATTAAAAAATCAAATTTCCGCAATCCCGAGGAATGCTCATGAAATACGCCTATGAATTCGCCTTTGAAAACGGCAGAAAAGAAACGTTTACCCTCTCAATCAATGATATCACCCTGTTGCTGGACCCGCTGCCGGTTGATTCCGACGAAGAGTGGATGCAGTTGACCTTTCATCAATGCAGCGTGTGCACTCTGAGTCCCTCGGAGCATACCTACTGTCCTGTAGCGAAGAATTTATCATATCTCCTCTCACGATTTAAAAACAATTTTTCCCATGAAACGGTAACCGCAAGAGTAACAACAAAGGACCGGATTACAGAAAAAACCGGGTCACTCGAGACGTGCGCGAGTTCCATCATAGGATTAATCATGGCAACCAGCGGCTGCCCCGTTCTGGATATTCTCCGGCCGATGGCCTATACCCACCTGCCGTTTGCGAATGAGGATGAAACCATTTTCAGAGCGGTTTCAATCTACCTGACCGCTCAGGCGATCAAGGAATCGCAGGGTCTGCAACCCGAGTGGGAAATAAGCAACGTTGCCGATATTTATTCCGGCATCACCAGACTTAACGCGAATTTTACCGAACGGATACGAGCGCTTCGCGGGAAAGACGCGAACATTAACGCGATCATATCTCTCGACCTGTTTGCTCAACTGGGCACGTTTACCTTGCCGACAGAGTGGCTGGAACAGGTAAAGGAGTTTTTCGCCCCCTACCTCAAAAACGGGTAACCGGAAAAACGGAACAAACTTTGATTATGTTAAGGACGGCGGGCAGGATGTGCTGTTTCCGGTCACCCGTTTTTCCGCTGAAATGGATATTGGAAAAAACAACACTTTTATCCTGCTCTACCAGCCGTTGCGTATTGAAACAACAGCACTGCTGCAAAATGACGTAACTATTGACAACTACACCTTTCAGGCGAATGAGGGCATTACCATTCTCTATAATTTCCCGTTTTACCGGGCAAGCTACCTGCGGGAACTCTTTGCCGACAACCCCGGATTGAAACTTGCCGTTGGATTGACCCTGCAGATTCGCAACGCAACCATTTCATTTGAATCAACCGATGGAACAGGGTATCGTACCAACCGCGATGTAGGAATTGTACCGGCCCTGAAACTACGCGGACAGGTAAACCTGAGCGACCGGTATTTCATCGGAATGGAAGCCGACGGAATTTACGCACCCGTCAGCTATCTCAATGGAAGTGATAATGAAATTGTCGGAGCAATACTCGATGCGAGTATCCGGGGCGGTGTGAGGGTTCGCCGGGGAACGTTATTTGTCAATATCCGGTATCTTGGTGGTGGTGCAACAGGAACAAGCACCGGGAATATCCGGCCCGGTGATGGCTATGTGAAAAACCGGCTGCACTTTCTTATACCGTCACTGGGGTTTGTGTACGCTTTTTAACGTTCCAACCCCACAACCGGGATGCAGACTGCAACTCTGTTTGTATGCATCCCGGACACTTTAAAAATGTCTTTGCACCCCGACGTTACCGTGTAACAAAACACATCAGCGTTTGAACAGGGTACCGGTAAATCGGTTCCGTGCATTATCAACCGATACCATATAGATCCCGGGAGAGAGGTTACCACCCGCATTGACAACCCCTTTCCCGGTACCGGCATCTACCAGTGCTCCTCCGCAATTTACTATCCGGTAGTTGAACGTGCCGGGTAGCCCGATGCGGACACCGTTCTTGGTATACGTAAATGGTGATCGCAGGTTCACCGTTGCACCTCTCACGGAACGTTGTGTCGCGGTTCGTTCGACAGCGAGCATTGTATCCGCGTAACGGGCGCCGAAAATCCTCTCGCTCGCCGCGGTAAAATGCCACTGGTCTTTTCCGGTAAGCCCCTCGGCTGATATAACATATGCATTGGGAATCACCCGCGGAAGCGTGTCGATGACTGCATTGTGGCTGCCTTTATTTCCATTACCGTCGTATAAAACCTCGCCCGCCAGCAGTGGAGTGGTTGATGGAAGATCAAGATCCGCAACAAGACTGTCGTAGATACGCTCTACATGGTAGGTCCAGTTGTCAAAGTCCGGCATGGTCTCCCCCTGGTGCATCAGGAACCCTTTAATCACTCCATCCTTTTTAGCCTTTTTGGCCAGATCCAGCAACCAGGCATACGCACTCCTGTTATATTGGGAGGGTATGTAATTATAGGTATACGCTTCCAGACCCTCGAAATCCGTTTTATCAAACAACCGGATATCACATCCCGGAATCCCGATGACAATCACCCCTACTTTTATCTCGGACGGCAGTTCCTCAACCATGGTTCTTCCGAAATAATCCGCAGGTCCCAGCCCGCCTTTCGGGCATCCCCAAAGCGGCGGAACGGCATCGTACCAATTGCCGAATGTGCGCCCCTGTATTGAGCAGTCGACCATCGGATACATTACCTGAAAACGGCTGTCGACTGTTTTATCCTGTTGCTCGATTTCACCTGCCCCGGCCATATTGGATTGCCCGAAACAGAGGTAGATGTGAAAATCAGGATCCTGAGTGAATGCGGTAATGGCTGAAAAAAGAAGAGAAATCATCAGTACCGTTTGACGTATACTGCATGATTCATTTTTATTTCTTAACTTGCCCGACATCTGAACCTCCTGTTTATCTGTCCTATATTATAGGAATCCCATAGTATTACAGCTATTACAACAAAATCGGTAACGATACGATTTCCGTTGCCGACGAAATAGTAATATACAGCAACAGGTAATCCGCTGCAATGAAATTACCTACATTCTGATGTGTTGGTACGTTCCGAATTCCCGTTTTTTTGAAAAGCGTTGTATTCCGACCTCATTGCCGGTTTTATCTGTCAACATTATACAGATTCCGAACTACGTCGTTCCCTGCAGCGCTCATTCACCGGCCGATAATTTTATCCTCGTCTTCATCGTAGTAGTTATTTTTACTCCATATGTTTTAGCAGCCAAGAGGTATGCATACTTCCTCTGTCCGAACACCTGTTCCGGAGAATACCAATGAACGAAACAGTAGCAAACGATGCAACCAACCGGCAGCACCGGATTTACACCCATATATTCAGCTCCGACAAACCCTGTTTCATTTACAGGGAGACCGGAAAAACCGTCATCACCGATGACCCAACGGTTGTATCCACCGTTCCTCCCGGGTCACTTTATATTTCCCATCCGGTTGCAGCGACCGCCCTTGGATCAGCGAAATTCAGAGAAGAATACGGTGTCCGATATGCCTGTATGGCAGGCGCAATGGCCGGAGGTATTGCCGGAGAGCCGCATGTCACCACTCTGGGATCAGCAGGTATCCTCAGTACCTTCGGGGCCGGCGGTGTACCCCTGCCACGCTTGGAAGAGGCAGTTACAGCCATCCGGAATACACTTGACGGGAAGTCGTTCGCCGTCAACCTGATCCATAACACGTTTGACAAACAGCTGGAGATAAGGACCGTTGAGTTGCTGCTCAGGCACCGGGTTACCATCATCGAAGCATCGGCATTCATGCGGATGACCCCGGCGATCGTGTACTACCGTGCGAAGGGACTCTCACAACGACCGGACGGTTCGATCGCGTGTGGAAACCGGGTAATTGCGAAACTGTCGCGACAGTCGGTTGCACGACAATTCATGAGCAGTGCACCTCAATCAATTATCAACACACTACTTGCCGACGAACTGATTACCGGTGCGGAAGCTGAAATGCTCGGGCAGGTTCCAATGGCCGATGACATCACGGTTGAAGCCGACTCCGGCGGGCATACCGACAATCTGCCACTGGTCAACATACTTCCTGAGATGATACAGCTTCGTGACATTCTTCATCAGAAACACCGGTGGAAACAGCAAATCCGCATCGGCGCCGCCGGAGGGATAAGCACCCCTGCGGCCGCACAGGCAGCCTTCATGATGGGTGCCGATTACCTGGTAACCGGATCCATCAACCAGTCTTGCGTCGAGGCCTCAACTTCACCGGAAGTGAAGCTGGCACTCGCACATGCAGATGTGCCCGATGTTACCATGGCCCCCGCTGCCGACATGTTTGAGCTCGGTGTCGATGTGCAGGTACTTAAAAAAGGCGTTTTTTATCCGGCGCGGGCGGCATTGCTCCATTCATTATATAAACGGTACAATTCCCTCGAGGAATTAAGCAGTACAGAGCGTGAAAAAATCGAGAACGAGCTGTTTCAACACTCCATTGAGGAGGTCTGGAACGACACCAGCGCTTTCTTCCGCCAAACTGCCCCACACCTGCTCGAAAAGGCTCTCGCAGATCCAAAAATGAAGATGGCTCTCGTTTTCAGATGGTATCTGGGCCTCTCAACCCGATGGGCAAAAAACGGTGAAGTCGGCAGAGAGAGCGACTATCAGATCTGGTGCGGTCCTTCGATGGGTGCATTCAATACCTGGGTGAGGGGAACAGAATTCGAACATCCGGAAAACCGTCACGTTGTCCCGATAACCGAAAAACTAATGACCGAGACGGCGTTCCTCCAACGGATCGGAGCAATCAAAGCTGCCGGATACACGATCTGATTGTTGCTCGTCCCCGAATTCTTCGATCGTCGGGTATTGTATTCCGGAACTGACAATGACATCGACTGCTCCTTCCGGTTCCGCCAATAAAAACAAAAAAACTGCAGGAAAAAGTATTCCTGTTGTATATGTTCCATTGTAACTACTCAGAAGTCAGAAGTCAGAATAACGTCATCCCCGCGAAGGCGGGGATCCACAGGTTTTGAGGTAAGATGCTGGATTTCCGCCTTCGCTGGAATGACACTTGTCATTTTTCATCCTATTCTGAACCGATACTGAATACAGTTTTTTCAAGTGAATACCCGTTAGTGTGTGTACTACTTCTTGGTTTCAATTTCTTCTGAAGTGTGCTAGTCTGGGAGATTAATGCAAGCAAATTTTATTAAGTGCGATATATTATATTGAATAAACAAAAAAGGGGGTTTGCTGATATATTAATATATCTGGGCCTGCAACAAGTTTAACTATTTCAAATTGTTTGACTATTCCGGTTTTCTTATTTTGTTATGGTTGCATATTGCAAATTATAGTTTAATTCCTGCGGTAACTTCAAACAGCCAATAATTCTTTTCTATTTTAAGTTTCTATTTAAGGAGGGGTCATGGTTCTACGATTATTTAAAATGCTATGTATCGTAGTATTTTTTTCTTCATCAAACATTTGGGCACTAGCTAACACTACGGGATCTCCATTGGGAGGTATAGGCACCGGGTATCTCAAGTTCGATGCAACAACCGGAAAAATCGCTGCCGTAACCAAAGTTATGCCTGCGGCATCAGAGGGTAGAAGTGAATTTTCTAACCACACATCTTCATCATGCGGCTTGCATTTTTATGTTAAAAACGGTGAAGCTGTATCCATTCAGGAAAATGCAACTTCATTAAAAGAAAATGCAGTTATTCCAGTCTACGCAGCTACATTTCCCCCGGTCGGTGGAGTTACATTTAGCGACACCTCATACGGTCCGATTGTTTCCGGACAGTCTTACGATAAGCTTGCTCATTCTCCAATGGCTTTTTTTGATGTTACTGCAACAAATACGAATGCTACAGATTGCGAAGTTGCAGTTGCTCTCGAATTTTCTAATGAAACAGATGCAAAATTAAATCTCCTTGGTGGAGCGAATATCGGTGCATCAGATGGCGATAATGCTATATCATGGGCCGGAAATACAACCATTGGTTCCGGCTATATGATGGCCGGATGTGAAACCAGTTCGGCCACATTCTCTTCCGGGGCAAAAGGAACCTTCACCACAAATGGAACCTTAGCATCCGGTGCCGGTAATATCGTTGCTGCAAAGTGTATTATACCTGCCGGAAGTTCGACACGCTTCCGCTTCGTTATATCATGGTGGAGCCGCTGGATACTCACCCCCCCAAACCCTCTTAAACCGGGTGAAGAAGATCACTGGTATCATAACTATTATCCGGAGGGTGCGAAGGAAGTCGCAACCTATGGAATGCAGAATTACGAGTTGGTTCGCAATGGTGCAACCGGTATCGTCAAGCGTACCATGGCATCAAACTTTCCTGAATGGTATAAAGAACGTCTGTTAAATAACCTGTATCCACTAATCCATAATTCAGTATCAGCGAAAGACGGGCGTACCGGCTACTGGGAAGGCCAGTATGCGATCATCGGCACCATTGATCAGAATGAACACGCCGCGTTGTGGTATGTGTTCAACTGGCCGCAGAATCAATGGCGTGAACTGCAATTCTGGGCACGTTCTTCATGGCCTGAAGAGCAACCTGAAGACTGGGGACAAATTCATCATGATTTCAATGGTACCACCAGCTTAAGCACCTGGGCGTATGATCAAAGCGACATCAACCGGTTCCTGTATCCCTGGGATAATTACGATCATCCTGACTACTCATTTCAATCGGATACCAGGCCATGGATGGATCTCAACTGTATGTTCATTTTTAAAGCCTATGAACTGATGCTTGCTACGGGAGACAAAGATTCCGTTGCAAAATACTTTCCTTATGTGAAAAATACGGCAAACCGTATAATAAGAACCTGCACACCGGCCTACCTGCCGACAACCAGTCTCAGTACCTATGACTCTCAAAACGCCCAGAATTATACCTACCCCAGCGCTGTGTCACTTACAGCTTGGTATGCAGTTGCCGAAATGGCAAAATGGCTGGGTGATACGGAGGCCGAAGCATACTATAGAGACTGGTATACCAACGCCCGGGAGGAATTTGGCAATACCTACGCAAGTCTGAATCAATTCGGCAGTGCCGGAGACCAGAACCATCCGGAAGGAGATGTGGCAGGATACAGTTTTGCCCATTATTTCGGTTTTCCGGCAAATATCGATTCGTTGTATATTTTAACAGGGTGTAATAACCTTTGGAATAAATACAGCATCCAGAACGGCCCCGCCAGGCTGGGGTTGTGGCATTTCTACCAGTTCGACCATTTCGGCGGTGCACTTACCGCAATCGGAGACCCTGACAGGGCTCTTCAAGTGCATCAATGGGATTATGAATACTATCATGCGGCATCACCATCGTTTGTTCACTGGCAGGATCTCTGGAGCAGCAATACTGATTACCGGAGCTACGGTACTGCTCCTACGGTATGGCGTTCGCTTTTCCAGTTTTCCGGAATGTTGGTTGACAACGCAAATAACCGGATTTGGTGCAGGCCGCAGATTCCAACTTCAATGAATAAAACACTTATCAACGTACCCATTGTAAACCCGAACGGATGGGGCACACTCAATTACAATGAGATTCCTGTCGCGACCAGTGCCGGAACACGAGTACAGTCCATCGCGATTCAATTCGATTCATCAGTTACCGTAAAAGAACTTGTATTAAAGAACAATACGACGGTCGCTAATCCGGGAATTCTGATCAGGCACAATAACACGGTTTTAGAGGGAGCAACGAGTGTACTGGAAGGTTCAGGGCTTGAGAAAAACATTCGTATTACCCTTGCAGCACCGATCCAGGTTGACCCCAATGGGCTGAACATCAAGGTATATGACGGTGCGGTTCCTGCGGAAGACCTCTCCGTGCATTATACCTCAAGAAAAGTCGAATACGCACTTTCCCTTACCGGTGGACAACTTGTGAGTGGCAGAACCATTTCATTCTCAGTTCCGGTCTCAGGCAAAGTGACACTTGACCTGTTCCAGGTGAATGGTGCAAAAATCGGAACACTGGCAAGTGGTTCACTTTCGGCTGGTTCTCATAACATTCTTTGGAAGGGAATCACTACCCATGGTGGTAAAGTGACTACCAACATGGCGATATTGAGACTTACCTGCAACAGTGGTTCAATTGCAAAGACAGTATACATTAAGAAATAATTATCTAACAATGGTTTTCACCCGCCAAATGGCGGGTGCTACCCCTTTTTACAAGGAGTCTATTACATGAAAAAGTTTTACCGGTTTTTCATTCTTGCAGGATTGCTTTCTGTTAATCTATTCGCTCAGGGACTTGGCATAGACTCGGATACGGACTCGGATTCAAAAATCAGACTTTCAGGTTTTGGCTATTACATGTTCGGGCAGATAGTAAGCGGTGTTTACGGTGACGAGTGGGCAAAACCCAATACCGCATTCGAGCACTTGTGGACAAACACCAGTTTACTCCACCTCAACATTGAATCAAATGCAACAGACTGGTTTACCGTAAAGCTGGGACTTGAATTCTATGTCAACTTTCTGCTAAAAGGTTCCAATGCAATGAACAAGGCTTCATATTTCAGAACCTACAGTTCCTACCTGGCGGAAGCTCAGGGAACCATGCATTGGGATTATGACAATCCTGTTTTCAGTTCTCTCAAGATCAGTACCGGTATGCTTCCCTATACAATCAATGATGAAGTTAAAACATTAGGAAACTATCTGTTCAGAAGCACAATACATCCACTTTCGGTTCAGAATAAAGTTGACTATCCCTGGGCAGATCTTATGGGTGGACTTGCGGAAGTCGGACTGTTTGAAAACAGATTAACTTTTGAGGCTATACTTGCCTCAGAATTCAACTATGTTCCTTTCTTTGATTTTACTCCGGCATTCGGGCTCTACTATAAACCAAATGACGTAATTGATGTCGGTGGAGCGATTGCCTTTCATCATGCCATACAGGCAAATGTCGGACTTATGCCGGATTCCCTCGGAAAAAATTGGCAGGGTATCAAGATTGATGCACGAGCGATTTTCGACCCGAAACCGCTCTTTGGCGGTATGGATTTTATAGAGAAAGAGGGACTTAAAATTTATGCGGAACTTGCGTTTCTCGGATTGAAAGACACTCTGGAAGTGGATACAAGTAGCTTGGGCAGATTTCTCCGACAAGACACAACAGGCCTTTATGATGGCCTTGTTTTTCCGGATAATTCTCTTCTCAATCGTATGCCTTTAATGATTGGAATCAATATACCGACATGGAAAATACTTGACTTACTTTCAGTTGAACTCGAATGGTTTTTCAGCCCGTATGCAAATGACTGGCTTGGTAAATTTGCTGATCAGGAAACATCGGCCAGGGCACCGGCATCATTGGAGCAATGGGATAATTATATCAACAAGGACAACTTCAGCTGGGCTATTCATGTAAGGAAATCTATTGGCAAATTTGAAACCAGAGCACTGTTCAGCCGTGACCATACCATCTATCGATTGAGCAATGTTCAGAATGGTAATTTTGAGCAGACGATGAAACGACCGGATGACTGGCACTGGCAGATCCAGTTGCGGTATAACCTGTAATTTTATGTCGCTGTAAGTAACACAATACTCCCCTGAGTTTTACCGATAGTCCGAATTTACGACTGTCAGATAACGACTCAGGGGAATTTTTTTAATATATTACTTTTAAGCATTACCAGGATTCAGCATTACTTTATATTTAGAAAAAATTTCCAGTTATTTTTCAGATCGGCAGTTAAACCTTTAAATAACCTTTTCATTGGGGGAGTAATGAGATCTCACCTTCTTAAAGTTTTTACACTACTCACCATGCTAACGGCTTCGATCTTTGCCCTTTCCGAAACCGGGGGGGTTCCATTGGGCGGTATGGGAACCGGGTATGTCGTATTCGACGGCCAGAAGATACGCGTCAGCGGTAAAATGCCGCCGGCTGGTGCCGATCATTGTAAAACGAATCCTGCGGAAAAGCAGATTTCCGCAAGTGGATTCTATCTTTTTGCCGGTGGGACAGCGAAGACTCAGGCAAAAGCAACATCTGAAGATGCAAAGTGCCCGGTGCAGAAAGCTGAGTTTGGCTCAGTGGGCGATGTAAAATTCAGCCTTAATGCCTTCGGCCCCTATCTGCCCGGTGAAGGGAAAGAAAATTACCAGCTCGCCACCTCGCCGCTGGCGATGTTTGATATGACTGCGGTAAACAGCGGCGCTGCAGCGGTTGATGTCGCCGTGGCCATGGAATTCGCCAACGGTGGCCTCCTTGGTGGCGCCAACAGCGGTACGGTAGAATCGGGCAACAAGGCAATCAGTTTTTCCGGATCGCCCGACAACGCGTACCTCGCAGTCGATTGCGACGGCTCGACGCCGACATTCAGCGCCGGTGCAGTCGGTTCGTTTTCCACCGCCGGTACTCTTGCCAATGCAGCCGGAAATCTGGTTGCGGCAAAATGCAGTGTTCCCGCCGGGGGTACGGTTCATTTCAAATTTGTTCTGGCCTGGTACCGCAACTACGATCAGGAAGGGTACTATTACCAGAACTTTTACAGTAACTCAAAAGAAGCAGCTGAATTCGGATTGTCAAAGTTTGATGCGGTCAGAGACGGTATTACAGGGTTTGTGAACCGTATGATGGCATCCAATTTTCCCGAGTGGTACAAGGACCGTCTGCTCAACAACACCTATCCCCTCATTCACAATTCCGTATGCGCCAAAGATGGACGCTGCGCATTCTGGGAGGGTAACTACGGCATTATCGGTACTATCGATCAGGGTCAGCATGCTGCAGTATTCTATTCCTTCAACTGGCCTTCGGTACAGTGGCATGAACTCCAGTACTGGGCACGCCAGCAGAAATCAAGTGGCCAGGTTCATCATGATTTCAATCAGGGCACTTCCGGCTTTACGGCCGGTTCTTCCGGCAACAACCGCCATCTCAAGGACTGGGACGATAAAACCCATCAGGACTACTGGTGGTTCCCGAACACCGAAACGTGGGCCGATCTCAACGGCATGTTCATTTTCAAGGCGTATGAACTGATGATGGCAACGGGCGATAAAGATTCCTTGCAGAAAAGCTGGCCCGCGCTTAAGAAATCGGCCGATCGACTGGTTTCACAGTGCGGTTCCGATAAAATTCCCCTTCAGAGTCACAGTACCTACGACCGATGTCAGAGTGCCGGTACCAACTGCAGCCTCACCCCTGAATATAATGGCGGGTTGGCAATCGCAGCCTTTGAAGCAGTTGCCGAAATGGCCAAATTTATGGGAGACAATGCGACAGCTACAGCATACACCACCCATGCCAATGAGGCAAGAACTGCATTCAAGCAGAAATATGGGAATTCACCGGATTTTGGTGACAAAGCATCAACATCCGGGAGCGGCCGTTTTCCGGAAAGCCATATCGCAGGCTATGCCTGGGCCAACTATCTCTGCCTTGACCCGATTATGGATGAGGGTTTCATCACAAAAACCTGTGAAAAAATGCGTTCTAAACAGAAAACCGGTGGCGTGCGTGCAAATGGTGAATGGGTTTTCTATTGCGTTGATCATTACGGTGGTTCAGAAATTGCCATCAACCGTCCTGACGATGCACTATTTATCCATCAGCAGGATTATGATTATTATTATAAGTCGGTACCAAATCAGGTTTTCTGGCAGTCGCTGCAGGAAGGTGATGGAAACAAGCATAAAGACAGTTACATGACAGCACCCACCGTCTGGCACTCCTACTTCCAGTTCTGCGGCTACATGATCGATAATGCCAACAACCGTCTCTGGATTCGTCCGAGAATTCCTTCTTCCATGAACGGAAAAATCACCAAGGCGCTGCTGCTCAACCCGAAAGGACTTGGTACGCTCGATTACGATGAAAATGCTTCCGGTGATAAAAACCAGACGATTACCGTATCTTACGATAAACCGGTTACCGTCAAGGAACTCATGCTTAAAAACAATACCGGAACGGAAGCTCCGTTTATCCTGATCAACGGAGCAGCATCCGGAGCAAACGTCAAGGCTGAAGGTACCGGACTTGAAAAGAACATCCGGGTAACCTTCGCCTCCCCGATGCAGATCGGCCCCGATGGGATGAAGATTGAAGTGTACAACAAACCGGTCGCCGTTACTGCAGCCTCTGGTCCGAACCGTATGTTCCCGCTCGCGGTTGCCAATTTCCGCATTGCGGCGAATCAGGCAATCAGCTACTCCGTGAATGCTGAAGGTCCTGTTTCAATGGAACTTCTCAGCCTTAATGGCGCGAAGATCGGAACAATTATGCGTGAAAATCTTGCAGCAGGCAATCATTCTTTCAAGTGGGACGGAAAAACGCTTGAAGGTAAAAAGGTTGGTTCCTCATTCGCGATTCTTCGTTTGACTTCAGTGAACGGGACGGTTTCGAGAACGGTGTTTGCCGGGAGGTAACACTTCGATCAGCTATTGACGAGTTATTTTTAAAGGCGCCCCTCTTTTGAGGGGCGTTTTTTTATAAACTTTAGTAGTGAGGATGAATTCATAACGCAGGTACCATCCTTGCACAACAAACGGTATTCACCTATATTCATCTTTTTAAATTCACCCGACAGATTGACGGAATCATGGTATCATTACCGGTTCCACGCTAAATAAGCAGGAGTACCGTTATGAAAAAAGCACTCATCCGAATGATGTATATACTCACCGTGGTGACCCATCAGGTCTCCGCATCCGGCTGGGCAACCGGCGACGGCAGTGTTTACCATCAGGGGGACCGGCTCGGCTCTGCCGGGATAAGTTTCGTTTACTTCGGGGCTCTCGCGGCGTTCGATTACGGTCTGCATGACTGTATCAGCGCCGGTGCGGCAACAGGCTACAATGTATATAGTGATTCTCCCCAAACCCATACACATCATCTGCCGGTTATGGCCCGGGTGGCTTTTCACCCCTTCAATCTCAATGTTCTTGCCGATAAAATCATTATCCGGAACATGATCGATGTGTATGCAGGACTTTCCGGAGGGTGGGTCTTCCGCTGGGATACGTACGATTTCAACGTTGCCGGTACTCCCGATGACCATCCTTCATTCTTCGGGGTGCGGGAGTACATCGGAATGAGGTATTACTTCAAAGATAATCTTGCGCTGTTCATTGAGGACTGCGGCTATACTGTCACTATCAGTGCCGGCGTAACCCTGACGTTTTAGTTGACATACAGTACTTCGCCAGACGGGGATACATCTTCCGTAAAGTACGGCGTTTTCAATAACGTATTTCGAATTCAGTCTCTCCTTCGGTGACGGGCAGTTCCACGACCGTCATATCGTGTACCCGGGCCAGCATTGGCCCCTGATTAATCTCGGTCCTGAAGACATGGAGCTGTTCAGGTGAGCCCTGTACCTCCATTTCGACGGCACGATCAGGCCGGTTGCGGACCCACCCGCAGAGATGATGCCGTCGTGCGCAGTGTGCGGTAAAAAAACGAAAACCCACCCCCTGCACTTTTCCCTGCACCACAATGGATAAACGCTGCAGTTGCACGGGGTTCACCGCCTGGAGAAGAAATTAAGCAGCAGAGTAATGACGACACTCACGAGGATCGACGTCGCCAGGGGGAAATGAATTTTGAATCTGCCTGAACCGAATTCGAAATCACCGGGCAGACGTCCGATCGGCAATTTATCGGCAACCATGAACAGAAACCCCATCACCAGAATAACGGTCCCTGCAACCACCAGAAATCGTCCGACTTCAAACCAGTTCATGCGTGCTCCTTTGCAACCTGTTTACGTTCCCTTCTCTGCGGAATTTTCCCCGAGGCGGTCAAAGAGATCCTGCTGCGGAGAAGGGAATGAACGATGCGGCTTCAAATGAAAGTACTCGTACGTTTTTCGTGTCACCTCACGTCCCCGTGAGGTACGTTTCAGAAAGCCCGACTGAATAAGGAATGGCTCGTACACTTCTTCGATGGTATCCGGTTCCTCCCCTACCACCACTGCGATGGTATTGATACCTACCGGTCCGCCGTTGTAATGCTCTATGATCGCTTTAAGAATACTGCGGTCCATATCGTCAAGTCCGGTTCTGTCGACCCCGAGCATTTTAAGTGTTTTTTCGACAATGTCAATAGTAATATAACCGTTTCCCCGCACTTCGGCGACATCACGACACCGGCGGAGAAGCCGGTTGGCAATCCGTGGCGTTCCCCGCGCCCGCCTGCCGAGTTCAAGTGCTGCCTCCGCATCGCATCCGATATCAAGTATCCCGGCGGAACGCCTGATGATCTGCTGCAGCTGTTCCGCGGTATAGTAATTGAGGCGGCATACATACCCGAACCGTGCGTGCAGGGGAGAGGTGAGCATTCCCGCTCTGGTGGTAGCCCCGACCAGTGTAAACGGTTTGATATTGAGCTGGATGGACCGGGCCGCGGGTCCTTCACCGATCATAATATCAAAGATAAAATCCTCCATAGCCGGGTAAAGCGCCTCTTCAACAACACGGTTGAGGCGATGGATCTCGTCAATAAAGAGGATCTGCCGCTCGGCAAGGTTGGTCAGGTTACCAGCAAGATCCCCTTTTTTCTCGAGAACCGGTCCGGAAGTGGCATGCATCTCCACCCCGAGTTCGGAGGCGAGAATCCGGGAGAGCGTTGTTTTGCCGAGACCGGGAGGACCGCAGAAGAGTACATGATCCAGAGCATCGCCCCGCTTCCTCGCCGCTTCGACAAACACCCCAAGGTTCTCTTTTATCGACTCCTGGCCAACAAAATCAGTAAACCGCTCCGGACGCAGAGAGGCTTCAAACTGTTCATCATCGGACCGGTGCGATGCCGCGGATACGATTCTTTCGTTTTCGTCACTCATGAGAACCTGCTGTCTGACAATTTTAGTTATTTTCAGTGGAAAAGAGGTACCTTTTTTGCCACCGCCGGCATTCGGACTACCTGGCTCAGATCACCTGAAGAATTTTCCGTATCCATGCCTCGACTGATTCGTCTTCCTTCATTTCCGAAGCAACCCGTTCAATCGCTCTGCTCACCTGTTTATCGTTGTACCCGAGAGCGGTCATTGCCGCGAACACTTCGTCCTTAATATCAGCATGCGCCGGTTGTGCACCTCCACCGGACATACCGGTACCTCGGTCGGTTTCACCGCTCATAGCGGAGGAACCCAGTTTTCCTTTGAGCTCCATCACCAGACGCTGGGCGGTTTTCGCGCCAACCCCCGGTATTTTCTGCAACCGTGACGGATCGCTGCGATTGACACTGATAACAAGGTCCTGCACCGATATGCCGGAAAGCACACTCAGCGCCACCTTCGGACCGATTTTTGAGACACCGATCAATTGACGGAATATCATCCGTTCTTCGGCGGTCATGAAACCGAAGAGTTTCTGCGTGTCTTCACGCACATGATGGTGGGTAAGCAGAAGCACCTCGGATCCCGGAGCCGGAAGCTGTTCATAGGTTGACAGCGGTATGTCGGCACCGTAGCCCACCCCGTTCGCTTCGATGGTAACATGCCCCAGTTCCTTGACGGCTACCGTCCCCCTGAGATATTCAATCATCGGTGTTTTCCTTTTTTCAACATCCCGAGCCCCCCTCCGGACTGCACATCGCACAGCGCGACGGCCAAGGCATCGTAGGCATCCGTCTGATCATGATGCGACGGTGGCGAAACAAGCATTTTCACCATATAGGCAACCTGCTCCTTCGCCGCATTGCCGTTACCGGTAACCGCTTTTTTAATTTCCCGCGGCGAATATTCCGCTACGGTCGCTCCGAACTTCCTTGCGGCTAACATCGCAACCCCCCGTGCGTGACCAAGCACCAGGGTGGTCCGGACGTTTTTTCCGTAAAAAGCCTCTTCGATACATACACGATCGGGAGAATGACGCTGCATCGAAGCGACGAGCCCATCATAAATGGTCTCGAGCCGTTCGTCGAGCGGCTGTGCGGTCTTCGTATGTATCACACCGGAGTCCACCCAACCGATCGAATTACCCTTTACCGTTATGACACCGAAACCGGTGATTGCGGTCCCGGGATCAATACCGAAAATGATCATCCGGAATACTGTTCCATATCCTCGTCGGAAATGTCGCAGTTCGCGAACACATTCTGCGTATCGTCAAGATCATCAAGTGCCTCCATCAGTCGAATGACCTTGCCGACGTTATCGCCCTCAACCTTTACCGGGTTATCGGGGATTTTCTGGAGTTCAGCAGTGACCGGTTCAATCCCGACCTTTTCAAGGGCAGCCCTGACATCCTCGAATGTCTCCATAGCGGTTATCACCTCATATTCATCGCCATCAAGGTGCATATCTTCGGCACCCGCCTCGATCACCACCTCCATCAGCGATTCTTCGGCCATGGCGTCCCCGGCAATACGGAAAACACCTTTTGACTTGAACATCCAGGCAACCGAATTCGACTGTCCGAGATTCCCGCCGTGTTTGGTAAGCGCGTGGCGGACTTCCGCCACGGTACGGTTACGGTTATCGGTCATGCATTCGATCATGACGGCGATCCCTCCCGGTCCGTATCCTTCAAAAGTTACCTCTTCGTAGGAAACGCCTTCCAACTGCCCGGTTCCCTTGAGAATCGCAGACTCCACGTTTTTATTGGGCATATTGGCACCCCGGGCACTGTTGACGGCCGATCTCAGACGCGGATTCGCATCGATATCACCTCCGCCCATACGTGCGGCAATGGTGATTTCCCTGATAAGACGGTTGAAAAGCTTTCCCCGGGCGGCATCCGCTTTACCTTTGGATCGTTTGATGGTTGCCCATTTGGAATGACCTGACATATGTACTCCTTTGTTGTAGTTGTGTTCGTTACCAAGTGCACTACCGGAAGATGGAGGTAAAATCGGGAGGATGCAGCATTACCTGCGGAACGCAGCTGTAAAAAAAGCCGTTGTTCATCCGGCCACCTTCTCGGTACCGCGCAGCATCAGTGACGGCAGTTTTCCGCCGAAAAATATCTGTATACACCGATTCGTCTCTACCGGTTCCTCGGTGAGAATAAACGTGCTTCCTTCGATCCCCCCCGTTGGAGCTTCATTGCGCAGATCAAGTGCCGTCAGAATATCCTGTACCTCTTTCGCGGTCCAGAGCGCAGAATCAATCAGCTGCATTCCCGTACCAACCGTTCCCTGAACAACCTCCAGAAGCGGCGGGAAACAGCTGCTGCCGAGAATAAGACAATCAACCCCGAGATCAATCATTTCGTACAGATAGAACTGGGCGGTCAGTCGGGTAATGTCGTGGTCAAGCATCACTTCTTCCAGAAGGGCGTGCAAAAACGGTGTCGCCTGTTCATGAATCTGCACCGCGGCGTCGATTCGGTGCAAAGCATTGACATATGCTTTCGACCTGATGGTGGCGGTACTTCCGATGAGCCCGATCTTACGGTTACCGGTTCTGAGCGCTGCGGCACGGGCACAGGGCAGTACGGCACCGATAACGGGAATGTCCTTTACCATCGACTCAATGGTTTCCAGTGCAACCGCTGAAATCGTATTACAGGCGACAACCATCATTTTGATATTCCGCTCGAGCAGATCGGCAGCCCCTTCACGGGCACAACGGCGAATGACCTCATCGGGACGATTACCGATGGGAGCACGGGCGGTATCCCCGAAATACACCATCCGCTCTCCCGGCATCAAACGAGAGATTTCCCGGCAGACCGACAGTCCGCCGATGCCACTGTCAAGAATTCCTATTGGTCGTGCATCACTCATTACCCGCACCAATTCCATCGCAGAAATGTGCAACGGCAGTTCCGATTGCCGCTGCCATCTGCACCTGAAAGGTTTTCTGCGTCAGTAATTTTTCCTCTTTTTTGTGTGAGAGAAACCCTGTTTCTATCAGCACTGAGGGCATGAATGCTCCATTGAGCACCCAGAAATTTGCCTGTCCGATACCACGATGCAATTTGCTTATTTTTTTCGCGAGTTTTTTTGAAAACACCTGATCGAGTAAAATACAGAGATCCTGACTCTCCCGAAGGTACTCGTTTCCCGCCATCTCAATAAGGACATTCTGCAGACTGGAGTACTTTTTCGGTTGTTTCTCAAGCTTGATAACCGCATTTTCACGCATTGCCACCAGTTTATCCTCTTCGTTTTTCGCCTGTGAGAGGAAATAGATCTTGTAGCCGCTGATACTCTGTTTCCGTTTCGCAGTACCGCCTATCGCATCGGCATGAATACTTACGAAGAGGTGCGCTTTCTTTTTATTGGCGAATTTTGTCCGATCCGCAAGCGGAACAAACACATCGGTATCACGGGTCATGTACACCTTGACATTCTTCTTTTTCCGCAGTTCCCCGCGCACCTTAAGCCCGATTGACAGAACGACATCCTTTTCCCGGGTACCACTTGCTCCGATACAGCCCGGGTCCTTGCCGCCATGTCCGGGATCAAGTACAATCACCATCGGACCGCTCTCCTGCTTCTGAGCTTTTTTCACCGGTGCGGCCGGTTTTGACGGAACCCTTTTTTTAGGCCAGATGGAGATCAGCACCGTACGGGTATCGGATACATAATCAACCATCGGTTCCTCAATCTCACGGGCGAGCAATGCAGTGACCTGCGCCGATTTTTTGAACTGATGCGAAAATACCGAATCGACAAGCCCGATCCGTTTCCCCTGCCGTATGCGGTTCGTATCCAGTGTCCCGCCGTATAAATTAAAGGTCAGATTGGGATAATAATAGGTCACCTCAAGCGGCAGGGAATCCGAGAGTGCGATCATCAACAGGGTTCCATTGCTTTTCTTTTCGGTAATAACCGACCGGATGGTATATCCTGCTTCTGTTGCAGAACCAAGCTCCATACGTTCGGTGGCAAGTGCCACCGGTAAACTTTCCGGTGTAATACCCTGCAGCAGATTTGTAAGTAGATTCCCCGGCAGATACAGGGCAGGTCCGCGGCGTACCGGAGCAACGGGCAACCGGTCCACGGTACCATTATGATAACAAAAACAGTTGCCTTCGTAAAAGCGCAGGTGCCCTGAACCGCGGGTACAGGAAAGCCGTTTGAAAGTCCGCTCCCAGCGACACGAATAGCCGAGTGAATCGGCAACCTCAACAATAGCACGCAATTGCGTATCGGTAGATGGTGTACTGCTTTCGGCACTACCGCTGCCGGCAAGGGAAAGACAGAACAGGGCAACGGTCAACAACATCAACTGAAAACAGGCAGGGCGATACATCATTAATGAAACCTCTTGAGCATCCGTTGCATATTACGTTTTGATTCATTTTCGGCTATCTTTTGCCGTTTATCCCATTTTTTCCGGCCGCGACAGAGACCGATCTCCACCTTGACCCACTGGTTTTTGAAGTAGAGGGAAAGAGGTATTATGGTCAGCTGCTTCCGGTCCACCTCACTGGTCAGATAGAGTATTTGCCGTTTGGCAAGCAGCAGTTTTCGTTTCCGGTAGGGATCGGGGACATTGTAACTCACATGATCGTAGGGACTGATATGCAGATGATTGAGAAATATCTCTCCGGCACTGCATTGGGCATAGCTGTCGGAAAGATTCACTTTTCCCGACCGAACCGCCTTCACCTCGGCGCCGTATAAAGCTATACCGGCCTCGAATTTCTCAATAACTTCATAATTGTGATAGGCCTTGCGGTTCTGAGCAACTGTTTTCATTCTTCCCTAATCTGCACTCAAGTATAACGCACTGTTTTTCAACACATTACCGTAAAACGGTTCATTCATCTGCTCCGGAATCCCCTTACCGGAGATTTGCCGGACGATCATGGCGGATATAATCTTTTAAAAATAGATCATGAGGCCATCCGGGTAAAAGTAGTATCATCCGGACGCTTCCATTACTATTTTTCGATACGATTTTGGTTTGTACGGTCATGAAAAAGGAGTAGAGCAATGGATGATTGTTTATTCTGCAAAATGGCAAACGGTGAAATTCCGGTTCCCAAGGTGTATGAAGACGATAACGTATTCGTTATCAGCGATATCAACCCGCAGGCTCCACGGCATCTGCTGGTGATTCCACGAACCCATTTTCCAGCTATCGATACAGTACCGGACAATAACAGCACCCTGTACAATGCCCTCTTTTCCGCTGTCCGCACCGTTGTACAAAAGGAGGGGTTCGCGGAAAAGGGATATCGCCTGGTGATCAATTCAGGTGAGAGTGCAGGGCAGAGTGTTGACCATATTCATGTCCATATACTCAGCGGCCGCCGGCTGCAGTGGCCCCCCGGTTGATCCTCCGTTACCGCACCGCGTACAGCATGTTACATCGATGCCAGACCGGACTCCTGCATCCGTACCCGATGACGACGAGGCTTTTTCCTGAGCGACTCGGTAATAACATGCGTACTGTGATCTTCGGTATTATACCAGAAGAACAGAAAATCTTTGTTATTGGTAAAACACTGGTCCAGCTCTGTTTTCATTGCGCAGGGATATATTTTTTTGTGGAGTTTCTTCGCTTTTTTTATCATTCGCGACTGTAAATTATTCATAGGCATCTCCAAACCGTAAAATGTTCCGGGGGGGCGGTGCAACCGCCCCCCCGGAAGCGAATTACTGCATCTGTTTTCTCAGGAACGTCGGAACATCCATGTCATCCTCGTACTGTGTAATGACACTGCCCTTTGAAACATAGACCCGTTCCTTCACCACCTGATTGTTTTTGATGAACGTCGGCAGACCGATATCCGCAGCGGATGAGACTAGTGCATCATCATTCTGCAGACGAACCACCGGCTCGGATGCAACTTCAGGCTGGGAAAAGACCGTAGGTGCGTGATCTTTGGTCATTTCTTCACGGGAGTCGACTTCCTCCGTTTTCACCTGTTCCGCCTCTGCAACCTGAGCCACCGGTTCCTGTTTTCGGGGAAGGGTAAGGGGAATTGACATCTGTTCCACCCGTTTGTCCTTCTGCTGCGTCGGAATCTTTACCATCATTTTAGGAGCACGCTCCTCTTTCTGCTTGTCGATGTTACTCTCGTTGAACCCGGTTGCTATGACCGTGACACTGATTTTTCCGTTCATTGCCGCATCGGTTACTGCGCCGAAAATAACGTTTGTATCAGTGGATTCGCCAACAGCATCGTAGACCGCCTGCGTCGCATCACTCACATCGTAGAGCGTCATATCCTCACCACCGGTAATGTTGATGAGAATTCCACGGGCACCGGCGATTGAAACATCATCAAGCAGCGGGCTGTGAATAGCACTGTCGGCAGCCATAACCGCACGGTTTTCACCTTCGGCGAACCCGGTACCCATCAATGCATCGCCCATACCCATCATGATGGTTTTCACATCGGCAAAGTCGAGGTTCACCAGGCCGTGCACAGAGATCAGATCGGAAATTCCCTTGGTTGCCTGAAACAGAACATCATCGGCGGATTTAAATGCATCGATAAGCGATGTTGACCGCTCAACAATCGTCAGCAGTTTCTGGTTGGGAATGACGATAATCGTATCAACCGATTCGCGTAGTTCATCGATACCCTTACGGGCATTGCGGTCACGAACCTTTCCCTCAAAGAGGAAGGGACGGGTAACGATCGCCACGGTAAGGATCTCCATTTCCCGGGCGATTTCGGCGACCACCGGAGCACCACCGGTTCCGGTTCCACCACCCATACCGGCGGTGATGAAGAGCATATCGGTACCCTCAAGCATCGATGCGATCTTTTCGCGATCCTCTTCCATCGCCAGGCGCCCGACATCGGGATTCGCTCCCGCACCGAGCCCTTTCGTGATTTTTTCGCCGATCTGCAGCCGGTGTTTCGCCCTGTTATTGTCAAGCGCCATCGCGTCGGTATTGACCGCGATGAATTCCACGCCACCGAGACCGGAAGAGATCATACGGTTGACCGCATTACCTCCGGCGCCTCCGACACCGATTACTTTCATTTTGGCGACTGTGTCAAACGCGTCATCCATTGAGATTACCATCAGCCCCTCCTCCAGTTATTGTGTGAATGTTTTTTGCTTTTTTCATTTTTTTTGTACAGCACTATTCCGTTCATCAGAAGAACTCCTTTACCCACTGTTTCATCTTTTCAAAAATCCGTCTGAAGTTGTCATCTCCCCCGCCGAACCCTTTCCGGGGTTTGGTTTTGATACGCTGCTCCATCCCATACATGCAGAGCCCCACGCCGGTTGCGTGTATCGGGGATTTGGCCGCTTCCGTCAACCCGCCGAACCCGTACGGAACCCCGAGTTTCACCGGCATTTCAAAAACCTTTTCGGCAAGCTCCTTGATACCTTCCATCATCGAACCACCACCGGTCAGCACCACTCCCGCTCCGAGCATTTCCGCATATTCAGTCCGCTTGAGTTCCCGGAGGGCCAGCGCGAAAATCTCCTCAACGCGCGGTTCAATAATTGATGCGAGCACCGATTTTGACACTTCCCGCTGCTCGCGCCCACCGACTCCGGGAACACTGATGAATTCATTTCCCTTGACGAGCGATGAAAATGCGCAGCCGTACTGCCGTTTGATCTCCTCGGCACGGTCGATCGGCGTCCGGATACCGATGGCGATATCACTGGTTACGTTCTTACCACCCAGTGCAACCACAGCGGTATGTCTGATGCTCTCATCGAAATAGATGGCGATGTCGGTCGTACCGCCACCCATATCCACCAGAGCGACACCGAGTTCCTTCTCATCCTTTTCAAGCACCGAATAACATGAGGCCAGCGGTTCGAGCACCATGTCGATTACTTTGAGTCCCGCTTTATCGACACTTTTGTAAATATTCTGTGCACTGGTGACCGCACCGGTGATAATGTGCACCTGCGTTTCAAGGCGCACACCGCACATCCCAATGGGATCTTTAATTCCCTTCTGATCGTCAACCACATATTCCTGGGGAATCACATGCAGTATTTCGCGGTCCATCGGAATCGAGACCGCCTTGGCCGCATCAATAGCCCGCAGCATATCCATTTCGGTGATTTCCTTGTCATCACGTGAAATCGCCACGACCCCTTTACTGTTGATGGCCCGGATGTGATCACCGGCAATACCCACCCAGACGGCATCCACATCGATTCCCGCCATAAGTTCAGCTTCCTCCACCGCCTTCTGAATGGATTTGACCGTTTTATCAATATTCACCACCACGCCCTTGCGCAGACCATCTGAAGGACTGATTCCGACGCCGACGATTTTCAATTCCCCGTTCGTATCCTGTTCGGCGATGATGCAGGCGATCTTTGTCGTGCCTATATCAAGTCCCACTACTACTGAATCGTCCATATTGTTCTCCCGTCTATACCGTCAAATCGCTCATTTCTTTCAATTGACACCACTACCTCCACCGTTCCCTTATTCATTATTTTGTACAAAAGCAAGATTCTGGTACCGCATATCGATTACCTTCGGTCCGCTGCCTTCACTATCGAGAACTCCGAGCAAATGCCGGAGGTTCCGGAGCTGCCGGGCACCCACGTCGGCACCAATGGTCACTTCAGCATTGCCGGCGGCAAAGCGGCATCTGGCACCGTCGGCTGGTTGCATATCCATCTGAGAAATACGTTTCAACAGTGCACCATCCTCATTGCGGATAGCAGTGATCAGCCGCCGTGCGCGCTCAAATACCACGCTGTCGCAGTGCTGCCGTCCATCACGTCCCTTTCCCACCGGCATCGAAGAGAGCATCGGCAGTTCGTAGGTTTTTCCGGGTTCCACCGGGAGGATGACTCCCTCGTCATCAATCAGATGCACCGTACCGGAATGTAGCAGCGCGATCGGTTTCCGTTCCCGTACATCAATTACCACTTCTCCCCACCACCGCTTGACACAGCGGGCACGACTGATCCACGGATCAGTATTGAGCACCGCAACTATACTGTCCGGTTTGAGATGGTAGAGTTTCCGTATGGTTCCGAAGTTGCATTGTTCAACAATTGATGCTGCGGCAATATGTTCATTTCCGGTAACCGTAATTTTCTTTATTGTTAAAAATGAGGAACCATCAATCGCCGCAACGAGCTTACCGTATCCGAGTTTTCCGCCGCACAACGCCAAACCGATAAGTACCGCGACAACACAGCAGATACCGATTACCGGTACCATGCGACGGAGTTTCGACGCGACCTTTTTCTTGCGCTGAACGTTTTTCTTCCGCGAATTGACGCCTTTACGCTTCGCCACCGAGCACCTCCGCCATTCTATACGCACACAAACAGATATCACCGGCACCCATGAACAACAGATAATCACCGTCGGTTACCATCGGCGCAAGCAACTCCGGCAGATCGCGCCATTCTTCTATGTAATGCGCCTGACGGTACCCCTGCCGCTCCATCGCCGCAACGATACCCTCGGCAGCGACACCCGGAATCGGTTCTTCCCGTGCACGATAGATAGCTGTGACAAACGCGATATCGGCCCCGGTGAGTGCCTCACCGAACTCCTCAAGAAAGTCTCTTGTCCGTGAATACAGATGCGGCTGAAACACCGCAATAATCCGTTTTGCACCACTCTGCCGAGCTGCCGTGATAGTTGCCTGCAGTTCCCGCGGATGATGCGCGTAATCGTCAATCACCTGTGCTCCACGGTACGTACCGATTAGATCATACCTCCGGTGTACTCCTTTGAATGAGTGCAATGCCTCGGCAATAGCAGGCATTTCCGCACCGAACAACCGTGCGACCGCCACTGCAGCCAGGGTGTTGCGTATGTTGTGCATCCCCGGAATGGCAATGATCAGAGTCCCGATATCAGCTCCCCGTTCCTGTACCGAAAACCGTGCACAACCATCGGTGAATTCAATAGCGACGGCGCGGTAATCGGCCCCTTCATCGATTCCGTAGGTAGTTACCGGGGCTTTCACCTGCGGAAGTATCGCACGTACCCCTGCATCATCACTGCAGGCTATTACGTCTCCGTAAAACGGTACTTTACCGGTAAATGCGACAAAGGCCGCCTTAATGTCGTCAAGATCGCGGTAACAGTCAAGATGATCGGTATCAATATTGGTAATGACCGCAACCGTGGGATACATCGCCAGAAACGACCGGTCGAACTCATCGGCCTCCGACACCATTAGCCCGCCACTGCCGATAAGCGCATGTGTTTTACTGTCACGGAGCATACCCCCCACCAGAACCGTGGGAGAAAGTCCCGCCTTCTGCAGCAGTGCACCGGTCAATGAGGTGGTAGTTGTTTTTCCGTGAGTGCCGCTGATGCAGACCGTTGTCTGGGCACGCATAAGATCACCTAACAACTCGGCTCGACGTATCTGGATAATTCCGTTTTCGGCAGCGTACTGCCGTTCAGGATTGTCGGTCCGGATTGCACTGGAAAAGACCACCAGTTGCGCCTCCGAAACAAGACGGGGCTTATGATCGTACTGGATGTTCACCCCGATGGTCTCAAGTCGTTTGGTGACTTCGGACACCAAGCGGTCACTGCCGGTGACGGTATAACCGGAATTGACCAGTACCTCAGCCAGCGGGCTCATCCCCGCACCACCGATACCGATCAGGTGAATCCGTTTTAAGCGATGCCTGATCATAAAAACCTCTTTTTCCCTCTCCCGGCACGCCCCCGTCTTCCGGTGGTAATCGTTTCCCGGGGAACAAGCCCGTAGGTCGACTGACTGGAGATATTCAGCACGATCCCCATACTGCACACCATGAATACCAGGCTCATCCCGCCGTAACTGATAAACGGTAACGGTACGCCGGTTGTCGGCATAAGGCCGACGGCAACCGCTGCATGAAGCAGAGCATAGAGTGCGATGGTAAATGTAAACCCGAAGGCCATCAGCTGGCCGGAACGATCCGGTGCCTGTCGGGCGATTTTCATTCCGCGGTACACGATAAACGCGAATACCGATGCGACAACTACCAGACCGATAAAACCGATTTCCTCTCCCAGAATGGAAAGAACAAAATCCGTGTGCGGTTCGGGCAGATAGAAAAATTTCTGTTCACCTTTACCGATACCAACACCGAACAATCCACCATTCCCGAGCCCGATAAGTGATTGTCCCACCTGATACGCGAACGAATCCACACCGTCTTTTTTGTGCATGAACGCAAGGATACGTAGCAGACTATGACGCATTTTCAGTGCTGCTACAATTGCAAGTGGTATACCGGCTGCCGCCATAAGTGCCATATGCGACATATTCGCGCCACCGATAAAAAGCATGGTAACGGCGATAAGCCCGATAATCGCCGAGGAGGAAAAACCGGGTTCAAGCATAATGAGCAGACAAAGCAGTATGATTGCTCCCAGAATCCTGACATATACCTTCGGCTGCCGCAGATCATTTCCCGCCTGTTCAACGTGGCGTGCCACATACAGAATAATCGCCATGCGGGCGAAATCCGAAACCTGAAATGTAAGCGGCCCCACGGTAAGCCAGCGTTTGGCGCCGTTAATAGCCTGTGAAGCAGGCAGCAGCAGCACCATCAACAGCAGTACGGCAGCTATGATATACCCCAGATTACTCAACTTTCCCCAGAAATGATAATCAACATTGATAAAGATCATCAGACCGGCCAGCGCAAGAAGGGCACGTACCATCTGCCGGGCAAAGAAAAATTCCGATCCGCCGAACCGTACTTCAGCCAGGGCGAACGATGAGCTGTACACCAGTACCAGACCGAAACCCAGCATTATCAGCAGAGCAACGAAAAGCGCGGTGTCCATTCGTATGATTCCTTTACTCATGGTGAACGGCTCCCCCGCAACTCTCGAGAACGATATCACGGAACCGGTCTCCCCGCTGCTCGTAGTTATCGAACATGTCAAAACTTGAACACCCTGGCGACAGCACCACCGCATGTCCGGCCGTTGCCTTTCCCTGTGCTACGGTGATCGCCTCCTCAAGCGTACCCGCGCATACAATTGGTGCCAGACCGTTCCACTCCCGTGCCATCCGCTCGGTAGCCTCGCCGATGAGTATCACTGTTTTAACAAAACGGGAGATTGCATCGTTCACCACCGTAAAATCACAACCTTTATCTCTTCCCCCGGCAATCAGATGGACACCTGCGGGAAAGGCCCGTACAGCACAATCGATCGATTCGGCCGTTGTTGATTTTGAATCGTTGTACCAGCCGACACCTTCGCATTCGGCGATAAATTCCAACCGATGCCGCAAACCGCTGAACGAGCAGAGCCCCTGCAGAATTTTTTCGTCCGGTGCACCGGCGATTTTCGCCAGTGCAGCAGCCACGGCGGCATTGTCGTAATTGTGTCCGCCCCGCAACTTCATGGTGGCCAGATCACCCACCACACCGGCAGTTCCGTCAAGGCGATACCGCAGCAGAGAGCCATCGCACCAGAAAGCATCACACCCGTCAACATCCGCGCCGAAGTAGACAACGCATGTTTTTCCGGCAACCTCGTCTCCCCAGCTGCGCAACAACGGATCGTTGGCATTGAGAATGAGATATTCTTTGCTGGTCAGATTCCGGGCGATTGCTTTTTTCGCTTCGTAATAGGCATTTTCCGAAGGATACCGGTCAAGATGATTTTTCATGAGATTGAGTACTGCCGCCGCTTTCGGCCTGAAACAGTCAATGTTTTCAAGCTGAAAACTTGACACTTCAGCAACCACGAAACCGTCCCCGGATACCTGCGGAACTTCGGTGATTACCGGAAGACCGATATTGCCGGCAACACTATTTTCAAAGCCCGCAGCGGTAAGTGCTGCTCCGGCCAGTGAAACCGTCGTGCTTTTACCCGATGAACCGGTTACCGCGAGAAACGGTGCCCTGCTGGCACGGAACCCGAGTTCCATCTCCGACCAGACGGGAATCGACTGTCCACGAGCCTGCAGCAGAACAGGTATATCAGACGGTACGCCGGGCGAGAGAACAATCAGATCGGCATCAAGAACCGCACGACTGTGCCCCTGCGCTTCCCGTCGGATTCCGGACAGTCCGTTCTGTGCAACTATCGCTTCCAGCTGCTCACTGCTGCAGGTATCACTGAGCAAAACAGATACCCCACGTTCAGCAAAAAAGCGTGCCGCGGCAATTCCGCTTCTGGCGGCACCGATTATTGTCACCCTTTCGGGTAATGTGGTTTTTATATCGTACGATGACATCGTCATTTTTCTCTAACCGCCGAATCTTTCAAAAACTGTTTCCAGATGGATTCCCCGCGACGCCTTGAGCAGTACGGTATCGCCACTGCGAACCACATTTTTAACCACCGGCAGCGCCTCCTCTGCCGACTTGCAGGCAGTCATTGAGCGCGGCCCCAATCCCCCGTCACGTGCACCTGCAAGAATCGCTTCCGCATGATCCCCCACCGCAATAAGGCGGGCAACACCCGTTCTGGCAACGGTTTTACCCAGTTCCCGGTGAAGACGAGTGGCATATTTTCCCAGCTCCATCATCTCGCCAACTACCGCCACCTTCCGACGTTTTCCGGCCACATCACCCAGATACGTCAGTGCCGCCGCCATTGATGACGGATTTGCATTGTAGCAATCAACAATAAAATCAGTGGTCCCTTTACGCTCGAGTGTCCCCCTCAGTGCCACCGGCTGCTGTTTGGCAAGTGCCCGGGCAATGTATTCGTCGGGAATTCCGCACCGACGTCCGAGAAAGATCGCCGGAAGAGCACTGTAGACAAAATGACGCCCCGGCATGGCAAGCACGAACTCCGACCCGTCAACCAAAAACCGTGTTCCGTTACGGGGATCGACCGTTACCGCTTCCGGGCGAATCGAACATTGTTTCGCATTACCATAAAAGTATACCGGAAGTTCACGGGCACGAGCCTCCGCAACCAGTCGCGGATCGTCACCATTGAGCAGCAGAAATCCGTTCTTACGGTTGAGACCATCGGCGATCTCGAATTTTGCAGCGGTGGTTTGCGCCAGAGAGCCGAAAAGCCCGACATGTGCATAGCCGATATTGGTAATCACCGCGATATCGGGTTGGGCGATTCGCGAGAGCGCAGTAATCTCTCCGGTATGATTTGCACCCATTTCAATGACGCCTGCCCACTCCTCTCCGGTAAACCGAAGCAGACTGAGTGGAACGCCGATATGGTTGTTCCAGTTGGTATACGTTTCACCCACGGTAACTCCCTGTTGGAGAACCGCGGAAATAAAACTTCGTGTAGTTGTTTTTCCGCTTGATCCGGTAATTCCGATACAGAGAAAACCGAGCTCTTTGCGGTATTTCGCAGCCGCCCGCTGCAGTGCCTTCAGAGGTTCGGTAACCCGGATAATGCGACGTGCGTACCGTGCACTGCAGTCAAACCGTGCACGACGTGCCGCGACCACAGCAACTGCACCAGCCTTGAATGCAGCTTCAATATAGGCATGTCCGTCATTGCTTTCGGTTGCCAGAGCAACAAACAGATCACCCGGCTGCACCAGACGCGAATCGTGACGTATTTCACCGAGTGGTTTCGCCCGATGCACGGCAGCTATCTCACTGGCACCACCGCACCACTCAATAAAAGTACCGAGAGTCAATCGCTGCTTGTTCTGATCGTTATGATGCGACATGGTTCGTTGCTTCCGTTATCAAAGCTGCATATTCCTCGGTAACGACCTCTTTATCATCAAAATGATGCCGTACCCCCGCAATTTCCTGGTAGGTTTCATGCCCTTTTCCGGCAATCACCAGACAATCACCGCTGCGGGCTTCCCGCAGGGCGGCGGCTATTGCAGCACGACGATCGGGATTCACTACATGCGGGAAATCAAGTGGAATACCGTCGATGATATCGCTTATGATCGCCGCTGGTTTTTCGGTGCGCGGGTTATCAGAAGTTACCCATCCCTCGTCACACCACTGTGCTACCGCCGCGCCCATGAGCGGACGTTTCGTCCGGTCACGGTCACCGCCGCACCCGAACACACAGAGCAGTCTTCCGCGGGTAATCTCTTTGGCGGTCTTGAGTACGTTATGCAGCGCATCCGGAGTGTGCGCATAGTCAACCACAACCGCAAACGATGCATCAAGGTCGACCCGATCCATGCGTCCATTGACCGAGGAAACCAGATCGAATGCAGCCTGGATTGTTTCCGGTCCGTACCCCAGTGCCGTTGCGCCAGCGACCAGTGCCGCCATATTGTACACATTGAAGAAACCGCGAAGTGCAGAGGTGAACGCATACTCGGTACCGCTTATTGCCATGCGTACCCTGCAACCATCCCAGTCGCACTCCCACGCGATAATCCGCACTGCCGCATCATCCGCTCTGCCGAAGGTTGTGCAACGGGCACTATCCAGCTCCTCCGCGAGGCGTCTGCCGAACGGATCGTCGATATTGACCGCAGCACAGCCCCCCGCTTTCAGATACTCGGTAAAGAGACGCCGCTTGGCCAGGTAATACGCTTCCATCGACCCGTGAAAATCAAGATGATCCTGTGTCAGATTAGTAAATACCGCGAGATCAAAGCTGAGACCACCGATCCGGTCAAGCGCAAGTGAATGCGATGAGATTTCCATCACCACCGCAGCAGGTTTCCGTAGTTCGGTACCGATCGACCTGAAAATATCGAGCGCTTCGGGAGTGGTATTCGGGGCGGCTTTCCGCACCGCACCAAGATGATAATCAATAGTGCCGAACATCCAGACATCAGCGTCGTGTTTAACCGATGCAAACAATTCTTCAAAGAGATGGGCTACCGTGGTTTTTCCGTTGGTTCCGGTTATTCCCACCATTTGCAACGAATCGGTCGGCACCTTCCAGAGGACTCTGCCTGCAATTCCCAGAAGACCTCTTATGCCAGTCACCTGCACACAGGGAACCGGACATTCGGGATGCGACCGTTCCGAAAGAACGGCAACCGCACCGTTGGCAACGGCATTGCCGATAAAAGAATCACCGTCGACGCGGGTACCCGGAATCGCCACGTACAGCGCTCCCGGTGTTACCTTGCGGGAATCATACACGATATCGGTCACAACGGGATCATCGTTACTCTCACGCCGCGCGGCCGTGATTCCGCAATCATGCAACAATCTGCTCAGTTCCATTCCCGTCACCGGTTATCCTTTCACCGTGCAGAAAAGGGTGCATGCCGCAGCCGGTTCCACCTTGGTTCCTGCCGGTGGCTGCTGCCGCTCGACAACACCGAAACCGACGGCAAAGGGGGTGTAGCCGCTTCCATTGATCATATTGACCGCATCCCGCAAGTCCCTTCCAGTGCAATCGGGAAGTCCGTTGTTGCCCGGTGCGACCTTTTCTTCCTCATCAACACTCTTCGGTGAAGAAGGTTCCGCCGCTACAATCCTCCCGGGAAGCACGTCCTGCCTTCGCGGGGTTTCCTGCCGGTTGTTCAATATTTTTTCTGCAAATTCCAGTTCGGGATGACTGAGTATCTGGGTAATAATTTTTCTGAAAACCGGTGCCGCCGCCTCGCCACCCATTTCACCACCTGCCGGTTCATCGATCATCACGCCGCATAAAAGAAGCGGTGTTTCCACCGGAACAAACCCGATGAACGACGACCACGACCGTGTCTGTGAATACCCGCCCGAATCAGGTTTCTGACTGGTTCCCGTTTTTCCGGCAACACCGATATGTTGTATAGCGGCCCGTTTCCCGGTACCGTTCTCCACCACATCGCGCAGCATCTCCCGCAGGCGCGAAGCTACCGAGGCCGACAGTACCCGCCGTACCGGCTGATACTCTCCACTGTCAACTATTGCACCCTCCGGATCAACGATTTTTTCAAGAATCTTCGGCGTTACCAGAATCCCGCCATTGGCGACCACGGCATACGGCTGCATCATCTGCAGCAGGGTGGTTGAAATCTCCTGGCCCATAGCCATAGTCACGCGGGTACGTCCGGACCACTTCCTGACCGGATGAACAATACCGTTTTCCTCTCCCGGAAGTTCAATCGATGTTCTCGTACCGAATCCGAAATCACGAACGTACCGGTAGAATTTATCGTTACCGATCTCATTGGCCACCTTGGCAAAGCAGACATTGCTGGAATAGGTGAGCGCCTTTGCAAAGGTGAGATACCCGTACGGTTTATGGTCACGAATGACCTGATCGTACACCTGATATCTGCCCTGGTCACCATAGAGCAGATCATTCTCTGATTTGATGTTCTCTTCCATTGCAACCGCTGCAGTCACCAGTTTGAAGGTCGAGCCCGGCTCATACACCGCACTGATGCAACGATTTTTCCGATCAGAAAGCGACGTACCCGACGGCAGATTCGGGTTGAATGAGGGTTCATTCGCCATTGCAAGTATCGAACCATCGTGAGGATCCATCACAATGCACATCCCCCCTTTGGCATTGAGACTACGTACCCTCTGCCGAAGAACACCCTGTACGATTTTCTGGATATTTATATCCACCGTGAGGGCTACGTCGCACCCGTTGTGTGGTTTCTTTTCGGGTAAGCCGATTTTACGGTATCGGTAATTTCTTCCGTCCTTCTGCAGTATCACCCATCCATCCTCACCACGCAGATACCGTTCGAATTCAAGTTCCGCACCACCGAGGCCATTGCCATCCCTGCCGACAAACCCAAGCAGTGGGCCGGCAACATCCCCCAGAGGATATACCCGTTTTGCGGTAGTCATTTCAGATTTAGCCTTTTTCCCCCGACCGAGACCCAATACATCGGATTCAACCGAAACCGGGCTCTGCAGACTCACGGCCATGGTTCTCCCCGCCCGGTCCATCAGTGAACCCCGCCGTGCCGGAACAATCCGACGCTGCTGAGACTGATTGCGACTCCGTGCAGCGAACCGTTCCTGCTCAAGCACCTGAATGGTAAAAAGGCGGTAGAGCACTACTCCGCTCCCCGCTGTTAAAAGCGCCATAATAAAGGCCAGTCTGATTTTAAACTGATTCATTCAACCGCTCTCTCCGAACAGCGACTTCCGCAGAAATGCGAGCACCCCCTGCGTCCATCCTCCTGTGGCGAAAAAACGGTCGCCCCCCACCTTCACAATAACGATCTGTTCCGATGTCGGATACTCAAGCCCTAACGACGAACGGGCAATCCGCTCAATCCGTTCGTTTGACGAAAGATATTCACACCTGAGTCGTAACGAGGCAATCTCTTTCGCACATACCGACAAAGAATCACTAGTATGCTCCATTTTCCGCGAAAGGGAATTGATGTATACCTGCTTCCAGACAAGCAGCAACGGCCCGCTGATAACTACGGCAAGTACAACTACACCGATCAGCATCGAGCGAAAGCGGAATATCGGTGTTGAAGAGGCTGTTTCGGTACGTCTTTTTTTCAAATGATACCCCCGTGAATTTTTTCCGCAATGCGCAATCGGGCACTTCTTGCCCGTGGATTGACCGCAACTTCATCTTCGGCTGCAGTAATCACTTTCCGGCTTATCCGTTTAAGTCTGCCCGGAGTACCGCAAGTACAGCGCAGGGCCGCTTTCGGACATATACAGTGCGGTTCATTTTCTCTGAAAAATTCCTTGACGATACGGTCTTCCAGGGAGTGATAACTAATCACTGCGATCCTTCCGCCTTCGGCGAGCAGCTCCGGCATAGCTGCAAGAAAATGTCGCAGTTCACCAAGTTCATCGTTGACGGCAATACGTAATGCCATGAACACTTTGGCAAGCACCTTGTATTTCAGTTGAACCCCGTATTCGCCGGTCAGACACTCACGCAATGCAGCCGACGTGGTAATACTACCGACACTGTTTTTTATCACACGGGCCATACGCCCGGCATTACGTACCTCGCCGTAGGTAGCAAGCACATGAGCAAGATCGTCAACCGAAAGGCGCGAAATCAGATCAGTCGCCCGTTCCCCCTCTTGTGCGTTCATTCTCATGTCAAGACTGCACTCCTGCATGAATGAAAATCCCCGTTCCGGCTGATCGATCTGAAACGATGAAACACCCAGATCAAGAAGTACGCCATCAACTGATGTAATCCCATGGTTCCGGCAGATGGCGGCAACACCGGAGAACCGGGCATGCTCCAGAACCACTTTGGCCGCAGTAGTTGCCGGGTGGTGCCGGTTCCATGCCACCGCATCCGGATCCCGGTCAATACCGATAAGAGTCGCTTCCGGCGAAAGCTCTGCAGCCAGCGCCCGGAAATGTCCACCACCACCCAGTGTGGCATCAATGTAGCATCCGTTTTTCCTTTTGCATAGAGCATCCCGTACCTCCCGGGAAAGCACCGGAATATGATAATCCGACTGCCCGGTCATCGTTTCGGTATTCCCGCCTCGACTGACTGGAAAAACATGGTGTCAAAATCATCTTCAAACTGCTGCTGGTACTGTGTATACCTGCCGGCATCCCAGATTTCGATATAATTCGCCTGACCGACAAGCGTTACCTCTTTGTTAATGCCCGCAATCTCCATCTGCTTCGCGCTGAGGGTGATGCGCCCCTGGCTGTCCATGGTGGTATCGGTAAGCGTATTGTACAGAAGTCGTTTATGGCGAAGCGCTTCGGGTGTTTCAGGCCGGGAGACAAGTTCCGCTTCATAAATTTCCCAGAGATCATTCGGATACGCACGCAGGCAACCATCGGGAGCACGACAAATGGTAAAGGTCTCCTGTGCCGCAGGGTTGAGCGCACTGCGGAACCTGGCTGGGACATTCACCCTTCCCTTATTGTCGATCGAGTAGCTGAAGCTGCCGTGAAACCTGGTCAACGTATCCCCACAATCTCCCACTATTTCCTACAATTACCCACAAAGAATATATAATAATGAGAAGGGATGTCAAGGTAAAAGTAAAATCGTATCGGAAAATTTCAGCGTGACTCGGGTCTGAAATGGCACATCATGGGCATGATCCACTATATGTTGGGATACTGACACCAACACATAACAATATTATGTGTGCCATGCAATGCCGACCCGACAATTTTGTCACAATTGGAGAAGTTAGTGGTTCTGTAGACTGATTATTCGTAAAAGAAAGAAGTACCAACAGCTCACTCAGTGGGAGACTGGATCGATGTCCGGTTTTGCTATCCGCATACCTGCACGTGCAGGTATTGTGAGCGACCCGATACAACACCTGTTGGAAAAACAACATTACTGCATATCAGAAATCAGAAATTCGTCAGGTATCTGAGCGCCGGTTCAGATCGGTAAAATCATATTCTGAGGTATCATCAAGCTGGGAAAGATTAAGCGTGCGGGTATCTTCGTAGAGCTTCATATCAACTTTTGCCGAGAGCGGAGGTGGCGTTACCGGTGGTGGCGGGAGTGGTTCCCTAACGGGTTCAGGAGACGGTGGTGCAACTGGTATTTCCGCAACCTCGTCCTCCTGCCTGTTCTGCAGTTTTTTCACCTTCGCACGAAGGGAATAATTTTCACTCAACACGATGTCATATTCTTTATATAATTCCCGCAATTTACCCTTGAGGTCTTTGATCTCGCCGTTATAATTGGAATTATCGCGATGAAACTGTTCAATAGTCCGTTGTTGCGCACTGAGCGATTCGGTAACTGCGGAGATCGCATGTTCGAGCTGGTTAAGCCGGGTTGCGCCGGTAGCCGCCGGAGATGCCGGTTGAAATCCACCGGTATTGAACTGAGCTACCTCTCTTGAAAGATCGGCACTCTCTTCTTTTCGCTGAGCGGTCAATTGAATCAGAAAAATAAAAAAACCGAATGCCACCACCGGAACAATCCAGAGGAATTCTATATGCTCTGAAATAAATTGCAGAAAATTTCCGGTTTCCATAAACAGACAGCTCTTTTTCGGCTTTCATCCGATAAACGGGTGACGTATTTTCAATTCAGTCGCACCGGCAACTACACGTTGTTTTCCGGAACAGACCTGAATTATACTACACTATCAGACTATATCGTCGTCTGAGGGATTTTGTTTCAATTTCAGTGCAGGGGTGAGTGCGAAAATCGGGTAATTGCCGAAAAATCATAATCTGAGCTACACCATGGTAACCGAATGTCTGCAGCGGTCCCCTGCGCTACCAAGACAATACTACTAGTATAATAAAATAACACCAGCGTACCCTTCCGGGCAACGCGTTCGGAAAGCGCTATCTTTTAAGGAGAAAAACAATGGCATTACCCATGATGACGGTTTCCGGTATCCGTGGAATTGTCGGAGAAACCATCGATCCGATTTTTGTCTCCCGCATTGCCTATCTGCAGACCCGATATGCCGGTGGTGAAGGGGGAACCATCGTTGTCGGAAGAGATACCCGTCCATCGGGGGCAGAGTTCGCACGAGCCGTTTTCAGGGGAATCCGTGCCGCCGGTGGACTGCCGGTGGATCTCGGAATCGTTCCCACCCCGACGGTCTGCTTTGCTGCGGCAGCGACAGGTGCCCGTGGGGGCGTCATCCTGACCGCGAGCCATAATCCTTCCCAATACAACGGATATAAAATGGTGCACGGCAAGGGCAGACTGTACCGTGGCTCCGAGTGCGAAACAGTATATAACGCTTTTTATAACAATGAGTTCCCCTCCGACGACATCTTAGCCGGTTTTCCGGACACTCCGGATTCAACCTTCGACGCCGCTGCACTCCATATCAAAAAGATTCTTGAGGTGGTCGATGCAGAAAAAATCCGGGCAGCCTCGATTCGCATTGCTATTGACAGCATCAACGGTGCTGCAGCTGCGGTTTTTCCGGGGCTCTGTGAAGCACTTGGTGTTGACTGGGTAGGTGTGCATAACAAACTCGACGGCGATTTTGTCCATAACCCCGAACCGCGACCGGAACATCTTACTGATCTCGCCGAGCTCCTGCGGACTACTCCGGGATGCCGGGGAGGTTTTGTTTTTGATCCTGATGCCGACCGTCTTGCCACAATGGGTGAAAACGGCGAACCGGTTTCAGAGGAACTTACCCTTGCATTCGCCCTCGAAAACCTGCTTTCACGAAAACCATCGCCGGTGGCAACAAATCTTTCAACCTCAATGGTGATCGATGATGTGGCAAAACGGGCAGAGGTTCCAGTCATCCGTTCAAAAATCGGTGAAGCAAATGTCGTTGAGGCAATGGAACAGCACGGGTGTGCCTACGGAGGTGAAGGTAACGGAGGGGTCATTTTTCCACAGGTCGTGACCGCCCGTGACGGCCTGACCGGCATGGCGCTTATTCTCGAACTGATGGCATCAACCTCCCGGAGTATTACGGAGCTGGCGGCAAACCTCCCGGTTTATCATATTGTCAAGGACAAAATACCCTGCGGCAGCGAGGGCCCCGCTGCGTTGATTGCGGCACTGGATAACCACTTTTCCGGCGAAACAAAAGACCGGACCGACGGACTGAAAATTCTACGAGAATACGGCTGGGTGCACCTTCGCGGGTCAAATACCGAACCGATTATCCGGTGCTATGCGGAGGCGAAAACTCCGGAGCAGGCAATTGAACTCGCAGCAATGGTACTGAAAGAAGCAGAGAACCTCAAGGAAACATGTTAGAACGCATAATATATTTTGAATACTGATCTTTATATCGCTCATTACAAAAAGGGGACATCCCGATGAAACCAATGCTCTCGGTACTGGTTACCACTCTTTTTATTACCCTCTGCACCACCGCAGCAAACGGGCAGATCGTCAGCGGCAGCGCTTCCATGAAACTTACCGGCCCTGCAGACAAAGCACGCAGAGTGCAGGTACAGATTAAAGCGATAAAAAACCTCAGAACCGAACTGGTCAGATGGCTTGACTCCGAAGCAGAAATCAGCATCGACACGACCAACCCGATTGCCGGTCGCTGCCTTGATTTATTTCTTGATTCCTGCCGGCAGGCGGCGAAAACCGAATCCTCATTCAAGGGTAAAACACTGACCATCACCTACCTGCTTTCGGGAGACCAGATCCGGAAAAAAATTACCGATTTCAACAGGATGGTCGATGAGAGAGCCCTTGCAGCATGGCGTGATCTCAATGATGCCCGGACGGCAAATGACTTCGGCCGGATATACGTAAAAGGAATTTCCGGACTGTTTTACAGTCTTGCTCATCTCGGGCCACCTCTGGCAACTCCCGACAGCGGAGGGCGCGACCTTGCGGGTGATATCCGCCGGATCGTTCAGGGTGTATTCAACCGGATGTCGGCGAGTTCCACCGGAATGATTCTCTCCGGAAAAACAGGGCACCCGATCGCAGACCCGCCGGTTATTACTCTACTTCTTGACAGTCTGTCCCTTCCCGGAGTGACCTACTCCGGCAGACTGCAGAATGGCACCGTACTTTTTTCGGCGGTGTCGGATGAAAACGGAAAAATTGCCGTTGATAATTTCAAATTTCCTTTCGTGGCAAACGGTACCCTGTTCGAAATCGGACCGAACGTGGCACCCGTGCTGGGAATTACCGGATTTATCAACCCTGCGGATCTCGGTATCCGCCTTGAAAAAGGGCAGATACAATCCTGCATTTTCAAACTGGTCAAAACCGTCTATACCCTTGATTACAATGCGGCATCGGTAAACAATATCACCATGCCTCCCGAATTCGCCAGCCCCGTCCATGTAAAAAAATTCCTTGATGATTCCTGTTTTCTCCAGGAAGCTGCCGCCGGAGAACCCGTCGACCTGGCTATTACCATCCAAACGCAGGTGTCAAGCTACTCCTACGATGCAACCGAAGAAATCGGCATTAAAGTAACCGCACAAATCTCCGTTAAGGGACTTCTGCTGGAACCGCCTCGGGAAAAAACGAACACGATGGTATTCGAGAAACGCTATAACCAGTTTCTCACTCCGCCGTATGGTCTTTATTTCTGGGAGGCCAACGGAAAATTCCGCGAAGCAATCAAAGCGACTATCGCGGGACTGTAGTGTCCTTATGGGGTGCTCTCTGCAGGATGGGGAGCCCCTTACTTCACCACTCCACCGGGACATTTCCGTATCAGTTCCGGTGCGGGGAACACCACCATGGCCGGTGCAGCCATTTTTGAACGCCGGTAAAAGCGCGTGGCAGTAAGAGAATCACCACTGCAATATTCAACTATCGCTCTCCCAAGCAGGGATTTCCAGTTTCTGAAACGAGACGGTGACCGTGCATAATACTGGAGCGAGCTGTCGAGCAATGCTCTGCTCTGCCCGAAATTTTTTCTGGCAAACGCGATCATCGCCTGAGTATAGAACACCCCGCCGCACAGAAACGGATTTTTCCGACCGCATGCGAGCTCCATGGCCACGTCGCTTTCCCGTTGGGCCTGCTCCAGTTCACCCTGCAGAAGCCTGATAATCGTCTCCGCAGTCGCCACAACACCCCTGTTCGCCTCGCCGGTTGCCGGAGCATACTGTTCAAGCAGGATTGCAGCAGTATCGGGAGCCCCCGCATAGGCAAACGTCAGCGCCATAAAGACCCCGGCAACGGCAGCATCCTCCTCGTTTCCGCACTGTGAGAACAGCACCGCGCTTTCGCAAAATCGTATCCGAGCGGAATCGGGCAGTGAGCACTCGTAGAAAATACGCCCGATGTTGAACTGATATCGGGCCCGCAGTGCGGGGTTATCAATACGTCTTGCCTCGGCGAGTGCTCGTCGGTAAAGACGCAGTGCATCAGAAAAATTTCCGGAATTAAACCGGCGTGCTCCATCCTGCCCAAGCATTTCCGCAGCCGATTCAGGGTGCGACGGTTTAGTCGCGATACAGGTAATCTGCAGGGCAGAGGAAATCACTGCAGCAATCAGGAAGACCGGTTTCATGGTTCAGGGACCCTCCTTGAGCAGCGGATCGTCGCGCTTTCCTGCGATCTTCCGGTACAACCAGCTCTGCTGGAGTGTCTGTAGCATCCGCTCAGCTTCGTCAAGATCACTGCGTACATCCGTAATAAGAGGAGCGACCTCTCCGGAGGCACCACGAAGATTTCCCAGCACGGTAACGGCATCCGCAAGCACGGTTCGGATCCGTTCGGTAACAAACGACAGAGAATCAATGAAATTGCCGCCACTTCTCCCGACGGTCGTAAGTTCACCAATGAGTGTGTCGGCACCGGAAAGTGTCGTCTGAACATTATTCAGCACTTCTTCGACCGTTCCGGTAATCCGGTTTACCGACTCTATGAGTGTATCTTCCGTCAGCAATCGCCCAACGGAACCTTTCCCCGCAAGAATCCCGTTGATCATAGTCTCGAGCGATGTCACCATGGCGGTAACCTGGTTGATGGTCCGGTCAAGCCGCAGCGGTGCCTCTGAACGGAGCGTATCATTCTCCGCCACGACCGGTACCGAAGGTGTTCCACCGGTCAACTCAATGGTCCAGTCTCCAACGACAATATTCTTCTGCTGAAAACGGGCACGGGTGTCCCGATGGACCAGCGACCGGTAGGATTCACGGATTTTAAACCGTATTCCTATCACACCCTCGTTGATAAGCAGCACCTCCCGGACATGACCGACCGTCATTCCTGAAATGGTGACCGGACTTCCACGGGTCAACCCGTAACTGCTCTCGCTGAACGTGTACAAATGACACCATTTCTGCATGAACTCCGCTTTCATCAGCGTATAGACAAGCAGGACCGGAATGAGCACCAGTGGAATAACAAGAAAAAGTCCGGCAAAAAAAGTCCGGTGACGACGGATAAACGGAACCGACGCCGTGCGTTCCTGAGCAGTATTCATTCGTTCACCGCCACCGGCACCGCCGTGGTGGAAGCACTCGCTGCCGGTATGAGTTTCCCGTTTTCAAGATACAGCGTCCGGACTGCAAGCGGTACCCAGAGATCCGGATCATGACTTACCATGATAATCGTCCTCGCACGTTGCTGTTGCTGATGTACCAGCACCCTGCGGATTCCTTCGGCGGTACGAGGATCCTGGCCGCTCACCGGTTCGTCCAGAAATAGAAGATCAGGATCGGTCACCAGTGCCCGTGCTATCGACGCGCAGCGCAACTGCCCCACGGAGAGTGATTCCGGAAATTCCCTGTCCACGTTGAAGAGCGCGACCACTTCCATCATCTGCCGTACCCTGATTTCAATTTCACGCTCTGTAGCCGTACCCTTGGTGCGAAGCGGCAAGGCGATATTCTCGAAGATGGAATAATTGGAGATCAGGGCATGCTGCTGAAACACATAACCGATCCGTAATCGCTCCGCAAGAAGCGCCTCGCGTGAGAGAGATGCAACAGGAGTAGCATCCCAGAGTACCCGCCCCCGGTCAGGACGTTTGAGTCCGGCGCAGATTTCCAGCAGCGAACTTTTACCGCAACCGCTTCTGCCGCTGATAACCACAATCGAACCACGCTCCACCGTCAAATCAATACCCCGCAGCAGCGGAAAGGTGCCGGGTTTGTAGAATACCCCTTCAAGTGTCAGTTCAGCGGGCATAAAATCCTACCGTTACCACGATGTTCAGTATAATCGTTACAGTCATGGAACCGACCACCGCCTTCATGGCCGCCTGGGGTACCGCCCTTATATTGGTGACAGCCAGACCGTACCAGCAGCTGACAATGGCGATTACCGCGCCGAACACCATTCCCTTGGATCCGGAAAGCAGGATATCCACCCAGGAAAGCGCTTCGAGTACTTTACCGGTGAATATGCCGAACGGTACCTGTACCGTAATATTGGCAACCACAAGGCCACCGATAATGGCGATTATATCAAAATAACAGTTCAGGCAGATCATCGAGAGGGTCATGCCCGCCAGTGCCGGTACCACAACAAAGTGTACCGGGTCGATCCCCATCACCTCTAGCGCATCGATTTCCTTGTTAACCCGCATGGTACCTATGTAAGCCGCAAGTGCAGCTCCGGATCGTCCTATGACGACGAGCGAAGTGAAAAACGGGCCGAGTTCCCGTACCACCGCCACCACGAGAATATTACCGAAATACTCCGTTACCCCGAACTGCGGCATGGTGGTCATTGACTGCAGTACGATCGTCACCCCGCAGAAAAACGCGATAATACCGACAAGTCCCATCGCCTCGACACCGGTGTAGAGAATCTGTCGGGAGATCTGGGCAAAAAAGGAAGCACTTAGTACACGACTCGGACTGAAGCAACCCTGTACGGCCCGCAAAAAGAGTGCTATTACCGAATGGATTTCGCCGGCAGTCGCTACGGTTTTCTCACCGGCACCGTAAATCAGCCGAACGAGCGCGTATTTCATTTTTCTCCGGACTCGACGGTCTCCCGCCAAGCGGAAAAACGTTCCCAGAACCGTTCCCTGGAGACATGCTGGAGCGTCGAGTATACCACTGGTTCCTGCTCAAGTCGTAATGCTGTAACCGATTTACGGATGTGCACCGGCGTCTGCTGACGCGTGATTTTATCTCCTTTTGTCAGAACAGGAAACACCGGGTGGCCGATATGCTCAAGCCACTCCCGGGCCTCGAGATCCGCTTTGACCCCCGGATGCCGGATATCGATCAGCCATAATATTCCGACCAGACACTCCCTTTTTTCACCGTAAAACCGGATCAGATTCGACCAGCGTTCGCGTTCGCTCCCTGAGGTTTTCGCATACCCGTACCCGGGAAGATCAACCCAGATCATCTCCGGATCGATACGGTAAAAATTGGCGAGTGAGGTTTTTCCCGGCGTACGGGAGACCCTCGCCAGCCGCTGCTGTTCAAGGACATGATTGATAAATGACGACTTTCCCACATTCGACCTGCCGAGGACAGCGAATTCCATTCCCGCGGGAGGCGGCAGATCCTTGGGATATGCTGCGGAGAGGAGGAATGTTGCCTGCGGCCGGCTCTGTTTTGATTTTTGTTTATTCATAGCGTTCAAAGTATACTATGTAATCATACGCGAAGCAACGCGTGGAATGCCGTTTATCAGCATCGTTACATATACCGGCAGACCATTGCGGTACCAGTTTTCAGGAAAAGGAAGTCATATATGATGCTCACGAGTCATCGCATCTTTTCCGGAGTATCCGTTGTTTTCTCTTTTCACGGTTCTGCACCAGTGGAGTGAATAATTCCAACAATCAATATTTCCGTTTTCAGTGCCCAAAACAGCAGCACCCCGAAAATGCGAACGGTACTATTCGCCATACCCAGATACCGGTGAGTGACGCCACCAGAGTTCTATTCAATTTTACAGTTCCGCGGTAGATTCGCTTGCAACCGGAGAAGTACCGGTGGAAAGTATAGACAGCCAACGTTCAGATGCTGCTCTCAGCCAGTGAGAATCTGATGGGGCTGTTTAAAATAGTCGATACTGACTGAGTGGCAAACTTCCTTTTTGCCCCTGACCCTTTCCGATAATTATTTTACCCTCACATCAAGCATTACGGGTGCCAGGGAATTCCGGTGCGAATCCGGAGCGGACCTGCCACTGTAATCCCGTGTTCCGCCTGCTGTTTCAGGCGGGGAATGGTCATTTCGAGCCACTGTGTCAAAAAACGGCATGGGAAGGCGATCATTCCGGGAAAGCCAGGAGACCTGCCTGTTATGCTTCTCACGATCGAACCTTCATGGAACAAGGTTTGGGAGGATTTCGTTGTTTTACGACAGGTTTCCGTGCAGGGCTATTCACTGGTCCATTTCTGTTATTTTTCTGTTCCCGGGTTTTGCTCAGGCGGCAGCTGATTCAGCAATAATTCCAGCCTCAACAGCAACAGCCGTTTCAGGACAATCATCCGTTCAGGATACGTCAGTTTCAGCCGAACTCGACACATTGAATGTTACCGCTTCTCGTACCAGACACAGCAACAGCTCCGTCACAACGATTTCCGCCGATGCGTTTCGCGGCAACTGTACCGATCTTCCTGCAGTACTGGAGCAGATAAGCGGTGTTGCGGTCCGCAGGACCGGCGGTTTCGGCGAATATGCCGATGCATCCATCAGGGGACATTCACCCAGGCAGGTACAGGTTTACCTCGATGGTATCCCGCTCAACAGCGCTGCCGGAGGAGCGGTTGACCTGGGCAAAATACCCCTGGGTGCACTGCGCGACGTTACCGTTTACAAAGGTACGGTACCGCTTGAACTCATGGGTTCCACTGCCGGTGCAGCCATCAGCCTCCGCAGCGGTGCCGTCAGAGACATGACATCAGGCCTTTTTGAAATCGGAAGTTTCGGGTACCGGAAAGCGGGATCCGTACTGAGAAGAAAAACCGGTATGATGACCCATTATTTTTCCGTGGATTATTCAAGTGCCCGAAACGATTACCCCTACACAGACGACAACAATACCCCCTACAACAATAATGACGATATCGCCGCAACAAAAAATCACAACAAGTTCACGAATATCGGAGTCAATTACTCGAATTCATGGCAGCTCAACATCGCCCACCGTCTCAACTCGTCCATTTCCTTTACCGATGTATTTCAGGAGATTTTTCGCAAACATCTCGTCAACACAACTCAATTTGCAACACTCATGGAGGAATCGGTACTCGGCCGTGTCAACTGGGAATATACTCCGTCGGAACAGGTTCTCGTTGACACCCGTTTTGAAGGCCGGTATAAAAAAAATCTGTTCGATGATCCCCTCGGGCAGCTGTATATCAGTGGTGCCCGCAGGGAACAGAACACATTTCCACAGGCGGCACTGCAATGCAGGGTATCCCGAACGGTAACCGACCTCATGGGTCTGCAGATACTCCTTCGCGGGGGATATGAAGGGTATACGTCGACAAACCTGCTTGCAATTACGCCGGTATCCATACCTCCAGCTGCACTCCGGCTTACGGCCGGTGCCGCCGGGGAATGTTCGCTGCACGGCGAAAACACAGGCCTTACTCTGCGCTATAACCACGTGTACGTGCGTGACAGCGCGAACTTCACCCGCATTCACGGAAGTGGAAAACCCGTTCCGCAAATCCGGAAGAGCCACTTTCCCAACGGGAACTTTAACACGTACCTGAATATCGGAGAGTGGCTGACGCTGGATGGAGCAGTGAGATATGAGTATCTGCCGGTAAATCTCTCGGACCGCTATGGCTGGGGTAAAAATTATCACGGCAATCCAAAGCTGCGCCCTGAACGCCGTTTCGAGGGTAGTATCGGGTGCATTGTACGCTATAGGCGTATCGAGTCCTCCCTTTCCGTATTTGCAGGCTCAACCATTGATATGATTGAGCTCCAGCCGCAATCGCAGCAGATTCTCATGGCGATCAACAACGGCTCTACGCGGCAAACCGGTTTTGAATGGGATGTTCACAGCGGTCCATGGACGTTTCTCACTATTGACAATCATTTCACCTTCATCGCCAAAACCAGAATCAAGGGAAGCGATGAACACCCGAAGGTGATTCCACTGCTGTTCTTCTCACCCATTGAGAACGACTTTCGCGTTACCGCCACGTTCAGCAGGCTCACACTTAGTCACAGTGTACACTACCGCAGTCCCTTCTACAGCGGTGTTACAAAGACCACCGACCTCGTTGCACCGGCTCCCGCATGCAATATTTCCCTTTCCGCAACTCCGATCCGTCAGGTGACACTCACGTACCGGCTTGAAAATTACCTGAACGTCAGTTACGCACCATTGTCGTACTACACCCCGCTTCCCGGTCGAATGCACTTTTTCATAGGAAAAATCCAATGGTAACACTAACCCACTACTACACAAAAGGAGTTTCCATGCAATTACGTTTCATTGTTTCACTCGTTACAGCATTGTTCTGTTGTACCGGCTGTGACCTTTCCATGCTCACCGGTAATGACGATAAAAAACCTACCGACACCTCTTCCGAGTCGGCAACCTACATCGTCGTCACCACCTCCGATTATTCAAACGGAAATATGGCACTGATCGCCGTGGATGATTTCTCATCCCGGGATGATCTGCTCTCCATTTTTTCCGATAATGCGGTATTCTGTCATGACGGTTCCATTTTCGTTCTTGAACGTGACGGCGCCGATAACATCATTCGTATCGACGGTGCGGACGTTTCAGCCGACAACGTTACCTATCAGGAAGAAATAGGCACCTCGGTCAACCTTCAGCAGATTGTCGTCGTTTCCGAATCGAAAGCGTATGTCACCCAGTATGGAGACAGTAGAATTGCCATTATTGATCCTTCCGATGGTACGGTCACCGGTTCAATATCCCTGCAACAGGATCCATTCATTTACGATGGTGAAGACGTACCCTACATGAGTTCTGCGATTATTGCGGGTGACAACGTCTACATAGCACTACAGCGCCTGACCACCGTTCAGAGCGATTGGGGACCCTATCCAGATATAGGCGATTCCACAGGGATGATCGTGGTGATCGATACCGATTCTGACAAAATCGTTAAAAAAATAAAACTCGAGAAAGGTAACCCCTCTTCGATCGATACCTGCGGCGGCGACCTGTATGTTTCGTCAACCGGATCCTGGAGCGACCCCACCGACGGCGGTATCGAAAAAATCAATTGCTCCACCAATAGCAATAAAGGGGTCATGGTTGAAGAGGAGGAATTCGGTGGTAATATTTCCACCATGGTCATGATCAGTTCGACACAGGCGTATGTCGCAGTCGGCATGTACGATGATGATTTCAACTTCAGTACAGTGGTAAAGGAGTGCAATCCGTCAACCGGAACTGTCGGTGAAACCGTTGAATCGGTGGAGAACGCCTTTGGCGGTATGGCGTATGACGGTACGTACCTGTATATCGGTGACCGGAGTACGACCGATCCCGGAGTGGTAGTAATTGATCCCTCGAATAATTCCAAAGTTGCCGGTCCGATTGACGTCGGGTCTCTGCCGCCCAACGCGATCGCAGTGCTGAAGGTTACCAAATGAGTGCCCGCCCACTCATGATTCAGGGAACGGCAAGTACCTGCGGCAAATCGCTCATTGCCGCGGCACTCTGCCGTATTCTCAGACAGGACGGCTTCAGGGTCGTGCCGTTTAAGGCGCAGAACATGTCGAACAACTCGTTCGTTACCCGTGATGACCTCGAAATGGGACGTGCCCAGGTGGTGCAGGCAATCGCCGCGGGGATCGAACCCGACGTCCGCATGAACCCGGTTCTGATCAAACCCTCCTCCGATACCGGTGCGCAGGTGGTACTCAACGGTAAACCGGCATTCACCATGGATGCGAAGAACTGGCATGCAACCCGGGAGCGACTCCGCACCGAAATCCGGAAAGCATGGGAGTCGATTGCTTCGGAGTATGAAATCATAATTCTGGAGGGTGCAGGAAGCCCGGCGGAGATCAACCTGAAACAAAACGATGTCGTCAATATGGGAATGGCAGCCATGGCCGATGCGCCGGTGATCCTCGTTGGCGACATCGACCGGGGCGGCGTGTTCGCCTCGCTGGTGGGGACCATGCAGTTGCTTGACGATGACGAAAAAAAACGGGTAAAGGGTTTCATCATCAATAAATTCAGGGGAGACCCGGGCCTGCTGACCTCAGGCCTGGTGCAGCTTGAAGAGTTGACCGGCGTGCCGGTGCTCGGTGTAGTGCCCTGGATCGACCACAGCATTGACGATGAAGACGGCGTCAGTGATCGCTTTGACCATATCCACCCCGAACAGGGAAGTATAGATATTTGTATTATCCGTCTTCCGCATATTTCCAATTTCACCGACTTCATACCACTCGAGGCAATTCCCGGAGTCAAAATCCGCTGGTGTGACCGTGCATCCTCGTTCGGCACCCCGGACCTCTGTATCATTCCCGGATCCAAAGCAACCATTACCGACCTTCGTCTTCTGAAACAGGAAGGCATTGCCGATGCGATAATCAACTATGCCCATAGCGGAGGAACCATCCTCGGCATCTGTGGTGGGTTCCAGATGCTCGGGCAGGAAATAACCGATGCAGATGCGACTGAATCGGTCAATCAACAGGAGGCAGGCCTGGGACTTCTTGAGATGCAGACACGTTTTCATCCAGACAAAACCACCCTGCAGACTACCGCCACGCTCCATGGCGAAGCATCATGGCTGTTCTCAGGATGCGGTGAAAAAATGATCACCGGGTACGAAATTCACCATGGGGAGAGCACGTTCGCTCCCGCAATGCGAGCGTTCACCAGTTCGTTATCGTCGGATGGTTCACGCAGAATCACCGGCATTGCCTCGTCTTCCGGGCGGGTTCTCGGGAGTTATCTGCACGGTCTGTTTGATTCGGGAGAGGTAACTTCAGGAATGGTGAATACTCTGCTCCGACAAAAAGGTCTGGACATACTGGAAGATTCCGTGCCGGACCGTAGAAATACCCTTGACCAGGAGCTGAACCGGTTGGCCGAAACGATCCGGAACAATTGTGATGTGGATGCCATTCGTCGTATTCTTCAGCTGTAGCCGCACAGATGCCCTGTGTAAACGTTACCAATTATGGGTGCACCCTTATTGATATTTCCCCTGATACTCGTTAACACGGGCAAGAATCTCCATGACACTTTCCTCCAGTTCGCGACCCATTTTTGCGGACTCTGTTTTCATCTCATCACCCATGAGCCGGGCCAGAGCGTACCAGAAGGGTTTGAAGCGGTCCTTTAACTGGTGTTCAGGAAGCTCGAAGAGGGTCTTGGCCCGGTGGAGTTGTTTTTTGGCTAAGAGGAGCGTGAGGTATTCAATGATGTCGTTATTTTTGATGGTGTCTTTATAAGTTTGGAGCCAGTCGGTGAATGTGGTGTAACTTTCGGAGAAGAGGTCATTCCAGAGCTGGATGAGAGCATAGTTAAGAGTGTTGGAATCATCTTTGTTCTGTGAGATACTTTTGGCGATATAGGACAGAGCCTTTTCTGGGCCGGTTACTTGTTTGTATAGTAACCAGGCATAGTCGTTCAGTGCATCTACATCACCTTTTTCGATGGCGAGGAGATAATTTTTTTCTGCTTCGTCAATTTTATGTTGCTCTTCGTAGAGCAAGGCCACGTTGTAGAACGCATCAACAATGTCTTTTTCGATGGCAAGGAGGTAATATTTTTCCGCATCGTCATATTTTTTTTGGTCAGCGTAAAGGTTCGCAATATTGTTGAGTGCATCTACATCCCCTTTTTCGATGGCAAGGAGATAATATTTTTCCGCTTCGCCGTATTTTTTTTGGTCAGCGTAAAGAATCGCAATGTTGTAGAACGCATCAACAATGCCTTTTTCGATGGCAAAGAGGTAATATTTTTCCGCTTCAGCATATTTTTTTTGGTCAGCGTAAAGGCTCGCAATATTGTTGAGTGCATCTACATCACCTTTTTCGATGGCAAGGAGATAATATTTTTCCGCTTCGCCGTATTTTTTTTGGTCAGCGTAAAGAATTGCAATGTTGTAGAGCGCATTTTCATTACCTTTTTCTATGGCGAGCAGGTAATATTTTTCTGCTTCAACATATTTCTGTTGGCAATCGTAAAGGGTAGCGATATTGTTGAGTGCACCTATATTACCATTTTTGATAGCAAGAAGGTAATATTTTTCTGCTTCGACAAATTCCTGTTGTTTATAATAAAGGTTTGCAATGTTGTAGAGCGCATTTTCATCACCTTTTTCTATGGCGAGCAGGTAATATTTTTCTGCTTTAACATATTTTTGTTGGCAATCGTAAAGGGTAGCGATATTGTTGAGTGCACCTATATTACCATTTTTGATAGCAAGAAGGTAATATTTTTCTGCTTCGACAAATTCCTGTTGTTTATAATAAAGGTTTGCAATGTTGTAGAGCGCTTTTACATCACCCTTTTCTATGGCGAGAAGACAATATTTCTCTGCTTTGGAATACTTTTGTTGATCATTGTAAAGACCTGCAATGTTGTTGAGCGCCCTTATATCACCCTTTTCGATGGCGAGAAGGTAATATTTTTCCGCTTCGACAAATTTCTGTTGTTTATAATAAAGGTTTGCAATGTTGTAGAGCGCTTTTACATTACCCTTTTCAATGGCGAGAAGACAATATATCTCTGCTTCGGAATACTTTTGTTGACTATTGTAAAGACCTGCAATGTTGTTGAGCGCCCTTATATCACCCTTTTCGATGGCGAGAAGGTAATATTTTTCCGCTTCGGCATACTTTTGTTGATTATTGTAAAGACCTGCAATGTTGTTAAGCGCCTTTACATCACCCTTTTCGATGGCGAGAAGGTAATATTTTTCCGCTTTAGTATAATTTTTTAATTTGGCATGGAGAGTACCGACCAAATTGAGCGACCGTTTATTTTCATGCTTAATCTGCATCGCAACATTAAGAGCATCAGCATAGTTTTTATTATCCCACAAATCAAAGACTCTCTCGTACAACTCCCGGTCCGACTGTGAAATCTCCCTGCACAACTCAGGATCGCATTTCTCCAGATACCCCCGAGCCGATCTCTTGAGTGAGTACTCCGTCTCCACATCCAATCCCGAATAACACAGCGCCTCAGTCATATGAAACACATGCGACGCCCCGGTTTTTCCACCCTTTATCAAATCCATCAGATTCTTCGCCCGGCTCTTCAATTCTTCCGGCGTACACCAGCTCTCAAGAAATTTCACGAGCCATTCGACGCGCTGGCGGTCTCTTTTGCGTCCGAAGCGCATAAGGTACCAGATGTTGAAAAAACGCTCGTTTATCTGATAGACTTTATTTTTACCGATTGCCTCTGAGTAAACGATGCCGGTTTTCTCAAGCTTGTTCAGTTGCGCGGAAATTGCGTTGGTTGCAAGACCGGTTTGCTTCGCGATCTCCTTTACCGAAATCCCGTCCCAGTTCATTGCCACGGCATGCATGATATCCTGCAATTGGGGGGGGAGATCGTCCATCCGGTGTTTGTAAAGAGGTGTCACTTCGTCGAGTACCTTCATGAGATCCTGGAATGCATTGCCGGTCTCGTCCATGAAAATATCGAAGAGCATGACCATGGTTCGCGGCACGCCGCCGGTGAGGCGACGGAGCAGTTCAATCCGCTGCGGGTTTTGCGAGATGATTGTTTCGATCGTTTCTTTTTCCGCCTCTCCGGCGAGTGCCCGCAACAGATCGATGCATTCGTTACTTGTAAGGCCGGTCAGTTTTTCGATGCGGAAAAACTCGTAAAACGGTTTGCTGTAATCGAACTGGTATTCGAGCATTTTAGTCGAACCGCCAATAATGCGGTAGAAGGGCGAGACCGTCAGAATCTCGCGCAGCGTCCGTTGCTCCTTGAGGGAGAGTTTGTCGAACAACTGGTCGATATTGTCAATAAGCAGGAGAATGTTTTTTCCGGCATGCCGGACCGCTTCGTCGAGGCAGTTAAAGCAGGTTGTCGGGTAATCGCTTTCTTCACTGAGTTTTTCCAGCCGGTCAACAAGTCCGGGGAACAGCGTCGGGTAGTCATAGTGCAACGTATCGGCAACTTCTTCCCATAACCGCACGAGTGACCGAATCTGATACTGCTCTTCGGAAAATTTTACAGGAATGAGTTTTTTCGAGAGTTTCTCATCCTGCAAGCAGGCGATCTTGATTCTGCGGAGCAGTGTCGTCTTTCCCTGGCCGCGCTGGCCGATGATGATATAGTGCTGTTGCGGCACCGAGTAGTCAGCAGTGGCAATATCGGTATAGATGCGTTCGAAAATTGCTTTTCGCACTGCGAATCCGGCGAGGAATTCCGCCTCGGTCATTTCATCCGGCGTGTATTTGTGCCTAGTTTGCGACATTTTTATTCCACCACATGCGAAGTATCGGCGAGTTGAAACGATAGCTTTTGGGCTGGTCATTGTTATTGATGTATCCGTCGTACACGAGGGTATGAATGATTTCTTTTTCGTTCGTTATACCGTGCCGGGCTGCACGATCGGCTATCGTCGCGAAATCGACGGTCATATTTTCAGAGATGGAGTTGAGTATCTCTTTTGCGAACTTGTAGGAATCGGTATCGAACGCGGTTTTCAACCGTACATGCCAGTGCTCAAAACAGTTCCGCTGATCAAGAGCCATATCGATGGCAGTATCGATATCCTGAATGGACAGATCCGTTTTTCCGGTAATACTGAGTTCTTTTAATATTAGCTGGAAATAAAAAGGGATATGCCACTCTATCTTTTCAAGTAAATATTCTTTTGTCGCTTTATCCATGGCCTGCCGATTGATATTCAGGAGTTCATCGATGAATTTATGTGATTCGAGGAGATTGAGCGGTCCTATTTTTATTCGCTGGAGATCGTTGATGAATTTTGGCCCGTCAAGTTGGGCGGCAACGCTTTCAAGTCCGATTGACCCGGTATAGATAAAAATGATTTTTCCGGCGATGACAGGATTCTGTCGTAGCGCGCGGTTGGCCATCAGAAATTTACGTGCACTGTCTTTACCTTCGCAGATATTGATATTCTCAACCGTTTGGGGAAATTCGTCGATCATGATTACCAGTTTATGGTCAGTATTCAATTTTTGAACCAATTTCTCGAATACGGTGGCATGATCCAGCGTGGCACCGTCGCCGAATTCGACGCCATCTGCTCCAACGGATTTAATGTTTTTGAGAATGGTGGTTACAGCCTGAGTGATCGAGGTCGACAGCTTTTGAATAAAACCAAGGTGTTCATCGGCCATCAGCGCATTGAATAATTTTTTCCAGTATTCGGCGGCATTGTCGGCAGCCTCGGTGGTGACGTACAGCATACCATGACCTGACTTAGGCTTACTTCGCAGCTCCAATAATATCGAAGTTTTCCCTACACGTCGTGGTGCGGCAATGAGAATGTGGCTATTAGAGTCGATAGCGCTCCATATTTCACTTATTATATCCGGCCGGTTGAAAAAGTTTTCTCCGGCAGCAGGGCTCCCGGGAGTGAATGATTTCATGCCCACCTCCTTGGCAACAAGTTCGTTGGCTTTTATTATAGCAATATATTTGTTGCCAAAATTAATAGCAACATTTTTGTTGCCATTATTGCAGGGTATGGGTGTACAACAAACAGACAGTTATTTGGTTTTTTAAAAACGGAATTGCACCTCACGCCGACCCGCTACAGGAATCCACGCTCGCACAGGCCTGACCAGAAAACCACTATTTTTCCGCGAAAAAGATTCCGTACTCCCACAGTTTGCGTCGCAACGCGAGGTACTGATTGAACATTGCATCCGCGGGATACGACTTGATTCTTTTAATCCGGTCGATGATATGCAGCGGAAGAAACGGCAGTGATGCTGCAAACATGATCAGCGCGGTAGGCAGTACTTTCTGAGTGACATCCTCATATTCATAGCGGCGATAGCCCGCGTTGGCGGCGAATTTGAGAAAATTCGCGGGAGTATCAAGGGTATTCACGATCCACCCGTCAAGCCATCGTTGCATCTGCCAGGCATCCCTCCCGCTGTATGATTCTCTGCTGGCGAATCCATCGGCAATGATCAACCGCCCCCGATCGTTCGTGACCCTGAACGCCTCGTCAATAAGCGCCTGTTTGCTGTCGGCATAGCAGATACTTTCAAGTCCCCATACCAGATCAAACGTTTTATCGGGGAAGGTGGTTTTCATGTAGTCCATTTCATAGAATTCGGTAAGGTGGCCAACCCCTTCCTTCCGAGCATTTTTCCGGGCCATTTCAACCTGCCGCGTGCAGATTGTTATCCCGGTTACATGACATCCGAAGGTTTTCGCCAGAAAGATACTGGCACCGCCGACCCCGCACCCTGCGTCGAGTATACGGTCATTCGCGGTAATCCGGGCTTTCGCCGCCATTACCTGGTTGAAGCGCAGTGAGGCCTGCCGCTGAGTCCTGATACCTTTGTCCCAATACCCATAGTGCATATTGCGTCCCCAGACGCTGTACGCCAGCTCGTTCGTCTTGTAATACTCGACGATGTCCTTTCTGGTCCACTCCATTGAAACGTCCTTTATTGCATGTAGCGATTGCGGAAATCAGTTATAAAAAACTGATGTACGTGCCAGGAGGCACAACCCGACAAGGCGGGCGATGTGTAAAAATATATTGCAACCTCATAAGATAGACTTTTTTTGATGCATCCGGGAGTCTGCAACCTGAATTTTTGCTCGGCTTCACGGCTGAACTCAGGGAGGAGATGTTGAATTGAAGGTGCACCTGCTACTGCCAAACCAACTGTGCAGGATAATAGCTATCTGATTTTATAAGGGCGTTCAATTGAACGCCCCCCACCCCGAGAAAAGTTTCCCGATTATCCGCCTCACATGAAAAAGAGATGCTGAATGAGTATTTTAGCCCCGATTCCAATAAGCACCACTCCACCGGCAACTTCAATTTTCTCTCCGAAAAAATCCCCGAAAGACTGACCAAGCCAGGTACCGGCCATGGAAACGAAAAAAGTTATAATCCCTATAATGATTGAAGGAAGAATAATTCTAACATCAAGAAGACTCAGACTGACCCCTACTGCCGCAGCATCAATACTAGTCGCGACAGCGAGGGTGAAAAGTACATAAAGATTCAGCGGATCAGCCTTTGCGCTGTTTTCCTCCTCAAGTTTGAATGACTCGTAAATCATTTTGCCACCGATTATCCCGAGCAGGCCGAAGGCTACCCAGTGATCATACGCCCTGATCAGATCTGCGGCATTGCGTCCGACGCTCCACCCCAACAACGGCATCACCGCCTGGAAAAAACCGAAAAAGCCGGCAATCCGCAGCGAGTGATGCAGACGCATTTTTCCGATCGTAATCCCACTGCTGATCGACACTGCAAATGCATCCATTGCCAGAGCAAGAGCAAGAAATATAATGGTGGTCAGCGACATGAACTATTTCTGCAACCGATTGTTTTCATGCCGTCAAATATACCTTATGAATACGCCTGATCCGACGTGAAACCGTCAATCGATAGTAGCTAATAAAAATGCCGGAGCAGCACTCCCGTGCCACTCCGGCGCCCTCACACCAGCAACCAGCAACTACGGCCCTGTTACGTTATTTCCAGAGTAGCGGCCGGGTGATAAACCCACCGTTCGTACGTATTTTCATCACAAACCGGCCTTTAGCGAGCCGGTTCCCGTTGGCGAGAATCCCGTCCCATACCACCCGTGAACAGCGACGGTCCCGAACCGCCATTTTGAACACGCACCGCCCGGCCAGATCGTAAATACGGATCTCTTCGATAAATACGCCGGCAGCGGCTTCGACATACAGCTGATTGGTAACCATCCGTATAGTAACCTCAGCAAGTACATCACCGGCCAATTTCACCCTGACATCGGTGTACTGTCCGAGATCATTCTCGTCGTTTACCTCAATCGGACTGATTGCCAGAAAAGCGGTGTAATCGCTCAATACCTGATACTGTTTCGAGAGTTCAATAATGTGTTCCTTGTTCTTTGTCGTGGTGCCTTCGTCAAGACGAAGCTTCCGGATCATCTGTTTTGCCCAGACCTGCGGAACCATCCGGTTGCAGGTTGGCTCCGAGGCAAGGTCTATCTCTTTTTCCAGAGTTACGGTTTCACCATCACGGGTACCGGTAATGGTTACCGTGTGCATTCCACCATCTTTGTACACGCCGAACAGCGTGACCGGAGCACCACGGTACAGACGATTACCCTGCGGCATGAGCAACTGCGCATCGTCAAGTCCGGTCATGGAGATCGTAATATCGGCCAGCTGCGGAGATTCAATTTTATTCCAGACCGTATTGACTACCTGTGTGACATCTTCAGTGGAGGTAAGCTCGGTTGAGACTCCGTTACCTACTTTTGCAGCTTCATCAAGAAATAACCGGTTGAGGTTGTCCCCGGCACCAAAGGTAAATACCGTGGGAGCAGTCGGATGATTTTTAATCGCCTCAAGGATTGCATCTTCATTCGTAATAAATCCGTCGGTCAGAAAGATGAAATATCTGCTCAGATTAGCTCCCGCGGCATCGGTGGCAAGTGCCGACTGTACGCCGGCGAGAAGATTGGTTCCACCGGAAGCCGAAAGTGAGGAAATGAAGGTATTGGCTTTTTCGACATTTTCATTCGAAACAGGTACCGACGTACCGGCACTGAAACACCATCGTACAGCGCTATTGAACGACAGAAGGGTAAGGCGATCACCCTCCTGAAGTTTATTAATAATCGTAGCGGCGATTTCCTTCTCCTTTAAAAGCGGCCACCCGTTCTGTGAACCGGAGACATCAATCATCAGGACGATATCAAGAGCGGAACGTTCACCGACGAAAAGAGAGGTATCGGGGAAAATGTTGCTGTAGAAATAGCCGACGGAAAGTTCCGGATCAAAGTACGAGGCGACCGTGAAATCACGATCCGCCGCAACCCTGCTGAATCGAAGAACAAAATCTTTATTCGGATAGGTAGTAGCCTGCTGCAGATAAAGACCCCGGTTGTAAGGAAGATTAAGAGAAGCATTCTCGTCGATTACTTTTCTGGCCTCAAGTTCAGCTCTTGCAGCCTCAATTTCGGATACCACCAGAGGATGCGTCGGAGACTGAAGACCGGCGATCGGAAAACCGGTTTGCAGCAGCACATTAATCTGAATTGACTGCCCGTCACGGTTCGCCGGGGGATTCCAGAGCTGACCGCTTGAAGGAACCGGAGAAGCACCGGCACTCTGATACCGCTCGGCGACCATGGTCGGCAGCGCCATTTCATAAAAACCGTCATTATATTCCAGAGGCATGGTCAGTTTAATCTGAACCCATGCAGTGTCACCGAATGCGATATTCGCCAATCGCTGCTGAAAGACATTCGGCCTCTCCTGAAGAAGCAGTGCCGCATTGCCGCCGGTTTGTACGATCGAATCAAAAATCTCTTTGGCCTCCTCTTTTTCGTAGATTTCCGCCTTATAGAGCTTGCCCAGGTACTGCATGGACATGGCGTGCACCGCTGCTTCATGCGGAAGAGGGAAAACATAGGCGATATCACTTACCTTACCGTAATCATTTACGAAGAGTTGGGTGAGCGTCAGTTCAGCAAGACCATCGGTAATTATAATGTTATAGGTCGACGTTTTCGGAGAAAGTGGAACTGCGATATGACGTACGGAATCGGTAACTACACACATTGGCCCCCGAACCGAATCACTCGGAACGACAATTGACTGCGCATGAATGGCCGCAACAACACATAACACCGCAAACACCGATACCAACCAGCCGGTTTTCCTGAACATCGCGTCCTCCTTGCCTGGGTAAAAATAATGATACTTAAAAAGTACCATAAAAAAAGGGGGGAAATTCAGGAGAACATCACATTCCGTTTTCTGGCAGAAAACAAAGTAATTATTAGTTCTTCCATTCGACAGAGCCTCACCCATAGTTCAGCTGAGATCTGCCGGGCACACAGGAATATAACTGGAAACGTTTTTTGCACTACCGGACCACTATTTTCGCATCCGGCTACTGTTCGAATAACCCGATATGGAGGGAGAATACAACCATGCGACCGCCGATACGGCTTAGATCAACCGACGGAAAACTGCAACTAATTCTGTTGTAAAAAAATGTTCAGGTGCACGTTAGAATAAATGTGATGTCATGCTGAAAGATGTCTTCAGATTCTTATTTTCAGCACCATTTGCTGCGGAATACTCTGCAGTTCACGACGATCCGGTCAGAGACGATTTCAATTGCTGAAGGATTAACCATAACGGTTCCCTCAACAATTACCGGTAGCGGAACCTGCCGGAAGGAGTGCAGCCGATAACGGTATATCATATTGAATGAACTCACTGCGGATTTATATCGTAGCAGATTCAACAAATAAAGCAGAGAGGTTTGACAGTCACATCCTCCCCCTTGACGACATGACTGTCAAATTACCCTGCCTGATATTTTACCGTTTTAAGGATTTTTACGGTTTTAAGAGTACTTCGCACTACTGTATCGAATCCAACTACTTGCATTATTGCAGTGCAGCTAAATCCGAAACCGCACCTTTATTCAAAGGTCATAGTGCTATTCCAGTTAAACCATATGGTTTCCAGTTCCCATAAGGTTGCTGTAAATCCTTATCGTTGGCCATCGCTATCGAGCACTCTGATGCCCGAGGCAATAAATGCCGTAGTATTCGCAGTGCACGATAAACCACCCAACCATGCAAAATGCAGCATTTCGTCTCCGCCAAACCCCATGATTCATAGTTGCATCAAGACGATAGACCCTGATATCTCAAATAACGTTGCCTGAGAATGCTGGTCTCATTGTATTTCTATCAGAAACAATATAGGCAATAAATGGCAATGATCAACAGGAATTCAACCGGTTTAGACTATTTTTCGTATACTTTTTGTGTACATGGAACGGATTGTACAGCATGGTGAAAACAGTTTTTTTCGGGTCTGATTGACAGCGTCACGTATATTTCCTATATTATCGATAGCTTTTGGGAACCCATTGAACAATCCGGCTGGTAAGGGGGCGACTCATTGTTCACCTTTCCCCTTAAAATATAGGTACTACTTTTAGTTTAGTTGTTTTTGTTGGTTACGCTAATATCCGCTATAGAAACAGTATCCCGGAAACGAGACTGGTATGCAACTATTTCGTACAGTTCTTCTGATTGGTATGGTTGTTTTTGCCATACAAGCCCAGGTTTATTACTCTGAAAATTTTGAGGGAACGCCGACTACATCAGTTTCGGGTGGAGGATGGGAATATGGTGTACCAACCAGTGGCCCCACCACTGTGCCGGAGGGAACTCGCTGTGCTGGGACAATTTTAAGTGGCAATTATTCTAATTCAGCTAATTATTATCTGATAACACCATCCATTAATTTACCAGACATTCAGGTGTTGAGCCTTTCCTTTTATGAATGGTATTCCACTGAATCCGGGTACGATTACATATATATAGAGATTGAACAGAACAATTCCGGTTCATGGTCAACACTTCGCTCTAGAATAAGCGGATCAAATACTACCTGGACTACGCGTACAATTGATCTCAGTTCCTACCGGAACTCATCGGTGCGAATACGTTTCAGACTTAGTAGTGATCCAATTGTTCCTTATCCAGGCTGGTTTGTAGACCAAATTCGTGTATATCAACCCGTCACATACTCACTTGCATTGAATGCCGGTAGCGGGGGAACCATAACAACACCCTCTAGTTCACCGGTAAATATTGAATCCGGAATGCCCTACACGATAACCGCCACTCCTGCTACCGGATACCGGTTCGCCAACTGGGCGGTCACCAGTGGAAGTGCCACATTTAACGATGCGACTGCCTATGCAACCACCGTTACCATATCAAACGATGCCGCCATCCGGGCAAATTTCACGACCGGCACTGTGTACAATATTACTACGTCCGATCAGCAATTCAATTACACGACGCACTACTATCAGGGTGTAACTCCAGGTACGAATCCGGGAGTGGCATTCCGGTTTACCGCACCGTCCGCAGGGAGTTACACCATTATTGTAGATGATGTTGAGACCTCATCCAAATATCTCTACGATTACGGTACCAATGCTACGTTCAGTTCGTATAGTACCTATTCATATGGTACCGGCATACGAATGCTTACCATATCCGCCGCCTCAGCAGGAGAAGTTCACTATTTCGGTGTACGCCCCTCCTCATCTTCTTATTACACCAACAATTTCACCATTCGTTACGGGACAACCCCCACACTTACCATTACCAACGACGGACATGGCACAACATCCCCAACCGGAAGTATCGCAGTAACCTCCGGAGTCGCCCGCGCAATTACGGCTACCCCAGGTACAGGGTATCGTTTCAACAACTGGACCGTCACCAGCGGCAGTGCAACCTTCGCTGATGCAAATGCGTATTCCACCTCCGTCACTATTCCAGCCGATGCAACCATTCGGGCGAATTTTACGGCTGGAACCATCTATCAGATATTGTCTTCCAATCAGCAGTATGATTACGTTACCCATCACTATCAGGGAACGACGTCTACCACATACCCCGGGGTGGCATTCCAGTTCACCGCTCCTGCAGCCGGCAGTTACGCCATTGTTGTAGAGAATGTTCAGAATTCCGCCTATAAGTACCTTTACGATTACGGAACTACGCCGAACTTCAGCTCTTCAACCAGTATTTACCGCTATGGTTCCGGTACACTGACCCTGGCATTTACCGCCTCCGCAGCAAATGAAACACACTATTTCGGGGTACGTCCGAGTAGCACCTCCTACGAAACCTATGATTTTTATATCCGCTATGAAACTGCCCCCACACTCACCATCACCAACAGCGGCAATGGAACCACAACACCCTCGGGTGATACTGCCGTGGCCTCCGGTACACCGTTGTCCATATATGCAACTGCCGCTACCGGCTACCGTTTCGACAACTGGACGGTCACAGCAGGAGGTTCTAATGCAACGATTACCAACCCGAACAGCTACTCGACCAGCGTGACCTGTACCGGTGATGCAACCGTCCAGGCGAATTTTTCTTCCGGCTCAATTTATGCGATAACATCAACCGCCCAGCAGTATAATTACACAACCAACTATTACCAGGGAACATCTCCGGGCACTGCTCCCGGTGTAGCATTTCAATTTACTGCTCCCGCAGCAGGCAGTTATGCAATTGTGGTTGACGATGTTGAATCAGCCACCAAATATCTTTACGATTACGGGGCTAACGGAACATTCAGTTCCGCCAGTTCCTCCAGTTACGGTTCCGGAACGATCTCCCTCACTTTTACCGCAGCCGCTGCAGGGGAAATCCACTATTTCGGAGTCCGCCCCACGTCATCTTCCTACTACACCTATAATTTCACGATCCGCTCCACCACCGTACCCACACTTACAGTGACCAACGACGGCAACGGTACGACTTCACCGACCGGAAGTATCAGTGTAGTGTCAGGTGTAGCCCGTTCAATCTATGCCACCCCCAACGGCGGTTACCGGTTCAACAACTGGACAGTCACCACCGGAAGTGCTACGTTTGCGGACGCCACATTGTATTCCACCACAGCAACGATAACGGCGGATGCCACGATTCGTGCCAATTTCACCGCAGGCGTTCTGCATCCGATCACCGCGACCAACCAGCAGTACAATTTCACGACAGATTACTACCAGGGAACCTCACCGGGCACCCTACCCGGTGTCGCCTTCGAATTCACCGCTCCTGCAGCGGGTGCCTACAGCATCGTGGTTGAAGACGTCGATGTCTCCTATAAATACCTTTACGATTACGGTTCCAGTGCCACCTTCAGTTCCTACAGTACGTACACCTACGGTACTGGTACCATCACCCAGATGTTCTCTGCATCCGCTGCCGGTGAAAAACACTATTTCAGCGTCCGCACAAGCAGCAGTACATATTACACCAACAATTTCAACATTCGTTATGTAACGGCTTCAATGTTGACGGTTGAACACAGCGGAATCGGCACAACAACACCCTCGGGTAATATTGCACTTCTTCCCGGAGCACCACAATCAATTTACGCAACGCCCACCTCATCACTCTCCTATTTTGATCACTGGTCACTGGTAAGCGGTAATGCCGCTATCGCCAATACAACTATCGCATCAACCTCTGTTTCGGTTTCAAGCGGCAATGCGGTCGTGCGGGCAGTTTTTCTCATGTATCCGGTTGATACCCTCATTGTGCAGAACGATGGTAATGGATTCACCTACCCGACAGATACCGTATTCATTTTGTCCGGAAATGACACTACCATCACGGCAACCCCCAATGGCGGGTATGTGTTCACCTCCTGGTCTGCTCCTCAGGGAACTGCAATTTTCGGTAATGCGACCAATGCCACGACAACGGCTTCCGTTTCGAACGGTAAGGCAACAGTGCAGGCAAACTTCACCATCGATCCGAATGTGCAGCCGACGATCTCCATCTCCGATATCAACATATCAAGCCATCCTGATATTTGTGTCACCGCCTCGGTTGTCGATACCGGTGGACGAAGTATCACCGGACTGGACTCATCCTTTTTCACTCTCAGAGAAGACGGTTCCTCACTGCCGTTCCAGCTTACAACCGTCACCCAAGCGGGTGGGACCTCCGTTACCCTTGTAATTGATACCAGTGGATCAATGTCTGGAACACCGGTACAACAGGCGGTTTCAGCCGCGCAGGCATACATTAATTCGATGAATCCGAATGATCGTTGCGCTATTGTTGCTTTTGCCGGCGGACCGCGGGTAGTTCAGACGATGACCAGCGACCAGGCGCTTCTCAACAGCCGTGTCAGTACCCTTACCGGAAGTGGCGGCACTTCGATTCTTTCGGGAGCTAATCTCGGTGTCGAGCAGCTCCTCCAGGAAACCAATTCACGGGCTGTGATTATTTTTTCCGACGGATCCGGTACCGGCACCCCGGCTCTTGACAGCGTGGTCAATTACGCACGTCACAATAACGTCACCATATACAGCATCGGTATCGGGTCGGCTACCACCGAGCCATTGAAAAGCCTGGCCGACAGTACCGGCGGCACCTTCACCACCGCGCCTTCCGCAGCGGAACTCGAGTCGATCTATGCCCAGATCAAACGTGACATCGAAGCCCGCTACATTCTCTGTTACCAGACTCCCGACCTCGTATTCAATGGTGATACCCATACGGTAGTGGTTTCGGTAACCATGAACACCACCACCTCACGCGACACGACCACCTGGAACGAGTCGAATCACCCGCCGGTGATCACGCTGACCCCGGCAACCCAGGCGATGATAGGCGTCAATCAACCGGTCAACACCGCGATTCCCATCAGTGCCGAAGTGACCGATGACGGAACGGTCTCTACCGTTCGTCTGTTCTACCGACTTTCAGGAAGCGGCAGCAGTTATACCGAAGTACCAATGCCGCTTCAATCGGGAACCACCTACCAGGCAACCGTTCCCGCCGGGGTGGTGCTTGCTCCCGGAATAGATTTTTACATCATCGCCACCGATAATTTTCACCTGGTCGGGAGATCGCCGAATGTGAATAATCCGGCAAATCAGCCATGGGTAATTCCAGTCGATAACCAGTCACCGGTCATTACGCATACGGTACCATCATGTCTCTCAACCCCTGCCAACACCCCTATCAATGCCGTAATTACTGATAACAACACCATTGCCACCGCAACCCTTTTCTACAAACGACCGACCGATGCACTCTATCAGTCGGTCGCAATGTCGGTCATTACACCGGACAATTACCGTGCTGTCATCCCCGCCGCAATGATCACCAGCACCGGAGCGGATTATTATCTTCAGGCAGCGGATAACTACGGGGTCACGTCACGTCTCCCCCAAACCGGAAGCTACCGGATCACGCTGTGCAACAACAATCCGCCCGATGCGGATGCCGGAGCGGATCAGACCGTCTCTTCGGATATCGCCTGTGAAGCTACCGTCACTCTTGACGGCTCCGGTTCCACCGATCCCGATGGGGGATCGCTCACGTACTCCTGGAGTGTCACACCGGGAAACCAGACACTGACCGGTGCGACACCAGCCATCACCCTGCAGAGTGGAGTCTACCAGGTAATCCTCATGGTTACCGATAACGGCGGCAACCAGGATCTCGATACCGCAACCATAACCGTCATTGACGATCTCGCTCCGGTCGTCCCGGCGCTCTCGTCAATTACCGGGGAATGCTCGGTGACCATTACGGCTCCCACCGCCTACGATAACTGTTCCGGAGCCATTACCGGTACCACCACTGATCCACTTTCTTACAGCTCGGTCGGCACGTATACCATCAACTGGACTTTTACCGACGGATCAGGCAACAGTGCCTCCGCTTCACAGGTAGTTGTCATAGAAGACAACGCGGCCCCCGTTCCCGATGCGGCAACACTTCCGACCGTAACCGGTGAGTGTGCAGTAACCGTCACCACCATCCCGACTGCCAGCGATAACTGTACCGGCGGCATTGTCGGCAGTACGGCAGATCCTCTGGAATATACGAGTGAGGGAACCTATACGATCCATTGGTCCTTTACCGATGTGTCGGGAAATACCGCGACCCAGAACCAGATCGTCGAAGTGCATGATGTGACCGCCCCGGTACCCGATGCGGCCACGCTACCGAAACTCACCGGCGAATGTTTTCTTGAAATAACCTCAGCACCAACCGCCACCGACAACTGTCTGGGCACGGTAACCGGTACGACTGACGACCCTCTGACGTATTCAACCGCCGGAGCCCACACCATCCACTGGGTGTTCACCGATTATGCCGGTAACACAGCGACGCAGGAACAAGCAGTTTCCATTTATGACGCCACCGGCCCTGACCCTGACCGGAAAGTGCTCGATTACGTTACCGGGGAATGTTCAGTAACTATTTCAACTATTCCCACTGCCACTGACGGCTGCGATGGCAGCATTACCGCCACGACTTCCGACCCCCTTTCCTATTCGGGAATCGGCACCCATACCGTCCGCTGGACCTACACCGATGACGCGGGCAACAGTACCACGCAGGAACAAATGGTCGAAGTAACCGATGCGACCCCACCGGAGCCTGCCGTTGCGACACTGCCGGATGTTATCGGGGAGTGTTCCGTTACCCTTACCCCGCCGACAGCGGAGGATCAGTGTTCCGGAACGATTACCGGTACCACGGGATTACTTACTTTTAATACACAGGGAACCTTTACCGTTGAATGGACCTACACCGATTCTTCGGGTAACAGTTCGACACAGGAACAAACGGTCATTGTGCAGGATACTACTGCACCATCGTTCACTGCGGTTCCCTCCGATACCTCCATCACGGTTTCCCGTACGGCAACCGGTGCGGAAGCAACGCTCTCCCCTGCAACCGCATCCGACAACTGCAGTTCCGCCGATATTACCGCACACCGTTCAGACGATCAGGCACTCGATACGGAATATCCAGTCGGAACCACCACGGTGATATGGCAGGCCTGCGACGACAATGGAAATTGTGACAGTACTGAACAGCAGGTAACCGTTATAACTAATCGTGCACCGGTGCTGACTGCTATTTCCGATACAACTATTGACGAAGGTGATTTGCTCCGCATCCGTATTACCGCCACCGATTCCGATCAGGCTGTACCCACCATCAGCGCAATCGACGGACTTCCTTCAGAAGCAATATTCACCGACAGCGGTAACGGTGCTGCAGGGTTCCTCTGGGAAACGGGATGTGTAAGCCATGGAATTTACACAATCACGTTTGTGGCGAGCGACGGTATGGATACGGATACGATGCGTTTTACCATTACCGTACAAGACATTAACTATGCGCCTCGTTTCATATCGCTGAACGATACGACCTCTCCGGAAAACAGCGATTTCACCTTACTGGTGCGAACCGAAGATTGCGATGGTGATATTCCGAAACTGCGGGCGGTCTCCATCCCGACCGGTTCGACCTTTCAGGATAACGGAGACGGTACCGCAAGCCTCATCTGGACTCCCGAGTGTGATGAAAACGGTTTCTATATCGTGGTATTCGAGGTGACCGATGATCACACCGCGGTGCAGGATACGATGCTGCTGCGAATCACCGACGTCAACTGTTTTGATCCGCAACTGACACTCTCGGCGGTATCGGTGTCCACCGGCATCAATCTTCCGGTAACAATTGCGATCCATGCAACCGACGACGACAATACAATTCCGCTCCTCGAGGCGGAAAACCTGCCCACCGACGCCGGCTTCGAAGTTGACGACAACGGCAATGCGGTCTTCAGCTGGACACCCGGAGAATCCGGTACGTATCACCCTGTTTTTATTGCGGTTGACGCAGACGACCCGCAGATACGTATCGATACGACGGTTACTATAACGGTGTCTGACGATAATTTTACGGGACCTTCATTCCTCCCGTGTAACGATACGATCATTGACGAAAATCAGCTGTTCAGCATAGAGGTTTACGCGGAGGATCCCGACGGTACGATCCCTGAAATCAATGACGTGGAACTCCCCGAAGGAGCGACTTTCACCGACAACGACGACGGCAGTGCGACTATTTCATGGACTCCCGGCTGTACCGCACACGGCAACCACCTGATTACCGTGTACGCCACCGACGGCGTGCTTACCGATACCCTTGACGTTCTCATTACCGTCCGTGATCAGAATTGTCCTCCGATTATAAATCCAATTACCGATAAAAGCATCGCCTACGGCGGTACCGTGCGGTTCAGTGTGAGTGCCACTGATCCGGATGAGGACATGTTGCCCGACCTGTCAATAATCTGTTCACTTCCGGGTTATACATTCTCAGTTCCGGAGAAAGGAACCGGTACCTTCGAATGGAAAGCTGATTACGCGTCAGGCTCCTATCCGGTTACCTTCATTGCAGATGACGGGTACGCGAGTGACACCGAAACCGTCATGATAGCAGTCAACCAGTCAGGTTCGGTCAGTATTGTTGCTGAACCGTCGGATGCCTCGCTCTACCTCGCTCCAGCTGCCGGTGCACAGGGATCATACATCGGTTCCGGCACGGCAACACTAACGCTCGTACCGGGAACGTACTGGTTCAGAGCAGAGGCCTCAGGTTACCGACCGTCGCTATTCACCGGCACGGTTACCGCAGATGAAACCTGCAGCCTCACGGTGACTCTGCGTCCTCTGATTCCCCAGGCATTCAGCATACCGGAAACGCTGTCATTCAGTGGCAACACCACTCCCGAAATTACCGGATCAATCACGTTCACTGACTTTGACGGCGACGGCATTCAGGATCTATCGGTTGCCGGGGGAAACAGCTTTACCGTATACACCGGAAGTGATTCCTCCGAAGGGCTTGTCTACAGGACGCCGGCAATCAGTGTAACGCTCCCGTCGGACTTGGACTCCATTGTGGCGCACACCTATACCGACTGGGACAATGACGGTCGGTATGAGTGTCTTCTCTCACTTGCCGGGGGAACACTGCTTATCGGGTCGATAATAAATGAAGAGTTCATTCCGGACGACGAAATCATTTCGAGTTCCGACGAGACACTCTTCCCCGCAGTTACCGACATTGACGGTGACAAGCGCAAGGATCTCGTCGTAATTGCCCAAGGGGAAAATACCCGTCTCTATTTCAATACCGGGAGTGATTCCGCACCAGCCTTTGATTCACCGGTTACGGTTTCCGATGATGCGGGAGATGCGATTTCAGGCCTCGCCTCGACTCCGCTCATCTGGGATATCAACGGTGACGGCAGTAATAATCTGATCGTTCAGATCGGGCATGCATTGCGTCTCTATTCCGTTGATCCGGAAACTCCGATGCAACAGCTATCACAGGGGGAAGATCTCAATGCGGGTGGGACTCGTATTGACCGGGACGGTACCGGCCTTGCCCTGTGTCTGCTCCCCCGGAACTTCCCGCGGCTGGCGGTGCTCACCGATGGAAAAATCCTGCTGTATCCGTTGCAATTACAGGGAGATATCAATGGCGACGGTACGGTCAATATTTCAGATATCTCCAAAATAGCCAAAGCCTGGGAATTGACGGAAGATGATCCGGAGTGGAATCCGGCTTGCAACCTGCGACTTTCACCATCCGGCAACGGAGAGGTTATCGATATTGGAGATATCAGTCGGGCATCCAAAAACTGGGAACTGCAGGAGTGAATTCTCCCTGCACAGTCCATCCTCCGCAGAAGTATCCGCTTCGGAGGAACAGCTGAAACATTGTGTGCAGGCACCGTGACGGGAACCTGCGGCGCAGCCAGTTATCCTTAACCGGGGTACGGCCGCTTTGTCGGCCGTACAGAAAGCAGACATCAACAGAAAGGTTCTGATGAAGAATCAGGGTTCAAAACATCGTTATTTCTATGTAGTAGTATGTTTCACCATCCTGCTACTGAAGAACACCTCTGCGGAGACACCCCGCGTTCTTCTCGATGGTAATCCGGCTGGTCAGGACATTGCTCCGGTAACAACCACCGTTATTCCAGGGGAAAAGATTCTGGTGGCTGTTTGTGCAGAGAATGTCGAACTCATGCACAGTTATTCGGTAAAGTGTTCATTCAATTCCGACATCGTTGTTTTTGAGGGTGGAGCGGCAACGCTTTCACCACTCACTCCGGCCTTTCTTGAATCCGCCGGGGGAAAAATTGCGGCATTTCTCGCCATTCCCGGTAAAGGTACGGTTGAAATTGCCGCTACGCAGACCGGTAAAAATTCGGCGGCAGCGGTAACTGGTTCCGGTATCCTCGGCTACCTTTCATTAACGGCCAAAGCCGCAGGAGATCCCGGCATCGCACTCATCAACGCACGGCTCGTTGATCCCGAAGGAACAACAACAATCGCAACAGTAAAATAACAAATTAGTTTCAGACTGCTCCTGCAGGAGAGGATTCTCATGAAGTTACAATCAGTTCTGATGCCGGGCATTGTTTTCCTTGCCATGGCAACCGGCAGCACACAAACCATCTCAGTGGATATGGATAGTGGAGAAGAGGGTATTCAGGAAATCGTCATGGCGAATGATACCGCCGAGACACTGACTGTTGCGATACAGCTTTCCGATGCGGTCGACCTATACAGCTACCAATGCAAAATTGCATTTGATACCGGAAGTCTCAGTTTTCTTGCGGCACAACAGGATTTCGGTCTGACCGGCGAAAAAAACATGCTGACGAAAAACGGCGGTTCGGTCATCGGGATTTTTCAGCTGCAGACCAATCCGCAGGCGGAGGACACCATCGTGATAAGCGGATCAATAACCGGGACCGATGCATCGCTGAGTGTTGACGGTAACGGGTGTATCGGTGTACTTTATTTTGCTTCCAAGGTACAGCCGGGAGATTCTGCCACCATCATGGTAACTCAGGGGTTTCTCGCTGCGTTCGGAGAGGATCTCACGCCGGTTGAGAATTATTCTGACGGCGTGTATTCGGTCGACCCGGCAGTTGCAGTTTCTGATCACCGGGATCAGACAACGCCACACCGCACCCCTGCTCAGACCCGTCGATTGACACTCATCCTTCCATTAACCGCGCCACTGGATATATGCATTCCCGCTGCGGGAGCGAACACCGCCGATATCATTACCGTCAGTCTTTTTTCCGTTGACGGGAAATTACTCGCGAGACACCGACAGCCGTTCCATAGCGACACCCGAATAATTCAGTTGCCTGCGAGGGGAGAAAACTACCGATACCCTTCAGGTACCTACCTGTGCACCATCCGGACCGGTAACTACCGCCTGTCTCGAACGGTCACGACCAGATAAAAATACCTTTTTACCGATTATAGAGGAAGCATAGCATGAAGTATTTGAATATCTGTACAGGTGTGATTGCAGGTTTCATTCTTACACTCCCGATAGCAGCCGATGCGGCCGGTTCCCCGGCAAAACGGACCGGGAATCCTGGACGCGGCATTGCACAACTGGAGATACCAGCGGAACACAATGAAAAAAAACGTTATCAACCGCGTCCCTCTTCACTGAGCGACAGAGGGTATTATTACCGGTATCAGGGGAAACCGGTGAAACTTCTGAAAATTACTGATCGTATAAGTATAACCTACCGGGATGCCGCCCGTACGAAACAACCGGGTTTCAAGTCAAAACGATCCTACAGCAGCTCCGGATACAGAACGATCGGCAGTAAAAAACAGCATCGCGAAATAATGGTACTGGACAAATCAGCCAATGATATTTCTGTGCAAAAAGACGCGGAGCAGACAATTTCCACCACCATCAGTGATATTGAAAAAGATCCGGCAGTCGCCTTCGTTTCACCAGTATACTTCAATCCGAAAACAAACAAGGAGATGCTTTTTACTGATATTATTACCGTCAAACTCTCAAATCCCGGCGACCAGTCATTACAACAGAAGATTGCATCGCTCATTGATGCGATACCGCTCAGCGAAATCATGCCCGCAGTATTTACCTTTCGGTGCAATATTACTGAAAAAACGGACATACTTTTCAACTGTCATAAGCTTGAGAACCTATCCGGAGTAGTGTGGGCTGAACCAGAAATTATTACTGAAATTGAACTCGAGTTTACTCCCGATGATCCGTTATTCAGCCGGCAGTGGCATCACAATAATGACGGGTCAAACAGCGGAGTCGCTGGCGCCAGCCTGCACACCACGGACGCATGGGATATCCAGGAACAGGCAGAAAGTGCTATAACTATTGCCATTATTGATGATGGCGTTGACGTTTTTCATCCGGATCTCAGATTCGCATCCACCGGTCGAGACCTGTGTGATAACGACGATAATGCTGCTCCCGAGGAAGCGGAAGACAATCACGGGACATCGGTTGCCGGAGTCGCGGCAGCTATCAGCGACAACACACTCGGAGTTGCAGGAGTTGCCCCCGGGGCTTCCATTCTCCCGGTAAAAATATCCAAAGGGGAAACGTTCGTTTCCAGTACCGATATCGCTCAGGCGATTACTTGGGCATATCAAAACGGCGCAGACATCCTCAACAACAGCTGGAGCTTCAGTGCCGAGGTGGCAACGGTCACCGAAGCGGTACGTAATGCATCTACCCTGGGTCGTAACGGCAAGGGTTGCCCGGTTTTCTTTTCTGCGGGCAATTTGGGTTCCACCTTTACCACTCTTACCATAAACCTCAGTGCCGGAACCGGTGCATTCGCCTTTGTCTACCGTAAAAACGGATCGGTATCATCCGGTGATGACCGGGTTATCATAGACAATATGTCGATTACCGCCAGCAACGGGTATACGATTACCTACACTGAACCGTTCGACCTCAGCAGTGGGCTGCCGACCGGCTGGTCAACAGCAGGCGGCACCAATGGTTCCACTACTCCTGACGCCTCAGTTCCCGGATGGTCAATCACCACTACCACATTTCAAAATGGCTTCGGCGACCAGACCGCCATGCGTTCCGGCACCATTACTCATGGTCAGTGGACGGAACTGCGGATGCCAGTACAAACATTCGAAAATGGTACCAAACTCCGGATAAACGTCAGTATGTCCACCGAAGAGGAAGGCGATTCTCTGTGGTTACGATATTATCTTGCCGATGGAACATTCTGGAATGAAATTCCAATAAAGAGTGGTATCGCCGATCCCTCCCGGTCGACAATTAAATTCCCGGCAGCATCAGACAGCTCAATCGCAGTCGGGTCCTCAACAGATCAGGATTACCGAAGTGCCTACAGCCAGTATGACGTTGCAGGAACCGAAAAATCGGTTGATTTCCTTGCACCAAGTGGAGGTGGTTGGAGTGGAATTTATACCACCGACCGTTCCGGTACGGATGGTTACTCCAGTGATAATTACAATCCACGCTTCAGCGGCACCTCATCAGCCTGCCCGGCAGCGGCCGGTGTCGCTGCTCTGATTCTTTCTCGTAATCAGTACCTCTCCCGTAACAAGGTCCTCGAGGTAATGCGTGCGACCTGCGATAAAATCGGAGGAGTAACGTACACGAATGGAACAAACAACGAATACGGTTACGGGAGGCTCAATGCACATTCTGCACTCGTAAACCTCCCCCCCGCCATTACCGATCAAAATCTGGTTTCCGTGATCAGAAACGGATCCGTTACCCTCACGACTGCAGATCTCCAGATTTTCGATGCCGAAACTCCAGATGGGCCCTTTACACTGACAGTTCACTCCGGTACCAATTACACGTTCAGCGGCACCACGGTTAGCCCTGCAAATGACTTCACCGGAACACTCACGGTTCCCGTATCAGTAAACGACGGCACCTACGAGAGCGATCCGTTCACCCTTTCGATCGACGTCAGAGCAACCAATACTGTCCCTGTCATCAACTCCCAGGACCCCGTTACCATTCTTGAAGACGGTTCGTACCAGCTTTCCTCCGATGATCTCACCATTACCGACCCCGACGACTCCGGACCATTCACCATTGTCGCGACAAGTGCGACCGGAACAAATTACACCGTTACCGGCAGCACCGTGTATCCGGCGGCCGACTTCAACGGTACCCTGACCGTACCGATCACCGCGAGCGACGGCCTGGGGGTCAGCGCACCGTTTGATCTCATCATCACCGTTACATCGGTAAACGATGCGCCCTCATTCACCGCAGGTGGAGATATCGAGATCAACGAAGACAACGGCGCATATTCTGAGAGTGGTTGGGCTTCGGCAATCTCCTCAGGTCCCGCGAATGAGAGCACACAGAGCCGGGCATTTATCGTCTCGGCAACCAACAGCGGTCTGTTCTCTTCGGTCCCGTCGATTTCACTTACAGGAACGCTCTCCTTTACCCCTGCACCCGATGCGAACGGTACTTCCACCGTCACTATCCGGATGTACGATGGCGGAGGCACGACGAATGGCGGTATTGATTCCACCGGTCCCACCACGTTTACCATAACCGTTCTTCCGGTTAACGATGCTCCTTCCTTTACCGCCGGTGGCATGGTAACGGTCAATGAGGATGCCGGAGCGCAGACGGAAACCGGGTGGGCAACGGGAATTACCGAGGGCCCGGCAAACGAAGCCGGACAGGGAGCCTCTTTTACCGTTGTTGCCGCGGATCCGGATCTATTCTCCGTACAACCCTCACTCACCGATGCCGGGGATCTCTCGTTCACTCCCGCAGCCAATCGTTTCGGTAGTTCAGATATAACCGTCCAATTGATCGATAAGGGTGGAACCGACAACGGAGGGATAAATGCGAGTACCATAGCAACCGAAACCATCACCATCAATCCGGTTAACGACGCCCCGTCATTTACCGTAGGTTCGAATGTAACCGTCGATGAAGATGCTCCCGCTCAGAACATCGCCTGGGCAACCGATATTTCAGCAGGTCCGGAGGAAGCAGGGCAGGCAGTCAGTTTTTCAGTTACAACCGATCTGCCGGCACTCTTTTCATCGGTGCCGTCGATAGACTCTGCAGGGGATCTTTCCTTTACCCCTGCCAATAATGCATCAGGAGTGGCAACCGTTGCCGTCAGGATGCATGACGACGGAGGTACCGACCGCAACGGAGTTGACTCAAGCGGCGAATCGAGTTTCACCATCACCATCTTCGCGGTGAATGATCCCCCGACGTTTACCGCGGGTGATGAAGTCTCCGTTTCTGAAGACGCGGGTTTGCAGACTCTCACCGACTGGGCTGTAATCGGTAAAGGCGCTTCCGACGAATCGGCACAGAGCGTAAGCGTAAGCCTCACGGTTTCGAATCCAGCACTTTTTTCAGGAACGCCCACACTTACGGAAGACGGCACGCTCTCTTTCACCCCTGCTGCGGACCAGTCAGGTTCCGCTACGCTCACTCCGGTTCTCACCGACGACGGCGGCACCTCAAACGGCGGAGTGAACACCTCGAACGGAACACCGTTCACTATCACCGTAACTCCCGTCAATGATGCGCCGTCCTTTACCGCAGGAGGCGACATTCATGTGTACGAAGACACCGGCGCATGTACCATTCCCGACTGGGCTACCGCTCTTAATCCCGGCCCCGGCGAAAACGATCAGGAACTCATGTTCTCTCTTACAACCGACAACAATGCCCTGTTTGCTTCGCTTCCCGAGCTGGACGATCAGGGCACTCTAACCTTTACCCCCGCACCGGATGCCAACGGTGGAGCACTCGTCACCGTGCGACTTTACGATGACGGCGATACCGTGGATAACGGCGTTGATTCCAGCGCGGCAACACAATTTTCAATCACCGTAACCGCGGTGAATGACACACCGGAAATAACCATTGCAGGTCGTACCGATCTTACTCTCGGTGAAGAATCGGCTATAACCGTCACCACCACCGATCCGGACGGAATTATTCCGGACCTGAGCACTGGAACACTTCCTTCATGGGCCACCTTCGCGACAACCCCCGGAAGCGGAACGGCAACACTTACCTTTTCCCCTCAGACCGACACCGGTGAGTTTTCCATTACGGTCACCGCCGATGATCTTATTCTTCCGATCGATACGGTAATTGTCCTGCGTGTTCATGCAGTTCCCACCGGTGCAATCGACATTGTCGATGCACCGTCCTCTGCATCAGTTACCCTGTACGCCACCGCCGGCTGGATCGGAAAAACGGTACTGACCGGTTCCGGTAGAATCGAAGGCCTCGTGGCAGGAAGCTATCTTATTGCAGTTAGCGATACCAATGCCCGAACAGAATATTATTCAAGTGAAGTCGTTCCGTCGGCAATTGATACCATCATCGTTTCATTGCGCCCGCCGGTTGCGGTGACGCTGACTGCTCCCGATACGCTAACCACTTCCGATGGCCCACTCACCGCCGGAGAGCTCGTTTCGGCGATTATTGACGATGCCGACAATGACAACCAAAAAGACATCATATACATTGGAGCGGATGGAAAAATTACGTTATGCAACGGTACTTCAAATGGATTTGCTTCTCCCGACCTGCTGCATACCGTCAATAGCGGCAAGACCGCGCTCCGCTGTGTTGACTGGAACGAAGACGGTATAAACGATCTCCTGACCGTCAATATTATCGGTTCAGTCCGTATCGCACTCGGCACCGGTGCACAGCAGTATCGTTCCGATTCAACACTTTTTACCACTGCCGCCGGGTGTACCGGTGTGGAACTCGTCCCGCACAATGCTTCAACAAAAGGGTTTTACTTTGGTTTCAGTGACGGGACGGTTATTTACAATTACCCCTCCGCGGGAAATCAACGTACCGTGTTGACAGTGGCCGATGAAAACGGACAACCGATTGATGCAGGTGATAATGCGAATGTCGTCGTCTTCGATGTAACAGGAGACGGCACAAACGAATTACTCATCGGAAACGGTAGCGGAGAAATCGAAGCTTTTAAACTTCTTTCGGTTGATAGAGTCCGGTCACTCGGTAGCATCACCGCCGACGGAGCACTTCTCGTCGGGAAAAACGGTATCATGCTTTCAACAACGTACGGTACTTCCGGAGAGCTTCCCTCGGTCGTCTATTCCGACGGCAACGGAAGCATCCTCCGCGCCGACGCAAAACCACTTGGTGATATCAACGACGACGGTTCGGTTGACATCCTCGATCTTCAGCAACTCGGAATTCATTGGGGACAGCAGGATACCGATACCGGGTGGTCGGGAGCGGCCAATCTACAGATGCAGACCGGGTCTTCCGATCCACAGACCATCAACGTACTTGATCTGCAGGTACTTGCCAATTACTGGGGAGTTCAAAAATAATATGATTGCCACTTCCCGGGTTAATTCAACACATTACTGCCGGTCAACATCATTTCAGCATATGCATCCGTTCATAGAAATGGAGTAACGCCATGTTCCGAAGTTTTCTCCTGCTGCTTACAGCACTGACAGTAATATCGATCGCCGGACCCAATAAAGATGCGGAAGTATTTTTTGACGCAGTAGCCGCAACCGATGCAACCGATTCCATAGGCCCGTGCGACGAAGACAGCACATTGGTGACCGCAGTGCGGATCTCCGCTGCGGCAGCACTGTACAGCTATGAATTTTATATCAGTTTTGACACCGCGAGCCTGGCCTTTGTGTCAGGCAAACGGGACAACCGTCAATATACAAATTTTCTCGAACTCAATGATGGAAGCTGTTCGTTCTCCGCCAGACTCTCCCGTAACGATTCGACAAGAATTCTGGTCGGTAATTTTCTCTCGGGCAATGACGAAGATCAGTGTGTATCGGACGATGGTGTACTCGGTCTTTTTACCTTCAGACATAAAAAAGATGATACGACAACCGTGTCAATCGATTCAGTAAAACTGATCGATTGCGATCTTGAAGAAGACTGGGTGGTGCCGGGTACCGAAGCTGTGATCATGCCGTCTGATGGAATTCCCGTCCGGCATTTCAGCAGCAGAAGAACTCCCGGAGCAACAGTGTCTTTCCGGAACGGCATTATTACTGCCACCTTTGAACGAAAAACGAGGTATTCCGTAGCCGTTTACAACACACTCGGGAAAAAACTTTATTCCCGGGATGGCTTCGCATTATCTTGTCACTACGCTCCATCCGGCAGGCAATACGCGGCACAGGCATCACAGATGCGGATACTCCGGATAGGCTATGCAGGTAATGAACTGGTTCTGCCACTGGTGCACTGACCCGAACCATCGGTTTTTCCGATCCGGCCGGTTCGCCAGTGCGCCGGATACCCTGAATGCATTCGTCGTTCCGCAGCAGTCGGAAGCAACCGGTGCATACACCACTTATCAACATTGACCCTGTATCGTCAGGAGTGAAACTCGTGACCAACTGTAAAAAACCGTTTATTTCTCACGCATTCCCGGCAGCTGGTTCTTTCCGGAAGCTGCTATTCCCGCTTTTGCTGTTTGTCTCGGTTTGCACGGCTCAAACCGTTCGATTCATTCCCGACTCCGCCGACGCTGCACAGATCTGGCGTATCAACAGCAGTACGGAATTATTCATTGGCGCCTCATTCTATTACATGAATCCGGAGGATTCCATCATCGCCTGGTGTGACACCTCGGAGACGACCGGAAAAACGGGCGAACTCTACGTTATGGTACCGGGCTATGCCGACAGTGCCCTGTTTCTCTTTACCAATCGGCAGCAGGGTACCCGGGTGAATATTTCCGCGCTTCTGGGCACGCCCATTCCGGTCCGGACTGAAATTTTCTTCATGTACCGGCTCATTGACAGCGTGAACAGTGCGGCGGTTACCTATACACGATATACCGGACAGAACAGAATCGGATTTGACCCCCAGGACCAGACCCATTACCCGGGAGCATCGTTCGTTACCCGCGATTTCGGACTCAAGCCGGGGTACGGACACCGCTGGGCTGTTGCCGGAAGAGTCAGTGATAACAATGGCGTCCCAAGTGATACACTGGTTTTCGGATTTGAAGACGGCAATTACACTCCCGATCCTACGCAAGACTCCCTCTTTGCCGCAGACTTTGACTTTAATGATGTCATCTTCCGCGTTACCGGTCTGCACCTTAACGTGGAGCTTATCCCCGACTCACTCACTCTAACCGTTTCCGGGAACCCCACTCCTGCCGGAGATACCGTTCGGTGCACCGCTGCAGTATGGTCGGATTCTGCGGGAAACAGCTTGCGCACCCCCAAGTTTGATTCACTTCTTCACTGGGAATTAAGCGGTACCGGGAATAACCATGACTCCCTTGTACAACTGAACAATAACGACTCAACGGCACTGTTCATAGGAAAAACTTCGGGTACGACCTGCAGACTGCGTGTCTGGTTTATCAATCCTTTTTCCGGTGATACGGTATCCGCCACCCGAACACTTGAGGTGATCGCCGGAAAACCTGCAACCCTCTCCATTGAACTGCGTGCCGATACCGCCGCATCGGGATTCAGCATGAACCATGCGGTCCCTGCAAACGAGATACAAATTGCCTCTAATCTTTCGAGTCGACCGGTATACGCACTCTGGCGTGATGCGTTCGGTAATTTCGCCGGTTTTTCGTCTGCAACGCAATGGGATACCTTGACAGCAGGTCAATCCGGAATGACCCCCGGTATCGCTGTAGCCGAAAACGGCGACAGTACAATCGGTGAAGGGGTGATCAGAAAAACAGGAAGTAGCGGCACGATACTCGTTGCCGCAACCGACACCACCGGTGGCACCAGCTACTCCGATTCCATTACCGTCAGTATTCTCGGAGCGCTGTATGATTCCCTGCGACTGCTCGTTCATACCGGATCATCGGACACACCGGTTTCGTCCCTCTCACTTTCAACCGATACCTGCTCCAACCTTGTCGTCCAGGGACACCGGCCCGATAACAACACCTGGGAAACTATTGACGTAGAATGGGACTTTTCCTCCCCCTGGGACGATGCGGATGAGGATGCTCCCCGTTCAGGTGTTTCCTTTTGCCCCGAAGATACCGGTACGGGAACGGTAACCCTGGTTCACACCGCATTCGTTACCAGAACGATTCCGGTCAAGGTTGTTGCCGGCAAACCGGTTCGTCTGGTGCTGTATCACAACAAGCGGCCGCTTCCCGGTGATACAACCGCTGTGGCCGGAGAACCATTCGATTGTTCAGTGCGATTGTTCGACAGGAACGGAATCTGGCGTTCGGAATACTCACTTCTCACCTCATCCAATCCGCTTGTCCGGCGTACCATTGAGCAGTCAACCATAACCGACACCCTCGACTCCACCGGTTCATTCATCAACATGCTCTACTTCGATGCTGATTTTCTTCCCCTCAGAGCCCACCGCACGGTTCACCTGATTGCCAAGTGGAAGGAACTGACGGACACCTGTACGCTTTCAGTGGAACCGGGACCACCCTACCGTGTGGTTATTGAACCCGACGGTGACTGGGAACGCACTCCGAATGCACCGCATCCGGTTGATACGGCGGAAATACCCGATACACGCACCTCAATTGCACTGTTTGCGATACTCCGTGATTCATTAGGCAACTATGTCGACTCGCTCCGATCCGGAAGCTGGGAGAGTGAAGATACGATCGTAAGCGTCAGCTATGGTTCTCCGGCATGTGAAGCGATAGTCACGAAAAACATCGCTCTGAAAGAGGGACTCACCCGGATTACGGTCATCTCTTCGGACAGTGCCTTCACCGATTTCGCCTGGGTGCGCCTCCTCCCCTATCATTTTATCCGGTTACGGATTACATCGACACAACGACGCTCGATTGATTCTCTCACCTGTTCAACCAATGATGACACAACAATAATCGCTCAGGCGCTTCGGAGTGATACAGCACTGTGGCGTGAGGTTAAAGTCAACTGGAATACCGATTCCGCGACAGTGCTCTCCCCCGTTCCTCCCCGGGGATCGGCACGGTATTCCTTCAACCCGCAGAAAACCGGTACCGGCTGGATTTCGGCAGTCCTCTCTTCCGATAAGTTAACCGATACCCTTCGTGTCCGCTTCACCCGTGGTAAACCATTGTGGGCATCGGTGCAACTGCTTACCCCGGAAGAGGATCGAATCGCCGGCGATACACTGTTTGCTGTGGTAAAAATTTTCAACCGCCCCGGACTTTTAGAAGGTACTTACTGCTTTCCGGATGATGCATCCGATTCCGTCGTCTACATCGACAGTCTCGGAACGGGAGGAAGATCGAATAAACCCATTGTCCGTATCGGGAACCAATCTGTTCCCCTGCGAACTCCCGGAAGTACACGGGGCGCCACACGACAGTGCTTCAACGAGGGGCTCGACACTATAGCGTTTATACTGTATTACGCACCGGCTGACGTCGACAGCCTGCATCGTCTGCAGTTTACCGCAGGAGATCTCTCCGCAGCCAGTGCGCCGTTCAGACTCCTGCCGGGAGACCTTGCTTCGCTTCGGGTGATGCATCCGAAAAGCAGTTCCTCACGGGACTCATTGTTTCTGCAGGCGCCGGACGAATCCGCCATCCTGACTGCCGCCGGATTTGACCGGTTCGGAAACGCCTGTGGTGAACAGCCATCACGCTGGAGCGTTTCCGGAAGTCTCCATACTCCTGCCGACACCGGAAGCCGCCCCCGAATCACCTATCTCTCAACAACCATTGAGGAGGACGAACTCGGCTACATCACCGCTGCAGCAGCTTCCGACACCACAATAAGCGGTAAATTGCGGATCAGTATCCGTGGACCTCTGGCAACGGCGCTGTCGGCAATAACCCGTGATACCAATGGAAACGGTCTGATTGACCGTATTGATGTTACCCTCTCGCTACCGGTAACCCTCCGAAACGCCGGTACCCTGGCAATGAATACCATGGTAGTCTTCAATGGAAACAATCTTTCCATCGACCGGATTACCAGCGGATCCACTGCAACAGAAATCCGTATTCTACTTAGGGAACCGACCACCGCCCCGGTACCACAGAGCGGCTGGACGCCGCAACTGACAATAGACAACTTTTCTCAGGCACTCGATGACGCTGCCGATTCACTTTCAGTCCTCTGCTCGGATGGTGCCGGACCAGTCATCTGGTCGGTCACTAAGGAGCTGCTCAATGCGGATAATCGCAAGCAGGATCGGGTAACCGTGGTGTTCAGCGAAATGATTTACGGTTCGAACGGACGCAAACTACCTCTGTCCCAGTCACCGGAAAAGCTGTTCGATGTCTGGACCCGCAACAGTAACAACTATCTTCAACAGGACCTCCTTGACGGCATATCCGGCCTCTATGCGGTGGTGTCCCCCGACACGCTCATCTTTACCATGAAAAACGGTAAGGATCTCACGAATCTCCATTATTTTTCACTCCACTGGGATACGACAAAAGCACAGGCGGCACCGGTCAACGATCTTCCCGCCGGAAACCGTTCTGCACGCAACAATCAGAAAGTGCGAGTAACCGTTACCGGAGAACCGACCGGAAAACTACTTATCGGCCCCAATCCGATGCGTCCGACCGCCCGGCGACAGACGCCGGGAAAAATCAGTGTACGTCACAACAGCTCAGCCATCGATTGGGTTCAGCAGGACCATGCCGGCACCGTCTTTCAGTTCAAGGTTGCTCTCCCCAATGACAAAAAAACAAAACTTGCCGGAAAGATAACTATTTACGATTTTGTCGGTAACAGAGTAATCGCCGATCCGGTATCACGTCTGAATCCGATGGGTGCGGTTCGGGATGATGAGGCCATTATTATGAATAATGAACCGCGAAAGAATCTTCTGCCCTCATCCTGGTCTCCAAATGGTTCGGTATATGATTACAACATCTACTGGAATGGTTTTTCACTGGGAGGTATGCCGGTTGCTCCGGGTATCTACCGTGTGGTTCTCAAACTGGTAATTTCCTCATCCGAAGGTAAAGAAACCCGTACGTATTCAAATACGGTCGGAGTAAAACGATGAATAGCAAACGAGATTTTACCCACTGGTTGCTGACACTTGCATCAGTATGTTTTCTGTATGGAAAGGTACCGGCAGCCGCTTCCCTTACGGTAATCGATGAAGCAGAATTCGATACTACCACCCATCTGATTTCACTCTCCTGGCACCTGGATACTTCCGCTATTCCGGCCGGTTGTGAAGCCGCCGTTATCGCGCTCACGGGCAATGAAACTCCGGTACTTCCTCCCGACGACCCGTTTCCGATCACATCACTCTCCGGCAACACTCTTTTCAACATCGACCCGCTTCTTTCCGATACGCTGTACCGTATCGGTCTTTTACTCAGGATACAGGGAATCTGGAACATTCCGGAAGAATCTTCGCTGAAGGGGGTGGCCATACCTCCGCTTACCTGGGAAGCAATACGACTGTTTTCAGCCTCCGTCAAGGACACGATTCATCTGTTTGAAAACCGGGTACTGGTATGGCGGGATAACACCTACCCGGCAAGTACCCCGCAACACCGCGATACCCTCAAGCAGTATACCATCCCGAAAAGCCGCCTGAAAGGCTTCCTTCCGAACTCACTGGGGTTTCAATTTTCCACTCCGGTACCATTACCGGAGTTTTACATCGGCTTCAGAACGGATTCATCGTCAGTAATCCGACACACTATTTTCCGTGATTCAAGCGGCCGGCTACTTTCCGAACATGAAGCGCAGTTCGATTCCACCCGTCAACTGGTCTTCTTGAAAACCGACCGTATCGACTTGCCGTTTCTCCTGCTTGCCGATACACTCAAGCCCAGGGTCACGATTACTTCCGATACCGGACGTTCACTGAGTTCCTCCCCGTATGAATTCTCCTTCACCATTACCGATAACACCGCGAATACGGCATGGAAACTTTTCAGCGGTCCCGGTGACGCGGCAGTCTTTGCAGATGCCCCGACATTTTCAGGCCGGTTACACGAAACCTCCGCGAAACAAACCTGCAAAATTTCAACCGTCGGAGCAATGGATGAAGGTCTCCGTGTTTATCTGATAACCGAAGACGGAACCAGCACCGACACCATGAATTTTTCGCGACGCGTTGCACGAACCCGCTGCGACGAAACCACGCTCCCGGCAGGAATGATCATGCCGATTGCAACGACATCGAAACTCGACAGTACCTCATGCGAATTTGCTCTCCGCACGCTTTTCACCCGTGCGGGAAACCGGTACAAATCATCGGAATTCCGTGTTTTCAAATGGGATCCGTCTGCGACCTCCTCAAAATCCGGGTGGGTGGAGTACTCAGGGTCAACCGCAAAAAAATTCGCACTCAAACCGGGCAATCTCTCCTGGTGTATCACCCGACGTGAAGCAACGATCGATTTCGGCAAAGGTAGATCACCGTCCCTGACGGATACGGTAACGATCGATCTCCCTCCGGAAGAATGGACTGATTTCTCATCACCATTCGGATTTCCGGTTCCCTTCACGAATATCTGCTCGGCTACCGGAGCCACTGCCCGAAAGCTCCATTTCCACCAATGGATCAAAAATGAACCGAAGCGCACATGGACCGCTCAACCACTTTACAGTGGTGATGTTCCGGGAATTGATTCCGGTATCATTGCGTTGCCTGACGGCTCCGGAGGATACGTTACCGTATACAATCCATCCGACACGATGATACGTTTACGTCTTCCACCGGTAGCCTCCCCTCCGGGTATGGCAAAAAAAATCATCCACCCTGAACTGCAATCGGATTGGTCGGTCAGATTCGACCTGAAACAGGGAGGCAGCGTTCTCGGGCAGGTTGTTTGCGGTGTCTCGAGCCGGATACAAATTCCAGTGGCCATTCCTCCCGCCCCGGCCTTCAACGGAAGCGAACTCACCCTCGGTTTTCCCGACGCCGATCGCTCATATGGGACCATAGTACTACCGGATTATGTATCCGGCGGAACGGCCATTACGGTAACGATTGCCAACAGCAGCGGTAGTGCTGCCAACTATCAAATCGAACCGACAACTCTGGCTGGAGCTGCGGAAGGTATACTTGTCTTCGAAACAGAGGAGCATTCAATCGAAGAACCATTTTCCATGCATCTCAGACCGAACGAAACCAGGACGGTGCTCTGTAAAATAGGATTACATCCCCAAAGGCAATCAGAACAATCCCCAACGGAATCTGCAGAACTATTCATTTTCCCCGCTACGGGACTCCTGCGCGGAAACGCTTCACCTGCCATCCGGTACCTTGCGCCAGCAGGCCAGCATCGTCTTGAACTTTTTGATGTCCAGGGCCACCGGATTACCCCGTCAGGAATTCAACGGATTGCAGGTACCAGTGAATACCGTGCATATTTTTCGAATTCAGTTTTCTCATCCGGCTGCTATGTGGCCAGACTCAGCATCGAACGATTCGACGGGGCCCAGGAAGTGATCCGATCAAAAATACTGGTACCATAAACCTTGAGTATTTTTCAGAAAGTTTTTTCGTATATGTTCAGAGACTATAGCACCGTACTTTGGGTAACACTGCTGTTTGCAGGAATAACATCCGCTTCCAACAAACTTGACACCTCACGGGTCCTGAGTGACTCAGCTCTTGCAATACTATCCGATGCACGATGTGCAGAAGTAAACACAGATACAACTTCAGAGATAACCTGTTTCCTCGCCTTTCCCGACACCGTACCGAAATTGTTTTATGAAGTGAACAAAACCACCGGAGAACTGATTATCAAATTACTGAATTCCAAGTTGGGGGAGTTCATTTTAAAGGATGAACCCCAACCGGTAAATCAGGGACCGGTGACTTCAATGACCATCCGGCAGGAAATTCTCAATAAAAACGAGGCAATGCCGTCTCTTACGCCGGAATGGTACTCGGTAGTATTGGTTACTCTCGCCTTTCATCCGATGATCAGACGTCAGGAGGATATTGTCGTATCGGAAATGGAAAATGCAATCACCATCTCCTTTCCCTGGCCGGACAAACCGTCAAAACGCAAAAAATATTACACACTCATCAACAAACCACGACGCACGGCATTGATTTCCTCCCTCATCGGTGTCGGCACGGTCGGGCTCGCCGGCGGCGGCTACCTGGCCTACAAACGACATTTCAGTGAAGAGGCGGATAAGGCGACGCCACTGGAACCGGTTCTTCCGGAGCATCCGTCAACACCGTAGTCGATTCGTTTCTTCACGACATGAATAAAAACACTCGACATTACTCTACGACAGATGGCATATTGTAACGATACCACCATCAGGTCAACCGAACAAGGACGCAGCCATGAAATCAGTCGGGGTGCTAATCGCTTGGAATAATCCGGGACATGAGCAGACCATTCACTCACTGGAACATCTTCCCGGAGTACTCCCGGTTGCAGCAGCACTACCCGAACAGCTATTAGCTCCAACAGTATCATTTCCAGTGATAACCGTCAACCGCTTCTGGTCTGATGCCGCACTGAGTGATTGTCTGACCCGGTTTCGGCAGACAGCAGCCGACTATCTGCTTTTCGTGATCGGTCCCGAAGCACCACTCCTTGACGAGAGCAGCCTGCAGCGAATGATAACCTGCATGAACGACACCGGTGCATCAATAATATATGGTGATTACTGGGAGATACAGCCGGAAGACAGCCTTGTACTGAGAAAGAATATTGATTACCAGCAGGGCAGTATTCGCGATTCCTTCCGATTCGGCCCTGCAGTTCTCATTAATGGGAACTATATCACTACTCTGCTACAGAAGATAACCAGCTTAAAGCAGGAGCTCAAAGCAGGAGCCTGGTACGATCTGCGACTGCGCCTCTCAGAATGCGGACCGATAGTCCGTATGCCCGAACCACTCTACCGTGTTCTCCCTGCCGTTAAAGATTCCGGCAGTAACAGTCATTTCGCATACGTTGACCCCCGAAACCGTGATTACCAGATTGAAATGGAAACAATAGCCACCACCCACCTGCAACGAATCGGTGCCGCGATAAAGCCCCCGGCAGCAAAGCCGCTGGAGGATGACGGTGCTTACCAGGTTACCGCAAGTGTTGTCATCCCGGTCAAGAACCGTACCCGTACCATCGGTGATGCCGTTCACAGTGCCCTTGCACAAAAGACCGACTTTCCGTTCAATGTTATCGTGGTCGACAATCACTCCACCGACGGCACTACCGAGGTGCTGTCGTCAATTGCAGCTACCGATGAGCGACTGATTCATTGTATTCCCGAACGCAATGATCTGCTCATCGGGGGCTGCTGGAACGAGGCGATCCATTCACCGCACTGCGGACGGTATGCGGTACAGCTTGACAGCGACGACATTTACGATGGAACCGGAGTACTGGCACGTATCATTGATGAATTCAATCGGCACCCGTATGCGCTGGTGATCGGTTCCTATACCACCGTCAACTTCGACCTCAAACCACTGCCACCAGGTCTGATAGATCATCGGGAATGGACCGACACCAACGGCATGAACAACGCGCTGCGTATTGCCGGGCTCGGTGCGCCCCGTGCCTACCATGTGCCCACACTCCGGAATTTCGGTTTCCCCAATGTCAGCTATGGAGAAGATTACGCGGTGGTACTGCGACTCTCACGATCCTACCCGGTCGGACGCATCTACGAATCACTTTACTGGTGCCGGCGGTGGGATGAAAATTCCGACAGCAGTCTCCCCCCCGAAACGGCAAACCGTTATGACCACTACAAAGACCGTCTGCGGACCATTGAAATTGCCGCACGCACCAACCGGAAGGCATCCAAATGAATGCCTGGTCGCCATTTGTTCTGCCATCACCACCGACCATGCCGCTTCGGCAACAGGTTCAGCAGCTTCTCACACAGCAGCGTTCCTCCTGGGAGCTATTCGGTAAAGGAGAAGAAGCACTCTCCGAAATTATCAGCAGGCAACTGACGATTGATGGAATATCGGTAATCGTTCAGGCGAATCCCGGTCGCTCCATTTCAACAAATGCAAAAGTTGATGCAAGATCAGTAGCCGATCGTCCCTGTTTTCTCTGTCCGGTATCACTTCCTCCCGAGGAGCGGGGAGTAGCATTTGGTGATTATATTGTTCTTCCGAACCCCTATCCGGTTCTAAAAAACCACCTCACCATCGCTTTCTGCCATCATGAACCGCAGCTGATCGGGACTCGGTTGCATGCACTCTGTGCCATCGCAAAGGAGTTGGGCCCCGACCTATTCGTGCTCTACAACGGCCCCCGTTGCGGAGCTTCGGCTCCTGACCACCAGCATTTTCAGGCCTGCAGTGCTGAGGGCGTGCCGCTTTTCACGCAGCTTCCTGACAAGGGTAGTACCGATACCATCGTCCCGCTTACCCTGGGCGGCCGCCACCTCCTCTCAGGTAACTTTGCAACTGCGGATAGCACAATAGTGTTTCTCACATCAGTTCTTTCAAATCTTCAGAGCATCAGCAACCGTGATGATGAACCCATGCTCAACCTTATCATCCGCTTCTGCAATGATCGTTTTTCAGTTGCAGTTTTCCCCCGCGCAAAGCACCGCAGTGCCTGCTATTTCGCCGAACCCTCACAACGTCTATCGATAAGTCCCGCAGCAATCGAGATGGCTGGAGTGATCGTCGTTGCCGACCTGGACCATTTTGATCGCGTTGACGCCGAGGCGGTAGCAGCCATGTATCGGGAAGTAACCCTTGACGCCCACTCTTTCTCACATCTTGCAGAGATGACAACATGACCGGAGAACCATCCATTGCCGTTGGTCTGGTAGAAAACGCGACGACCGTTGACCTTGAACTGCTTTCTCCGTTTACCGATGCCAGGGGAACAACGTATCCCCCGGGGAGCTACACATGCACCGCAGAAAATGCTGCAGTACGCATTAATAGCACCCCTTCCGGTGAGCACTCCTTCTTTCTGACCGGCGAATCGCCTGACTCACGGTTCAGAATTACCATTACCATTGGTATTGCTTTTCACTGGCAGCAGGAAAAGAAACACACCTTTCGCGGCAACGTGCGATTGCTGGCATCTCCCGGAAACACCCTTACCGTTATAAATATTCTTCCGCTCGAAGAGTACATACTTTCCGTAAGCTGTTCGGAAATGAGTGCCACCTCGCCCGAAGAATTTCTCAAGGCACACAGTATCATTTCACGCAGCTGGCTGCTCGCCCAGCTTGCATCACGTGATCAACCGGCCATACCTGCTCCCGGACGTATTTCTCCCGGAAAAATCATTCAATGGTACGATCGCCAGTCGCATGCCAAATTTGACGTCTGCGCCGATGACCATTGCCAGCGCTATCAGGGTACCGATATGATCACCACCGGTGAGGTCGCCCGGTCGGTAGCTGCAACCCGCGGACAGGTGCTCATGTACAACGGTTTCGCCTGTGATGCCCGGTTCAGCAAATGCTGCGGAGGTGTTACCGAAGACTTCAGACTCGCTTGGAGCGATACGGAATATCCCTATCTTATTCCTCTTGCCGACACCCACTCGGAACAGTTACCCTCTCCACCACTTTCCGATGAACCAGCGGCACGCCGGTTCATTACATCAGCACCGGAGGCCTGGTGCAACTGCAATGATGCATCAATTCTCTCCCGCGTACTCAACAACTATGACCAGTCAACCGGAGATTTCTACCGTTGGAAGGTTAGGTTGACTCCCGATGAAATCGCCGGCTACCTGCAATCAAAGCTCTCGCTCGATATCGGTCGTCCCCTTGCACTCGAACCGGTTGAACGGGGGCTTTCAGGCAGGATAAAACGACTCCGACTCGTTTGTGATAAAACGAGCATCGTCATCGGTAAGGAACTCGAAATCCGCAGGGCACTTTCAGCGACGCATCTTTACAGTTCAGCGTTTATTGTCGACACGGAAGGCCCCGCCGAACGTCCTGATGTGTTTGTTCTGACCGGTGCCGGATGGGGGCACGGAGTGGGTTTGTGTCAGATCGGGGCGGCAGTGATGGCGTGCAGGGGGATCGGGTATCGGGAGATTCTGCAGCATTATTATCCGGGAAGTACCCTTGAGAAGGTGTATGTTTGAATAGACCGTTATACCTTTCCGCCATACCACACTATTCACTACTACCCTGTCGTACCGATGTATGACCACCATTAAAAATAAAACGGTCGTCCGTGCCCTCCCGGACGACCGTCTCCCCTCTCACTGCGCCTGCGGCACGAACACCATTGCCACAGACGGCTCCCAGCTGCTACCCTTACCGTACCAATTGAATCTTCACCAGTTGACGATGCGAACCTGCTTCCAGCATCGCGAAATAGAACCCTGACGGCAGGCGCGTGCCACTCGAGGAGCGCAGGTCCCAACGAGTGAGGTAATTTCCACCCCTCACCACATCGTTAATCAGCTGCCGGACCAGTTTCCCGCGGGCATCGAATATTCTGATGCGAACTTTCTGTGGTGTGGCTCCCGGAATCGCATAGCGCAGGATCATCGAGCCGGCACCAGCTTCCATCATAGCGGTAAATGAGTACGCTGTCGGTTGTGCCAGCGTTTTATCCTCTACGGGGTTTCGCGTCGCCGTATTCGGTTCGATTACCAGCATTGAGGTATAGGGGGTGATGATACTGTACTTCTTTCCCAACCGTTTAACATTGTCAACAAGTTCCTTTTGTTCACCGGCCACCGCGATTTCTCCCAGCAGGTAGTCGATCTTCGATGATGCCCACATACGAGGAACAAACGGCTGGTTTTCCTGCGACGCATCGAATTTCAGTTCCTCGGTAAGGGTAACGGTCTCATCAGCTTTATCTCCGGTAAAAGTCACCTCGGAGGTTGTCTGTTTGCGGAATCTTCCAAGTACCGAAAGCTGCGTTCCGGCGAACAGATTCGGCAGCATGCGCGGATAGACATCATACGGACTGATGGCTTCATACTCCATGGTGATATTCTTTAACAATGGATAGGAGATCTTGTGCATGAACCCCGACAGTGTGGACTCGATGGCACCGTCGCCGGCAATCGCGTAATACTTGCCGCTGTTCTCGGCTGCCATACGTTTCAGTATCACCGCATTGGGCTCCTCGCCCACACCGAACGGATAGAGTGCGATTTCATCCGTATTGAGTGAATCAATAAGCTTGAGTATTCTGGTGTCACTGGTACCCACCGGCCAGGTCGGTACGCCGTCGGTAAAAAATACAATCACATTGACGGCATCATCACGCCACGACGAAGCGAACGCCTCCTTAAGGGCCCCTTCATAATTGGTAAGCCCCGCTTCTGAAAGCGCATCAATAAACTCATGGGCCGCAAGAATATTCTCTTCGGTTGCCGGTACCATGTCCGACTGGAATTTCTCCATACCTGAGCTGAAGGCGATAACGGAGAACTGGTCCTTTTCGGATAGCATATCGACCATGGCCCCGAGTGCTTTGCGCAGCTGGACAATACGTGTTCCCGACATGGAACTTGATACGTCGGCCACAATTGCCACGTTCTTGGCAAGAACCGTTTCGGTTGCAGGGTCGTGCGGCGGGGTCACCCAGAGCAGGAAATACCCGTCGTCACCATCAGTGTCAAAGAACATCTCTTTTTCTCCGCCGGGAATATACACCAGATGGTTCAGCGCCAGTGCCTCATCCGCAAAGCGGTATTCAATCACCAGATCGGTTTCACTGTGGGCGTTTTCGTTACCGTAGACAAATGAATAATTCCGGTCGTCTTCGCGCGACAGTGAAAGCTGTGTTCCTGATTTGTGCGTTGTCGAAACGAGGGACTGAACCGATCTCTGTGTGGTTATCGTACCTGTAATAGAGGCACGCTCCACCGGCTTTGCCGACATGTTCGCCGTCTTCATGTAAAAGCTGTAATCAACACTGCCGTTCTCGTAAGGAAGCAGCTCCGCATACGTAATTTCAATACGCCGCTCGCTCATCGGTTTCCCGTTCGCCTCTATGGGAAAAACGGAAAGTTTGAAGATATTATCACCCATATATTCCAGAAGCGCCGGGTCGACTTTCTTTCGGACGATTTCATCATAAATGGCACGTGCAGTATCACGTTCCATTACATCTCCTACTACCCGTTGCCCGTTGATCCAGAGAGCAAGTTCGGTAACGACAGCACCTTCAGGCAGTGGGAAAACAAATACACCTTCAAGTTGACTTGAGGTTTCATTCTTGAAAGTGTGGTCAACGTGGGTAACCGCCATCTGATCGGTAATGGTCACCTCAGCATCATAACTTTTCAACCAAAGGGGTACTCCGGTATTGTTCGTACGAGCACGGCGCGCATAGAGCGCTCCAACGGCATGTACTGGAACTTCGGCAAGCAACAGAACCAGAAGTGCAAAAACCAGTTTTTTCATGACAGCCTCCTTCGGCGGGTGTTCGTGTATCCGTTTCCTATTTTAAGAATATACCTGAAACGGACACTTTAAAAAGGTGGTGGAGGCAGATTCCGTTTTCTCGTAGAAAACAGTAGTATCATTTATTGTAAGGGGTTATGAATAAAGGAATTCTGCTTCATACTACTTATAGAAAACAGAACAGACTTCAATCCATAAGGACCTGCAGCCCTTTGAAATGCATCATTTTCTACCAATCAGTACCCGCAAGCGGTAACCATTGTGCGGTGATGGAGGTATCGTTGATGTGAGAACTCCTGAGAAGAACGGTCTTGTTTTCCCTTGCACAAAGAACCGATAGACCACCGGTGGAACCGACTAACACGCTCTGGAAGCTATGGTCGGTGGTCGGAAACAACGGCAAAGCAATTGCTCAACGCACCGACTGCCGATAACTATTCCTGTTCTTCCGGAGTTGATTCCGGGGAGAGAAAGCCGATTGACCCCATATAATGAAACAGACTCCGTACCGGAATGTTCGTCTCTTCAAAGTTACCGTCAATCGCCTGCTCAAGTTCAATCAGTGCCCGCTCGATCAGATACAGACGGAGCAGCGCCCCGGTTTCAGCAGCAGTAGCGGTAACAAGCCCGGTTCCCTTCATGGAATCGAGATACGCGGTAACAAATGCTTCGGCCATATCGGCTGCCCAGAGCTGATCTTCCGGAAGCAGTTGCTGACGGTCTTTTTCATGGATATGAACATTATGAAAAAGTGCATGATGCGCCACCGCATAGAACGAATGAATCATGGTCGCGATATCCCGTATCGGAGACCGTTTCAGCCGGCGCTCACTGAGCGGCAGGCGATCGAGCCCTTCAAAATCACATACCCGATACTGTTCATCCATTACCATTATCTGCCCGAGATGATAATCACCGTGAATCCGCATACGGACCGCGTTGAGTTTCTCCTGCAGTATGGCCATGTACATATCAAGCAATTCCTTTTTTCTACTCAGGAGAGACTGCATTTCCATCGCATGACCGGGCGACATTTTCTCCATAGAAGCCTCAATGCGGGAAAATACCCGATGTGTCAATCCGCGCATTGACTGGTAGAGACTGCGCTGATACAGTGCGGAAAAGGGTTCAACACTGAAATCAGATAATTTGTCTGAAGCGAGCAGTTTATGCATATCAGCAGTCAGAGTACCGACATGCCGGATACGTTGACGGAAGATTCCATCCTCAGCCGATCCCCCCGGTTCCGCACTCTGCAGGGATTCCTCACTCCCGGGAATGACCACGTCATACTTTCCATGACGGTTCGCGAGCGTCACCTCCAGATGATTGGAAACCGCCTCGGTGGCGGAGTACCAGAGCGTTCGGGAATGATTGAAGTACGCGGTGCAGAATCCGAGGGCATAATTCACGGCATCCTCCCCCCGGTACTTCAGAGCACCAATATACCTGGCACAGACCGGTATCGGCGACTTCGCCACCTTCCGGTGAAGTTCGATTTCCGGATGAATTCCTTCGTCAATCCTCCGGAACATCTTTACAAACCACCGGTCGCCCAGCGTAATACAGGTATTCCGTTTTCCAACCTTCACAACACGCAGCATGGCAGACGTAAGAACACCATCGCTGCTTTTCTTCGGTTCCGATTCTCCAACGAATGACCCGTGAAGACCTTTTACCGTCTTCCGGTTGCGGATCAATTCGAAGAACAGCTGCGAGAACACCGGGTGGTGGGAACAGTCATACACGACCCCGGCTTTCCCCCCGTCAACAAGCCCCAGCACCAGTCCCTTGTCTTCTCCAACCACCACCGATGCCGCATCCTCTGGTTCGATGGTTAGCGGCAGCGCGATAATATCCTTGCCCGCATCCGCATACAGAACTTTTACAATAAGTATTACTGCCGAAAACCGGTCCCGTTTGACCACTAGCCGGTCCACTACATTCGTCTGACGAATCGCCTTGTTCCGGCATCCGGCGGTAGTCCGCTGTTCAAGATAATCGGGCAGTATCTCCGCTGCCATTTTTTTCCCGGAGGCACCGTCAAAAAGGTCGGCGACATTTTTGACGGGAACAAAATCAGGAAGCATATAACTTTCGGTGCGCGGATCGGCATACCGATCCTGCTGCAGTTCAAGCCAGAAGTAGTCATGAAAGCCGAGTGTCATCTGATAGGGTGCCGTACTGATTCGTGGAAAGCTGTTGCCGCTGAAGACATCAACCGGGGTACAGCCGGCGAACCGCCGCAGATCGAGGGTTACCGCCTGACTGAACCGTGAGAGATTGACTACCACCAGAATGGTTTCGCCTTCGACACTCCGGAAAAACGAAAGTACCGCTGCGCTGGTGGATTTGACGAACTCAAGTTCTCCGCGGGAAAACGCGCGAAAGTGACGCCTCATGGCGATCGCCCGCCGCATCCACCAGAGCAACGAAGAGAGATTCTGTTCCTCGGTTTCAACATTCACCGCATGATAGTGGTACTCTGGATCGATAATAACCGGCAGAAAAATCCGCTGCGGGTTTACATCGGAATATCCCGCATTGCGGTCGGGAGACCACTGCATCGGCGTCCGGACACCATTGCGATCACCAAGAAAATGATTGTCACCCATACCGATTTCATCGCCGTAATAAATCACCGGTGTCCCGGGAAGCGACAGCAGCAGTATATTAAGCAGCTCAAGACGACGTCTGCTGTTCTGCACCAGTGGAGCAAGGCGGCGGCGGATCCCGAGATTGATGCGTGCTGAAAGATCTCGCGCATAGGAACGATACATGAAATCGCGTTCCTCTTCGGAAACCATCTCCAGTGTCAGTTCGTCATGATTGCGCAGAAAAATCGCCCACTGTGACTGCTCGGGAATCGCCGGTGTCTGATCAAGGATATCCATGATCGGAAACCGGTCTTCCATCTGGAGCGCCATAAACATCCGGGGCATAAGCGGAAAATGAAACGCCATGTGGCACATATCCCCGTTTCCGAAATACGCCACTGCATCTTCCGGCCACTGGTTGGCCTCCGCAAGCAGCATCCGGTCGGTAAACCCCTCCTCGACATGCGCCCTGAGTGATCTGAGAAAGTCGAAAGTACGGGGAAGATTTTCGCAGTTCGTTCCCTCCTTCTCGTAAAGATACGGTACCGCATCGAGCCGCATCCCATCGACTCCCATTGCCAGCCAGAAATCGATCACCTTGAAGAGCGCCTTGTGCACGTGCTTGTTTTCAAAATTCAGATCAGGCTGATGTGAATAAAACCGGTGCCAGAAATAGGCGTTGGCCTGTGTATCCCATGTCCAGTTTGACGTTTCAAAATCCTTGAAAATAATCCGGGCATCGGTATACCGCCGGTTGGTATCGCTCCAGACGTAGAAATTGCGCCAGTAACTGCCGGGTTTTGCCTCCCGGGACTTCCTGAACCACTCATGCTGATCGGAGGTATGGTTGAGCACCAGTTCGGTGATTACCCGGATTCCCCTTTTATGCGCCTCGTCGAGAAACGTACGGAAATCATCCATGGTGCCGTATGCGGGATTGATACCGAAATAATCGGCAATATCATACCCGTCGTCGCGAAGCGGTGAAGGATAAAACGGCAATAGCCACACGGCGGTAATACCGAGTGATTCAAGATACCGCATTTTACGGGTCAGTCCGACAAAATCACCTACTCCATCGTTGTTTCCGTCAAAGAACGACTTCACATGCAACTGGTAAATTACCGCATCCTTGTACCAGAGCGGATCGCCTCGTCTGATTTCGTGATCTTTCATGAGCTCCCTGTTTCAGTTTGACAAACAGTTTTTATTATTTACTTCAGGACTGCGACGCTGCGGCACATACCGCTACCGGGAACCGGTCGAAAAGTACCGCTGCCCTGACACCTGGTCCCGCAGCTACCGGTTCACCAGAACAGACAAGATTACGCCACATCCCGGTAACAAACTTGCGCGGTAGTGTCACCTGCGTATCCCCCCAAACGTTTTCTCCTGTCGGGAACGTCCCCTCGGGAACAAAGCCACTCACCAGACGTGGCACCGCAATTAATAAAGCATTCCCTTTTTCAACCCGCATGAAGGCAACCAGTGAGTGCCTGCGGATCCCGGTCACCTGCAGCGGAAGATATTTCCCTTCAAGAAAAACGGCTTTAAATTCTTCACGAATTCTGCACAACCGCTGTACCAGCAGCATTTTTATTCTGCCGTCGAAAGGCGTTCTGAGAATCTGATCGATATATTCGGTATTTTCCTCCATTGCACTGATTTCATCAATCATTTTCATTCGCAGATCAAAATCAACCGGACGACGGTTATCCGGATCAACCAGACTGAAATCCCATAACTCAGTACCCTGATAAAAATCAGGTATTCCGGGGGCTGTCATTTTGAGTGTGGTCTGCATGAGTGAATTGAACATCCCGTACCAGGATACCTTTTTCTGAAACAGCAGAAAATCATTGAGGAAGGTATTTTCCGGTCGGTCCTCGAGTACCTTGTCAATAAACTGGAGCAACGCATCTTCGTACTGCTCGTTGGGACGAATCCACGATGAAGTCTCCTTACCCTCCCGAACCGCCTTGATCATATAGTCCTTGATCCGTTGGATGAAATTTTGCGGATCGGTGTTTTCCGATGGATAACTGCCGATGAGTGTCTGGTAAAGCAGATATTCATCATTGGCCAACGGCAACGCCTCGCCGTCGGAACGCAGTTGTCGTGCACTTTTATTGAGCTGATACCATTTGCGTACATGCCTCGACCACTCTGAAGCAAGTTCGGAAAGGACATTGATGCGTGCCCGGGTATCCTCTCCCCGCTTGGTATCATGCGTTGCAGTAGCGTTCATCGTATGGGGCCAGTCACGCTGCCGCTGTGTGCAGAAGGCATGGAAATCTTTACGCCTGATACCAAACCGTCCGGGAAATCCCCCCACCTCATTGAGCGAGACCAGCCGGTTGTACGTGTAAAATGCGGTATCCTCCACCCCTTTTGCCGTCAGTGGTCCGGTAAACTGCTGAAGCCGCATAACGAACCTGCGCCGCTCAGCGGCAACCTCAGGGGAGGTGTCCGTTTCATCGAGTCCGAGAAACAGCGCGATATATTCTAGTTCCATAACGTAATCATCCTGAGCACCGCGAGCGGCATTAAATGCTCTGTCAAGCACCTCCCGGTCGCAAGTACTGTATTCCGATTCATTCACATACGTACGGTAGACCGGAAAGAAGGTCAGCAGTTCCACCAGTGCTCGCCGCAGTCCGTACATAGTAATATCCGATCCGCGGCGATCCCGCCCCGCTATCGCCTTGAGCTGCAGTGCGAGGTTGTCAATATCACCTGCCATGTGCCGGCCGATAATCAGTCTCTTTTTACCGATAACCAGATCATCAAATGAACGGTCATCCTCTGATATACCACGATAAATTCTGTCAAATATCTTCCGACCTCGTCCGTCAACGGAGAGCTGATTGACCATACTGAGAAAATCATATCCGGTGGTTCCCTGAAGCGGCCAGGTTTTACGCAGTGTTTCATTCTCGGCGAGTATTTTTTCCACCACGATGTATGAAAGAGGTGCCTGTGTCCGCAGACGTGCACAGTAGGTCGCCGGATCGATCAGACCGTCAATATGATCAATACGGATTCCCTGGATCGTACCGTTGATCGTCATATCAATCAGGGCCTTATGGGTCAGATTGAACACTTCATTATCTTCCACACGTACCGCAATAAGATCATTGACCGTGAAAAAACGGCGGTAGTTGAGTTCTTCGGTGGCGGTTTTCCAGAAGGTAAGCCGGAAATGCTGATCGGAAAGAATCGCATCAAGCATAGCCCAGCGGTCGGTGTCACTGTTTTCGCCATTGCACTCCCGAAGAACCAGATTACACTGGTTCCGGATAACTTCATTCCCTTCGTAGAGTTCCCAGAGCATGGTCTTGACAAAACCTATTTGATCGTATCGTTCCTTGACGTTTCGGTCAGACAGATTTTTTACGGTATAGAGGATTCCGAGGAATTTGAAGAGATCATGGTCGCCTTCGCCCAGCAGTTCCCGCAGAGCCGGAACACAACGCCCGAACACCATGGCATACGACTCCATCCGCAAAGGAAACCAGTGATCATAGTAGGTAACCAGCAGACCGTCGGGTCTGAATTTCAGTTCCAGTTCACCGTTTTCAAGACACTTCCCGAAACTCTGTCCGAGCACCGGAATCAGGAATCTCCCTCTGAGAGCCTCGTACGGATGTTCCCAGTCAATATCAAAGAAGGAATAATACCGGGACAGTGGTCCGTTTTCCATCACATCGACAATAAATGGACTTTCTGCACTCAGCGCCATGTGGTTGGGAACAATATCCTGAATCCATTCGATACCAGTTTCCGCACATTTCCGGATAAGCAGTTGAAATGCCTCTTCGCCCCCGAGCTCGGGATTGAGCACTCTTCCGTCGGTTACATCGTAGCCGTGGGTGCTGCCGGTTCGAGCCTTGAAGACAGGTGATGCATACAGATGACTGATACCGAGTTTCCGCAGATACCCGATAATTTTCTCCGCATCGGTAAATGTAAACGACGAAGAAAACTGCAACCGATACGTTGCTGTCGGTACATTCATTGATTCTCCCTCATAGTCGTGAACCTCACCTCAGGAGCCTGCTTCACTGACGGGTGAAACATTGCATTCCGCCAGCACCATAGTTGTTCCGCAGCACATCTCCAGCGGCAAACGGACGTTTCCACAGATGTCTCCCCTGAATCGTTGAACGATGCCATAATACGTGCTTTCAGAAACAATAAAACTGCGGTTACTGAAGGATTCGGTACCATTCAATTACTTCCGTAAAAACAACGGTACTATTCCTTGTTAAAATAATAGATTGCAGCCGTCCAGTCCGCATTACGGAATACGACTGCGCGCTTGCTTCAACCCGTTCAATACGATACCATTCAACGAAGAGCCGGGATACCGGATACAGCAATTGCCTTTAACCTGGTTCTGATTGCACAATCGATCATTTAACTATATTTATCACAGGTGGTTTTGCCGGGCGGACTGTACCGACCGCCGGGTTGATTATCTCTGCAGCCGGTCCCGACCAGCGACCGGTGTGCCACCCGGTAACGACAGATAAGAATTTAAAAAAAAGGAAACTAATATGTTCTCACGAGGAAGCGGCGTTCTATTGCACATTTCTTCACTGCCGTCTCCACACGGTATCGGCGATCTCGGCCCTCAGGCTTATGCATTTGTCGATTGTCTAGAAGAGGCCCGGCAAACCTACTGGCAGGTTCTACCGCTCAACCCCACCGGTCCGAGCAGCTTTCATTCGCCCTATTTCAGTTCCTCCGCAATTGCGGGGAATCCGCTTCTCATCAGTCTTGACCTTCTTGCCGAAGACGACCTGCTTCCTGCCGGAATCTCAGGCAACGGCACGTTCACGGAGGAAAAAGTTGATTTTGAAGCAGTCGGCAGATTCAAATACGGACACCTAGAAATGGCCTACGAATCATTCCGGAAAAAAGGAAATTTTGAACTGTTCAACGCGTTCTGCAGTTCCAATGAAAGCTGGCTGAACGATTTCACTCTGTTTATCGATCTGAGGCACCATTTCGGTGATGCACCCTGGAATGAATGGCCGGAACCTCTCAAGCAGAGGACACCCGCAGCTCTGGAGGAATATCACGACAAGCTCAGTGAGATGATCACCCGGGAAAAATGGTACCAGTTCGTTTTTTTCTCACAGTGGGATGCCCTTAAAAAGCACAGCAACGAAAAAGGCATCAGTGTTATCGGCGATATCCCGATCTATGTCAGCTACGACAGTGTTGATGTCTGGACGAATCCGGACATTTTCAAGCTCGACGCGGATCTCCGACCGGAAGCGGTATCGGGCGTACCGCCTGACTATTTCAGTACCACGGGACAACTCTGGAACAATCCTGTATACAATTGGGATCATATTGAACAAACCGGATTTATCTGGTGGGTCGAACGGATGAAGGCGGTGTTCAGCAGATTCGACATTGTTCGGATTGACCACTTCCGCGGACTGGTACAGTACTGGGAAGTACCTGCCGGTGAGCCGACGGCAATCAACGGATCCTGGCAACCGGTTCCTACCCGGAAACTTTTCGACAAACTTCTGAGTGAAATCCCCGGATTTCCGGTTATCGCGGAAGATCTGGGAATTATCACCGACGATGTACGTACGGAAATGGAGCATTACTCGTTCCCGGGGATGAAAGTACTCCTGTTCGCATTTGGAGAAGACCACCCCTTTCACCCGTATCTTCCGCATATGTACGAGAACAATTGCTTCGTTTTTACCGGAACGCACGACAACAACACCATTCGCGGATGGTTCGAAAACGAAGCTTCCGACGATGACCGTGAACGGTTGTACCGGTATACAGGGATAGCCGACCACTCAATCGGTTCCGTCGCCCGTGCGATGATCCGACTTGCTCAGAGCAGTGTTGCGGATGTCGCCATTGTCCCGTTTCAGGACCTGCTGATACTCGACGGCAGCGCACGGATGAATCAGCCTGCACAGGCGAAGGGAAACTGGATGTGGCGTGCCACCGCCGAACAGATGAGAAATCTTCCGACGGATGAAATGGCGGAAACGGCCTCCCGGTACGGTAGAATTCCCCGTCAGTAAGTCATCGGTACCGGCCTCACCGGGAAACGTAGTATATTTCCCCCAGAACATACTAATACGGGAATCGTTATGAACAGAATAAAACTCAAAGAGCAGGTTGAAAGTATCCGGCAGGCGTTCGGCTACATCGACCGGTTCAAGAATAAAACCTTCGTCATCAAGCTCTCCAGTGAACTGACGGCCAGTCCTCTTATTCCCATTCTGATTAAAGATCTCGTTCTGTTGCAGCGAATGGGAATCAGGATAGTACTGGTACCCGGCGCCCGGAGCAGAATCGACGAGGTACTCGACACCTACGACATTAACTGCCGGCGGGTTGGCGGCATACGGATTTCACCGCCGGAATCTATTCCCTTTATCAAGATGGCAGCGTTTGATGTTTCCAACAAGATCATGACGGTACTTGCGGAATGTGGCACCAATGCGGTAATAGGCAACTGGGTGCGGGCACGGAGCATCGGCGTTCGGGACGGCGTTGATTTTCAGAGTTCGGGTATTGTTGAACGGTTGCAGGCGGATATTGTCGAGAATGTCCTTGAAGATGGACTTATCCCCATATTTCCCAACATCGGCTGGAGCGCCAAGGGAAAACCCTATAATCTTTCGTCAAATGAACTCGCCTGTACCATCAGTATCGCCCTCAAAGCGTCAAAACTGTTTTTTCTGACAAACGGTAAAACACTCCTGGCGGACAATTATTCACTCCCTGCAGACGCCGCGGTTGCCGAGGACGGAACCGTCACCCAGCTCACTATTTCCGGTGCGGGAGAATTCCTCAAGCGCAACAATGACAAAAACGACTCTTTTATGGATTTTATCGCACTGGCTCATCAGGCATGCACCGCCGGAGTCAAACGGGTGCATATCATCGACGGTGCCGCCGACGGGATGATCCTCAAGGAGATTTTCTCCAACCGGGGGCTCGGGACCATGATCTATGCGAACCAGCACGAAAACATGCGGCAGATGACCACCAACGACATACCGGAAGTGCTCCGGCTGATGCAGCCTGCAATTGAGGAAGCGATTCTAATACCCCGGACGGCATCCGATCTGGAAGAACGGATTGAAGACTACCATGTATACGAGGTGGACGGCAGTATTCATGCCTGCGGTGCACTGCACCAGTATGATGACCGGCAGGGTGAAGTCGCCGCCATCGTTGTTGACGAGGCATATGCCAATTTCGGTATCGGTAACAAGATCATCAGTTATCTGATTGACCGGGCGGTTGCGCTGCGGCTTAAAGCGGTTTTCGTACTCACCACCCAGACCTCCGACTGGTTCGAAAGCCTCGGCTTTACTGAAGTAAAAGTGGACGACTTGCCACCAGCACGGAGAAAAACCTACAATAAAAAGAGAAAATCGCTTATTCTGCGAAAACGGCTTTCACAGCGGCGGGTGAAAGCGGCACCAGCGGTGGAGTAACCTTTGAAACCTGAGACCGGAAAACATGAAAAACGAATAGCCCCTCCTGACGCACAATTTAAAAAGCGGAGATAACAACGGCAGGAACAAAGATTTTCGCGGTTCCCTGTAGAGATTTTAACACTTTCACCGCAAAACCGGGGAAATAGCTACCACCCTGTAAGTATTTTTCCCGCCATGAACATTCTATCGATGACCTTCGGTGAAGTTACCGCAGAAATGCAACGGGTTTACGGAAAACGTGCATTTCATGCCGCAGCACTCTATCGTGAGGTTTTTAACAAGGGAAACCGGAAGTTTTACGAATCGCCCGAGTTTACCGCCTCGGGAGAACTGTCAAAAAAACTTGCCGCCGCCGTCACGCTCCCCAGCTTCAACATAGCCGCCTGCCGGAAGAGTGCAGGAGGAACCACAAAATTTGCAACAGTACTTGATGACGGAAACAGTATCGAAACCGTCATTTTGCCGGTTCGCAACCGTACCACGGTGTGTGTGTCATCTCAAGTCGGCTGTGCCATGGCGTGCGTCATGTGCCGGACTGGCCAATCCGGCTTCGTCCGCAACCTATCCACCGCGGAGATAATCGGCCAGGTGTACGCCGTCCGTTTTGAATTCAATCTCCCGGTTGACAATGTCGTTTTTATGGGAATGGGTGAGCCTTTCAACAATTTTAACAATGTACTGCAGGCTGTACAGGTGTTGAGTGACCGGCGGGGATTCGCCCTTTCGCAACGGGCAATTACCGTCTCGACCGCGGGGATTGTCCCCGGTATTACAAAACTGGCGGCAATGAACATGCCGAATCTGCGTATTGCAGTTTCGATAAATGCAGCAGACGACGTTGTACGCAGTCGTCTTATGCCTGTCAACAACAGCTACCCGCTTGCGGATCTCAAAAAAGCACTCCTCTCACTGCCGCTCGGTAGAGATGGTGTCATATTCATTGAATACGTACTTATTACCGGTGTCAACGATTCTCCCGAAATGGCACACAAACTGGCCGATTATCTGCAGGGTCTTAAAGTACGTATTAATGTCATTGCATTTAATCAAAGTGATTCACTCCCCTTTACAGCACCGACACCTGAGCAGGTAGACAGGTTCCGCAGTGTTCTTGCCGGGCGTAACCTGTTCGTCCGCGTACGACAATCACTTGGTAATGATATCAGCGCAGCATGCGGGCAGCTGCGGGGTGAGCTTGGGGGGGGGGGGAGGTAGCATAAGGCCACTGACGATGGAGTCTGTGGCACACAACGACAGTCTGTTACAGAGGCGTCAATATACAGAATGCGATGACGGCGAGAAATTGGTGTTTAGCGAACAATTGAAAAAGGGAGAGGCACCTGCTCATTATATGGTGGTGTGCTCTGGGGACATCGAGACGACCTTTTCGTAGTATTCCTTAAACGGATATTTTGACACCGTCCCTTGTTCCTGCATTAATAGAGAGTTCGGATAAAACAACGTAGCATGTTGTTAATATATTCGGTATGAAAACATTATTTCATAGGCACCGACGCCGGAATAATCATTCAACTATCTTTTTTACCTTATCCGTAGACCATTGTAGTAACCGAAAATAACCTGTCATGCCTGATTATTCCGGGAGAAGTGGAGAATCCTTATGGATTGCAAGGGTGTTCGCAGTCAGGTCAGGATATTGCGTCTGCGTCAAAGCAATGCTATCGTCGGTTTTATGGAATAGATAGCCCACTTGACCAAGTATCGATTCAATATCCCGCAATACCTTCCTCCCGCGGTTGGTTTCGACTATGAGATAGGATTCATAATATATAACCGGTTTGACGGCTTTTAATATCTCGATGCCACCTTCAATCACCTCCAGTTCCATGCCTTCAACATCTATTTTCAGGAATGAAAGTCCGGAAATGTCACGATTGGCGAAATATTTGTCCAGTGTCGTAACGGCAACGGGGACGCCATCTGTACCTTTTTCCGTATTCAAACAGGCATTTCCACGATTTTCCCGAAGAGGACTTTCATGCCAATAAAGTTCTCCCTCCTTATTTGAAAGACCCTGGTTAACAAGTACAACGTTGTTACGAATAGTTGAGTTGAGGGCAATGTTTTTCTGTAACCGTCTGAATAGTATCTTTCCCGGTTCAAAAGCATAGATCATACCGGAGGGTGAAACGGCATTTACCATAGCCAGCGACAATGCCCCAATATTAGCACCGATATCAATAGCGGTATCTCCGGGATGTAAAAATCTGCGGATAATCGACTGTGAAACCGGATCGTAGCTGCCGGTCAGCATCTCACGTTCTATCGGATACACCGTGTTTATTTCGACATGATAGACTCCCAGATAACCATCAAAAACAAATTCCACATTTTCGGGAATAATCAGAAATCCTTTGGGCAACACCCGGCTGAGGGATATCTGCACAGCGCGCGGAAACACGCGCATCAGAAACCGGATACAGTACAGAATGTACAATTTGACAGATTTCATTCCCGCATTCCTCCAATGACAACCATAGTGACCTATCGATTTAATTTCACAATATAACCTCAATGCGATGCAACACGGTTCGATGCCCCGTCAACGCTTGATACATTAGGGATACAATATGATAAGCGCTTGTATTTTATTCTGAATTAATGTAATCTGAAAACGATTAGCCCGTGGTCAGTTTTCAGACCGAAATTCCTTGTTTCCTGCCAATTCAAGTACATGCTATAAAACAAAAATAGGTTTAATGATGGAAAAACTGCAAGAAATGGAAAAATGTTTCATACAGAGGGTAATTCTTGAAACCTTACATCTCCTTGCACATACTATAACGTCATAAGTCCATCTCACTTACATCCCCGTCTGTCGTTTCGAAACAAAATTGACGATTTTCATCGTTTCACAGCATTTTGATTACAAGGCAGGGGTACCCATATTGGCCCCTGACTATTATATGGGGTATCACGGGTAAGCTACATTTACTGAACTTCCGTAATCATCCAGTGCTGATTGCATTCACCACTATTTGAAGTCCAGAGATGTGGTCTCACACCATTCGATGTATTTCCAGTGTTATCGAGCGAATATCCGGCATTGCTGGCTTCCAGCCGATAATATCCGCCTGTAATTGCGACCGGTTTAAATTTCTGGTTTGGATTTCCGGTATTCGTGCTCCAAAGTTGCAATGTTTGGCTATTTGTAATAGTTACCACCCGGGACGTCAATGGAGAAACCAGTATTACCACGGCAGGTGGAACGATTCCGTTCTGTTCTTACCGTGCGTAACCTGTTCGTCCGCGTACGACAATCACTTGGTAATGATATCAGCGCGGCGTACGGGCAGCTATGTGGTGAGCTTGGAAGGAGTAGGTTAGCGAAAAAGATAACTGATGAGGGCATCTGTGGCATATGGCGATAGTTTGTGATTCTGATAGGGCCTCTTTTACCCAACAGATTATACGCGTATTTAGTTATGATTACAGTATTATCTGACTTGTATTCATGCCCTACAGGTAATGACAACAGTCATATTAATGAGAACAAACTTTCTCATTAAAAAAAGCCGTTCCCTCCCACTTTAAACAACAACAGCAAAGAGAACAGCATAGTGTAATTTATTAACTATTTTTCTACAGCTTCGGCCTCCACCCGCACCAGTAAGGAACACCCTCCTCATCCCGCAACAGCAACACCCGGTCGCGCCGCACCAGCTTCGATGCCATGATCACCGGTTTTCCTTCAATCATCGTCCGGTAGCCGCGAACCTCGATATTTCTATCATTCACCTGAAGTGACATATCCTGAAACAGGATATACCATGCCGGACCAAGCTGAACATCGATATCCTCACGATCGTTTTTGAGTTTCACTGAAATGCCACTCCCCATACCGCGCATGGGAGTCACCGTATCAATACTGATCACCTGCCCCACTACCGACTCCTGCCCGGAGTTGACAAACATCTGCTGATACCGGTCGCCGATACACCATTCACCGCTGCCGCGGAACTTGATACTCATCTGCGCATTGAGTGCCGACGACAATAGCAGACACGAAGCAACTGCAGTTAACAGACGATTGATACTCATTCATTCCTCCTTTGGGAAAGGTCGTAAGAATTTGTTCATTTTTCAATTTTACAGTTTCAACATCGGAGTCGGGGTCGGAAATCGGTATCGGTATCGTCTTTTCAATAGAAATAAAGAACGGGTTCTCCACATTTCCATTCAAAAAACATTACCTGATCAATCCCATCGCACATCTCTTTTTCGATTCCGATGACCAACCCCGACGCCAACCCGGATTTCCTCGGTTCTCCGGTCAATATCGGGACTACATTTTAAACCGTATAGATTTCCGGTTCTTCTTCAACACAATATCCGCGCTGTCCAAGCTTTGTCAGCATTGCGACAATTCGATCCAACCTGTTTTTCGCCTGTATATTTTCCTCTTCGGACATGGCTCTGCATACCTGCAGAACATCCTGCACCGCACCACATTCAAGAGCTGATCCCCGAGCAATTTCGAAAAACCGGCGGCGATCGCCGTTGGTCGCTTTTCCATTTCCTTCTGCAATATTCAATGGCAGTGCCTGCGATGCCCGTAAAAGTTGATCCTTCGCATTTCGGTGTCCTTTCAATTTATCGCAGAATTGATATGCCCATCCCACATATTCAAGAGACATCCGATATACATCAAGTTTCTCATGGTTGAAACCCACAGTTAACGACCTTTCAATTTCGAAACCACCACCAACCCCGCAGATTTCCTCACACTATTTTCTCCCCTCCGGGTCGAGGTCGGAAATCAGTATCGGTATCGTCTTTTCAATAGAAATGGAGAACAGGTTTTCCACATTTCCATTCAAAAAAACATTACCTGATCAATCCCATGGCACATCTCTTTTTCGATTCCGATGACCGACCCCGATTCCGACCCGGATTTCCTCGGTTCTTCGGTCAATATCGGTAATGACATTTACTGAGCACTACTCCACCATCTTTGCTTTTTTCAACATCGGAGTCGGGGTCGGTATCAGCTTTTCAATAAAAATAAAGAAAGTGGTTTCCATATTTCCATTCAAAACATTACCTGATTTAATCCCATCGCTCCCCCGTTTTTCGATTCCGATATCCGACTCCGACCCGGATTTCCTCGGTTCTACAATCAATATCGGCAATGACATTTACTAAGCACTACCCCACCATCTTTGCCTTTTTCAACATCGGGGTCAGGGTCGGGAATCGGTATCGGTATCGTCTTTTCAATAGAAATGGAGAACGGGTTCTCCACATTTCCATTCAAAAAAACATTACCTGATCCCCCCCGTCGCACATCCCTTTTTCGATTCCGATGTCCGACCCCGACTCCGACTCCGACCCGGATTCTGCCTCACGCCACCGCAACACAGTTCTCCACGATCTCCACCACCTCCGACGGATGGTTGACAATCCACTGTGCACCATTGTCGCGAAGTTCCTTCTCCTCCCGGAATCCCCACAACACCCCGACAGCCGGCATCCCCGCCGCCGCTGCGGTCTGCATGTCTGTTGATGTATCACCTACATACAGACAGTTTGCGGCTGCGATTCCCATACTTGCTGCGATGTACAGCGCGCCTTCGGGATCGGGTTTTTTCGGAAAAATACCATTGCCGATACAGGCGGTAAAATGGCGGGTACCGAAGAAATGTCTGACGGTTTCACCGGTGACCATATGCGGTTTGTTCGACAGGACCGCAAGAAACAGATTCTTCCCCTGCAACGCATCGAACATCGCCTCAATACCGTCGTACGGTTTTGTTTTGACATTCCAGTTTTCCTGATACCGTTTCATGAAAACATCGCTGATACGCTTGACGGTTTTATCGTCCTGCTTCGACTCCGGCAGCACTCTCCTGACAAGCATTTCAACCCCGTCTCCCACGAAAAACCGGTAGGCATCAACCGGATGAACGGGTATCCGGTTCCGCTGCAGAACATAATTCATCGCGTCGGCAAGGTCATCAAGCGTATTGAGCAGGGTCCCGTCAAGATCGAACACCACACCTTTGATTTCAGTTTCTTCCATTCGTACGCCTTTCGATGCAAAACTATTCGGGGGTAGCTTCTCCTGTTTCAACTTCCGGCACCTCCTCCGGTACCGGAGGAGGTGGAAAACAGATGTCTATATTATCAAGAAGATACCGGGCGCGTTCCCGGTAAAGGGTATTTTGAAGACGGAGTGAACGTTCACTGTCAACATCAATGGTCAGTGCTTTACGGAGCAGTTGTTCATACTCCTCGCGCTCGCCATTTCCTCCACACATCGTTGCCGCAAACGAAACATACGGCGAAAGTTTTTTACCGTCGGAGAACGTAACCGCCTTGTTAAAGTGTTCCCGGGCCGCCGTTTTTCCCCCGCCGATTGCTTTCGGCGCAGTAGCGGCAACCACCGCCAGCAACTCGTGTGCGGCACCGCGATCGTATCCGTCGCTGAGTTCACAGACTCTGCCCAGCATGGCAATCGGTTTACGTATCGACATCGCCAGGCCGAGATCACTGCGATCCGCTGCGACCGCTCCAAGCCAGGAGGCTGCCACCCAATACAGTCGAGCGGTATCAGCCGTCGTTGTTTTTGCAAGCACGGTGTCAATCGCCCCCTTGGCCGCAAGCCATGGTGTTCCCGGATGAGCTGCTGCAAAAGCCCGGAGAGCATACTCCCTGCCCCGTAGCATCAGCCGTTTCGCCCGCTTACGTGCTGTTTTTGTGTCTGCTTTCCGTTCCGGAGGAAACGTTTCCGCCGGCATCAGGACAAAAGCCTGTGCATACAGGGTAAAAAGCTTTGCCGTAACCAGAAGCAGCTCAGCATTGGTCGAATCACGCTGCAGCATAGTCTCGTACAGTTTGAGGGTAAACGGTAAAGCATCGCGGGCAAGTTCAATATCCTCTTCACCAGTGAACACCGTGGTATTCTCTCCGGAAACAAGTGCTTCCGATAGTTTGGCGGTTGCGATCCGGTTTACGGAGCAGGAGGAGATGAAAAGCGTGATCGCTGCGGTAATTACATAAATGGAACTAAATTTCATATGATATTGTCGTTTCGATGTACCATTTGATCCCCCGCCTTCGGCGCCCCCTTGGAAAAGGGGGATATTTTTAGGACAAATGATTTCATAATTATTAAGCACTACATTTTTTTATTTAAGTACAGACGATTCTTGCTGCAGAAAATTGTTTATTGTATCACAAACTACGGAAAAGTCATTTTCGACTTCTTCATTACTGAATCGGATAACTCTAACGCCATATACAGATAACATTTTAGTGCGGTATTCATCATACGTTTTTATATCTTCTGCACAATGATGACCTCCATCAACCTCAATAATCAATTTAAGTTTGGGACAATAGAAGTCCGCGATAAAATTGTCAATCGGTCGTTGTCGAAGAACCCGGAATTTGAAGGTTCTTAAAAAATATTTCCAGAGTTTCTTCTCTGCATGCGTCATTGATTTCCGCAGCGATTGCGCATAACCCACATTGCGTGCATTGTAAGGCAGGTGGTACCCATCCCATATCAAACCACGCTTCCGCAAATCAGCTTTATCAAAACGGAGTGACCCATTTACACCACCCCCCATTGTATGGGAGGACTCAGGGACGATTTTGTTGTCGAAAGAAAAAACGTCCCCTGAATTCATAAATCATAGTTTTCCATAAAAACGCTCATCGAAGCAGAGCATCCCATTTAAACCACCCCCCTTTTCAAGGGGGGACACAGGGGGGATCAAACTGTCGCCTGAAAAGGCGTTCTTCACCTCTCCCTTTTCTTTCCAACTTCCCTGAGCCATCATACCCATACGTACCATCATCATACTTCCTGAAATAGTGGCCCTCCATTCTAAAATAATAGATTCACCTCCTCACGCACCCTTTTTTGCCCTTTGGCAGTCCGGTGATCAGAACATATTTTCATAAACTGAGTTTTCTTACCCTATCCTAAGGAGAGACGCATGGATCTCGATAAAGCGATCAGAAAAGTACCCGATTTCCCCAAACCCGGAATCCTGTTTTACGATATCACCAGCATTTTCACCAACCCCGAGGCGTTCAGATATGCAGTTGAGCAGATGATCGAAAAATATGCCGATAAAAAGGTTGATGGGGTGATTGCAATTGAGAGCCGTGGTTTTCTGATGGGCGCCTGCTATGCGGAAAAAACAGGGGTTCCTATGGTTTTAGCCCGTAAAAAGGGCAAGTTACCCGGAAAAACCATTGAGCAGAGTTACGACCTCGAATACGGCAGTGCCACCCTCGAGATTCATGAAGCAGATCTTACTCCCGGAAAACGATGGCTCATTATAGACGATCTTATCGCCACCGGTGGTACCCTGCAGGCTGTCGCGCAGATGATTGAACGGGCAGGGTCCGGAGTTGCCGGTATCTTTTCCATCATCGGACTGCCGTTTCTTGGGTATATGGATAAAATCGGCAAATACAACCCCGTTACCCTGATTGATTACCATGGTGAGTCGGTATGAAAACAACCCCTGTTGCCACGATTCTCGCAAGTGATATTCCTCTCGGACGAGTGGTGGTCGCAGGTTGGGTGCGTACCCGTCGGGACGCAAAAGAGTTCTCCTTTATTGAACTCAACGATGGAACATCGGTGGCGAATCTGCAAATCATAGCCGAGGCCACACTTACCGGCTACACTGATACGGTGCATTCCCTGACGACCGGAAGCAGCGTCGTTATCGAAGGTGATGTCCGGATTTCTGAAGGAAAGGGACAGAAATTTGAGCTGGTTGCAGTATCGGTATCACCGAACGGCATTGCACCTGCGGATTATCCACTCCAGAAAAAACGACACACCTTCGAATACTTGCGGGAGATCGCTCACCTGAGACCGCGCACCAACTCCATCGGAGCGGTAATGCGACTGCGAAGCGGTCTGAGTTTCGCGGTACACTCGTTTTTCAGAGAACAGGGATTCTTCTACGTTCACACACCGATCATCACCACCAGTGACTGTGAAGGTGCCGGCGAGATGTTTCATGTAACCACCCTTGATATGAACAATCCACCGCGCAGTGAAGATGGCCGTATTGATTACAAACAGGATTTTTTCGGCAAAGAAGCGAATCTGACCGTAAGCGGGCAGCTCGAAGGCGAGATCTACGCACTCGCACTTGGAAAAGTGTATACCTTCGGCCCCACATTCCGTGCAGAAAACTCCAACACCCCCCGCCATCTGGCGGAGTTCTGGATGATCGAACCCGAGGCGGCATTCTACCGCCTTGCAGATGACATGGATCTCGCGGAAGCATTTGTCCGCTACCTCGCCAGCTTCGCACTCAAGCACCACCAGGCGGATCTCGGCTTTTTCAATGAGCGGATTGACCAATCGGTACTTGAGCGAATAGAGGGAATTGCCAAACACGAGTTCAAGCGGATTACCTATACCGATGCGATAGCGATTCTCAAACGCAACAACGAGAACTTTACCTTCAAGGTCGACTGGGGAAGTGACCTGCAGTCGGAACACGAGCGCTACCTTACCGAAACGGTATTCAAAAAACCGGTGATCGTTTACGACTATCCGGCTTCGATCAAGGCATTTTACATGCGGGGTAATGATGACGGGAAAACCGTCGCCGCAATGGACGTGCTCGTTCCGGGGATCGGAGAACTCATCGGCGGCAGTGAACGTGAGGAACGGCATGATATTCTTTTGGACCGGATCCGAAAGCTCGGTCTTGACGAACAGGCGTACTGGTGGTACCTCGACCTGAGAAAATTCGGTACCACCCCCCATTCAGGATTCGGCCTCGGTTTTGAACGGCTTCTGCTGCTCATGACGGGGATGCAGAATATACGGGACGTAATACCATTTCCGAGGTACCCGGGTAACGCAACGTTTTAACTTTTATTGGAAGTTTGGCAGTTATTAACTGTCTCATATTAGTCGGCAGCGATTTTTGTTCGTTCGGAGTCGGGATTCGGTATCGTCTTTCCAATGGAGCTGTAGGAGTGACTTTTCACATTTCTCTTATAAACGAAACCTGATCTAATCCCATCACACCCCTGTTTTTCGATACCGAAAACCGACCCCGACCCGGATTATTTCAACCGGGTGAGGTCATACGAAAAGTTGAAACGACTTAATCAGTTTTTTCCTTCCACGCTAGGAGGTACCCCATGCGGATCGATATCACCACCAACCCGACGCCTGAACAACTTGAGAAACTCGGCGTGACATCCTGGCCGATATGGACAAAAAAGATCTCCGAATTTCCCTGGACATATGACGGACCGGAAACCTGCCTGTTCCTTGACGGAGACGTAACCGTCACCCCCGAAGGTGGTGCGCCGGTGAATGTCAAAAAGGGAGACCTCGTTACCTTTCCATCGGGGATGTCGTGCACCTGGAAAGTCAACGCACCGGTCAGAAAACATTACCGTTTCGGTTAAGGAGTAATGCATGTTCATCGATCTGCTGCGCAGACGGCGCAGTATCAGAAAATATACCGACCAGAAGCTCGACGATGCTACCCTGGAGCTTATCCGTGAAACGCTGTTGCGTTCGCCTACCTCACGCGGACGTACCCCGTGGGAGTTCGTTCTCGTTACCAATGCTGAGCTGCTGAAGCAACTCGCACGTGCGAAAATGCTCGGCACCGGATTTATTGCGGACGCACCGCTTGCAGCGGTTATTCTCGGTAACGAAAAAACATCGGACGTCTGGGTGGAGGACTGCTCAATCGCGGCACTTAACCTGCAACTGCTTGCGACGGATCTTGGATTGGGCAGCTGCTGGGGACAAATACGGAAGCGTCCTCATTCCAAAGATATCAGTGCCGAATCGTACGTACAGGAGTTACTCGGGATACCCTCCCACCTTCGAGTGGGAATGATCATCGCCGTCGGGTATCCGGCGGAATCAAAACAGCCCGTACCTTTCGAGAAACTTGACCAAAACAAACTTCATACAGACCATTACTGAGAGCAGACACCACTCATGGAACACTCTTCACTGATACTTACACTTCCGGTATGGATTGAAGCCTTCCTCCGGAAACAATCCTTCCCCCTTGCTACCGACGAAACCCGTACGCAGTTCGTCATCTCCCTTGCACTGGAAAATATCCGGCGAAAAAGCGGCGGTCCGTTCGGAGCGGCGATATTCAACAGCGCAACCGGTGACCTGATCGCCGCGGGTGTCAACCGGGTGGTACCTCTTGGTTGTTCCATCGCGCATGCGGAGATGATGGCGATCGGCCTCGCTCAGCAGCAACTTGGAACCTACAACCTCGGAAGTCCTGACCTCCCGGCAATCGAACTGGTAACCTCCACCGAACCCTGCGCCATGTGCCTGGGAGCAATCCCCTGGTCGGGAATAAAACGGGTGGTTTGCGGAGCAACCGATTCCGATGCGCGGGTAGCCGGATTCGACGAAGGGGCAAAACCGGCAGACTGGAAAAAAGCCCTACGGCAAAAAAACATTGAGGTTGTAACAGGTGTTTGTGCGAAAGAAGCTGCGGAAGTATTTACCGTGTACAAAGAATCAGGCGGAAAAATTTACAACGGAGGATCAACGGAAAAATAGTGTACGGGCGGGTTTCAAACCCGCCCCTCCTCCATCATCCACCGATAATGATGATAATAATTCTCCAGATCGGACTAAACGGAGAAGGCTCGACACCGGCAAATGCCATAGTCGCGATTGTCCCGATACCGACAGCGACTTTCACAATGAGTGAGGTGTGTTTGTGCATGTGACCTCCGGATGAAAAGGTGTAAGAGAGTCGGTAATTTTATATCATTTTCAAAATACCTGATCCTTTATGAAACTTCAATACAATTTATTGGGGCACCTCATGTTCAAGTATTCATACACACTTTGCATTGTAATGTTTTTTACATGTGTACCCTCATTCACCTTGATTATTGCCCCTGACTACCAGGGAAAGAGCATCTCCGGAGCATCATTATGTATAGCTCCGTATCGGAATCTTAAAATCAATTACTCCGGAGACGTAACTAATGAACTTGGTACAGGTGATAAAAACCAGCTTATACTCGACCATTTTAATCATATCCTCTCGGAGGGTCTCCAGACCTTTTCAACTTTCAAATCGTGGAAGTTTGCAGCATTGGACAATAATGCTCATCTTGAAAAGTTCAGGCTTAACACAAATGATGGTTTTAAAATGAACATCCACCTTCCAGTGAACCACAACACCGTCATACGCTCAGAGGGAGAAACCCCTGATTACATTTTATTCATTCAGGATCTGTTTTTAGGAACAGAAAAAGTCGAAGATGGTGCAATTGGATCCGGTGGCTGGGGAAGCATTCAACCGGATGGTGAGAATCAACCCACCAACATTTATTCATGGCATACACAACAATTTCAAATGTCCCCTTCTCCTGGAAATTTCAATCAAGTAAATTCGGTGTTTTTCAAACCAAAACACAAGTACCTTTCGTACAGAGGCAAGTTTGTGTTCTGGAACAATCGGAGTCATAAAGCTGCAGTTTATGGACGGATTTATGTACAATCACGAGGGGAGGGTGGTTTGGTGAAATATATAACAAAAAACAACTGGGATGATGTTGATAGAAGGTTTGTTCAAAAGTTGCTTTTCGGTACTCCATTCGAAAAAAGAATCAACTGACATATTCCGTTCGGAGTCGGGACCAGTACCGGCATCAGCTTCGGAAAACCCTGTTTTCAGGATCGCTACCGATAACGCCCACCATTGTTTGAAACGGGGAGTGCTGCAGTATATAAGACGGTTACCATTTCTCAGATGTTACTCAGCCCTGTCAGTATTCAAACGTGACATCATCAACCCACAGCTCCCCGCTCTGACGCGGTTCACCGGTGGCAAGAATAATGAACTGATCACAGAAGGGAATACCCTGCGCAGCTATAGAATCGATCGCTAACAACGATGCGATGTCGATAACATGCTCGGCCCATTCAGCTGTTACCGGTGTTGCCCGGACACTACCGCTCCCGGCGTAACTGAAGAGTTCCGTTCGAACCTCCGCCGACAGATTGCATCCGCTGCCTTTGGCCCTGAAATGAATTTTTCTGAGACCGGAAAGATCATATGCCTGGGGGATATCCCTATACGGACTGCCGAACACAAATCCCATTCCGAGATGATGCGGTCCGGATACATCCCCAAAAACAAAGGTACAATGTGCGGAAAAGGTACCGGCAGTATTACCGCTTTGCGTAACCATCGAATCGGAGTGAAAGGGAACTACCTGTGAAGTACCGCCGTCATACCGGTCATCAAACAGCCACCAGTACTGACCCTGGAAGGTTACATTGTCTCCGTCCTCGAAGTCGTCGACAACCACCAACCCGATTTCGTGATGCAGCGGCTGCGTTTCCAGAGTCCCGACGTCAGTTGCCACCCCGCCGGCAACAACAACCGAATCGCTGCGAACAATAGCGGAGCTGCCGGTTGCGGCATTTTTTACTATTGTCAAAAGAATATGCACTCCGGGCTGCAGACCGGTCACCGTGAAAGTTCCCGAAGCATCTGGAACAATGGTGTGGTGCGAGTTGGCGATATGAAGTAAACAATCGAAACTGCCGGGAAGTGTAACTGCACCGGTTATGGTTCCGCCGGTCACCAGTGTTCCTGAAACGTCGACAGTGTCGTGGAAACCGACATCAATGCTTTCTCGGTACAGCACCATTGAGCTGTCAAGGGAAGCTTCAATCGCGTAAGTCCCTTCACTGACATTTTCAAACTGATAATCACCCAGACTGCCGGTTTGCGTCGAATCGGCAACTACGGGTAGCAGTGTTTCCGGTGAAAGAATATCGACAAGCTTCACCTTTGCGCCACGAACCGGTGCGCCGGCAGCATCACGGATAATGCCTGCGACCTGGTTGGGAATACTTGTTCCGCCGGCCACCGTATCGCCGGGAGAGGAACATCGCATAACTACACCGAGCAGGATTATGCACACACAAATTAATAAATGTCTTGTTATTCTCACTGCGCTCCCTGTACTATGACGTACCACTACCATGGTTACCGCCCCTCCCCCGTCGGCCCCGGTGCGGCCTTACTCAAAGGAAACAACTGCAGATTCAATTGATAAACCCTGTCTGCCGAACTGGTTTCCGCAGCAGCCGCTACCACTTTCCGATGAAACCAATCGAACATGCCGGAAATTTCTTTGAATTGTTCCGGCGTAAGAGCGATCGTAGCCGAAGAAAAGTTGCTTTCATCAGGCCCGAGCCGATCCGAGGCCTCGATCGCCCTTTTCATATAAGCGGTTCGCGCTTTACACAGCAGATGCCGGGGCAGATCATCGGCGACTACGGTCGCATCGGTCTGGACATACGTGCCGCCGTCCGGTACAATAAGCTCCATTTCGACCAGTGCCTCCACCGCTTTCCGTGCTTCGGCTGCGGTGATATTCGGACTGCACAGGGATGCCAGGAATTCATAATCGCCATGCCAATCACCCATGGTTGCCAGTTCACGGATAACCGGATAGTACCATTCGTCAAAGTACTTGTACTGATGCCTGCGGAGCTTGTAGAACGACGTGTTGCGGCGGATTGTATTCATCTGTCTGAACCGCGCTTCCCGCTCTGAGCTACTTCCTGCCTGCGTATACCCCACTAGTTCCCTGAAATAGGCTGCTTCCCGCTCACTCAATTCAAGTGCCTGTGCCACCTGCTCTACAGCTTTGGGCGAAAGATTTCTTGTGCCCTTAATGACATACGGTAAATAACTGTGTGAACCGAAACCTGCTTTTTGTGCAAAAGAACGCTGCGAAAAATCCGAACACCGACGCTTCCTCTCCACAAAGAAATCACGAAGGAAGTCGCGGTAATTTTCATATTCATAGATGTTCAGGATTTTTTTCGGCATTGCCGCTTGACCTTGGAATAGGTATGAATCAGTCCTGCTCTGGCACGATACGTTCACCACTGACACTGTAATACATACAGCTTCAACTCACCATTAATATTAACGCCCCCTGAATCCCCCTGCGGGGAATTGGGGTGCGTTAATACCGGACTCCCGTTAATATACTACATCATACTGGTATTTTCCATTATTGGCCACACTATATTTATTAAATTAATTTTATTATTTTATAATTTAAATATATATAACTATATAACAATACGTTATAGCATATTCATAGATAGGGATTGGACACATATTTTTTACTTTTAAGTTTTTTTTAGTTGTTGAGCCATCAGTGAAAGCGTATATTATCAGGTAGAATTCCGTTACGGTCGCCGGAAGCGCACACGGTCAGGCACGCCGATCATTTTTCTATGGAGGAATGGCAATGACCAGCAGTAACGCCGCTATCACACGGCACATCGCCATTTCGTTGTGCACACTACTCAACCTGGTATACTGCACTATTTTTGCTGTCACCATTACTGTCGATGAGCAAACGAAACTACAGACCATCGATGGCTTTGGCGGCTCAATAATGGCGTGGATACCTGAAAATAAAAGCATCGAGTGGGCAAAGTTCTGTACCCGGGAACTGGGGGTATCGATCCTTCGCTGCGATCTCCACCCTCAGATTATTGGTAAATTCGAAAATCAGCACTCTTTTGTTGACGACATCGCTACAAACATGAGTTTCATGAACTCCAAAGCGAGTGAGATCGAAATCGGATTCACCGCGGCAGAAAATTTTTATACCAACCGGCTCGATGAAATGAAAATAATGGTTTCGGTATGGACGCAACCGCACTGGATGAAAATCGGCGCCGAAGATTGCCATCCCGATCAATGGAACCGCTACACCATGGGCGGAACGCTTCCTTATACCGATGATGGTCGCGAGCAGAATGCCCGTTACCTTACTGCGGCAATTAAAAAAATAGAGACTGACTACAATATTGCGATCTATGGTATCAGCCCGCAGAACGAGCTTGACTGGTGGCATGCCTGCGAAACGTACACCGAATCGTGTAAAAAATACTATTCCGGCGATCCGGAAGGCCCTGGTTTCTGTACCTGGATACCTGAAACAAAGCGTCTGCGAAAGGAACTCGACGCAAAAGGTATGGAGCATGTAAAAATTATCGGCCCCGAACATGGAACATTCGGACCGGGTGAATGGAACGCCTGGCAGCAGATGAAATATGTCAGGGATATTTACAACGACACCGCGATGCTCAACATTCTGGATATCTGGGCGGTCCACTCGTATGGCGTACCCAATTCACCCGATCTGCTCGGGCGCACCAACTGGAGCTGGTTATGGGACGGATACAACGGCGACAATCCGGAGCTGCAATGGAACGGGTATAAAGATTACGGCAAACCCAGCTGGCAGACAGAATGCGAGGCCGGTGACGGCACCTGGAACAGAGGTGCCATGGTACTGGCAAACAGAATACAGGATGCGCTTGTAGCCGGACACGTCAGCGCCTTTATTCCCTGGGCCATGGGCACACCCGATCCGGGAGTGTACGATGTTACCTCGACCGCTCCCCCGTATTCGCTGCCGAAGACCTTTGCATTCAAACATTTTTCCCGGTATATCAGGCCAGGCGCGGTACGTTTAAACACGACCCCCGACAACCCATCGGGGATAACCGTATCTGCCTTCATCCACAAGACCCAGGGAACACTGACGATTGTCCTCATCAACAATGGGTCAACGGAGGTTGCAGACATTGCTCTGCCGTCGTCTGCAGCGGACATTTCTTCATTTGACGTACTAACTTCGACATCGACCTCATCCTGGGTAAAGTCAAGCACCACTGCAGAAAATGCTCATATCAGTGTCAGCGTACCGAAGAGCGGCATTGTAACGATTTACGGCAGCGGAAATGCCGCAACGCATCGGATGCTTCCTTCAAGTGCACCATTTCAAAAACAAAACAGCGCCGCCCGGAAAGTTTCACTGTTCTACGCAGACAGAATGTCCTCCGAATCAATCGGCCGGTCTGCACGTTTCTATTCCGTTCGAGGCGATTATCTCGGCACATTCGGCGACCTGCGCGGGAAAAAGAACCGGTCGGTTGCTACTGGAGTTTATATAGTTCCTGTTCAGGATTGAATAGTTTATTCTATAACGGTCATTGAGAGTTGGGTGAGGCTCTCGAACCCCTCGAAATGACACAATTTAACGGGAAACTCGGTCACTTCGAGAGCCTCAGTGTCCGGAAATGGCCAATTCTGAACAGGAACTATATAGTATCTGCTCTGCATTGACATTTACGTCTCTATAAGAAAGTGTATGTAAAACAACCAATTCTTACTAGAAACAAATAAAAACACCCCTTCGTTCAAAAGGAAAGAGTATGTGCAAATACTTTCAGAGTACCTGCGTTGCAGCACTGCTGTTCATGGTGACCGTATACAGGATAGCCCGGCCGGCATCCGTTCCCGATCAATTCTACCTTGGCACCAATTTCAGCGGAATATGCGACTGGGGAACGGAACCCGTCTGGAAAGATTATATGAAGCAGTCCCGTACCTGGTGCCCGCAACGTCCGGGCGTTCAGTGGGGAAACGGCTGGCCTCTTGCCGTCGACTCACTGGGCTGGATCACCAGCCTTGATGCGGATCAGACCGCCGACTGCCCGCTTTTTGGTTCGACATCCGACAACTGGACTTCCATGCATCCCGACACCACCTATTATGTTCTGTATGACGGAGAAGGAACCGTTACGTTGTCAAATGCAGAAAGTTACACAGTTGTCTCTCCCGGGAAGATTCGCTTCAAACCCAAACCTTCGGCAGCACCGTTTTTACAGATAACCGCAACAGCCCCCCAGAACTATGTCCGGAACATCCGGGTTGTCAGCGCCGCCAACGAAGCATCGTATGGGTCGGAACCCTGGGATCCGGAGTTTCTGAAACGCTGGGTACCCTTTCCCGTTATCCGATTCATGGATTGGGGGGCGACCAACGACAGCCCGATCCGGCACTGGAGCGAGCGCACACAGCCCGACGCCCAGACCCAGGCAGCGCCAGGCGGTGTAGCGCTTGAACACATGATCGACTACTGCAACCGCACCCTGTCGGAACCCTGGTTCTGCATGCCGCACATGGCAGATGATAACTATATCCGGCGGTTCGCCACCATGGTGCGCGACCATCTCGATCCGCGCCTTACAACCTACGTGGAATATTCCAATGAAGTATGGAACAGCATTTTCGAGCAGACGCATTATTGTGATTCGGTAGGGAGCGCTCAGGGGCTCGATCCCACCGGTACCCACCCCTGGGAAGCGGGATGGCGCTATTCAGGCAGACGGTCAAAAGAGATTTTCAAAATATGGGAAGAGGTGTTCGGCAATACCGACCGTTTTGTGCGCGTGATCGCCAGCCAGATGAACACCTACGTTACCGAGTGCAAACTTGAAACCGATTCAGTGTATAACTATACCGATGCGATAGCAATTGCCCCCTACTTCGGTGGCAAATACAATGATGCCGGGCGTATGAATGAAATTGCCGCCTTGACGGTCGACCAGCTTCTCGATTCATGCCTGGACGATATCCGCGGTGATGTACGTACCCAAATTAAGGCTCATGCTGATCTCTGTAAAAAATACAACACCGATTACGGCACCGACCTCAGACTTATCGCTTATGAGGGCGGACAACACCTTACCGCATGGAACACAAACCAGGCTGCCACCGACCTGTTTACCGCCGCAAATCGCAGCCCGCGGATGAAAGAGCTGTATCTCACCTACTTTGAGATGTGGGACACTCTGGGCGGCACACTTTTCGCCCAGTTTTCCTCGCTCTGTTCCCCCGGACCCTATGGCGCGTGGTGCGTGCTCGAAAATGTCGATCAGGATCCTGCTACCGCTCCGAAATACCAGGCACTCCTGGAACTCATTGCCGCACATCCTGCCCCGCAGAAAGCAACGACACACCACAGCACCTCACACCGGACATATTCCAATGCTCCCGGCAGTATGCTTTCAATAACACCGTTTGCCGGTAATCGTCTCGGAATCAATATCATCAGTAAAGGTACTTTCATTTTCGAAATTTTCGACCTGAAGGGTAAACGCCACCTTCTGCATAGTCTCAAAGGGCCCGGACCGGTCATGCTTGATTGTCGCCGATTACCCAGGGAGGTCTTTGTCGCACGCGCAACTGACCTGATATCCGGTACACGGGAGCAGACTCTACTGAGGCTGCAAAATTAACCTGCACCCCGAAGGGATGAATACTGCTTTTATCGTGTCACCTCCGAAAGGGGCAATGTGTTAACTGATGTCAATTCAAAGCTTTTACGGGAGAGGAACCGGTCTGCCTACAAAGAAGCGGGCGGAGAAATTTACAACGGACGATCATCAGAATGATGATATGTACAGGCGGGTTTCAAACCCGCCCCTCCTCAATCATCTACGAACAGTTGACCCCCAACCCTCTCCCACCGTACAATGTAACCGATGACACCACAACAACTTCAGCAGCTTCTGCAGCAGGCACGGGAACATGCGCAGGCAGATGACCACGCCGCAGCACTATCCGACCTGCGCATGGCGCTCAAGTATGCCCCGGAAAATCCGGATCTCCTCTTTGCAGCAGGCAACGAAGCACGGTACTGCAATCGTTTCGAAGAGGCGGAACAATACTTCAGGCGTGCGTCGGAACTGCGTACCAATTTTTTTGCCGCACTCTGCAATCTCGCCGCAGCATTGCGGGAACTGCATCGGCATACGGATGCGATTGAACCACTTAAGGCAGCTGCACAGCTTCGACCGGATCTTCCCGCACTTCCTCTGCAGCTTGCCAACTGCCATCTCAAGGCAGACCAGCCAGACGTCGCCCGGCAGGTGCTTGAGAAGGCTTTGACTGCAGCTCCCGACAACCCGGAGATTCTCTGTGGACTGGGCAATTGCGCAGCAAAGCAGAAAGATCTCGACGAAGCGAAAGCATTCTATCTCCGAACACTGCAGCTGCAACAGGATCACCCCGACGCCCATTACAATCTTGGAACCATCCTGCGCGAATGGAACCATCTTGACGAAGCGGTGAGTTGCTTCCGGAACGCGGTAAGGTACCGGCCGGAAAGCACCGCTCCGCTGGTTGACCTCGGCGAAACACTGCAACTGCTCGGCGAAACCGAAGAGTCCGAAGTGGTGCTGCGAAAGGCACTCGCCATCGATCCGGAATGTTCGCTCGCGTATGACAACATGCTGGTATCCATGAACTACACCACGTCTCATACACGGTCTGTAGTTGAGGAAGCACATCAGCAGTGGGGCAACAATTTTCAGGAAATTTCATCGATGATAATTCCGGTGAACACTCATGAGTCGAATCGGAAACTGAAAATCGGCTACCTCTCGCCCGACTTCTGCAACCACCCGGCAGCATCATTTCTTGAACCGGTTCTCCGATATCATGATCGGGAGCGATTTGAGCTTTACTGTTATTCGCAGACTATCCGGTCCGACTGGAAAACCGATCGATTCCGGAAATACACCGAAAACTGGTTTCCCGTTGAAAAACTCGACGACCGCGCGCTTGCGGAACAGATTCGCAGTCATGGCATCGACATTCTCATCGAAACCGCAGGACACCTTTGCGGCAACCGCCTCGGCGCACTTGCCATGAGGGCTGCTCCAGTCCAGATTGGCGGCATCGGGTATCCCGGTCCAAGGGGGCTCGCCACCATCGATTACCGGATATCAGACACACTGGTTGATCCACTATCTGAAGAAACCGGCACCAGTGAACTGCCGCTCCGTATGGATCCCAGTTTCTGCTGCTGGCAGCCGCCGGAAAACCTCCCGCCGGTTGCCCACCTGCCGGCCTTGAGTAACGGATACCTCACATTTGGTTCTCTCCATACCACCGCCCGGTTGAATGAGTCGGTGATCAACCTCTGGAGTGAACTTCTCAGAGCAGTTCCGGATTCACGTCTGCTGCTTTGCCGCACCACACTCACCCCTTCAGTTGTCCGGCGACTCTCACACTGGTTTACCCGAAACGGGATTGACCTCTCACGCGTCACTTTCCGTACCACCATCCCGCAGGAAGGCCATCTTGCCGTCTATAACAATATAGATATCTCGCTTGATACCATTCCCTGGAGTGGCCATACCACCTGCTGCGAATCGCTTATTATGGGGGTACCGATCCTAACGCTGTATGGCGACAGACCGGCCGGTCGGATGGTGGCAAGTGTACTTGCCGCTGCCGGACTTGCAGAATGGACTGCAGCATCGCGGGCGGAATACTCTGCAACCTCGTCTCGCCTTTCAAGGGATCTTCCCTCCCTCAGGAACCTCCGTTCCCTCCTCCGCGACCAGGTTCTCAGCTCACCGCTCTGCGATGGTGCGGCGTATACTATCTCATTCGAGGAACAGCTCAGGGAACTCTGGAACACCCGGTGTAGTGCATCCCGTTAAAATGAGGTATATTTAGCCTCGTCCCGACATGACAGGACTGGGGCACCTCCTGATCAAGCAGCGTTGTATCTGCAGTAACGTTTTTCAACCGTGGGAATGGTGATCAGCTACTGCGCGACAATTGTCCGCATCCCGCAACGAAATAGCTGTAAATGAATATGAAAAAAATTCTTCTCATCAACTGGCGTGATATCAAAAATCCTGAAGCAGGCGGCGCCGAGATATACTACCATGAACTCTTTCGGCGACTTGCAGGTACGGAATTCGACATATCGGTTCTCTCACACACCTTTCCGGGAGCGCCACATTGTGAGACAATTGACGGGATTAAAGTAATCCGCCACGGGGGAAAATGGCTTTTCAATTACGAAATCATTCCCTGGCTCCTCAGGGAACACCGCAACTACGATCTGATCATCGAGGATCTTAATAAGATCCCCTTTCTCACCCCGTTGTACCTCAAATGCAACCGTCTCCATCTTGTCATGCACTTCTTCGGCAAAGAGATATTCCGGGAGGCACTGTTTCCCGCAGCCCTGTATGTTTTCTGCATGGAGAAACTGGTACCGCGGTTCTACCGGAAAGAGCGGTTTATCGCCATTTCGGAAAGTACCAGCCGGGAAATCGAACAGTTCCCCGTTCCACGGAGTCGCATCGGTATAGTTGAGCCGGGAATCGACTGTTCCTATTATTACCCGACCAGTCCCAAGGCCGACCCGCCGGTGATCGCGTTCATGGGCCGTCTGATGAAATACAAGAACGCACAGTTCATCATAAGAATTCTCCCGCGTCTCCGCTCTGCCGTTCCGGGATGTACACTGGAGATTGGTGGAACCGGCGAGTATCTCCCGGCACTGCAGCATATCGCCACAAAGTGTGGTGTTGCAGAACATGTCCGGTTTCTGGGAAGGATCAGCGAAGAGGCGAAAAGGGATCTGCTCAGTCGGGCATCGCTTTTTGTCAACCCTTCGGCGAAAGAGGGATGGGGGATCAACAATATAGAGGCGAATCTCTGCGGAACGGTTTCGCTCTCAAGCAATGTTCCCGGACTGCGTGATTCCGTTGACGATGGTAAAACCGGAGTGCTGTATACCCCCGACAACGCGGATGACTTCCACGAAAAAGCAGTCCGCCTGCTGACCGGACATACCGAACGTTCCGCAATGGAGAAAGCCGCGCGCAAACGTGCCCTTGAATTCGACTGGGATCATATGGCCCGTAAACTGGCCGCTTATCTACGCACCTGACGATAACCGCCGGGAATACTCACGCAGACAATTCCCTACCGATTCGAATGCCAGCCGGTCATACGGAAGAGTAGCCGTCGAAACCACCTCGCAGCGTTCTATTTCTTCGCTCAGCGTGAAAGCCCCCTGGGATGCACTGCATCGGCAGACAAAATAAGCATCCGTTGTATGATAGGTCACCCTTTTGAATACATAGGTATTCGGAAATGAGCAGAGATACCGAAGTTCGGTCACCTCCACTCCCAGCTCTTCGCGGATTTCTCTTGTCAGAGCCTCCTCAAGCGTTTCGCCGTAATCCACAAATCCACCGGGAAGCTCATACAGGCCCTTCTGAGGCTCGTGCCCCCTTACGGTGAGTACAACCCCGTCTTCCATCTCGATAATGCCGCCTACCGCCGCTGCGGTATTGTGAAAAAAGATATAACCGCACTCTGTACAACGCATACCTTTCGCCGTGTACTGTTCAATGTCTGTAAGTCCACAACGCGGGCAAAAAACAAACCGGGTGATATCAATCACGGGATTCCTCCAATAAGCAATCAGATCATCTGCCAAATACCAGCCACACCCCGAGCGGTGCAGTAGCCATGCAGCAGACAGTAGTTATAAGTGCGGTTGTCGCCGCGTAATCAGAGTTACCGCCGAACCTGCGCGTCATGATCACCGACGAAACCGCCGACGGCATCAGCGCCACAATCACGGCAACCGAAAAAATATCATCGGGAAGATGCAGCAGCATCAGTAGTGGTATCGTGAGCAGCGGCAGCAGGATGATTCTGACCACCGCAACATAGAGATTCTGCCAGTGCAGTTTCAGTATTCCCTTATGCGCCAGAGACGCACCGGTGAGAACCAGCATGAGCGGAACCGCAATGGAACCAACGCGGCTGAGAATACTCATCACCACACCGGGAATAAATGCTCTTGTGCCGGTAACCGAAACAATAAGAGCACAGAAAATAGCAATCAGCGTAGGAGTCAGAATATTCCGCAGCGTATGTTTCAACGACGATCCCCCGAGCATGCCGACGCCGAAGGTCCAAACACCCATTGCTGTGCCGAGATAGAGCAGAAACAGATTCGAGAGCATTGCATCACCCCAGAGATTTCTCAGGATAACCGTCGGCAGAAAGGTGGAGTTGTTCACGGTACAAAGGTGCAGAAAAGTGCGCCGCATATCCAGATCCTTGCTGCGCAGCCCCTTGCGCAGCACCAATCCGGCAAGAGCAAAAAACACGACCATGCCGAACCCCACCGCCGGGAGCAGCCAGAGTTCATTCAGCCGCTCCACATCAAAACCATTGACAATAGAAACAAACATCAGGGGCGGCATCAGAAAATCCATCACCAGGCGCGACCAGCGGGTAATCTCCGAATCGGTGATATAGCCCAGTCTGCATGCAGCGGCACCGATCATGAACAACCCGAAAATTTCAGCGATGGCCAGGACTATCTGCAGTGTCATGAAAAACAATCCGTTCCGGGTTACGGTTTTATAAAAAAATATATAATGCTGCCTTTTTAGTGGCTCTGTACTCTAATAGAGTGGAAATGGCGTACCACCGTCAGAACGTTCCTTCGCAGCACGGTACATCGGCGGTGCATAGCCCCGCACCGGTAACGTATTTTCAAAAGAACCGGTACCAGTACCTCAACTTGGCTGCAACTGAATAAAATACCGGTTTGAAAATCACAATACAGCTCATCCATTCAGAATACGGATTATTACATGCATAAAAAACAGCTTTATCTTATCGATGGGTATGCACTTATCTACCGTGCCTATTTCGCACTTATGAAGAACCCGCTCTCCAATGCCTCCGGCCAGCCGACCGGGGCCATATTCGGGTTTGCCAGCTACCTGCTGCGCCTGCTTGAAGCGTTTGACTGCCCCTACGTTGCGGTTGTTATGGACAGTCCGAAACCTACCTTCCGCCACCTGATGTATGAACCCTACAAAGCTAACCGCGAGGAGATGCCCGAAGAGCTGCAAAGTCAGATACCAATCATACGCCGTTTTATTGACAGTTGTAACATCCCCACCATTATTCAACAGGGGCTTGAAGCCGACGATCTGATCGCGTCCACTACCCTGCAGGCCGTTGATAACGGATTCGAGGTATTTCTGGTAACGAGGGATAAGGACCTCATGCAGCTTATCGGTCCATACGTTTCAATGCTCATGCCGGAAGGCAGCGGTACCCTCGCACCGTTCGGGGCAGATCAGGTTAAAGGCAAAATGGGTGTTGGACCTGAGCAGATTGTGGACTACCTTTCCCTCGTTGGCGACTCCTCCGACAACATTCCCGGTGTCCCGGGCATAGGACCCAAAACCGCAGCTAAAATTCTTGGGCTGGTACCGAATGTCGAAGTCTTGCTTGAGGATACCACCGTACTTAAAAACCCGAAGCTGATTGCCAAAGTTGATACTTTCCGCGATCAGCTCATCCTCAGCAAAAAGCTTGTTACCCTCAAGACGGACACCCCACCGGCGTTTACTCTTGAAGAACTCATCCGCAAGCCGATCAACACCACTGAGTGCAATGCGCTCCTTCGGGAGATGGAGTGCCGGTCACTGCTGCGCAGTCCGTTGTTGCAACAGCACGCCGAACCTTCCAAAGAAATAACAAGCACCACCATTTCCTCTGAAGAAGCACTGGAAGAACTCGCACAAAAAATTATCGCACAGGGAAATTTTTCTCTGTTCTCATTTTCTTCCGGTGCAGCAGGTATTCATGAACCGCCAATCGGTGTCGCTGTTGCACTGAGTGCCGAGGTCAGCTACTATATACCTCTTGGGCACACAGAGGAGAGTACAGGCATTCCGGCCCAATCGTTTACCGGATTTCTCAGAAAAACAGGGGGGAATCCGGCTGTTAAATTGATCTGTTATAATTACAAAAAAGAGCTGCATCACGCTCTCCGATTCGATGTTACGATACGATCCTCCGCGTTTGACTGCATGATCGCCGCCTACCTGCTCGACCCGGGAAAACGAAATTACAACAGCGCTACCCTCATTGATGAATGGCTGATGCAGACGACAGCCCCGATTGAATCACTTCTTGGCTCCGGCAAACAGAAACGCCAACCAGCAGATGTTCCTGTTGAAGAAGTCGCACAACTGCTCTCTACTCATGCCCGATCACTGCTCCCCCTCGAAAAGAAACTGCGTTCACAACTGTTCGAGAAAAATATGTATCAGCTTTTCGAATCGATCGAGCTGCCGTTGATTCCGGTACTTGCCCGGATGGAAGAGTACGGTGCGCGCATTGACATTCCGTTTCTCCTGCGGCTCTCCGGAGAATACGGTACACGTCTCGCTGCAATCGCTGCGGAACTTTTTGCCATGGCAGGAGAAGAGTTCAACATCAACTCACCCAAACAGATCGGTGAAGTGCTTTTTGACCGCTTAGGACTCCCCGCGCCAAAGAAAACAAAAACAGGAGCATATGCGACCGGTGTCGAAGTACTCGAAAAACTTGCCGGTGCCCACCCCATCGCACGAAAGATTCTCGATCACCGGGAACTGCAGAAGCTCCTGTCAACGTATATCGATGCACTGCCGGCCCAGATCGCTCCCGCAACGGGAAGAGTACACACCACGTTCAACCAGACCATCGCCGCAACAGGCCGTTTATCAAGTACTGATCCCAATCTCCAGAATATCCCGATCCGCAGCGACGATGGCCGACGGATCCGCGATGCGTTCATCCCTGCTGATGACATGCTCCTCATCAGTGCCGATTATTCCCAGATCGAGCTGCGTATTCTCGCCCACCTTTCCGACGATCCGCTGCTTAAACAGGCATTTAATGAAGACCGGGATATCCACACCCAGACAGCATCGGCGATCTACGGAATATTTCCTGAACTCGTTACTCCTGAAATGCGGCGGGCAGCAAAGACCATCAACTTCGGACTGATGTACGGTATGGGCCCGATCAATCTAGCCCGTCAGTTGGGAATCTCGTTCAATGAAGCCCGCACGTTTATCGAAACGTATTTCCTGCAATTCCCCACGATCAAACGGTATATGGAAACAACCATCGAAGCGGCGCGCAGTCACGGGTACACCGAAACACTGCTCGGCAGACGACGTTTTCTCCCGGATATCGCCAGTGCGAATAGAAATATCCGGGAAGCTGCTGAACGCACCGCTATCAACACACCGGTACAGGGAACCGCCGCCGACATCATAAAAATAGCGATGATCAATATCGAAAGAGCAATGGGGGAACGCTTCCCCGGGGCAAAAATGATCCTCCAGGTACACGACGAACTGGTGTTCGAGTCTCCACTGGCATCTGCCGAAACGCTCCGCGACTGGGTTGTTGCAACCATGGAAAACGCCTACTCGCTGTCGGTTTCTCTGAAAGTTGACGCCGGTATCGGACACAACTGGAACGAAGCACACTGAAGCAGAACGTAATCCAAACATTATTTTATTTAATTCATTTAAAATAAGCGAAAACTGCAGGTTGGCGGGTCATAACAGAAGGACACGTTACAATTCAGTATTTTGTTACTTACTTCGTTAAAGGAGTCGTCATGGAAAGTCTCAAACGATTTGCAGTTCTGCTGTTTTTCTGTCTGTCCGTGAAGAACAGCTTCGGTGATATCAATGCGGTCGGGAACAGGAACATAGGTGCTGCAGCCGGATTCGTGACCGGTTACGGTCTTTCCTACCGTCAATGGATTGGTACGTGGGGGTTTCAACTTACCACGGCACCGTATTACCAGAAAAGCGAAAACAGCTCTGATGCATTGATCAGTTTCGGCATTACGGCGCTGAAAAAAATAAAAGAAGCACGGCTGGTCAACCTGTTCGGCTATTTGGGTCCCCATTTTCATTTCTATGAGGACCGCTATACCTTTTTGAACCCGGGACCCTATGAACCTTACGGATCAAACGCTCCGGTAAAACACACCTCGTACTCGGGGCATAAGATACTGTTTCTTGGGGGGGGGCCAGGTATCGATTTTCATTTTCTCAGGATTTCCTTCAGTCTCATGTTCGGTATCACCAGTCAGTTTGATTTTGATACGAATGATTCAGCAGTGCATATGACCGGTGAATCAGCACTATATTATTCATTTTGAATAATTTCCTCATTTTCTCACATGAATACCTTATGATCATATTAAACAGAGGTGTACGTATGAAAACCACTCGATTGAAATTAGCCCTGCTGCTGACTATTGTTACAATGCAAACAGCATTTTCCGATGCAGATAAGGTCGGAAACATCAACATTGGAGCGGCTGCCGGTTACTCCACCGGCCTCGGTCTTTCCTACCGTCAGTGGCTTGGTACGTATGGATATCAAATCACCATAGCACCGTTCTTCTCCAACAATGAAGATAATTCGACAACATTTCTCAGTTTTGGTGTGACAGCACTGCGAAAAATAAACGAGGCAAGGATTGTCAACCTCTTCATCTACTGTGGAGTGCATGATTTTTACTACAAAGATATTTACAAGCGCTCACCAACCATTCCCGATGATGGCATGTATTATTCTTATGAGGATTCTAAAGTTAATCATCTCATACTAGGTGCAGGCCCAGGCCTCGACTTTCATTTTCTTCGCATATCATTCAGCTTGATGTGCGGAATAGCTGGACATTATGAAAGATTCTCCAGGGAATATGGTTGCACGTTTACCGGTGAAACTGCCCTGTATTATTCATTCTGAATGAACAAGTCGAAATAGCACGTTTGAGAAAAACAACTTCCAAGTAATTCAAATACTCTACCGGAGGGGATATGTTCAACCGGCGGTTAATGAATTGTATCTATTTTTTACTAATTTTCAGAGGATGTCTTTTCGCCGACGCCGAAAAAGTGGGTAGATATAATATCGGGGTCGGAGCCGGATTGATTACCGGTAACGGGATTTCCTACCGTCAGTGGCTTGGCCGATTCGGGCTTCAATGTACAGGGGCCCCTACTTTGTTTTTCAGAAAAAATTCAACTTCTTCAATCGCCAGTCTGGGTATTACGGCACTTGCGAAAATAAAGGAAGCACGCTACGTGAATCTCATCGCGTATTTCGGTCCGAATTATCTTTTAGACCGGTATACCTCACATTCTTTATCATATAATAATCAACGCGACGACACCTTTTATATCGGAGGTGGTCCCGGTCTGGATTTCCATTTTCTGAATCTTTCTGTATCACTCATGTTCGGTTACTGTTTCCGTTATGAAATACATCAAAAAGACTACGGAACAAGTTTTTCCGGAGAATTCGGCTTCCACTATTCCTTTTGAACCTGAACACCGCATTTGTGTATGAGTAATATATGTAGAAGCTTACGATATATTGCCCGGAGGAGAGGCACGGTGAGCATTTGTATAAGGTGGTACGCAGAGTACCGCACACCAATTCCGATAGTGATGTTGAAGTGCCACGATCAATGTTTTTATTTCTTCAATGAAGATATAAAAAAAGGCCCGTTTCCGGGCCTTTTTTTATAACCTATCTTGAAGTAGTATCAGTCTACATGACCTGCACTACCAAGCACATTCTCGTTTTTATCGATCATCATTTTTACCAGTTCCTCACGAGCCGGACCGAGATACTTTCTCGGATCAAATTCCTGAGGCTGTTCTGCGAATACTTTACGAACTATTGCGGTCAGAACAAGTCGTCCGTCGGAGTCAATATTGATTTTACATACTGCAGATTTTGCAGCCTTACGAAGCTGTTCCGCCGGGATGCCGACAGCTGCTTTGAGCTGTCCACCGTTGGAATTGATAATATTGACATATTCCGGAACTACGGAACTTGAACCATGAAGAACAATCGGAAACCCTGGAATACGTTTTTCAATTTCTTCCAGAATATCGAACCGAAGCGGTGGCGGAACAAGAACACCCTTTTCATTTTTGGTGCACTGTTCCGGTTTAAACTTGTAAGCACCGTGTGATGTCCCGATTGAAATCGCCAGTGAGTCCACACCGGTTTTCTTGACGAAATCTTCGACTTCTTCCGGCTGTGTATATATTGACTTCGCCGCGACAACATCGTCTTCGATACCTGAAAGCACACCGAGTTCACCTTCAACGGTAACATCGTATTTGTGTGCATACTCAACCACTTTTGCAGTCAGTTCCACATTCTTTTCGTATGGATGATGTGATCCATCAATCATCACCGAAGAAAATCCGCTTTCAATACAGGATACACAGAGTTCAAAGGTATCGCCATGGTCAAGATGAAGGGCAACCGGCATAGTGTGCCCTTCGTTACGGGCCATCTGTACCGCACCCTGAGCCATATACTGAAGCAGTGTCTGATTCGCATATTTACGTGCCCCACTGGACACCTGAAGGATTACCGGTGATTTTGATTTACCGCAAGCGGTAATGATCGCCTGAATCTGTTCCATATTATTGAAATTGTAGGCAGGAATGGCATACCCGCCTTCAAAAGCCTTCTTGAACATGTCTCGTGTATTGACAAAACCCAAATCTTTATAACTGACTGCCATGATACTTCCTTTCCTCACTGTTCAGAAATGTATATATGTTATTCTGACGCTGCCTCATTTTTTGTTTCCTCAGCCTTTACCGGAGCCTCGGTTGCCGGTGTTTCCTTCGGTGTCTCTTTCGAAACGGATGTTGTCGGAGCCTTTTTGACTTTTCTTTTTTTCTTACCTTTTCTGACCGGATCCGGATTCCCGCGTCCGGTCAGTTCGATGATCGACATGGACGCGTTATCTCCCTTTCGTTCCCCGAGTTTAATAATTCGGGTATAGCCACCGACGCGGTCCTTGTAACCGGGAGCAATATCATCGAAAAGCTTTTTAAGAATCGTTTTATCTTTGATTCTCCGCTCAGCCATTCGAATTGCGTGCAGATCTCCTTTTTTACCGTAGGTAATCAGACGCTCAACAACCTTTCGGACCTCTTTCGCCTTTGGCAAGGTTGTTGTGATTCTCTCTTTGTCGAGAATTGATACCGCCATATTAGAAAACATCGCTTTGCGATGACTTGAGGTTCTGTTTAGCTTTCGGCCTTCAACCAGATGACGCATTGTAACTACCTTTTTTTATTTCTTTTAGTGATGTATTTCAGTTATACACGGTGCGCAGCGACTCACTCTACGCGGCATCCTGCCCAGAACCGAGAATACGCTCCACGTCCATTCCGAAAGTCAACCCGAGGTTGGAAAGTACCTGATTGAGTTCAATCAGCGACTTCCTTCCGAAATTTTTGTATTTGAGCATATCGGATTCCTGATTCCGAACCAGATCTGCAAGTGAATGAATATTTGCTGCACGAAGACAGTTGTTAGACCTTACGGAAAGTTCAAGCTCATCAACTCTCATTTTCAGAAGCTGACGAAGCCGTTCTGTCCGTTCGTCATGCACAAGTTCCTGGACCGGTTCGAATTCACCTTCAATATTGATGAATACATCAAGATGATCATACAGCAGCTTAGCAGCATACCCTATCGCATCTTCCACAGAAAGACTTCCATCCGTCCAGATATCGAAAATTATTTTGTCAAGATCAGTACGTTGGCCTACACGAGTGTTCTCAACGACATAATTGACCTTTATCACCGGTGTGAAAATCGAATCAATCGGAATGGTTCCAACCGGTTCATCATCATTGCGGTTTCCTTCAGCTGCAACATAGCCACGGCCGTCGGAAACGTTCATTTCAATTTTCAGTTTCGCGTCGGCATTAATTGTCGCGATATGCTGATCCGGATTGAGAATCACCACATCGGGATTTTTCTCGATATCCGAAGCTTTGACCTCACCCTCACCACTCACTTCCAGGCGCAGGATGGTATCGTGGTCGGCAACCAGTTTCATTCTGATCTGCTTGATGTTGAGTATAATATCAGAAACATCTTCAACGACTCCATCAATCGTTGAATACTCATGCTGCACACCATCAATCCGCACAGAAGTCACCGCAGCGCCCTGTAATGAGGAAAGGAGGATTCTGCGCAATGAGTTACCGATAGTATGTCCCCAACCACGTTCCAGCGGCTCAATAACTACTTTTCCGTAATTCTGGACGGTATCACTTTTCTCAATCTGGATGCCTTTCGGCATCATCAGGCTTTTCCATTTCATCGTGCTTAAAATCTCCTTTTATCTGGAGTACAATTCAACGACCAGTTGCTCTTGAGCATCAATCGGTATTGCGGAACGTTCCGGAATGTTGATGACGGAACCTTCGAGCTTTACCTTGTCTATACTGAGCCATTCAGGGGTATCTTTCATTGTTTTCAGGGCCGTATGAATTGCTTCAAGATTTTTACTCTTTTCACGGACCGCAATGGTATCCCCGGCTTTGATCTGATACGAAGGAATATTTACTTTTTTCCCGTTGAGTCTGAAATGATTGTGCAATACCAGTTGTCGTGCACTTGATCGTGACGGAGCAAGTCCAAGCCGATAAACAATATTGTCAAAACGCATTTCAAGCAACTGGAGTAATTTGTCACCGGTAACATCGGGTGATTTTGAAGCCTTGTCGAAATATCGGGCAAACTGTTTTTCCAATACACCGTATATTCGACGAATTTTCTGTTTTTCGCGAAGCTGAAGGTTGTATTCCGTTGCCTGACGTCTTCTTTTAGTCTGACGGGCACCCGGTGGAAAAGGTCTTCTTTCCAAAGCGCAATTTTCCGTTTTGCACCGTTCCCCTTTGAGCATCAGCTTTGTACCTTCCCTGCGGCATTGTCTGCAGCGGGGACCATGATAAAGCGCCATGTGCTATTCTCCTCAATCTATTACTTTGATCACTTTTTTCCTGAAAATACTCTGCCCGTTTTCTCCAAAAAGCAGTTTTTTATACTCTTCTGCGTTTTGGAGGTCTGCAACCATTATGCGGAACAGCAGTAAAATCCTTTATAGCGGTAATTCGGATTCCTGCTGCAGCAAGTGAACGGATCGCACTTTCACGACCGTTTCCGGCGCCACGGAGATGAACTTCAACTTTACGAACACCTGCATCGAAGGCGGTTTTCCCGACAACCTCGGCAGCGATACCGGCAGCAAAAGGGGTGCTTTTTCTCGAACCCTTGAATCCGGATTTTCCTGGAGTATTCCATGCAATAACATTACCACGGGCATCGGTGATGTTTATGATAGTGTTATTGAAGGTTGCCCGGATATGAGCAACACCTTCTGCAGAAGCTTTTTTCTTGATTTTCTTTGAGCTGCTGCTCGAAGTTTTATCTTTATTCATTCCCTACGACCTCTTTCCTCAATTAAATCTTATTTCCCAGGTGCTTTTTTCTTGTTTGCGATTGTACGACGTGGTCCTTTACGTGTACGTGCATTGGTACGCGTCCGCTGTCCGTTCGCCGGTAACCCGCGACGATGACGAAGTCCACGATAACAACCGATATCCATCAAACGTTTGATGTTCATGCGAACAGTGGTACGAAGGTTACCTTCTGTCTGATATTCATTGTCAATAATCCGTCGGATACGGTCAAGTTCCTCTTCCGAGAGGTCTTTTATTTTTTTTGTCTCTTCTATTCCGGCTTTGCCAAGAATATTTATCGCTGAATTTTTTCCGATACCGAATACATAGGTTAGTGCAATAACACTATGCTTGTTATTTGGAATATCAACACCTGCTACACGAGCCACTCAGGCCCCCCTTCATAAGACGAGTACTAAGAAAAGTTTAATATCAACCCTGACGCTGTTTATGCTTGGGTGATTTTGTACAGATCACACGGACAACGCCCTGTCGTTTGATTATCTTGCACGCATTGCACATTTTTTTTACCGATGCACGGACTTTCACAATAACCCCCTATTTGTACCGATACACGATCCTGCCTCTGGTAAGATCGTACGGTGAAAGTTCAATAAGTACTTTATCTCCTGGTAAAATCCTAATGTAATTCATTCTCATTTTTCCGGAGATATGAGCGAGAATGACATGTTTATTTTCCAACATTACTCGAAATGAAGCATTCGGCAGTGTTTCACTGACCGTACCTTCAACCTGTATTGAATCATTTTTAGCCATATTTAGAGGACAGGGGGTTTATCTCCTGCCGCGTAAACGACCTTTCTTCATAAAACCTTCGTAATTTCTCATCTGAAGATGAGATTCCAGCTGCTGCAGGGTATCAAGAGCAACACCGACAACGATCAGAACACTGGTACCACCGAAGTAAAAATTGATCTTCATTCCACCCATCATCATAAACGGAGCCACTGCGATGAATGCGAGGAATACCGATCCCGGAAGTGTGATCCTGGTCAAAACATTATCCAGAAATTCAGCAGTCTTTTTTCCCGGGCGAATTCCCGGGATAAAACCACCGGACCGCTTAAGATTATCTGCGATATCGAGCGGATTGAAAATAATAGCCGTATAAAAATAAGTAAAGAAGATTATGAGAAGAGAATACAGTAATGAATAAACGATCCCACCGGGAGCGAAAATTCTCGAAACATCATCTACCATCTGAAAACCCGGTATCCAGTTTATAAGCATTCCGGGAAGCGTCATGATCGATGAAGCAAAAATAATGGGGATCACTCCTGCCATATTGAGACGCAATGGCAGCACCGTATTCTGTCCGGCATACATCTTGGTGCCAACCACCTTTTTTGGTGTCTGGATAGGAATACGACGCATTGCCTGTGTCATCATTACAATGAAAGCGGTCATACCGATTATTATTGCAACAACGACCAACTCCATAAAAGGATGACGCGTTCCAGCAACAATCTGCTGATATTCTGCAATTACCGCTCCGGGTAACCGGGCGACAATACCGATGAAAATTATCAGGGAGATACCATTTCCAAGTCCGCGATTTGTAATCTGTTCACCCAACCACATAATGAGCATGGTACCGGTAGTCAAACTTATCGCTGTCAGTATAGTGAATTTTATTCCCATCAATCCCGGATGCACCGCAGGCATTCCGGTACTTGGGGAGGTAATACTCTGCAGAAAAAAGCTGATTGCAATCGCCTGGAAAAAAGCAAGTGCAACAGTTCCGTAACGCGTATATTGAGTAATTTTCTTTCTTCCTTCTCCGCCTTCACGCTGCAATTTGTGAAAGTAGGGGAACACTGAACCCAACAGCTGAATTATGATCGAGGCACTGATATACGGCATAATTCCAAGCGCAAACACCGTCACCCGTTTAAAGGCACCTCCGACAAACATATCGTAAAGGCCAAAAAGTGAGTTCTGCGACTGTGAAAAAAATTCGGCAAGTACCCGGGGATCAATTCCCGGTGTAGGGATATGACCACCCAGCCGGTAAACAAAAATGACCCCGAGAGTAAAGTATATCTTTTTTCTTAACTCAGGAATCCGGAATATATTCTGAAAAGTTTCAAGCACAACCAATTACCTCAGCTTTCCCTTTTGCTTTTTCAATCTTTTCCCGGGCTGTTTTTGAGTATGCATGTACTTTAATAGCGATTTTCTTTGTCAGTTCACCATTTCCAAGAATTTTCACCGGCCGGTCAATCTCATGAACAAGACCGTTCCGGTGAAGAAATTCAATTCCGATTTCCTGATCAGCTATTTCCAGTTTCTCCAGATCACAGATGTTTACAATCTGGTATTCCTTTCTGAAAATATTAGTAAACCCTCTTTTGGGTATACGCCGTGTTAGCGGTGTCTGTCCACCTTCAAAATAGTACTTGTTTGAAGTTCCGGTTCTCGCGTTGTGCCCGTTATTACCTTTACCGGCGGTACTGCCGGTGCCACTACCGGTTCCGCGTCCGATTCTTTTTTTCGTTTTCCGCGATCCGGCAGCCGGTTTGAGATCATTCAGTTTCAGCATGCTTATTCTCCATCAACTTCTTCAACAGTGACCAGATGTCGTACCGTAGTGACCATTCCGCGAATTGTCGGAACATCATCATGAACGACAGATCGGTGCATTTTTTTTATACCAAGTGCCTTGATCGTTTTCTTCTGATTTTCAAGCCGACCAATCGCGCTACGGACCTGAGTTATTTTTAATTTCTTTGCCATTATTCGTCTCCTGTACCTACATGCTCTTTTCAGGAATCTGCCTGATCTTCCGTATCTGTGCACGAGTCTTCAGTCGTGTCAACCCATTGATTGTCGCTTTTACGACATTATGCGCATTAGTTGTACCGATGCATTTGGTGAGTATGTTTTTAACCCCTGCCAGCTCGAGTACTGCCCTGGCAGGACCACCGGCAATAACACCGGTACCGGGAGCTGCAGGTTTCAGTACAATATTTCCCGCTCCAAAATGTCCCAGAATCTCATGAGGTATTGTTCCATTGACGATATTGACCACCACGGTATTCTTTTTGGCATTTTCAACTGCCTTGCGAATCGCTTCTGAAACGTCGTTGGCCTTTCCCATACCGATACCAACTCTACCGTTTCCATCTCCGACGGTTACAAGAGCACTGAATCCGAAACGTCGTCCGCCCTTCACAACCTTGGCAACCCTTCTGACCGTGACAAGTCTGTCGATCAGCTGGTTTTCACCACTTGCATTTGTTTCTTCCTTATTCAACCTATATTCCCTTCTAACGATCAGAAGACCAAACCTTTTTCACGAGCAGCTTCAGCCAATGCTTTCACCCGTCCGTGAAACAGATATCCTTTGCGATCGAAAACAACCGATGAAACACCTTTTTCCATTGCCTGTTCAGCGAGAATTTCGCCGATCAATTTAGAAACATCCATTTTAGTTGTCTCTTTTCCGGCAATTTTTGCAGCGAATTCCTTACCGCGGCTACCAACCTGAACAATAGTTTTTCCCGAAATATCATCAACGATCTGGGCGTAAATATGGTTCAAGGTACGACGAACGCACAACCTTGGCCTTGCCGGGGTACCCTGAATATTTTTCCGGACCCTGAAAGCACGGCTTTTACGTTCCAATAATCTTTTTTTTGCCTTATCCATTTTCAGCTCCACTTAAATGCAACTATTTACCTGCAGTTTTTCCAGCCTTACGACGTATGGCCTCACCTGCATATCTTATACCTTTTCCCTTATACGGTTCCGGTGGACGTACACGTCTGATTTCAGCGGCAGTCTGCCCGACCTTTTCCTTATCAATACCCTCAACCGATATTTTCACCTGACCTTCGACCGTAATAGTAATACCTTCACGTGGATGATAAAGCACGGGAGAGCTATGTCCTACGATAAGGTTGACATCACGACCTTTCATTTCGGCTTTGTATCCGACACCGACGATTTCAAGGTCTCGTTTATACCCGTTGGAAACTCCCACCACCATATTCTGCAGCAACACACGATTAAGCCCCCAAAGTGCTTTGATCGAATCGTTTTCAACATTCGGTGCAAGAGTAATTTCTTCTCCGGATACTTCGATACTGAGCCCGTCACTTACTTCTCTGGTGAGTACGCCCTTGGTGCCTTTTATTTCAACATGCTGCCCTTTTACAGCAACCTGTACACCACTCGGTATTTTTACTGGCAATTTACCTATGCGAGACAATATTTACTCCTTTTATACAGCGCGTATTCTTTGATATCTGCCGAATAACGGTCTACCAAATATGACCGATTACTTCGCCTCCGACATTTAGTTTCCGGCATTCAATGTCGGTCATGACACCCTTTGAAGTCGAAATAATGGAAATTCCCATTCCGTTAAGTACCCTCGGAACATCCTGAACACCAACGTATTTTTTGCGTCCGGGAGTGCTCACTCGTTTGATTCCCTGAATTGCATTCTGCTGCTCATCGTTATACTTCAACAGTATTTTGATGACGTTTCTGCCTTTATCGGAGACAAACGCGTACTTGCTGATAAAATGATTTTCAAACAGTATCCGGGTTATCTCTTTTTTCAAGCCCGAAGCCGGTACATCAACCGTTCTCTTCTTGGCCTGAATCGCATTACGAATCCGGTTGAACATATCTGCGATCTGATCAGTTAACATCGCATTAACCCTTTCTTGCTCTTGATTACCAGCTTGATTTCACGACACCGGGGATTTCTCCCGCCAGTGCCATTTGTCTAAAACAGATTCTGCAAATTCCGAAATCACGAATAAACGCGCGGGGTCTTCCGCACCGTCTGCAACGTGAATATTTGCGTGAAGAAAATGTCGGTTTTTTTCTGCATTTTTCAATTAATGATTTTCGCGCCATCGAGTTGCTCCCTTATATCCTTATTTACGGAACGGCATTCCCAGTTCTTCCAGAAGCGCAAGCGCTTCCTTGTTATTATCGGCAGTAGTACAGATACAGATATCCATGCCCGTAATTTTCGACACCTTGTCACGATCGATTTCCATGAAAACGATCTGTTCCTTGATACCGAGTGTGTAATTACCGAATCCATCGAATGCTTTCCGCGAGATACCCTTGAAATCTCTGATACGAGGCATGGTGATGCTTACCAAACGATCAAAGAATTCATACATCCGTTCACTTCGGAGTGTAACTTTACATCCTATCGGCATGTTTTCGCGAAGTTTGAAATTGGAAATCGCTTTTTTCGCTTTGGTTACCACCGGTTTCTGTCCGGAAATTTCACGCAGACACATGACTGCCTCGTCAATCAATTTTGCATCTGAGACAGCATCTCCGACACCCATATTGATCACAATTTTTTCAAGTCGTGGAACCTGCATTTTGTTTTTGTACCCGAATCGCGTGGTCAGTGCCGGAACAGCCTTACCGTTGTACTTTTCCAGCATTCTTGGTACGTATTTAGTTCCTGTACTCACTCTATCGACTCCTTAGCCTTTTTTGAGAATCTTACTCTTTTACCGTTTTCGAGTCTCTGTACACCAACACGGGTTGGCTTTCCACTCTTCGGACAAAGAAGCATGACATTCGATTTATGAATAGCTGCTTCTTTTTCAATAATGCCGCCATTCTGATTTTTCTGGTTAGGCTTCGTGTGCCGTTTGACCATGTTGATACCTTCAACAATGAGTCGTTCATTCTCTTTCAGGACTTTCAGGATTTTCCCGCTTTTGCCCTTGTATTCGCCGGTCATCACCTGCACGACGTCACCTTTTCGCAAACCCAGCGCCATAATATCTCCTCAATAATCGTTATAATACTTCAGGTGCCAGTGATACGATTCTCATGAATTTTTTCTCACGCAGCTCACGGGCCACCGGACCGAAGATACGTGACCCTTTCGGTTCTCCGGTATCATTTATGATAACCGCGGCATTGTCACTGAAACGTATATATGTTCCGTCTTTCCGGCCATACTCTTTGCTCGTCCTGACGATTACCGCCTTTGCAACAGTACCTTTTTTTACCGCTGCGTTCGGAATCGAATCCTTTACGGCGACTATGATAATATCACCAACGCGGGCATATCTCCTTTTTGAACCACCGAGTACTTTGATGCATTCAACCCGTTTTGCACCGCTGTTGTCAGCAACAATCAACTCTGTCTGAACCTGTATCATTTTTTCCTCAACTTGTTCTTAAAAATCCGGAATTCCAGTACGATGATTCTATTTTGCCTTTACGACAATAGACTCCAAACGCCAGTTTTTTGTTTTGGAAAGCGGCCGTGTCTCGACGATTTTTACCTTATCACCGTTCTTACTCTCATTTTTCTCATCATGAGCGACATACCTGGTGTTTCTGCGGACAATTTTTCCGTATACCGGATGCATGATGCTACGTTCTACGTTCACAACAATGCTTTTGTCCATTTTGTCGCTGACAACGACTCCTGTTTTTTCTTTCCTGTAATTTCTTTCAGCCATTCCTTTTACTCCGAATCAAGATATTCCTGATTGTTCCAACGTTGAAGTTGTCCTCGTTTTATTTATATGGTTTCCTGAGCAGATGTGATCTGCTGCAATACCGTTTTTGCTCGGGCTATGTCCCGTCGAACCATTCTGAGCTGCAGAGGATTCGAAAGTTGTCCCATGCGTGCCTGAAACCGGAGGTTGAACAGTTCCTCTTCCCACGAATCAACTTTTTTTGCGATTTCTTCCGCAGACAAATCTCGTATTTCTTTCACTTTCATACAGCTTCTTCCTTACCTCTCGATTTCAATGAAACGTGCCTGAATGGGAAGCTTCTGTGCAGCAAGACGCATTGCTTCTTTTGCGATATCACTCTTTACTCCGGCCATTTCGAACATGATTGTTCCCGGACGAACCACGGCAACCCAACCTTCAGGGGCACCTTTACCTTTTCCCATGCGGGATTCCGCCGGGTGTTTGGTATACGGTTTATCGGGAAAGATCCGGATCCAGACTTTACCGCCTCTCTTTACAAAGCGGGTCATTGCAATACGAGCAGCTTCAATCTGCCGGTTGTCGATCCAGCCGGGCTGCATTGACTGTAATGCGTATTCGCCGAAAGAGATCTTATTGCATCGCGTTGCCAAACCGCCCATACGGCCACGCTGAGTTTTTCTAAATTTAACTTTCTTCGGTGCGAGCATTATCCGATCCTCCAGTTATCCTTTCGCTTTACCGTAAGCGTTGCGCTTATTTTTCAGCGCGTTTTATGACTTCACCTTTGCAAATCCACACTTTAATGCCGATACACCCATATGTTGTATGTGCTGTAGTGGTTGCATAATCAATAGCAGCACGAAGCGTGTGCAACGGAATACGTCCCTCTTTGAACGTTTCCGTACGGGCAATTTCCGCACCGTTCAAACGCCCCGCAATCTGGATTTTTATTCCGTCAGCACCCATGCGCATTGCCGTTGATATCGCTTTTTTAATTGCTTTTTTATACGATACTCTTTTTTCTACCTGTCGTGCAATATTATCGGCGACCAGCTGAGAATCCATTTCGGGTTTTTTGACTTCCCGGATATTGATCTGGATCTCTTTCTGAGTAAGATGCTGCAGCTCACCTTTGAGCCGTTCTACCTCTTCACCCTTTTTTCCAATCACTATGCCGGGACGTGATGTATGAATAGCAACGGTTACCCGTTTGGCGGTACGCTCAATTTCAAGCGTTGAGATACCACCGTGTTCCAAACGTTTCTTCAGATAGTTCCTGATAAGCATATCTTCATAGAGATAATCGGGAAAACGTTCTTTAGCATACCAATTCGAAGTCCATGAACGGGTAATACCAAGGCGTAAACCGACCGGATTCGTTTTCTGACCCACATCTCCTCCTGTTAATTTGCGACTGTAACTGAAATATGACACATACGTTTGATGATACCGGAAGCACTACCCTTCGCACGAGCTCTGAACCGTTTCATCACCGGACCTTTATCAACGATGATCTCCTTGATACGAAGTTCATCAAGGTCGATTGCTGCCTCACTGTGTTTGCTCTGCATATTGGCTACCGCAGACTTTACTGTTTTAGCAATATCCAGAGCTACTTTTTTATTGATACTCAGTTCAAGCAGATTGAGTGCTTCTCCAACCATTTTCCCCCGAACCGCATCTGCCACCAGACGTGCCTTTCGCGGTGTTGAGCGAAGATTTTTTATTTTTGCTACCGATTCCATTGCGTCCTCTCGACCTATTTCTTTCCACCTGATTTATCGGATTTTGAACCGCTGTGACCGCGGAACTGCCGCGACGGTGCGAATTCACCGAGTTTATGACCAACCATATTTTCAGAAACATAAACAGGTATGAATTTATTTCCGTTATGAACGGCAAAAGTATGTCCGACGAATTCCGGAAGTATCATAGAGCGGCGTGACCATGTTTTGATCACTTTTTTCTGTCCGGACTTATTCGCGTCCTCAACCTTTTTTTCGAGATGCCCGTCTACGAAAGGCCCTTTTTTTACTGACCGCGACATACGCTTTCCTTTTCCTTTTTACTTCGTTCTTCTGCGAACAATGTATTTGCTGGATGTTTTTCTGGGATTACGGGTTTTGAGCCCTTTTGCTTTCTGACCCCATGGTGAAACCGGATGTCCACCACCTGAAGTTTTTCCTTCACCACCACCCATCGGATGATCAATCGGGTTCATGGCAACACCACGGACCGTCGGACGAAACCCTTTGTGTCGTTTGCGTCCCGCGGAACCGATGGTAACATTCATATGCTCCGGATTGCTGACCTGTCCAATAGTGCTCAGGCAGTTCTCACGAACGTTACGAACTTCACTGGACGGAAACTTCAGTTGTACCATTGCATTTTCTTTCGCAACGATTTCAGCATACGCGCCGGCACTCCTGGCAACCTGTCCACCTTTTTTCTCCCGCAGCTCTATATTATGGACTACTGTACCCATCGGGATATTTTTGAGGGGCATGCAATTGCCTTCGGCGATTTCGACCTCATCACCGGATATAACCGTCATACCTACCGCCATATTGACAGTCGCAAGTATGTAACGGCGTTCTCCATCGGCATATTTCACCAGTGCAATGAATGCCGAACGGTTCGGATCGTATTCGATAGTTTCAACGATACCGGGAACATTGAATTTATCACGTTTGAAATCTATTATGCGATAAAATCGTTTTTCGCCGCCACCACGATGACGAACGGTAATAATACCACGATTGTTTCTACCGTTAATTTTCTTCTTCGCCTTAACCAGAGGCTTGTACGGTGTGTCACTGGTTATCTGTTGATAACTTGCTGTGCTTTTGTACCGAAGCGTCGGGGTTACCGGTCGATATGATTTCACTGGCATATAAATACTCCGCTCTCTTTTCTTTCAGCGTCCGGACTACACTTCACCGAAACGTGCTATTGACTGTCCTGCCTTGATTTTAACGATCGCTTTTTTCCAATCGGGTCGATACCCGACATTACGGCCCATTCTTTTCTTTTTGCCTTTAACCAGAATGGTGTTGACCGTCTCAACATTGACATTGAACAATGTTTCAACTGCTTCCTTAATTTCCGGTTTTGTCGCACCTTTTACCACTTCAAAAACATATTTGTTCTGGTTTTCGCGCAGTATGGTGTTCTTTTCCGTAATTGAAGGATATCGGATCAGATTATGATGTTTGCTCACAGTTTCACCGCCTCTTGTACTTTTTCAATCAGACTTTCGTTTCCGAAAACAATGTTTTCATTTCTGACGATATCGTAGGCACAAAGCTCGTGCACCGGTGTTACATTTACATCCTTTAGGTTTCTGCTCGACATGTAAACGTTTTTTTCATCGGCGTCAATAACCAGAAGGACTCTGGTCCCCTGCATCGACATTGCTTTGAAAAGTGCCGCCATTTTTGCAGTTTTCGGCTCATCACAAACGATAGATTCCATCACAGAAATCTTTTCATCTTTAGCACGGGAAGAAAGTGCCGAAATGAGCGCGAGTTTTTTAAGCTTGCGCGGAATCGTGCTGGTGTAATTTCTCGGATCGGGACCAAATGCTTTTCCACCACGAACCCACAACGGTGAAGTATTCGATCCAGCCCGTGCACGACCGGTACCTTTCTGCCGCCATGGTTTTCTGCCGCCGCCGCTCACTTCAGATCGACCTTTTGTCTTTGATGTCCCCTGTCGCTGATTCGCCAGATACTGGGTTATCACCTGATGGAGGAGCGGTTCGTTAACTTCAGCTGCGAACACATTTTCAGGCAAATTGATTTCGCCCTTAACGGTTCCGTCCTGCTGGTATACTTTTGCTTTCATAATATTCGTATCCCGTAATTCGCCTATTTACCGTGATTTGTTTTCTTGATATATACAATACCTTTGTTTCTTCCGGGAATTGCCCCTTTGATGAAAACAGTACCGTTTTCCTTATCGATGGTTACCACCTCGAGCCGTTTGACCGTTACCTGTGCTGCTCCGTAGTGACCAGCCATTTTCAATCCGGGAAATACCCGTGCCGGATAGGAGTTTGCACCGGTACTTCCGCGTTCGCGAACACAAGTGTTTCCATGCGTTTCGCGTCCACGCTGAAAATTGTATTTTTTAATTGTTCCCGCATAGCCACGTCCTTTTGACACACCTGTAACATCAACGAACTTTACCCCTTCAAACGTCTCAACACCAATGAGCTGTCCGGGCTTAAGATCTTCTTCTGATGCATCAAGAGAAAATTCCTTAACAACACGAGTGGGTGTTGAACCAAGTTTTTTGAAATGACCAAGTTCAGGCTTATTAACCTTTTTCTCGGCAATTTCCTCAAATCCAAGCTGCACCGCGCGATAACCGTCGACCTCATCGGTCTTCACCTGATGTACAACATTTTTTCCTGTTTGTACAACGGTAACAGACACCATCTTACCGTCATCATCAAAGACTCGCGTCATTCCAATTTTTTTACCGATCAAGCACTGCATAATTTCCCTGTTCTTCTTCTGTACCGATGATTCTCGTTACTGTTCCCTTGTTCAGACCTTGATCTCGACGTCAACACCCGCCGGGAGGTCAAGTTTCATAAGTGAATCAACCGTCTGAGGAGTCGACTCAAGAATGTCAATAAGTCTTTTATGAATTCTTGTTTCAAACTGTTCACGTGATTTCTTGTTTACGTGCGGCGACCTCAACACCGTGTAGATTGTTTTCTCGGTCGGGAGCGGTATCGGCCCGGAAATTCGAGCACCGGTTCCTTTTGCGGTACGTACGATATCGGACGCCGACTTATCGAGAATGTTGTGATCAAACGATTTCAAACGAATTCTTATTCTTTCACCCGGCATGAATGTATGCTCCTTCTTGCAACTTCATTAAAGCCCGTTACTGTCTGCCTATACGCCGCAGAATGGAATCTTGCTCCGTACGGCCCATTATTTCGTAGCGATCAAACTGCATCGTGTACACTGCTCGCCCCTGAGTGAGAGATCTCAGCGCAGTTGCATATCCGAACATTTCGGAGAGTGGTACATCGGCATCTACAACCTGTAAATCTTTTCTTTGTGCGATACCGAGGACCTTTCCTCTTCTGCTGTTCATATCATTAATTACCGACCCCATACCTTCAGCCGGTACAACAATTTCAATTTTCATCATCGGTTCGAGAAGTGCTGCCTGTGCTTTTTGACATGCCTCTTTGAAAGCGGTAATCCCCGCTATCTTGAATGCCATTTCGGTGGAGTCTTCTTCTCTGAATTTGATATCTTTCAAGGCTACCTTAATACCGACAAGAGGAAAGCCGGAAAGCATTCCGCCACTTGATGCTTCGAGTATGCCCTGATGAATAGCTGTGATAAATTGCGCCGGCTCAAGAGCACCGGCATTAAAAACGATTCCATCTTCGGGATCTGCCCGTTCAACGCTCAGAGTTACCTGTGCGTACTGGCTCTTTCCGCCAAGTAATTGTGCTATCTCGGTAGTAACCAGCGCTTTTTTTGTTACAGTTTCTCTGTAGGAAACCTGTGGTTTTCCAACATGAACACCTATATTGAACTCACGAACGAGACGATCGATGAGAATCTCCACATGAAGTTCGCCCATTCCTGAAATAAGACGCTGTCCGGTCTCATTATCTACTGCCACCTGGCAGGTGGGATCTTCATCGGCAAGACGTTCAAGTGCGGTAACTAACTTTTCCTCATCAACGGTACTTTTCGGTTCAATTGAGCGGGAAAGTACCGTCTCAGGAAAAATCATCTGTTCAAAAGAAACAGGAAAACCGGGATCACAGATGGTATCACCAGTTGTTGTTCCTTTAAGTCCGACCAACGCGACAATATCTCCTGCACGCATTACTTGTTCAGCATGTCGCTTATTTGAATGCATGCGAAAGATTCTAGTCACCCGCTCTTTAATGTTCAACCGTGGATTATAAAAAGGATCCTTCATTCCCGCCTTGCCGGAATATACCCTCGCGTAGGCTAACCTGCCCACATGGGCATCGGTTGCTATCTTAAATACCAAAGCTGAAAACGGATCTTTTTCTTCGCAACGACGAATCGTTGGTTCGTGGGTATCGGGATGTGTACCGGTTACACTATTCCGGTCGACCGGAGAAGGAAGAAATTCTACAATCGCATCAAGTAACTGTTGAATTCCCTTATTCTTGAATGCCGATCCACAGAGTACAGGACAGATTTTCCCTTCCAAGACACCGGTGCGGATCGCCTTAATGAGCAATTCTTTTTCAACAGGTTTTTCTTCAAGAACCTGTTGCATGAGTTCATCGGAATAATCTGCGACCGAGTCGATCAGCTTTTCCCGATATTCTGAGACTTTCTCTGCCATTGAATCGGGAATCCCCGCTTCAACAACGGTAGCTCCGAGTGTTGAATCATCAAATGAGTAGGCATGCATTCCGATAAGATCAACAATGCCAGTAAATTCATCTTCTGATCCTATCGGCAGTTGAAGCACTACCGGATGTGCTGCAAGCTTTGTAACCATCATACTGACGGCATTATAAAAATCAGCCCCAACACGGTCCATTTTATTTACAAACGCGATTCGTGGTACGTTGTATTTGTCGGCCTGACGCCACACAGTCTCAGACTGAGGTTCTACGCCACCCACGGAATCAAATACGGCAACTGCGCCATCCAGAACTCTCAAAGAACGTTCGACTTCTATCGTGAAATCGACATGTCCCGGTGTATCGATAATCGTAATCCGATAATCTTTCCACCGACACGTTGTTGCTGCGGAGGTTATGGTTATTCCCCGTTCACGCTCCTGCACCATCCAGTCCATAACGGCATTACCGTCATGAACTTCCCCCATCCTGTGAAGGATTCCGGAGTAAAAAAGAATCCTCTCAGTAGTGGTGGTTTTCCCTGCATCGATGTGCGCCATGATGCCGATATTACGCACCTGTTGTAACTGTACCGGTTCATCCATTTCCAGCCTCTTTCATCAGAGACCTGTTTTCGGATGACTGCTTAAAACCTTCTGCCTTACAACAGCAGAATTGCAGTAACCTGATACCTGTGCAAAACAATTGCTCCACTTGCACACCCACACAGAAAATTCAAAGATCACCGCTGCTACCAGCGGAAATGAGCAAATGCTCTATTGGCTTCCGCCATCTTATGAGTATCAATTTTTTTACGAACTGCACCACCTTCATTTTTTGACGCCTGAAGGAATTCGTTCGCAAGCCGTTCAGCCATACTTTTTTCGGAACGGACTTTGGCATAATTTATCAGCCAGCGAATTGCGAGAGAAATACGACGCTCCGGAGAGACCTCGACCGGTACCTGGTAGTTGGCACCACCGATTCGGCGGGACTTAACTTCAAGAGTCGGTTTCACATTTTCCATCGCTTTTTTGAATATTCCGATACCTTCCTGCCCACCACGCTCACTTGCGATCTGGAGAGCACCGTAGAAGATATTCTCCGCAATACGCTTTTTCCCACAACGGGTGATGTTATTCACGAACTGGGTGACCAGTGTACTGCTGAACTTCGGATCGGGAAGCAGCTCTTTTTTTTGTGCTTTTCGTCTTCTAGACATAGTATTCCTTATTTTTTCGGACGCTTGACACCGTATTTTGAACGGCTGCGTTTGCGGTTGTTGACCCCCTGGGTATCAAGGGCACCTCGGATAATATGATACCGTACACCAGGTACATCCTTGACACGACCGCCACGGATCAGTACAATTGAATGTTCCTGCAGATTATGCCCTTCTCCAGGTATGTAGGCATTCACCTCCATATGGTTGGTAAGACGGACACGGGCAACTTTTCTCAACGCCGAATTCGGTTTTTTAGGCGTTGTCGTAAAAACACGGGTACAGACCCCGCGACGCTGCGGACACTGATGCAGCGAAGGAGATTTGCTCCGGCTTTTAATGACCTTCCGGCCTTTACTAATAAGTTGACTGATAGTAGGCACTAATAATCCTCCACTGAAAAACAATCTCTAAAGATAATAATTATTTCCCGCACAATCAATTAGATTATGAAGTTTTTTTAAAATTGTCCGCCGATATCGACAAAATCATCGCTGGTTTCAAATTCCTCTACCGGAGGAATATCGGTTTCGATGTCCTTTACCTTCAAACTCCTGAAATTACGTGATCCGGTACCTGCAGGAATCAGGTTCCCCATGATCAGATTTTCTTTCAACCCATTGAGATGATCCGTCTTACCTTCAACAGCAGCCTTTGACAGGACTTTCGTCGTCTCCTGGAACGATGCCGCACTCAGGAATGACTCGGTAGTCAGCGAGGCCTTGGTAATACCCAGCAGCAATGGTTTATGCGTTGCCGGTTCTCCACCTTCATCGATAACCCGCTCATTAACCGCACGAAGGCGTTTCTTGTCGACATCATCTCCCGAGAGATACTCAGTATCACCTTCATTTTCGATACGTACTTTACGGAGCATTTGTGCGACAATCACCTCAACATGCTTGTCGTTAATGGTAACACCCTGCAGACGGTACACCGCCTGGATTTCATCCAGCATATACTGCTGCACCGCGTTTTCACCCATAATGCGGAGAACATCATGCGGATCAATAGAACCTTCGCTCAAACGGTCACCCGCCCGGACCCGGTCACCCTCATGAACGCGGAGATGCTTACCCATGGGGATATTGTATTCACGTGCTTCCCCATGTTCATCTCTGATAATGACTTTGCGGTTACCTCGTTCGGTTTCTCCATATTCGACAAATCCGTCGATTTCAGAAACGACCGCAGAATCTTTCGGACGTCGTGCTTCAAAAAGCTCTGCCACCCTCGGCAGACCACCGGTAATATCACGGCTTTTACTGCTTTCGCGAGGTAACTTGATAAGAATATCACCCTCTTTTAAGACCATCCCTTCCTTCACCTGCAGAAATCCACCGGCAGGAACCGAGAGATTGGCAATCCGTTTACCCGCTTCGTCAATAATCTGAATGTGCGGATGCAGACGACGCTCCCGGTGCTCGGTAATAACGCGGTTGGTGATTCCGGAACGTTCATCGTATGACTCACGAACGGTTTCATTGTCGATAATATCCTGAAATTTTACCGTACCACCTTTAGGAGTAAGAATAACGTTATTATAAGGGTCCCATTCAAACAGCACATCGCCCTTGGAGACCTTCTGACCGTCCACCACTTTCATGAACGAGCCGTAGGGAACATTATAGCGATACCGTTCCCGTTCCTGTTCATCGAGAACGATAAGCTCACCACTGCGGTTCATGACAACCTGGCCATTCTCATGAGTAACCGTATCGATCGTCTCGTATTTGACCGCACCTTCGATCTTTGAAATCTCTTTGGATTGTGCAATAAGACGAGAGGCGGTTCCACCAATGTGGAAAGTCCGCAGTGTAAGCTGCGTACCTGGTTCGCCGATACTCTGAGCGGCCATGATACCAACGGCTTCTCCGACATCCACCACCTTGCCTGTAGCCAGATTACGGCCATAACAACGCTTGCAGACACCGACCATGGAATCACAGGTGAGAATCGACCTGATCAGAACGGTTTCAATACCCGCTTCTTCTATCTTTCTGGCGATTTGCTCATCTATAAGTGAGTTAATGGGGCAGATGAGTTCTTCGGTTACCGGATCAAATACATCCTCCTGAGCATATCTTCCGAGAATACGACTTGAAAGCGGTTCCATAACCTCATCACCCTCGTGCAACGCCTCGATGGCAATACCCTTTGAGGTACCGCAGTCCTCCTGGAACACGACAACATCCTGTACCACATCGACAAGACGCCGTGTGAGATAACCTGCATCAGCAGTTTTAAGAGCAGTATCGGCAAGGCCCTTACGCGCACCATGGGTTGAAATGAAGTACTCAAGAACCGTCAGACCATCCTTGAAATTGGAGATAATCGGGTTTTCGATAATTTCACCAACGGCACCCGTAATTTTCTTCTGCGGTTTCTGCATGAGTCCACGCATACCGGCAAGCTGCTTGATCTGATCTTTACTTCCACGAGCCTGTGAATCCATCATGATGTACACCGGATTGAATCCATCCTTATCGCGTGCCAGATGTTCATGCATAATGTCGGCAACGGCGTTGGTCGTATGCGTCCAGAGATCGATCAGTTTGTTGTACCGTTCACCTTCGGTAATGATACCACGGTCGTACTGTTTGCGGATACGATTCACTTCATCGAGCGACTTGTTGACGATTTCCTCTTTTTCTCCGGGAACCACCAGATCTTCCGCACCGAACGTGATACCTGCACGAGTCGCGTATTCGTAGCCCAGAGTTTTGATATCATCGAGGAACTTGCAGGTGGTTTTCACACCTTTTGCCTTGTAAACCTGTTCAACCAGACCCTGGATACGCTTCTTGTTGAGCAGCTCATTGCTGAAAGGCATACCTTCAGGCACAACGTTATTGAAAATCACTTTTCCCGGAGTAGTCTCAATAAGCGTACCGTTGATACGGACCTTAATTTTTGCATGAATGTCGACCTGTTTTTCGGCAAGTGCATGAAAAACCTCTGCAGGTCCCCAGAACGCTCTCCCTTCACCTTTTTTACCCATCGAAGTTTTCGTCAGGTAATAAATACCCAGAACGATATCCTGCGTCGGCGTCATAACCGGATGTCCTGATGCCGGACTGAGCAGGTTATTGGCACTGAGCATCAGCACACGGCACTCAATCTGCGACTCAAATGAGAGCGGTACATGGACCGCCATCTGGTCACCATCAAAGTCGGCATTGAACGCGGTACAGACAAGCGGATGCAACCGGATAGCCTTACCCTCAACGAGACGCGGAAAAAACGCCTGAATACCAAGACGATGAAGCGTCGGTGCACGGTTGAGCAGCACCGGATGATCTTTAATGACTTCCTCAAGAATATCCCAGACTTCAGGACGCTCTTTTTCAACGAATTTTTTTGCACTCTTTACGGTCTGAACAAGACCACGCGCTTCAAGTTTCTGAATCACGAATGGTTTGAACAGTTCAAGCGCCATCATTTTAGGCAGACCGCACTGATGAATTTTCAGCTCCGGTCCAACCACGATAACACTACGACCTGAATAGTCAACGCGCTTTCCGAGAAGATTCTGACGGAACCGACCCTGTTTTCCTTTAAGAAGATCACTCAGCGATTTGAGTGGACGTTTTCCCTCTCCTTTAACGGAGAACGTTCTTCTTCCATTATCGAACAGGGTATCCACCGCCTCCTGCAGCATACGCATCTCATTGCGGAGAATAACGTCGGGTGCCTTGATCTCGATGAGCTTTTTCAGACGATTGTTACGGTTGATAACTCGACGATACAGATCGTTGAGATCGGAGGTGGCAAAACGGCCTCCTTCAAGTGGAACGAGCGGGCGTAAATCGGGAGGAAGCACCGGCAATACCCGGAGAACCATATTTTCCGGCTGATTCTTTGAACGCAGGAATGCATCAACAATACGCAAACGTTTGAGATGTTCCTGACGACGCTGTTCCGAAGACTCGATACGGATTTTTGAACGGAGGTCGTACCCCAACTCTTCCATATCTATGGTTGCAAGTAATTCGAGTACAGCTTCTCCACCCATTTTCGCAACGAACTGCTTGTCCTGTTCCTCAAGCTCGATAAACTCATCTTCGCTTAAAAGCGAACCGCGTCGGAGTGTCGTATTCCCGGGATCGATTACCACATACGATTCATAATAAACGATCCTCTCAAGTACCGTATTGGGAAGCCCAAGCAGATAGCTTATATGAGAAGGAACACTTTTGAGAAACCAGATGTGAACAATCGGCACTGCAAGTTCAATGTGACCCATCCGCTCACGGCGCACCTTTGAATGCGTTACCTCGACACCACACCGGTCACAAACAACACCGCGATACCGGATACGTTTGTACTTTCCGCAGTTACATTCCCAGTTGCGCACCGGGCCAAAGATCTTTTCGCAGAAAAGACCGTCGCGTTCCGGTTTGAATGACCGGTAATTAATGGTTTCCGGTTTGGTTACTTCCCCGAAGGACCAGTTACGAATGGTATCCGATGAGGCAAGCCTGATTGAGATCGCGGTAATTTCCTGTACTTTTTTATCGAATTGGCTGAACATTTCTGCCACGTAAAACCCCCAGTTTTCCGGACGGTTGCCCGCCCGTTGCGTTTTATGGTATCAAGCAGCGCTATCTTCTTCCGAAATAACGTCGATATCGAGTGCCAGAGCCTTGATTTCACGAATCAGTACCTTGAACGATTCGGGAATACCGGCACCCGGCGTATTCTCTCCTTTGACAATTGCTTCGTAGATCTTTGAGCGACCGGTAAGGTCATCACTTTTTACGGTAAGCACCTGTTGCAGCGTATAGGCTGCACCGTACGCTTCGAGAGCCCAGACCTCCATTTCACCGAAACGCTGTCCGCCGAACTGTGATTTTCCACCGAGCGGCTGCTGTGTTACCAGTGAATATGGTCCGATAGAACGTGCATGAATTTTGTCATCAACCAGATGACAGAGCTTGAGCATGTACATCGGTCCGACAGTCACCTCCTGTTCGAAGGGTTCACCGGTCCGTCCGTCGCACAACTGAATTTTGCCACTGCGCGGCAGTTCCGCTTCGTCGAGAAGCTTCAGTACATCTTCATAGGATGCTCCGTCAAACACCGGCGTCGAAATTCTGATGCCGAGTTTCTGTGCGGCCCAACCCATGTGTGTTTCAAGAATCTGCCCGACGTTCATACGAGAAGGAACACCGAGCGGATTGAGAATGATATCGACCTGCGTACCGTCAGGCAGATACGGCAGATCTTCAACCGGCAGAATTTTTGAGATAACTCCCTTATTTCCATGCCGTCCCGCCATCTTGTCACCAACCGACAGTTTCCGTTTCTTGGCGACATACACCTTGACCAACTGCAGCACTCCCGGTTTCAGTTCATCACCGCGGATGATCTTGTCGATCTCCTTGTCGAGCTTATCTTCATGGTTGGCAACCATATCGTTTGCGAGATACAACACCTCTTCGGCGCTGCGGTTCCGTTTTTCATCCTTGCAGAGACCGTTTTTAAACGAAAGAGAACGGATATCAAGCTTACTCAGAAGTGCCTTGGTCCATTTTTTACCTTCAGGAACCAGCACCTCTCCGGTATGAAAGTTGGTAACTTCATTGGCAACGGTATCACCAAGGAATTCAACCAGTTTCTCAAAACGCACTTTTTCAATTTCAGAAATCTTCTGTGTAATCTCTGCTTTAAGCTCATCAATCCGTTTCTTGTCTTTTTTCTTTGACCGCTTATCGCGCTCTTTGCGGGAATAGATACGGGTATCAATTACTATACCTTTAAGCCCCGGAGGCGCTTTGAGTGAAGAGTCGCGGACATCACCGGCCTTCTCGCCAAAAATAGCTCGAAGCAGTCGTTCCTCAGGAGAAAGCTCTGTTTCACCTTTCGGTGTAACCTTGCCGACCAGAATGTCGCCGGCTTCAACCTCAGTACCGACACGGACGACCCCGTTCTCATCGAGATCAATAAGCGCATCTTCACTCACGTTCGGAATTTCGCGCGTAAGTTCTTCAGGACCACGTTTTGTGTCGCGTACTTCGGTCTCGAAAACTTCAATGTGAACCGAAGTATAGATATCTTCGGCCACGAGACGTTCCGATACGATAATCGCGTCTTCAAAGTTATAGCCGCGCCACGGCATGAATGCCGCCGTAACATTGCGTCCGAGAGCAAGTTCACCCTCATGGGTAGCATGACCATCGGCAAGCACATCTCCGGCTTTCACCTTCTGTCCGGCCTTGACACACACCTTCTGATTAATACAGGTATCCTGATTCGAACGCTCGTACTTAACCAGTTCATAGGTATCAAACTCGGTAAGTCCGAGAATATCACTTGCTGATTTATCCTTTACCTTCCGGATAACAATCTTGTTCGCATCGACTTTTTCGATTACCCCGGCATTCTTCGCAACAATCATGCAACCGCTGTCAAACGCCGCCCGTTGTTCAAGACCGGTTCCGATAAACGGCGGTTCAGTGCGAAGAAGTGGTACCGCCTGACGTTGCATATTTGATCCCATGAGCGCACGGTTTGCATCATCGTGTTCAAGAAAGGGAATCAGACCTGCGGCGATACTCACGAGCTGCATCGGTGAAACGTCCATATAGGTAATCTCCTGTGGAGCAACCACCGGAAAGTCACCACGATATCGGGCGAAGATGAGATCCTCAACCAGTTTACCTTTTTCACTGAGCGGCGTATTCGCCTGAGCAATGATATAATTATCTTCCATATCTGCAGTCAGATAATCGATTTCACCGGTCAAAGCTCCGTTTTCGACCTTCTGATACGGCGTTTCAATAAACCCGAACCCGTTAACCCGGGCAAAGGTGGAGAGCGATGCAATAAGACCGATATTCGGACCTTCAGGAGTTTCAATCGGACAGAGACGACCATAATGGGTATGATGCACATCACGAACCTCAAACCCTGCCCGTTCCCGCGTGAGTCCGCCCGGCCCCAGTGCACTGACGCGCCGTTTATGCGTCAGCTCGGAGAGTGGATTGGTCTGATCGAGAAACTGTGACAACTGACTTGATCCGAAGAAGGCCTGAACCACGGTTGATACGGTGCGGGCATTAATCAGATCCTGAGGGGTAATGTTCTCCGTATCTCGGAGGCTGAGCCGCTCCTTTATGGTTCGTACCATGCGGGTAAGCCCCACCGTAAATTGCGCACTCAACAGCTCACCGACCGACCGGACCCGGCGATTGCCAAGATGGTCAATATCGTCGATGAATCCAACGCCGGCATTGAGGCCGATCATGTATTTGAAAGCTGCGATAAAATCATCTTTTGTCATGGTGGTCACCTCGTCGGGAGGTGCGACACCAAGCCGCGTATTCATTCGGTAACGGCCGACGTTGCCGAGATCATACCTTTTTTCATCGAAAAAGAGGCGCTGTATAAGGTTGCGTGCGGTTTCAACATTCGGAGGATCACCGGGACGCATGGTCGCATACATGAAAAAGAGCGCTTCTTCCTCGGATTTCGTGGGATCCGCACCGATGGTGTTGCGTATGATCATCGTATCATCAGCTTTAATGATCTCGATCTTATCGATACCATTTTCAATCAGACTCTTCCAGCGATCTTCGGTAACCACTTCATTGGCGTCAACAATTATTTCACCGGTATCCTGATTGAAAATTGTCTGCGCATTGACATGCCCCAGAATGTTTTCCTTCTCTTTTTCTTTTACCGCAACACGGATAGTATCGTAGAAGAGTGCAAGCAACTGTTCGTCGGTTCCATACCCAAGCGCTCTGAGCAGTATTGTTGCCGGCATCTTCTTCCGGCGATCAATATTGACCGTTAAAACATCATCGACATCGAGGAGGACTTCAACCCACGATCCGCGCTGGGGAATAATCCTTGCGGTCATCAGTTTTTTTCCGTTCGGATGCACCACCTCATCAAACGTGATGCCGGGGGAACGATGCAACTGACTTACGATAACCCGTTCCGCACCATTGATAACGAACGTTCCCCGTTCAGTCATCAGCGGGATTTCTCCGATGTACACCTCATTACTTATTTTCTCAACAAACTTTTTTGTCTCACCGTCCTGTTCGAAAACAAAGAGCGACATGTCGACTTTAAGAGGAGCGGCGTAGGTCATACCGCGCTCTTTACACTCCTTAAGAGAGTATTTCGGCATACCAAGTTTGTACCCGTCATATTCAAGGGAGTAATACCCTTTTACATCGCTGACAGGAAACAGACTCAGAAATGAGCCGTGCAGTCCTAATTTTTGTCGCGAACGGGATGTTGTATTTTGCTGCAGAAAGGATTCATAAGATTTAGTTTGAATTTCCAAAAGGTTTGGAAGTTCAGCCACTCGTTTAATACGGGAATAGCTCCTTCGTGCTATCATTCGCGCTTCCCCTCGATTTACGCCGGAAAGCCGGCCATAAATAGTAAATACATAGCACGAAACACCTTGCTAGACAAGGTGTTTCGTGCTATATAATAGTTTGTTTTTTCTTTGGAACCAGTACAGTTGCAGTTTGCCACACCCGGTATGACGTTACTTAATTTCTACCAGTGCGCCGACTTCTTCAAGCTCTTTTTTGATTTTTTCGGCTTCGTCTTTGGCAATTGCTTCTTTTACCGCTTTCGGAGCAGCTTCCACCAGATCTTTCGCTTCTTTCAGACCGAGACCGGTAATTGCACGAACAACTTTGATAACCTGGATTTTCTTATCACCGGCACCGGTAAGAACCACATCAAATTCAGTTTTTTCTTCAGCAGGTGCAGCAGCGGCTCCACCTGCTGCCGGTGCTGCGACTGCAACCGGCGCGCTGGCCTTGACATCAAACTTCGTCTCGATTTCCTTGATAAGATCGGACAACTCAAGAACAGTCATACCGCCGATCGCATCAATAATTTCTTCCTTACTTAAGGTAGCCACAGTGAACCTCCGTTGAAATGAAATAAATAAATTGTACTTTTTTTCTGATTGTGATTATTCTTCTGAAGCCTTTTTGTCTTTCAGGGCAGTTAATGTACCGGTCAGTTTTGTAAAAACCCCGGCGAGTGATCCGACAAATTTTCCCATGGGAGCCTGGAGACATCCGAGCAACTGGGCAAGCAGAACCTCCCGACTGGGCAGATCCGCCAGACGCATTGCTTCTTCCGTATTGAATACCGATCCGTCGACTACCGCTACCTTCAGATTTAGCAGATTCTTATTTTCTTTCTGAAAATCACGTATGATTTTCGCTGGTGCCGTACCATCACCTGTTGTTATCGCCATTCCCGTAGGACCGGTGAAATGAGATGCTAAATCATCTCTTCCGATTCGTTTTACAGCGGTCTGCGCCAGTTTGTTTTTTACAACGACATAGCGGACACCGGCTTTCCGGAAGTCACTTCTGAGTTTGGTGATCTTCTCAACATTGATTCTGTTGTTATCGGCAAGAAAGATTCCACTGGCTTCCTTGAAATTCTTTTCCAGTTCCTCGATAACTGCCGAACGTTCTTCTCTGGTTGACATCCTGAATACCTTTGTAATCGGTGTTTGTAATCGGTTATTTCAAATCGTTCTGATTGACTTTCAGCCCCTGCCCCATCGTACTGGTCAGGCTGATCTTTTTTATATACTGGCCTTTGGCCGTTGACGGCTTGACTTTGGTGACCGCCTCAACGAATGCCTTTGCATTTTCAAGAATATTCTGCGCACTGAACGAGAGCTTTCCGAGCGGGGCGTGAAGAATCGCACCCTTTTCGACCCGAAACTGCACCCGTCCTTTTTTGAGCTCTTTTACCGCTTTCGTGACATCCATGGTTACCGTCCCAACCTTCGGGTTAGGCATCATTCCTCGGGTACCGAGAATTTTTCCCAGTTTCCCGACCACTTTCATCATATCAGGAGTTGCGATAACAGAATCAAAGTCGAGCCATCCCCCCTTGATTTTTTCGGCGAGGTCTTCTCCCCCCACGAAATCTGCACCTGCCTCTTTCGCTTCGGCCTCTTTTTCTCCCTGGGCGAAAACGAGAACCCGCACTGTTTTCCCGAGACCGTGTGGCAGCACCGCAGCACCCCGTACTGCCTGATCGCTTTTCCGCGGATCAACACCGAGCACTACCGCGATTTCGACTGTTTCGTCGAATTTTACCGCTGAGTTAGCCTTCAGAAATTCAATTGCCTCCAAAGCACTGTATTCTTTGGTTTTGTCGACTTTCTGATAAACTGCATTGTACTTTTTGCCATGTTTCATTACTCAAAGACTCCTGTTTTTTTCAACGCGACAGTAACTAGTCAGTAACGGTCACACCCATGCTGCGTGCAGTTCCGCTCACTGTGCGCATCGCTGCTTCAACGCTTGCCGCATTAAGATCAGCAAGTTTCGTCTCGGCGATTTTACGGATCTGTGCTGTAGTCAGCGAACCGATTTTTTCTTTGTTCGGAACACCTGACCCCTTCTCCTTGCCCAATTCCTTCATAATGAGCACTGAGGTCGGCGGGGTTTTGGTGATAAAAGTGAAAGAGCGATCGGCATAGACGGTAATGACCACCGGAGTTACAATTCCGCCGCCATCCTTTGTCCGCGCATTGAACGCCTTACAAAACTCCATAATATTGACACCCTGCTGTCCGAGTGCAGGTCCGACCGGAGGTGCCGGATTCGCCGCACCTGCGGGTATCTGCAATTTTATCTGCGCTACGACTTTCTTAGCCAATCCCTACCCCTTACTATTAACTAATTGGAGTGACATGCATAAAATCAACTTCAACAGGTGTTGACCTGCCGAATACACTTACCATTACTTTTATCTTCCCCTTTTCGGGGTGGATCTCATCGACAACGCCGTCGAAATCCTTGAACGGTCCCTCTTTGATTTTCACTGCATCACCTATCTCAAACGGAACCTCTGAAATCTGCTGACGTGAAACTTTTTCCGTTTGTCCGAGAATCCTCCGCACTTCGTCTTCGCGAAGCGGTTGCGGTTTGTTACCGCCAACGAACCCGGTTACACCCGAGCAATTACGGACGATATGCATAGTCTCTTTAGTAAGTTCCATTTCGACAAGAACGTAACTCGGAAAAAACTTCCGGGTTGTCTTTGTTTTCTTGCCGTTTTTAACCTGTACAACATCCTGGGTCGGCATCAGGACCTGAGCAAACTGATCCCCAAGATCTCCAGTTTCAACAACTTCGGTGAGGTACTGAAATACCTTGGCCTCCTGGCCTGAATAGGTGTGTACTACATACCATCGCATCGCCATTTAAAACCTTTTGGTTACATTCCCGTTTTTAGAAAAAGTCCGACAATAAAAAGCAGCAGTTTATCGCAGGCATACACAAAAATCGAAAAGACAATACTGAGAACCACTACCAGTACCGTAGCTCCGGTCACTTCGTTCCGTTGAGGCCAGCTGACCTTGGCCATTTCCGAACGTACATCTTTAAGGTATTGTATGATTTTATCCATTTTTACACCATGAAGTGCAGGCCTGGAGGGACTCGAACCCCCAACCAACGGTTTTGGAGACCGCTACTCTACCAATTGAGCTACAGACCTAAGGTAATGATCAATCCAGTCCGATAGTATGCCGCCTGAAGGCACCATCATATAAGACGGAACGTTATTTTGCCTCCTTATGAACGGTACGCTTTCGTTCAAACCGACAATACTTTACGTACTCCACCCTCCCGGAATGCTTCCGTTTGTTTTTGGTGGTTTCATAATTACGTTGCTTACACGACGTGCACTCAAGCGTTATTTTATCTCTAGGCATAATACCAGGTTTCTACAATCCTAGGGTTGAAAATTACTCAATCACTTCGGTTACCACACCGGCACCGACCGTACGTCCACCTTCACGAACTGCAAACCGGAGTTCTTTCTCCATGGCGATCGGAGCGATGAGCTCAACTTCGAGCGCAGCGTTGTCGCCGGGCATGATCATCTCAATGCCGTCGGCAAGTTTGAGATTTCCGGTAACATCGGTGGTACGGAAATAGAACTGCGGTCGGTATCCACTGAAGAAAGGTGTGTGACGTCCGCCTTCTTCCTTTGACAGAACATATACATTCGCTTTGAACTTTTTATGCGGGGTGATCGAACCGGGTTTCGCAAGCACCATACCGCGTTCAATAGCATCCTTTTCAACACCACGCAGAAGAGTACCGATATTGTCGCCGGCCTGCGCCTGATCAAGAAGTTTGCGGAACATTTCCACACCGGTTACCACTGATTTGCGGGTGTCGCGGAGTCCGACGAGTTCAACCTCATCACCGACTTTCACCACGCCACGCTCGACACGACCGGTTGCAACTGTACCGCGACCGGTGATTGAGAACACATCTTCAACCGACATGAGGAACGGCTTGTCGGTTTCACGCTGCGGCTCCGGAATGTAATTATCGATCGCGTCCATAAGATCCATAATGCATTTCGCTTTTTCAGGATCTTCCGGATTGGTGAGAGCACCGATGGCACTACCACGGATGATCGGAATTTCATCACCGGGGAATTTGTACTTCGACAGAAGTTCACGGATTTCGAGTTCCACGAGTTCGAGCAGTTCAGGGTCATCAACAACATCAACTTTGTTAAGGAATACCACAATGTGCGGTACACCAACCTGATACGCAAGAAGAATATGCTCCCGCGTCTGCGGCATCGGACCATCAGCCGCGCTCACTACGAGAATAGCACCATCCATCTGTGCAGCACCGGTGATCATGTTTTTAACATAGTCGGCATGTCCCGGACAGTCAACGTGCGCATAGTGACGGTTCGCTGTGGCGTATTCGACGTGAGAAGTAGCAATCGTGAGAATTTTTGTTTCATCACGACGTCCCTGTGATTCTGAAGCTTTAGCAACTTCGTCGTAGGCGATGTAAGTTGCGAGTCCTTTACTCGCCATAACACGGGTGATCGCCGCAGTCAGGGTAGTCTTGCCATGATCAACATGACCGATCGTACCGACATTTACGTGGGGTTTGGAACGATCAAATTTTTCCTTTGCCATGGAAACCTCTCAGTACATGGTGAATAGTGATTGAAAGCAGTAAACGTGTTGTAATCCACTGTTTGACGGACACTAAGTGCCCGGTACTACATAAAAAATTTAAGCCCACGACGGGACTCGAACCCGTGGACCTCATCCTTACCAAGGATGTGCTCTACCAAACTGAGCTACATGGGCATTTTCGGAAGAGCGGGCAATGAGATTCGAACTCACAACAACCACCTTGGAAGGGTGGGGCTCTACCATTGAGCTATGCCCGCTTACTAAAATATATTGGGCAGGGGTGGTTTCGAACCACCGTAGGCGTAAGCCAATGGATTTACAGTCCATCCCCTTTAACCACTCGGGCACCTACCCATTTCCTGGAGCCGATGAAGGGATTCAAACCCCCGACCATTCGATTACAAGTCGAACGCTCTATCAACTGAGCTACATCGGCAAAATGCCTAGGAGAAAAAAGTCTTTCAAATATAATTCGTGTAAGAAATGAATGTCAAAACAATTACATCTTATTTTCAATGAAAGACCGGTTTTCCGACCCAGCTTCCAAAGACCCCTGTAATCAGGATTTTTTTACTATTTTATCTATAATACCGTATTTTTTCGCTTCATCGGCAGACATGAAAAAGTCACGATCGGTATCCTCGGTAATTTTCTTGATCGATTGTCCGGTGTGCCGGGCAAGAATTTCATTGAGGTTATCGCGAATACGAAGCATTTCCTCTGCCTGAATTTGAATATCCGATGCCGGTCCGAACATATTTCCCGAAATCAGCGGCTGGTGAATAAGTACTCTGCTGTGCTCCCAGACGAGCCGTTTTCCCTTGGTACCGGAGCAGAGTATGACAGCAGCCATACTGGCGGCCTGACCCATACAGACCGTGCTGATGGCGGAACCGGCATATTGCATTGCATCGTAAATTGCCAGTCCCGATGAAATGACGCCACCGGGACTGTTGATATACAGTGTAATGTCATCTTTGTTCTGCCCGTCGAAAAAAAGAATTTTCTTTACGATCGACTCGGCGGATTCGTCATTGATTTCACCCCACAGGAAAATCTCCCTGCGTTTGAGCAGCTGCTCGTCAATCTCGCTGCCCGACATCATCTTTTTAAATTTTTTGGTCATTTCATCATTAGGACTCTTCGGCATACCCTACTCCTTGTCGTTGAGAGTATTCAACAGTACCTGTTTTTTTTCATCATTTTCACACAGTTCCGGTGGAACCGAAACCACAACCGCACCGTCGGGCTGATCCTTCACTGTGATCGCCAACCCGCTGAACCGGTCACGGATTGCGTCCGCAACCGCGAAATCTTTCTCTTTTCGTGCGATACGCCGCTGCGACAGCAAACGAACAATGCTGTTGCGGATCGCATCGCTCACTTCCGCACCTCCATCAAAACGGATCTCTTCACCATCAGCCCCGTGAGCAATAATTATACGTTCCTCTGCCGGCTCAGCCACGATATCGAGTCCAAGTATAGAATCCGCAGCTCCGGCACAAGCACGACGCAGCCCCTTATCGAGCGATGTATCGTGAAGACAGTCCCACAGCGCTGCCACTGCGCGTGGCATGTTGAGATCATCACCAACGGCCGCGTAGAAAGGTTCCAGTGCACGGTCTATCTGCTCCTGGCTCCAGATTCCCTCAGAGTTGCCCGGCCCTAGTGCTCCGACTGTCTTCCGGAGGCTTTTGAGACTCTGCTCTGCTGCCTTCAGGCTCTCCCAGGAAAAACTCAGTGGTGACCGGTAATGAGCGTTACAGCAGAACATCCGGTAGGCAAGCGGCAAAATACCACGCTCCCGCACTGATGCCATGGTGACGAAGGAGTCTCCTGATTTCGCCATTTTCCCCTTGTCAAACATCAGAAATTCCCCGTGGAGCCAGTAGCGCACAAACGGCTTTCCGGTAGCGGCTTCGGTCTGGGCGATTTCATTCGTATGGTGGACCCGTATGTGATCTGCTCCGCCACAATGGATATCAATCGGTTGCGGAAGATAGGCTAACGACATCGCACTGCACTCGATGTGCCAGCCGGGAAATCCGATTCCCCACGGACTCTCCCACTCCATCCGGCGCAGTTCATTCCGGGGAGAAAATTTCCACAAGGCAAAATCGGTCGGGTTACGTTTGTCCCCCATATCCACCCGTTCACCGGCACGGAGGTTTTCCGTATCAAGCCGGGCAAAATCACTGTAAGCAGGAAATTTCCGGGTGTCGAAATAGATCCCGTCGGCAGTCCGGTAGGTGAACCCCTTCTTCTCAAGCGTGGCGACGAGTTCGATCATTTGCTGAATATGATCCGTAGCCTTCGGCCACCGGTCGGCGGCTACGATATTGAGAGAGGTTATATCACTCATGAATGTTGAAGTAAAATGTTCCGCGATGTCCCAGACCGTTTTACCCTCGCGACGAGCACCTTTTTCCATTTTATCTTCGCCGGTGTCCTGATCGGAGGTGAGGTGACCTACATCGGTAATGTTGACGATATGGTTTACCCGGTATCCGAAGGTCATCAGTGTCCGCTTGAGTATATCCTCAAAGAGGTAGGTCCGGAGATTCCCGATGTGTGCGTAATTATATACCGTCGGACCGCAGCAGTAGATACCCACCGGATCATGCAGCGGCTCAAACGGCTCTTTCGAGAGTGTGGCAGTATTATAGAGAAATAAAGGACGTCGCATGCGCTACTCCAGCACCACCTTACCGGACCCGGACGTGATCCGGCCGATTCGGCGGGGTGTAAACTGCTGCAGCGTCTCGGCAGCAAGCAGTTCTTCCATATGTTCTGCAGCAACCACCAGTACCATACCGATTCCCATGTTGAAGGTGTGATACATTTCGTCCCGTTCAACGCCACCGGTCTTCTGCATCCATTTGAATATCGGAGGAGGTTCCCATGTATTCAGTTCAATTACGGCGTCACACCCTTCAGGAAGTACTCGGTTGATGTTATCCTGAAAACCGCCGCCGGTAAGATGCGCACAGCCTTTGATCAGAGCACGTTGCATGAATTCATGAACCGGCAGGTAGGAACGGTGCGGTTCCTGCAGCAGCTCACCGAAGGTACGGTCGCTCTCCTCAAAGGGATCGCTGTACTGTTTTCCACCGATCTCCTTAACGATTTTGCGCGCCAGGCTGTAGCCATTGGTATGCAGTCCGCTCGAGGCCAGACCGATCAGCACGTCACCATCTCCAATCGACGTCCCGTCGATGACACGGTTTTTATCAACCAGCCCCACAATGGTGCCGACCAGATCATACTCATCTTTTTTGTAAAGATCCGGCATCTCCGCGGTTTCCCCGCCGATCAGCACGCATCCGTTCTGACGGCAGGCGAGTGCGAGACCACCCACAATAGCTTTCGCCACCTCGGGCAGCAGCTTGTAGATCCCGATGTAATCCAGAAAAAAAAGCGGCCGTGCTCCCATGACGAGAATATCATTAACACAGTGATTGACGATATCCTGACCGACCATCGTGTGGTTACCGGTTTCGAATGCGATCATAACCTTGGTACCGACACTATCGGTTGAAGAGACCAGCACCGGATGAGTGCAATCGCTCAGGCTGGCAATGTCGAACTGGCCGCCGAACTGGCCGAATCTCCCGAGTACGCGATCATTGTAGGTGGAAGAAATGATACTACCAATGTTGCCTTTAACTGAGTTCCATGCACCGATATCGACGCCGGCATCCTCATAGCGGAGAGGTTTTGTCATAACAACCGTAGATTTCTATGCTTAATAACCGCAAACACTGTGGAAGAATTCTTTTTTGAAGGTAGTGGACGCCTCCGGGAAACCGGAATTCCCGCCACCTGCTGAAAAACTGATAAAATAGGTTAAGCACGTTTTAGAGTCAATCAACGTGCCGGTATTCGCAGGACGTTTTCCACGAAAACAGAGGTTTCTCCCCATCCCTTGTGATGCACGTTCACGCTCCGGTAATACCCCATTCCCTTAGCGCATATACTTCAGAAAACGGGAGGGCTGGAACCGGCGGGTCCGACCGTAAACACTCTTCGACTGCGTGTGCACCAGAAACAGCCGCTGCTGAGCCCTGGTGACCGCAACGTAAAAAAGGCGGGTTTCCTCGTCCATACGTTCCACCGGCGGATATTGTGCACCATGGCGCAGAAACCGCAACAACCCGGGGAGCGATTCGATTCGCCGGTCTGGAGATTTGCGATACCCGGGAAACACGCACTCCTCCATATCGGCAAGAAAGACCACCGGGAACTCAAGTCCTTTACTTTTATGAACCGTGAGCACCTGTGGAACATCCCCCTCATCGCCAACGGATTTCCTGAAACATTCCATCATACGGGTCACGGACTGATTGGTTCTGAGCAGCACTGCCATGGAACCGACCGGCAGGTGCAACACGCCGGAACATTCCAACGCCGTTTGCAGAATCCAGTTCGCAGCCTGCTGCTGATCCTTAAAACGGTGAATAGTCGGCGGGATACCTGATCGCCACGGATACCGCCCGCTCACCAGCACTTTCCGGTAGGCCGGATCTTTATGCCGGAATATTCTGTTCGCTTTTTTTAATAGTGCAGGCTGACTGCGGTAATTGGTCTGCAACTTCAAAATCCGCGCCCCGGGAAAATGTGTACCGAATTCAAGCGTCGGCCGGATATCCGCACCGCGGAAACCATATATTGCCTGATCGTCGTCGCCCACCGCGAAAAGCCGTTTCCCATCGGCAAGCAGCAGATCCAGCAGGCGCACCTGCAGCGGATTTGTATCCTGAAACTCATCGACGAGTACGGCCCGGTACTGTTCCCGGATGTGGGCGGCAAGCCGGGAATCTCTCTCAAAAAGAGTAACAACGCCTTCAACAAGGTCGGAAAAATCCCACACTCCCTCCTGCCGTTTACACTGCTGCACCTTTGCGGCGATCGACCGCAGCAGCGCGCCGTTGCCTCCGGCGATTCCGTCGCCATCGTCCGGTGCTAGATGATACCGTTCAAGCAGCGCGTCAAGCCCCACGACATCGCAGCCGAGGAGGCGTCGTTCTTCGGGGGTACTGCACCGTGTCAAGATACGCAACCGCATATCCTCATCGCAGCAGCGGGGCGTTCCGGTGAACCCGATCCGCTGAAAATTCACGGTTCCTTCTAAGGAGGCACTCAGCACCTGGAGCGCGAACGCATGAAAGGTGGTAATGGTGGGAGCGGCACCGGAGCATCCGGATTCCCGGGTCAATTTTGCCACCCGCTCCGCCATCTCATCGGCGGCTTTGCGCGTGAAGGTAAGGGCCAGCACCGTGTGCAAGGGGATGCCGCGGACGGCCAGATACACGATGCGGCGTGTCAGCACCATCGTTTTGCCGCACCCGGCGCCGGCCAGAATCAGATGGTGTGTATCGGAGGGTGCGGTTACCGCACTGCACTGCTCGTCGTTTAGTCCCGAAAGCAGTTTCTCATGAATATCCATGGGAACGGCGCAGTCTGGTTCAGTCTATCGCGTGCTGATTATCGGCGGACATCATCCGCCAGATGAATTTCCGTTCAGTACCGCCCTTTGACTCATAATCCAGCTCGGCGACATTACCGCTTTTCCCGACCACCACCAGATCCTTGCGATTACTGTATTCCTGCTCATTAAAAGTGAAGCGGTTGATGAAGCTGCCGTCGGGCGCGAACTGCACCACCTCGGACCAGTACTCACAGTCCACCCTCACAAACACATCTCCTTTTGCCGTTACGGAGAGAACCCGTGCACTGAGCAGTTCATCACGGAAACCGTAATAGAGGAAGGTGAGACGCCCCCGTTTTTCGTGGTTGAGGGCAACCGAATAGGGGCACCAGGCGGAAATGAGTTTGGCGATCGAATCCTGCGCGTGCTGTACATTCACCGGGAGTCGTTCCTGTGTCCGGCTCAGTTTCTTTTTAAGTGTCTCGTCGGTCCTCCGGTGAACCGTGATATAATACCCGTTTCGCTTGAGATCCTCCTTATCAAGTGCGACGAAACCATCATCTGTCAAACGGGTAATTTCCGGCAGCACGCCGTCACCCGAGCTCGCCGTGCAATCAAGCAGCAGTGGAGTATACGCCAGTTCGTTCGCCCGGTCGAAAACATCATTCTTGAGACGCTGCGCAGCCTCTCTGCGGTACCGCAGAAACATCCTGCGGTAGACTTTGATGCTCTTTTTCTCGAAATCGATCATCCCGTAACAGATATCCCCCTGCCGGTCGATCGCCGGAACAAATACATGACGCAGCGCCCTGCGTACCGTGTAATTCGTATTGTTGGACTTTACATACTGCAGCAGCGACTCACCGATCTCCTCTTTGACAATTTTACTGCTGTAGAGCAGGTTCCCCGCCTGGTCGCAAACCACCAGCCCCTGATAGTAGGTATCTTCCATATTACCGAGGGACGATGCGATACCGAAATAATACCAGCGGTTCTGAAACTGATATGCACCGAGCGGCTCAATCTGATGCGCCGGGACATCACTTTTCTGATCAGATTTCAATCCGGGAAAAAACGAGTTGCACACCCCCTTGTCTTCCACGATAAGCGGGGAGGTGAAGGTGTACATCCGGTCGATACTCCACCAGCGGGTCCCCCCCTCAAGCGCGGTATACCCGACCAGAAGCGGCATCAGAAAACGACGTCGCCCCATCTCGTCGGTAATACTGTTCGCGGCAAGATTGAAAAGCTGTCCGCTGCCGATATCCCGGTAGATTTCGTAGGTGGTGTTGCTGACCCTTCTGAGTGATTTTTTAAATATTTTTTTCAGGTAAATCTCGTCCGGAGAACTGCCGTCACTGCTTTTACGGTAGAAAATGAGCGTGAGGCTGTCCAGAGGATATGCCAGCACCATAGGCGGTTCACCCTTTTTTTGGGCACTACTGTTTTTACGATGAAGGGAATAGGAATCAAGCAGCTTTCCCGACTCGTTGTACAGGACGTACCCGTGCTGGGAATAGAAGAGCAGATGTTTTCCCGCCATCAGAACGGGACCTGCCAGTGTGGAGGAAACCCGGTCATTCCATTGACAACCGTAAATACTTGTCGTATCTTCATTTAGAGCTATCGTGAAAAGCAGTGTGTCCACAGCGGGTTGAGCTGCCATCAGCATGCTGATCAAAGCGGGAACCATAATTGCGGCAGTCCTGAACTTCATAAACCTCCCCATGCTTGAATGCTGAGTGAAATAGCAGGTGCCTGTATATACTTATTTTCAGACCAAAATAAACAATCTACTAAAAAATTACTGAAGCGGGTACTTTTTTTTATGAAGCCCCGAAGGGCACAGGATGTATAAAATTTCTACAACTGTTTGATAAATCTCATTGTACCGGCACTGCCATAAATGTATCATATAGATATTCGTCGAAAGTTACTGTCCGTTCAATAATCTCTCCATTGCCAGGGAGGAATAATGTCCACAAAAGCGATCCGAAAGCCGATCGGAAATTTTTTCATTAAAAAGTCTCTGCAAATCCGACTGATCAAAAAAATCGTTATCGCCTCACTGCTTTCAACCGTAGTTTCCTACGCTTCGCTGATTCTGGTATATTACCTTAAATATCAAACAGTTATTGTATATCAGCTCGATAAGCTTTCACAGGAACTCAACCGGGAGCACATTATCTTCCTGATTCTTCCCACCCTCCTGGTGAGTGCCGTTGTCTCACTGCTTGTCTCGTTCGGTATCGGCCTGTACTCCTCAAGAAAATACGCGGTTCCCATCTACAAACTTGAACAGTGGGCGGCATTGCTGCGAAACGGAAAAATGAGTGCAATGCTGCGTTTCCGGGAAAAAGAGGAGATGAAAGAGCTCTCCACCACCTGCAACCAGCTTGCCGTTGAATTGCGCGAGCGGTTCCTTGAACTGCACCAGCTGGCTAACCGGCTTAAAGAACAGCAATCTCCGGCAGCTGCTGAAGTTGAAAAAGCTCTGAAAGATATCGACCTCGGATCAGAAACAATCGAGATTACCACCGGGATCTACAAGGTTGCACCGGACAGACCCGCAGAGAACAAGAACGGCGAAAATACGCAAGGGTAACTCCCCTGCCATTAAAAGCGTCTGTCCGGACCGCAGCAACCAGAAAAAATATCCGTTTACGATTGACCAGTGTGTTACCCCGCGCATCTGCACCATCAGCAATACATCTTTACTTAAGAGAACACGCGGCGGTATGTTTCCATTTTCAGACAATCAACCGAGCCATACCATTTACACCGGTTGTGCAAACACTGCGGTCCGGACGGAAGGTACCGCATGAAATTTCCCGACCCGTTCGCACTTTTTCTGAGGGAACTCTGTTCCACCGACAGCCTGACCGAATCCTCCCGGAAAACAGCCACCTTCATCCGTGCCAACGATGAACGATGCGAAGCACCCCTTCTCTTCAAATCAATGCTCCGAGCCGCGCAGCATCCGCGCCATAGAGAACGGCTCATCTTCTCCCTCCTTGATATCTCACGCGCCGACTATGAAATCGTCACCCGGGCACTGCGAATGCGTCTACTGCGCCGTCTGTTCAATAAAGCCGCCTGGTTTCCTCACGCGGTAACCAGTGAAGAAACGATGCTCCTCAACGAACTGGGAAGGTATGGAATAACCGGCATGAACCGGTGTATCGGGGCAGGCAGAATGGCAACCACCTGGATGCGCCGGATAGCCGAAGGTGTACCGGTAGGCCCGAAGGAGCGCACCCTCTTCGCGCGCCTTCTGACTGCTGAGGTGCAACTGCTCAAACGCCGAACCGTCTGGCTCTCGGAACATGTTGATGCCTACGACATGCGCGCCATTGCCCGACTCATGCCGCTCCTTTCGGTGTGTGATGAGCAGGGGAGTGTTCTTGAAGAGATAGCCTCCCGACTTGAAAACGGTGGTTCTCTCGGCCGGACGGTACTGACGCTTGAGTATGCGATGAAAAGCGACTACTTTGAAAAATGGCTGAGAAAAGCCGGCGCGGAACCGTCGCTGCATCCATGGTTGCGACTGATCAGCGAACAACGGGCAAAACTGATCCCCACAGTACAACTGGTGGCAGTCGCAACACTCTCCCGTCTCCTGCACCGGTCCAATACACCGGAACTCACCTGGATAGCCCATGCACTCTCCTCCTGCACCACCGAGGGTTTCCGGATGGATACCGGGGAAGCCATAAGCCGCATACAACCATTACTTGCACAGACAACAGTTACCATTACCGGAACGGTACTCTCGGGGACCTTTTCTGAAACCGCACTCACCGCCCTTATTGATACCGATATGCTCCCCCGACATCTGGAAGAGGAGGAAGATGAACCCTCACCACGTGAACTAGTCATGCGCTGTATCAGTAATGACGCACTGCTCCTCCGGTTGCTTGAAAATCCTAAAGTCACAGGAACTCCTGGCCTTGTGGCAAAGGTCGCCACCACGACCCGATCTTTGGCGGTTTTACAGAAAATCGCCACGAAACGGGAATTGTATACCGGGCAACCGAATCGTGAGGTACCCCTCGCCCTCCTGAGAAATCCGGCCCATATTCCCCTCTTGCACCTCCGCCCGTTCATGAACGTTAAATACATCTCAATGATTGACATGAAGGGTATACTGCATAACCCATACGGTGTGAGAAAAGAAGTTTTCGAGGAGATCCGACAGATTGTCGAGCAGCGTTACCGGTAGACTCCATATCTCGTTTGGACTGTCATTTTACCACTCCATTGAGTATTTTACTTAATTACTGTCACATTTCCAAAGCCGGAACGTACTAAAAACGAAACACATTGTACCCGTGTGAGCACAGCTGCGTGATACGCAGCACCTGACCGTGACAGTTGAAAGCGGTTTACTACAAATCACGTCTGACCGCTTCTGTTCTTCATGAGCGATCAGACACCGGATGACTCGTCCGGGATCTGTTCCAAGTGCACTTCCGGGAATTACACTTTATTCAGTAAGGAGTTTCACCAATGGCACCAAAAGTAACTATCTGGGATACCTACCCTCACCTCGTCGCCGATCTCAATCTGGCGGACTGGGGAAGAAAAGAGATTGAAATCGCCGAAAAAGAGATGCCGGGACTTGTTGCGGTACGTGAAAAATATGCGGCCGAAAAACCTCTTGCCGGAGTCCGTATCAGCGGCTCCCTGCACATGACCATCCAGACCGCAGTACTGATCGAAACACTTGCCGACCTCGGTGCCGATGTCCGCTGGGCATCATGCAACATCTTTTCCACACAGGATCATGCGGCGGCGGCAATCGCGGCGCGCGGTATTCCGGTGTTCGCCTGGAAGGGTGAATCACTGAAAGACTACTGGGCATGCACCTGGCAGGCACTCTCGTTCCCTGGAGGAAAAGGACCGAATCTTATTGTTGATGACGGCGGCGACGCAACGATGCTTATTCACAAGGGATACGATCTTGAAAACGGTGACGACTGGGCCCGTTCTCCTTCGGACAGTGAAGACGAGGCTGAACTCAAAGCACTGCTTCTTGAGGTGAACGGAAAAAAGAAGGAGCACTGGAAAGCGGTGGTTAAGGAGTGGCGCGGCGTATCAGAAGAGACCACAACCGGTGTACATCGTCTTTACCAGATGGTGGAACAGGGGAAACTGCTTATACCGGCGATCAACGTGAATGATTCCGTGACCAAATCCAAGTTCGACAATCTTTACGGCTGCAGAGAATCACTCGCCGACGGTATCAAACGGGCCACTGATGTGATGGTGGCGGGTAAAGTAGTCGTGATATGCGGGTTCGGTGATGTCGGCAAAGGCTGCGCACAGTCAATGAGCGGTTTCGGTGCACGGGTAATCGTTACCGAAGTTGATCCGATCTGCGCACTGCAGGCAGCTATGGCGGGGTACGAGGTAACCACCACGGAAGATACGCTCGGCAGAGCGGACATCTACGTTACCACTACCGGTAATATCGATATTATTACCGCAGATCATATGTCAAAGATGAAGGATCAGGCGATTGTCTGCAACATCGGCCACTTCGACAACGAGATTCAGGTTGCTCAGCTTGAGAAGTTACCCGGCGTTCAGAAAATCACCATCAAACCGCAGGTGGACAAATACGTCTTTGCCGACGGCCATGCGATTTTCATGCTGGCGGAAGGACGCCTGGTAAACCTCGGTTGCGCCACGGGACACCCGTCATTCGTAATGTCGAACTCCTTTACCAATCAGACCCTTGCCCAGCTCGACCTCTGGAAAAACCGTGACACGTACAAAGCCGACGTCTACCGGCTCTCGAAGGAACTCGACGAAGAGGTTGCACGGCTCCATCTGGAGAAAATCGGTGTCAAACTCACGACGCTCTCCAAAAAACAGGCTGATTACCTGGGCGTTCCGGTTGCGGGCCCGTACAAACCAGAGCATTACCGTTACTAATCGCAACAACCGGTATGTGCGGCTTCTGAACGATGCCGCACATACCGTACAGTATCGTTACCCTCGAACGTTCCGGCAGCATCCGATATGAACATCAAAGCACTGGCCATCTGCCCTCCTCCGGCGGCAAAAGAGCAACCCGCGGTAACACCGGAACTTCTGGCAAGTTCCCTGGCCCGGTACTCCCGATCAAACAAAGGTATCGATTCCATCCTTGGTGGTATCGACTGGAACGATCCCGACCGGTCGGTCGATGCGATCTTCCGTTTTGTCGATTACGGCCATGCCTCGATTGCCGGGATGACCGGCGGGATCCCCGTAGTGGTCGACGGATGTACCATGTTTCTCGCATGGAAACTCTTTGAAATCGCCCAGCTCTGCGACGGGCAGGAATCAAGTACCCGTTACATCCGGCTTGCGGCTGCAGATCTGCCTTCGCCTGAAACACTCGGAATCACGGCCTCTCTGGCAGACAAGTGGCAGTATCTGATGCAACTCTCATTTTCCTGTTACGACAGGACCTATGCCACACTCGATGCTCAGGCTGCGGCAGAGCCGTCACTCGTGAGAATCCCCGCCGGGGCCAACGAAAAAGTTGCCGTCAGACTTCGAAAAAACTACGCCCTTGATCGTGCACGATATTTCATCCCTTTTGCGACCCGGACCAATGCGGCGTATGTCATGACCGCCCGCGTTTGGGCAGACACTATAAAACGACTCGATTCCCTGCCGCTCCCCGAGGCACACACCTGTGCCGAGGGACTGCGCCGTGAGGTGGCGAAATTCGCTCCCCGACTGATGCGCCACAGCTATCCCGATGCCGCAAGTATCGCACATGCACGTTCCAGTTTCATGCACTCTGTTGAGCAGCTCCGCAAAAACGGACTGCCGGCAGGACAATGCACCGACCGGATATCTCTCAGTTGCGAATCCGCAGTACCGCCATTTTTCCCCGGCAGCACCGCCTTTCCTCCGGCATTTATCGGAAAGGAGAACCGGTACAGTTCCGTCGGAACCGCCGTAGGGCGAACATTCGTGCGTGCCGCCTGGAATAATATGGCGATCGCTGAACTGCGTGATCTTAACCGGCACCGCAGTGGCTTCCGGTTCAGTCCCCTCAACCCGGTGGGTTTTTATCTTCCAGCCGAGATTGCACGTGACGAATGCGATGAACTGTTCACCAAGGCACAGGAATTTACCGAAAAAATCGTTGCCGACGAAACTTCAGCCGCTGCCTATGTGTACGGTCTGCATCTCGGTACGCAGGTATATTTCGAACACTCCACGCATCTGGATAAATTCATCTATGAGATTGAGTTGCGTACCGGAATGGGAGCCCACTTCCGTTATGCTGAACATCTTCTGGCCGCTCACCGAGAACTCTGCAGAGCACATCCCGAACTGACACCGTATATTCAGGTAGGTACAGCGGAACCGGAGTGAAGCCCTCCGACGTCTCCGTAATAAGCAGGTTAGGCGGAAGCAATGGTCAACTATTCAGTATCCTTCGGGCATTTTTTCGCGGCAATAATCTATCTGCTGCTCGGCATCATAATTATCTCGAAAGATTACCGCTCACCCCTCAACCGCAGCTGCACCGCCATTCTTGCCTGTTTTGCAATCTGGAGTTTCGGTTTTACCGGTATCCACCATCCGGGAACCCCCCGCTCCACCGTACCGGTTTTTGAAAACATCGCCTCAGTCGGATGGATCTGGTATAGTTTTTTTCATCTCTGGTTCGTACGAATTTATTCCCGTTCCAGCCGTTACAAACACCACCTGCTGATCACCGCAGCCCTAGTCGTGTTGCCACTACTTTTCACCTACCAGCAGTTTGCACACGCAGCTCTGGTAGACCACTACCTCCCCCGTCCGTACGGATGGCAGTCGCAGTGGAAACTTGGCGGTTGGACCTGTCTGTATTTTTTGTACATCACGATTGTCGGCTTTTACGGACTCTACCTGCTGTTCGTCTATAAGTCGGCCACCGACAATCCTATTCTTAAACGCCAGTCAACCATACTCCTGTGGTCGGGAATCCTCACGTTTCTCTTCGGCAGTCTTGTAAACATTGTTTTTCCGCTGCTGCAGAGCGATGTGATCATCCCGATCGCCGATATTACCACGCTCATCTGGGCGGCAGGGTTATCATACACCGCAATGAAATACCGGATGCTTGACATCACCCCGTTTGTCGCGGCACAACGGATTATCACGGTTATGAAAGATCTGCTGTTTCTTCTTGATACCCGCGGCACGATAATTTCAGTCAATCCCGCAGCATGCAGATCGTTTCATTGTTCCGACGCGCAGCTCATCGGCCGTCCATTCGCCCAGTTGATTGATGATCCCCATGAACAGCGCGACCAATTCGCCGCTGCCATTACCGGTTCAGAAACCTGGTCAGGCGAAACGGTGCTCACTCTGAAGGATAAACCACCCCTGCCGGTAGTGCTCTCAACTTCGCTCATTCCCGGCATCGGAATTGTCGCTGTCGCCCACGACAACTCCCTGCAACAGCAACGTACCGACATGCTCAACGTGGCAAAGCACCAACTTGAAACGGAGGTCGCCCTCGCGACAGAGAAATTGCAGAAAACCAACCGACGCCTGCTCGAAGAAATTGCCGAGCGCAAACAGGCGGCGGTTTCATTGATGGAAACCGAACAACGGTTCCGCGCGATTTTTGAACATGCACCCGACGGTATTTTTCTGTGCGAGAAAAACGGTACGATCATTGACGGCAACAATGAAACGCTGCGGATCACCGGTTTTGAAAAACGCTCCCTGACTGCAAAGAATCTGATTACCAATAATCTGATACCCTCCGAATATCATTCTACAGTTCAGCGCCTTTTCAAAACGAAGAACACATCGGCACGGGTGGAACCAGTGGAAATCGAAATCACCAGCAGTTCGGGTACCACCATTCCCGTTGAAATCACTTCACATCCGGTTAAAATCAGTAACCGAAAGCTCATTCTGGGGGTGCTTCGGGACCTCACCCAGAAGAAGGCAGCCCTGCAGGAGTCGGAGGAATTGCGTCGCCAGTTTCATCATGCCCAGAAGCTCGAAGCTATCGGTCAGCTGGCAGGCGGGATCGCACATGACTTCAACAATCTTCTCGGCGGGATCGTAGGCTATACGGGTCTGCTTAAAAAAAGAATTGAACCGGTCCTTCCGGAAACGGTGGAGATACTCGATAAGATCCTCGATGTCGCCAATCAGGCTGCTGATCGCACCGGACAACTGCTCGCCTTTGCCCGCAAGGGTAAGTACCAGGTCACCACTGTTAATATGCATAGTGTGATTGATGATGTCATTGGTCTGCTGGAACTGACTATCGACAAACGAATATCCTTAGTAAAACAGTGCAACGCCCCGCACTGCAATGTGTCTGGAGACCACTCACAGCTGCACGGTGCGCTTCTGAATCTCGGCATTAATTCCCGTGATGCCCTTCCCGACGGGGGTACCATCACCTTTTCCACCGAAGTGGTTGAGCTGGACGACACGCCCGCCCCCGCCATGCTGAGTAATATCACTGCCGGTACCTTTCTAAAAATAGCAGTATCGGATGATGGAACCGGCATGGATGAAACGACACGCAACCGGGCATTTGAACCGTTTTATACCACCAAGGAGCAGGGGAAAGGATCTGGCCTCGGCCTCGCAAGTACCTACGGAATACTACAGAACCACAACGGCGGCATTGACCTGTGCAGTGAACCGGGAAAGGGAACCACCATCACCTTGTATCTGCCACTGCTCACCGGGGAGGTTACCGTCACTGAGTCACTTCCGGGACCACTTCCTGAGGTGTCCTGCAGCGGAACCGTCATGGTGGTGGATGATGTCGACATCGTACGGGATATGGTAGCCGATGTACTGCAGGAACATGGTTTTACCGTTCACCCCTTTTCCGAAGGGAAAGAGGCTCTGCACTGGTTTGAAAACAATCACACCGGCTGTGATCTCGCGATATTAGATCTCACCATGCCGGGAATAAGCGGTGCTGAGTGTTTTTCGGCAATGAAGACAATCAATCCGGAGTGCCGGGTGATGATCACTTCCGGTCATGCCATTGATCACGAGACGAACGAACTGCTGGCAAATGGAGTCCTTGCGTTTCTACAGAAGCCGTTCGAGATCGAATCCCTCATCAGGACAGTCCAGAAAGTTCTCGCGTCCTGACACGACAGGAGCCCTTCCCAATGCATGCATTCATCGTTTACGCACACCCCAGTGAGCATTCCTTTACCCGCGAGATACGTGATGCTTTCATCCGGGGACTGGATCAGGCAGGACACACCCACGAGGTGAGCGATCTCTACGCAATGGGCTTTACCACTGATATTACAGAAGCGGAATATCTGCGCGAATCACGCTACGACATTGCGATTCCCCCGCCAGCAGATGTCATTGCCGAACAGCATAAAATCAACCGCTGCGACGCCATCGTATTCATTTATCCGGTGTTCTGGACTGAAGCTCCAGCGAAACTGGTCGGCTGGTTTGACCGCGTCTGGACATACGGATTCGCCTACGGCGACCGGTCGATGCGGCTGATTGAAAAAGCACTGGTACTCTGCTGCGCCGGAAACCCGCGTTCACAGCTGGAATCATTCGGTCACGCGCAAAGCATGAGAACGGTGATGCTTGAGGACCGGCTGTTCGACCGGGCGCGACAGAAGGAAATGATCATTCTCGACGGAACGTCCCGACATGATCCTGCCCTACTGAAATTAAACAGAGAAAAACACCTCGCGACCGCTTTTACCGCCGGTACATCATTGTGAACTCCCGTCCGCCAAATCTGCACCGTCCCCTCGGGGATATGGAATACACGTACTGGATGATGGGAATCACCTCCCGAACCAATTTCACGGTTAGCTGTCGTCTGAGCGGTCCAGTGGACGAAACGAATCTCCGTAACGCTCTGCGGACCATTCAACGCACCCACCCCCTGCTCAATGTCCTGATAATTCCCGACTCCCGGCATGGCGCTGTTTTCACGTCATGCAGCGGCATTCTCCTACCCCTGACTATCGCAACACTCCCTGCTCCGCCGGCCCCGGAGAGCCGGTTGTCGTATGACACCCCCCTTCTGCACTATATTGAAGCAGAGCAGCAGTATGATTTTTCCACTGATGGAGGACCTCTGCTGCGGTGCCTGCTGCTGCGGCACACGCCGCAAGCTGCAACCCTGGTGTGCACCTTTCATCATGCCATTGCCGACGCACGTTCGGCAGTCGCACTTATCTGCCGACTTCTGAATACGTACGCAGCTCTGGCCGCAGGACGATCACCTGACAGTACCCTGCTCAAAGATACAGGGCCACTTGAACAGTATATACCGACGGGTTATTCCGGTTTCCGGACTCTCGCGCAGTTCACCTCCCATGTCTGCAGACAGACACTTTCCCGAGTGTTCCCGCGACAGGTGCATCTGCCGGTTTCCCGGAACACATTCCCCTATCAGCGACGAGAGCGGTTTATCACATCGATTATTTCAGATTCACTGACGGACTCCCTGCGGGAATCGGTCCGCAACAGAGCATGTACTGTCCACTCCGCGCTGTGTGCGGCAAAACTGACCGCACTCAAGGAGGAATTTCCCACACGAAAATCGATCACCACCTGGTTGCTTTCACTCGTTGACCTGCGCAGCCGATTTGACCCACCAGTTTCTCCCGACCAGCTCGGGTTAATGATTTCGATGGTGGAAACGATGTACACAATCACCGCTGCCACCACATTCTGGGACCTCGCACGGCGGATTACGGTTCTTAACGGAATGTTACTTGACAAAGGTTTCCATTTTTCCTTTTTTCCCTCACTCTGCCGGATTATCCGGGCCACCAGGTTCCTCAGGACAACCGGTGAACATGGCTCAAGGCAAATGCTGCGTCAGGGACAACGTACCCGCCCCCCGGCACTTACCGTAAGCAATATCGGAACGGTACACCTTTCGGTTGACTCTGGTACACTCCGATGTGAAGCATTGTCGTATTTTATCCCGCTCTCCTCATCAGGACTTTTCGGCTCCGCAGTCAACACCTTCAACGGAAAACTGTACTGGAACTTCTCCTATGCGGATCCGGCGGTATCCCGTGATCTGGCTCTGCGACTTGCCGGCAACAGTATCGCGCTACTTACCGATGCAATTGAAGCCCACGAGTAGGAGCCCTACCGGAACGAATCTAGTATATTCCCCCCATGCGACTCGACCGCCTTCTCTCCATTACCATGATGCTCATCAACCGACGCAAGGTTACCGCCCCCGATCTGGCGGAGCATTTCGGCGTGTCGGTACGAACCATCTACCGCGATATCGAAGCCATTGCATCGGCCGGGATCCCCGTCACCTCGTACCAGGGCCACGAAGGCGGCTTCTGTATTATGGACAACTACCGGATCAACCGGCAGGTGCTCACGTTCGAGGATATCGTTTCGATTCTCTCCACGCTCAGGGGGATCAACACAACACTTGACAACAAAGATCTCGATGAGGTGATCGAGAAAATCGGGTGTTTGATTCCCGAAGACCGGGAGGCGGAATTCAACCGCCGCAGCGAGCAGATCGCACTTGATATTTCGCCATGGGGAAACAGCGAACGACAGCAGGAACATTTCCGCCTCCTCCACCGCGCCATCACCGATCAACGGGTAGTCTCGTTCGCCTATACCAACTACCAGACAGAATCGTCCGAACGTACCATTGAGCCGATGACCCTCCTTTTCAAATCGTTTTCCTGGTATCTGTTCGGGTACTGTCGCCTGCGCAATGATTTCAGACTGTTCAAGCTCTCACGAATGCGGGTGATAACACTGCTCCCCGAAAGCTTCGCGCGCAGGGACCGCTCCTGGCGCGATCTGATCGACAACGGCCACAGCAACGGGACACGACCACCGGTCACCCTTGAGCTGCGTTTCCCTGAGCACTCCCGGGTCAAAGTAGAGGAGTATTTTGAACCGGGTCAGATTACGACAAAAGATAACGGCGACCTGCTTGTCCGTGCTGTTTTTCCGGATGACGACTGGATTTACTCATGGCTGCTGAGTTTCGGTGATGAGGTGGAGGTAACCACCCCTCCGGCCGTTCGCAACAAAATGATAGCACTCATAAAAAAAATCAGACAAAAATACGTAACCTGACATAAGGCTGTCACATGGTCGGGGTATATTCATGACAACCCGGGGAAACAGTTCTTCCACCCCCTTAATAAGGAGTTCTCATGGATATGCAGTTCTGTCACTCATGCGCGATGCCGATTGACCCTTCAACACAAAACGCCCCCGGCAACTACTGCGGGTATTGTACCACTTCCGACGGCACCCTCAAATCCCGCGAAGAGGTGCAGCTGGGAATTATTCAGTGGATGAAACTATGGCAACCGGCGCTTGATGATGCGACCGCTCTCGTACGGGCACAGTCATATATGAACGGTATGCCCGCCTGGGCGTCGAAGTAACCACCCTCACGGTACGGGTACGCTCTGCTGTACCCGTACACTCGCTTACTAGTCGAAAGAATTCATCATGAAAAAAGCACCCGTTATCATCGGTACCGTCGCGGGGATTCTGCTGATCGGAACTGCAGCGATTCTATTTACAATAAGTAGCCACGGACCTTCATATGAGGACGTCCGGCACCTGACCGCCCCGCGGATCGTAGATAAAGATCCGATGAAAATGCTGGTGGTCGAGATGACCGGTGATCCGAATTCAACCGTCGGTCCGGCATTCGGAGCACTGTTTAAAACATACTTCAAGATCAAGGGCCGGCCGAAAGGTAAAGCAATGGAAGCCCCCCGTGCCCGTTGGCCGAAACCGTTCGAGACCCCGCGCGCTCAGTGGGTTGGCATCTACGCATTACCGGTTCCCGCGTCGTTGCAGGCAGTGCCCGATGCTTCCACGAAAAGCGGACTGAAAGTCGAGCTGCGTGAATGGCATTACGGCACGGTTGCAGAAATTCTTCATGTGGGTCCGTACAGTAGTGAGGACACCACCGTCCAAAAATTGAAAGGATACATTACCGGGTCCGGCTACGAAATCTGCGGGGATCACGAAGAGGAGTACCTGAAAGGTCCGGGACTTTTGCCGACTAGTCCGGCAAAGTACCTGACGGTCATACGGTATGCGGTACGGAAAGCAGCACTCCCGCCGACAAGTAATCTGAAAGGTTCCCCCCGATGATCTTCGGGCACCACACGCGGGTTCACGTTGCTGCCGCGTGCGGGACCCCAAGAATGTTGTATATTTTATCAGACGCTGAACTACAGCATAAGAACCATCAGCAAGGAACCGGGACCTTATCGATACCATACTGCCAGGCAAGCCCTACCCGCGAGGTGCCAACTGGGATGGCCATGGCACCAACTTCTCGCTTTTTTCGGAAAACGCCGGAAAGGTCGAGCTCCTGCTTTTTGACAACAGGGATGATGTCATTCCCTCCCGGATTGTACCGCTGCCGGAAAAAACCGCCTCGACGTGGCACGCGTATCTGCCGGGTGTCGGCCCCGGGCAACATTACGCCTATCGGGTATTCGGTCCGTACGATCCTGCACGCGGACACCGGTTCAACCCCAACAAGACACTGATTGACCCGTACGCAAAGGCGCTTGCCGGTGGCGTTGAATGGGATGACGCGCTGTTCGGTTACGCTATTGACAGTCCGGATACGGATCTTTCGTTTGACGACCGTGATTCGACCCTGTTTGTCCCGAAATCGGTGGTGATCGACCCGTTCTTTGACTGGGAGGGTGACAGCCTGCTGCGTATTCCGTGGAATGAAACCATAATTTACGAGACGCATGTCAAAGGGCTGACCATGAGTCATCCGTTTCTTCCGCCGGAAATCCGCGGGACCTACGCTGCAATCGGCAGCAAACCGGTCATCGACCACCTGCGGTCACTCGGAATCACCGCACTGGAACTGCTCCCGATTCAGCAGCACATTAACGATCGAGCCCTTCTCGATCGCGGTCTGGTCAACTACTGGGGCTATAATACCATCGGTTTTTTCACCCCTGATTTCCGGTATGCATCCGACCAGTCCGGCGACGGACAGGTGCAGGAGTTCAAAGCCATGGTGAAGGCACTTCATAAGGCAGGCATCGAAGTGATCATCGACGTGGTATACAACCACACCGCCGAAGGTAATCACCTCGGCCCCACCCTCTGTTTCAAGGGTATCGACAACGCCTCCTACTACTGCCTCAGCCCGCAGGACAGCCGCTACTACATGGATTTTTCAGGATGCGGCGGTTGCTTCAACATGAAACACCCCCGCGTACTGCAGTTCGTTATGGACAGCCTGCGGTACTGGGTTACCGAGATGCATGTCGACGGTTTCCGGTTTGATCTGGCCGCTACCCTCGCGCGTGAATTCTATGAAGTCAATCGGCTTTCCACCTTTTTTGACGTTATCTGTCAGGATCCGGTACTCTCTCAGGTAAAGCTCATTGCCGAACCGTGGGATCTGGGCCCCGGCGGCTATCAGGTGGGTAATTTTCCGGAACTCTGGAACGAGTGGAACGGGAAATACCGTGATACGGTCCGGCGCTTCTGGAAAGGCGACGACGGCCAGCTCTCGGAGATCGGCTACCGGCTCACCGGATCAAGCGATCTCTACAAACGCTCCAACCGCAACCCGCACGCCAGTGTCAATTTCATCACCTGTCACGACGGCTTCACGTTGCGCGATCTCGTTTCCTACAACGGCAAACACAACGAGGCGAACGGCGAGGAGAACCGCGACGGTGCCGATGACAACGATAGCTGGAACAGCGGTGTTGAAGGGCCGTCGGATGATCCGGCGATACAGGCACTTCGCCGTCGGCAGATGAAAAACTTCATCGCCACGCTGTTTCTCTCGCAGGGAACACCGATGTTCTTCGGCGGCGATGAATTCGGCAAAACCAAGCTCGGTAACAACAATACCTATTGTCAGGACAACGAATTCTCGTGGTTCAACTGGGAAATTACCGAGGAGGCCAGGGCGCTCTTCACCTTCACCCGCAGCTGCATCGCACTACGCAGACAGCACCCGATATTCCGGCGAAAGAGCTTCTTTCAGGAGCGCAGACTCACCGGACGCGGAGTGAAGGACATTCACTGGTTCCGCCCCGACGGCAAGGAGATGCGGGTGAAAGAGTGGCGCACATCATTTGCGAAATCTTTGGGAATGCAGCTCGTTGGTAACGCGATTCCCGAGCGTGATGCAGACGGAAACCGCATCATCGATGACTCCTTCCTTCTGCTCCTTAATGCGCACTGGGAACCGGTTGATTTCACCCTTCCCCGACCGATTACGGCACCGTGGCATCCGGTTCTCGATACGTTCCTTCCCGGGGAGAGCTTCGTTGCGGAATCGCTGCAGACGCCCAGTAACAGATATCTGGTCGGCCCCCGCTCTCTGGTACTGCTCTGCTCCCCAAAACGAGGTACCCGATGAGACACCCGGGAGCGCACCTCAACGGCAACACCGCCGTCTTTACCGTTTGGGCACCAATGCAGACACAAATGGCGGTCCACCTGTATACGCCTGAAGACCGGGTTGTTCAGATGCAGCCGGCCGACGATGGCTACTGGGAGGCAACCGTTGAGAACACCTGCAGCGGAGCACTCTACAAATACCGCATCGGTGAAGATGCTCTTGAGCGGCCCGACCCGGCGTCACATGCGCAACCCGAAGGTGTACACGGCGCCTCGATGATCGTTGACCACCACCGATTTTCTTGGAACGATCAAACTACCGGAGGTATTCCGCTTGACGATTACATTATCTACGAACTCCACATCGGCACCTTTACCGACGAAGGCACCTTTGCCGCCGCGGCGGAGCGACTCTCCCGCCTAGTGGAGCTCGGCATTACCGTGGTGGAGATCATGCCGGTTGCCCAGTTTCCCGGGGAACGCAACTGGGGTTACGACGGCGTGTATCCATTTGCGGCTCAGCACTCCTACGGCGGTGCCAACGGATTGAAGTTTTTTGTCAACGAGTGCCACCGCCGCGGCCTCGCGGTTATTCTGGACGTGGTATACAACCACCTCGGCCCCGAGGGCAATTATCTGAGAGATTTCGGGCCATACTTCACCAGCCGGTATTCGACACCGTGGGGCGAGAGTCTCAATTTTGACGGTGAATACAGCGACGGTGTGGTCGATTTTTTCATAGCCAACGCCTGCTACTGGCTACGTTACTTCCATATCGATGCGCTGCGACTTGATGCGGTGCATGCGATATGCGATTTCGGCGCCCGCCCGTTTCTGCAGCGGCTTTCGCAGCGAGTAGAGGCAGAGTTCGGCAACAGCGGGCATCCGCGGTTTTTGATTGCGGAAAGTGACCTGAACGACGTGAGGATACTCCATGGTCGATCGCAGGGAGGTCTCGGGCTGGATGCGCAGTGGAGCGACGATTTTCACCATGCGGCACATGCGCTGCTGACCGGAGAACAGCGTGGTTACTATACTGATTTCGGCGATGTGGACCATCTTTGTCAATCACTGCAGCGGGCTTTCTGTTACAATGGCCGGTATAGCGTCTTCCGCAAACGCAGCCACGGCAACGATGCTTCGACCCTGCCGACCGGCAGATTCGTTGTCTGTTCACAGAATCACGACCAGATCGGCAACCGTTTTCTCGGTGAACGACTCATCAGCCTGACCGATACCCCGCGCGCCCGACTTGCCGCAGCACTGGTGCTACTCTCCCCCTATCTGCCGCTGCTCTTCATGGGAGAGGAACACGGGGAAGCCGCGCCGTTTCTCTACTTTGCCGATCATACCGACGAGCCCCTCCGACAGGGGGTACGGGACGGCCGAAAGGCAGAGTTCGCGGCATTCGTCCCTAAAGGTACGCCACCTGATCCGTTTGACCATACAACATTCGAAACGTCAAAACCGGATTGGCATCTGCAGGAAACTCCTGAGGGTGCAGCCATGCTGCGTCTGTATAAAAAGCTCATAACCCTGAGACGCGAACATCCCGCCATCGGGCCCACTGCGCGTATCGACATCACGGTAACCAGGTATCCGTCAACGTCCGTGATCGGCGTGCACTATCGTAAAGAAGAACATCAGGCTCTCTGCCTTTTCAACTGCAGCGATCAAAATGTCTCCATTACCGCCGCACTTGACGGTAAGTGGCGCACCGTCATCAATTCCGAAACCATCGACGCGACTACAGCTGCAGACAAAAGCGTTCCGGCGTTTCTTCCGCAGCTGATTCCGATGCCCCCCTTCGGTTTTATGGTGTTCGAAAAGGTGTCCTGAAAAACCTGCGATATAATTTTCCGCATTTCAATTCCCTCCTCCCTTTTAACGCTATTTCCGCATAAAACGCTTTTTCTTGATCCGGGTCAAGTTTTTGTTTACCATTTTTGTGCATATTTATACTGCACCCGCAACAGAGCGGATGAAACGGGATAAATTCCGAATCACTTTTAGAAACGAATCATTCAACCCCACGGAGGAATTATGAGTATGTTCTGCAATCAGTGTGAGCAAACCGCCAAAGGAACCGGATGCACCGTTGCCGGAGTATGCGGAAAACAGCCGACCACCGCCGGACTTCAGGATCTACTGCTGCACCAACTCAAAGGCATAGGATTTCTGGCTCATACACTTCGGCAGAAGGGAATCATCAACGAGGCGGCCGACCTCTTCACCATCGAAGGACTTTTCACCACGGTAACCAATGTCAATTTTGACGACAACCGGATCGCCGTACTCATCGGGAAGGCAGTACAGATACGCGACTCGCTGTTGGCTAAACTCACCACCGCAGATGCGGCTGCCGCAGCCTCGCTCCCCGAGAGTGCCACCTTTTCTCCGGAAGCCACTGTTGACGGGCTCGCCGCACAGGCTGCAGCGTACAGTCTCCTTTCCGGCGATACTGAAGATATTCGCTCACTCAAACAACTGCTCATCTACGGGCTGCGCGGGCTGGCCGCCTATGCGGATCACGCCTGGATTGTGGGAAAAAAGGACGATAGCATCCCTGCATTCATTAATGAAGCGCTCGCCGCACTTAATGATACAACCATTTCGGTAGATGCACTGGTCGGCCTCAACATGAAATGCGGCAGTGTCAACATCCGCTGCATGGAGATTCTCGACGAAGGGCACACCGGACGCCTCGGGAATCCGGAACCGACACAGGTATCTACCGGCACAAAAGCGGGTCCGGCGATCGTGATCACCGGGCACGACCTTGTCGATCTCGAAGCACTGTTGCAGCAGACGGAAGGAACCGGTGTCAACGTGTACACCCACGGCGAAATGCTCCCGGCACACGGGTACCCCGGTCTTAAAAAGTATCCGCACCTGGCAGGTCATTTCGGTACTGCCTGGCAGAACCAGCAGAAGGAGTTCGACGGAGTTCCTGCGGCGTATCTCTTCACCACCAACTGCATTCAGAAACCGCGGGAGAGCTATATGGATCAAGTGTTTACCACCGGCCTTGTCGCATGGCCCGGGGCCACCCATGTGCCGAATCGTGATTTCTCAAAAGTGATCGAAAAAGCCAAAGCACTCGGCGGGTTTGAGGAGAAGGCGGGAGGAACGCTTCTTACCGGATTCGGGCACAATGCGGTACTCGGTGTTGCCGATAAAGTCATTGACGCGGTGAAAACCGGTGCGATCAAGCACTTCTTCCTGATAGGCGGGTGCGACGGTGCGAAACCGGGTCGCAACTACTACACCGAACTGGCACAGGCAGCTCCGAAGGATACCGTGATCCTCACCCTCGCCTGCGGAAAATTCCGTTTCAATGACCTCGATTTCGGTACGATCGGCGGCATCCCGCGACTGCTTGACGTTGGCCAGTGCAATGATGCCTACTCCGCGGTCAAGATCGCCCAGGCGCTTGCCGAGGCTTTCGAATGCGGAGTGAACGATCTACCGCTCTCGCTGATTCTCTCATGGTATGAGCAGAAAGCGGTCGTTATCCTGCTGTCGCTGCTCTCGCTCGGGATCAAGGGGATCAGGATCGGTCCGTCCCTCCCGGCATTCATCTCGCCGAACATTCTCGATTTTCTGGTGAAGCAGTTCGATCTCAAACCGATCGGTACCGCGGAAGACGATCTTGCTGCGATATTGAATCCTGCGGCAAGTGCCGCATAGCAGGTTCCTTATATTTTCGACAAAACCCGGGCGTGAACAACGGTCGGGTTTTGTTTTTTCACACAACTAGGGAAAATGTGAACGGAACAACCGTTCGGGGACACAAAAAAGAACATGGCAGCATCGTGTAACAACACCGTCACCTCTCTCACACACCGATGCAATTCCCCTTTACGGGTCCATTATAATGTTACCAAACACGGCAACGACCCTTTCCCGCCTCTCCTGTCTGCCACTGATAACGGTAGTGTGGCGGGTAAAGAACCGGACGCTGCAAAAAACGTAATTCTCTAAGGATTCACCATGCGTTTACCAGTCAAAGCAACACTCCTTTCCCTCCTGTTCGCCTTCGCCCTTCAGGCGGGGCGGGGCGCGACCACCATGCATGCGATCAATGAACAACCGGGATACATGCGCCCTCTGGTAACCTCACTTGGCACAATGACCAACTCGGGCTGGTTTCAGAGCGCAAGCATCGACAAAGAGTTCGGATTCGGCGCCGCACTACCGATTTCACTGATCTATATCAGCAAACGTGACCGGGAGTATACCGATTCGTATACCGATGACAATGGTCGTACGGAGGTCACGGTCCCCACCATTTTCGGATCAATGGAGAAGCCAATTATTTCACGAGCTTCCGGATCTCTCGTGTTTGTCGACAACACCACCTTCAGACCGGGCCTTGAGGAGTTTCAGGATATATCCGTACTCCCCTACATCACACTGCAGACATCGTTTTCCCTGTACTACACCGAACTCAAACTCCGTTACATGGGTATGCCGCCCATCAACAAAAACGGGTTTCAATTTCCCGGTATCGGCCTTCAGCATGATTTTCACCATTTTTTTCCATCGTTTCCGGTGGCTGTCTCGCTGGCGGGAAACATGACCTTCCTCAACACCTCTATTACTCCGGGCGATAAACTTGAAGGGACGCTAAAAACCGGTGGTATCGCGAGTTTTCTCGGGATCGTTGCTGGATACCGTCCGATTGAAAACCTTGAGATATTCCTCGAAACCGGCTGGGACCACAGCCACGTCTCGGCAAAAGGAACCATTATCTCCACCGAAGACGGCGGCTGGGAGTCGATTCCGGTCGATAACACGATTGCCGGACGCAACGCCTTCCGCATGGCGCTTAATGTTGCCGTTCCCATCAAATATCACCCTGTTGCAGGAGTTATCGCCGGTGCACAGTGGGGTAATCTGATCAATATCCTCAGTTTTAAAAGTAAACGCTGATCGATCCAGCTCACGCTGCCCTCATCCCTCCTGCAGGAGTTCTCCCTGTTGCCGACCGGAACCGCTCTGGCTTGCCGGGTACTTCACACTATAGGGGTAGAAGAACCACCATCCGTAAAAGTATATTTCTTCTGCAAACAGCTCAGGAGTCTGCCGTGAAACGAATTCATTACCTGCAGCATGCATCGTTTGAAACACCTGCCTACATTCTCACCCTCTGCGAACGTTACCATTGTCCGGTATCGGGAACAAAGGTCTGGGAAACTACCGACTTCCCCGATGTCGCCTCGTTTGACATTCTCGTGGTTATGGGCGGTCCGATGAACATTTACGAGCACGAAGCCTACCCGTGGCTTGTCGCGGAGAAACAGTTTATCCGTGCGGTCATTGATGCCGACAAACTGGTACTGGGTATCTGCCTCGGATCACAACTGCTTGCTGATGCGCTCGGCGGCAGCGTCATTAAAAACCGCTGCAAGGAGATCGGCTGGTTCCCGGTGCGGATGACGCATGCGGGAATGCAGTCACCTTTGATGCAGGGTATACCCGAACAGTTTACCCCGTTCCACTGGCACGGCGATACCTACCCGCCGCCACCGGGAGCAATCCGGCTGGCTTCGAGCGAAGCGTGCGATAATCAGGGATTTATTTATGATAACCACGTGGTGGCACTGCAGTTTCATCTGGAGATGACTGAGGAGAGTACCGAAGGGTTGATCAAGGCATGTGCCAATGAGCTCATCATCGACGAGTACGTACACCCGGCAATGACGATCCGTGAAGACACCGCAGAGTACATGCAGGCTTCCCAGACGATCATGGAACAGCTGTTCGTCAACATGATATCATGACTGCGCGTATACGCGGAAAAATCTCAGTAAACGGTAAAAGTTTTTCGCAGAACTGCCACGCCGTCCACCTGCACCACCGCGACAATCACTCCACCACCTCCTGTCATCCGCCAGCCCACGGTTGATCCGTCAAACGATCTGCTTTCAAGCAGTGCACCGTTGGTGGAAAAAAGTTGCAGTATCCGGTGTCCGGCCGGAAGGTTGTGCATAGTGGCACGATACCCCGCTCCGTAACGGTTGATACTCATTGACACACCAGCCGCAGCCCTGCGATAGCCGGGTGGCAGGCTGCGAAGTCCGGTTTTATCATCGGTCACCTTCGCCGTCCAGGTAAGGGTTTTCGTATTTCCCTTCTGCAGTGTTTCCCCCTGTGCAAGCATCTCCCAGATGAGCAGATCATCGGTAATTTCTGCCCGGTGTCCTTCGTTACCGGTCACCGTCGCTGTTGCGGGGTCGATCCGGACCGGAAGCCGTTTTATCGGCCTGAACTGATAACAGTACCCTGCGCCGAATTCAAGATCATGGGCAACCATGGTCACTGCATAGGTGAAATCAGCGGTACCGTCACTGTTGTTTTCATAAGTCAGCGACTCCCGGTACGCCTTTGCGGTATCTCCGGGATCATAAAAGTGGACATCCGCCGCCGGATCGCCGTAGAACACCGTTGAATCCATAAAGAGTTTTACCAGCGAGGTCGTCATCTGTCCGGTGGGATGCTGCAATTCAAACTGGGCAAGGTTGTTGGCGTAGTAAAACCCTTCCGGCAGCGTGTAGCGCCCGGCAAATTTGGTAACCCGATCGTACACTCCCCATGCCATGAACTCATCGCCTCCGGAAGCATTGTTGACAAATCCGAACATCTGCACCGCATGGCCCGAGTGAAACATCGCATAGACCATATTGTCTTTGCTGTCGGGATTTCCCATCAGGCAGTTGGAGGCGCACCAGAAGACCTTCGGTGTGGCGGCGCTAATCTGAAACGTGTTTCCCGAGTACGGTATCCCAATAAGGTTCCCCGCCTGAGAACGCATATACCCTTCGGTACCGGGATCATTGTAATGGCACTGCCAGAGATTGATGTTTCCGTGCCCACCGGTAATGATACAATCAACCGGTCCTTCGATCGTTCCCTGCCCCGAAACTTCCACCTTCAGCGAAGCAGCATCGAGCCACGGCCCCACCAGGTTGATCCGGTCGGTCACCCCCTGCGGCCGCTTGTTTTCGGTATACACCTTTCCCGCTTTACCGGGAAAAAGATAGTCGGTTTTCGTATAACTGTCGCAGGTCATCCCGATTCCCTGATAGAATCGCTGGATGGGTGGTTCGTAAGAGAGGTTGTTTGATGCAGCAAGAACCGTTTTAACGATCAGCGATTCGGAAATAGTCCGGAGCGCATCGGCAGCCCCGTACCCGGTAATGATACCCCATACCGCGTCGCCGTAAGGATCATCGTCAAGCTCGCGGCTCAGCCTGCTCACCGCCACGATAAATGCCGCGTTGCACTCGGTGGCGGGACGGGCGATGTAGCCGATGTAGTCGGGTTGGAATTCGGTGAGAGCATTTTTGCAGGAGGTAACGGAAGGCGACCAGGTGAAGAGTTTTGCAGATCCGTGAGCAGCATGCTTTTTCACCAGCGAATCGGTAACCGCTTTCCACGAAGCGTCCGCGTAGGCAGTTTCGCTGATCACGACCGCGTAGCTATACCTGCGGGGAGTTTGAGTATTCCCTGCAAAAACAGTTAAAATAATGATCAGAGGCAGAAAAACGGCTGCAATTTTCTTAGTTATGATTTGACACTGTTTTAGTGGCATGCAGTCTCCTGGCTAATAACATAATTATAATATAGTAACCAGAGTGCGGGTGGGTTGGTAAATCCTGCTGCCGAGTAGAAATCATCCCGATAATTCACACTTCGGGAATACGATTCCGTACTCCCGAAGCTCAAAACTATCTACCAACGAACGAACTGTTCGGTATGCATCCCGGTGCCGTCGGTCATCCGAAGCACGAACATACCGCGCCCTAATGAGGCAGGCAGCGCCACCTGATGATTGCCTGCAGATCTCACGTCGTCAACCAGTACGGCAACCAGTTTTCCGCGACCGTCCACCACATCAATCTTCACCGCATGCGCCGAGGCGATACTATACCGTACTATTCCGTCGGCACAGGTGATCTGCGCACCACGCCGAACCATCGGTTGCAGTGACTGAGACACGGGAGTGCTCACCGAGTCGTTAAGCACCATGAAATCGAACAGTGTGTACCCATTGGAACCCCCCTTTTTGGTGCCATTCATCCGGACATACCGGGCGGTGGTTTTTTCGAATGTTTCATCGGTTATCGAACGTGGCCGTCCTTTGTCGGTAGTGAAAACATCGTCCCACGAGGAGTTGTCGGTTGAAACCTGAATAGAAAACGACTCCGCGTAGCTGGAATCCCATTTGAGAATAACCCGGTTGATCTCCATTTCCTTGCCAAGATCAATTGAGATCCACTGCGCATCACCGGAACCACTCACCCATTTACTGTTGTAATAATTATCCCACCTCGATTCATCGTTAACCTTGCCGGCGGTATTGCTGCCGCTCTCCGATGATGCCGTTGCGGTTTTCCCCAGTGCAAGATTCCGCAACTTGTCAATCGTCCGCCACAGTCCGAGATCAGGCTCGACTTCCCAGTCCTGATAGTATTCGATCACCACTGAATCCCGGGGCGTAAAGGTAATCGGCAACCAGACGTAATCCCCGCCCCGTTCTACGTGCGGCCGCCTCCAGCGGTCGCCGCAATACATCTGGACGGTGTCTTCGGTACCTTTGAACGGAAACACGAAATCGCATTGCGTATCCCACGACTTTCTGTCCACATCGCCGGGAGCAATAATCGGGACCAGTCGGGTCGTCCACGGCCCTTCAATTTTCGGGGCCGTCCAGTAACGGGTTTCAGTGGGGTCGATGCCCATCATTCCCGAAGTCATATAGTAGTACATGCCACGACGTTTCATAATCAGGTTGGCTTCGCGGTTTCCGTCGGGCCAGCTCTGTATTTTTTTTTCCAGACTGATATAATCCGAGGTCATGAGCGCTAAAACCTGGGCCGTAGTTCTATTAGCATTCTTATCCCATACTTCATAACAGAAATAGGCTTTTCCGTCATCGTCCTTGAACACCGACATGTCGCCAGTGTGCGTACCGAATACAAGACTGTCGAACTGATAAGTGTAAGGTCCGGTAGGGCTGGGACTGGTCGCGATACCCCTTTTACACCAGTCGCTGGTTCCCTCGGTCTCCCATTTCAAAACCATGACATAGGTTTCGGTGGACTCGTTGTATACGACATCCATACGGTTGGTTCCCCGGGTAGCCTCGAGCATAACGCCTTCATTTTTCCAGTGCAGCAGATCGTCCGAAGAGTAACAGGTCTGATTGGTCATGCCCCGATCACAACCGTACCAGTAATACTTGTCCCCGAATTTATCAAGATCTCCGCTCCGCGTCTGGATCGGATTTCCCTCGGTATCATACTGATTGAAATCATTGTGGACCGTCAGCCATTTCGCCTGCAGACCGGTTACGAAAACAACGAGCAGTGCCGCCGATAAAAACCACTGGAAACAGTTTCCCTGAATGCCTGAAAATCTCATAAATCCCCTCCTGATTAACTTTGGTTCCCCAGAAACCGATGCAGAGAAGTTCTAAATCGTCCGGTATTATGGATAATATATACCGCGGAATTCATAAAATTGCTCAAATTTATCATTTACCTGATTCCTGCAAAAACCGGCACACCAGCAACAAGTTGCTTTTATTCGCCTGTAATTCTGCAGCTCCCCCCTTTTAGCCGGAACATTTGCACGGCAATTTCAGTCATTTTTTAATATATTACTCTCAAGCAGAAAACCCCCGTTCCATATTCGTTACATCCGTTCCCTGACAACACCATGAGGTAACAATGCCATCAAGCATCAAATTTCTTTTCACTGCCGGTTTATTCCTCTCAATTCAGTTCTCTCCGGTACTCGCTATAAGCGGTGGTTCGGAAAGTTCCGGAAATCATGCACTCCCGAAACGGGCGGCACAAGCCCTTGCCTCAGACAGCCTGACCATCAGATACGATGCGGAAGGGAAATCTCCAATCTACATTACAGGTAACGCAGCTGCGAATATTTCTCCGGTACTGGGAAAAACGACTACTGCTGCTCGCAACAAAGCACAAAGCAGATCATTCCTGTCGAACGTCAGCCGCGCACTTCGGATCAGCCACCCCACTGAGGAGCTGACATTAATCAATAAAAAAGATCACGGCACCCGGAATGCCACCCGTTACCGGATACAACAGCACTTCAGAGGGATTCCGGTTCTGGGAGCGCAGGCAACCCTCCACCTGCACGGTGACCGGGCTGAACTGGTCGGCCGTCTCGTCCCCACTCCAGCAGTAGCCACCGTACCAACTCTCGGTTCAGATCAGGCCATAGAACGAGCATTATCTGATCTTCGTGCGGCAGGTGTCACAGTGCATAACTTCAGCACCGAAGACCGGATCCTGCTTGATTATGACAATCCTTCCGCAGAGCTGGTTGTCTACCCCGACGGGACCACAGACCACCTTGCGTATCAGGTACGGGTGCGCCCGAACATGATCGATTGGTGGGAATATATTGTGGATGCGCACACCGGGGACATTCTTCTCAAGTACAACCGGACCTGCGATGCGGATGCCACGGCCACTGCCCGGGATCTTACCGGGACCGAGCGCCTGATTCACACCTACCAGACGGACAAATACTACCTTATCGATGCATCGCGACCGATGTTCAACGCCCAGCAGTCGCAGATTCCCAATCAGCTTACCGGTGCAATCGTTACCTACGATTACCAGAACCGGTATCCGGCGAATTCATCGTTCAATCTCATTTCCTCATCAGGAAACACCTGGGATCCTAAAGCGGTATCCGCGCACTACAATGCCTCGGTTGTTTACGAGTATTTCCGTACCGTCCACAACCGTAACTCACTCGACGACAAAGGTGGTTCCGTTCTTTCGTTTATCAATGTAGCCGATGCGGACGGTGGGGGGATGGACAATGCCTACTGGAACGGGAGAGGAATGTACTACGGCAATGGCCGGAGAGTGTTCAATCCGCTTGTTGCCGCACTCGACGTGTCAGGTCACGAAATGACTCACGGAGTGGTGCAGGCAACAGCCGACCTCCGCTATCTCGGGCAGTCAGGTGCACTCAACGAATCATTTGCCGATATTTTCGGCTGCATGATCGAACGGAAAAACTGGAAAATGGGAGAAGACATTGTACGACCGGGAATTTACTCCTCCGGTGCGATGCGGGATCTTTCGGATCCTCATAACGGTACCAACCAGAATGGACAGGGATGGCAGCCGCGTACTATGAAGGAATACCGGAAACTTCCCAACACTACGGACGGCGACAACGGTGGTGTTCATGTCAATTGCGGTATTCCGGGTCACGCTTTTTACCTTTTCGCAAGCGCCGTGGGGAAAGAGAAAGCCGAAAAAGTGTATTACCTTACTCTGACCGATTATCTGAGCGCCTCCTCCCAGTTTGCCGACATGCGTATTGCCGCACGCCTGGCATGCGTGGAGCTCTTCGGCGAAGACTCTCCGGAAGAGGAGGCGGTCACCGCCGCATTCGACAGTGTGGGAATTACCGATGACACCCAGCCGTTTGAGCATATCGCCGACCTGCCCGTCAATCCGGGAAAGGAGTACGTTCTGCTGACCGCCGCTCCTCCTGCCGATGACGGCACCACAATGTACATTGCCGACAGCACCTTCGGATCACTTACCGGGATCTCGAAACGCGGGGTACTGTTTCGCCCGTCAATCTGCGACGACGGCAGTAAAATCATTTTCGTGAGCGAAGACAAACAGCTCATCGCACTCACCCTGAACGGAACTTCGGCAACGGAATCGGTAATCGACACCGCACGGGTCTGGTCGCGCTGTGCGATTTCACGCGACGGCCGTCATTTTGCCGCAGTGCACGACGAAACGGATACCGCCATGTACATCGGCAGCATGAACGGCGGACCGATGCGGAAGTTCAATCTGAACGGTCCGCTTGACGGGAGCTCACATGCGGTTACCGGCGCAGTTATTTCCACTGCGCTTGAATGGAACTTCTTCGGTGACGACATCGTGTACGACGTGTTCAATTCGCTTGCCGGTCCCAACGGGACAAGGCTTGAGAACTGGGACATCGGATTTCTGCGGGGATGGAACCCTGACGCGGATTCGTTCGGTGATGGTGAGGTGAACAAACTGTTCAGTACCCTCGGCGACGGCATCAGTGTCGGCAACCCGACCTTTTCGAAAAACTCTCCCAACATCATCGCCTACGAATGTGTTGACAATCTGACCGGTTCGGTCTCTGTCATGACTATGAACCTCGAGAACCGCAAAACCGTAACCGCAGCAGCTACGGCATTCCCCGGCTATCCGAGCTACGCAAAGCGCGACAACAGAATCGCCTACTCGACCATTGACGGAAGGGACACTGTCATTTCGGTGGTAAAAGTCAAAGAGGACAAACAGAGTGTCGACGGCGACCCGTCGGTTGCGATACGAAAGATGAAATGGGCGATCTTTTTCGCCGACGGCAGCAGGGAACTCACTCGTACGGGCCAACCGGCACCAGTGCTTACAGCTCCCGCCGCCACGCACCTCAGTCTGAAAATTCTCTCATGTAACGGTGGTCTGAAAGTAACCATTACCGGCGCGGGAAACACCAGGGCACGCATCAGTATTGCGCGGGCCGACGGAAGAATTATTCACCGCGAGGCACTTGCCGCAACAGGCACCGGCCTGATCCGGTACGTCTGGAATGCCGAGCGACCGGTCGCACGCGGGGTCTATTTTATTCGGGTGGAAACCGCGCGCGGGAATACTGCGAAGAAGTTCGTACTGTTCTGATACTGCGTTAGGCGGTTCCTGTCAATGCCATAACGGCGTGACTTTTCTCACCGGGTATCAGAACGAAAAACCAATGCAGGTAAACCAGATGAAACCGGGTTTACCCATCGGATTGCCTTTGCCAATGCGGCGATAATCCAGACCGATCGCACAGAAACACACTTCAGGATTTATCCGGAGCCTTCCCCTGGTTTGAAATTCATACCCGAAAAACGGATGCAATGCACCCCTCGGGTTATAACCGTTCCCATTTAATGCCGACGTAAAGCCCTTTTTCACCGAAGAGCAAAGCCGCATCAACTACCGGAAAGAAATTGCCGAATATTCCCATAGCGACCCCGATATAAGCATCAATAGCAAACCATTATGTAAATCCGTATTTTCCTCCGAAACTGATACTCGGGTTAATGAGTTCCACATTGAATCCAGTCTAAAACTGTTCGGTTATACCTCTCCGGAATGTGTAACGGAGGTTCGCTGCCCTATCCTCACCGGATGAACATACGTTGCTTCACGATACTATATATTGGTACCTTCCGGTACTATCCGTTCGAACCTCTCACCTCCATCCACTCAGAACAGAACGTCTTCGTATGCCGGTTCGAACAGTTCCGGAAGGGTAAACTTCGGGCTGTTGCGTATCGCATCACTATCGGCGTTCACATGGAGTTTCCGGGTCTCCCAATCAATGTTTTTCACCCAGACCGTCGGGATCTCAACAGGGCGCGGCGAAAAAATGTTACCGGTGTCAATTACCAGATGGTGAATCATCCAGGCAGCATCGTCTATTACATAATCGATTACATGCCCGACATCACCGTCGAACGCATGCACCCTGTATCCGGTGAGGATTCCGGTTGTTCTGAGATGCTGATTAAACGGTTTGCTGTTTCTGTTGGACTTTTCGAACGCCGGTTCCTGAAAGGGTACCATATCGGTATTCCCCAGAATCGACTCTCCCGACCAGTACATCGCCCAACCGTAATGTGCATGGAGGTCCATCTGGTGCTGAAGCCCAACCGGCTTATCGGTATCAATTTCCGGACTTGTTCTGACCATCTCGCGGGTAAGTCGTACCGGGATTTTCTTGAACTTCCAGTCCGGTTTTCCTGTTGAGAGGGTGGATAGTAACACTCTCCGGCTGGAGAGCCAATGCCCCGTCTCAACAACCAGATAACGGATCATCCACTCCCGGTCATCAAAGTAAACTTCTGTAACACTGCCAATGTAACCATCGGTTGCATGAACCGGGAAACCAGTCAATTGATTCAAGCTGCACAGCATATACCCCTCCTTCCCGTTACGGGAACACCTTTTGATATCGTTGTTGTAATTACGTTTTCCCAGAACAATTGTTACCAGTTGTGTCCGGAAAAACGATGGCGACGGTGCGGGTGCACTACTTAGAAATGCAGGTTCATCCGGTTAAAAAGGGGTGGATTGAAATTTCAGATAAACAACGAAAAAAATTCCTTATATTACCTATTGAACCTGCTGAACAGATAAAACATGGTCCTTATGCCATGCGATGGGGAGAATCATTCAGTTGTGGTACCTGTTTCTTTCAAAAGAAAGGTTTCCCCATGAAAGTTGCATGCAGTATTAAGCGCTTAACTTGCTTCGGAATAGTGGTAGCCGGCTTTATTTTTCCCCTGAACAGTAGCGCCGCACCATGCCCATGCGATATCTACGAAGCCGCCGGTACCCCCTGTGTTTCAGCACACAGCACGGTCCGCGCATTATACGAAGCGTATGAAGGTCCTCTTTACCAGATCAGACGAACTTCGGATAAGGCCACGAAGGATATCGGCCTGCTCTCTCCCGGGGGGTATGTCAATATGGCTGAGCAGGAATCGTTTCTTGACGGCAAGGCTGGGACGATTTCGATTATCTACGACCAGTCGCCGAATAAGAACGATCTCCCGAAAGCCCCCTCGTCGCTCTGGCAGAGGGACGGGGGTACGGAATCAAAAACCAGCGAGGGAAAGCACAAGGTGAACGGTTACAACGTCAATGGCATTTACGTTACCGGGTACTCAACCAACGTCGGTTACCGGAACGTCACCGCAAAGGGACTCGCCGTTAACGACGAACCAGAGGCCATGTATATGGTAGTGGATGGAAAACGCTACAGCGACCAGTGCTGTTTTAATTATGGAAACGTAGGTAAAACCGGGACCGACGAAGGCAACGCCACCATGGAATGCATCTACTGGGGGTCCGACATTACCTGGGGCGGCAAAGGCGAGGGCGATGGTCCGTGGATCGCGGCAGACCTCGAAAACGGTGTTTACAAGGGTGACAGAGGGGGATGGCAGTCGCAATCCCTCTACTGGCCTGACTCGAAATCCATAATCGCCAATTATGCTACCGCCATGCTCAAGGGCTACTCCGGTAACCGGTATGTCCTCAAGGGTGGCGATGCGCAATCAGGCAAACTCACCACCATGTGGGACGGCGCACGACCGAGAACCTACAGCCCCATGAAAAAGCAGGGCCAGATCGTTCTGGGTACCGGCGGCGACGGCAGCAACGGCGGTACCGGTACCTTCTTTGAGGGATGTATAACAAAGGGTGTTCCCTCAGACGATGTTGACGAAGCCATTCAGGCGAATATTGTGGCTGCAGGATACGGCAGTGCAACAACCTCACTGCTTCATCGCAGGGCCCGTAACATGCGAGCCGGTGCGGCATTCAAAGTCCGATACCATTCCACATCCGGCGCCGCGCTTCTCAGTTACACCCTGTCAACCACCCGTTCGGTAACTATTACGGTTTTCGATCAGCAGGGCAGACAGACCGCCACCATCGCCAAAGGCCGTATCTCCGCCGGCCGCCACGAGGCCCGATGGGAAACAACCGGTACTGCCTCCGGAGCCTATGTCGTAAAGCTGGATGTTGATGGTAGAGCGGGCTGGACAGGGAGAATTTCCGTTGGAAAGTAGCGGTTACTTCTGCGTTACTCATTTTTGTAGCGATTCAGAAGTCAGGATCATGTATTCAGAATGGTGAACTGACAAAAAATGCACGGTACCAGTCCTACTTCGGTAGAATAATTGTTTACCGTTGTTTTCCACCTTTGCCTCACCCCCGACCCCCCTTTCCACTCGTGGAGAGGGGGGGGGGCGAAAATGAAAGTTCTAAATGGGTGAGGCGACAAATGGTAATTGAATGAGCCGGTTCCATAACGATTCAACGCCCGCCGGAATGTTCACCTGGTGCTCTGGAATCGAATAGTACCTTTCGGGTTTTCCCGTCAACCACCACTCCAGAATACCGCTTCCCTGCAGAACCGATTTTCCTCCCGGTAATGGTGAACTCTTTGTCTGCGATTGACTGCCTTTTCACCACCGGATACGATGCAGTAGTACGTTGCGCCCCGGTACTGTTGTTAACCATAAGCAGCAGAGTATCCGGTGGTCCTCCAGCCGTATAAAAAAGATACCGGTAGTCTACCGTCCCCGGAAACGACGGCATGCGCCCGCAGACCGGGCAGCTGACAAAAAGCTCAATTTCGAATTCCGCTGTACTGTTTGCAGCAACGGTGATAGTTACCGGATTACCGTCGGTACCCTGCAAAAGAAACAGACTGTCCCGAAGGTAACGCAGGGTGACATTCGAACTTCCATACATCCATCCCTGGTATAGGTAGCACGCCTCATCCCCCGGCTCACATACACTCCCTGTTGCAAAATCAATGGAATCTCCATCCAGCAGTTGAATGGTAATGGAATCCACCACCACATCGGTACCACCGGTGTTGCTGATGGTCACCGTATCGAGAGGCGCATAATACACCATCAGCGGCGAAATGTTTTTAACGACCTCGTCGGGTTCGATGGTCAATCCGAAAGAGAATCCGGTGATCAGAAAAAGTGCTGCCGATAAAACCGTTACCCTGATTTTCATGGAGGCTACTCCTTGCCTGATGACCTGTACACTGTTTCATAATATACCCTTTTATACCCTGCCCGGAGTATTTCGATACCGAGATTCTGTATTCAGCTGTTTTGGAGTTGAGCGATATGCAACTTCATCAATTTCATTATTAAGGTCAGGTTATACCAACCCTGCAACAGCTCAGTTCACCCTGAGGTCTTCCAGGCTGAACTCGGGGATATTTTCAAAGCATGGCTTGAATATTTCCTGATAGAATTTTTGTTCAGGCGGCAACAAACCGCCATCTATGGCGGTATACTCTGCATAGAGTGTGGATATTTTTTTCCTGAACTGATCAATGTTCATCGTGTCAGTTGAAAGAGCCTGTGCCAATGTCCAATAACGTTTGAGGTACGTTCGTAACTTCTGCCGAATGTCGTCTCTTGGAATATTTGCATAAAACCCGTGGTAGCGGTGTATTAGCGAAATCAGAGAGTACAAAGGTATTCCGCTATAGAGTGTTTCCGTCAGGTGCGCCGATGTTTCGGCATCCACGTTATACCAGTCTTTATTAGCATTGGTCATCTCGTCCCATTTGTGCTTCACTTCATGTACTGCAATCTGCTTAATCAATCTGTTGACGATTTCCATTTGAGATAGATGTCCGAATTCTCTTTGCAGCAATGAAAACAGAATTCCATCAGCTGATTCAATGTTCAGACCAACATTACACCCCATCCAGGTAGCAGCGAACCTTGATTGCAACGAAACGGAACACTTCCCGTGGCTCAGATCGTACATAATGTCTTCAGCGTAATCAGATATATCATCAATAGTGATGATAACGTCCTTTTCATTTATTGTAGACAAACCCAGAAACGCCATCGACAGGCAAACGCTTATTTTCTTAAGGAAGACGACATTTCCTATCCCATCTCTGGCAATAGGAATTTGCTCTTTCAGTATTCTGTAACCAATGCAGGTCCGGTTGCGTACATGTAATCGAAAACCGCTGCTTCCTAAAAGAGAATTCAAAGCATTTATATACTTTACATTTATTGTATTCCCCGCCATGTACTGCTTGAAAGCATTCGAGAAATCCCGAAGCTCATTTGCCGTTCGCTGTGCACCGAACGTTATTTTGAAGGAGGAGAAGACTGAGTCTTCAATGGCACCTTGAATTCGGTACCCTTTGCTTACATACGTCAAGTAAGGCACGATTACATTCTGGAACATGAAATCTGGGTGTTGTATATCTGCATCTTCAATATTGGCCTTGATCATAAGCGCCACCGCTTCGTAGATCGCGTCTGGTGGATTACGCAGCAGTACCCATACTCCTTCTGTCGCTTCTTTTTCAGAAACACCGAATGAGCGTGCCAATGTTTTAATGTAGTTCGGACTTCCAATGCAGTTCCAATCGAGCATATTTTCCGATTGTAACGCAAATGCCATATACACCGGATTGGCGGCAGATGCACTATATCGTATCTCACCAAGTTTTTCCAGTGAAACTTCCGAGTGCAGCAGATATCGATTGAGCAGGAAATAGCGTACGCTTACGCGACTTTTATGATGATGCTGGACAAGTTCAATATCGGCACGTAAACGTTCATACATCGTTGCGAAAACCGACTGTAAATTAGAAGGTACCCTGTAACGCTGATAAAACAATTCATTAAGATTCGAAGAAGGAACCAGCGATCCGGTCGCTTCGATACTTCGGGCAATAAGTAGTGCTGTTTTTGCTTCCGCGGTGGCAACGTTGGAGTCTTTTCTTTTGCTGTTGTTGCAGGTACAGAGAATCAGGCAGAAACAGATAGATAGTATGATCGGAATGATAGTGGAACGAATCATAAGCAGGGTTTTGTTCTTTCTGTTTAATTGCTGCCGAAGGGGGCAATGCAGTTGGCTGCCGTGTTTACACTGCTATGGCAATGTATTCTTTCTGCCGCCACTTCTTTGTTTCAATTCATTGCCGTTGTAAACGATTATTTCTTTCGTTTTATCGTAGCCATACCACCCACCCGGAGCCACCGCCAAGGCAATTATGAATCTCACCGCATAGTTGCGTTAAAAACCGGAACAGAGATAACCCTGCGGAATGCTCCTGCAGTTACCGTAGCTGAATACCATCCCGGTGACAAATGACTGATAGCACAAATCAACCGATGGACACCTTTCTCAAGTTGCCTATCGGCAAGCACGGCAACCTCACGACCAGTCAAACCGTACATCTTCACGACAACACGTTCGGGAGAGGACAGGGTAACAGAAAACACTACGTGCCTGCCTGTCGAAGAGGGGAAAAGCCCCGCTCCTGTTACATCATCCGTTATCTTCTTCCGGTTAATAACCTTTGAGTTATTGGTACCGAGTACCAGTATATCTCCGAAATCAATATCTCCGGAGGTTGCACCGTCAGGAAGCAGATACTGCGAACCGGTCTTTTCCTGATATTCGGGAGCGGTAATTGTAAAAGAAAGCTTCGGAACACTGAACACCTCCTCTCCCACCAGTACCAGCCGGTCGAAACGACCATCCGCACCGGTAAAGGAGGTATCGAAAGCAACGTCGGTATAGTTGGTAGAAAGCACCACACGCGCATTACCGAGAGGCACTCCGGTTGCCGAATCGATGGCCCTTCCCTGTACACGCTTGCGGATAGTGCCGATCGGTGACATCAGCAGTTTTTGCGGTACGGAATCCATCTTGGCAGTCACTTCGCCCCTATTTGGATGATAACCGTCCATTCTGGCAATCCATAGGTGCTGTTGATTTTCATTTGAGAGAAGGATATCTCCGCAAAACCGTCCTGCGGAATCAGTAGGTTGATCGAAAAACAGACCGGGACCTGGACTATATTGCACCCCGACACGTACCCCCTCGATCGGTTCTCCTGTAACGGAATCGGCGACAGTCCCGCAGAACGTTACAACTTGTTCCACAATCAACTTTAAAGCTATTGTCGACAGATTGACGGTATCTTCGACGACAGGGACATCGCCTGAGGTTGCCAAATATCCTGTTTTCCTTACGATAAAGTTACGGGGATACGGTTCTCCCGCCACCAGGTCCACCGTGAAGGTACCATTTGAATCAGTGGGCACTCCCGGTGATTCAACCCCGGTTGCGACCCGGAAGGTAACATGAGCTTCGGGAAGCGGAGCAGAAGTGTTTTCATCGATAACCGTCCCGGTAATTGTAACTCCGGCCGTATGCCAAACTAAAATAATGAGCAAAAAAAAGAAGGCACGATGTTTCATTACTATCTCCTGAAGCGGTGTATTGTTGCAGACAGGGCCTCCGGGTGAAACACCTTTACCCTATCCCCTGTTGGTACAAGCCAAGATACTTTCATTAGCTACTATCCTATAATATAGTCTTTTATGTTTTACCCGAATAAATTGTTCCTGTTTTCTTGGAGTTCTCAAAAGATGGTTCCATAAGATAGTATTCTGTAATTATTAGTCGGCAATAAAATGTTTTCCAACTGTGCCGCTCATTCTGAGCCTGGTCTAAGAGTGAGCGGAAAAGCAAATGAGCAATATTTAATTGCCCGAATAATAGTCATACCCGAGTTGTCTATTACTACTGTTCTTGCAGTCTAAAGAAACCAACCTCTATGGTGTTGTTTTTATCCAACCGCTGTGTTATTCAATTTCTTTAAGTTGCAGGTTATCCGGTGTTTCACACCGTTTACATTGTACGCATCGGGTAATGGCATTGGCATAGTCCATTCCTATTTAACTGGAACTATTTGCACTGTAACTTCAGCTGCATAACCTTTTCGAATTCAGCGAACGATGCTTTGTTACTTATTGCAACAACACACGCCCGCAGTTTTGAGGAGCGTACACTCTTTTTGAGCTCTTCGCTGATATCGAGTGCACACACCAGCTCAAGATACTTCGCCGGGAAATAGATCGTCGTTTTAAGGTACCCCGTCCATGCAGACATCCAGACAATTGTCTTTTTCTTCTTCTGCACCTTGCACAGCCAGGCGTTCCCGTCGCGGTAGTACCGCCATTCGTGTAGCATCTCATTTGCAGCAAAAAGGTGCAGCAGCTTCACATACCATCCGAATGATCGCCCGAGTGTTTTTTTCAGGACTGCATCGTCAGGAAAAACCGACACCTCTCTCAACTGTATGGTTGGCGTATCGTTCACCTGCTACCTCTTTCGTCGCACTGTGTGGATGGCCAACCTCAAGGTATGCACCCTGGCCGGCACATTGAGATATAGATTGTCATTAAATTCGTTAAGAAGCTGGTATCCGCTGTTCCACGCCATTTCGTTTGTACCGATTTCGAAAAAAACGGGATAAAAGACGATACCGATTCCGAAAGCGGCATAATCAAAACGGTACAGAGTACCGGATACTTAACGCTTACAAGAACGGTAGTGACATAGTGACCCCGATCTCGAGATTAAAGTACCTTCAGAAAAATAAACTTGATTCTGAAAATCAGTGTAAAGTAATTTAAAAATGGTTTTACACATCATCAGTACTAGCACACTAGTACAGGCAATGCTGTACTTGTATCTCCAACCGATTTCCGGTAATAATAATTGTATCGACGATTGCAGATGGTGCGGCCTTCCCAATTGAGGAGAACATCCGATACTTGCTGATCAGAGAAGATTTACCGATGAAGATGTATTCAGGATAAACCGGTATACCATTACAAAGGAGAATGATCATGTACCTGCGGGACGTCAGACTGTTCGCGTTAATTCTCGGAGTTGTCGTTGCAACATTTTCCCCGATACGGGCTGCGCGTAAATCCCTCTACGACGTACCGTTCAACCTCGACTGGAAGTTCGCTACCGGAACCCAGAGCGGAATGGAAGCGAAAAGCTATAACGACGAATCGTGGGAGACGGTGAGTGTGCCGCATTCCGCAACGTATGCCGCCCCTGTCCACAGTGCCGAACAGAAAGCCATTGGTGGTACGGTTAAAAGCGATTTCTGTTACCGGAAAAAATTCTACTGTCCGGCTGACGCCAGGAAGATGTTCATTTATTTCGGCGCGATAATGCAGACCGCAAAGGTATATGTTAACGGAACGTCGGTCGGTTCCCACAACCACAGCGGCTACACCGCGTTCTTCTTCGACATTTCGGATGCTCTTGAAAGAGGGGACACCAACGTCGTGGCCGTCAGGTGCAACGCAGGCACCGACGGGAACATTCCGCCGGGCGGCGACGGAGGTCAGATGCCCGACTATGAACTGTTTTCGGGGATGTACCGCAATGTGTATCTGCTCTGCAAGGACAGTGTCTATGTACCGCTCTGGGGACAGCGGATCACGACCACCGGTTCTGCCGCGAGTCCGAAAGTCCATGCCGTCACCACCGTCAGAAACGATGCCGCCGCGACAAAGAGCGTGAATGTCAGCCTCACCCTTGTTGATGCATCGGGGAAAAGCGTTGCTACGGCAACCGGTACTACGGACCTTAGTGCCGGGAGTTCATCAGATGTCAATCTTACCACCGGAACCGTAGCTTCACCGTCGCTCTGGTCACCCGCAGCTCCCTACCTTTATTCGCTCCGGACAGTGGTTGCCGTGGGCGGAGTAACCGTTGACAGTGTCGTCGAAAAGGTGGGGCTGCGTTTTTTCTCGTGGAGCGGCAGTGGAAACAGTACGGTATTCTCCGTCAATGGCACCCCCACAAAAATACGGGGAGTCTGCATGGCACAGTTCATGGGCTGGATCCTGAACGCGGTCCCCGATTCGAGGTTCGTGAAACAGGTGGAGATGATAAAAGCCATGGGCATGAACAGTATCAGATGTTCGCACTATCCCCGCTCCCGGGCATTCTATGATGCCTGCGACTCACTCGGCATGCTGGTACTGTGCGAAGTCCCCACCTGGGGATGCGGCGGTTCCTTCAAGGGCAACAACGCATTCTGGAACCACATGTACTCCTGCGACACCGCAATGGTTCTTGATGGTTATAATCATCCCTGTATTTACGGCTGGAGCATGTTCAACGAAACAACCGAGTCGCTGCAGGCTGAATTCAATAATGAGAACAACATCATTCATGGGCTCGATCCAGTCGCGGGTTCGGGCCGGGTTACTCTGGTTGCGTGTATTCAGGGAGGTACCAAGTATAAATTTGATGCATTAGGGTTGAATTATGACGAATCCTCATCGGAGAACGCCTATAGTATCAATACCGAGGCCTACGGGAACGGAGGGAAGGACTGCTCAGATTACGGAAGCTGGTATCGCGATTATGTCCGGGGAAACGCGATGGATGCGGATATGACCAGTAATTGCAGCGAAGCAATCATCGAAGACAGGACCATGAATGCGAAATACTGGGGTAACGGAGCGAAAATGGCGGGAGCGTACTTCTGGTGTTTCATGGATTACAGCTCGGGACGTAATACAACCGGTCGCGAGGGGATCGTCGACCGTCTCTGGCTGCCCAAGAACGTGTATTTCAAAATGAGGAACACCTACACGAACGCGGCACCCGACTACTGGTCAAACGGTACCCCGACCAAGCTCGAACTTGCCGCCGATAATACTACCCTTAAAGCGGACGGGTCTGATATCTCCCTCATCACCGCAACCCTGCGAGATGCGAGTAACGCCTGCAAGCACACGAATTGCAACATTACTTTCACCGCATCACCGGCGTCGAGCGTACGACTCCTGTACGGCGGTCACAGCACATCGGTAACCGACTCCGGTAATCCGGTAACCGTCGCTGCAGAAGGCGGCAGAGCCGGAGTCCTGCTGAGAACCAGCAGAAATGCCGGGACCATAACCGTAACCGCAACGGCTAATTGTGTTTCAAGTACTCCTTCCGTAACACTGACCAGTGTCGCGCCGGTTGCCGAAACGGTCGGCCCTTTTGCATGGTCCGAAACTGCGGCGCGCCTGATACCTTCAAAGGTCGGTTACCTCGATGCATCGCATCTGAATATCGCCCGCACGGCACGGGGAGCGATGCTCTCGTTTCCTGCGGGGGTGGAAAAAACCGTACGGATTATTGATATTCAGGGAAGGGAGCGGGGGGCATATGTTCTCAGGAACGGCGCTGGTGTGCTTGTCAATCGAAGCATCGGCGGCGGGAGCGGCATTGTTTATGCCGTATGGGACGTGGGCGGCCACCGCATGCTTGCGCGGTTGAATACGGTTTACTGATCTCCCCCGTTACCAGGGATCAGCATGACTCTCCAGGTTGCGCGGGTGAGTGGCATGTGTATGTAGGTATGCTGTCACTACCGGTGAAGGGTAATGACTGTATGCTACGGCGATTATCTTTTCGAATAATCTTCATACCACAGTTGCGCAAGCCAAAAATCCTTATGCTTCTTCAGGTTCTACTGTTTTTTTACGGCATCAGCTCCGAGCTGATTGGCCGTTTTTTGTACAGCGTATTCAACTGCCTGTGCTTCGAGCTGCACCCTGCTGCTTTTTCCACCGAGCCTGAAGACAAATAACGCGACCCACTTCCGGTCCCACGCCACTGCAATCGTCGAGGCTGTCGAGAGGACTTCACCGGTGGTAACATCAACAATCCGGGCTTCCATAGTTGCTTCAACCGACTTTTTTTGAATCCATGCCAAGAGTCCGAACAACAATCCTTTTCTGAATGTCACCTTAGATACTGATGAAAGTACCACCGCATCAACTCCAAGAAATTTACCTATTTCCGTAGCGGTTGCGACATCAACAACGCCACTTGCAGAGAGTGCATGCTCCCTGAGAATCGCCGAGAGTTTTTCGCGTTCGATTACCCGGTACCGTCCGGTGTTTTTAAGCTCATTGATATACTTGCCCGAAAGTGAGCTGAACAGCTCGTTAAAACGTGCCTCACCGGTTTCGTTACTGATCGGTAATACTCCGACGAGTCTCTTTTCGGAGTGGTTGAATGCATCGTAAACCGGAAGCTCCGGTGCGGTTGATGCACACTGCAGTACCATTACTATAGCAATGACAATAGTGAACAGGCTTTTCATTAACATTCCTCCAGAAAAGACATCAACGGATTCAACAGAATTGTAATTATGTATTAAATACCAGTGAGTGGGTAGGTTTATGCGGAGGAGGAGTCCATTATACTACGCAACCACATTTTGAGAGCTGCACCCTTCATACCCGATATAAAATATAGTAGTATCCCGAACGAACCCGGGAAATTTTCAGGTTGCTGTTGCAGCAGATCGGAAGGCAGGTTACACTACGGTAGTCTGAGCAAAATTGCCTGCTATTTTGCCAGTTCCAAACCAACTATTTCCAGAAGGCGGTCTATTTTGAACGGTTTACGGAGGGTTACATCGACCCCGAAATCACTTGCAGCGGCAAATATAGGTTCCCAATTAGTTGATCCGGTCATGGCGATGATTTTCATTGTACCGTACTGCCTTCTGATAGAACGGATTAGGCTTACTCCCTCCTTTTCCGGCATTATAATATCGGTAATGACTATCGCAATCGACGGGTTCTTTCGCAGCTGTTCAAGTGCTTCAATCCCATTGGCAGCCGTAGCGACCAGATGGCCGGACTCCTGCAGTGCGATAGCAATCATTGAAAGACAGTTCCGATCGTCATCGGCCACAAGAATCGTTTGTCCGGATGTCCCGCAGGTCTGCATTCGATGTTATGCCTCTTTGGTCGGAGTGCAGTATAAATGAATAATGGTAATCCACTCAAACGCCTGACCGGTACCGTATTTGGGAACTATCCGGAACCAATCCGCCGATTTACTGATGAGACAGTGCTGATTATTCTGAAGAATGTCGATGACAACTTTACCGCTGTAATGGTCAGTATGAACCGACCAGGCGGAAAACCGGATAAGAGCCCGACGATTGTTGAGGCTCAAGGGATTGGATCGTAATGTCGCTTCACAATTGAATTTCGTATCAAGTTTCAGGTATTCCAGTGAGGTTATCTCTTCATCGGCCGGTAGTATGTGTACCGCAGCTTCCGCCTGCAGTAAATTGGTCGCACGAAGGGCGAGTGTTACCGCTCCGGCGTAGGGGTTGACAATACATATACGGTTGGCACTGTACCGGTCATCGGTGGCTGCGTTGCCGAGGGATTTTTCGTTTTCCGTTATCATGACTATTCTCCAATTATTGTTGCTGCTTCAGATCCAAAGTCAGAATACTGGAGGTCTCGTTGACGCGAACCGCTTCGGAAGTCGCGGTGTACAATACCGGAGTAAGGTCTTTCTGTGTTTTCAAATACGCTTCTATCCTGTAAACTCCGGATGGAATACCGCTCAGTGATCCTGCTCCCGCTTCTCCGGTGAGTGTTGCAAAGGGGGTGCCTCTAATGAAAACGATGCTGCCTGCGGCAGTGGTGGAATCCGATCGTGTCTGTACCGGCAGTGCGGCAAGTGGTACGAATAGGGCTGAATCGTTGATCCGGGTCGAACTGCCGGGATCAACCATGAGAGGGGTAATGAGGCATCCGGAGGTGAGATCTGCATTTCCTGCCGCCAGAGCATAGCTTCCCCTCGGCAATTCGGAAAAAGTGAAATGCCCACCGGCGTCACTGATGGCGGTATCGATATACCGTTGCGGGCTGATTTCCGGTGGTACGTACGCGGTATCACAGAGTATGACCCTGGTTTTTGGCGCCGTTACACCGGATATACTTCCGTTGGCGATGCTGAAGGTGATACCGTTAGTGGTTTCAAGCCCCCCCGCAACGGTATCCGGATTACTTACGGTGCAGTGTAGGCAGTATACCATGAGGGCCGGCAGCAGAGCACGGAGAACAGATATCAGAAGATTACTTTTCAGCGTCATGGGAATCGCTTTCGGTAAGGTTGGTGCTGAGCGGGAAAAACTGTGTGTTGAGCTGGTAGACATACTCCCGGTCGGAACTGCCTTCGATCAGCGATAGGATCTCCTGACGGGTTCTTCGCAGAATCTCCTTTATCCGGATAATGTCGTCGCCGGAAACCCCGACGGTCAAGGTAGAGATATCACGTTCTTTTTTTGGAATAGTCAGCAGCGCTTCTCCCGCAAGCCGTATCATTTCACCCTGAAAACGACTGATGGCAATATGTTCCCATGTATCTCCGGTGGAGAGCAGTTTGTCGGATGAACAATACTTTCCGTTTTTATCGGTGGTAAGTAATCCCGAATCAGTAAGGGTGCGTACCGCTTTCCTGATTTCCTTGACAGGTAACGGAGGACGAACCATGTCGGCAAGAGAGCGGTGATCGGCAACGGTCCCACGGATATCAATAATTTCACGGAGTACCGGCAGGAACCAGTTGTCAAAAAGCGCAAAATGAGATGGCTGAAGGGTTTTGACCCGCTCGCTACGGAAATCGAGGATCTTCTGGTAGATGGCGTTTTTTCTTTCCGGATCTTTCACCTGAGAGAGTTCTACCAGAAGGGTAAAATATTCCGAAGCACGATCCCTGAGTTTCAGGTAGGCAATGAACTTCGGCAGCATTTTTCTGCTGAGATTGCGTTTGCCGTTAACAATGCGGACGAACGTCGCCGCGCTGATGCCGAGCTGCATCGAGAGCATGCGGCAGGAAAAGCGGGGATTGGCGAGTTTTTTTTCAGCGATTACCTCGAGCAGGTATTTCCGGTAATCGATAAAAGTGTATATGTTCGGCATGCACAGATCCTTCCAGACAGCAAAATAACATACTATGGCAAGGCATTACAAGCTGCCCAAAAGATTAATGTTGCCTATTTTTGGTAACAATGTTTTTATTGAATATAATTTAACACCCTTATATTTAAGCAGTTATACCATTTGAACAATTTTTATAAGATATGTTTTTATAATTATTTGGTAACAACACCTAAGCACACCCCAGGTGCCAGAGGGCCTGGTTTCCAAATAAAGGTGTTACCGGAAAATGGTAACACTTTATTGTATGAAAACTTGACATAGTTAATTGTGTATCATTTAATGAAATGGATCTATTTGCAGAGGGTCATGCATGTGCTGCATAAATGACCCGATACCGGGTGTGGTTTTCCGACGTTGGCATCGATACAGAAAGGAGGTTTTGAATATGCGCTACGGGGGGGGGTGAGGTGGATCAGCCTGTCGATTATATGATCAATCTATTAAATCCGGTTCGGTTATCATCGGTCGGCAACGGCAGATGTCCTGTTTTCATTTTACATTGAGGAGGGCGGATACAATGAGAATGCAAGGAATAGGTATCATCGGAGTAGCGGTAATCGTGCATGTCACACAGGCGGTGCCGCCGTATATGTGGTACGCAACACACAGTATTGAATACTATTACGGAAACGGGTGTGCCTATGTTCTGAATCTTCAGCGATCCCATGAGGAAGCCGATGGCTTCAACTATGCGATAGAGGCATTGTCTCTCCCCAATGCGTGGTACCGGTACAACCGTCGTGATGAAGAATGCACCGCTTACCGGTGGACGGGGACATCCGCTGAAATCAATATGGTTGACTTTCTTTTCTATTCGGGACACGGGTGTGGCACCGGTCCCTATCTCGGCTGCGATCCCGCCTATGAAATTACCAACTGGACTGATATACGGTTCGGCGGCAACGGGTATTTGAAGTGGGTGCAGGGGGCCGCCTGTACCTGGTTCGTTGCTGCAGCCGCGGATGATTGTGAATCGGGCAGGGAACCGTTTGAACGCTGGGGAAACTGCTTCGCCGGAGTGCATACGGTTCAGGGACACCGTGCGAATACGTACGAATACGTAGACGAACAACAGATGTCCGCTGAATTCTGGGAACGCTGGGTTACTACGGGAAATACGATTTCCATGGCATGGCGGGAAGCCCAGGCACATTGGGTGTATGAAGTGGCGGGGAACCGGGGACTCCAGCCCGCTACAGCCGCACCGAACATGAATTATGCTTACGAACTGTGGGCCGATGCCAGTGATGCACCGGCACCATCGGGGATCGGGTATCTCGGCTGGTCCACATTCGGAACACCTGAATACTGATACAATGGCCTGTACAAGGTAACAACGGCCTGAAAGTGATTCCTGCTTCAATCGAATGGATTAGCCAGAGAGTAGTTGCATTGCAATAACCGTTACGGAACTTACATGTCAGTTGCGGTAAAATGAAGGGAGCATCAATGAATAATCGATTTATTATTGCGGTAGTCGTGTCTGGGGTCATGCAATTGAGTGCGGCGCCCCTGGTAATAAAAAGCGAGGTACAACAGGTATTTGATGAACTGACCCGCGAGACCATTGCACCTGCTTCCCGGGTATTGTCACGCCAGCTTCCCGATACGACCTATGCAGCGGGCAGACCGGTCGCTTACCGGGTAAAGCAGCATGTAATGACAGCCGATGACGTGGACCGTATTGTCCGCGACGCGGGTATTGGCGACAACCTTCGGCGGTTTGCCGGGTATGACGAAAAAAACGGGCGGTGCTATTATTATTCACCGCATCTGTCGAAGCTCAGTGATGAATCCGAAAACAGCTTACGGAAATTGCGGGACAAAAGTGCCGGTGTGCTTACAACACTGCTGGGTGAAAGGAGCATACTGTTCGTATTTGCCAACGATGAAACCGACTGGGCGATCACCCGTGAAGACCCTGAGCCGCACCGCACCATGTACACCTGCCGGTACACCCGGAAAGTGAGCGGACGGCACATCGTCGGCAACGATGCATTCGCCCGCATTTCCTTTACCGGATCAGGAGAACTGTGCGCGTTTGAATTCTGCGATCCCGATCTGGAGCCGGTACCGGTAAAGCGGATGGTACTGCCTTCGGCGACACGGATGCGGCTTGAGCGCTATGCAGGTGCCAAAAACAAGGTGCGCGGCACGTTAACGGGAGAGGTTTACGTCGCATCGATTGTCGCTGAAAAAGGAGTGCTCTCCTATGTGGAACGCGGCTCGGGGGCGAACAAAATACTGGTGCCGTCGGTTTCGGTTCTATGTCGACATAACCTGATAAACGGAAAATCATTTGATAAATTCAGTCATTTCACACTTGACGCATCGCAGGAATCAAACCTTGACGAATCGATGCTTGAACCTGCAGGGCGGTAAAGTGTTTCCATTTTCCGGTAACGGATATTTACGGAAGGGCTTGACCGGAAGGTAGTCCATTGCGTTTATTTCTATGTGAGTAACAACCCGTGCTCATCATACCGTCAGTCATTCTGACTGGTGCCGTCACGCCTTACGGCGTGGCGGTTTTTTTCTCATCTGCTCAGCAGTTGAGACGAGATGGTAGATGAAGATCGAAGGTTATAGCAACAATTAGTACTGTTTGAATGTAATTACCCTGTCATTTATTCTCCATGAGTACCGAAAAGTACCCTCTGTAGCGAGTGCACGATTTAAGTGTATTTTTAGCCGTCTGTGTCGGTGCTCCATTATTTACATAGTAGTCTTGAATCAGCTTATTTACCAGGTAATAATATTTTTCCATTCTTCTCGTCTTTTCAGTTTTTCACTGTCGATAACAGTAAACCCTTGTCCGTTATTACCTTGATTCAACCGGGCAAAACATAGTTGAGATTTTGTGTCAACATAGTACGTAATAATGAAATGTTCCTGCTCATACCAACCATCTAAATTGGTTTTGCTTTGCTTAGGCGCTTCCATTTTTTTAACTTTAGGTGCTTCTGCATATGTATTCACTAGTATAGAAAAAACAACAATTGAAACAGCCATCAATTTTGGGAGTATTTTCATTATTGCATCCTTTCATAATAATTTTTCATTACTTCAATTTCTTTGTATGAATTGTGACAGTAGAGGGAGTCATTGCTAAGCTAAATCCGAAAGATACTGCTACTAGTAAAAATTATTTTATTCATTTCTCTGTCACGTTCCACTTGATGATCAAGGTATTTATTTCCAGATCAATAATTACACTTCGGAAATAAAACAACGGAAAACGGAAAAGCCCTACCCTTGCTTACCCAGCCGGCAGAGGCTTAAATCAATATAACTAGCAGCATGGTAAAAAATACAAGGAGCAAAACGAAATAAATGACCATCCGGCAGTAAGGGGAAACGCACTCCGCCGACCGAGTTCGATAGAGTATCGAGGCCAAGCTCAATAATCGGGAACATCATTTCCCCTCTCCCTTAACCGGGGGAGACGATGCACTGCCTCCTGCACACTAAAGTCCTTCCTTGGAGGACGGGTGCTACGGTGGCGGTGCGAAGCTGCTCGAAGTGGGCAAGGGGGGGAGAGGGTATCGCAAATGCAGAAACACCTCTCGCCAGGTACTATAAAGTAAGGGCGTTCAATTGAACGCCCTTACAGAATGAAATGTTAATTATCCGACATTACCTTCAAAATAATCCGGTACGGTTCAGCGCTCCTCCGAAACAATCCGAATCTGCAACCTCTGGACGCCGTTTTTTGCCACAGCACGCTGCCCCGGTTGTTTCTGTCCCAGAAGCGTGAAAATTCTTCCAGTAACACGATCGGAGGCATTCCCCAAGGTTATCACCGTGTTTCTCCGCTGCGACCGGAGATCAATCAGCTTCGGAGCGGAAGTTACCGCCCTGGTGGCGCCCTTTGTCTGCATGAACGCCCATTTCGCCAACAGTGGGTTGTGGTTGGCGTTGAGCCGGGAGTCTTCGTGCGAGGCACCGTTAATCAGCTGATAGAGATACTTCTCACCCGCGTCAATCGCCTCGTCCACCGATGCATAGGAAGGATTCGCGTTTTTATAGATGATATCTTCCGGTTTGGTACCTTTCTGAACTTCACTGCTCCAGGCGGCGGGTGAATTGACGACCATATCGCAGGTTATCCGGAGCACCGGGTAATCACCGTTCTCCAGTGCGTCGGCCATCCTCGTAAGCGCTGCCCCGCCGTTGTCGTTCGAGCCCTGATGGTGCCAGATGGGGGTTTCGGAAATCACATCGATTGCATCGGCGTTCCCTCCGGCACCTACCGGACATGCAGCCGACCAATAATCGGGCAGAAACTGTATCATATGGTAGGTTCCCGCTCCGCCGAGTGAAAAACCGCCGATAATGAACCGGTTGGTATCAAGGGAGTACTGCTTTTTCAGATCCTCGACAGCTTCAATAACCGCCCTGCACTCCCGTGACAACTCGGTACCGCCGCCCATCATTCCACCCCAGGAACCTCCCGGACACTCGGGAGCCATGACAAAATGCGGTACACGGGCCTGAATACTGTCCTCAATCCAGGGATGTGCCTGATCGTTGTTATCCACCTGGAAGATGTAATCGCTACCCGTGGCACGCAGCGTGACCACCAGTGGATACCGTTTGGAAGCATCGTAATCTTTGGGAACAAAAAGCAGGTACTTCAGGTTGATCCCTAAGGTGGTTTGAAAGGTAAGATGTTCCATCAGGTCGCTGTCCTTGGCTTGAACGTAAGACATGGTACCAACGGAAAGCAGAAGCAGTAACAGCAGAAACTTCATGACGTTCTCCTTGAATCAGAAAAAGTATGGACGGAACGGGCATCGCACTCCCCGCGAACGGTTCAAGGGCAATAATTCCCGAAATCGCCGGATCGCAAATAATGTCCGAACCAGGAAGGGTTTACTCCATAAATCATACATTTAAAGAGAGGAAACCCTCAGTACAGGCAGGTTACAACTGCTTTGTTGCTTTTAGACCGTTATTCCGTGTATCGCGGAAATGAAAAAAGGCCCCCCTGGCCCGATCCCCGAAATTCCACTTCGTAACACTAAGAAGTAATATACTAGAAATTTGACATCGGTTCACAAAAAGTTCCATGGGAATATCTACCACTATAGCTGTGCCCGGAACACTCACCCCTGCACGGACAGCAATGGACAGGGGTGCCCCGGAAACCGGGAGGACGTACAGACGATCACGACAGCCATTGCCGACCAGATATCGACCAACCGGTATGGCCCGTGGGAATATTCAACCTCCCCCCCCCCCTACCTACTCCTTCACCACCACCGAAGCAGCACTATCAAAGGGATTCTGCCGTGCGGCAAGCGAAAACAGATAGGGATAGTCCGCCTTGAGATGCTGCATGTACTGCGCCCACTGGACAATCAGCAACTGATACCCCCGTTTCACATCGCCGGTCAGGTGCACCAGGTCCGGGTGCGGCAGCGCTGAAAAATCGCTCCGCGCATCAAGCTCATCGGAGAGGTGAAACACCGCCTGCAGCAGCTCTGAAAACGATTCGTGCTCAAGCAGGTACGGATTTTCAAACAGACGGAGCAGAAAACTCCGGTTGCTGCCGAGCAGCCCTTTGAACGCCCCCCAGTCCACCCGGTTGCTGTCGATCGAAAAGGAGTATACCTTGAGCCATTTCACCACCTCGATGAAATCCTGGCGGGACCAGCGGTTATTTATGACCAGGCGCGAGGCAAGAATATCTCGGGAGGGATCGCCTGCAGCCATCATCGTCAGTAGCTTTGTCCCCAGTTCGCTGAAAAATGCACCGATCACCATGTGGAGTTTTTCAAGCCGCAGCTGTTTCTCACGATTATCCAGCAGCCGGTGAATAATCACCGTCACAAGAAATACCTCTATAAAAACAAAGGCGATATCCCCCACCAGGTAGATAAAGATATGGTGTGCGTCCCTGAAAAGAAGGTAGTGTGCGGTATATGCCGCGAGGGAGAATGCTATGAGAATTGCACCGAGGAGCACTTCGTTGCCGTTTTTTTTCATGTTTCCCTGTCGATTATTGTATACAGATTCCGTTTAACCTTGCGATGAGCAGTGAAAGAATTCATTCCGCCTGTTTTGGCATATTCTTGTACTAACAGATTTTTTTCTCTGGGTAAAAATGTATATTATGGTCGATTTGATCAATAACTTTTAACCCTGGAGTTCACTGAAACCAACGTATGTCAGGTACCACCGGTCGGTAGGGACCCTAAGACATGCAGAGAAAACGACGTATGAAAACCAACCGCAGATTACCTCGCAATACCGCAGTTCCATCTATTTTTACAACAATTGTCTCTTTTTATTTGAATCCACGACTCTATACGATCATTTCCCGCCATACTCGTCGCGTTCAGCCGAATTCCGTCACTTTTTTATTGAAAGGCGGACCCAATGTCTGAAGAAGCTGTTGATTATCGTCCCATGTGGACCAGTCTCGGACTCAACCTCCAAAATCACGATGCGCTACTGAATGTCCTCGGAGAGCTTTACAGCAGTACGTTCATGACGCAGAAAAACCGCCCCGAAGGCATGGCCTATTTCGACTTTGTGATGTCTGAAGTGCATGGTCTGCGGGTAAAAGAACTCATGGACGCGAAGGCGGAAGGCAGAAAGGTGGTGGGGACCTACTGCACCTTTGTCCCCGAAGAACTCGTGCTCGCCACCGGGGGGATCATGGTGGGACTTTGCGCCGGAGCCGATTTCGCCACCGATGAAGTGGAAAAAGTCCTGCCCCGCAACACCTGCGCACTGATAAAATCGACCTTCGGCTTCAAACTTGGCGGGGTATGCCCGTACATTGAAGCGAGTGATCTCGTTGTAGGCGAAAATACCTGCGACGGCAAGAAAAAAGCATATGAAACACTTGCCGGTCTGGTGCACGAGTTTTACGCGATGGATATGCCGCAAACCAAGAGTCCGCAGGGACGTGCTCTGCTCAAGGCTGAATACCTCGCCTTCAAGGAGAAAATGGAACAGCTCACCGGTGTCGTCATCAGCGCCGAGGCGCTTCGCGGGGCAATAGCCGTTGTCAACAACAAACGTCGGGCGGTGCAGCGGCTCGCACGACTGCGGGCTGCCGATCCGGCTCCGGTTTCCGGACTCGATGCGCTGCTCGTCAACCAGGTGTTCTTTTATGACAATCCGGAACGCTTTACCCAATCGGTCAACACGATCTGCGACGAACTGGAAGCACGGATCGAGAAAGGTGCCGGGGTAAAGCCTGCAGGTACCCCCAGAATCCTGATTTCCGGCTGCCCGATGGCGGTTCCCAACTGGAAAGTACCGGCGATCGTGGAGCAATTGGGGGCAGTCATCGTCGGTGAAGAGTCGTGCATCGGCGAGCGGGGAAGCAGAGGTCTGGTGAACAGCGAAGCGGTAACCGCCGACGGCCTGATCGACCACCTTGTCGACCGGTATATGGAGATCGACTGCGCCATTTTCTCCCCCAACAGTGAACGCCTTGACCACATCAGGGAGATGGCGGAAGAGTACCATGCCGATGGGGTGCTCCTTTATGGACTCAACTTCTGCACTCCCTACCAGATGGAAGGTCTGGGGATAGAGAAGGAACTCGAAGCATCCGGCATTCCCGCGCTGCGCATTGAAACTGACTACTCGCAGGAAGACACCGGACAGCTCACCACCCGTATCGAGGCGTTCATCGAACGGATCGGCGGATGAACGGCGATTGTCTCGGCATCGATATCGGTTCACGAACGATAAAACTGGTGCACCTTGCCGGAGATACGGTAAGCAGACGGGAGGTGGCAGACGCCACCTCCCGCCCTGCGGAGGTTGTCGCGACGCTGCTCGCCGACCATCCCGGAATACCCTGCCTGGCAACCGGATACGGTCGGCACCTGCTTGAAATCCACGATATTCCGTCGGTAACGGAAATCAAGGCATGCGCACGTGGCGTCGCATCACTCTACGGCGGCAACCGCACCGTCATCGATATCGGCGGGCAGGACGTGAAGGTGATCGTTCTTGATGATCGCGGCAAGGTAAGCCGGTTCGAGATGAATGACCGCTGTGCGGCGGGAACCGGTAAATTTCTTGAAATCATGGCTCAACGGCTCGACTACACACTCAAGGATTTCGGCAGGGCCGCGCTCGCGGGAAGCGATTCACTGACCATCAGTTCACTCTGCACGGTATTTGCCGAGTCGGAGGTCATCGGGCTGCTCAATCGTTCGGAGCGGCGTGAGGACATCGCCCGCGCCATTCACCGGAGTGTGATAAAAAAGGTTTCCGGCATGTTCAAGCGTATTGCTCCACCGGGAGGTTCCGTAACGGCTGTCGGCGGGGGCGTCCGGAATCAGGCAGTGGTGCAACTGCTTGAAGGGGAACTGCAGCGACCGATTGACGTCCCGGAGCACCCGCAAATCGTGGCCGCGCTGGGTGCTGCACTGTTGTGCGTTGAGATGCAAAACCGGTAACGCGCCTTCGTTTCAGTTGTTATCAACCATAGTTCGTCACAATTCACACGATCATGCAGGGGCGTTCAATGAAACGCCCTCACAACACCCTTGCCATCCCGGCATCCTGCACATGATGGCAGATTGGAGAACTAATGATATACTGAAGAGAGCTTCAACTTTTTCGGGAGGTTTTCATGAAAAAGCCGGCGATCGGCCTGTTTTTTCTCCTCGCATGCAACATCACCGGTTCGAAAGACGACAGCACGTACGAATGCGACGGCAGAGTATACTGTTCCGGGATGACCTCGTGCGAAGAGGCATTGTGGTTTCTGGAGCACTGCCCCGATATGAAAATGGACGGGGATGGAGACGGGGTGCCGTGTGAGAGTCAGTGGTGTCGGTAACGGTTGAACCGCAACAGCTACACGTAATCGGCCACTACACCGGGAGGAAATGACCGTTTCTCAGTACAAATTGAGACTCTCTCCTCAACGAACTGTTTTTACCATCGCAGTGCGGTTTTCTGCTTTCTGATAACCATGGTACTATCAAGATACCGGAAATTGAATATGATCAGGTAGGCGCCGGAACCAACCCGGCGACCATACCGGTTCAATCCATCCCAGATGAAATAGTATACCAGTTGATCACTTTCTGATTTGAACACCGGTAGATCTATCCGGACCAGATTGCCGACGGGATCATATACATTGGCCGAACCAAACGAGGAATCTTTCGTGACCTGATCAATGGCAATGAACTTCAGCTCGCGACGGGATTTCACCTGGACAACATTCCCGGACGTCGTCTTGAGATTCAAACCCGAAACAATCCGCTGGTCGATTTTGAGATTCTGACCCGGTATGGTCGGTACGGTGATGATATCAATGGCGTTCCCGTTGCCCCATACAATCGGGGATTTTTTATCAGTCAATGGAGGATTCCCCGATTGATCGGTAACCGACTCCCTGACCAGCCGGATACTGTCGCTGCCCGGATTGATCACCTGCTTTCCGACGGTAATCGTCACCGAAATAACGAAATCTCCGGAGCATCCGGCTTCGGTGAATTCCGAATTCCGGAGTGCTTCACTCCGGGAAACTGACCGCGCATCGGAGACAGTGAATACCAGATCCGGCGCAAATCCTTTTTTCAGTTCGGCACAATCGACCGGTTCTGAGAATTCGATCAGAAGCGTATCGTAGGGGGCATCTATTGATGCCGGTGTAAGCACCGCCCGTTTGATCCAGGGACCGGTGAGATCCTCGGCGCCCGGTTCACAATATATTCTGAACAGATCGGTATCGAGCGCTTCGCGGTATCCGGTACTGCGGATAACCGTTACCGCGGTGGTTGCGGTAATGGTGTCCACTGTACGCGGACTGATGATTTTCCGCGTTACGACAAGCCGATTTTCTCCAAGTTCCAGAGGAAGATCACTGATATACGCCTCCCACACGGCACCGGAACCGATGTGCGTTATGGTGGTGCTGCTGCTGACCGCACCGGCAGTGGTATTGGTGACGATAACAGCGACCAGCCGTTGCGGCACTACCTGTGTGACGTTGTCAAGCAGTGTCGCGAAATTGGCGACGACAGTCTGCGGTGTGGAACCCGAAAAGTACATACCGTCGGTAAGCGTTGCTGCGGTATGGAGATACTCAAGATTGACCTCATCTTCCGCTGAGCAGCCCTGCGGTGGATAGCCATGCGCGATATGAAGCTCCGAATTTGAAAGAAATACTCCGTGTACGACAGGTACCGGACGATTACGATAGGTGGATGTATACTCCCCGATAAGCAGCTCCGGCGAACGACTGTCGACGTCATCCCAGGCGCCATCGGTCAGCAGAATCAGGTGGCGAACCATAGCCGGATCAAGATTATTGTAATTGAAATCCGCCAGTTCCAATCCTTTCTGCATCGCCGTACCGAGGTTGGTTTCAGCGGTTTTGGTGACCTTTCCCAGACGATTCGGCTCGCTCTCGCAGGCAGCGATGTCGATTATACTGTGTATACGCGAGACATTGCCTTCGCTGGAAAGCGGCAACGGATTGAGAGAATTTTTTACATTACTCGCATAGGTCACAACCCCGACTTCCGATCCGGGACTCAGTGCCCTGAGATTGTCGACAAACCGATGAGCCGCCTCGATACGTTGATTAGTCGGGTCGTTATCCATGCATAATTTCGAGCCGTCCCCCGGTGTGCAGCAATCGAAGCTTTCCCGGTCTGCAAAGGCACACATACTTCCCGATTTATCAAGCAGCAGTATCACCCGGATCGGGGAACTTCCCGCCCCGATGGTATCGATCTCCAGACAGAACCGGAAGGTACCTCCCAGTGCCGCAACATCCCGCCCGACGGAATCGATGGTGCCGTTCTCCGGCTCAAAGCAGGTAGTATCGGGTCGGGCAACACAGTACTGATTCCGGGTGTTTTGATCATCCTGCCCCGAAATAACGGCAGCCAGTGCAACGAGCGACAGTAAAAAGAACCGCGAGAGTCCTTTTGCAACAGAGATTCGCATACAATGCTCCTTGAGTTCCCGGGCGGCGTTGCTCCGGTTTTCACCGTCATGGATCGGGAATCTGACTCCGGGATTTTTCGCAATCCGGAAACGATTCGGTTTACCGGAGGTATTCAGACACAATAAAACAGAAAACACTCCGCGGCTAACGTTCAACCGCGAAGTGTCGGTATTTCTTTACGAAAGCCATATTTTACTATAGATCGTTGGGAACATCCTCCGGTGGTACCGTTTCATCGGGAATTTCTTCCGGAATTTCGTCGGCACTGCCGTCACACTTGTAGGTCCGGATGGCCGGACGCATCATGTAACCGTTTTCGGCGGAGTAATGAATTGCCGTAAACGCATTGAACAAAAGGCAGATTTCCGTCACTTCGTTCTCTGCAATAAAAATGGGTCGGACACATTTGATACCGGTCCGCCATGCGCTGGGAATAAGAAGTGGATAGGTCTCACCATTGATAACGATGGTATTTTCCGACTTTTTCTCGCCGCCGGAAACCGATTCGTCATCAACCATCAGCCGTATCTGGGTATAATGTCCGGCCGGAAGTGCGAAAAGATCAAGCGGTGCGGTCAACCCGTTTACCAGTTCAAGAAAATCGAACTGCTTGTCAGGGGTTGCAACCGTTTTCCAACCGTTCTCGGAAGGGTCACCGGCAACGTGAAGCTGCACTTCCTTGATGGTAATCCAGATATGCTCGACGACATCGGTGCCGTTATCCCGCCCGGATAACTGGCGTTGGCCGGAGTTTTCGCTGCCATCCGTCACGGAAAGCTGCAGTTTACCCTGGGCAAGGTAGTCATTCGATGAGCCGGAGACAGCAACCGGTTTGTCCTGTGAGCAACCGATAGTCAGAACAGCAGTTGATAGTGCCAATACAACAAGACGTTTCATACATCCTCCATTCTTTCAGACATGAACCTGAAATCAACCGGTGAATTCAGGACAAAAGGATCACCTGTTCTTCCTGACGGCAGTGCAGACACTACCCGCCGCCGGATTGTTACCCCTATATACTGGTCTGGAATAGAAAAGGTTACACCGCTGAAGATTTTTATTTGCCGCGCCCATGACGATTCATCGTTTTTTTCTGCATCCGCTTCTGCATCATTTCCAAACGTCGTTGAGCTTTTTGTGCCGCTTTCGCCGCATTTTTTTCAGCACGTTCTCCCGCATGCAGAAGCCTGTTCTCCTTGCCACCCGATCCGGAAGAAGTATGTCGGCCGACACTGTCCCGTCCCTTGGGTAGCTGATCCGGAGAGCTGATGCCCGGCCGTTGCGGCTGGTTTCCGAATTTCGGAGGGGCAAAGGTCACTGATTGAGGATTTTTATGTACAGGATTTAATCCGGATCCGGTAGTTACCACCGGTACGCCTGAGAGGACCTCACGCTCAAGATCAAACAACCGTTTCGAGTATGCATCCGGCATAACACCGTTATTACCATCCCTGATCCGCAGCAGAAGCTTTTTACGAACGGTAACGGCATCGAAGATTTCTTTTCCGGAACGTTTTTTCGCACGTCCCTCCCTGATCTTGTTCTCAAGCGCTTCCGCCGGAATATGCTGTGCGGCACAGTCCCGCACGATACTGGAGAGAGAATCGTTCCAGTCAACCGCCGATTGCGCCGCAGTACCGATTGCCGACAGAGCAACAGTACCGTAAACCAGGAGCTGTAACATACGTGATTTCATAATTCGATCACCGAGTTAACGCCGCCGAACCCGTCGGGTACCATCGGTACCCCCCGCGTATCCGCCTGCCAGCGGTTCCCGTCAACCAGAAAAAGATACTGATAATTCCCTTTGGGTAACGGCAGATCGATGGACCAGGTACCATCAGCCGATTGTATCATCTGATTCTCCCCGGTATCCCAACCGTTGAAATCACCGACCAGTGCAACGGTATGGGCATCGACCCGGGACAGCTCAAAATGAGCGGTAACCACCGGTTGTGCAGCCGCCGGTACAGGAACTATTCCGGCGGCGGGAGCAACGGGAGGGTTTCGCGGAACAAGAAAGAGGACGCTGATCGCCACGACAGCCGCAGCGGCTACCGCCCACCCGAACGGTTGCCAACCCGGGGCAAGGCTCCCCTGCGCCTTCCGCCCGCGGAGATCATCGATTGCCATCATTACTCTCCCGTAGAGAGCCGGTGATAGCTCCGGTTCCGGAACACCGCCGAGAGAGCGGGCTACCGCACACCAGCGGGAATAGGCCTGGCTGCAGCGATCACATGTTTCGAGATGTGCGACAATATCGGGACGATCGAAACCGTCGCCTTCACGGTACAGCCGGTCAAACGAGGCAATGACGGTGGCACACTTCATACAGTAAAATCTCCGAATTGCTCCATGATCTTTTTTCGGGCCCGGAACAGCCATACCTTGACGACATTCTCCGATTTTCTGATCATGGTACTTATCTCCCTCACGCTGTATTGCTCCATGTAAAACAGCACAACCACGGTCCGGTACTTGAAATCAAGAATTGACAGCATTTTATCGACATCCATCCGTTCTCCGATGCCGGACGACGGCTCGGTGGCATTTTCTTCATCCGCTGTTCCGGCGGCATATTCCGTCTTGCGGGCACTTCGTACTTTCCGGTAGAAATCGCGTGCGGTATTGATGGCGATGGTGAACAGCCAGTTTCTCATCCCCCGCGTTTCATCATATCGCCCGATACATTTATATGCCTTGATGAACGTTTCCTGCGTCGCGTCTTCGGCATCGGTAACATTACCCAGTAAACGGAACGTAACGGTAAAGACATACCGGGTGTACGTACGAACAATTTCATGAAACCTCTCGTCTTCGATGGTCCGCTTCTTCAACTCCGTATCCTGTTAATCTGTTTACTATATACGAGACACTACGATACAAGGTTACACGGTGCATCGAATTAATTTTTTACCCATTCAAGCGAAATTCCGCACTGGTGGGAAACCGCCGGTGTGTACGTACGCCCACGACCGAACAGCACGCACAGGTAATAAAAATGCAGCGTCGCCCGAGCGGTAAGTTCACGTCCAAAGTCACAATATAGCATGGTGAGGGGTATTTTTGTTGCGGTAAGGGTAAATGCAAGCGTGTCCACCCGTTGCCGGCGCCCCCTGCCCGCAGTCGTGAGTACCGGAACATGCACCGGCTGGTAGAATGCACAGCTTCCGGAGATCTGCAGCAGAAGCATATTTTTTTCATCGGGCAGTATGGTGGTACCGAGGAAACCCGATGGCTGGATATATCCGGCCCCTTCAGTATTCGACAGGTTCCATGCCCCGCCGATTTTCAGGAACAGGTGCAAATGCCGGGTGAAATCCTTCCCGATGGACAGATACAGGGAATTCCGAACGTCGTAACGGGTCGAAGTGACATCATCAAGAATATTGAGGGAGTAGGTACCTTGAAGTCCCGTACTGCCGGAGCGTTTCCGGTTGCACCCGAAGGAATAGTCCATGTACTTTTCGGGACTGGTCGGATCATAGGCGGTCGGCAGAAAATGATATGCGGCACCGATCGTGCCGCCGGTGGAATGGGTAGCGAATTCCCGTTCGAGCGAAAGGTGCTCTTCAATGTCCAGCTCCCCGGGACCACCGATATACTTCACGGTATGCAACGAGGTCGTGCTACGAAAGTCCCTGCTTCCATTCCGTTTTGACCAGACAGGTTCCACCTGCGCAGCACCGTAGAAATACGTATTGAAAACGGAATCGTTCCGACCGGCGGGAACCCCGTTCTGGATACCCAGCTCCGGCTCGATAGACAGTTCAAACGATGCGGCAGTCACCGTTGGAACGAACAGGAGCATTGTGATGAATAAAAACGATATTCTGACCATTGCGATTGATACACTCACAAATAAACGCCGGGATAACTTTTTTTTACCGCAGACCGCTCATGGTACACTACGGTATCCGGCATACAGAGGAACCATGCAGACTCCCTGATTATCAGGAAATATACTCCGGGCGGAATCAGGGGTGGAGGAGGGAGCGTGCTCTGGACGGCAGGGAGACGGTAGTGCGACGGGGTGCCGTGTGCGGATTCAAATAGCAATTTAGCAATTATTTGAGAACCAATTGAATAGATAGTGCATTCTAAGAAAATTTACAGAAATTGACCATTCTGATTTACATACAATATATAAACGTATAAAAAATTGGTAGTATTACCTTATCTAAATACTTACTTCCAAAGAAATATGAATTTGTTCCCTTTTCGTTTTGTAATGGAAATTGGCCCGGCAGTGTCTGATTTTTCAAAATGTTGCTCAACTTCAGATTCAAAACTATCGGCAAGTTCTGCCTTTCCTTCAAAATCGATCACACCTTTCATCGTATACTTGCCTCGTGCATCTTCCCAAACTTCGTTTTGCCCCGGTTTGAGGCCGATTACCCACCAGTTTTCCTCCTTGTATCTTCTGAAAATTTCGTTTCCATTTTCATCTTCAAGAATAAACCCCATTTTAAGCATAAAACTTTTTGAAGCAGCGGTTGCATCTTCTCCCGTTAATGCTTTGACTACCGGATTATCTCCGGTGTAACAACCGATTTCTGCACCGGCAGCGGACCAGTAGTTCCCTTTCCAACCTCTAATTGCGTATGTTTGCAGGTCACCCTTTTCGTTATGTGCGTATATATAAACTTTAAACCAGTCGATTCTAAAGACTGGATCGTCATTTGCATGTTCGTCGTAAATATCAGCATACCCGAAATATTGCTGATATGCTTCTGTTGTGGTAAAAAATATTCGCTGTTCATAGTCGAATCTGTATTTAACGAATTCTAGAAAATTCTTTAAAAATTTGATTTTTTCCTTTAATTCGAGATTCTCCACAGTTTTATCTTTAATGTATTCAAGAAACCGCCGAAAAATATCGCTTCCGGCATCTTCCACCGCTTTCAGATCGATCCCTAAAAAATCCGCCAGGCTCTCTATGCCACCAGTTATCGTTTCATCTGCGTTTTTCAGTTTTTCACTTTTGTTCAGTAAATATTGGAAAAAGGTTTCCAATTTATCAAGTATGACATCAATATCAACAATTCCATCTATTATCTCATCTTCCGATAATTGGTCTATGGTTTTGTGATTTCCAATAATATCGTTATCATCATTTAAATCTATGGGAGTGGTATCCTCAGACGGTTTAATCCATATAAACGTTTTATCCTTTATTATCTCAGGATCGACAAAAGCAAGATCCCCAGCTCCTTTACGGTCTCCCGCCGGATCGGCTATCTCGAACATCCCGCTGCTGTTATACCCCGAAATGACAACGAAATGTCCATTAGGCATATACCCCTTCGAAGGTTCTTTAAGTGAGGTGACTTCTTTTCCGTTTATATCTAATCCGCCTTTTACTCCCCCTTTTGTACTGAATATCAGTTTACCGCCTTTTTTTGTTACGATTTCAAATGGAGAAAGATAATTGCTGTCGATAGCTTCTATGCCAAACTTCTGATACCTGGCGAGTTTATTCTGATCGGAGCAAACGATGCTTGCAACAAATTTATCCGCAGTGTAAAGTGGTATGTCGGCAAGCAATTTCTCTGTACGGGGGTTAGCATCGGGGGTTATATAATCGTACGTCGGGAGGTGTTTCGGTTTACTGATTATATTCTGGCTTCTTTTGTAACCACGCATGAACTGAACGAGGGATTCGATCTTCTGCTTGATGGTGCAATTACTCATGAAATTATAATAATGCAGAACCATTACAATCGAAACAGGCAGACAGCCGGAAGTACCGACCGTTCTTTCAACGAAGTCGTTTCGCCAGCAGTAATGAATTCGACCATGCCCCCCCTGATCGATTTCTTCAAAAAATTGCCGCGGACCGAGGGTGTCATTATAGACAGCCGCGTTGTAGGTGGTACGTTTATTTAAAAGGTACTCTTCATCTACGGACTCGATCTCTTGGTTCGGTGTGGATGAATCGCTGTCGGTCTGAGCCCAGACCGGTTTTGTATAGTCCCAAGTATCTTCCGTGCTTGATTGACATGTCTGACTTCCTGAGGCAGCCTGTTCTTTTTCCTGTTGCTGTTTTACCAGATCTTCATCAACCGATTGCCCATAATTTTCATCTTCCCACTCCTCCCACTCCTCTTTTTCGGTACTTTGTGAAGAATCTTCCTTCTCCGATGATGAAGAATCACCATCGGCTGGCTTATTCATTGTGACCTGATCACTATCGGCAGAGGTTTCAGGATTCCAATTATCGTCTGCAGATTCTGTTTGTTGAGTCGACTCGCCATCCCATACACTCTGTTCCTGCTCCGGATCATAAGAATCGAAATACTCGTCTTCACTATTCATGTCTGACTGAAAATTGTCACTCATAAGGAACATCTCCAGGGAATCATTAAAATTCCAGTATTATTCATTCATCGTCAAGAGGCTCGTTGAAGCCATGTTCGTTTTCGGTTGTCGCCAATTATTCTTCATTTACCGTTCCGGTAGGTGTCCGACCTGCCATCTCTTCTACAAAATCCGTATCGGAATAGTCGTTTTCTCCTTCATCAGAAAACCTGAAAGCGGATTCAAGAGCAGAAAGAAACGAAATCGGATTGTAGTGATATACCAACGGTGACGCCGGAAGTGGCACTTCTTTCTGCTGAGAAATTTCCCACCAGAGATACGGCCTGATCAGATCGGCAAGATCGGTAATATCATAAACATTCTTTATTTTTTCAAGCGCAGTATCGGGATTGACAGCCCACTCATTATGAAACCTGCACACATATTTCCTGACCTTCTCTGCGTCAGGGTTGCTTTTATAGAAATTGAGCACCTGCTCTCTTTCGAGCGGTTCTCCGGATGTAAAAGAATCTTCACTGATACCCGATTGCGCAAGAAACGAAGAACAATCAATATTATAACCCTCCTGCGAGTCTTCAATTGTCGTCCATTGCGGGAATATGTTTTCTTCGGAAAAAATTTCCCAGTGGATAATACCTTCGGGTTGTGATTCATCGATATATTCACCACTTGTCCAGAGCACATCACCTGTTGCCACATTTATGTTAAGTGGTACGATTTCACCCGACTTAAGCTGGTCGACAATGTTTTGTCGCAATTCATTCGTCGCCATGAAGGCACTGACAAGCTTCTGCCATGCAGCATCACCCGGTTCCATAGGGGAATCAGGATCAGCAATAAACTTCTGCAGTCCCTTTTCAGTTTTAGGTCCACAGAGTTTATCCACTTGATAGGTGTAGCAACCACAGCGTTTGAGAAGATTTTGGACCAGCATGACATCATCCGGGTAATTGACACCGTTTTTTCCGACGCTTCCGATCAGATCAATCGGTTCAGAGAGGGTTTTTATCCATTCAACCGTTTCAAGATTACCGTTTGAAATCTCTAGCAATTCAGGACTCAGGTGCATATAGAGTGAGAAAAATTCATACAGTCTGGTTTTTTCAATCCAATCCGCGTTCCCGATGTTCGGCTGCGTTAATATAAGATCATATCCAGTGATTGTGTGTTTCATCAGAATGAAATTTGCGCTGCCGTAATAACCGGAATCGTGCTCGGCCAAACGTGCGGCAACAATCGTTCCTTCACATGGCGCGAGTACTGCACTGCCCACCGGTACTTTCAGATGAATACCGCCATGCCAGAGTGAGTTTTCACCGAGAGGGTAAAATCCGCCGGGGAAATCATGCTCAGTTCCGTTATACCATTCCCCTTCGAGATCTTTGGACCATTCGGGAAGTACAGCGGAACTGACGGGAAAAGCGAAACTTGAAATTGCGGGGATGTATTTATTTGACAGAGTCATATCATCATCCTTGTAACTATCTTTCTCCGTTCATAAAAGACCGGGGGAAGGAGTATCATATTTTGTTGTACCATTGGAACCATTTTCAGTTATTCAAACAGAAAAAGGAAATTTCTTCAACTCTTTCCACTCGTCGTTACGGAGCGTAAATCCTTTTGTTGAACTGAAATTTTTCCCAATGGAAACATGAGTACTGGTAGCGAACGTCGGTTTCCATCCATCGGGAGGGGCAACTGCATTCTGAAACTTTTTAACCGCCGCCCTGCACTGTTCCTTCATCGCGGCGGCCTTCTCCATTGCCGCCGAAACAGCGGCGCTTACCTTGCCGGTAACGTTTCCGACCGCGTCGGTCGCAGCACCTTTCGCGCTATCAATCGCACCGGTTGCCTTGTCTTTTAACGCACCGGCGGCATCCTTCACGCCACCGGCCGCACCGCTCACCGCACCGGCCACATCCGCTTTCGCACCGGCGGCAGCTCCCGCCGCTCCTGAAACGCTGCCGCTCACATCAGTTTTTACTTTTGCGGCAGCATCCGCCGCTCCGGAAATACTTCCGCCGATTTTCATTCCGCATTTCCCTTCGACAGTTCGGCATACGGCCGATTTTTAAATATAAAATAGGGTTCACCCTCCGCTCCCGGATCAACCTGCAGCGAATAACTCAATGACCTGTCGAGATTATCGAACAGGATTTCCACTGTATCATCACCCTGCGTCAGATCGTCTTTTATAGTTTTGATCTGTTTGATTTTCTGCCGGGAATCGGTACTGGTGAGAATGAACTGATCATCTTCGCTGCCTGATTCATTCGGATCGACGTTAAACCGCATCTTGAACTCCACCTTCATATCGGGATCGACCGGTCCTTCTTCCCAGGCGCCATAAGCAAGATTTTCAAAGACGAGATATGGTTCACCCTCCTCGCCCGGGTCGACTCCGAGTGAATAACTCAGGTCTTTTCGGAGCCCGGTAAACCGGATTTTCGTTTCACCCGCAGTTTGCGAAATGTTGTCTTGAGGTGTTTTTTCCTGAAAGTAGGTATTTTCTTCATCGGTACTGAACAGGGTGAACTTGTCATCCTGACATTCGGCTGACTTTGGATCAATTGCGAAGGCTACTTCGAATTCACCGGGGAAACGTACGGTGATATTCTTCATAATCCCGGTTTTTACCGGGATCGGATCAGTAGCGGGAAGGTTAACGGTAACAGGTTCCAATATAAAACCTCCTCGTTTTTGTCTGCTGGTGCAACACTGCTCATATCTCGGAAGTGAATACGAAGCGGTTCAATGCAGTGTGGTTTTCTGGTGTTCACCACCCGAATTTGTGCAATCCGGAATTAAATGTCTTGTAAGCGGAAATCTCTCGACAGAACATTATAATATTGTAGATATTTTTACGCCGATCGTTCACTCAGCAACAACTACCAGTGAATTAATCACTTCTATATTCTTAAAATATTTTCTGAGCGATGGGAAAAGTGACAATTATTCGATGGTAGCGGAACATACTGCAACCGGATAACAATTTTCTCACTGAACAAAAATACTACTTGAACAGCGACACATACGACGCCAGCGATACCCCGAGCGGCACATACTCAAACCCGTACCCGTACGGTACCGAGGTGAACGTTCCCACACTGTCGGCAACCTCGCCGAAAAACAGTGTGCCGAACTCTTCGGTCTTTGCCCGGTCACAGTAGAACCACGATGAATCATTCACTGTTGAGGAATACCGTCCGCCGAAATACACCGACTGATCGTATCCGTCAAATCCGAGCGTGGCAGTGGTGGTATACATTCCGGAGAGTTTCAGTACCGCATCACGTTTTCCGTAGGCGGTTTCCTGGGTATCCACCACCTGCCTGATGGTAAAACCATAGGTTGCCTTCTGCCAGGTAGTATCGGTTTTGAACACCACTTCGAGCGGTGCCGGTTCCGTCTCCATTGAGGTACCATTGTGATTCAGGATAATACTGTCGTTATGAAACAGTTCGGGGAATGCCGATACATAGACCGGCGCCATCCGTGCATAGGAGGTATGGGTGGTTTTCAGGCTCAATGAGTCATTAATCACCAGCATGGACATTTTCGAGAGTGAGGTAACCGCCTTGCGGAAAAATGACACTTTTACTTTAGATAAGTTTACCGCGAACGACACATTGAGTGAACCGTCAATGGACACTTCGCCATCAACCAGATCGAACAACGGCCCCTTCGTGAAACTGTACGAGGGAGGCACAAGGACAACCTTAGGTGCACCCACGTAGGATTCAAGCGAAAAAAGATTGGAACGAATCGTGTCATTTTCAGTATGGGTTCCGATTCCCGCCCCGTAATGAAACACACAGGAAATTTCGAATCCGTCTGATCCGAACGTATACACTCCCCTGTCAAATGAATAATCGTAGTTTTCATCGAGCAGCGTAATGATCGAATATCCGGCGATATCCACCAGCAGCTTCTCGACAAACTCGATCGACTCCAACCCGTCGGCTTTCGTTTGTTCCCACATGATATCATAAAACTGCAGATTGGTATGCATCAGCGCGCTGTCGGCGGCAAAGAAGGCGCACTGCCCGTCAAGCTCACCGGGGAAACCGTCGATATTCGGGAAATCGGGAATATACACCGGTATCTCAGGCGGAGTAATAGTGGAAACTCTGAACTGCGTGAGTGATACCGTATCAGCCTCTACCAGAGGAATGAGCACCGTATCACCCGCTACTCCCGCAACGATGGAGATACTGTCTCCGTTCAAATGCGGGATAACAATAATGGTATCTCCGGCATCCAAGATCACCGGAATGGGGTCTTCACTGTTGATGGTCACGTGCAGCGTATCACCAAAGCGGAGAACAATCGTAATATTCAATCCCCAGGATGGAGGCCGTACCCGCACCGCAACCGAGGCGGTATCGGTGTACCGTGCCAGGTCGGTACAGTGCAGACGACACCGGTACGTACCGGTTTTCTCGTAGACGTGTGCAACGGTGCCAGTTTTTTCGGTAACCGTGTCTATTTCCCCGTCGTCATTGAAATCCCACTCGAATTTTTTCAACAGTTCCGCCCGCTGCACCTCTTCTGAAGTGACACCACCTGAAAACCGTATCGTGTCACCGGCACGCACCGTACCGCCCGAGGAGATTCGGACGGTCGCTTTGCTGAACCGTGAATAATCTTCCGATGCCGGATCGGAAGGATTATTCATTTCATGCATACAGCACACGAAGAGAAGCAGGCACACCGGAAATAGCAATTGTTGTTTCATCAGAATGATACCACCACGGTAAAGAGCCCGGCCCCGGCTGCAACCGCCCCGAGGATACAGAACAGGTCACGGCGTTTCACCTCCCGGTGCAGCTCACTGGTATTGTCGGTAAACGCCGATTTCCGGTAGACCTCGTATTGTGCTTTCCCCCGGGCATAATTGTAAACGGAAAAAAGGGTTCCACCCGCCATACAACCAAGCCCTATTGCTATCCCGGGCACCGAAGGTTTTTTAGTGTCGGTATCTCCCGCAGCCGCCTGACGGGTGCAAAAAATCACCAGCAGGAGCAGAATAATAAACGTGGCATTTTTTTTCATCAGAATAGCCCGGTATCTTTCGGAAAAAGAGGTGCGGAGACAGACCAGCCTGCTATCCGGAAACCGGCGGAGAACAACTTGAAGATAGAACATGTTCTCAACGACGTCAACATCCGATCCATTAAAATGTTGCCAACCGGTCAGGTGCCCTCCGGCAGTTCCGGCATGCCCGAAACACCGCTTACCCCCGGGCCTCAGGGGGCACGACATGAAAGCACATCACCCGGCACTCGGCGATTTCTTTTTCTTCAAACGAAACCGCCCCTGTCTGCGGCCACAGCATATCAAAATCGGTCCTGATGAACTTATCGTAATAGCTCCCCTCCAACCACTCAGCCAATGCCACCATCGGCCGCCAGGCCCGCTCGTGATCAATAATCACAACCGCCTTGCGGACAACCCAGCAGAGGTTGCGGAGAATTTCAATCTCCTGATGCAGCGGAAAGAGGTGCAGTGCAAAAGAGACAAAGGCATAGTCGTATGATCGGTCAGCCTCGCTGATTGCAAGTATATCCCCCTCACAAAAAGTGACCGGCAAAGCATCGCTTTGTGCAGCTCGCTCACAGGCCACAGCCAGCATACCGGCGGACTGATCCTTTGCGGTGAGCGATCTGCAGTGCGGTGCAAGACGCAGAGACAACAGTCCGGTGCCACAGGCGTATTCAAGTACCGATGCCTCCTTGAGATCGGGGTGAGTTTTTCGGATATCATCGACAACCTGGGCGAGCTTCGGACCCAGAACTCCGGTAATACTACCGTATAACCGATTGATTCTGTTATACATTCGTTTCATTCCCGCCTGGGATCGCCTGAATTTAGGGAAGAACCTCATTGCTTATCCTCTTATCTTTTACTATATCATCGATTTATGACGAGTCGACACCAGCGGGAACACCTGAAAAAAAACATCAGGAAGTCTCCCATGAGCCAGAATATACAAACCCGATCTCTATAAAATACTACTACTATAGCAGTGGAGATCTGCCGGTCGATTTGACCGGAATTTCTACCGGAAGTATTTTATCTGTTCCCGAGGCTGGAACCGGATCGGTCCAATCGAACCTGATACCGGTTCAATGGTATACCATCACCGATCGCTGCACCCGGCAAACTGATCGGAACTGTTTTAGCTCATCGCAACACACTCTCTTGGTACGACACGATCTGTACAGAATTATACAACAACAACGGAATTGCTTCGAAAGGATCGGATAGTTGCGGTTATTTCTTACGAGAGCACTGACATTCGTCTTCGTTTGTACTGCTGCTGCCCCCGTTTTTTCGGGTATCATGCTGCATACCCACCCGGGCATCAATGTGGAGCCCCACAACGAACTCTCACTTATCTCGAACGACCCGGAAGAACAGGAATTTCAGGAGTACATCAATGCGGTCTTTACCACTGCTGCCAAAGGCAAACCGGTGGACACCACCGGATGGTGCACCTACCGCATCAACTGCGCACGATTTAATCTGAGCTACCTGTACGATACACTGTCAATTCCACTTATCGATACTACACTGCATCGCACCTTTACCTATCCCTTAAAAACACCTGTTACTTCACCGTTTGGACCTCGCCATGGTTTCTGGCATTTCGGCACCGATTTACAGGTGTACCACCGGGATACCATTCGGGCGACGTTCAACGGCATTGTCCGGGTGGTAACGAACGACCGGTACGGCTACGGCAACGTAGTGGTTATCCGCCATCATTACGGGCTCGAAACACTTTACGGGCACCTCACGAAACCGCTGGTAAGAACAAACCATGAGGTGAAATCAGGCGATCCGATCGGACTCGGCGGCAGAACCGGCCGGGCGACCGGGCCACACCTGCACTTCGAAATCCGTTTCTGCGGTGAACCGTTCGACCCGGCTACCATACTTGATTACGACAATTACACGCTCAAAAATCCCGTTCTCTCTCTCACCCGTGCTCAGTTCGGGTATGCCGACGATCTGCGGGCGACCGTGATGCATACCATCCGTAAAGGAGACAACCTCGGCAGAATCGCACGTTCCTACCGCACCACCATCAGACGGCTCTGCACGCTCAACGGGATTACCCCGAAAACACTTCTTAAAATCGGCCGTAAACTGATTATCAGGAAGGAAGTACCGCAGGAATTTACGGAATCAGGCAAATCGCAGAAAAAGGGTTCCTAAACATATCTTCCCTTCACCCTTTTTCGAACAGCTCACGTAACCCGATACGTCTCATCTCTCCATTACCGTACTCAATCTGTGCCGCCGCAAGCAACTCTTCCACCGGACCTATTTGCCAACAGGAATCCTCATCCAGTTTCTCGACCGGCACTCCCGGTTCATTCTCCGGACAGATATCGCGGAAAGCCACAACCGCACCATCCTCCTGTTCTTCAGTCCAGTGCAGCGGCAGCCCCTGGGTGCGGCAGACATACGGTCGCCACGGATAAATCCGACAGGAACCCGCATCGTCAAGAAATGCACATGCACCGGGCGGGTGCGGTTCTCCTGCGGTAAGCAGATCAGAGCAACGGATTCTTATATTTTCGGCCTCGACTGACCACACGGTAAGAGCATCAACACAGCAGGAAGTACAGCCGAGCCCGCATCGCAACCGGGTACCATGCAACGCTTCAAGATACCGGACCACGGTATCGACCTCATTGTACAATGCTCCGATTCGTTCAATCACAGGGTACATTACTGGTTCTCCCTATCAGTTTGTCGGGAATGTATATACCGACAACATGGGTAGCAGTGGAATCCACCGGTGGAGTAGCAGGCATATGCTATATTTCTCTGCATTCAACCATCGGCGGTATATGACCTTTCAGAACATTTTCGGCAGTCTGGCGGCGATCACCACCACCATCTCTTTTTTTCCGCAGGCATTAAAAGTGATCCGTACCCGCGACACCCGCAGCATTTCACTGCTGATGTATCTGTTGTTCACATTCGGGGTCGCCTGCTGGCTTGTTTACGGAATCATGCGCGGCGACCTTCCGATCGCCGCCGCGAATACTGTTACCCTCATTCTGTCACTGATTATTCTCTTTTTCAAATTGCGGGAAAATAAACGCTGAGGAACCTTCGCCATTGAAGATGCTCAGGATACCCCGCCCTGGTTCCGTAACTGAACCGTTACCAGGAACGTTCACCAGTTGTGCCGGTGTTCTCGTCGCAGGCTGCGCGGAAACAACATCTTCAACCAGCTGCAGCTCCCTGTTTGCTGCATGATCGACCAGGTCGAGATTTCCGGTGAACTCTTTTTTCATCTCTTCATTGTCACCTGCTTCAACCTCCTCGATCATTCCTGAGGAACTACCGTCGCCGGGTTATCCCCCTGCTTTTTTCACGCGATATCCCTGCTGCTGCAACAATACAACCAGTTTATCCCGGTGATCGCCCTGGATTTCGATACTACCGTTTTTAACCGTACCGCCTGAGCCGCATTGCTTCCGGAGTGTTTTTGCCAGCTCGCCGATCTGACCGGCCGGCAGCGGTACTCCGGTAATGACGGATACCACCTTACCGCCGCGTCCTTTGGATTCGCGTCCCACCCGTACCGTTCCGTCGCCTTTCGGCAATGCCGCAGCGGCGGTTGATTTACAGATACACTTTTTTTCCGGCTTACCGCATTTTCGGCATATGGTACCACCGGAAGTTGAATACACCAGTGCCGCATCATCTGATCGTTTCTTCACGCGCGATTTCTCCACCTTTCATGGAATACCTACCCGCACCCCGCCGGGGGGTGCGGATGTGCAACAATTCCCGGTAACCGTGCAGGATTCTCTGCATAGAAGATATACTTTTTTGCCCCGAACAACAACCTGAAGGCACACCCGATCGCGAATTCCCGATGCACGATCTGCGGGAGATACCGTTCTGCCGAATAAGCCATACGGCAGAAATCATTCAAAAAAGACCACACACTGAAACCGTCTGATGTTCAGATGTCAATATCAGTCGTCCCCGCCGCCGAACACTCCCGCCTGCATCAGATAGTACAGGAGCGTGAGCACCGAACTGACCGCAGCCGCAACGTACGTCATGAACGCCGCATCGAGCACCCTTCCGGCCGAAACCGCTTCACGCTCCGACACCACACCGGTTTTCACCATAAGCAGTTTTGCCCGCCTGCTCGCGTCCCACTCCACGGGAAGGGTGACAATCGAGAACAGTACCGCCGCACTGAAAATTACCGCTCCGATAAGGATGAACTGCTGTGACCTGAGCACGAAACCGAGCATGATCACGATATAGGAAAGCCAGCTTGAAACGTTGGTTGCGGGAACAAGTGCCGAGCGCAGGTGCAGCGGAGCGAATCCGTTGGCGTGCTGCAGAGCATGCCCTGCCTCATGGCACGCCACCCCGATCGAAGCAAGCGAGTTACTACGATACACCGAAGGTGAAAGCCGGAGTTTTTTCGCCATCGGATCGTAGTGGTCGGAGAGAAAGCCACCCGTCTCCTCAATTGAAACATTGGTTATCCCCGCCTGAGAGAGCATTTTCTGTGCCGCCTGGGCTCCGGTCATTCCGTAAGCGGAGGCAATCTGTGAATATTTTTTAAAGGTCGATTTCGTCATGAATGAAGCAAAAAGCGCCAGAGCCAGACCGGGAAGTGCGAAAACGAGGTACATCGGATCAAAGAACAGCATGGTTACCCTCTCTTGAATTTTTTTTTCTTCACTGCACAACCGCACAGAAAATACACCATTACTACGCGATTGCAGGGTCAAAATTGCACACTGATGTAACAGCAAAAGCTGCGCCATTCGGGTGAATGGGCCGATTTTACCGTATTCGACAACGGTCTGATGCAGGTGTTTTATTCTGAAGCAGGAGGGGTGGTGAAAATGAAACGGTCGGGTAATAATCAGGACCCGCACCGAATCGGAAAAAGTATTTTCAAACCGGTACATTGATCTCCGAATTTTGTGCAACTATCCAGACAGGAACCTCTCATGACACTTTTTGAACGTCTCTCCCGCCTGAACCGTCGTCAGGCCATCAAGCTGCTCGGCAGCAACGGCGAGAAACTGCTTCTGAATGGCGGAAAACTGGAAATCGACCTGACGGAACAGGTACTGCTGGCACAGAACGTATTCCGTCTGACCCTTCCCGATGCGACCGTTTCAATTGTTGATGACGACCACTCGGTCGACAAGCTGCGGATAATCTGCTCGTCGTGCACCCATCGGTGCGAACATATCGGCGCAGCCTTTTCCCTGCTGCTCGAAGAAAAAACGGCGCTCGGCCTCGCCCATCCGCCGCCGGATTCGGCCGAACCGCTTGATCTTACCGAAGAGGAACTCGTCACGCGGGAACTCATGCGCCGTACCGACCGTGCAAACAAGGAGCGTATGACGGCGAAACCGGTTGACGGAAAGAGATTATGGACCGACTATGTCGTGACCAACCGGGAATCGGGAAAATCGTACCGGGTGGCACTGCGGGGTTGGGAACGGGGTGAGTCGTACTGTTCGTGCCCTGATTTCAGAAAAAACACCCTCGGCACCTGCAAGCACATCATCTACGTCATCGAACGAGCACGGAAACGGTTTCCGCACTGGAAAAGAATGGCCCCGTTCACGCCTGCAACGGCTTCCGTTTTTCTTCGTTACAATGCAACCGTTCAGTTACAGGTGCAACTCCCGGGAAAAACCGATCCCTTTACCGTCAAAAAAATGCGTCCGTTTACCGGTAAGGAGATCACCGATATTCCCGCACTGCTCGATGCGGTCGCCGCAGTCACGGCACGCGGCACCGATGTTCTCATCTACCCGGACGCGGAACAGTTCATCACCATGCAACTGCACCGGCAAAAAATCGAGACACTGGTGGCTGCAATCCGAAAAAAACCGGAGCAGCATCCGCTCCGGAAAGAACTGCTGCACCTTGAACTGCTGCCTTACCAGCTTGAAGGAATCGCGTTCGCCGTCGGCATCGGAAGAGCGGTACTTGCCGACGACATGGGACTCGGAAAAACGATACAGGGAGTGGGCGCCGCCGAACTGCTTGCACGGGAATGCGGCATACAAAAGGTACTGGTCGTCTGTCCGGCATCGGTCAAGTCGCAGTGGAAATCGGAGATCGGCCGGTACTGCGACCGCACTGCCGCGATAGTGGCGGGAACGGCAGCCGACCGTCACCGGCAGTATCACGACGACACCTTCTTTACCATCTGCAATTACGAGCAGGTACTGCGCGACCTGCAGGCCATCGGCAAGGCCCGGTGGGACCTTATTATTCTCGATGAAGGTCAGCGCATCAAGAACTGGGAGGCGAAAACCAGCCGGGTCATCAAGGGCCTGCAATCAACCTACGCGCTCGTTCTCTCCGGCACCCCGCTCGAAAACCGGCTCGAAGAACTCTACTCGGTACTTGAATTCATTGACGACCGCAGGCTCGGCCCGGACTTCCGGTTCGCCCACCGGTTCCGCATCGACAACGGTCGCGGAAAGGTGACGGGATATAAAAATCTCAACCATCTGCGCGAACTGCTGCGCCCCGTGCTGTTGCGACGTACCCGCGCACAGGTGCTCCAGCAGCTCCCGCCGCGCACCACGGAGATCGTCAGGGTGGTACCGTCAGAAGAGCAGTGCGATATTCACGGCGCCCAGAAACGGATCATCAACCAGATCGTGAACAAGAAACATCTCACCGAAATGGATCTCCTCCGTCTGCAGAAGGCGCTCCTGATCTGCCGCATGGTTGCCGACAGCACCTTTCTTGTCAATAAACAGGAACCGGCATATTCCACCAAATGCGAGCGATTGCGGGAACTTATCGGACAACTGTACACCGAACCCGATCGCAAGATCGTCCTGTTTTCGGAGTGGACTACCATGCTCGACATCATCGAACGACAGATACTTAAGCCCCTCGACGCCGGGTATGTGCGGCTTGACGGATCGGTTCCACAGAAAAAACGGCAGGCACTGGTACACGCCTTCCAGCATGACGACTCCTGCCGTCTCTTCCTCACGACGAATGCCGGGTCGACCGGTCTCAACCTTCAGGCGGCGAATACGGTCATCAACGTGGACCTCCCGTGGAACCCCGCCGTACTCGAACAACGGATCGGCCGCGCCCACCGTATGGGCCAGAAACGGCCCGTTCATGTCTACCTTCTGGTGACCGAACAGACAATCGAAGAGAGCATGCTCGGCACCCTTGCCGCAAAAAAAGACCTCTCGCTCGCCGCCCTCGACCTTGAATCAGGCGTCAACCGGGTCAGCATGACGGCGGGAATCGATGAACTCAAGAAGCGGCTCGAACTGCTGCTTGCCGACAAACCGATCGCCCCCGTCGACGAGAGCGAACAGCAGCGGGTCGAAGCCGAGGCGCAGCGCCTTTCACGGGCACACGCGATGGAGAAGTCCGGTGGTGAACTGATAACCGCGATGTTCTCCTTCATGCGTTCGGTTATCCCGGCGGCACAGCCGGTGGATGGCGGAGCAGTCGAGCAGTTCAAAACCGGCCTGCTGGATGCGGTAACAAAAGAGGAGGACGGGAGTATCAGCATGAAGATCAGGCTGCCCGATGCTGCGGCGATCGAGGAGATGGCGAAGACTATGGCGGTGTTCGGGGGGATGATTGCGGGCGGTGCGGGGCGGGCAACGCCCTGAGGTGATGATTACAAAAACGTTGTTTGTCAGATTTAATCAAGCGGTAAAAAACCAAAAGCCTCATGGCAGGGAATTTTGATATCGATAAACGAAAATGATAAGCCGCAATTCGTCTTTGCAGCATCGTATAACTTCCTGCTCTCAGTATCAGAGGTTAAGTATTTATCGATTTCCGCTCCAATATCCGCCTGTGCAAAAAGTTTTACATCATTAATAACAACAATTCGTTCAATTCCCGTTGGAACACCTTTCCGAGCTTTGATTATTGACATAATCTCACCAGCACTGACCGCATGATTGAAATTAAACGGTAAGATTTGCAGGTTTCGGAGAGTGAACATCAAATTCTCGTTCTAATAATCCAAAAAATCGATCTACCGATATCAAACCTTTACAATCACTCTTTAAATTTAATTGTCGAATCTCTTTTAATAGCGTAAATGCAGCACTATCATGTGGGGCTCTAAAGCTACGAATTACTTTTTCGGCAAGATCGATAAAATCCGGAAGACCTGCACGCGCCTTTGAAACACCTGCTCCACAAAAGAGAACTACACGTCCCTCATCACGGGCAGTTAGAAGTTCGTCGGGTATACTCGGACCATCGGCAAAAAAACGCATACTTCCAACCTCAGTGTTGTTGTTGATCTTTTAATCATCATAATCCCAAAATAATTTGAGGTTCCATCATTAAAGTGAAAAAGAAGTAAACCTGCCGCGATTGTATTATTTTCAAAATCAACTACCATTGCATTAATAGAACTGATTTTTTCATCTTTTTTATGCGCCCCGACCACCTCATCAAATCAACCGAACAAGAACTCCGCGACCTTGACGCACGTCGTTCCGAACTGCTTGCCAGGATTGCCGAACTAAAAAGAACCCAAGCGGCGGCATCCAATCATTCACTACCTTCAACTGACGTCTGTTCCGGGAACAGCACAAACGACAACCTCGTCACCGGAAAATCTCCCACTCAATTAAAAATCGCCCTCTTCCGTTCCCTGTTCCGCGGCCGAGAAGACATTTTCCCCCGTCGTTTCGAGAGCGTAAAAACAGGTAAAAGTGGCTATCAACCTGCGTGCCGGAATGAATGGGTAAAGGGTGTCTGCCGCAAACCAGCAATCAAATGCAACGAGTGTTCCTCACGGGTTTTCATTCCGTTGTCTGATGAAATAATCCGTAACCATCTCATAGGACACAATCCTGTCGACCGCTACAAAAAGGATTTTACCATCGGGGTCTACCCGCTTCTTCCGGACAGCACCTGCCGGTTTCTTGCTGTTGATTTTGACAAATCATCCTGGCGGGAGGATACTGTTGCATTTCTGGAAAAATGCCGTTCGATGGATATCCCCGCAGTTCTTGAACGCTCACGATCAGGTGCAGGCGGGCATGTATGGATATTTTTCAGTGAGCCGGTTCCGGCTGTTACCACACGACGGTTGGGGAGCTTTTTGTTGACGGAGGTGATGGAGGAGCGTCCTGAAATCGGATTTGACTCTTATGACCGCCTGTTTCCGAGTCAGGATATCATTCCAAATGAAAATAACGGTTTCGGCAACCTGATTGCGCTGCCCTTTCAGAAACTCCCTGCAGAGAAAGGTAATTCCCTGTTCATCGATGATGCCATGCAACCGTATAACGACCAGTGGCAGTTTCTCTCGGCGGTAAAAAAAATGGAACGGGTGAACGTGGAAGCAATCGCAAATGACGCCGCCCGGAAAGAACGCATTATCGCAGTACGTATGGCGGTAACGGATGAAGATGACGACAAACCCTGGACCGTTCCTCCATCCGGAAACTCTGAAGATAAAAAAATAACCGGACCGTTACCGGATCACCTGCAACTGGTTCTCGGTGACCAGCTGTACATTCCGAAAGAAAATCTCTCCCCGCAACTGCGTAACCGGTTGATCCGTATCCCGGCATTCCAGAATCCGGAGTTTTACCGGGCCCAGGCAATGCGTATGTCCACCTTCGGAAAGCCCCGTATCATATCCTGCTGTGAGGACCACCGGCACTATGTTGCCCTGCCGCGGGGAAGTCTTGAAGAGGTAACAACATTTCTGGATACAACAGGAATCAGCCATTCTGTGCAGGACGAACGGTACGGGGGGACTCCGATTCATTGTGATTTTCATGGTGAATTGCGTCCGGAACAAACACTTGCGGCAAACGCACTGCTCAACCATGATACCGGTGTTCTCTCGGCAGGAACTGCATTCGGAAAAACGGTCATCGCCGCATTCATCATCGCGCAACGCGGTGTCAACACACTCATTCTAGTCAACAGAACACAGTTGCTTCATCAATGGATGGAACGGTTACGAACCTTTCTCGAATTACCGAAAAATTCTATCGGACAGATCGGCAGCGGTAAAAAAAGACCGTCAGGGATCATTGATGTAGCACTTATCCAGAGTTTGTGCAGAAAAGGCACTGTTGCCGATATTGTCGCGGACTACGGTCAGATGATCGTGGATGAGTGCCATCATATAACCGCTCCTACCTTTGAACTGGTGGCAAAAAAATGCAAGGGCCGGTACTTTCTTGGGCTCTCGGCAACCGTCACCCGGAAAGACGGTCACCACCCGATCATTTTCATGCAACTCGGGCCATTGCGATACCGGGTAACCGATAAGGAACAGGCCACCGCACGGCCATTTACGCATGAGGTAATTCCCCGGCTAACGGAGTTTCAGATCCGGCACACAACTGACGAGCATCCTCAGATCCAGCAGATTTACACGGAAATGTGTGATGATAACAATCGAAACGTCCTGATTACCAACGATGTCTGTAATGCCGTAGAACACGGCCGATCACCGCTCATTCTTACGGAACGCCGCGACCATGTTAAACAACTTTCGACACTGCTCACGGCACAAGGGTGCAGAGTTTTTATTCTGCAGGGAGGAACCGGCAGGAAAAAAAATGCACTTCTGATGAAAGAACTCTCCGAAAGGAAAAAAACCGACAGAGCGGTAATCGTCGCGACCGGTCGTTTCATAGGTGAAGGCTTCGATGACGCCCGTCTGGATACCCTGTTCCTTGCTCATCCGGTTTCATGGCGGGGCACCCTTGCCCAGTACGCAGGTCGACTTCATCGGGTACACTATTCAAAAAAGCAGGTCATCATCTACGACTATGTCGATGCGAATGTACCCGTTCTTGCACGGATGTTCGAACGCCGGAAACCGGGATACCGGTCGATTGGGTATGTAATGAAAGAATTACAGTCGAGTGAATCCTCCCCGCGCGGTCCATCTTCCGTAGGTGTATTTACTTCGGAGGAAGAAGCACGGGGCCTCCTGATTTAAGACCGGAGGCTAAAAGCGGTATAACAAAACGGTGTGCAACAGCGGATACCAAACACTAAGGAATAATCATGACACAGGACGGAGTATTCCTGTTTTGAATAAACAGATAGATACCAGATAAGCGGGGTTTCCCGAATTGTGGAATCAGTAATTAGTTCCTGTTCAGGATTGAATAGTTTATTCTATAACGGACACTGAGGCTCTCGAAGTGACACATTTTAACGGGAAACTCGGTCACTTCGAGAGCCTCAGTGTCCGGAAATGGCCAATCCTGAACAGGAACTAATTATATCTGCATGGAAGAAACACACCCAGACCAAACAGATCCCCACTCAAGAAACACCGGCTATCACCCGAAATCCCGCAAAGCAGGGTATCTGTTGAATACCACTCTCAATTATTCTTCAGTAACGCAGAATTCCACCCGTACTGTGACGATCATCTCTGTATCGTACCATCTCCCGACATACTAACAAAAGACTAACCATGTTAATCTTAAGTTAATTTCAAGTTAATCCTTTTCAGTCTAAAGAGCTACCGATACCACGAGTACGCCCCGGATGCATACCTGGTATGTTATTGGTATATATCAACAATTAAAAGAAACCATCCACTACCGCCACCGGCATTTTCAATCTTGGCATGAAAAATGCACTTTAATACTGCTTAACTGTACCTCACTTCCGGTCCAGTCGATTACAGCCTTACACCATTTACCCTGTGTGGAACCCGATGGACCCTTCAGTACCGGTGCAACCAGTTTACAATCAACATTCAGACAAAGGACGAACATCCATGAACGCGATTGAAAAAGAAACGTTTCAACCTATCCGGTTTCTCTCGGCTATGGCCACCGGCGGTCTGGCTTCAGCTCCGTGGTTTCTCAAGACAGCCTCCGATGCACACGGCATTCCGGCAACAGTCCTTACCACGGTAAGTGTATTTTTTATACTGGTTCATTACGGGCTTACGGCAGGCCTCCTTATTCAGGGCAGAAAATGGTTCACCGGTCCCGGACAGGCTACGCTACGGAAGAATTGGATGCGCAGCCCGCAAATCCTGATGCCGCTCGGCAGTCTCGCCATGAGTATCAACGTATTTCTCGGCCCACTGCACAGCGTTGTTCCCGGCTTTGATACATGGTCGTTCTTATGGATGCCGGTACTTGCGGTTTTCTGGGCTTTTCTTGCTGCCACATCACTGTTCCGGATTGCAGATCTGGTGGCAGTACTTTATTCGCAATCGATCGAAATCACCAGGCTGGGTTTTGTCTGGCTGTTTCCGTCGCTCACCCTCGGACTGGTAGCCGCATCCGGTTCCTTTATCGCCTCTATGGCAGATATCGGATGGGTGGCACATATCGCCGGAATCGGCTCAGCCATTACCGCACTTTTCGGACTGTTCCTCATCTCGATTCTTTTACCGACAATTGTCCGCAACCAACTCGCTTCTCCGGCGCTTCCTCCGCTCGGTGGAGCATATTCAATGCTCAACATGGTACCGACAGTGGTTCTGTATGGAATTGCTTTTGCCCACTGGTCACAGTACGCTGAGCGATGGTTCTCCTGGTCAATGCACGTTCCGGCAGGTCTGGCGGTGCTTGTTTCGTGGGCATTTGTTACCGGCTATGCACTTTTCGGACTTCGCCTGCTTTTCACAACGATCAGAAGTGACCTGACAAAAGGGAACTATGTCGGTAATCAATGGGCCCTCTCCTGCGTACCAATCGCCTGGACGGTGATGACCCTGTTGCTTCAGCACAGCCTGTTCCCCTCGCGCGTATGGATTGGCCTGGCCACGGTGGCATTCGTTGCGACACTGCCCGTTTTCGTTCTGCTGGTCATCCGTATGGCGCGTTGTATCGGCTGGCTTCCGGCCGGACGTGGCGGATTACAATGTGCATGAAGGTGCCCCTGCAGTCAGGAGCAGGCGATGATCACCCCCGCAACGGATCGTTGCGGGGATGCATCTCAATCAAATCAATCGGGAAATTGCTCCGGTAGCATACCCTCGGGAGATAAAATCCGTCATCCCGAACAGCACTATTTTCCCTCTCATATGCGTTCCTTCAATAATCCCCTGAATTTCCCGTAATAATGTATCTTTTATGGTACCTGCCGGACATTGCGAAATTCTCTTCAACCGAAAGTCCCGCAACCGGACACCGATGAATCGCAAATCGTTTCATATTTTCATCGTCACCTGGCTCACCGTCCTGTTTACGGTGATTGTTCCCCTGCACACGCACGACGATCACGGCGAACACGACAACTGTTCGATCTGCCTGCTTGCCGGTCAGTCGGCGGCAATGGTTGCGACTGTTCTCATCAGCCTGGCCGTTATCAGTAGCTCCATCACTTACGTTATACCCTCATCGCGTGCTCCCGTCGGGACGCGACCTTCCTACCGCACACGCGCCCCTCCTGCGCGTCAACACTATTCCTGATTTTTTTCGACGAAACCTAAGCGGCAAACGGATTACCCGTAGCTGAAATCGTGCATGGTTTCTCACGTCGACAGCAGTTCCGGTAATCTGCGGTTATTTCACTTCGACAGACAGTTTCAACAGACTGTGGTGTGTCCGGTTATGTCACGACACCGGTGGTTTGTAACGCATCTGTTCACCCACCGACTCCCGTTGGCAGCCACAGGGGCGGTACGTCGACTCGTATCGACAAACGCGATAAAACATCAAGATACTTTAAAAACGACAACAGAAAGGTTGTCCATGAACATACTGCGATATCTGTTTCCAATTCTGTTTTTTATGATCGGAGGGCTCAGCTGCAGCAGCACCACCTCGACGATCCTTACCGAATCTGAAGAGGAGCTTTTTTCCGTGATTGAACACGCGCTCCTGCACATGTCCGATCAGACGGGCGTTCCGGTCGAGGCCGACACCGTACCTCCGGGACCCCATCTCGGCCTGGACGATTTCGATCACCGACGCCTTGACGTGGCCCTTCAACCGATGGTCGGAGGCAACGGTGGCTATCTTCATTTCGGTCCCGACCTCACCGGTGATTTTCTGGTGATGACGAACCGGGAGCTTCCTCTGAGCGTTACCAACCGTCACATCGAAGGCGACCTTGCGGTTGACGATACACTCGAACTGGAGGAAACAATCGGTGCGGCTGAAATTTTCGACTCGACCGGTAGCACCCTGATCAAACAGGCGGTACTGTTCGAAGCCCGAACCGGCGGTAATATTCTCCATTTCGGTCCAGTTGATACCGATACGCTCAGTGTAGTCATTGAGGAGGCATCGCATGATCATGATGATTGACCTGCGAAAAACAGCAGCGGCAACGATACTTATTTTCGGACTGTTTCTGGCTCCCCGGGCCGCGAGTCTCGCTCCCCCCGCCTGGCAGAACCCGGATATCGGCCTCACGCTCGACGGCGTGGCGGATATGAATGATCTCGAAGGTTCCTGGAAAAGTCCGGGGGTTTCCCTTCGGGGAGCGGAACTCGTCGTGAGTGCCAACATCGACCCCTACGCCTCGCTGCTCGGTAACGTGCTTATTTCGGAACACGGAGCGGAGCTTCACGAAGCGTATGCTGAATTTCCCTATCTTCCCCTGAATCTCAAGGGAAAGATTGGATTGATGCATGCGAATTTCGGCCGGTGGAACCGGTTTCACGTGCATATGATGCCGTTCACCTCGGCACCACGGATCTACCTTGAGTATACCGGCGGACTGCTGGCACTCACGGGAGCGGAACTCTCATGGATGCTCCCGGTGGACCATTACATTGAACTCACCCTGAGCGCCTACGACCGTATTCAGGGACACACCCACGATGTCGATCCGTCAACCGGGAGTTCCAATTCGTCGATGACCGCGCAGGAAATCGCCGAACAGATTGGTGCTGAACAGCACGGCAGCCACTGGCACGGACCGAACGGAGAAATTTACTACGAGGATGATCTTCTCGCGCTTGCCGGAGAACTGTCATCGGCTGACCCGGTAGCCGTATCCGGCAACCGGCGTCCCGACGGATTCGCCTACGGCGGACGGATTACCACGACCTTCGAGTTCGGCCCGCAGGTCAGCATCGACGCGGGAGCGAGCGGCATCTATCAGCACCGGTACAAACAGACCCGGCGTGAGGAACTTGACGGTCGCACCTACGGCAAACTGCTCTACGGTGCCGACGTTACGCTCTTCTGGCATCCGCTCACCGCCAACAAATACCGCAATCTCCAGATCGGCGCCGAAATGCTCGGATCGTATGAAGGTTTCGAGCGTTCGGCAGGCGATATGCTGTTCGAAGATTACTGCAATCGTCTGGGAGTGTTCAGCTGGCTGGCCTGGCGACAGTCGGAGCGGTGGCAGTTCGGTGCTTTCGGTGAGTGGTTCGCCGCGAACGATTACCTCGGCAGGCTCAAACAGCGAACGGGTGGATTCATGACGCTCAACATCACCCACTATCAGTATGTGCGCCTTGAATATTCCCGTTACGCCTATCCGGGCGCCCTAAACCAGATCAACAGAATCATGCTCCAGTACGATGCGACAATCGGATACCATACTCACGGGAGGCAACGATGAAACAGACAGACACTGCAACCGGATATCACTCACACACGTTGAACGCAGCAGTACGATCATGGTGTTTTATTGCGATGATCATACTGCCGGCACCGACTGTTTTCGCGAAAGCAAAACTCAACGTCGTCGCCTCGGTTCCCGATCTCGCCGACATGGCACAGAATATCGGCGACAGTGCAGTCTCGGTCGTGTCACTCGCCACCGGACGCGAAGACCTGCATGCGGTTCCCGCCCGACCGACGTTTCTCCCCAAACTCAACAGGGCGGATATACTCCTCACCCTGGGACTCGATGCCGAACACGCGTGGCTCCCGCCGCTTGCCGACGAGGCCCGTAACCCGACAATACGGGAAAACGGCCCCGGATGGATCGACTGTTACGAAGGCATCACACTGCTCGACATTCCCGAACGACTTGACCGCAGCGAAGGCGAACAGCACCCGCTCGGCAACCCGCACTACAACATCGGCCCCCAGTGCGGTACCGTTATGGCGGGTAATATCGAAAAGGCGCTCGCCGCCGCACTGCCGCAGCAGGCACCGTCGTTCGCCGCAAACGGCAATGCCTACCGGAAGGAACTTACCGAATTGACAAACAAACTTCAGGTGCAGGGTAAACCGCTCGACGGCATCACGATTATTGAGTATCACCCCGACATGTCGTACCTCTGCGCGTTTTATCATATGCCGATCGCCGGGAGCATCGAGCCGAAAGCGGGAGTCCCTCCCACCGCCGCACACCTCAGGGAGCTTGAACAGCTCGGCAGAGAACACGGGGTTCGGCTTATTATTTACAACCAGGCGCAAAATCCGAAACTGCCAAAAAAACTTGCCCGTTCCCTCGGGTGCAAAGCCGTCCGTATCGCCAATGCCGTGGGGGCGCAGAAAGAGATCACCTCGTGGACCGACCTGCAGCGGTACAACCTCAAGCAGCTGCTCGGCGGCCTGACGGGAGGTGCCCGATGAGCGTAGCGCCTTATCTCGTGCTGGAAGAGGCCGCGTTCGGGTACCGCAGAAACGGAGCACCGGTAGTGGAGAACATAACGTTCTCCGCCGCCCCCGGTGATTTTCTCGTGCTCAGGGGACCGAACGGTTGCGGCAAGTCAACCGTTGTCAAGGGGTTGTTCGGATTGGCCTACACGCTTCGAGGCAATGTCAGCTGGTACCTCGACCGCATTAACGTGGGATATGTGCCGCAGGAGAGTGCCGTTGCCGATGCGATTCCCTTCACCGCACTCGATATAGTCAGCTGTGCAGCGGCGCACCTTCCCTCCCAAAAAGCCTTGGTATTGGCCCGGGAGGCACTGGAGAGGATCGGTATGGAGGATAAACGGGGCACCCGATTCGGCGACCTCTCGGGCGGGCAGAAACGACGGGTACTCTTTGCACGAGCACTGGTACGCAGGCCGCGCCTGCTCGTTCTCGACGAACCGACAGCAAATGTCGATCAACACTCTGAATCGATTATTGGAGTCCTTATCGACGACGTCACCGCGCATGATGACGCGGCAGTAATCGCGGTTGCCCATGCTGCGGATTTCGGCAGAAATGCGCGGGTAATCCCTGTTGGAAATGGAGTGGCACATGGATAGCCTCATCAGCCTGCTCGCATTCTCGATTGTCCCGCTTCTGCTGGTCATCGCCACCGCCGCGGTCATTCCAGCCACAGGGGCACTGCTCTCGTTGCGCAATGAAATAATGCTTGCGCTGGCGCTCCCGTCGGTCGCGAACGCGGCAACGGCACTGGTGCTTGTTACCGGCCTCGATGCCGACAACAGTTTGATTCTCTTCCCGGTAGCCACAACACTCACCCTTGCGGCGATACTGCCTTTCGTCAGCGGACACACCGGCGGCCGCCTGCGCGAACTGCGTCTTGCCGGGCTTTTTACCGGCGGGCAGGTGTGCACCATGCTCTTTTCCGCACTTTCCCCCCATGCACACAACAATATCAGCCATCTGCTCAACGGCGAAGTAATGGCTGCGGGCGTTCCGGAAACTACCGCCATCACCATAGGCGCCGCCGTTCTGCTTGCCGCGGGAATCCTGCGCAGGCAGGTACTGTATTCCTGGTGCGCCGACGAAACGTTCTTCAGGACCACCGCGCCGCGCTACCGTTTGTTCGTGGTAATTGTGTATTCATCGATAGCGGCAACCGTCACCGTCGGCGTCGCCACGGTCGGGCCACTGCTCGTTACTGCGCTCATGGTATTTCCCGCACTGTTCGGTGACAGCGGAAAAAAAGGGGTGAACCGCTACCTCACGACGGTAATCATTACCGGTATTACCGGGAGCATTGCCGGATTTCTTCTCGCACTCGGACTTGATCTACCGCCTGCAGTATGTGCGGCTGCGGGAGTTGGGGTAATCGGAGTAGTAATCCGGTCTTTGGATTCGGTGCGGTGATCAGACCACGGGGTTCGAGAACGGACCGGTGGGTGCCATTCAGCACTCCCGGGAAGCTGCTCGACCAGCAGCGCTGTTTCAGAATTTTTCACCTGCGGGACAGACCGCATGGGAACAGGGAGGGGGCTGACAGCAACTGAATCCTGAACGCATACAGCGTTTCTGCGAAGTATGCAGTCTTACTCGGACCACGAAGATAGTCCTGACCATAAAGGCTCCCTGCAAAAGCCGGCCGATTGCTTTTGAGCATTTAGTATTGCAATTCCGGTGGCTACTGAGGTATACTTTCTGCTCACTAGAATAACAAAGGAGCAGTAATGTTACAACCTTCGGAATGCACTCTTTACAGCGGCGGCCATTTGGGAGCAGAGACCTTCTTTGGTGAATGCGCCGAAAAATTCGGTGTCAAAGAGGTAACCTATTCATTTGAAGGTCATCTTATCAAACGTGAAAAAAATGTAAAATTCCTCAACGACGAAGAGCTTAAACGGGGCGACATCAGCATGGAGATCGTTTCCGGTCACATGCACCGGTCCTATTCGAATTCCGCTGCAATCCGTAATGTTTTTCAATCGATTTTCCACATGATCAACAATGGTCAGCAGATCTTTGCGATCGGTGTGGTGCAGGACGATAACACGGTTAAAGGCGGTACCGGTTGGGGCGTTGAACTCGGCAAGTTCTTCAACCGAGATGTTCACGTGTACGATTCCGTTAAAGACTGCTGGATGACCTGGCGGCATGGTGAATGGATCATGGAGATCCCGACCATTATCGAGAAGACCTTCGTGGGAACCGGGACCCGCAACCTTACCGAAGAGAGCCGTCAAGCGATAGAAGATCTCTTCAGCCGGTCCTTCGCCAAATAACTGCAGTTCAGATTCAAAGGCTATAAAAGGCTCTCGGAGTAATGGGTTTTACACACATTTCGAGAGCCACACCCTCCGTATTTTTTATAATGTGCACTACTTAAAATCCACTGATCAAGTTACACTCAAGTTATTTTATCGGGTATCCCGTACACCACTATAGGTATTTTCAACTCGACATTCCATGAACATCACCCCTGATTCTACAAATCGCCTCCACTTCACTATCGACGCCGAAGCTCCAGACACTGCAGCCCGTGCCTGCACCTTCACAACGCTGCACAACACCGTCCAGACACCGGTATTCATGCCGGTGGCCACCTTTGCCTCCCTGCGTACCCAGACACTCGATACCGTCCACAACATCGGGTATCCGGTTCTATTAGCAAATACGTACCATCTGCTGCTACGCCCTGGAGTTACTGTTTTCAAAAAAATCGGCTGTATTCACCGTTTTATGAACTGGAGCCGTTCCATTCTTACCGACTCTGGCGGATTTCAGATATTTTCTCTTTCAGAATCGTTTTCCATTACCGAAGAGGGTGCCCGCTTCAGAAGTTATGTTGACGGTAAAGAGCATCTTTTGAGTCCGGAGTCGAGCATCGGGACACAAAAGCTCATAGCCAGCGACATCATGATGGCGCTTGATCAGTGCATCTCTTCGCAATCCGATGCAACCAGAAACCGCGAAGCGGTGGATCTGACAGCGCGCTGGGCGGAGCGAAGCCTTGCCGCACGGGGTGCTTCCCCGCAGTCGCTGTTCGGCATCATTCAGGGAGCCTGCTCCCCGGACCTCAGGAAAACGAGCGCACGGCAGATTACAGCCCTGCCCTTTGACGGTTTTGCCATCGGCGGACTTGCCGTCGGAGAATCGGTCGAAGAGCGCAAGGATATCACTGAACTGACCGCCCAGCTCATGCCTGCGGACCGGCCACGGTATCTGATGGGTGTCGGTACACCGATAGACCTGCTCGAGGCAGTGCATCGCGGTGTCGACATGTTTGACTGCATTCTCCCCACCGCAATGGGACAACAGGGAATAGCGTATACCACAGCCGGAAAAATTGAACTTCGTCGGGGCGTGTATAAACTTGCCGACACTCCCCTCGACGCGGCATGCAGCTGCCCGGCATGTTCCAGGTACAGCAGAGCATACCTGCATCATCTGGTAAAGACGAACGAATACTTCGGCGCTTTTCTTGTCGGACAGCATAACCTCACCTTTTATCACACGCTGATGAACGATATGCGCGACCATATCCTGCTGGGAGATTTCAGTTCTTTTTACCACCGTAAAAGGGACGAGCTTATCCGATGTGACGAAGAAAATCCCAAAACCTTACCACGAAGGAAACGCCGGAAAAACACCAGAACATCAGGTAACTATGAAGTAGTCCAGCAGAAAGCCGGTTTTCACAGTATCCGCGACACCACCTCGGGTGAGACCATGCATTCGGTAGTCGATCCCATGATCGAATCAAAGGTGTTGTATGTTGATCAGTCGGATCTGAAAACGCATCTCGCAAAGAAGAACGATGACCCTCTTGTTATATGGGATGTCGGACTGGGAGCTGCAACCAATGCCATGGCGGCAGTGCGTGAAATTGAATTGCTCCGGAAGGAGCCCGGATTTCAGCGCGGTGTGCACATTGTAAGTTTTGAAAACGACCTTGATTCCCTCAGGCTTGCACTTAAAAACCCGTCGCTATTTGAGCATGTCAGACACCCCGCACCTTCAGCAATCAGTAAAAAAGGATTCTGGGAACACCGGGCGGCAGGCATTACCTGGCAACTTGTTTCCGGCGACTTTACCGAAAACTATTCCAAAGCCCCGGCACCTGATATCATTTATTACGATATGTTCTCTCTGAACGTCGACGGAAGTTTGTGGAGCAGGGAACTGTTTAAAAAGATAGTTGATCACTGTAAAGGGAAACATGCCCGCCTCATCACGTACACGATGTCCACACTGGCAAGAGCGGCACTCCTTGCAGCAGGTTTTTCGGTATGTTCGGGAACCGGCAGCGGACCGAAATCGGAAACCACCATCGCCTTTACCGCACTTGAGGATGCGCTTTCCCATCCGAAACCACTTGGAAAAGTGTGGCTTGGCAAATGGGGACGGAGTTCCGCCAAAACGGACAGCAGTCTGACCCGGGATGAGCAGGTATACATTTCAACAAAAGTAAAAAACCACCGGCAATTTGCTTCACCGGCACCGGATGATGGTAGTAACAGAAGGTAATTACCCTACTGCAGACAGTCAAAGGATAAACAATACCGCCCCGGTCAGTCCACCCCGAGTTTCTTCATCTTCTTCCACAACCCTACCGTACTGATGCCTAAGAATCGTGCTGTCGCAGCTCTGTTACCACCATGTTGTTCGAGTACTTCGATCAACCGATCCCGGGAGATATTGAGCCGACCCTGCATTTTTACCGGCTGCAGTGCTGTCCGTTGCGGCGTCAACCGCGGCAGCAGTATGTCGGCAGTCTTTTTGCCGCAGATACCCTCCCGCACCGCGGTCACACGAAGCTCATAGGGAAGATCACTTACCAGAATTTCCCCGGTCCGACAGACGACAAATGCGTGTTCGATCGAGTTTTCAAGCTCCCGGACATTTCCCGGCCAGCAGTAATTCATGAACAGCCGCATCGCATCGGCGCTTACCGACAGAATATTCTTTCCCGTCTCCTCCCTGAACTTCCGGATGAAATGCGAACAGAGCAGCGGAACATCCGACTTACGTTCATTAAGCGACGGCAGATGAATGGCGAACACGTTTAGCCGGTAAAAGAGATCTTCGCGAAATTTCCCCTCCTGTACCATTTCACGGAGATTCTTGTTGGTGGAGGCGATGATACGCACATCAACGGGAATTTCCCGGTTGTCGCCAACCCGCACGATCACCCTCTCCTGCAGCACCCGCAGCAGCCGCACCTGCACCGCCGGACTGATCTCCCCGATCTCATCGAGCAGAATGGTCCCCTCATGTGCCGCTTCAAAGGTTCCCACACGGTCTTTGTAGGCTCCGGTGAACGCTCCCTTGACATGGCCGAACAGTTCGCTCTCGAGCAGGGTTTCCGCAAGCGAGGCACAGTTTACCCGCACAAACGGACGGTCGGATCGGGAGGAACCGTAGTGAATCGCCGATGCGGCAAGCTCCTTGCCGGTACCGCTCTCTCCCAGAATCAGCACATTGACCCCGGTACCTCCGGCCATCTCCAGAAGGTTATAAAGTTCCTGCATCGGAGCACTTTTCCCTATCAGTTTATAATACCCCTCACGATGTGCCTGCTCCTGCACGGTGCCCACCGACCACTCTTCAAGGTGAGAGATATCCAGTATACAGAGGTAGAGGTAATACCTGCCGTTGCGGTCACGACGCCGCTTCCCGTTAATAAAAACCGGTACCGCCGCCCCCTGGGCATCGCGGATGATGGTACGCAGGTGAATGACGGCATCCTCGGCCCAGTCCCACCACTCCTTACCCGAAAGCAGCTGGTTGTTCTCATCGGATCCGAGCCCCACGGAACACATGTTGTTGCCGATCATTCCCTCCGCAGGCATCCCCAACAGATTCTGGAGCCGTGCATTCGCAAAAACAATTTCCCGGTTATCATCGAGTATCAACACACCGCACGGTAGATAATCAAACACTTCGCGAAGATTTTCATCAAATTGCATTGTCGGGTTCCCTGACAAGGTGAAAAATTAACCAATTTAACTTTATATTAACCTGGTTAGTTAACAAGTTAACTACTTACCACCCCTGAATTCAACCCATTTCTCAAGAGAACGAAAAAAAAAGAGCATTTGCGGAATGAATGGCCTGGCATCCGCTTTGCAATAACCATTCATTGTATTCAACCGATAGGGAAGTGTAACAGAGGAGGAACTACCATGGCTGACAGCAGAGAGGTAATCATTATCGGATCAGGCCCGGCGGGATTGACCGCAGCAATTTACGCCGCCCGGGCCAACCTCAGTCCCCTTGTGATAGAAGGATTTCAGAGCGGTGGTATGCCGGGCGGACAGCTCATGATTACCGGGGTTGTTGAGAATTTCCCCGGATTCCCCGACGGCATCGACGGTCAACAGCTTATGGCCAACATGAAACAGCAGGCACAGAATGCCGGCGCCGCTTTTGAGATGGATGATGTTGCTTCGGTGGATCTGAGTAACCCCCCGTTTACACTTACCACCGAAGGTGGCTCCACATTTCAGACGCAATCACTGATAATTGCAACAGGTGCAACCGCCCGCCGGCTTCCTCTTGAATCGGAACAACGGCTCTGGGGGCGCGGCATTTCCGCCTGTGCCGTATGTGACGGAGCACTCCCCATATTCAGAAACCAGCCGCTTGCGGTAATCGGCGGTGGCGACAGCGCGGTTGAGGAAGCGGACCATCTCACCAAATTCGCCGGCAAGGTATACCTGATCCACCGACGCGATCAGTTGCGTGCGAGCAATATTATGAGCAAACGTGCCGAAAACAACCCGAAGATTGAACTGCTCTGGAACAAAACGGTTGATGAATTTCTTGGTGATACCATGCTCAGCGGCCTTAAACTCAAAGATACGACTGACGGGAGTATTTCCGAACTTCAGGTTGCAGGGGCATTCGAGGCTATCGGCCATATTCCGAACACCGGATTTCTTGACGGGCAGCTGGACACAGATTCGGAAGGCTACCTGGTGGTACCACCCGGGCGCAGTACCACTTCCGTTGAGGGCGTATTCGCCGCGGGTGACGTGCGTGACCCGGTGTACCGACAGGCAGTTGCAGCGGCGGGAAGCGGCTGCATGGCGGCGCTCGAAGCGGAGCGGTGGCTTGCGCTGCGGGAGTAATTGAAACATCAACAATTGTTTTCTATAAAAATGGAGCTATAAGACCATGACCAGGAAAATGGTGGAAATCAACAATACTGAGAAACTGAAACAATTCAAGCGGGATCACCGCGGCAGCGGGCTGTTACTGTTCTACTCCGCAACATCGCTGCTCAGCCGCGACGCAAGAGATACACTTCGGGAGATCATTGACGAAACTGCTGCCGCACCTCTTGGTACAGTGGATGTCGGGAAGACGAAGGAACTGCACGGCAGTTACGGTGTCACCAGTGTTCCCACCCTGCTGCTGCTCAGGAAGGGTACCGTTGTAAAACGACTTGAAGGAAAACAGAGCAAGGCTGTTTACGAAGCGCTGCTCGCCGGAGCACCGGCACGGCGTTCCGACGGTACCGAAGCTCCGCCGCTGCGGGTAACGGTTTATTCCACCCCTACCTGCCCGCACTGCACCACGGTGAAGTCATATCTGCGGAAGCACCGTATCCGTTTCAGGGACGTCGACGTGAGTCGTGACGTCCATGCGGCGGAAGAGCTCACCCGGCGTAGCGGCAGTACCGGCGTACCACAGACAGATATCAATGGAACACTGGTTGTGGGCGCCGATATGGCACGGCTCAATGAACTGCTCGGCATACGCCGGGGGTAACAACAATCACAATAAACCATTTCAACAGGAGTTTGTATGATAAAGATTCAACCGGTTGCAAGTTACATATTGATCGATCTGCGGGAGCAGGGTGAACAAAAAACCGCCGGGGGCATCATCATCCCCGATTCCGCCCGTGAAAAACCGCAAAGCGGTACGGTGGTCGCCGTATCACCCGAGGCGACCGACCAGATCGTTCCGGGAGATCGGGTTATTTACAAGCAGTATGCGGGAACGCAGATTTCCCACGAAGGCAGCGATTACCTGCTGATTCCCGATTCCGAAATTCTCGCCAAATACGTTGAAGCCGATGCAATCTGAACACCACCAGTTTACTCAAGGAGCCTGACCATGTTACCGACGAATCTCAAACACCTGACCAACGCGAAGGAAGCAGAATCCTTCGTAAGCGAAACCGATAACGTAATGATCTGCTGCGGCCGGATGGGACCGATGTGCGTTCCTGTCTACGCGGCAATGGAACAGCTCGAAAAGGAGTATCCGCAGGTTGCTTTTCGCGATCTGGCGTTCGACTCTCCGGAAGGAACATTCATCCGCGATCTCCCGGAAACCGCTTCCTTCATGGGTCTTCCTTTCACCGTCTACTTTAAAAACGGAAAAGTGGTTGAAGCCACAAGCGGTATTCAGAACAAAACCCAGATCGAATCAATTCTCAAGCGGGAATTTCCCGCTGAGTGATCAACACGGGAGGCAGTCATGAAAATACCGGAACAGGTGTATGATTGCATTGTTGTCGGTGGTGGTCCGGCGGGGCTCACCGCCGCGACACATCTGGCGGACAAAGGGTACCGTTGTGCGGTGATTGAACAGTCGGTTACCGGGGGTCATCTCATCAAGGTCATGCGGATCACCGACTACCCCGGTATTGATGAGACCAGTGGTTATGCATTTGCAGCACAGCTTACCGCACGAGCGGAAAGTGCCGGAGCGAAACTTTTAAGCGGTACCCGCGCGGTTGCTCTCAGGCATGAAGATACTGAATTTTCCCTCGTAACCGATAACCGGGGAACGCTTACTTCACGCAGTGTGCTCGTTGCCGCCGGACAGCATGAAATCACCACCGGTCTGCCTGAAGAAAACAATTACCGGGGAAAAGGTGTTTCGTACTGCGCAGAATGTGACGGTTCGTTTTTCAGAAACAAACCGGTGATGGTTTACGGTGACGGTCCCGGAGCGAATGATGCGGTCTCCCTGCTGGCACAATCAGCCGGCACCGTCTACCACGTCATTCCTTCAGCAGCATTCATCGGAGAGGAGCCTGCCGGTTCGCGTGGTAAATCCGTACGCAAACTTTTCGGATGGCATCTGAAGCGACTTGAAGGTTCTCCGGTACTTTCCATGGTGGAACTGCAATCAAGTACTGAAGATAAAGCAATACGGATTGATTGTAACGGTCTTTTCGTTTACCTGGGTACCGCTCTTTCAGATGAGCTTCTGCAGCCGTTTCATACGAAAGATCCCGATCTCGGCATCACCGCGCTTACGAATGGTGATCTTGCCTCGGAAGGTCTCTTTACCGCAGGGCATCTGGATGAAAACGGGTCGCTGGTGGAAATCTGTGCCGACGGCAGAAAGAAAGCGGCAATGATCGTGAGCTTTCTGAACAAGAGAGCGTAAGTACTTCATCACGAAACAAACGTATCACCTGTCATCAGGAAATCCGGCAGCAATGAACGTAACAGTTCTTTCGCAACCTATCCGGAGTGCCGGATTACGGCGGCTTTCGGGTTCCCGACATGTTCGCATTACGGTCACGACACTGCGGATCGTATACTGCGGCATCTTGCAGCAAACGTTCCTTCTCAGTAAAATGTAACCGGAAGTGTATGCAAGACGATCCAACGTTATTGCGAAAGATGAAGAACTATTAAATAGAAAGTAAGTTTCAAGCCTGCCCGCAGGTTATTTTTATCGCAACGTAACAACACTAAGTACAGAAGGAACAAACCAGTATGAAAATCGGAATCATTCTCGAAACAAAAGAATTCGAAAAAGCCTGGAATGCACTGAGATTCGCTGCAACAGCGAAGGCAAATGAACACGAAGTGAAGGTATTCCTTATGGGCGAAGCAGTCGAATGTGAGAATTTGTCACACAACAGGTTCGATGTTGCCGGGCAACTAAAAGCATTTGTCAATGGTGGAGGTGAGATTCTGGCCTGCGGAACGTGCCTGAAATCACGTCAGATGGAGGGAAGCGACATGTGTCCCACTTCAACTATGATCGATTGTGTCAATATGGTCGAATGGGCAGACAAAGTCGTAACATTCTAATCTGTCGAATCGACCGTTATATACCTTAGCGGATTTCGCTGAAAACAGTTCAAATATCTATTCAACCGGAGACAATCCGGCTCGTTTGCACCCGGACAAGCCTTACACTATTTTACTTGATGCCCGACGTATCACTCAATCCTGATCCTGCGGATGGATACTGCAGTATGCTCGATAAACTGGCAAGCGCCCTCGGAAGAAATGACGAACAGCCGAATGTCACTCTGGCGGATGAGCTGGTCGCATCCGCCGGCCGGAGCGACATACGGGAAATAGTCGAAGGATTGCACCACCCGAAAACCGCTGTCGTGAACGACTGTATCAAGGTGCTCTATGAAATCGGTTACCGAAAACCCACGCTGATAGCGGAGTATGTCGACCGTTTCGCGGCGCTGCTCGGTTCCCGGAACAATCGTCTGGTATGGGGAGCGATGACCGCGCTCGCTACTATCGCCCCGGTCAACCCCGATGCGGTTTACCGTAACATTGACCGTATTCTGAACGCCTACGAAAAAGGCAGTGTCATTACTGTCGACAGCAGTATTTCTGTTTTTGCCGGTCTGGTAAGATCCAAACCAGCCTGCGAAAAAAAGCTGCTGCCGCTACTGTTCCATCATCTCGAAAGCTGCCGACCGAAAGAGGTAGGCCAACATGCGGAACGGATATTTGTATGTATCACCCCGCACACCAGTGAAGCCTTTGCAGCCGTGCTCCGGAAACGCTATGGCGTACTTACCGCCGCACAAAAGAAACGGGTTGACCGGTTGCTGAGAAAAATCGAGAAAAAGGAATTTACAGGCTGATCACGGTTAACGGCATTCCGTTTTTTTCCGCACCGGCAAGCTGAAAGTTTCCACAACCCACAGTTTTAAGCCCCCCCCTCCCGCGACAGCTATTCCCGATTCGTAACTACCCAGGTACTTTCGATCAATGTTTACAGGGGCGCTCATGTTGAGCTCGTCGAGATATGAGCTTTTACCACTCCGCTCACCCTTCGACTGGCTGCTCAGGATGAGCGGAATTGCGGTTTCAGGTTTCTGAGTAGTCACCCCTATTCTTTCATTTTTAACCGGAAAACACCTGTTTTATCAACAAATGGTGTCCCTGCATCGCCCAAAGGAAGGAAATTTCATCCGGAATACGGCTCACATGTCAACCTATTTCAAAGTTAGTCTTTTTTTGAACCGGAAAAAGGAAATTACCTGTTAGTCAGTCAGCTACTTCAGTATTCAAAGAATACCAGCGTTCTTCGTACCCGTCAGTGGAGACTTCTTTTTTTGTCCTGACCGGTAGTTCCGGATTCCGAGGTCGATGAAACCGAAAAGAAAACTGGAGTTGTCAATAAACCGAAACAAGTCTCGTTTTGCACGCGTCGCCGGTTTTCATCCGAACTGAATAATATCCAGGGGTAACACCTCGTGTATCCCATACGGTACTATGAGCTTCGGCGCTCAGCAGTGGGGTTGTGAATGAAGCTACCTCACGGCCCGACACCGTGAACACCATTATCGAAACCTTGTCGAGGCGGGAAAGCGTGAAGGTGATGACAGCATGATTTCCACGGATGTGGAAAGTGAAATCAGAATTATTGTTATTTTTTTGCAGTAATGCCCGGGTATGTACCGGCACCATCTCCGAAAGTGGTCGGCGAAAGAGAGCACTTTCAGTTCCTGCAAAGATATACTGCCCGTTTGCAGCGAGAGAAAGGATACCGTCTTCGGTAAAACCGGAATCGACATTTTCCCATGTTTTCCCGCTATCGGGTGACATATAAATGTTTTCCCCTGCTGCAAAGATAGTGTTGTCGTGAAATGCGAAAAGATCAATGAGGTTGTTTTCAATGCCCGAATTTATCGGTGCCCAGTCTGCTCCGCTGTTGGTGGAGTGGTAGACGCCGTTGTTGAGGGTTCCGGCATACACGATTCCGTTGTTGGCGGCAAGAGACAGGATACGCTCGGTATTCAACCCGTTATTTGCAGCAGTCCATTTCGATTCGCTATCAATAGAACGAAAAACACCCTGCGTGAACGTACCGGCAAAAACCGTATTGCCGCTTACTGCAAACGAAAAAATTCCTTCCTTCGGCAGTCCGGTATTGATTGCTGTCCAGCCGGTGCCACCGATGTCGGTGCGGAAAATACCGAAGCAGCCCGATACGGCAAAAAAGGTTTCACCGTTTACCGCAAAATAGTCAAAGCTGCAGTCCGGGGGGCCGGAAATAAGTGGAGTCCAGATTCGGCTGTTGTTGTCGAAAAAAAAGATATCACCGCTGTCATTTCCGGCATAGGCCGTGCCGTTGCCGGAAAACAGGGTTTGTACAGAGGACGTGAGGCCCGAATCGACACTCTCCCAGCTGATGCCGTTGTCGGTAGACCGAAAAACTCCCGATTCCAGCGACGCGAAAACGTTGCCTTCAATGGAAAGAAGCGACTGCACCCCACTGTGATGAAGACCGGATGTGGCTGAAGTCCAGGTAACACCGTTGTTGGTCGAGAGTAAAACACCATTGGAAACGGAACCGGCAAATATGTTACTGCCGACGTGGAGGAAAGCGTACACGTTCCTGACCGGATCGTCAGGATTTGCCGCAGTCCACGTGTCTCCATTGTCTGTAGATTTCAGGATGCAGCTGTCGGTTCCCGCAAAAATGGTAGTGCCATTATCAAGAAAAGAGAAAACGGAGGAGGTTTGACCGACCCCGGTAGCAGCGGCATTCCATGTAACCCCATTGTCAACTGATCGGAAGATGCCCTTGTATTCGGTGCCTGCAAAGAGGGTGGTACCACCTGCTCCGAATGAGATGACACTCAGTTTACCGATGTCGGAACTACTATCGGTCGTCCAGCTCGTTCCGTTGTCGGCGGACCGAAAAACACCCTTTCTTACGGTGCCCACCAAAAGGATGTCCCCGATTGCGGCGAATGAGTTGATATTAATGTCGGTTAACCCGTTAGAGAGTTTTATCCAGGTATCCCCGTCGCTGGCGTAGTGGAAAATGCCGCTCCCCGTTCTAGCGAAGAGACTGCTCCCATTTACCGCCAGTGAATAAACCGGTATATCGTCGAGTCCGGAGCCGAACGGCGACCAGTGTTCACCTTTGTCGGATGATGAATAAATTACCGATGATTTTACGGCAAACAGCTGGCTATCAATTACTGCAAGGGATTGGATTCCGGTATACCAGGAGTCGGTATTGACCGTGGTCCAGTTGCCGCCGTTATTGGTCGTGCGATAAAGAAAGTTGTTCATCGATCCGGCAAATAGTGTGCCGTCGACAACCGCAAGGGAGTAAATGAAATCGGTGGGTCCGTTGATTTCGTCCCACGCACCATACACAGGCAAAGCAATGAGCATTGCAACGATTATGACATATACACAATGCAGCAGCCTGTTTTTCATTCGATCCTCCCGAATGGTTTTAAGATTTTAACAGGACGCGGATTTACCGAGCAATTATACGGGGTGTCGACGTTACCTGCGTCGACAATCTACCTGATAATATACCTATCTGTTTTTAAGATGTACATCGAAATCGGTGAACCTGTCCTGGAGACCGGACAACAACAGGGATGAGATGACGGTGAAACGTGTAAATGTATGGACGCCTGCTGTGCCGCCGCACAGAAGAAACGGGTTGACCGGTTGCTGAGAAAAATCGAGAAAAAGGAATTTACAGGCTGATCACGGTTAACGGCACTCCGTTTTTTTCCGCACCGGCAAGCTGAAAGTTTCCACAAACCACAGTTTTAAGCCCCCCCCCCTCCCGCGACAGCTATTCCCGATTCGCAACTACCCAGGTACTTTCGATCAATGTTTACAGGGTCGTTCATGTTGAGCTCGTCGAAATATGAGCTTTTGCCACGCCGCTCACCCTTCGACTGGCTCCTGTCCTTCGTAACAGAACTGCGGAGGGGGACAGGATGAGCGGAATTGCGGTTTCAGGTTCCTGAGTAGTCACCCCGATTCTTTCATTTTTCACCGGAAAATACCTGTTTTTTTGACAAATAGTACCCCTACATCACTAAAAGAAGGAAATTTCATGCGGAATACGGCTCACATGTCAAGCGTTTTCAAGGTTAACCCCTTTTAAACCGGAAAATAAAATCTATCAGTAGGTAAAAATACGGTTACATCACCCTACCGATTCCTTAAAAACAGTGCAATTTCGACACATAGGCAGTCCGATACCTGGAATGCACTATTTCCGAAAAAAAAAACTATCATCGTACCTTTCAATAGAATATATTCTTGGTACACCCTACCGGAATCGACATGAATCGTTAATTCCGCATCGGTAGAACGAAGTATCCAACCGGCACAGCGCGCAATTCTACCGTTCATCTCACTACATCACTTCTTTTCGGTGCACCGGCCGTTGATTATCATGCCTACGCATGAAATGACGACCATTATATCCGGGGCATATCAATCAGCTTCAATTGTATCGGGTTCGGAAAGAGATTCTTTTTCCTTTCCGTTCCTCAGAGAACGGAAAAAGGTAACCGGGAAACCGGACTAAAAGTCAGACGAGTAGTTATTGAGATGCGCAACGGAACTCTGCAGGTGGGGAGACATGCAGAGTTTATTAAACGGAAGTATACCGGGTTCCAATGCGCCTCAGGAATAGAAATCAGCACACCCACGAAGCACTGTTTTCTGAAGCGTAATCCCGTGTACGGATGCTGTATACCATGATTAGGGTATCGGTAAACATCTGTATAATGGAGATTACCGTCGGTACCTGATGAGGGGACGGACCTATGAAATCAATATTGAAAATGCTCGGACCGGTCGCCTGGCTGGCGACAGCTGCGGGACTGCAGATGGCGGGAGCATTGCTCTTTTTTAAAACATCACCGGATCCTGTTCTTATTGTCACCTCCATATTTATTACATTCGGCGTTATTTCTCTAAATAAATTTACTGATTCCGAGGACGGTTTTAACTATCCGGAACGAAGAATATATTTTCAGACGCATTCAACACTAATCCTCCTCCCGATCAGCTTTCTTGCTGTTTCACTTCTATTGCTCGCGTCAACAGACAGGTTATACTTTTTTCATATTGTACTCATTGCCGCAGGCATACTTTATTCAGTGAATTTAATTCCACATCGAAAATCCCATTCAATACAATTTATCAGGTTGAAAAACATACCATTCGTTAAAAATATTTCAGTTAGCCTGCTATGGAGTATCACTCCTTTTACACTAGCCGCAAGCCGGGCGGGTCTTTCAAACATACCATCTCCTTCTGATCTGACTGTTGTCTTACTGGCCTTTTTCAGCAGTTCCTTGATAAACACCACATCTTGCGATGTACGGGATATTGCCGGAGACCGACATGCGGGTATAACCACAGTTGCGACAAGGTTCGGAAAACGATATACAGGAATATATCTGCTGTGTTTCGGACTGATGATGAGTGTTTCTGTTTGTATTGCAGGAGCATCCGGACAGATAGGACGCCCCGCCTGCACATTTTTTATTGGTACTATGCTATGGACGACAATGATGGCACTTCCTATCTATTCACATACCCTACGCGTACCAAAAAATCTCATCGAACCCTTGATCGACTCGGAGGGCATTATCTGCGGTGCTGGATTGATTATATTGTCCTTTTTCTGACCTTTAAACCATAATCACCTATAGGTGCTCCAGAACATAGTTCTCCGAAAATGTTCGTATGGTTTCTTTTTTCATTTCATGGGCAACAAACACTGCATCCCTGACGCCGTTGACCAATGTATGGATATTTTTCTGCTCCACACATCTTTTCTTCAACACTTCGATACTTTCCATGGATGCGTAGATCGCCGGATTGGGTCCCGGTAATTTTTTTCCGTCAATTTCATCGGCCCGTTGAACGATGTAGGGAGTAACCATTACATTCTGGAATACACGAATAATATGAGCAAGGTTTTCAACACCCTCCTTGATCAGGATAATCGGATCTCTGACATCGGTTTTATCAGGTTGCGGATTCCTTACTTCAGCATAGATCGGAAAGGAAACATTCAGGATAAGTCCGTGAGATCCGTTGTCGAGAACATTTTTGGAATAGGCACTGATGCACCCGCCATGACTTTCGATAATGGAACGGACGATGCACATTCCCAACCCGGTTCCCCCCTGCCCCTTTTTGGTGGTGTAGAATGATTTGAAGATCATCCCCAGCTGTTCGTCCGTACATCCGTCTCCGTTATCTTCGATAACCAGCAGCAGTACCGTATCGCGACGAAGCGCCTTTATTGAAACAGTGGTTGCATCCGCTTCAAAGGCATTTTTGATCAAATTGACAAAAACGTGTTCGAGTTTGTTCCAGTCACCATGGATGGAGAGTTCGGGATCGACATTCTGCAGGACAATGTCCTCCCGCCGATCCGGGAAATGTGTAAACAGGCATTGTTCAATCAACGGGAAAATGGCAAGCGGCTGCTTGTCGCTCACTATCTTCGCTTTCGAGAAATTGAGGATTTCCTTACTGAAATCCGCCATTTTCGTTGCGGTTTCGATTATGGTTGACACCATTTTTCCGTTTTTTTCGTTCAGATCCAGATGTTCGTTGAGATACTGTGCATAACCGCTTATTATATAGGCATAGTTTTTTATCTCATGATTGATGATGGCGGTTGATTGTCCCAGTTCCTTCAGAGATTGAACCTCTTCCATTTCTTTATATGCCGCCTGCAACTTCCCGAAAGTGTTTTCTCTATCCCGTATAATTGAGGTCAACCGGTCAGTAAACACATAGGTAACGACAATACCGAACACCAGTAACCCCATAGTGGAAAAACTTGCTATCTGAGGCACTACACTTCGCCCGATAATAACACTAATCATATCCAGAATCCCCCCGAATGAGAGACAAATGACACCGGCGAGATGATAGAAAAGGACTTTTTTTTCCTGATCTTCACTACGGGGAATGTTCCGGATAAGAAATACCGGCACGGCAATAATAGTGAATAACATATACGGAACAAACGTAAAATTATACAGGGTCGTGCCGACTATTTCTTTCCCGGACGGCATGAGCATCTGATCGGTGGAGAAAAGCAGAGAGAAACACATGCCGATGAAAAACAGAAGTCTGACTTTATTGGCCTGCTCTCGTCGGAGCAGAAGAAAAATATACCAGATACCGAACGCCGGAAAAAACACCGCAATAATATGCTGGATTCGTGTCCAGTAGATGGTCTGTGCATCGGGCTGTATCCAGATATCAATAGCACAGAATACGGAAAGCAGGATATTCGTGATACCGAATATCAGGAAACTCTTTTCGAACCGTGAGCGCAGTTCAATAACAATAAACACGATACTCATTGACATGAGCAGGGCACATATGAGTTTCAACGGAAAATCCAGCATGTCTGTTACCCCGTTTGCGAAGTTTGCAGTTTCTCTTTTGTAATTACCGTTTATGCCGAAAGTATAGTTGCAAGATATGTGTCGACAGGAATTGCATCCGGTGCTCACCCGTTGTTTCGTCCGGATGAATTTTGCCTGACAATGATTTACCGGCTTGCGCCGTGGTATTATTTTGCTGCAAGTATACAATAAAAACAGCAATTATTATATGAAAAATCCTTCTTTTTAATGATTTTTTGCAGTCTCCCTCCCTTCCCTCCAGGCGTAACATCGGTTTATGCTTCCCTTCCTGCAGACATCGGACTACCGTTGACGGGAGATTTTCGGCGGTAAATTCCGGAAAAATTTTTTCCGGTTTTGTAGCGGAAATGAATTAAGAACATGTAGAGTGCATTGCGGGTAGCGAATACAGTGAGATAGTGAAAGAGTTGCTGCAGGTAACCGAGATATAAGCAGTGGTGGTTGGTGAGTGAAATCAATTACCCGTGAAAAAGCCTACCCTGAGAGAGGAAGTGGCTCAGCAGGTACGGAACCGGAGGGATCTTGTGGAAAGGTGAGTGTGAAGGCTCCATTCCTCCAAACTCAGTTTACTCAGGAACGGACGCTCCGCCCCTGCACCGGCCTAATGGTGGGCCAGCCCCCTTAGGCCGGGCCTTTTTTAGGCACCGGGAAGACAGGTTCCCCTATCCGGCGTCACTTCGTTCCATCGGATTATTTAGGATGAAACCGGTATGTTGAATCGACAATCAGGCACCTGAATTGTTACGAATTTGATTTGATATTTTTTGCCATCCTCGGCAGTATGTGCAAAATTTGCACATACTGAAAATTCCTGTAACTCACTGGAATGAACTACCCCGAAGCAGAGCTTCGAGGTAGCAAAACATTTTAGGAAATAATTCTACTTCGGTACGATAAACATTTTTCGCGATATCCGTCTATTTACATCGCCTCACCCCAACTCCCCCATCCCCTCTTCCCCTCTCCATGCATGGAGAGGGGAAGAGGGGTGTCCGAAGGCGATGCACTGAGCCCGTCGAAGTGACGGGGTGATGGGGTGAGGCGACTGGAAGAAATGCCGATACTACGT